>NZ_JBVAXU010000006.1:0-340586 GCF_055419505.1 Mycobacterium sp. IDUB_9 | reverse complement strand
CGGAAAGGTCTTCATCTCGGCCCATTCCTATCTGCCGGGTCGAGTCAACACGAATGAGCGTTTGCAACAAGACCTTTTAAACGCTTTGAACGACTTATCGCTCACCGGAATGTATCTGTGGGAGGCCGACGCGGATGAAAGTTCAGATGGACAGTCAGGCGGAGGCATCAAACATGCAAGGGTGGAGGAACGGTGGACGCATTAATGCTCTCGTATAGCGATACGAGGCGCCTAGTGGACATGGTCGGAATGGACGTGATAATGCGGACATGTATCGACAGGTTGCGGAACGGGTTTTCGGAGGTTGCCCGCGAACGTTGGCGAGGCTGCCCACCTCGAAATGGGTTTGTGCACGACCAGTGTGTCGGCGGTGGGGTGATCGAGAACATGCCGTATCTCGAAGTCAACCGCGGAATGACATTGAAAACAATCAGCTATAAGCCGAACAACAATGCCGAACATCGGTTGCCGACTGTCGTAGGAGCAATATGTAGGTACAGTGATTCCAGCGGTGAATTGCTCGCGATCTGTGATGCCACTGTTCCCACTGCAATTCGTACCGGTGCCGCTACCGCTGTGGCCAGTTCGATGCTCGCTCGGCCTGGTTCGCGAACTGCGGCGATCGTGGGTGCTGGATTGCAGGCCGTTACGCAGATCCACGCGCTGTGTGTTTCGTTCCCCCTGGAGCGGATCCAAGTTTACGACATCGACAGAAAGTGCGCTGAATCCCTCAAGGATCGTTGCAACTTCACGTCCGCTCAGTTTGAGGTCTTTGATGATCCGCATGGGGTGGTCAAGGGTGCGGACATTCTGGTTACCGCAACATCGGTACGTCCGGGTGCCGGCCCGGTCGTGAGGGATGAGAGGCTGTCCTCCCACCTTCATATAAATTCCATTGGGTCGGATGAGCCCGGCAAGACCGAGTTGCCGTTGTCGGTGCTGAACAGGGCGTACATTTGTGTCGACCATATGGACCAAGCATTGAACGAAGGGGAATGCCAGGTTCTTGAACGGGATGCAATCGACGTCACCCTGCCGGACCTGGTCGGAATTGCAAGTTCGACTGGCGAACCCCTGCCCCAAGTCCACGAGCTAACCCTGTTTGACAGCACCGGATTCGCATTTGAAGATCACGTGGCCTTGGACGTATTTCTAGATTTCGCAGCCGAGGCTGGTATCGGCGGTAAATTCTCCATCCTCGATGGGCGTGTGGGGTTGCATTCGCCTTACTCGACATCGGCAACCAACTAGAACTGCTCGGCTCTCTTGGAAAGTGCGGTTGAAAATGAGCAATGTACTCGATGTGCTCGACCAGACCATGTTTGACGTGGGGCAAGCTGTCGGAGGTGCCAGCCAACTGCAGTGCATCTGGGTGTACGACCGCCCGATCGACATCGATGGCCTGCGGCGCTTCCACGAACATCTTCAGCGGGGACGGTTATCCCGCTGCATCGAGCGGTCACCCTTGCCGTTCGGCCGCCACCGTTGGATAGCGCCCGACAGGTTGCCCGACCTCGAGATCGTGGAGACGGCCCGCCCGCGTGAAGAATTCGACGACTGGCTCGACGAACAGATCAACACCCCATTGGATTGCGAACGCGGTCCCGGATGGCGCCTCGCGGTGCTCCCGTTCACCGACGGCGGTACCGGGGTCAGTTTTGTCCTTTCCCGTTTCCTCACCGACGGCGTCGGTTTGAGCACCGCGCTGACGGATGCGTCGCTCGGCCGCGACGACCCGATGAGCTGGCCGGCCGCCGGATCCCGCGGGCGATGGCGCGCCCTCCGCGAGGACGCCGGCCAAACCCTGCGCGACATCCCTGCCATGGGCCGCGCCGTCGCCGCCGCCATCCGGTTGGTCCGACGCAGCCGCGGTGGTGCCGGCGGTACCGCCGCACCGGCCGTCACATCACCTGCGCCGCCCGCCGGTTCCGACAAATTGGTCATACACGCAATGGCAACGGTCGTGGTCGATGCGGACGAGTGGGACGCCCGCGCACGCGCACTCGGCGGAACCAGCAACTCGCTACTCGTGGGATTGGCAGCTCGGCTCGCCCAACGGGCAGGCCGGGTTGCTGCGGACGGTTCGGTCGAGGTGATCATGCCGGTCGATGAGCGCGCTGACGG
Organism: Mycobacterium sp. IDUB_9; assembly: GCF_055419505.1. Lineage (NCBI taxonomy): Bacteria > Bacillati > Actinomycetota > Actinomycetes > Mycobacteriales > Mycobacteriaceae > Mycobacterium > Mycobacterium sp. IDUB_9. The sequence goes on along the minus strand of NZ_JBVAXU010000006.1, from coordinate 338,462 downwards.
CGACACTCGGGCCAACGCGATCGGCAATGCCACCGTCACCGTCGACCCTGAACTCGCCACGACGGACCTGCGGGAGATCCGGGCGGCGGTCAAACAAACGCTGATTCGCCACCGGGAGGGGGCCGAAAACGAGATGGCAGTGAACGCCATCGTCCCACTTCTACCTGCGGGGCTTCTCAAGGCTGCCCGCAGCGCGACCACTGTCGTCTCACCCAACCAAGTCGGCTCTTCCAACCTTCGTGTGGTCAACCCGGCCGTCGGTCGACCCGATGGCACGGACGCCGACTCCTTCGCCCTGAGGGTTCTTCACTTGGGCGTGACCGAGGCGAGAATGCGCCGGCTCGGCGGAATCCAGTCTGTGCTCTCCGGAACGGTGAACGGCAAGGTCTTCATCTCGGCTATCTCGTACCTGCCAGACTGCCTCAACTCCAATGACAGCTTGAAACAAGAACTTTCGAGTGCATTGAAGGACTTTTCGATCACTGACACCTATCGAGCGGTGAGCTAGAACTCATTCAACGCTGTCGAAAGCTGCATGCGTAGCTCATCATTCGAATTGGCATGGCCCGGCAGGTAGGAACTCAACGAGACGAATATCCGTCCGTCCATCGTTCCGGAAAGCATGGTTTGCACACCGCCGTACCGGTGCAGTGTCGCCGTGGACACACCGGTGTGGTGCAACCTCATGGCGAAGGAATCGGCATCCGTCCCATCTGGCCGGCCGGCGGCGGGATGGATCTCTCCGACGTTCGACGCGCCGACGAGATTGAATGGGTTGCCCCTGGTTGCACGACGGGCGGCGTTCAGGACCCGCTCAGACATGAGGGGCACCAGCGCATTCAGTACCTGCTGGGGGTCGGGTTCCTCCGAGAACCGAATCAGCGCTTGCTTGACCGCGGCCCGGATCTCAGTCAGATCCGTCGTTGCAGACGCCGGGTCGACTGTGGCGCGGACGCCTCCGATCGCGTTGGCGCGGGTGTCGTCCGTAGTGCGCTGGTTCACCGGTAGCGTCACGACCACAGAACCATCCGCCGCAACCCGTCCGGCTCGTTGGGCGAGGCGAGCGGCCAGGCTCACAAGCAGCGTGTTCCGAGTCCCGCCGAGTGCGTTCGCGCGGGCATCCCACTCTTCGGCGTCGACGAAAATCGTTGCCGTTGGGAGCAGGTGGGTTTCGTCGGCTTCAGGGGGCGGCGCAGGCGATGCAGTGGTGGGCCGTCTGACTGTTTCGGCACCGTTGCGCCCTTGTTGTCCAAAGCGTATTGCGGCGGCGACGGCACGGCCGATGGCCGGGAAATCGCGCACAGTCTGGCCGGTGTCTTCTCGCACGGCCCGTAATCGGCCGCGCGACGCGGTAGACGGCCAGCTGATCGGGTCGTCGCGGCCACACGCCGCATCGGCCAACGCCTGCCCCAGTCCGACGCCGTCTGTGAGGCAGTGTGAGACGACCAGGCTCACGCCTGTGCCGCCGTCGGTGAACGGGAGCACCGCAAGGTGCCAGCCGGGACCGTGCTCACAATCCAGTGGGGTGTTCACCTGTTCGTCGAGCCAGGCGTCGAATTCTTCACGCGGGCGGGCCGGCTCGACGATCTCGAGCTCAGGCAGCTTGTCGGGTGCCACCCAGCGGTGGCGGCCGAACGGCAAGGGCGACCGTGCGATACAGCGAGACAACCGACCACGTTCAAGGTGACGGTGGAACTGCCTTAGACCGTCGATGTCGATCGGGCGGTCATACACCCAGACACCCTGCAGCAGAGTTTTCGATCCCGTGGCCTGCTCCATGTCGTACATGGTCTGATCGAGCAGATCGAGTACGTTGCTCATTCTCGTACGGTACGAGCCCAAGCATCCCTTCACTCGGCGATTTTGATGAATCGATACGAAATCGGTTGCGATGAAGCGCCTTACAGGGTGCGGGCCAAGTGGTCGGCGAGTAGTCCGGCGAATTTGGCCGGGTCCTCGGGTATTTCACCTTCAGCTATAAGGGCGGTGCCGTACAGCAATTCGCTGGTTTCTCCCAACCGATGCAAGTAATCAGCGTCACCGCCCGTCTCGTACGCCCGTCGCAAGCCGGTGACCAGTGGATGCGTCGGATTGAGCTCGAGTGCGGGTTTCCCGGCGCTGATTGTTTGCCCGGAGGCGCGATACATGCGCGCCAGCGACGGTGTGATGCCGAACGTGGGGGTGACCAAGCAGGCCGGCGACTCGATCAATCGACCGGACAATCGCACATCCGAGACCTGTTCGCTCAGAGTCTCCTTCAACCAGGCCAGCAGGTCGGCGAACTCCTGCTTCTGGGCTTCTCGCTCAGCCTCGTGCGCGGTCTTGTCTTCCTCGGAGTCGAGATCGACCTCGCCTTTGGCGACCGACTGCAGCCGCTTGCCGTCGAACTCGGGTACCGAGCCCACCCAGATTTCGTCGACCGGGTCGGTGAGCAGCAGCACTTCGTAACCTCGGGCCTTGAACGCCTCCAGGTGCGGCGACTTCCGAAGCTGCTCCGCCGACGGTCCCGTGGCGTAGAAGATCTGTTCCTGACCTTCCTTCATGCGTTCGACGTACTCAGCCAGCGTGGTGGTGGGCCCCTCAGTGCCGTCGCTGCCGGAGAACGTGGAGTGAAACGATGAAATCCTCAGCAGCGTGCCCTGGTTGTCCGGGTCAGACATCAGGCCTTCTTTGAGGACAGCGCCGAACTGTGTCCAGAAGCTGCGGTAATCCTCGGGCTTGCCGGACTGCAGGTCCACGATGGTAGACAGGATCTTCTTCGTCAGCCGGCGACGGATCGCGGTAACCTGCCGATCCTGCTGCAGGATCTCACGAGAGACATTGAGTGACATGCCCTGTGCATCCACCACGCCCTTGACGAAGCGCAGGTACCTGGGCATGAGTTCTTCGCAATCACCCATGACGAAGACCCGCTTGATGTACAGCTGCACGCCCGTCTTGGCGTCCCTGGTGAACAGGTCGAACGGCGCGTGCGACGGGATGAACAACAACGCCTGGTACTCGAAGGTGCCCTCCCCCTTCATCGGGATGACGGCGAGCGGATCGTCCCAGGCGTGGGCGATGTGTTTGTAGAACTCGTGGTACTCCTCTTCGGAAACCTCATCTTTGGGCTTGGCCCACAACGCCTTCATCGAGTTCAGTGTCTGAGTTTCGACGGTGACGGTATCCGGCCCGCCCTCTTCGCCCGCCGGCGTGGATCGCTCGACCTCCATCCGGACCGGCCAGGCGATGAAGTCGGAGTACTTCTTGACGAGCTCTCTGATCTTCCACTCGGCGGTGTAGTCGTGAAGTTGATCCTCGACATCCTCGGGTTTCAGGTACAGAGTGACCGACGTGCCCTGCGGTGCGTCGTCGACGGATTCGATGGTGTAGGTACCGTCGCCGCTCGACACCCATCGGGTGGCTTCGCTCTCGCCGGCCTTACGGGTGAGCAGTTCGACCTTGTCCGCGACCATGAACGTGGAGTAGAAGCCGACGCCGAATTGTCCGATCAATTCCTCTGAGGCCGCCGCCTTCTTGGCCTCTTGCAATTGCTTACGAAGCTCTGCGGTTCCCGACTTCGCGAGGGTGCCGATCAGATCCACGACCTCGTCGTGTGTCATCCCGATGCCGTTGTCGCGGACTGTCAGTGTCCGCGGATCGTGCCCCACCTCGATGTCGATGTGAAGATCGGAGGTGTCGGCGGTCAGCTCCTTGTTCCGCTGCGTTTCGAGGCGCAGCTTGTCCAAGGCGTCCGAGGCATTTGAGATCAGCTCTCGGAGGAACGAGTCCTTGTTGGAGTACACCGAGTGAACCAGCAGGTCCAAGAGTTGGCGTGCCTCCGCCTGAAACTCCAACTGCTCGACGCGTGCAGACATGTGATCCCATCCCCACAGATCAACCTACGTTGGACAGCCGGATCATACCGACCCGCCGATCAGAGGCCGCCCACGCCCCGGAGCACCAAGGAGGCGCCGACAACCGCGCAGATGGCCGCCGCGAACGTCTGGCGATGCGCACTGGCCCATTCGTGCAACTTGCGCAGTGCCGCTTGGGTTTTCTCCGGCGCGACCACGTTGCTGACGAGAATGAACTCCTCCACGAGAAGTACGCCGAAGACGAAGGCGATCACTGCGACCAACTGGACTTCGAACGAGGCACCTGAGGCGACGACGATGGCCAGGGCGAACAGAAGTCCGTCGAGTGGCGGAATCACGATCACCCCGATGACGAAGGGAATCCACGGGGATCCGTTCTGCCAGGCTTCGCGTACGCGACCGAGCAATCCCCGAGATTTGGTATCGGCATCGTCATCGCCCGGGGTGGAGTACAGCAGTCTTGTGATCGCCGGTGGCGCACCGGAATCATCTACGAGCGTCGAGGTGGTGCCGGTGCCGTCGCCTGCCGACTTCCGATGACTACCTGCGGCGACAGGTTTCCGTAGCACGTTGCGGGCCACCATGATCGCGGCGATGGCCAGCAGAGCTATGCCGATGCCGATGGTGATGCGCTGCGTGAGCGGGTCTGCGGTGGGGTGCGCAAACTTCTGCGCGAAGGCGGACGAGGCCGGAGTGGAGTGGAGCACGAACAGTGGAATGACGAGGCTGGCCAGTCCTATCAGCACTGCGCCCGCCCAGTAGGCGAGCAGGTTTTGCACAGGCCGCGGCCGCGAGAGCACCAGAAGGATGATTCCGAGGCGCACAGGATTGATGGTCGTCAAAAGTGCCAGTACTACCAACGAGCCCCACATGACCGGAATCCTACCTCGTCTGTTATTTGCTGTATGCGTTCTTGCCGCCTGACCACGAGCAGTTTTGGGCTCGTCTGTCCGCGCGGATGCGCGGGGCTGTGTACGTCATGGTCGGCGAACCTGAACGGTTTGACCCTCATCGCGTATCGGTTCCGCGGATCTCGGTGCCACCCTGCCGATCCTCCCCGCCGTTTCGGTATTGATTTGTCCAAATGCACTGTCAATAAGCTAGTTTCGTGCACCCATGGTCGGTGGTCGCGGAAACGGGGTGAGAAACAGTCGATCGGCGCGGGTTCTGCCGGAAACCGAGGCCGGCGGCGCGCCGGAGGCGGCGGCCGACGCGGTGCAGGGGTCGGGTGCGGGCCGGATGAATCCGCGGGCACCTCGATACCGATGGCCGCTCACGTATTTGCTGGACGCGGCCGGATTCAGCTTCTTGCCGCCCCTCATCTCACGCAGCCCCCGCGGGCAGCAGCTTTTCGCACAGCAGGTCTGCCAGGCCACGCACGGTCGTGATTCCGGTCGCCGAGATCCGAATGCCGGTTTCGTTCTCGATGCGGGTACGCAGTTCGAGTGCTCCCAGTGAGTCCATGCCGTACTCGGAGAGCGGGCGGTCCGGGTCGACACTGCGGCGCAGGATGACGCCCACCTGATCGGAGATCACATGCCGCAACTTGCCGGGCCATTCTTCCGGGGGCAGCTCCTCGAGTTCGGCATGCAACTTGCCGGTGCCCGTGGCGGCCTGGCCGGTCGAGCGGAATGCTTCGGCGAACGGGCTGCGTTCGGCGAATACGCTCAACCACGGAGTTCCCGTGATCGGCGCATATCCGGTGTAGGCACGGTCATGACGTAGCAGGGCCTCGAACGCATACGCGCCCTCGTCAGGCGCTATGGCGATTCCGGCGCCCTCGGCCAGGTCGGTGCCACGCCCGATCTGGCCCCAGGCGCCCCATGCGATCGCGCTGCCCGGCAATCCCTGCGAACGGCGCCACAGGCTGAAGGCGTCCAGCCAGCTGTTGGCAGCCGCGTACGCACCCTGCCCGGGGGAACCGATCAGCGCTGCCGCCGACGAGAACGAACAGAACCAGTCCAGAGGCTGGCCCATGGTGGCCGTGTGGAGGTTCCACGCTCCATAAACCTTTGGTGCCCAGTCTCTCTCGATCAGCTCGTCGGTGATGTTGGTCAGCGCGGCGTCCTCGATCACGCCCGCCGCGTGCAAGACACCGCGCACCGGATGCCCGTCGGCGGTCGCCACGGCCACCAACCGCTCCGCGGTGGTGAACTCGGCGATGTCGCCGCACTCCACGAGTACGTCCACGCCCGTCGACCGGATGCGCTCGAGAATCTCCGAAGCCCGCTCGGTCGGCTGCGAGCGAGAGGACACCACGATGCGTCCACATCCGTTGGCCGCCATCTTCTCGGCCATGAACAATCCGAGGCCACCGAGTCCGCCGGTGATGATGTAGGCGCCATCGGGCCGGTACACCTGCACCTGTGACGGTGGGACCACCAGGCGGCTGGAGCCGGTGTGTGGAATGTCGAGGACCAACTTGCCGATATGTTGTGCGCCGCTCATCATGCGTATCGCGGTGGCGGCGTCGGCAAGTGGGTAGTGGGTGACCTCCGGTGCGGGCAGATCACTTTCCGCGGTCAGCAGATATACGGTTTCGAGCAATTCCCGGAGCCGGTCCGGATGGCTGACGGACATCAGCGCCAGGTCGACGGCATAGAACGAGAGGTTGCGCCGGAAGGGGAAGAGCCCCAACCGGGTGTCGCCGTAGATGTCCCGCTTGCCGATCTCCACGAATCGTCCGCCGAATGCCAGCAGTTCGAGGCCGGCCCGCTGGGCGGCACCGGTCACCGAATTCAGCACGATGTCCACGCCGTATCCCTGGGTGTCCTGGCGGATCTGCTCGGCGAACTCCACGGTCCGCGAGTCATATACATGCTCAACACCCATGTCGCGCAAGAGCTGTCGGCGCTGCTCGCTACCGGCGGTGGCGAAGATCTCCGCGCCCGCCGCGCGGGCGATGGCCATCGCGGCCTGCCCGACCCCGCCGGTCGCGGAGTGGATCAACACCTTGTCGCCCGATTTGACCCGGGCCATGTCGTTGAGCCCGTAATAAGCGGTGGCGGTCGCAATGGTCAATGCGGCCGCCTCGGCGTCGGTCAGTCCGGCGGGCACGGTGGCTGCCAGGCGGGCGTCGCAGGTGACGAACGTGCCCCAACAGCCGTCGGCGCACAGGCCACCGACCCGATCGCCGACCTTGTGGTCGGTCACGTCGGGTCCGACCGCGGTCACCACACCGGCGAAGTCGATGCCGAGTTGGGGCAGTACCCCATCGAAGGCGGGGTAGCGTCCGAACGCCACGAGCACGTCGGCGAAGTTGATGCTGGATGCACTGACCGCGACCTCTATCTGGCCCGGGCCAGGAGGAACATGCTCGCAGGCAACAAGTTCCAGCGACTCCAGGTCGCCCGGTGTACGGATCTGCAGCCGCATTCGGTCGCGTTCGAGATGGGCGATGGTGGTGCGGCGCTCATCGGGGCGTAGTGGGGCAAGGCACAGCCGTGCGGCGTACCACCGGCCGTTGCGCCACGCGGTTTCATCCTCCTCTGACCCGCTGAGCAGTTGGCGTGCCAGCTGCTCCACGTCGGTGGCCTCGTCGACGTCGATCTGAGTGGCGCTCAGGTGCGGATGTTCGGTGCCGATGACCCGGATCAGGCCACGGAGCTCAGCCTGGTCCAGATTGGCCACATCCCCGGCGATGACCGTTTGGGCGTTGCGGGTCACGACATAGAGGCGAGGTAGTTCGCCGCTCATCTCCGGTAGCTGTCGGGCGATGTGCACCAGATGGCACACATACTCCCGGCCCAACAGGGGTGACTGGTCGGCGTGGTCGCCATTGTTGGGCGAGGTCGTGACGACGACGGCGGTGAACCGGCCCTCCCGCAGATGATTGCCGAGTTGAGCGCAGGTCAGCGAGTCGTCTGGTTGATTGGGCCAGCTCATGGTGGTGCACTGGGCGCCACGCTCTTTCAGGATCCTGCTCAGTTCGTCGGCGACCGCATCGGGGCCGTCGGAGGCATTGATGAGCAGCCAGGATCCGGCTTCGGCGTATTCCACCTCCGGCAGGTCCCGTTGGCGCCATTCGACGGTCAGCAGTCTTTCGCTGAGAACCTGATCATCGTGTCCGCTTGAGGAGGCGCCGGTGCCCAGGCGAAGTCCCTGCACTGTCAGCAGGACGGCTCCGTCCTTGTCGAGTACATCGATGTCGGCCTCGATGCCGGTGGCGTCGGCCTTGACCAGCCGCGTGTAGCAGTAGTGTGCGCTGCGGGCCGAATCGTAGGTACGTAGCCGGCGCACACCCAACGGCAGTCCCAGAGCGTCGCCGCCGAGCGCCTGAACCTCCGGATGCGCCTCGACCGATTGGAAGCACGCATCGAGAAGTGCCGGGTGCACGCCGTACGCGTCCTGTTGTGAGCGGATCGAGCGAGGCAGGGCGACCTCGGCGAGCACCGTGCGGGCATGCGCCTCGCCGGTACGCACGGTGACCAGTCCGGTGAACGCGGGACCGTACTGAATACCATGCTGGCCCACGCGATTACGGACCTCGGCGCCTTCGTCCTCGCACGGGTGGGCGGTGAGGATCGCAGTGATGTCGTACGCGGGCGGTTGCTCATCCACGGCGGTATGCAGGGCCGCGATCGCGTGCCGCGTGTGCTGACCCTCCTCATCGGTCTCGACGATGAAGGTGGCCGCGCCGGGGGAGGACACCGAGGCGGACGCTCCGACCTCCGTCGATTCGTCCAGGAGCAGAGCCTGCTCGAACCGGATGTCACGGACTTCGGAACCCTCGCCCAGCACAGCCTTGGCGGCGGCCAGCGCCATCTCGCAGAAGGCGGCTCCCGGAAGTACCGCGACAGTACGGATTTGATGGTCGGCCAGCCACGGCTGCGCCGCGGTGCCGACATCGGCCTGCCAGACATGGCGTTCCGGTTCTTCGTGCAACCTGACGTTGGCGCCGAGCAGAGGGTGGACCGCGATGGTGCAACCACCGTGGGTCGGGGAGTCATGACCACCGCCGTCGAGCCACAGTCGGCGGTGCGTCCAGCTCGGCAACGGCGCATCCACGAGTTGACCGCTCGGGCAGAGCACCGAGAAGTCGACGGCGGCGCCCGCACTGTGGACGTCGATCAGAAGTCCGCGCAGACCATTCGGCATCGGCTGCTGTCTGCGCATCGCGGCCAGCGCGGCCATCGGAGTTTCCCGGCCTGCGGCGGTCTGCTCGAGGGCACGGGTGAGCAGCGGGTGTGGCGACAGTTCGGCGAAGACCCGATGCCCGTCCTCCAGCGCGGCTTGTACGGCGGTGGCGAAGCGCACCATCCGGCGCATGTTTGTCACCCAGTAGTCGGCATCGCACACCGGTTGTTCTCGGGGATCGAACAACGTCGCCGAGTAGAACGGGATCTCGGGTGTCATGGGTTTCAGATCGGCGAGAGCGGCCGCCAGATCGCCGACGATCGGCTCGACTTGTGGGGAGTGGAAGGCCACGTCGACGGGGACTTCGCGAGCCATCACCCCGCGCTTCTCCCAGTCGGCGACCAGATCCCGCACCGTCTGAGTGGTGCCGGCGATGACGGTCGACTGTGGTGAAGCCACCACTGCCACCACGACATCGTTGATGCCGCGGCCGGTCAACTCGGAAAGTACTTGTTTGGCAGGTAGTTCCACCGCGGCGGTGGCACCTTTCCCGGCAATGCGGGACATCAGGCGAGACCGGCGGCAGATGAGCCGCAGCCCGTCATCCAGAGACAGCGCGCCTGCGACGACAGCTGCTGCGCCCTCGCCCAGGGAGTGGCCGATGACCGCACCGGGGTGCACGCCGTGTGTCTTCATGGTGGCGGCCATGGCGACCTGCATGGTGAACAACGTCGGCTGCAGACGGTCCTGACCGGTGACGACGTCCGCCGACGACATCGCCTCGGTCACCGAGAATCCGGACTCGGCCAAGATGATCGGTTCGGCCTGCGCCACCGTGGCGGCGAACACCGGTTCGGTCGCCAAGAGCTCGGCTCCCATTCCCGCCCACTGCGAACCCTGACCCGAGAACACCCAGACGGGACCACGATCGTCGCGTCCGACCGCCGGCTGATACGGGGTATCGCTGTCGGCGACCTCGCGCAAGGCCGAGATGAGTTCCGGTCGGCCGCTCGCACTGACGGCGGTGCGTACCGGCCGGTGCCCCCGTCGGCGTGCCAGGGTGTAGGCCAGATCGGGTAGTGCGACATCATCATGTGCCTGCACCCAGTCCGCCAGCCGGCCGGCCGTGTTCCGCAGTTCGTCGGCCGAGGTCGACGACAACGGGAACAACATGGGTTCGGTCGCCGATCGGGGTTCCCGGCCTACTGCGGCGGGGTCTGCCGGCTGTTCCGGTGCTTGTTCCAGGATGGCGTGGACATTGGTCCCCGACAGCCCGTACGACGAGACTGCTGCCCTGCGGGGATGATGCCCGTCGGTGCACCACGGCGTGGTCTCCTGGGGCACAAAGAGATTGGTCTGGATCGCGGCGAGCTGCTCGGGCAGACGGGTGAAATGCAGGTTTTGCGGAACCTCGCCGTGCTGCACGGCGAGGACGGCCTTCATCAGGCCGATGGCTCCAGAAGCTGCCTGGGCGTGCCCCAAATTGGTCTTGACCGATGCCAGCGCACAGGGGCCGTCAGTGCCGTAGACCTTGGCCAGGCTCGAGTATTCGATAGGGTCGCCCACCGGTGTCCCGGTGCCGTGCGCCTCGACCATGCCGACTGTGACGGGATCGACGCCGGCGGCAGCCAATGCCGCTCGGTACACCGCGGTCTGTGCGGCATCCGATGGCGTCGCGATGTTCACGGTGTGACCGTCTTGGTTGGCGGCGGTGCCACGCACGACGGCCAGGATTCGATCGCCGTCACGCAGTGCGTCGGGCAGCCGCTTGAGCAGGATGACGACGCAGCCCTCTCCGGACACGAACCCGTCGGCCGCGGCATCGAAGGCGTGACAGCGCCCGGTCGCCGAGAGCATTCCCTCCGCCGAACCCGAAGCGAACTTGCGCGGGTCCAGAGCCAAGGTGGCGCCACCGGCCAGGGCGAGATCGCTCTCGCCCTCATGCAGGCTGCGGCACGCCAGATGTACGGCAGTCAAACCCGAGGAACATGCGGTGTCCACGGTGAGCGCGGGGCCGTGGAGCCCGAGCGCGTAAGCGATCCGCCCGGACGCCAGACTGAAGTTGTTGCCGCTGAAGCCATATGCGGCTTCGAGAGCTTGCGCGTCGGCAGCGAGCATCTGATAGTCGGCGTGCGTGAGGCCGACGAACACTCCGGTCGGTGAATCTGACAACGCCTCCCGGGTGAGGCCGGCATTCTCCATGGCCTCCCAGGCGGTCTCCAACAACAACCGGTGCTGTGGATCGAGTGCGGCGCTCTCTCGTTCGTTGATACCAAAGAACTCCGCATCGAATCCGGCGACGTCATCGAGGAACGCACCCCACTTCGACACCGACCGACCAGGCACCCCGGGTTCCGGATCGTAGTATTCGTCGGCGTCCCAACGGTCGGGCGGAACCTCGGTGACCAGGTCATCGCCTCGGATCAACGCCTCCCACAACCGCTCGGGCGAATCGATGCCCCCCGGGAGCCGGCAGGACATGCCGATGACCGCAACCGGAGTAACTGGTGTGACGCTCAAATTGCCCTCCTCCCGACAGGCCTTTCCGCGGTCCGGCCGCTGTCAGGCTCGATGCCCCCTATTCGTGCGTCGGGCCGCAGAATTAGACCGCTTATGTGGTGCGGCCATTAGGGGCTCAACGCCCGCCAAGGCGGTCGTAATCAATAACAGTATGGTTCGCTGCGGAATGTTGTCGCAGAATCCGTTCAATCGATCGCGAAGATGCCCCCGATTGCAAGCACTTCGCGCGCTTCACCAGGCAAATACCTTGATTGTCAAGATCAGAGGCCATCGTTGTGCGCGCGCCATGGCTTCGCTCGCAGCGATCGACGGCGGGGAATGACCTCGATGTGATTCATATGGTCATCGAAATATAGTTTGCTGATGGTTCCGGATATGTTGTTGCGATTAGCGCGATACTCTGACGTCCGTGGGCGAGGCATCCATTTTGACGCTGCTGCGGGATCGAGCTGGGCTGCAGGGCGACGACACGGCGATGACGTTTGTTGACTACGAAAATGATTGGGAAGGCTCAACCGAGAGCCTGACGTACGCGCAGCTGTATCGGCGTGCGGGTGGCGTTGCGCGGGAACTCGGGAGGTTCGGCGCGCCCGGCGACCGCGCACTCATCCTGGCGCCACAGGGCCTGGACTACATCGTCGCCTTCTTCGGTGCGCTGCAAGCGGGGCTGATCGCCGTCCCCTTGGCGGTTCCACTCGGTGGCGTCAGCGACGAGCGGGTCAGCTCGGTGCTCCAGGATGCGGCGCCCACGGTCATCCTCACCACTTCCGCGGTTTCCGGCGCAGTGAGCGATTTCGTCGGATCTGCGGCCGGCGGATCCGCTCCGGCGGTCGTCGAGGTCGACACGTTGGACTTCGATGCTCCGGCAGCGCATGGAGCCCCGAGTGAAAGCGTGACGGAGACAGCGTATTTGCAGTACACGTCGGGCTCGACGAGGAACCCGGCCGGAGTGATGATGTCGCACCGAAACCTGCTGGTGAATTTCGAGCAGCTGATGTCGGGCTACTTCGCGGAATTCGGAAACGTCGTCCCGGAGGGTTCGACCATCGTGTCGTGGCTGCCCTTCTATCACGACATGGGTCTGTACCTGGGGGTCTGTGGGCCGGTGCTGTCGGGCGTTCCCGCAGTACTCATGAGTCCGGTGGCCTTCCTGCAGCGCCCGGCCCGTTGGGTGCAGATGCTCGCGACCAACGGCCGTACCTACACGGCCGCACCGAACTTCGCATTCGAACTGGCGGTGCGCAAGGCTTCGGACGAGGACATGGCCGGTCTGGATCTGTCGGACGTTCTCGTCATCATCACCGGAAGTGAGCGTGTGCACCCGGCAACGCTCGAGCGCTTCACCCAGCGCTTCGCTCGGTTCAACCTGCCGGGGAAAGTGATACGCCCGTCTTACGGAATGGCCGAAGCCACGGTGTACATCGCCACTCGCGAATCGGGTGAGCCCCCTGCGATCGTGCGTTTCGAGTCCGAACCGCTGACCGCGGGCACTGCGCGGCGCTGCCAGAACGGAGCCGGCACGCCTCTGGTCAGCTACGGCGTCCCGGTATCGCCGCTGATCCGGATCGTAGATTCCGAGACGAGCTCCGAATGTCCGGCCGGAACCGTCGGAGAGATCTGGGTATACGGCGAGAATGTCGCGAGCGGATACTGGCGCAGACCGCAAGAGACGGAATCAACCTTCGGTGGGAAGCTTGTCGCTCCTTCGGACGGCACGCCCGAGGGGCCTTGGCTGCGCACCGGGGACTCGGGATTCATGTTCGACGACGAGCTGTTCATCATCGGTCGTATCAAGGATCTGCTGATCGTGTACGGGCGTAATCACTCTCCCGACGACATCGAGGCGACGATCCAGGAGATCAGCCGGAGCCGGTGTGCGGCCATAGCCGTCCCGGACGGCCATACCGAGAAGCTCGTGGTCATCGTCGAAGTCAGGACGCGGGCGCCGTCGCCCGAGGCGCCGGAGGATCCGCTTTCTGTCGTCAAGCGTGAAGTGACCTCGGCGATCTTCAACACGCACAGCCTGGGTGTCTCAGATCTGGTTCTGGTGCCGCCCGGTTCGATTCCGATCACCACAAGCGGAAAGGTCCGCCGTGCGGCGTGCGTCGATCAGTACCGGCAGGGCGAGTTCGCCCGCCTGGACGCATGAGCAGCCGTGTGGGCGGATGACGGGTGAACCTGGCCTACGAAGACCGCGGCGACGGTGAGCCTGTGCTGTTCATCGCCGGGCAGGGCGGTGTCGGACGTACCTGGGATCTTTATCAGGTGCCCGCATTCCGCGCCGCGGGCTATCGCGTCATCACCTTCGACAACAGGGGTGTGGGCGCGACGTCGGACGGCGACGGCTTCACCACGGCGACGATGGTGGCCGACACGGCGGAGTTGATCGAGCGACTCGACATCGCCCCCGTCCGGGTGGTGGCGGTGTCGATGGGCTCGTATATCGCGCAGGAGCTGATGCTAGCCAGGCCTGAACTGGTGAGCCGGTCGGCGTTGATGGCCACCCGTGGGCGCCATGACTGTACGCGCGAGTTCTTTCGTATCGCGGAGCGGGACCTTGCCGATGCCGGTGTGCGGTTGCCCGCCACATATGACGCGAAATTGCGCCTGCTGGAAAACTTTTCACCGAAGACCTTGAACAACGAAGGCTCTGCTCGGGACTGGATCGACACGTTCACCAGATGGCCGGCGAAGGTGACACCGGGAATTCGCGCTCAGTATGGCGTCGCTCCGCTGGAAGATCGAAGGCCGGCCTACCGGACGGTCAACACTCCGGTGCTCGTGATCGGATTCGCCGACGATCTGGTGATGCCCCCGCATCTCGGGGCCGAAGTCGCAGATGCCCTGCCCAACGGGCGCTATCTTGAGATTGCGGACGCGGGCCACCTTGGCTTCCTGGAACGGCCTCAAACGGTGAATTCGGCAATCTTGAATTTCTTTGCAGAGTCACACAACGGCCATTCAGTCACATGAAAATTGTTAGCCGCGTTAAATTGAGTTCCACGGCGGCGGCCCCGCCAAATGCATTACGATCCCGTATCACCTTGGGAATGGACAGATATGGAGGTTGCCTGAATGCTCTACTGGTCAGGCTCGGATCGTCCTGCCCGGGCTGTTGCATGCTTGCCGTGACACCCATTTGCGGCAGGCCCGAGAGCACTGCCGTAAATGAATCGCCGGCGTCTTTCGGGTATCGGTCGATGCATTTCGCCGGTACCTGCGGCGCGGATTGTCCGGATTGGGCCACGGATTCAGGGGGTTGGTGATTTGGGGGTTCTGAAGCGGATATGGATTCCGCTGTTGGTAGTGGTGGTCCTCGGTGCCGGAGGATTCACCGTTATGCGGCTGCATGGTGTCTTCGGCTCTCAGACTCGCCCCGCATATGCCGACACAGAGCTCGAGGAACGTAGGCCGTACGATCCGAAACAATTGGTATATGAGGTGTTCGGCCCGCCCGGGACGGTGGCGAACATCAGCTACTTCGACGTCGATGCCGAGCCGCGGTTCGTCGAAGGGGCAAGCCTGCCATGGTCGTTGAAGTTCCCGATGACCGAGGCCACCTCCATGGTCAACGTCATCGCGCAGGGAGACAGCGACAGGATCGGCTGCCGCATCATCGTCGATGACGAGGTCAAGGCGGAGAAGGTCGAGAACGGCGAGAGCGCCTTCACCTACTGCCTCCTGAAGGCCGCATGAGTAGCCAGAAGACCGGCGGCAAACCGCCATTCGTAGCAAGGATGATCCGCGTACTGGCGGTGCCGATCATCATCGGTTGGTTGGTGATCGCCTATGTCTTGAGTGCCGTCGTTCCCCCGCTCGAGCAGGTGGAGAAAGAGCACTCCGTATCCCTGATCCCCAATGATGCACCGTCGTTCGAGGCGGTCGAGCGCATGGGCAGGAACTTCGGCGAAGCCACCTCGAACAGCGCGGCGATCATCGTTCTGGAAAGTGAACAGCCCCTGGGCGACGATGCACACCTCTATTACGACGATCTGGTTCGTCAGCTGAAAGCCGACACAGCGCATGTACAGCACGTCCAGGATTTCTGGGGCGACCCACTCATGGCGGGCGCAGCGCAGAGTGCCGACAGCAAGGCCGTGTACGTCCAGATGGGTCTCGCGGGCGACCTCGGCCAAGCGCTTTCCAATGAATCGCTGGAAGCGGTCCGGGGCATCGTCGATCGGAGTTCACCACCGCCGGGCGTGAAAGCCTATGTCACCGGCCCGGCAGCGATGGTCGCCGATTTGAGTGCGAGCGGCAACAAGACGGTCCTGCTGGTCACCGGTCTGAGCCTCGCGGTGATCCTGGCGATGTTGCTCTTCTTCTTCCGTTCGATCTTCACGGCCGTGATCCTGTTGTTCCTGGTGGGCATTCAATTGCAGGTGGCCCGAGGAGTGGTCGCACTTCTCGCCGATCACGGTGCGATCGGGCTTTCCACCTATGCCGTCAACCTTCTGGTGACCCTCGGCATCGCGGCGGGAACGGACTACGGCATATTCTTCGTCGGGCGTTATCAGGAAGCACGTCAGGCCGACGAGGATCGCGAAACCGCCTTCTACACCACATATCTCAGTGTCGGCAAGGTGGTGCTGGCATCCGGCTTGACCATCGCCGGCGCTGTTTTCTGCCTCAGTTTCACCCGCTTGCCCTACTTCCGGACCCTCGGTATCCCATGCGCACTGGGCATGATGGTGGCAGTTGCGGTGGCACTCACGCTGATCCCGGCCGTTCTCGCACTGGGTAGTCGATTCAAGCTGTTCGAGCCCAAGCGCAAGATCATCGTTCGCCGTTGGCGCCGAATCGGCACGGCGATCGTTCGTTGGCCCGCACCCATCCTGGTTGCCACCTGCGCGGTGTCGTTGATCGGGCTGCTGGCGCTGCCTGCGTACCAGCCCGGGTACAACGATCAGCAATACCTGCCCAAGGACATTCCCGCCAACGCCGGATATGAAGCCGCAGCCCGCCATTTTCAGCAGTCACTGATGGCCTCGCCCGACATCCTGCTGGTCGAGGCCGACCGCGACATGCGTAACCCGGCCGACTTCCTGGTGCTCAACAAACTGGCCAAGGGCGTGCTGTCCGTCCCCGGAGTCGCCCGGGTGCAGTCGGCGACACGACCCGAGGGTATTCCCCTCAAGCACACGACGATTCCGTTCATCATCAGCTCCTCGAATGCCGGCCAGATGCAGCTGTTGCCCTTTCAGAAGGCCCGGATGAACGACCTGCTCGCTCAGGCCGACGAAATCACGAAAACCATCGCGGTGATGCAACGCATGTACGGGCTCATGCAACAGCTCGCGGTCGCGACCAACGATGTGGTCAGCAAGACTCACGACCTGGAAGACGTCACGCTCGAGCTGCGGGACCACATGGCGGATTTCGACGACTTCTGGCGCCCGATTCGCAACTATTTGTACTGGGAGCCCCACTGCTTCAACATCCCACTGTGCTGGTCGACGAAATCCCTGTTCGAGGCGCTTGACGGCGTCGACAAACTCACGGTGACGATGCACGATCTGATCGGCAACCTCGATCAACTCAATCTGCTTCTGCCGCAGATGATCGCGCAGTTCCCGGCCATGATCACCACCATGCAGAGCACGCGGTCCATGATGCTGTCGATGCGCAGCACCATGGGGGGAATCCTGGCGCAGATGGATGAGATGTCCGAGGGTGCCACCGCCATGGGCAGAGCCTTCGACAACGCACAGAATGACGATTCCTTCTATATCCCGCCCAACGTGTTCAAGAACAAGGACTTCCAGAGAGTGATGGACGTCTTCTTGTCGCCGGACGGGAAAACGGCGCGGCTGCTCATCACCCAGCGAGGCGATCCGGCGACACCTGAAGGTATTGCTCGCGTCAACCCGATCAGAACAGCTGCAGAGGAGGCGCTCAAGGGCACACCGCTGGAGAACGCCAAGATCCTCCTCACCGGGAGCTCGGCCATGGCCAAAGATCAGGTGGACGGGTCGACCTATGACTTGCTGATCGCCGGAATCGCGGCGCTGTGCCTGATTTTCATCATCATGCTCATCATGATCCGGAGCCTCGTCGCGGCCTTGGTCATCGTCGGGACGGTGGCGCTGTCACTCGGCGCGGCGTTCGGGCTCTCGGTGCTCATCTGGCAACACATTCTCGGGATCCAGTTGAACTGGATCGTGCTCGCGATCGCACTCATCATTCTTTTGGCTGTCGGCTCTGACTACAACCTGCTGCTGGTGTCCCGGATGAAAGAGGAGATCAAAGCCGGCATCAACACCGGCATCATCCGTGCCATGGCCGGCAGCGGA
This sequence comes from Mycobacterium sp. IDUB_9, assembly GCF_055419505.1. Lineage (NCBI taxonomy): Bacteria > Bacillati > Actinomycetota > Actinomycetes > Mycobacteriales > Mycobacteriaceae > Mycobacterium > Mycobacterium sp. IDUB_9. The sequence continues at coordinate 320,716 of NZ_JBVAXU010000006.1, read as the reverse complement.
AAGGTCGTGACAGTCGCGGGTCTGGTGTTCGCCTCGACGATGTTCGCGTTGTTGGCCAGTGATGTGCGCACCATCGGCCAGGTTGGTTCGACGATCGGTATCGGTCTGCTCTTCGACACCTTGGTTGTGCGCGCGTTCATGACCCCGTCCATCGCCGCTCTGCTGGGCAGATGGTTCTGGTGGCCGCTGCATGTCCGTCAGCGGCCCGCCAGCGCGATGCTCCGGCCGACCGGCCCTCGCCCGCTGGTCCGTTCCCTGTTGCTCAAACCCGACGAACGTTGACGGCGGTGAGCAACAAGCCGCCGTTTACTGCCAGGATGATCCATCGGCTGGCGGTGCCGATCATCCTCGGATGGTTGGTGATCGTCGCGATTCTGACCTTTGCCGTTCCGTCCCTCGAACAGGTGGGGCGGCAGTATTCCGTCTCGCTGGTCCCCAAAGACGCCCCGTCATTCCAGGCGGCGCAGCGCATGGGCAAGAGCTTCGAGGAATCCGATTCGGACAGTGTGGCGATGGTCGTCCTCGAGGCAGACCAACCACTCGGCGATGAGGCGCACCGCTACTACAACGAGCTGGTTCGCCAGCTGAAAGCCGACACCCGGCATGTGCAGCACGTGCAGGACTATTGGGGCGACCCCCTCACGGCGACCGGTGTCCAGAGCGCTGATGACAAGGGCGTTTATGTCCAGTTGAACCTCGCCGGCAATCAAGGTGAATCACTGGCCAACGAATCCGTCGAGGCAGTCCGGGACCTCGTCGCGCGGACGCCGCCGCCCCCCGGCATCAAGGCCTACGTCACAGGGCCCGCGCCGTTGGTCTCGGATATGAACCACGCCGGCGACAAATCCATCATCAAGATCACCATCGTCACGCTCGTGGTGATCTTCACGATGTTGCTCCTCGTCTATCGCTCCGTCGTCACCGCGGTGCTTCTCCTGGTCATGGTCGGGGTACAGGTTCAGGCGGCGCGCGGAGTGGTCGCGCTCCTCGGTGAACACCAGGTGATCGGTCTGTCGACCTTCGCGGTCAATCTCCTGGTCTCCCTGGGGATCGCGGTGGGAACCGACTACGGCATATTCTTCCTCGGCCGCTATCAGGAGGCACGTCAGGCGGGCGAAGACCGCGAGGCCGCCTTCTATACGACGTATCGAAGCGTGGCCAAGGTGGTGCTGGGTTCCGGCCTGACCATCGCCGGAGCCATCTTCTGCCTCAGCTTCGCTCGGCTGCCCTATTTCCAGACCATGGGTGTCCCCACCGCCGCCGCGATGATCGTCGCGGTCGCGGTGGCGCTCACGCTGGTGCCGGCCGTTCTTGCGGTGGGCGGTCGCTTCGGGCTCTTCGAACCCAAGCGCAAGATCATCGTCCGGCGGTGGCGGCGGCTCGCGACGGCGATAGTCCGTTGGCCCGCACCGATTCTCATCACCGCCTGTGTGATCGCGCTCATCGGGTTGCTGGCGCTGCCGGCCTACCAGACCAGCTTCAACGACCGCCTCTACGTGCCTGCGGACATTCCGGCGAATATCGGATACGCAGCCGCCGAACGGCACTTTCCGCAGTCCCGGATGACGCCCGACGTCCTCATGCTCGAGGCCGATCACGACATGCGCAATCCGGCAGATCTGTTGATATTGAACAAGCTGGCGAAGGGTGTTTTCGCCGTACCGGGCATCTCCCGGGTGCAGGCGATCACCCGGCCTGAGGGCAACCCGATCGATCGGACCTCGATCCCGTTCTTGCTCAGTATGCAGAGCGCAAATCAGAAGCAGGTCTTGCCGTTCCAGCGGGACCGCATGAAGGACCTGTTGAAGCAGGCGAACGATCTGACCACGATGATCAACATCACGCAGCGTCTCTACGATGTGGGCCTGAAGATGGCCGACACCACCCATGCGATGACGCAGGACACACATGAGTTGGACGCCGTCACCGATGAATTGCGCGACCATATCGCTGATTTCGACGACTTCTGGCGGCCCATCCGTAACTACCTCTATTGGGAGCCGCACTGCTTCGACATTCCCATCTGCTGGTCGTTCCGATCCCTCTTCGACGCGCTCGACGGGGTCGACGCGGTTTCCGACGGAGTGCACGATCTCAGTCTGGGGACGGACCGGCTCGATACGCTCATGCCCCAGATGATCGGCCAGTTCCCGCTGATGATCGCCAGCATGAGGGCGATGAGGGCCGGCCTGATGACCATGCACAGCACCATGGCGGGCTCCCTGGCGATGATGGACGAGGTGGGCGAGGATGCCACCGCGATGGGCCAGGCATTCGACGCGGCCCGCAACGATGACTCCTTCTACCTTCCGCCCGAAGTCCTTGAGAACAAAGACTTCAAGCGCGCGATGAACCTGTTCTTCTCGCCGGACGGGAAGTCTGTTCGCTTCATCATTTCGCACCGGTCCGATCCGGCGACGCCCGAAGGCATCTCGAGGGTCGACGCGGTGAGCAAGGCGGCCGAAGAGGCGCTCAAGGTGACCCCACTGGAGAACGCCAAGATCTATTTGGCCGGTTCCGCGCCGACGTTCAAGGACATGCGTGACGGGGCGACATACGATCTGCTGATCGCCGGGGTGGCCGCACTCTGTCTGATCTTCGTGATCATGTTGCTGGTCACGCGAAGTCTCATCGCAGCCCTCGTCATCGTCGGCACGGTGGCACTGTCACTCGGCGCGGCGTTCGGCCTCTCAGTGCTCATCTGGCAGCACATCCTCGGCATAAACCTCCACTGGTTGGTGCTCGCGATGTCCGTGATCATTCTTTTGGCCGTCGGTTCTGACTACAACCTGCTGTTGGTCTCCCGGATGAAGGAAGAGATCGGCGCGGGTATCAACACGGGCATCATCCGGGCCATGGGCGGTAGTGGAAAGGTCGTGACGGCGGCCGGCCTCGTGTTCGCGTTCACCATGATGTCGATGGTGGCCAGTGATCTGCGAATCATCGGGCAGATCGGTTCCACCATCGGTATCGGTCTGCTGTTGGACACCCTGGTGGTTCGCGCGCTGATGACTCCGGCCATCGCGGCGTTGCTCGGCCGCTGGTTCTGGTGGCCGCAAATGGTTCGCCAGCGGCCCGCCAGTGCGTTGTTGCGGGATACGGCTTCGCGGCCCGTTGTCCGCTCCCTGTTGCTGCCGTCCGACGAGAGGTGACGTATGGCAACACTCTTGCGTACGCAATTACGTGTGCTTCCGCATAGCAAATCTCGAAAACCCGGGCCTGCTGACGTCGCGGGGGTAGAGTCCGGACAGGGGGAGGAGGTCCTCACATGACGAAGCGTTCGTCGATCAAATCGGTTGTCGCAGTCGGTGGTCTGGCATTCTCGATGATCGCCGGGGCCGGTGTCGCGTCGGCAGATCCCAGGTTGGATTCTGCCGTCAACAGCTCCTGTAGTTATCCGCAGGTGATGGGCGCTCTGAACGCGCAGAGTCCCATGGCAGGCGCATCGCCGGCAGTTCAGGATGTATTGCGTCAGTTTCTCGGCTCACCGCGGGATCAACGGCAGCGCATGGCTGAGGGCATAGCCGCCCAGCCGGCCAATCAGCCGTATCTGGGGTTGCTGCAGACAGTCTTCGACACCTGTAACAACTTCTGAACACGGCGCCGCAGCGCACCGGCCGTCGCCGCGAGCGCCCTGGACCGATCGTCGGTCGCCTTGTCGGTCAAGGCGCTTCCGATGTGCAGTGATGCCGCCAAGACCTGACGGTAGACGTGGCGGGCCCTATTGCAGGCGCACCGCGCCCGCGCACCGTGGTGTTCATCGAAATGGTGCCCTCGACGGCTGACGCGGCGACCACGAGCGACGAACGGTGGCGGCTGAAATCAATGTCGCGAAGACTTGTTTGCTCGTTTCGTATCCAGCAAACTGTCGTGTTTGGGAGAATCAGCTATGACGCTCAAAGACCGGCTCTACATCGGCCGGCTCTACAATCCCATCGGCTGGAAGCTTCTTCCCACGATGACCAGGTACAGCTATCCCTGGATGACCCGCCGACTCTCGGCCCACGACGTCGTGATGATGAACAACGGCTACGAAGAGGACCCTCCTATGGGGTTGAAGCTGGAAGAGTCCGACGAACCCAGCCGCTACCCCCTCCAGCTTTACCACGCCACTGCCACGCAAGCGGGCGACCTCACCGGTAAGCGAGTGCTGGAGGTCGGTTGCGGCCACGGCGGCGGCGCCTCCTACCTCACCCGCACGTATCGGCCCGCCTCCTATACAGGGTTGGACCTGAACTCTGCCGGCATCGAGTTCTGCCGCAAACGCCATCAGATACCCGACCTGGACTTCGTCAGCGGGAACGCTGAAGACCTGCCATTCCCCGATGAATCATTCGACGCTGTGATCAATGTCGAGTCTTCGCACTGCTACCCGCATCTCAACGTTTTCCTGGATGAGGTGGCGCGCGTGTTGACCCCGGGAGGGCATTTCCTCTACACGGATTCCCGACCGAAGGAACTGCTCGACGACTGGGACGCGGCGCTGGCCAAGACGCGCCTACAGATGATCTCGCAACGCGACATCAGACTCGAGGTGATGCGCGGGATGCAGACCCGATGGGAGCTGGCCGGTATGAGCAAGGGCGACCAGCTCGCACTGAAGCAGCTGTTCGGGCTACGCGACGACATGGACATGAAGAACGGGAAGGTCTACCACGAATTGGAAACGGAGGGCTTCGCGTACCGGATCTATCTCTTCATCAAACCTCCCGCGGACTGATACGCCTGGCCCCTGAGGCTGCAGTCAACTCAGTGCGTCGGCTTGGTCCCGCCGAGTTGGCTGGTCAATGCGTCGGCCGTCGCGACCAGTGCGCGGGCCCGATCGCTGATCCCCTTATCCGTCAATGCGGTTCCGATATGCAGTGACACCGCCATCACCTGGCGCTGATAGTGGTCGAACACCGGCGCGGAGATGACGCTGATGTCATGCGGCGTTCGGCCGTTCGGTCCCTCGTCACGCAGATACACCCGCTCACCGATATCGGACACCAACTCACTCAGCAACGCACGCAGTTCGTCGGGCAGGTTGGTCGACATCCCCGCCATCAGCGCATAGAGCCGGCGGCCCCCCGGTGTGAGGCGTTCCACCAGATATCCATCGGCGCGGCAGCTTTCGATCACCCGGTGCAGTCGGGCGGATTCGGTGCGCAGCGGAATGGTCGGCACCTTGGCCAGCCAGGCGCGCAGCGCGTCGTCGTCCCACAGCACGAACATCAGACCGACGGGCGGCGCGAACGGATAGCTCTGCCCCACCCGCACTCCGGGGTCCCGCCCCGGCGGGCCGACCAGCTCCAGCACGGTGATCCGGTCGTCGACGACGGCGGTGAGGCCCGCGGAGGTGTCGAAAGTGGCTGACAGCGCGAGCAGTTCGGCACGGGCCGCCGGGTTGACGCGCATCGACTCCTGCGCAGCGTGGCCGAGCGAGATCAGGCTCGGCCCAAGGCGGTACGTCTTGTCTTCGCCATCACGGATCAGGTAGCCCGATTCCGTGAGTGTGCTCAGGATGCCCAGGCAAGTCGGCTTGCTCAGCCCGACCTGACGGGTGAGCTCGGAGAGCCCGAACCGCTCCTGCGGATGGCGGGACAGAAAATCCAGGATGGCCACCACCCGGGCAGTGGGTGGTGAGGCACGGCCGGCGGGCTCGGCTTCGGGCATCTGACCTCCACGGGCGTTGACTCGAATTGGAACGCGTTCTAGTGTCAGGTAGGAAACTCTACCACTGCGGTCCAATATTGGACCGAGAGAGCGGGGGTCGCATGTACTCGCAACCATTGGCCGACGCCATCGCCGAGGCCGAAGCCCTGGTCACAGCAGCGCCGTTCATCGAATCCGAGGCGGATCTCACCGAGGGTCTGCAGTACCTGGCCGGCTGTATCGCGGCCTGCACTCACGTCGCGTTCGACTACGACCGCGACCACCCGTTCCTGCACAGCGGAACCGGGCCGTTCACCAAGATGGGCCTGGACAATCCCGACACCATGTACTTCGGCACCCGGGTTCAACCCGGCCACGAGTACGTCGTCACCGGAAAGCGGGGCACCACCACCGACGTCAGCTTCCAGCTGCTCGGCGGGGAGTACACCGACGAGAACGTGCCCGACAGCGAGACCGCATTCGATGATCGCAAGCTCGACATCGCCGCAGACGGCACCTTCGAATGGCGGTTCACCCCGGCTACGCCCTCGCAGCTGGTGATCCGCGAGGTCTACAACGACTGGTCGGCGCAGCGCGGCACCTTCGCGATCTCGCGTACCGACACCGCCGGCACCGCGCCGGCGCCACTGACCCCTGCACTCATCGAGAAGCGTTACGCCACTGCGGGTAAGCAACTTGTGCAGCGAGTCAAGACGTGGCTGCAGTTCCCGAAGTGGTTCTACGACAACCTGCCCGTCAACGCGCTGACCGCACCACGCCTCACCCCCGGCGGGCTTGCCACCCAGTACTCGTCGGTCGGGCACTACGACATGACGCCGGACCAGGCGATGATCATCACGCTGCCGGTCTCGGACGCGCCCTACCTGGGCTTCCAGCTGGGGAGCCTCTGGTACATCTCTCTGGACTACATCAACCACCAGACCTCACTGAACGGCACGCAGGCGCAAGCCGACCCGGATGGCAAGATCCGGATCGTGGTGTCCGAGAACAATCCCGGCGTTACCAACTGGTGTGAGACGCTGGGCCATACCAAGGGTTATCTGCAATTCCGCTGGCAGCGGGTCTCGCGCGAGTTGAGCGCCGCGGACGGCCCGACTGCGGAGCTGGTGGACATCGGTTCCGTGGCCGAGAAGCTGCCGTACTACGAGAGCAACAAGATTTCCGACGACGATTGGCGAGCGCGGATCGCGCTGCGTCAGAAGCTTATTGGCGAAAGGATGGTGGGCTGACCGATGGCCGGACTGCTGGATGGCAAGGTAGTGGTGATCAGTGGCGTCGGACCCGGGCTCGGGACGACTCTGGCCCGCCGATGTGCGGAGAACGGCGCCGACCTCGTGTTGGCCGCCCGCACGGTGGAGCGGCTCGAGGACGTCGCCAAAGAGGTGACGGCACTGGGCCGTCGCGCGCTCGCGGTGGGCACCGACATCACCGACGAGGAGCAGGTCGCCAACGTGGTGGCCCGCACGATGGAGGAGTACGGCAAGGCTGACGTGTTGATCAACAACGCGTTCCGGGTGCCGTCCATGAAGCCGTTCGCGAACACCACTTTCGAGCACATGCGGGATGCGATCGAGCTGACCGTGTTCGGCGCGCTGCGCATGACCCAGGGCTTCGCTCCGGCCCTGGAAACCGCCAACGGCTCGGTGGTGAACGTGAATTCGATGGTCGTGCGGCACTCGCAGGCCAAGTACGGCGCCTACAAGATGGCCAAGTCGGCCCTGCTGGCCATGTCGCAGACCCTGTCCACCGAGCTGGGGGAGAAGGGTATCCGGGTCAACTCGGTGCTGCCCGGCTACATCTGGGGTGAAACTCTGGAGGGCTACTTCAACCACCAGGCGCAGAAGTACGGCACCACCGTCGACGAGATCTACAAGGCGTCGGCGGCCGGGTCCGACCTCAAGCGGCTGCCGACCGAGGACGAAGTGGCCTCGGCCATCCTGTTCATGGCTAGCGATCTGTCCAGCGGTATCACTGGCCAGGCCCTCGATGTGAACTGCGGGGAGTACAAGGCATGACCCCACGCACAAATGTCGGCACCGTCGAGGATCTGCATGCCTCGGCGGTAAAGGCCTGCGGACTCGATGATTTCGGGGCCGACGACGACAACTATCGGGAAGCACTCGGGGTGCTGCTGGAGTCCTATCAGCGTGACGCCGATCTGACCGAGCTCGGCAGCAAGATGCAGCGCTTCTTCACCCGGAATGCGCTGGTGGCCCGTCTCGTCTCGGAGGCTGCGTTCAAGCAGTATCCGCAGCACGTCGATGTGCCCATCGAGCGGCCGATCTTCGTCACCGGCCTGCCGCGCACCGGGACCACGGTGATCCACCGGTTGCTGACCGCGGATCCCATGCATCAGGGTTTGGAGATGTGGCTGGCGGAGTTCCCGCAGCCGCGGCCGCCGCGCGAAACCTGGCCGGACAACCCGGTCTTCAGTGCGCTCGATGCCCGGTTCAAGCAGGCGCACGAGGAGAACCCGGACTACACCGGGCTGCATTTCATGACCGCAGACGAGGTCGAGGAATGCTGGCAGTTGTTGCGCCAGTCGTTGCACTCGGTGTCTTACGAAACGCTGGCCCACGTACCGACCTACTCCCAGTGGCTGGCCCGTCAGGACTGGTCCAAGCCGTATGCCCGGCACCGGAAGAATCTGCAGTTGATCGGCCTCAACGAGCCCGAGAAGCGTTGGGTACTAAAGAATCCCAGTCACCTGTTCGCCCTGGATGCGCTGTTCGCAACGTACCCGGACGCACTGGTGGTCCAGTGCCACCGCCCGGCAGAGACCATCATGGCCTCGATGTGCTCACTGGCCCAGCACACAACCGCCGGGTGGTCCAATACGTTCACCGGGAACGTCATCGGCGAAGACTCCATGGAAACCTGGTCGCGCGGACTGGAGTTGTTCAATGCCGAACGGGCCAAGCATGATCCGGCGCAGTTCTGCGATGTGGACTATTTCGAGTTCGTCGAGGACCCGATCGGTGCGGTCGAAGGCATCTACCGCACGTTCGGTCTGGACTTCACCGACGCCGCGCGGCAGGCCATGGTCGACAGTCACAACGCCAGCAAGCAAGGGCCGCGTGCACCGAAGCACACCTACTCACTGGCCGACTACGGGTTGACCGCTGAGACGGTCAAGGAGCGGTTCAAGGGGCTGTAGGGTCAAACCCCTGAGATGAAGGTCTATCTGGCGCTCGACCCGCGGATGCCGCTGACCGCCACCGCGGACTACGCGCGGCGGGCCGAGCGCCTGGGCTGTGACGGCCTGCACGTCGCTGAGACCGTGCACGACTCCCTGGTAGTCGCGCTGCTGGCGTTGGAGCACACCTCGCGCATCACCGTGCGTACCGCCGTGACACTGGCATTCGTGCGCAGCCCCACACTGACGGCGTACACGGCGTGGGATCTCTCGGTGCTGTCCGGCGGACGATTCGAGCTGGGCCTCGGCACGCAGATCAAGCAGAACATCGCCGACCGTTACGGCATGCCGTGGACCGATCCGATTACCCGGCTCCGGGATTATGTGGGTGCGCTGGACGCCCTGTTCGACGCGTTCCGCACCGGGGACACAGTGTGTTTCGAGAGTGAGAACTACCGGCTGACCCGGATGCAGCCCTACTTCAATCCCGGCCCGAGTGACGCGGTCCGCCCGCCGATCTGGCTGGGTGCGGTCAACGCCGGAATGTGCGAACTCGCCGGCGGCGTCGCGCGCGGGATCGTCACGCACTCGACCAACTCGGACCCCGGCTACCTGCGTGACGTGGTGCGCCCGGCATTGGCACGGGGCGCCGAGGCTTCCGGCAGGGCAGACACACCGCTCGTCATGGCCTCGACGGCCATCGCCACCGGCCGCACCGACGAGGCGGTGGCCACGGAACGGGAACGGCAGCGCCGGATGCTGGCATTCCTGTACTCGACGCCGGCCTATGCGACCGGTCTGGTCTGGCGCGGCCTGGCTGAACTGCCGGATCAGCTGCGGTCGTTGGTGCGTACCGAGCTGTGGGACGAATTGCCCTCGGTGCTGACCGATTCCATTCTCGACGAGCTGTTGGTGTGCGGGCGCCATGATGAATTGCCCGCGATGTTGAAGGTGAGATTCGGCGATGTCGCCGACGGCATCGTGCTGCCGCCGTTGGGCGATGGGGACGACGACGAGTCGCTGGGTGCCTGTGTGGAGGAGTTGCGGCGGGGGAGTGCCGCACCGAGATTGCACTGAGGGACAGAAATCACGCTTCTGCTGTCCCTGACTGCAGTTTGGATGTGAACTAGCCGTCGCCCGGGGACGGTGCCGAGGACACTTCCTCCAGGCACCCTTCGGCGACAGCGTGCTTGATGCTGTCGGTCAATCGCGGGCATGACCGGGCCCGGGCCGGATCTCCGCCGGCGGAGCGGATCTCCTCGAACGTCGCGCAGCGCCGGACCGCCTCCGAAGACCACTGCACGGAAGTGTGTTCCGCGCTGAGCTTTTTCACCTGAACCGCCACGTGGCAGAACCGGCAGTCCACCGAAACCAGGCCTGAGGTCAGGTAGCGCTCGCGGTCGCGTGCGCTGGACTCGCGGACCGCGGCGGCGCGTTGCGGATCGGACGCGAAATCCGGGGCCTTGGACCATGTTCCGGCGGGCGAACCGCCGGTGCCGCCGCCATGATGATGATCGTCGTCATCATGTGCGCCGTGCAGAAGCAGCATCGAGCGGGCCAGGTCGTCAACATCTGGCGCCTGGCTCCGCTCGTTGCGTGGTGTCATCAGCTGGACTGCAGTGTTTCTTTCTCGGCCGACTTCTCTTCGGCTTTGAGCCTCAGGTTTTCCTCGACCTCGTCGGCCCACTTCTCGTTGGCCGCGGTGGTGTCGATCTCCATCTCGAACCGGTCGGTCATGTCCGGTGTCACATCGGCGACGTCGACGTAGAACTGCTGGTACCAACGACGCATCTGGTAGACAGCGCCGTCCTCCTCGACCAGCAGGGGGTTGTCGATGCGGGTCTTGTGCTTCCAGATCTCGACGTCCTGCATGAAGCCCTGGCTGACGCCTTCGGTCATCGCGTTGGCCAGCTTCTGGGTGGTCTTGTCGTCCATGCCCTTTGGCTTTTCGACGATGACGCCCCACTGCAGCATGAATGCGTCCTGGCTGACCGGGTAGTGGCAGTTGATCAGGATCGACTCGGCCTTGTAGCCGCTGTAGTTGTTGTGCAGCCAATTGATCATGAACGACGGCCCGAAGTAGGAGGCCTCGGAATCCAGGTGCGACTCACCGTATTGGGTGCCCATGCCGCCGATGTCCTGACGGCCCACGTTGTGCAGGTACTGCGACGCGATGTGTCCCTCGAAGACGTTCTTGAAGTACGTCGGCAGGCCGAAGTGGATGTAGAAGAAGTGCGCCATGTCGGTCACGTTGTCGATGATCTCGCGGCAGTTGCTGCCCTCGATCAGCATCGAGTTCCACTGCCACTCGGTCCAGTCGTCGCTGGCGGCCTCGGGAATCTCCGGGATCTGAACCTCAGGCTGCGGGTCATTGCCCTCGTGGTCGTGCCAGACGAACAGCAGGCCGCCGCGCACGTCGGTGTGCCAGGCCCGGGTGCGGGCCAGCCGCGGCGTGCGCTTGGCGTAGGGGACGAGCTTGCACTTGCCGTCGCCGCCCCAGCGCCAGTCGTGGAACGGGCAGGCGACGGTGTCACCCTTGATGGTTCCCTGCGACAGATCGCCGCCCATGTGCCGGCAGTAGCCATCAAGAACTTTGAGGGACCCTTCCGAGTCCGCGAACACCACCAGCTTGGTGCCGAATATCTCGACAGAGTGCGGCTGACCGTCAAGGAAGTTCTTGACCGGTCCCAGGCAGTGCCAACCCCGCGCATAGCGGTCTGGCAGGGCGCCGGTGTCGATCTCTCTGATGCCGGCATGTTCGGTAGTCACGGTGGGCCTCCCGTATCGGTGCTCTCTAACTAGAACACGTTACAGTTTTTTCTGCCCTTCTGGCAATAATTGAGGCGTGACCTGGGGCATACCCGTCGTGAACGGGTGTTACTCACGCTCCGGAAGGCCGATTCGCAGAGCTATCTGTTGCATTCGTCCCACGCTTGCCACCGTCTGAGGCGGCACCGGGTCGTCCGGGTTGCTGTCGAACTCGAGGCGCACCACCGCACGGCCCTGGGTGTACATCAACAGCGTCACCGCCTTCGAGCCGTCGGGTGCGGTCCCCGAGATGACGGTGCCGTTCGAACCCACCGGCACCGGTTGCGGCTGCCCGCCGGTCACCATCGTGCTGACGGCCGCAGAGGCCTGCTTGAGCGTTGCCGAGGCGGTCGCGGCATCCGGGTAGATCAGGATCGTGTCGGCGATCGCCCTGGTGTCGTCGGCATTGACGAACAACGCGCTGGCTCCCGACTGACCATCGGGGTTGACGTTGCTCGACCGCGCGGTGAACGTGTCCGGCGGAATGCTGACATCCTCGGCCTGAAGCAGCAGGTGGCTGTAGTCGGATACCTCCGATTTCGACGACTTCGGCGTTGCCGACGAGGCCGAGGAGGACGGCGTGGCCACCCATGGCGTACTCGGTGAATCGGCGGCCGGCGAGCACGCTGCCGCCGTGCCGACGATGGCCGTGGCAAGGCCGAGGGTGAGCAGGAACTTGGGGCGGTTGGTTGTCGTGAGCGACATAGTTACTGTTCAGGCTACGCGTCGTCGCGCTGACGCCGGTTTCCTGCGGTATATGTGGACGATGCCGCTGTATTCGTTCGAGGGCCGTTCGCCCGTGGTCGACCCAAGCGCTTTCGTGGCCCCTACGGCGACTCTGATCGGCAACGTGACCGTCGAGGCGGGCGCCTCTGTGTGGTTCAACACCGTGCTGCGGGGCGACTTCGCGCCGATCGTCATCCGTGAGGGCGCCAACGTGCAGGACGGCTCGGTGCTGCACGCGCCACCGGGAATTCCCGTCGACATCGGGCCCGGCGCGACCGTCGCCCACATGTGCGTGGTGCACGGCGCACACGTGGGCGAGGAGGCACTGATCGCCAACCACTGCACGGTGCTCGACGGCGCGATCATCGGCCGACGAAGTCTGATCGCGGCGCATTCGCTGGTGGTGGGTGGCACGAAGATCCCCGACGAGGTGTTGGTCACCGGCGCGCCCGCGAAGATCCGTGGACCCATCGCGGGGACCGGCGCACAGACCTGGGTGCAGAGCAACCCGGCGGCGTACCGGGAACTGGCCCAGCGTTATCTCGCCGGCCTCGCCGAGCTCTGATATTCCGCCGAAACGGCATTCCGGCAGGTCGCTACTCGCACTTCGTCTGCTGGAATGCCGTTTCGGCAGAAGTTGGTCAGCTTTCGATCTTCTCGGCGCTCGCGCGGTCCACTTCCCAGAAGGCACGCAGCGCGACCATCTGGCCTTCGTCGTTCACACGGTAGGTGAACACACCCGGGGTGGTGATCCGGTGCCCGCCCATGGTGGTGACGATGCTGCCGACGTTGGCTTCTTCGTTGCCGCACTGGAACGTGTCGACGAATTTGAACTCGAGGTTGTCGGTCGGGGCGATGGCCTTGTCCCAGAACGTCGCGATGGCTTCCTTGCCCTGATGGCCGTTGCCTTCGGGGTCGAAGAACGACGGCCCGATGGGGTCCTGGACGATCGCGTCGTCGGCGAAATTGTCCAGCCAGGCCTGCTTGTCCCGAGAGGCGACCGCCTCCCGGGATCGTTTGCCTGCCAGGTGCGCCGGGTGCTGAGGATCGGTGACGGCCATCTCAGTCCTGCCAGCCGGAGTGGATGTAGGTATCGGCGAACCGCTTGAGTGAATCCTGCTTCTTGTCCAGCGGCGCATCGAAGCCCAGACCTTCGAGCATCCACGGGATCACGATGTTGTCGGTGATGCCCGCTGCGGCAAGTTCCCGGTGTCCGGCGAGGTCGAACTTGTCGATGCACACCGCCTGGAACTCGAAAGGCTCATCGGCCCGGCCGTATTCGGCCCGCAGCTTGTTGATCGCCGTCACCGTCTCACCCAGCTGCGCACACGTCATCATCGCGCTGGTCCAGCCGTCACCCACGCGGGCGGCCCGCTTGAGCGCCACCGATGTGTGCCCGCCGACGTAGAACGGCACCGGCGCCGACGGGGCCGGGCTCATCTGCAGCCGTTCGAAATCGTAGAACTCACCGTGGAACTCGACCATGCCGCCGCCGAGCACGAGCTTGAGCACCTCGATCATCTCGTCGACGCGCGCCCCACGCTTGGCGAATGGAACCCCGCACCACTCGAATTCCTCTGGGGCCCAGCCGATACCGACGCCGAACCCGAACCGGTTGTTGGTCAGGTTGGCCACCGAGCCGACCTGGCGGGCCAGCAGCAGCGGGTTTCGTGAGCCGAGCTTCATCACGTTGGTGTAGAACCGCAGCGTCGAGGTCGCCGCACCCATGGAGGCCGCGGCGATCAGCGGGTCCACCCACGGGGTCTCGGCATTCCACATCCGAGACCCGTCCGGGGTGTACGGATAGTCCGCAGCCTGCTTCTCCATGTAGAACAGCGAGTCGGGCAGCGCGATCGAATCGAACCCGACTTCCTCTGCGGTGCGGGCCAATCCGGTCAGGTGCTCGAGCGGGCCCATGGCCACGCTGAGCGTGTACTTCATGCTCATGACGCCGGTTTGTCTGCGGAGACGACCCACATGGAGTAGTACTGCGCGCCACCGCCATAGGCGTGGCCCAGTGCCTTGCGGGCGCCCTCGACCTGGTGGTCGCCGGCCTTGCCCATCACCTGGATTGCCGATTCGGCGAACCGGATCATGCCGGATGCGCCGATCGGGTTGCTGCTCAACACACCTCCGGATGCGTTGAACGGGATCTTCCCGCCGATCGCGGTCTCGCCGGCCTCGGTGAGCTTCCAGCCCTCACCCTCGGCGGCAAAACCGAGGTTCTCCAACCACATCGGCTCGAACCACGAGAACGGTACGTACACCTCGGCCACGTCGATCTCGTCGATCGGGCTGGTGATGCCGGCATCGCGCCACAACGCCGCGGCCGCATCGCGACCGGCCTGCGGGTTGACCTGGTCCCGGCCGGAGTAGGCCAGGGGCTCGGTGCGCAGTGCCGTGGCGTGGATCCAGGCGACCGGATGTCCCTCGGCCACCCGGGCGTCTGCCGAGGCTTCGTCACCGATCACCATGGCGGCGGCACCATCGGAGGAGGGGCAGGTCTCGTCGAAACGGATCGGATCCCACAGCATCTGCGAGGCCATCACCTTCTCCAAGGTGATGTCGGGCTGGTGCAGATGAGCCAACGGGTTCTTCGCACCGTTGAGGCGGTCCTTGACCGCCACCATCGCGCCGATGTGATCGGGCGCGCCGGAGCGGCGGATGTAGGCGCGCACGTGCGGTGCGAAGTATCCGCCCGCGCCGGCGCCGACGGGCTTGGTGAACGGCACCGGAATGCTCAACGCCCACATGGCATTCGATTCCGACTGCTTCTCCCAGGCCATGGTCAGCACCCGACGGTACTTGCCCGACTTCACCAGGCTGGCCGCCACGATCGAGGTGGACCCGCCCACCGAGCCGGCGGTGTGCACCCGGATCAGCGGCTTGTTGGTCGCGCCGGTGGCGTCGGCCATGAACAACTCGGGCATCATCACGCCCTCGAAGAAATCCGGCGCCTTACCGACCACGACGGCGTCGATGTCGGCCATCGTCGCGCCGGCATCTGCCAATGCTCTGTCGATGGCCTCGCGCACCAGGCCGTTCATCGACACGTCGTGACGCTTGGCCACGTACTTGGTCTGCCCGGTGCCCAGCACCGCAGCGAGATTCTTAGCCATTACTTGCCCTCCAAGACCGCGACCAGATTCTGTTGCAACGCAGCACCGCTCGTGGCGTGCGCCAGCACGCGGCCGGCCGAGCCGGAGAAGATGTGCTGCGCGGCGAAACCGATGCGCTCCAGGCCGGCCGAGAACATCGGGTTGGCCGCCAGGGCGCCGCCCGACGGATTGATCTTCGTCGACGAGCCCAGCCCGATGGCCTCGGTGAGGATCAACTGCTGGTGGGTGAACGGGGCGTAGAGCTCGGCCACCTCGATCGAGCCGGCGTCGCCGCCGGTCGCGGCCTGTGCCGATGCGCTGGTCGAGGTCGAGACGGTGAGATCGCGGGCGCCGAGCACCGGGGTCTCGATGCGGTGCTCGAAACCGGTGATCCAGGCCGGGTTCTCGCGCAGCTCGCGGGCCCGGTCGCCGGCGGCCAGCACAATGGCCGAGGCTCCGTCGGTGATCGGGGCGATGTCGTGGCGGCGCAGCGGTTCGGCAAAGTAGGGACGATCGAGCAGCTCGGCGATGGACGACGCGGATTCCACCGAATCGGTGCGGCCGGCCGCGGCGAACGAGTCCAGGGCCACCTGGGCCATCTGCTCGGCAGTCCATTTACCGGAGTCCAGGCCGAACCGGGCCTGCAGTCCGGCCAGCGACACTGCATCCGGCCACAGCGGTGCGACGGTGTAGGGGTCGGTCTGCAGAGCCAGCACCCGGCGCAGCACACCCGCCGAAGACTTGCCGAAGCCGTAGACCAGTGCGGTGTCAACCTCGCCGGTGAGGATCTTGATGTAGGCCTCGTACAGCGCCCAAGCGGCGTCCATCTCGACGTGCGATTCGTTGATCGGCGGCACGGCGCCGATCGAGTCGATCGCCGAGATGAACGAGAATGCCCGGCCGGCAAGGTAATCGGAGGAGCCGGAGCACCAGAAACCGATATCGGTCTGCTGCAGGCCGAGCTCTGCGTAGAGGCTGGCAAAACACGGCATCAACATCTCGACGCCGTTGGTGGTGCCGTCAGTGCGGCGCACATGCGGGGCATGAGCGAAACCGACGACAGCGACATCACGAAGAGTCATATGGGGGTTCCCTTTACAGGTGGTGCTTGTAGCTGTCGTAGTCGGCGTCGGGCTCACCCGTCGGCCGGAAATGCGAGATGTTGTCGATACCGAGCCCCCATTCCTCCTGGGGCTTCCACACGGCTTCGACCCGCATGCCCATCCGCACTTCGGAAGCGTCGATGTCGGTCACCAGATGAAGGAACGGAATGTCGGCGCCGTCGAGCAGTACGTAGGCCGCGACGTAGGGCGGCTTGATGCGCTGGCCCGCGAACGGGATGTTGATGATCGCGAACGTGGTGACGGTGCCCTGGTCCGGCAGCTCGACGTACTCGGTGAGCTCCTTGCCGGTGGCCGGGTCCGCCTCCTTGGGCGGGAAGTACACCTTGCCCTTTTCACCGTTCACGCCGGAAGTGCGCGCGCCCAGCAGCTTGCCGTCTCGCAGGCCCCGCAGGTAGGTGCTCTCGGGCAGCGAGGCCGTGTGCTGGATCTCGACGGTGGAGGGCGTCACCAGCATGGTCACCGGATCACGATCGTCGGCGGCCGGCGGAACGTCTTCGGGAGTCTCGCCGGGCACGAAGTACGCGATGTCGGTGATGGCGCCTACCGGCTCGTCGACCCAGTGCACGTGCACCCGGGCGCCGGTGCTGAGGTCGCCTTCCTTGACGTCCACCGCATGCAGCAGCGGTGTGTCGGCACCGTCGAGCTTGATCAACGCCCAGGCGAATGCCCGGTCCAAGGGCTGGCCCTCGAGCGGCTCGGGCTGCCAGGTCCAGGACACCACGGTCCCGACACTGGACACCGGAACCACCTCGGTCAGGGCCTCGTAAGTGACCGGGTCATACTCAGCGGGTGGCACGTGCACGCGTCCGTCCGACCCGCGCACGCCGACGATCCGGCGCTCACGCAGGGCAGTGAAGAACTGGCTGAGCAGTGGGCCCACTGAACGGGTGTAGTCAAACGACAGTTTCAGTGGCGCGGAAAGTGGCGGCTCACGGTGATCTGTCGAGGCCGGGCGGCTTTGGCTGGCTGTCACACATCGAGTAGAACAGGTTCTAAGAATCGTCGCAAGGACGAGTGGGAAGGCAATCTAAATGAAGCTCGGTTTGCAACTCGGATACTGGGGCGCGCAGCCGCCGACCAACCACGCCGAACTTGTCGCCGCCGCCGAGGAAGCGGACTTCGACACTGTCTTCACCGCCGAAGCCTGGGGTTCGGACGCCTACACGCCCCTGGCCTGGTGGGGCCGGGAAACCACCCGCATGCGACTGGGGACCTCGGTCATCCAGATGTCGGCCCGCACACCGACCGCGTGCGCGATGGCCGCACTCACGCTGGATCACCTGTCCGGTGGCCGCCACATCCTCGGGCTGGGCGTATCCGGTCCGCAGGTGGTGGAGGGGTGGTATGGCGCGAAATTCCCGAAGCCGCTGGCCCGCACCCGCGAGTACATCGACATTCTGCGTCAGGTGTGGGCGCGCGAGGCCCCGGTGCACAGCGACGGCCCGCACTACCCGCTGCCGCTGACCGGCGAGGGCACCACCGGCCTGGGCAAGAACCTCAAGCCGATCACCCATCCGCTGCGCGCCGACATCCCGGTGATGCTGGGCGCCGAGGGTCCCAAGAACGTCGCGATGGCCGCCGAGATCGCCGACGGCTGGCTGCCGATCTTCTACTCGCCGCGCATCGCCGGTATGTACAACGAGTGGCTCGACGAGGGCTTCGCCCGACCCGGCGCGCGGCGCACCCGGGAGACCTTCGAGATCTGTGCCACCGCTCAGGTCGTGGTCACCGACGACCGGCCGGCGATCATGGAGCTGATGAAGCCGCACCTCGCGCTGTACATGGGCGGGATGGGTTCTGAAGACACCAACTTCCACGCCGAGGTGTACCGCCGGATGGGATATGCGGAGGTCGTCGACGACGTCACCAAACTCTTCCGCAACGACCGCAAAGAGGAAGCCGCCAAGATCATCCCCGACGAGCTGGTCGATGACTCCGCGATCGTCGGAAACCTCGACTACGTCAAGGATCAGATCAAAGCCTGGGAGGCCTCCGGCGTCACGATGATGGTCGTCGGTGCCCGCTCTGTCGAGCAGATCAAAGATCTCGCCGCCTTGGTCTGAGTCTGAGTAGACACTTTGTTGCAACCTGTCTACTCGAGGTTCTAGATTTATGGCGTGAGTCACAGCGCGCCCTCTTCCGGGCCTTCGCAACACACCGTTGCCGGCACCGTACTGACCATGCCGGTGCAGATCCGCACGGCCGAACAGCACATGGCGATGTTCTCGGTGGACGCCGCTGCTGCGCAGCGGATGATCGACTACAGCGGTCTGCAGGTCTACCGGCACCGGCCGCACCGCGCGCTCGTCGTGCTGATGCTGATGCACTACATCGACGGTGATCTGGGCCCGTATCTGGAGTACGGCACCAACGTGATGGTGAACCGGCCCGGATCTCAGGACAGCGGTTTGCGCGGTCTGGGGTCGGCCGGCGCCTTGGTGCATCATCTTCCGGTCGACGGGGAGTTCACGTTGCAGGCCGGCCGACAGATTTGGGGCTATCCGAAGGTCTTGGCGGACTTCACCGTTCGCGGTGCGGACAATGGCGCCGGGGTTCGTGACGGTAGGCCGTTCAGCTTCGATGTCAGCATCGACGGCAAGCCGGCGGTGGGCATGGATTTCAAACCTGGGCTCCCGATTCCATCCCGGTTCACCGCCAAACCGCAGGTGCAGTCCACTTTCTCCCACCTCGACGGCGTCCTGCGCGAAACCGAAGGCCAGATGCGGCTTTCCGGTGTGCGGTACCGCCCGGGCGGGGTCACGGTGCGGCTGGGAGAGCACCCGTACGCCAAAGAGCTCGCGGCCCTGGGCCTGCCCAAACGGGCGATGTTGTCCAGTTCGGTCCGCAATGTGCAGATGACGTTTGCTGATGCCAAGGAGATTTCGTGACCCAAGTACTGCTCAAGCCTGATGTCGACCTCACCAACGGCAATTTTTATGCCGACGGTGGCGCGCGGGAGGCCTACCGATGGATGCGGGCCAACGAGCCGGTCTTCCGCGACCGCAACGGGTTGGCCGCGGCCGCCACGTATGCGGCGGTGATCGATGCCGAGCGTAATCCCGAGCTGTTCTCCAACGCCGGTGGAATCCGTCCCGATCAGCCCGGCATGCCCTACATGATCGACATGGACGATCCGGCACATGTGTTGCGCCGCAAGCTGGTCAACTCCGGCTTCACCCGCAAGCGCGTGATGGACAAGGTGCCGTCGATCGTGAACCTGTGCGACACCCTGATCGACGCGGTGTGTGAACGCGGGGAATGCGATTTCGTCCGCGACATTGCCGCACCTCTGCCGATGGCGGTGATCGGTGACATGCTCGGTGTGCTGCCCACTGAGCGCGAGATGCTGCTGAAGTGGTCGGATGACCTGGTCTGCGGGCTGAGTTCACATCTCGACGAGACGGCCGTCAACATGCTGATGGAGACGTTTGCCGCCTACACCGCGTTCACCATGGATGTGATCGCCAAGCGCCGCGCCGAGCCGACCGATGACCTGTTCTCGATCCTGGTGAATGCCGAGGTCGAGGGACAGAAGATGAGTGACGACGAGATCGTCATGGAGACGCTCCTGATCCTCATCGGCGGCGACGAGACCACGCGGCACACGCTCTCGGGCGGGGCCGATCAGCTACTGCGCCACCGTGATCAGTGGGATCGTCTGGTAGCTGATCAGTCCCTGCTGCCCGGCGCGATCGAGGAAACGCTGCGCTGGACCTCACCGGTCAAGAACATGTGCCGCACCCTGACCGCCGACACCACCTTCCACGGAACCGAGTTGAAGGCCGGCGAGAAGATCATGCTGATGTTCGAGTCGGCGAATTTCGACGAGGCGGTGTTCGGAGATCCGGACGATTTCCGGATCGATCGAAACCCCAACAGCCATCTGGCTTTCGGCTTCGGGACGCATTTCTGCCTGGGCAATCAGCTGGCTCGCCTGGAACTGCGCCTGATGCTCGAACGGCTGCTCGAACGACTGCCCGATCTGAGGTTGGCCGACGACAACCAGTTGCCGTTGCGTCCGGCCAACTTCGTCAGCGGTCCGGAATCGATGCCGGTCGTGTTCACCCCGAGCGCTCCGGTGGGGGCATAGCGGTCTGCGTCGGGGGCTTCAGGTGCTCTAAACCGAGGATTCCAGCCACTATTGAGCAGCAATCCTCGATTTAGAGCTCTGCGCAGACGCGGCACCGGCCCCTCGGGCATGTCAGCCGGCTGTGTACTCCTGTGCGTTGGTTAAGCATCCGCTGTGTAACGCCTTCACGGGTTTCGTATAGCTGGCCTAATTAGATAGGCTCGCGATATCGGGGGATGTGACGCGACGACTAGAGGAGTGCATGAGATGGCACGACATTTACCTGGGCGAAGTGTGTTGAGCGGAGTAGTGCTGGGTGGGGCGCTTTTGGCCGGCGCCATCGGAGTGGCCGGTCAGGCCAACGCGGCGCCGACACCGGGAATGACCCCGGCGCCGGCAAGCGTTCAGGTTGCGGGATCGGTCCCGCTGTCCTCGATGCCCGCTCCGCCGTTGCGGCCGTGGGGCCCGCCACCACCACCTCCGCCGCCATTCTGGGGACCGCCTCCGCCGCCACCGTTCTGGGGGCCGCCACCTCCACCGTTCTGGGGGCCGCCTCCGCCGCCACCCGGACATTGGGGGCCGCCGCCGGGACACTGGAGGCCACGGCCCGGGCACTGGCGCTAGCAGTGCGTCGACCGCCTGAAGCTGAGGCCCTGCTCGAAACATCGGGCAGGGCCTCAGTTTTGCGTACGGAACTACTTCAGCTGAAAGTTGGGCGGCCGCTTGACCGCCAATGCTCTGTTCGCATCGGAGGTGCACTTCGCGGGCACCGAAATCGACACGGTGGTTCCGGGTGGGCTCGCGACCACGAATGTGCCGCCCGCGGCCAGCACCTTGGCGCAGATCGAGGCGAACCCGATGTGGCCATCTTCGACGCTTTGGGCCAGACGCTCCGGCGGAATGCCGATGCCGTCGTCGGTGATGCCCAGTGCGGCCTGAATACCGTTGTACCCCAAGATGAACCGCAGATTATCGGCCTGTGCGTGCTTGATGGCATTCGTCGAGAATTCGCGGGCCGCACTGTAGATCAGGTGATCGGCGTCGGTGCGCAAGTCGTCGGGCCAGCTGCTGGCGTCCAACTGGACCGCGAGGCTGGTGCGCGTCGCGATTCCGTCGGCAAGTGAGGTCATTGCCGCTTTGAGGCCGGCCCGGGCCAACACCTCGGGGTGCAGTTCACGGACCACGTCACGCAGCAGCCGGGAGGACTCCGCCAACGCGAAGTCGACGCGGTCCATCCCGTCGACCGATCCGTCCCGGACCTCCTCCATATCGCGCCGCGCCACCAGCACGTACTGGAGCGCGCCATCGTGCAGGCGTTCGGAAAGCGATTGGCGTTCGCGCTTCTCCAGGCTGATCACTTCTTCGAGCAGGCGAGTCCGCTCCAGGGCGAGGCCGGCGATGGTCCTCGTTCTCGATTGCTGAATCCGCGACAACGCGACCGACCCGGCGGCCAAGCCGAACAGCACGGCGGTCCGTGCCAGGATCGACCCCCAGGGCTCATTGCCGTTGGCAGCCTTGTCGACCCAGCTCACTGCGAAGAAAGTGACCACCGTGGGGACCGCGATCGTGGCGCTGACGACCGGGTCGAGCTGTGCTGCCGCGATCAGTGGGATCAGGAACAGCCCGTGCTGTACCACGTCGGAGGTCCAGGTCTCTGCCGAACTGATCCCTGTCTCCGTTGAAATGATCGCTACCGCAAGGAGATCCACGCACAGCATGAGCAGCGCCACCGACCGCCGGGTTCCCCCGCCCAACCGATCGGCAGAGCGCAGCTCCCACCAGCTCCACGCCGCGACCGCCGCGACATATCCGGCGAAGATCGCCCGGTGCAGCCACAGGTTCGAGTGCGGAGGCTGCGACAGCAGGGCCGCACCGATGAACATCGCCATGAGTATTCGCAGGGCGAGTTGCAGTAACAGGCCATGGCGTACCGAGGTATCGGCGGTCGGCGCAGACGCCTCATCGCGTTCAGACATGCCCGGCTCCCGTCCCGGCAAGTTGGCACGAGTATAGGACTGCTCAGTGCCGCGACGAGGACAGTTGGCGACGAAACCACGACGGTGACGGTCTGTGCCGGCCGCCCCGCGAATCAGCGCATCTGGAACTTGGGCGCGCGCTTCTCCTTGAAAGCCAGCGGGCCTTCCTTGGCGTCCTGGGACAGGAACACCGGGATGCCGTTGGCGGTGTCGGGCTTGAACGCCTCGTTCTCGTGCATGCCCTCGGTCTCGCGGATGGTCTTGAGGATGGCCTGCACGGCCAGCGGGCCGTTGTTGTTGATCACCTCGGCGATCTCCAGGGCCTTGTCCAGCGCGGTGCCATCGGGAACGACGTGACCGATCAAGCCGTACTCCAGGGCCTGGGCGGCGGTGATGTGCCGCCCGGTCAGCAGCATGTCGCAGGCGATCGTGTACGGAATCTGGCGCACCAGGCGCACCGCCGAGCCACCCATGGGGTAGAGGCTCCACTTGGCCTCGGAAATGCCGAACTTGGCGCTCTCACCGGCCACGCGGATATCGGTGCCCTGCAGGATCTCGGTGCCGCCGGCGATGGCCGGACCCTCCACTGCGGCGATCAGCGGCTTGGTCAGCCGGCGACCCTTGAGCAGGCCGTCGATCCGTGACGGGTCGTAGCTGCCGTCCTTGAACGAATCGCCCGGCGGCTTCTTGGTCGCGCCCTTGAGGTCCATGCCGGCGCAGAAGTACCCGCCGGCGCCGGTGAGGATGCAGGTACGGATCTCCGGATCGCTGTCGACGCGGTCCCAGGCCTCGACCATGATCGAGAGCATCTCGGTGGAAAGCGCGTTGCGCGCCTCCGGCCGGTTCAGCGTCAGGATCAGGGTGTGTCCGCGCTGCTCAATGAGGGCGTCGGGCCCTTTTTCGGTCTCGCTCACGAGTGCCAGCCTCTCTGCAATTTCAACCCAGACTTGTCTCGAAATGTAACACGTTCTAGTTTAGGTTCTGTGGCTCTGAATATTGCGGATCTTGCCGAGCACGCCATCGATGCTGTGCCTGACCGTGTCGCCCTGATTTGTGGCGACGAACAGCTGACCTATGCGCAGTTGGAGGAGAAGGCCAACCGTCTGGCCCACTACCTGATCGCCCAAGGCGTCAAGAAGGACGACAAGGTCGGCCTCTACTGTCGCAATCGCATCGAGATCGTCATCGGGATGCTCGGCATCGTGAAGGCCGGCGCGATCCTGGTGAACGTCAACTTCCGCTATGTCGAGGGCGAGCTGAAGTACCTGTTCGACAACTCGGACATGGTCGCGCTGATCCATGAGCGGCGCTACGCCGACCGGGTGGCCAACGTGCTGCCGGAGACGCCGAATGTGAAGACCGTCCTGGTGGTCGAAGACGGGTCAGACGACGACTACCAGCGTTACGGCGGCGTCGAGTTCTACTCGGCCATCGCCGAGCACTCACCCGAGCGCGACTTCGGCCCGCGCAGCGAGGACGACATCTACCTGCTCTACACCGGCGGCACCACCGGCTTCCCCAAGGGCGTCATGTGGCGTCACGAGGACATCTACCGGGTGCTGTTCGGCGGCACCGACTTCGCCACCGGCGAGCCCGTTGCCGACGAATACGACCTGTCCAAGCAGGCCGTCGCCAACCCGCCGATGATCCGGCTGCCCATCCCGCCGATGATCCACGGCGCGACCCAGTCGGCCACCTGGATGGCGCTGTTCACCGGGCACACCGTGGTGCTGATGCCGGAGTTCGACGCCGACGCCGCGTGGCGGATGATCCACGAGCACAAGGTGAATCTCCTGTTCTTCACCGGTGACGCGATGGCCCGGCCGCTGCTCGATGCGCTGCTGGCCCATCAGGACGCAGGGAACGAATACGACCTGTCGTCGCTGTTCCTGCTCGCCAGCACCGCGGCCCTGTTCTCCACCAGTCTCAAGGAGAAGTTCCTGGAGCTGCTGCCCAACCGGATCATCACCGACTCGATCGGCTCGTCGGAGACCGGTTTCGGCGGTACCTCCGTGGTGGCCAAGGGACAGAGCCACACCGGCGGTCCGCGCGTGACGATCGACAAGAACACCAAGGTGCTCGACGAGGACGGCAACGAGGTGGTCCCGGGATCGGGCGTGCGCGGCATCATCGCCAAGTGCGGCCACATCCCGGTCGGTTACTTCAAGGACGAGAAGAAGACCGCTGAGACCTTCCGGACCTTCAACGGGGTCCGCTACGCCATCCCGGGCGACTACGCCGAGGTCGAGGCAGACGGCAGCGTGACCATGCTGGGCCGCGGCTCGGTGTCGATCAACTCCGGTGGCGAGAAGATCTACCCCGAAGAGGTCGAGGCCGCGCTGAAGGGGCACCCGGACGTGTTCGACGCCTTGGTGGTCGGCGTGCCCGACGAGCGTTTCGGTCAGCACGTCGCGGCCGTCGTACAGCCGCGCGAGGGTGCACGCCCGACCCTGGCCGACCTCGACACGTTCGTGCGCAGCGAGATCGCGGGCTACAAGGTGCCGCGCAGCCTGTGGCTGGTCGACGAGGTCAAGCGTTCGCCTGCGGGCAAGCCTGACTACCGGTGGGCCAAGGACACCACCGAGGAGCGGGCCGCCGACGAGGTGCACGCCAATCACGTGGGAGCCAAGTCGTGAAAACCGACCTCTGCGAACGGTTCGGGATCGAATACCCGATTTTCGTCTTCACCCCGTCGGAGAAGGTGGCCGCCGCGGTCACCCGGGCCGGCGGTCTGGGTGTGCTGGGCTGCGTGCGGTTCAACGATCCCGACGAGCTGGAAAACGTGCTGTCCTGGATGGACGCCAACACCGACGGCAAGCCGTACGGCGTCGACGTGGTGATGCCGAACAAGATCCCCACCGAGGGCAGCGCAGTCGACATCGACAAGCTGATTCCGCAGGCTCACCGGGACTTCGTCGCGAAAACCCTTGCCGATCTCGGCGTTCCGCCGCTCCCCGCGGAGGGCGAGCACAACACAGGTGTGCTGGGCTGGCTGCACTCGGTGGCGCGAAGCCATGTCGAGGTGGCGTTGCGCCATCCGATCAAGCTGATCGCCAACGCGCTGGGGTCCCCGCCCAATGACGTCATCGAGCAGGCTCACAAGGCAGGTGTGCCGGTGGCCGCGCTGGCCGGCAGCGCGAAGCATGCGCTCAGCCACGTGGCCAACGGGGTGGACATCGTGATCGCCCAGGGGCATGAGGCCGGCGGGCACACCGGTGAGATCGGCTCGGTGGTGTTGTGGCCGGAAATCGTCGACGCCGTCGACGGTAAGGCCGCGGTGCTTGCTGCCGGCGGTATCGGCAGCGGCCGACAGGTCGCGGCGGCCCTGGCACTCGGTGCTCAGGGTGTCTGGATGGGATCGGCATTCCTCACCGCGGCTGAGTACGACCTGGGCGTGCGTCGCGAGTCGGGTGCCTCGGTGATCCAGGAGGCATTGCTGAATGCCACCTCCGCCGACACCGTGCGCCGGAAGATCTACTCCGGCAAGCCCGCCCGGATCTTGAAGAGCCGTTGGACCGATGCCTGGGACGCACCGGACGCCCCCGAAGCGCTGCCGATGCCGTTGCAGAACATTCTGGTCGGCGAGGCGCATCAGCGGATGAGCCTTTCCGATGACCCGACCGCGGTCGCGATGCCGGTCGGTCAGATCGTGGGCCGGATGAACGAGATCCGGCCGGTCGCCGACATCATCGGTGAGCTGGTGAGCGGTTTCGAGGCGGCCACCAAGCGCCTGGACGGTATCGCCGGCAGCTGATTTTCTCCCGTGAGGAGGAATGGGTTCGCCTCGTTGCGGGCGCCGGGTGTTCAAACTGAGCGGTCCCGAAAAAACCTAGCGAGACTTCCTCGTGCAGACCGGTATGGTCGCGGCGGCGAGGAAAGGATCAGCTGGTGAACGAAGCCGACGCTCTTGCGGCCAACCGTGCGAACTGGGACGAACGGGCCGATGTGCACGTCCGGTCCCAGATGTATGACGTACCAGGGTTTCTGGCCGATCCCACCGATATCTCATGGGTGGTGCGCAACGACCTCGAGGTGCTCGCGCCCCACCTGCCGGAAAGCGGTGTGAAAGACCGCTCGCTTCTGCACCTGCAATGCCACATCGGTACCGACACCGTGTCGTGGGCGAGGCTGGGAGCCCGCGACGTGCACGGCGTGGATCTGTCGCCGAATTCGCTGCGGCACGCGGCCAGGATCGCCGAGGCCGACGGCCGCGAGATCACCTGGGTGGAGGGCGACGCGCGGTTCGCGTCGACGTTGATCCAGCGACGCTTCGAGACCATCGTGACCAGTACGGGAACCATCGTGTGGCTGCCCGAACTGGCCAGCTGGGCCCGATCGATCCACGACCTGCTTGAGCCGGGCGGAGTGTTCCTGATCCGCGACGACCATCCGATCCTGAGCGCGATGGACTACGAGCCGTGGAACATCACCGACGACTACCTCAGCGGCGGCGGAGTCCGAACCTACGACGACCCAGGAACATACACCGAGAACTCGGCCGATCAGATCACCCAAGTGCGCAACCACGAGTGGCGCCACGACCTGTCCGAAGTGATCACGTGCCTGCTGCAGGCCGGGCTCGTCATCGAGGCATTGGCCGAACTGCCCTACATGGACTGGCAGGCATTCCCGGCGCTGGTGCCCTGCCCTCAAGGCTGGGCCCTGCCGCCGGAGGCGCCCCGGATCCCGCTGAACTTCGCAGTCGTCGCGCGACGTCCCCGCTGACAGCGGCGTTGTAGTCCGGATACAACCGGCCCCGCAGAGTTGGTGGCGCCGGTACATCGGAATCCGCCCGCTCGCCGCGTAATTTTCGTCACGAACGCGACGCCGGATCACCAATGGGCGTGGGGATTGCCCCTCGCCCCAACATCCCCTGATCGATGTGTATCTGACCTACATCTGCGCCGCGAGAACCATCCGCGAGCGAGGAGTCACACAGACATGCCGATCACCGAGAACCACCGTGAGGTACTGCAGGCCCTGGCCGAGGCGGTTGTGCCGGCACTGGAACGCGCCGATGACCCCACGGGATTCTGGGCGCTGTCCGGTAGCGACCTGCACGCCGACGCCGGCGTTGCGATGGCCCTCGCCGCGATGCCCCAGGCCCAGCAGGCAGGCCTGCTGGGGCTGCTCGATGCGCTGCACGCGGCAGGTTTCGTCGGCGAGCCACCGTCGGCGCGGGAACAGATCCTGACCAATGTCGGGCTGCTGGGCCCGGAAGCCGCCGCAGGGGTGAACGCTCTGGCGTCGCTGACGCTGGCCTTCGCCTACGCGGGCCCCGATCCCCAGACCGGCAGCAACCCGATGTGGGCCGGTTTCGGCTTCCCGGGTGGCCCGGCCGTCGAACCCGGTGGCGACGGCGGATTCGAGCCTTATCTGCCGGACGCCTCGGTGATCGAAGCCGACGTCTGTGTGGTGGGTTCGGGTGCCGGCGGTGGTCTGATCGCCGGCGTGCTCGCCGGCGCGGGTCTCGACGTCGTGGTGCTCGAGGCCGGCGGCAACCACAACGAATCCGACTTCAGCGGACTCGAACTGCCTGCCTTCCAGCAGTTGTTCTGGCACGGTGGCCCAACCCCGACCGCCGATTTCAACGTGTCGCTGCTGGCCGGCTCCACCCTGGGCGGCGGGCCGACCGTCAACTGGTCCAACTGCCTGCGTACCCCCGCGCATGTGCGCGAACAGTGGGCTCGCGAATCCGGCCTCGATGGCGTCGACGGCCCCGACTTCGACCGGCACATGGATGCCGTGTGGGCCCGACTCGGTGTCAACGCGCACTGCTCGGACCTCAACGGCCCGCATGAGCGGATGCGCGCCGGCGCAGCCGAACTCGGCTGGTCGTTCACGGGTCTGACCCGAAATGCCGACCCCGCCGCCTACTCACCCGACACCGCGGGCTACATAGGTATGGGGGACCGGTCGGGCGCCAAACTCGATGTACGCCGCACCTATCTGACCGACGCGGTCGCCGCGGGCGCGCGAGTGATCGTGCGCTGCAACGCCGAACGGGTACTGACCGAGGACGGCCGCGCCGCCGGCGTGGCGGCAACGGTCGTCGACCCGCGAACCGGCGCAACCACTGATCTGCAGGTACGCGCCCCACGCGTCGTGGTGGCCTGCGGATCGCTGGAATCTCCTGCGCTGCTGCTTCGTTCGGGAATCGGCGGTCCCGCCGTCGGGAAGAACCTGCACCTGCACCCGGTGATCGCGACTCTCGCTCTGCACGACGAGCCGCAGCGGCCGTGGTGGGGCGCCCCGATGACGGCGATGGTCGACGAGTTCGCCGATGTCGAGGACGGGCACGGCTTTCTGATCCAAGGTGTGCAGTGGTCGAACTCGATCATCGCAGCCGGGATGGCGCGGTCCTCGGCGGCTGAACTCAAAGAGACGATGGCTCAGCTCGAGAACGCGGTGTGGTTTGTCGGTATCCCGCGCGACCGTGGGCACGGGAGCGTGACGATCGACGACGCCGGCAACTCGGTGATCCACTACGAGGTGACCGACGAGGTCGACGTGCGCAACGAGCAGCGCTCGCTGGAGGCCCAGATTCGCTTGCACGCAGCGAGCGGCGCCCGCGAGATCGTGCCGTTCACGGCCGGTTCGCTGCGCTGGCGCCGGGGCGAGGACCTCGAGCAGTTCATCGAGACGCTCAAGGGTGTTCCCTTCGGTGCCGGCGGGCACCGGGTGTTCTCCGCGCACCAGATGAGCAGCTGCCGCATGGGTTCGGACCCGGCGACCTCGGTGGCCGACCCGTGGGGCGAAGTCCACGACACCTCCGGTGTCTACATCGGCGATGCCAGCGCACTGCCGACCGCTACCGGGGTGAATCCGATGATCTCGACCATGGCAGTGGCGCACCGCACCGCCGAAGCCATCCTCCGCGCGGCCACGGAATCACTGCAGGACCGCAGCCTGGAACCAGTGGCACAGTAGGAGAGCGATCTCGACGTCGAGCCGGTCGGTGATGGTTATCGGCCGGCCTCGTCGTTCTTCGGCCCGCTGGACGCGGTACCGCACGGTGTTGAAATGCATGTTCAGGTCCGTCGCGGCAGCCTTGTAGCTCGAGCCGGACTGCAGGAAGACCCACAGTGTCTCGCGGAGACGTTCATCGGCTTCGGTCGCGGAGGCCAGACCGCCGAGCACCTCACCCACCCAGGCACGTGCCGCGGGCAGATTGTCGACGTGCAGTGCGGCAGCCGATACGCCCGGGTCGGTGTTGGCGATGAACCGGTCGGACTGTGCGCCCGACGTGAGGACCCTCAGTGCACCCAGCGCCTGGCGGTGTGACCGCCGGAAGCCTTCGACTCCCGGCAGCGGATCCCCGATTGCGACCAGCGGTGGGTGCCGCTGCTCGGCGGCGAACTGGCGCGTGCGCTCAACTGCCTCTGCCGCCGAGTCCGCCGTCAACGGAATCCAGCCCCACCCGGTCAGCCGGTCGGCGGCGACCAACAGTGGGGCGCCTTGGCTACCAAGGCATTCGGCGAGGGAACGGGCGAGGCGCCCCATGTGCACCAGCTCATCACCCTCGGGCGAATCGGTATAGGAGACAACCACCGCCAAGTGGATCCGTCGCAGCGGATAGCCGATCTGGACGCTCACCTCGTCGATGTCGACCGGGCCGGATTCGAGCAGTTCCCGGACCCGAATGGCCCGCGCGGTGTTCTGGGCTGCCAGGCAACGCTCCCGCTCGACCTGATACGCCGCGGTGACCCGCTGCGAGATCTGGTCGATGTAGGTGAACGTGGTGGCGGTGACGCTCTGAAACACGTCCAGGGCCTGCTGGGTATCCAGGTCGAGCAGCCGGACCTCGTCGAGCACGATGTCGAGCAGGGTCTGCTGGCCGAGCCGATACGCGCGCACCAGGGCGTTGGCCGGGGCGCCCCGGCGGGCCAGCTCCCTGGCGTGTGCCAACGCGGAGGGTGGCGGTTCGATGCGCTCGATCGCCGTGCCGTGCTGGATCGCCGAGAAGACGGTTTCGACGTTCTCGGCCACGCTGTCGCGCAGTAGATCGAGCAGTTGAGGTTGCCCGCGCATCTCGGCGATCTCGGATATCAGATGCTGCTGGATCATCTGGGTGACATCGTCGACCCGGTCAGCCAGCCGCGCGGCGATCACTGCGGCGGGATCGGTGTCGGCAGGTAGCGGCGTGCGCTGCTCCATGAGATGAAGCGTAGGCCCCGACCGCGAGACCGGGGCCTAGTCGGCGGCACTCTCCCCACCAGCGGGTTCGGTGCACCCCGCCGCCAGGGCCACACCGATCGTCACCGCACCTGACCGGAAGAATGTCGCCTCAACATTGCCGGCGTGGTTCTAGCGGCCGGGCAGCTTCTGCAGTGCGCGGATCATCGGGGTAAGTGCCTTCTGCCAGAACGTCTGTGAAATACCCAGCGGCGGATCGAGATTGATCACCCGCGCGGTGGAGACGGTCTGCGACTCGGTGTACTTGAGGATCCCGTCGGCACCGTGGCGGCGCCCGACGCCGGAGGCCTTCATGCCGCCCATCGGGGCCGCGGTACTACCGAATGCCAACGCGTAGCCCTCGTCGACGTTGACCGTGCCGGAATTCACCCGGGCCGCGATCGCCTCGCCCTCCGACTTCGATCCGGCCCACACACTCGCGTTGAGGCCGTACTCGGTGTCATTGGCCTTCTCGACGGCCTCGTCGACGGAATCGACCGGGTAGATCGACACCAGGGGGCCGAAGGTCTCGTTGCGTGCGCATTCCATCTCGTCGGTGACACCGGTCAGCACGGTCGGCTCGAAGAACAGCGGGCCGATGTCGGGGCGCGCATTACCGCCGGCAACAACGTTGGCGCCCTTGGCCTTTGCATCATCGACATGGCCGGACACGGTCTTGATCTGATCTTCGGAGATCAGGCTGCCCATGTCGGCGGTGAAGTCGTAGGCCGCCGACAGGTTCATGTTGCGCACCTGCTCGGCGAACTTGGCGGTGAACTCGTCGGCGACCTCGCGCTCGACGTAGATCCGCTCGATTGAGATGCACAGCTGACCGGCATTGGAGAAGCAGGCGCGAGTCGCGGCCTTGGCGGCCACCTTCAGATTCGCGCCCTTGGTGACGATCATCGGGTTCTTGCCACCGAGCTCGGCGGAGAAACCGATCAACCGGCGCCCGCACTGCTCGGCCAGTGTCCGCCCGGTGGCCGTCGAACCGGTGAACATCATGTAGTCGCAGTTCTCGACGATCGCGGTACCGACCACCGAGCCCGGACCGGGAACCACCGCGAACAGATCGCGCGGCAGGCCGGCCTGATACAGCAGTTCGGCGTTGGCCAACGTGCAGTACGGCGTCTGGCTGTCCGGCTTGACCACCACGGCGTTGCCGGCCAGCAGGGCCGGGATCGAATCCGAGATCGACAGGGTCATGGGGTAATTCCACGGTGAGATGACGCCGATGACGCCCTTGGGGTGGTGGTTGACCACGGTCTTGACGAACCCCGGCAGCAGACCCTGTACACGCTTCGTCGACAGCAGCCGGGCCGCCTCGCGCGCGTAGTAGCCCGCGTTCAAGATCATATCGACGATCTCTTCCTGCGCGGCTGAGCGGGCCTTGCCGGTCTCGGCCTGGGCCACATCCATCAGGAAGTCGCGATTCTCGGCCAGCAGTGCGCCGAAGCGCTTGATGACGGCGGCGCGTTCCTTGACCGGACGCTTGGCCCACTGCGCCTGTGCGGCACGGGCTTTGGTGAAGGCGGCGGTCACGTCGTCGGCGGTGCCGACCGGGATGGTGGTCAGTTCCTTGCCGGTGAAGACCTCGTCGATCGGCTTGGACTGACGGGCTTCGACGTCTTCGATGGCGACGAGCGCACGTAGGCGGGCGAACTCGGCGGCGGACGGAGCGGGCATCGGGGACTCCCTACTGGCAAGTAACTAACAGTCCTGGCCAACCTACTCGGTACCCGCGGTCCGACAAAGGCGCAGCTTGTCCGATCTGTTCACGACTGAGGGTGGACCAACGCCCTAACCTGCGGGTATGTCCTTGAACCTGACCTCGGCGGTCATCGAGATCGTCAGCAAGAACCTGCGCAGCTCGCTGGATTTCTACCGGCTGCTCGGCCTGGCCGTTCCAGACCTGGACGGGCCACATGCCGAGGTGGCGCTGCCGGGCGGAAACCGGCTCGCGTTCGACACCGAGGAGGTGATCGCAGGCATGCTTCCCGGGTGGACGCCTCCGGCCGGGCCCGGGCGGGTGGCCCTCGCATTCGGCGTCGATTCACCCGGCGACGTCGACGAACTCTATGAGCGGCTCACCGGCGCCGGGCACCCGGGGACGCTCAAGCCATTCGATGCGCCGTGGGGGCAGCGTTATGCGACTGTCGAAGATCCAGACGGTACGTCGGTGGACCTGTTCGCGGCACTGGAAAACTGACGGAGTTCACGCAGCTGCGGCATTCCCACCCCGGCCAGGGCGCGGACCTCACGGTGCAGGTGCGGCTGATCGGCGTAACCGGCCTGCGCCGCCACCGCCCTGGCGCTCATACCGGTGCCGATCAGTGCCACCGCGCGCCGGAACCGGAGGATGCGACGCAGTGTCGCCGGCCCGTAGCCGTAGACCGCCCCGCACTGCCGTTGCATCGTTCGGGTCGACCAGCCGACGTGGCGTGCCGTCGCACGGACCGACTCGCCGGCTGCCAACCGGCGCGTGATGTCGTGAAGTGCCGGCAGTGTCCAAGGCGCGGTCTCGGCACGAGGCGCCCGGGCTGCCAGTGTCACGGCGAGTTCATCGAGCGAACTGCCGTCGTCGATCGCGCACAACTCGCGAAGATCGACCCGGGTGTTGCGCAGTTCGGAGGCCGGAACACCGAGCAGGCGGGGTAGAACGCCGGGACGAAACCGTAAACCCTGCAGGGGATCCCGGCTTGCTGCGGCGACGAACGCCGTGGTGTCGGGGCCGGCGACGACGATCCTGCCGTCCAGCGAGATCAGATCCATGCAGCCGTCGGGCAGGATCCGGCCGGGTTCTGCCGTGCCGGTGCGGATCCACCGGCACTCCACGAGGTTGCGCAGCCGGGGCGGCGGACGGTGTTCGCGGTAGCCCACGTCACCGACGCTACCCGTGGCGCCATGCGGTTGAATCGGGGGAATGAGCGGGCGACCACGCGACACGTCGATCGACGAGCGCGTGCTTGCGGTCACCCGTGAGTTGCTGGTCGAGGTGGGCTGGGACGACCTGAGCGTTCGGTTGGTCGCGGTGCGGTCCGGGGTGGGCAGGTCCAGCCTGAACCGGCGTTGGGCGTCGAAGGCGGAACTGGTGCTGAACGCGATACTCGGCGAAGCGCCCGACATGTCGCCGTTCTCCGGCACCGACCTCGCTGGGTGGATCGATTGGGTGGTGCGTGGCAGCCACCAATTGTTCAGTCGCCCGGACGTCAGCGAAGCCGTGCCCGGGCTGCTGCTGGCCTTGCGTGAGAACGACGCGATGCGCAAGGCGCTGTGGGACGGGTTCAGCCGGCCCGCGATCGAGATGTTCGCGGCCAGGGGTTACGGATCGGAATCCGACGCCCGGGCGGCGTTGTCCATGGCGGCGGGTGCGGCGTTGTTCACCACCACGGTGGCCACCGACGACGATTCACCCGAACTGCGGAAACGCCTGGTGTGGCTGCTCAGCCGCGCGCTGGGCGTGTCACCGGCCGAATGAGGTCAGCATCGCCGCCTGCGGCGAGCGCCAGGCGTCGATACCCAGATCGGTGAGCGTGCTCTTGTCGTCAGTGGGGGTGGCGGCGGTGAGCAGCATGGCCGCCTCGTAGCTGATCCCGTCACCGAGCGGCAGGATCCCGCCGACAAGATCCGAGCACCAGCCGATACCGCGGAAAAGTCTCGCGGACAAGGGGATTCGGCGGATCTTGCGGCCGGCGCCCTGTTCGAGGACATCGATCATCTCGTTGAACGACACCATCACGCCGCCGCAGACGTACCGCTTGGGGCCGCGCCCGGGTGCCATCAGCCGCTCGTGCACCAATGCGACGTCGCGCACATCGATCATCTGCATGCCGCCAGACATCCGAGGCGCCACACCGGCGTTGGCGATCGGCGCCCAACCGCGCTCGGTGACCCCGGCGGCGGTGAAGTAAGCCGGGCCCACCACGCTCGACGGGTAGGTGACCACCACGGGAGCTCCGGCGTCCTGCAACCGCCGGGCCACCCGGTCGGCATATGCCTTCGTCTGGGCGTACGGGCTGCGGCCCGGTGCAGGCGGGGTGTCGGCGGAGATCACCCCGTTCGGCGGCGGGAACAGTGAGCTGTAGCTGCTGACCGAGACGATGGGATCGAGCCCCGCCTCGACGGCGCGGTTCAGCACGGTCTCTCCTGCGTATGCGTTGATCTCCCACATCAACTTTTCACGGCGCTGGTCGGTGCCGACGATGCCTGCGGCATGGATCAGTGCGTCGCAGCCCGACAGCAGTTCCCCGACGGTGTCACCGTCGCGGATGTCGCCCGCGAGCACCGCCATCTCGCCGAGCGCGGCGAGATGACCGATCACCTCGTCGTCGCCGCATCCCGGTGCGACCAGCAGTCGGATGCGGTGTCCCGCGGCGAGCAGGCCACGAACGGTGTGGGCCCCGAGATAGCCGGTGCCGCCGGTTACTGCGATGTGCATGCTGTGTCTCCCATGTTTCGATGCCGATGGTATCGAAATAGCGCGCGTGGGTGCCCCTGGGGTATGTCGTCAGCACGACCGCGCCAGTAACGCCACGGCGGAAAAATGGGCTTCAGGCCGCCGCAGCGTTACTGGCGCGGATCGCGCATCCCAGATGAACGGCGTTGGCGGCCCAGCCGTATCAACTGTTCACGAACGTGAGCGACAACGCTGCCCCTGAGGCGATTTCACCGACACAGTTGTTATCAGGCGGGCGCGACGACACATCCCTACAGGGCGCGGCGTGCCACAGCGCGCAAAGTCAGCGCGGTACCGGCCAGACAGGATCGGCGCACTCGGTGGCCTCCGCGGAGAGTTGCCGCTTGATCACCTTGAAGGTCTCGGTGCGCGGCAACGCGGCTCCGACGCGCACA
This sequence comes from Mycobacterium sp. IDUB_9, assembly GCF_055419505.1. Taxonomy (NCBI): domain Bacteria; kingdom Bacillati; phylum Actinomycetota; class Actinomycetes; order Mycobacteriales; family Mycobacteriaceae; genus Mycobacterium; species Mycobacterium sp. IDUB_9. The sequence goes on along the minus strand of NZ_JBVAXU010000006.1, from coordinate 285,098 downwards.
TACGACGGCCACTGCTTGGGCCCCAGGTCGGATTGCTCATGAAGAAACTTGACGAAGCTGTCGATGTCGAACGCCGACCGCGCCCCCAGGACCAGTGCGGCCATCACCTGATCACCCACATCGTGATCGGGGATCGGGTACACCGCGACCTCGGCAACGTCGGGGTGACGCAACAGGATTCGCTCGATCGGTGCGGTGCCGAGGTTCTCGCCGTCCACCCGCATCCAGTCACCGAGCCGCCCGGCGAAGTGCGCGTAGCCGTCCTCGTCGAGGTAGGCCAGATCGCCGGTGTGGTAGATGCCGCCGGCCATCCGGGCCGCCTCGGCGTCGGGATCGTTGTAGTAGCCGCGGAACCAGCCGGGCCCCGTCGGGTTCACCAACTCGCCGACGACGCCGGGCGGGCACGGTTCACCGGTGTCCACATCGACGATCGCCACCTGATCGGTGAGTGGTCCCAGGGCGCCTTCGGGAGTGTCAGGGGTGCGGGCGATCGCCACACCGCCCTCGCTGGAACCGAATCCGTCGACCACGGTCACACCGAATCTCTCGGCGAACCGGCTCAGGTCACGCGACGCGCCCTCGTTGCCGTAGAGAATCTTCAACGGGTTGTCGGCATCGTCTGGCGCCGGCTCGGTCGCCAGGATGTAGGACAACGGCTTGCCGACGTAGTTCGCGTAGGTGGCGCCGAAGCGCCGGATGTCGGGGATGAAGCCGGATGCGGAGAACTTGCGCCGCAACGCAATCGACGCGCCGGCAGCGGTCGCTACGGCCCACCCGGCCATGATCGCATTGGAATGGAACAACGGCATCGACAGGTAAACGGTGTCGCTGGGCCCCAGTCCGAAGCGGTCGGCCAGCATCCGGCCCGGAAACGCCACCTTGTCGTGGGTGACCCGCACAGCCTTGGGATCGCCACTGGTTCCGGAGGTGAAGATGAGCATGAACAGGTCATCAGCCGACACGTCGGCGAACGTCACCGGGGTGTCCCGGTGCGACGCGAGTTCGGTTGCCCACCCGGCGGATTCGACATCGATGAATTCCACCCCGGGTGGGACGGCATCAGGGTTGTCGGTCAGCACCAGCTGGCAGTCGGCCTGTGCGATGTCGCGCGCCAGAGCCTCGCCGCGGCGGGTCTGGTTGAGCCCGACGGGGACCAGCCCGTTCAGCCCTGCGGCCACCAACAGACTGGAGAAGAAAGTGGTGTTGCCGAGTAGCGCCCCGACATGCGGGGGTTTGGAGGGGTCCAACCGTGCCCGCAGCGCCGCGGCCAGTTGCGCACCGGCGGCGATGTGGTCAGCCCAGCTGACGAACGAATCCTCTTGGTAAACACCACGGTCGGTGACGTCGGCCAGCGGGACCAGCAGCTCGGAGACCGTCGGACCGACGGTTGGACCCCCCATCCCTAAACCGGGGTATCGGCGAGTTCGCGGCCGATGCGCAGCAGCTGGCCGGTGGCCCCGCCGACCCCGAACTCGGTCTGCTTGGCGGCCAGGAAGTACCGGTGCACCGGGTGGTCCATGTCGATGCCGACACCGCCGTGCACGTGCACCGCGGTGTGTGCGACGCGATGGCCGGCCTCGGCAGCCCAGAACGCCGCGCTGGCGACATCAATGTCGGCAGGCAGGTTCTCGGACAACCGCCACGCCGCCTGGGTCAGCGTCAGACGCAGGCCCTTGACGTCGATGTAGCCGTCGGCCAGTCGCGACGAGACAGCCTGGAAGCTGCCGATCGGCCGGTCGAACTGCTCGCGCTCGCGGGCGTACTCGGATGTCAGCTCCAACGCCCGCTCCAACACACCGAGCTGGTAGGCGCTGTGGCCCAGATCCGCGTGTGTGGTCAGCCACTGGGCGACCTCTGCGCCACCGACGACGCGTGTGGCGTCCACCGCGGTGGCCTGCAGCTCCAGGTGGGCGACACTGCCCTTACCGGTGGTGCTCAGCACGCTGACCGTCACGCCGGGATCATCACCGGAAACCAGGAAAACACTGACCCCGGAATCGGTTTCGGCCGGAACCAGGTACGCGTCGGCGATCGGTCCGTAGTTGACCTGGGTGCGGGTGCCGGTGAGCTTGTACCCAGGACCATCCGCCTGAGCTTGCACAGGGCCCTGGCCCATCTCGCCGTCGAGGGCCACAGCGAGGATCTTGTCGCCGGACACCGCGGGCGCAGCCCACTGGGTGCGCAGTTCCTCGGACCCGAACGCGGCCAGCGCGCCGGCTCCCAGCACCACCGAATCCAGGTAGGGCACGGCCGCCAACTGGCGGCCCAGCGCAGTCAACACGGCGGCCTGCTCGAGCACGCCGAAACCACCGCCCCCCACCGACTCCGGCGCCGCCGCCGAGAGCACGTCGGCCTCGACCAGCTTGGCCCACAGTTCGGCGTCGAAACGCTGCTCCAGCCCGTCGAGCTCGCGCTGGCGTTCGGGTGTGCACACCGACTCGGTGATCGTGCGCACCAGGCCGCCGAGATCGTCGGCCTCTTCAGTCGTCTTGAAATCCATTGGTGTGCCGTCCTTACCGGTTGACCCTGGGCAGGCCCAAAGCGACCATGCCGATGATGTCACGCTGAATCTCGTTGGTGCCGCCGCCGAAGGTCAGGATCAGCGCCGACCGGTGGAACCGCTCGATGCGGCCGCGGAGCAGCGCACCGGCGCTGTCCGGACGCAAGGTCGCCGCGGTGCCCATGACCTCCATCAGGAGGCGGTAGGCCTCGGTGGCCAACTCGGTGCCGTACACCTTGGCCGCCGACGCGTCCGCGGGTGAAGGTGCGGAAGTGGACGAGGCCAGCTCCCAGTTGATCAGCTTGAGAACCTCTGCCTTGGCGTGCACCCTCGCCAGGTTGAGTTGCACCCACTCGGAGTCGATGACCCGCTTGCCGTGCACGTCCTTGGTGTTCTGGGCCCACTCGCGGACCCCGTCGAGCGCGACATAGATCGGCTGTGAGGACACCAGGGCGACGCGCTCGTGGTTCAGCTGGTTGGTCACGAGCTTCCAGCCGGCGTTCTCCTCGCCGACCAGGTTGGTGGCCGGGATCCGCACGTCCTGGTAGTAAGTGGCGCTGGTGTCGACGCCGGACATGGTGTGCACCGGAGTCCAGGAGAAGCCCTCGGCCGTGGTCGGCATGATCAGCATCGAGATGCCGCGGTGCTTCTTGGCCTCGGGGTTGGTGCGCACGGCAAGCCACACGTAGTCGGCGTAGGCGATCAGGCTCGTCCACATCTTCTGGCCGTTGACCACGTAGTCATCGCCGTCGCGGACCGCAGTGGTCCGCAGTGCAGCCAGGTCGGTGCCCGCGCCGGGTTCGGAGTAGCCGATCGCGAAGTGCAGCTCGCCCGCGGCGATCTTGGGCAGGAAGAACTTCTTCTGCTCCTCGGTGCCGAAGTGCATGATCGTCGGCGCCACGCTGTTGATCGTCAGGAACGGCACCGGGGCGCCGGCGATGGCGGCCTCGTCGGTGAAGATCAATCCGTCCATGGGTGGGCGGGCCTGTCCGCCGAATTCCTCGGGCCAGCTCAGCGTCAGCCAGCCGTCTTTGCCCATCTGCGCGACGGTCTCGCGATAGATGTTGCCGCGTCCCATCTCGCCCTCGGACGAGCTGAGGGCCTCGACCCGTTCGGGTGTCATCAGCTTGGAGAAGTACGCGCGCAACTCGCGGCGCAGCTCCTCCTGCTCGGGGGTGTAACCGATCCGCATTGCGCTGCATCCTTACTGCTTGATAGACCTGAGTTCTCACCTGGTTGTAACACGTTCTAGTCTTAGGATCCAGGCCGGTGTCTGACTGGTATCCGTCAGGTGTGGTCGTATTCTGTGGCTGCACGTACGCAGCCCCGTGCGTGCACACGTCGTGAGGAGGTCGCCATGCGAGTAGAAGTTGACCGTGATCGCTGCGAAGGCAATGCGGTCTGCGTGGGTATTGCCCCCGATTTGTTCGATCTTGACGACGACGACTATGCCGTGGTCAAGTCCGATCCGGTGCCTGCCGACCAGGAGGATCTGGCCGAGCAGTCCATCGCCGAATGCCCCCGCGCAGCCCTGATCCGAAAAGACTAGAGGTATTCATAAATGACCGACGATGCTCAGATCGATCTGTCCGGAAAAGTGGCCGTGGTCACCGGCGCGGCCGCAGGCTTGGGCCGTGCCGAAGCCATCGGCCTGGCCAAGGCCGGGGCGACCGTGGTGGTCAACGACATGGCCGGCGCGCTGGACGCCTCTGATGTCCTCGACGAGATCGCGGCCGCCGGCGCCAAGGGTGTCGCGGTTGCCGGAGACATCAGCGTGCGCTCGACCGCCGATGAGCTGGTCGCGACCGCCGACGGTCTGGGCGGCCTGGGCATCGTCGTCAACAACGCGGGTATCACTCGCGACCGGATCCTGTTCAACATGAGCGACGAGGAGTGGGACGCGGTCATCGCGGTGCATCTGCGCGGCCACTTCCTGCTGACCCGCAACGCCGCCGTCTACTGGCGCAACAAGGCCAAGGCCGGGGACGGGACGGTCTACGGCAGGATCATCAACACCTCGTCGGAAGCCGGGCTGTCGGGTCCCGTCGGCCAGCCCAACTACGGCGCCGCCAAGGCGGGAATCACTGCGTTGACGGTGTCGGCGGCCCGGGCTCTGGAGCGCTTCGGTGTACGGGCCAACGCGATCGCGCCGCGGGCCCGCACGGCCATGACCGCAGGCGTCTTCGGCGACGCGCCCGAGGTGGCCGACGGTCAGGTCGACCCACTGTCGACCGACCACGTCGTCACCCTCGTGCGATTCCTGGCTGCGCCGGCGTCCGAAGCCGTCAACGGTCAGCTGTTCATCGTCTATGGTCCAACTGTCACGTTGGTCGCGCCCCCGACAGCGGAGATGCATTTCACTGCGGACTCCGCCGCCTGGAACCCGGCAGACCTCAGCGGGGCACTGCACGAATACTTTGCTGATCGTGACCTGGAGCGTGGATTCTCGGCCACTGAACTGATGACTTCACGAGACTGACAGTCTCGTTTGGGGTCGCTCAATGGCACTGGAACGCGTTCTATTCAAGGGGTGACCGCACCTATCTTGAGCTGGGAAAACCGCTGTTTAAGCCGATAATTTGAATTCTTTGACAGTGCGAACATGTTCTAGTTAATATGATCCGGCTCACTAAGAGCGCAATAAGACCAAGGGGTGGGGGGACGGCCACGACATGTGGCAGTCAGTTTTTCGCTAACGCGAGTTTCCGCGAAATTTCCCCACCCGAGTACGCCGAGAACGGAGTCCAGGTTGATCGAACAGCTTGCGGTTCCCGCCCGGGCCGTTGGCGGTTTCGTCGAGATGTCCTTGGACACGTTCGCCAAGATCTTTCGTCGACCCTTCCAGCTCAAGGAATTCCTCGACCAGACCTGGATGATTGCCCGCGTCTCGCTGGTACCCACGCTGTTGGTGGCCATTCCGTTCACGGTCCTGGTGGCCTTTACTCTCAATATTCTTCTCCGTGAGATCGGCGCAGCCGATCTGTCGGGCGCAGGTACTGCATTCGGCACCATCACGCAGTTGGGCCCGGTGGTGACTGTGCTCGTGGTCGCCGGTGCCGGCGCCACAGCGATCTGTGCCGACCTCGGCGCCCGCACCATTCGCGAGGAGATCGACGCGATGCGGGTGCTGGGCATCGACCCGATCCAGCGCCTGGTGGTGCCGCGCGTGCTGGCGTCGATGTTCGTCGCGCTGCTGCTCAACGGTCTGGTGTGTGCGATCGGCATCGCCGGCGGCTACGCGTTCTCGGTATTTCTCCAGGGGGTGAACCCCGGCGCCTTCATCAACGGCCTGACCGTGCTGACCGGGCTCGGCGAGCTCGTGCTGGCCGAGATCAAGGCTCTGCTGTTCGGCGTGGTGGCCGGCCTGGTCGGCTGCTACCGCGGGTTGACCGTCAAAGGAGGCCCGAAGGGTGTCGGTAACGCAGTGAACGAAACGGTGGTCTACGCCTTCATCTGCCTGTTCGTCATCAACGTGATCATGACGGCTATCGGCGTGAGAGTGCTGGTCCGTTGATGAGCGCTTGCGCGAAGAAGAGACAACCATGAGTTATGACGCCACCCTCCGCTTCCGGCGGCTGTTCCGCAGTGTGCCCAAGACCGTCGACAACATCGGCGAACAGGCACTGTTCTACGGCGAGACGATGCGGTACCTGCCCAACGCGGTCAACCGCTACCGCAAGGAGACCATCCGCCTGGTAGCCGAGATGACCATGGGCGCAGGCGCCCTGGTGATGATCGGTGGCACCGTCGGTGTCGCGGCCTTCCTCACCCTGGCCTCGGGCGGCGTCATTGCGGTTCAGGGTTATTCGTCGCTGGGCAACATCGGTATCGAGGCCCTGACCGGCTTCCTCTCGGCATTCCTCAACGTGCGCATCGTGGCACCGGTGATCGCCGGTATTGCCCTGGCCGCCACGATCGGCGCGGGCGCCACCGCTCAGCTGGGCGCGATGCGGGTGGCCGAGGAGATCGACGCCGTCGAAGCGATGGCCGTCCACGCGGTGTCCTATCTGGTCTCCACCCGGCTGCTGGCCGGGCTGATCGCGATCGTTCCGCTGTACTCGCTGTCGGTGCTGGCCGCCTTCTTCGCCGCGCGGTTCACCACCGTGTTCATCAACGGGCAGTCGGCCGGCCTCTACGACCACTACTTCAACACCTTCCTGATACCAAGCGACCTGTTGTGGTCCTTCCTCCAGGCGATCGTGATGGCCATCGCGGTGATGCTGGTGCACACCTATTACGGCTACAACGCCTCCGGCGGCCCCGTCGGCGTCGGTATCGCGGTCGGCCAGGCCGTGCGCACCTCGCTGATCGTCGTCGTCACCATCACCCTGTTCATCTCCCTGGCCGTCTACGGCGCGTCCGGCAACTTCAACCTCTCCGGGTAGGCGGCGATGTCAGACGCAACCTCCAAGCACCGCAGGCATGTGAGGATCGCTGCGGCGATCCTGGCGACGATCGTGGCCGTCGCCGTGGTGTTCACCTATCTGTCGTACACAGCAGCGTTCACGCCGACCGACACCGTCAGCCTGACCGCACCGCGAGCCGGCCTGGTGATGGAGCGCGATGCCAAGGTGAAGTACCGCGGCATCCAGATCGGCAAGGTCGCCGACATCGAATACGCCGGTCACGAAGCGAAGCTGACGCTGTCGATCAAGCGCGGCGAGATGCGCTACATCCCGTCCAACGCCACCGTGCGGATCGCCGGCAACACGATCTTCGGCGCCAAGTCGGTGGAGTTCCTGGCACCGGAGCAGCCGCAGGGCTCGCTGCGGCCGGGCAGCACAGTGGCCGCCAAGGACGTGCAACTGGAGGTCAACACCCTTTTCCAGACGCTGTCGGATGTGCTCAACAAGATCGACCCGGTCAGCCTGAACGCCACGCTGACGGCCCTCGGCGAGGGTCTGCGCGGCCATGGCGACGATGCGGGCGCGGCCTTGTCGGGCCTGAATTCCTACCTGCAGCAACTGAACCCGAAGTTGCCGACCCTGCAGGAGGACTTTGCCAAGGCCGCGGTGGTGGCCAACATCTACGGCGACGCCGGTCCGGACCTGGCCCGGATCGTCGACAACGTTCCGGCGCTGAACAAGACGATCGTCGACGAGAAGACCAACCTCAATGCCACGCTGCTGGCGGCCACCGGGCTGGCCAACAACGGCACCGCCACCCTGGAGCCGGCGGCTGACGACTACATCGCGGCGATCCAGCGGTTGCGGGCACCGCTGAAGGTCGCCGGCGATTACTCGCCGGAAATCGGCTGTCTCCTGCGCGGTGTGTCCATCGGCGTCGACCGGTTCGCCCCGATCATCGGCGGTATCCGGCCCGGCCTGTACGTCAACTCCAACTTCCTTCCGGGATCCCCGGCGTACACCTATCCGGAGAGCCTGCCGATGGTGAACGCCTCCGGCGGGCCGAACTGCCGCGGCCTTCCCGACATACCCACCAAGCAATTCGGCGGCAGCTGGTACCACGCCCCGTTCGTGGTCACCGACAATGCGTACATCCCGTTCCAGCCGAACACCGAAGTGCAGTTCGACGCGCCCGCGACGCTGCAGTTCCTGTTCAACGGTGCGTTCGCAGAAAGGGACCGATTCTGATGACGTCCGGCGCAGGCACTGATCGGACCATGCTCAAGGTCGGCATCTTCACCGTTGCGATGCTGTTGGTGGCAGCCATGCTGGTGGTGGTCTTCGGCGAGTTCCGCTTTGCCTCGGCCCACAGCTACCACGCCACGTTCAGCGAGGCGTCGCGGCTGAAGGCCGGGCAGGACGTCCGCATCGCCGGGGTTCCGGTGGGCAAGGTCAACGACGTCAAGCTGAACCCCGACAACACTGTCGATGTCGCCTTCGACGTCAACAAGCGGTACCAGCTCTACACATCGAGCCAGGCCAAGGTCCGCTACCTGAACCTCGTCGGCGACCGTTTCCTGGAGATCACCTCGGGCCCGGGGGAACTGCGCAAGCTGGCGCCCGGCGCGACCATCCCGGCACTGAACACCCAGCCGGCCCTCGACCTCGATGCGCTGTTGGGCGGATTACGGCCGGTGCTCAAGGGCCTGGACGGCGCGAAGGTCAACGAGATCTCCAACGCGGTGATCGAGATGCTGCAGGGCCAGGGCGGCGCGTTGGCGAACATGTTGACCAGCACCAGCGCCTTCACCCAGAACCTGGCCGCCCGCGATCAACTCATCGGTGACGTGATCACCAACCTCAACACTGTGCTCAGCACGGTGGACGAGAAGGGCACTCAGTTCGATACCAGCGTCGACGAGCTGCAGAAGCTGATCACCGGCCTATCCGAGGGCCGTGATCCGATCGCCGGCGCGATCGAACCGCTGGCCTCGGCCGAGAACGACCTGACCGACATGCTGGAGAAGTCCCGCCGCCCGTTGCAGGGAGTCATCGAGAATGCCCGCCCGCTGGCGCAGCGCCTCGACGAACGCAAGGGCGATGTCAACAAGGTCATCGAGCCGTTGGCGGAGAACTACCTGCGGCTCAACGCACTCGGTGCCTACGGCTCGTTCTTCAACATCTTCTACTGCTCGGTCCGCTTGAAGGTCAATGGACCTGCGGGCAGCGACATCCTGATTCCGTTCGGCGGCCCGCCGGACCCGTCTAAGGGGAGGTGTGCGCCGAAGAATGACTAGTTCGCGTGAGTCGAATCCCGTGCGTACCGGGATCCTCGGCATCTTCGTGGTGGCGTGTCTGGTCCTGGTGTCGTTCGGCTATACCGGCCTGCCGTTCTTCCCGCAGGGCAAGCAGTTCGAGGCCTATTTCAGCGATGCCGGTGGGATCTCGCCGGGCAACGACGTCAACATCTCGGGCATAACGGTCGGCAAGGTCACCGGGATCTCCCTGGCCGGCGACGCCGCCAAGGTCAAGTTCACCGTGAACCGGAACATCAAGGTCGGCGACCAGTCGCTGGTGGCGATCAAGACGGATACGGTGCTCGGCCAGAAGTCGCTTTCGGTGACCCCGAAGGGCTTCGGTACGTCGACGGTTATCCCATTGGGACGCACCACGACTCCGTACACGCTGAACACTGCGCTGCAGGATCTCGGGCAGAACGTCAGCGAGTTGGACAAGCCGAAGTTCGAGCAGGCGCTGCAGACGCTCACCGACACGTTGCGCGACGCCACCCCACAGTTGCGCGGTGCCCTGGACGGCGTCACGAACCTGTCCCGCACCATCAACAAGCGGGATGAGGCCCTCGAGGGGTTGCTGGCCCACGCCAAGCGCGTGTCGGATCTCCTGGCCAAGCGGGCCGGGCAGGTCAACCAGCTGCTGAACGACGGCAATCAGCTGTTCGCCGCGCTCGATGAGCGCAGGCAGGCGCTGAGCAACCTGATCGCCGGTATCGATGATGTATCCAAACAGCTTTCGGGATTCGTCGCCGATAACCGCAAGGAGTTCAAGCCGGCGCTGGAGAAGCTCAATCTGGTGATGGACAACCTGCTGGAGCGGCGCGAGCACATCGGTGAGGCGCTCAAGCGGCTGCCGGGGTATGCCACCGCGCTCGGCGAGGTGGTGGGCTCGGGCCCCGGGTTCCAGATCAACCTGTACGGACTGCCGCCGGCGGCCATGTCCGAGGTACTTCTCGACACCTACTTCCAGCCGGGCAAACTGCCCGACAGCCTCGCCGACATGCTGCGTGGCTACATCTCCGAACGGGTAATCGTTAGGCCGAAATCGCCATGACAGTGCCAATTTCACGAGAAATTTCGGTCTCATCCGGCCGCAACCGGTGGTTGCGCATTGCGCTGGCCGCAGTACTGCTGGCGGTCCTCGCCGTCGGCGTGTACCAGGTGTGGCCTTCACGCACCGGCCCCAAGCTCACCGCGTACTTCACCAATGCCGTCGGGTTGTACCCCGGCGACGAGGTGCGGATCGTCGGCGTGCCGGTGGGCACGATCGACTCCATCGAACCGCGGCCGACGGATGTCAAGATCGAGATGACCCTGGATCGCGGCGTCAAGGTGCCCGCCGACGCCAAGGCGCTGATCCTGTCGCCGAACCTGGTGTCGGCCAGGTTCATTCAGCTGACCCCCGCCTACACAGAGGGCGACGTGATCGCCGACGGCGCGTCGATCGGACTCGACCGCACCGGAGTGCCCGTCGAATGGGACGAGGTCAAGGAGCAACTCACCCAGCTCAGTTCGCAACTCGGACCGCAGGCCAACTCGGTGCAGGGCCCGATCGCGGCGTTCGTCGACCAGGCCGCGACCACGTTCGACGGCAACGGCGACTCGTTCCGCAATGCGCTGCGTGAGTTGTCCCAGACCGCAGGCCGTCTGGGTGATTCGCGGACCGATCTGTTCGGCACGGTGAAGAACCTGCAGATCCTCGTCGACGCGCTGTCCAACAGCAACGAACAGATCGTGCAGTTCACCAATCATGTGGCGTCGGTGTCGCAGGTGCTGGCGGACAGCGCCAGTGGCCTCGACGAGACCCTGGGCACGCTGAATCAGGCACTCGGTGACGTTCGCGGTTTCCTGAACGAGAGCAATGATGCGCTGATCGCCCAGGTGGGCAAGCTGGCCGACTTCACCCAGATTCTCACCGACCACAGTGACGACATCGAACAGATCCTTCACGTCACGCCCAACGGTCTGGCGAACTTCTACAACATCTACAACCCGGCGCAGGGCACTGTCGGTGGTCTGCTGTCGCTGCCCAACTTCGCCAACCCGGTGCAGTTCCTGTGCGGTGGAAACTTCGACACCGGCGCGAACCCGGACAACTACAAGCGCGCCGAGATCTGCCGGCAACGGATGGCGCCGGTGCTGCGCCGCATCACGATGAACTACCCGCCGGTGCTGTTCCATCCGGTCAACACCATCACCGCCTACAAGGGTCAGATTCAATACGACACCCCGGCGACCGAGGCGAAGTCGGAGACCCCGGTGCCGTACCTGCAGTGGCAGAACGCGCCTGGCGTCACCCCGCCGCAGATCCCGTCGGACGCGACGCTGAGCTCGTTGATCCTGCCGCCGGATGCACCCGCGCCGGCAGCCGGAACCGGGGTAGGGCCCGCACCCGGACCCGCGCCGGCAGATGCGCCCGCGCCCGGACCTGTAGCCGCGCCCGCTGAAGCTGGGGCCGGCGGATGATGAGGGGTAAAGCATTGAGGGGTAAGGTATCCCGGATCGGCGGTCGCACACTGGCGATCGGCAGTGGCGCCATGCTGCTGGCCGGCTGCCAGTTCGGCGGACTCAACTCGCTGAACATGCCCGGTACCGAAGGGCACGGGTCCGGTTCCTACACCATCACCGTGCAGCTGCCCGATGTGGCGACCCTGCCGCAGAACTCACCGGTGATGGTCGACGACGTGACCGTCGGCAGCGTGTCGGGGGTGGATGCGGTCCAGCGCTCGGACGGCACCTTCTACGCGGCGGTGCAACTGTCGCTGAACGGTGACGTCAAGCTCCCGGCGAATGCCGTTGCGCGCGTTGCCCAGACCTCGTTGCTCGGCTCCCAGCACATCGAGTTGGCCGAACCTGTCGATCGACCGGCCGAAGGGCGCCTGGGTCAGGGTTCCAACATCTCGCTGTCCCAGAGCGATCGTTATCCGACCACCGAGGAAGTGCTCTCCTCGCTGGGCATGGTGGTCAACAAGGGCAATCTCGGTGCGCTGCAGGACATCACCGACGAGGCTTACGCGGCCGTCGCAGGGCGGGCCGGCACCTTCGCCGATCTGATCCCGCGATTGGCCGAGCTGACCGCGTCGCTGGACCAGCAGACCAACGACATCGTCGCGGCCGCCGACGGGCTGAACCGGTTCGCGTCGATCCTGGCCCGGAGCCAGGACAGCCTGGGCCGCACGCTCGACACGCTGCCCGGTGCGCTCAAGGTGCTCAACGACAACCGGTCCAACATCGTCGACGCGTTCACCGCGCTGCGCAGCTTCGCCCAGGTCGGCTCGCGGATCCTGTCGCAGACCAAGGACGATTTTGCGGCCGACCTCAAGGATCTCTATCCGGTCATCAAGGCGTTGAACGACAACGCCGACGACTTCATCAAGGACCTCGAGTTCCTGCCGACCTTCCCGTTCCACTACAAGTACCTGCGCCAGGCGGTGCGAGGCGACTACCTGAACGTGTACGTCACCTTCGACCTGACCCTGCGCCGGTTCGGGGAGTCGATCTTCACCACCGGGGGCTTCGACCCCAACATGAAGCACCTCAGTGAGGTGATTAATCCGCCGGACTTCCTGACCGGGGCGATGGCCAACCTGTCCGGTCAGGCTGCCGATCCGTTCAAGATCCCGGCCGGAACTGCCACCCAGCACGAGGAGAAGCCGTAGATGATCGACCGGCTCACCCGTATACAGCTGATGATCTTCGGGGTCGTCACGGTGCTCACTGTGGGTGCCATCTCGCTGTTCTATCTGCACCTGCCCGCTGCGGTCGGTATCGGCACCTATCACGTCAACGCCAACTTCCTGGCCGGTGGCGGGATCTACCAGAACGCCAACGTCACCTACCGTGGCGTCACGGTCGGGCGGGTGGATTCGGTGGGCTTGGCAACCGATGGCGTGGTCGCCAAGATGCAGCTCAACAGCAACACGGCGATTCCCGACAACGTCACCGCCACGGTCAAGAGTGTCTCGGCCGTCGGTGAGCAGTACATCGATCTGATCCCACCGGAGTCACCATCGACCGACAAACTCCGCAATGGCGCCACCATCAAGCAGGAGAACACCCGGGTCGGCCAGGACATCGCCGGGATGCTTCACGAAGCCGACACCCTGGTCAGCAGCATCGGCAACAGCCGGCTGCAGGATCTGCTGCGTGAGACTTTCAAGGCGTTCAACGGGTCGGGGCCGGAACTGGCCCGGCTGATCGAATCTTCACGACTGCTGATCGACGAGGCCAACGCCAACTACGGTGAGACCACTCAGCTGATCGACCAGGCCGGACCGTTCCTGGAAGCCCAGATGCGCAGTGGCGACAACATCCGCTCTCTGGCCGACGGACTGGCCCGGTTCACCGGTGAGGTGAACAAGGCTGATCCGCAGCTTCGCGCCACCCTCAAGACCGTTCCGGGCGCCACCGAGGCCGCCAACACAGCGTTCAGCGGCATCCGGCCCACGTTCCCGGTGCTGGCGGCCAACCTGGCGAACTTCGGCCGCATCGGGGTGATCTACAGCAAGTCGATCGAACAGGCGCTCGTGATCTTCCCGGCGCTGATGGCAGCGCTGAGCACCGTTGCCGGCGGGGCGCCCGCCGACGAGGGCGCCAAGCTGGACTTCAAGATCGACCTCGGTGATCCGCCGCCCTGCAACACGGGCTTCATCCCGGCGACCCAGATCCGCTCGCCGGCCGACGAGACCCTGCGGGAGCTCCCGCCCGATCTGTACTGCAAGACCGCGCAGAATGATCCGGCAGTGGTGCGCGGTGCACGCAACTACCCGTGCATGGAGTTCCCCGGAAAGCGGGCACCCACCATCCAGCTGTGCCGTGATCCCAAGGGCTTTGTGCCGATCGGCAGCAACCCGTGGCGCGGTCCGCCGGTTCCGTACGGCACGCCGATCGAAGACGGGCGTAACATCCTGCCGCCCAACAAGTTCCCGAACATCCCGCCGCAGGTGGATCCGGATCCGGGCCCGCCCGTGGTGCAGCTGCCACCCGGAGCCGAGCCCGGTCCCGGCCCCGCGCCGCACGCGCCGTTCCCGCTGCCGGTGCCGCCGAACAAGCCGGGAACGCCGCCGCCGCCGTGGCCGTACTTCGCGCCACCGGATCAGATCGTGCCGCCGTACGGCCGGACGCCTCCCGGGGCTCCGGAAGCTCCGGCTCCGGCGCCCGCTCCAGATGCGCCGTTGCCGGCCGAGGCACCACCTCTGGCCAGTGCACCCGCGTCGGCCACCTACGATCAGCACAGTGGGGTCTTCGCTGACGCCGAGGGAGGCACCGGCGTATACGCAGCCGGCGCCGACAAACTGGCACCAGCGGAGACCTGGGTAGACCTGATGTTGGATCCAAGGCAGGCTTGATGATCGAAGAAACCGCCTCGAACACGAGGCCGGTGCGTAGGCGCGCGTCCAGGGCGGCCGGCCCCACCCGGGCCGGGTCCGCCGGCGAGGTGACCGAGACCGCGGTGGTGGTGGAGCCCTCGGCCAAGACGGCGGCCAAGCCATCCCAGCCGGCACCGCTCAAAGCGCCGCCCCGGCGGCGCCCCCACCGCACCCTGGTGGCCCTGGTGGCGGCCCTCACGCTGGGCCTGGGGACCGTGGCGTTGGGAGCGCTGGCCTACGTGATGCGCGATCAGCAGCATGCGGTGGACGCCGTGCAGGCCCGCGACGAGAGCTTCGTCGATACCGGGAAGCAGACCGTGATCAACATGTTCAGCTACACCCAGGACACGATCGACGAGAGCGTCAACCGCTTCATCGACGGCACCAGCGGCCCGCTGCGCGACATGATGAGCCAGGGGAGCAACGCCGACAACCTCAAGGCATTGTTCCGCGACACCAAGGCCAGCTCGGAGGCTGTGATCAACGGCGCGGCGCTGGAGAAGGTCGACGAGATCGCCGGGAACGCCTCGGTGCTCGTGGCGGTGCGCGTCACGGTCACCGACGTGGACGGCGTCAATTCGCCGACCCGCCCCTACCGACTGCGGGTGATCGTGCACGAGGACGACAACGGGCACATGACCGGATACGACCTCAAGTACCCCGACGGTGGAAACTGATGCGCTCTAAACTCACTTCCCTGTTGATCGGTCTGCTGACGGTGGCGTTCGTCGGGTTGGCCGCGGTAGGTGGCTCGCTGTATTGGAACCGCGTGTCGCAGCGCGGCCAGGAGACCACCAGGGCTGAACTTCCGACGCTGGCGGCCGAGCAGATCCCGAAGGTGTTCGGTTACGACTATCAGACCGTCGAGCGCAGCCTGATGGAGACGTATCCGCTGCTCGCCCCCGACTTCCGGCAGCAGTTCGAACAGGATGCCACCGCCAAGGTGATCCCTGAGGCACGCAAGCGTCAGCTGGTGGTCCAGATCAGCGTCGTCGGCATCGGTGTGATGACCGCGCAGCGTGATTCCGGGTCCGTGCTGGTGTACATGAATCGCACCGTGACCGACCAGTCCCGCCAGCCGCTGTATGACGGCAGCCGACTGCGCGTCGACTACCGCAAGATCGGTGGGAACTGGTTGATCAACGCCATCAAGCCGATTTGAGCCGGCGCTCAGAAACGCGCGGACCCAGCGCTCAGAAACGCGCGGACCCAGCGCTCAGAAACGCGCGGACCCAGCGCTCAGGCTGAATTCGCGCTTCCGAGCGCGGCCAGAAACGCGCGGGCCCACCGGTCCACATCATGGGCCAGCACTTGGCGACGCAATGCGCGCATCCGCCTCTTGCCTTCCTCGGGGCTCTGGCTCAGCGCCGCCTCGACCGCATCCTTGACGCCCTCGAGATCGTGCGGGTTGGTCAGATAGGCCTGTCGCAGCTCGGCGGCCGCGCCGGTGAACTCCGACAGCACCAGGGCTCCACCGAGGTCGCTGCGGCAGGCTACGTACTCCTTGGCGACCAGGTTCATCCCGTCGCGGAGCGGGGTGACCAGCATGACGTCGGCGGCGACGAAGAATGCGATGAGCTCGTCACGCGGCACCGGCCGGTGTAGGTAGTGCACCAATGGATGCCCGACCTCGCCGTACTCACCATTGATGTGACCGACCTGGCGCTCGATGTCCTCGCGCATCGCGATGTAACTCTCGACCCGTTCGCGGCTCGGTGTGGCCAGCTGGACCAGCACGGTGTCGTCGCGCTTGATCCGGTCCTCTTCGAGCAGTTCGGTGAAGGCACGCAGACGGACGTCGATGCCCTTGGTGTAGTCCAGGCGGTCGACGCCGAGCAGGATCTTTCGCGGATTCCCGAGTTCGGCGCGGATCTGTCGGGCCCGCTGCCGGATGCTGCGGTTACGCGCCTTGGCGTCCAGATCGGCCGAATCGATCGAGATGGGGAAGGCCCCGACCTTGACCGTGCGGAACCCGTAGGACACTTCGCCGAAGCGTGACCGCACGCCCACCGAGGCGCGGGTGGTGTTGGCCCCGACCAACCGCCGGGCCAGCACCAGGAAGTTTTGGGCGCCACCGGGAAGGTGGAACCCGACCAGGTCGGCGCCGAGCAGCCCCTCGATGATCTCGGTACGCCACGGCATCTGGATGAACAGTTCGACCGGCGGGAAGGGGATGTGCAGGAAGAAGCCGATGGTCACGTCGGGACGCAACATGCGCAGCATCTTGGGGACGAGCTGCAGTTGATAGTCCTGTATCCACACGGTGGCACCGGGTGCGGCGGCCCGGGCCGTGGCCTCGGCGAAACGCCGGTTCACCTCGACGTAGCTGTCCCACCATTTCCGGTGGTACACGGGCTTGACGATGAGGTCGTGGTACAGCGGCCAGAGTGTGGCGTTCGAGAAGCCCTCGTAATAGTTGGCCACGTCCTCTGCGGACAACCGGACCGGAAAAAGCTGCAGGTCGTCGTCGAGGATCGGCTCTTCGTCGCTGTCGGGAATGCCGGGCCAGCCGATCCAGGCGCCGCGCCGTTTGCGCAGCAGTGGCTCCAGCGCGGTGACCAGGCCGCCGGGGCTGCGCTTGAAGGTGGTGCTTCCGTCCGGTAGCCGCTCCATGTCGATGGGTAGGCGATTGGCCACCACGACGAAGTCAGAGTGCCCGGAGACGGCCTGCCGGCCGTCATCCGGACTCACTCAGGCCTCGGTTTTCGACGGTCCAATGCCGAGCATCGAGAGGAACATGCGGCACTCGTCGGCGTCGGTGGCATAGGTCGCCACGACACGGCGCGCCTGGCGGGCGGTGCTGTCGGCGAGCGGTTCGACGTCGTCGATGTCGGCGGTATCAGTTTTCGCAGGCATGACACAACTGTAGGCGACCGGGAGAGCCCCGGTCGCCGCACGCTGTCAGCCGATGGAACCGTGGACCGTCGGGCTGCTGCCGACGGTCGATTCGGGCACCGGTTGCGGCCCCTCGGACTGCTGTTCCTCGGCCAGGCCGATGCACTCGCCGGAGTTCGCGCCGGTGCAGGGGATGGAGCCGCCGCCACCGGGTGCGTTCACGGCGGGCAGGTTGGGGTTGCCTGGGATGCTGCTGAAATTGCCCGGCGAGTTCGGCACGGTGTGCGGGACACACATGTTCGTGTAGAGGTCTTCTTCTTCGCCCGTCGGGCAGGCGATCGCCGGGCCGGAAGACGCGGGTACGGAGAACGCGGCGATCGCCGGGGCGGCGGCCGCAGCGACTGCAAATCCGCCGGCAAAGATCAGTCGTTGCATCGAGATCGGGAAGGTCGCCATCGTCTCGTCACGCTTTCTCTAGTTATTCGATTGTTTCGTTGCAGGGATTCTAAGGAAGCTGAGAAGCTTCTGCATTGGTTCTATGAGGTGGCTGGGAACCGTCGGGGGCTAGGGGCTGGCGCTGATGGTGGACCGCGGAATGGGTCGCGGTCCTTCGGACTCGTCTTCCTCGGCCAGGCCGATGCACTCGCCGGCATTGTGGCCGGTGCACGGGATGGCGCCGCCTCCGCCGGGCAGATCTACCGCCGGCAGGTCTGGATTGCCGGGGATACCGCTGAACGGGGAGGGCGAATTCGGCACGAGGAACGGCGTGCAGGTGGTGGTGTAGACGTCCTCTTCCTCACCGGAGGTGCAGGTTGCCTGGGCGGCCGGCGCGCCGAGCAGGAGGAACAGCGCGCAGCCGACGCCGGAGAGTGCGGCGGGTACAACGACCGATTTCACCTCCGCAGTCTAGGACTGCTGAGGGTTTACTGTGCGGTGACTGCGGTCGCGCTGAGTCAGCCGATGGAACCGTGGACCGTCGGGCTGCTGCCGACGGTCGATTCGGGCACCGGTTGCGGCCCTTCGGACTGCTGTTCCTCGGCCAGGCCGATGCACTCGCCGGAGTTCGCGCCGGTGCAGGGGATGGAGCCGCCGCCACCGGGTGCGTTCACGGCGGGCAGGTTGGGGTTGCCTGCGACACTGCTGAAATTGCCCGGCGAGTTCGGCACGATGTCGGGGACGCACACGTTCGTGAAGGTGTCCTCTGTTTCCCCGTTGGGGCACGAGGCCAGTGACTGAGTGGGCGCCGACAGCACCGTGAGGGCCGGGGCCGCAGCGATGGCTGCGGCAATGCCGGCCGCGACGGCGAAGCGACGGATGCCGGACGGGTGGATAGCCATTGTCGTGCTTTCTCTTCAAGGCCTGAAAAGGTTTGCTGAATACCCGGCCGCGGTGGTCCGATCACGGTTGTCCGTGAAGTCTTGTTGCCTTTCGTATTTTACGCTCTACAAGGGTAAATCGCTGTGAAAAGGATTCCGGTGCGGCGGTGTCGAGCAGCGTGCTGTGAGGCTGCTGCGTGATAGCTGTGATCCCGGTGTGAGCCGGGTTACGTGATACACGTAATGTGCAGTCCGTAACTTACTTACCCTGACTAAGAGGTGGTCCGATATGGCCGGTCCCGATGACGCAGTACGTCAGGTCGAATACGAGACACTCGATGACGGCCGCATCGCCAGGATTTGGCTGAACCGTCCGGGTGCGCAGAACGCCCAGTCGCGGACCCTGTTGGTGCAACTCGACGAGGCGTTCGGCCGGGCCGAGGCCGATGATGCCGTCCGCGTGGTGATCCTGGCCGCGCGTGGCAAGAACTTCTCGGCCGGCCATGACCTCGGTTCCGAAGAGGCCCTGGCCGAACGTGCGCCGGGCCCGAGCCAGCACCCGACGTTCCGTTCCCACGGTGCCACCGCCGCCGGCGTCACCGAGCGGACCTACTTGCAGGAGTGGCACTTCTACTTCGAGAACACCCGGCGTTGGCGGGATCTGCGCAAGATCACCATCGCGCAGGTGCAGGGCAACGCGATCTCGGCGGCCCTGATGCTGATCTGGGCCTGCGACCTGATCGTGGCCGCCGATGACGCGAAGTTCAGCGATGTCGTCGGAGTGCGGATGGGGATGCCGGGAGTCGAGTACTACGCGCACCCGTGGGAGTTCGGCGCACGCAAGGCCAAAGAGCTGCTGCTGACCGGTGATTCGATCGACGCCGATGAGGCGTACCGGTTGGGCATGGTGTCCAAGGTGTTCGCGCGCGACGAACTCGAAGACAAGACACTGGAATTCGCAAGGCGCATCGCCGAGCGGCCGACGATGGCGGCCTTGTTGGTCAAGGATTCTGTCAACGCGGCCAGCGACGCCATGGGCTTCACCGAAGCGCTGCGCCATGCATTCCACATCCACGAACTCGGGCACGCGCATTGGGCGTCGGTCAATGAGAACCGTTGGCCGGTGGGTATGCCGCCCGATGTTCCCGACTGGCGGACGCTGGGTGCCCCGAAACCGGCCCGACGAGATACACCATAAGGATGACGCAAATGGAACTGTCGTTGAAGGATCGCACCTATTTGGTCACCGGTGGCGGTAGCGGCATCGGAAAGGGTGCCGCGGCTGCGATCGTCGCCGCCGGCGGTAACGCAATGTTGATGGGGCGCAATGCCGACAAGCTGAGCGCGGCTGCTGACGATCTCGGTGCGCAGGGACCCGGATCGGTGCGTTACGAGCCTGCCGACGTTACCAACGAGGACGAGGTCCGCCGAGCCGTCGACGCCGCCGCTGCCTGGCATGGCCAGCTGCACGGTGTGGTGCACAGTGCCGGCGGATCGCTGACCATCGGTCCGATCACCCAGATCGACTCCGAACTGTGGCGCCAGACGGTCGATCTGAACGTCAACGGCACGATGTACCTGATCAAGCACGCGGGCCGGGAGATGGTCCGCGGTGGCGGCGGCTCGTTCGTCGGCATCTCCTCGATCGCGTCGAGCAACACCCACCGGTGGTTCGGTGCGTACGGCGTGAGCAAGGCGGCGTTCGACCATCTGCTCAAACTGGCCGCCGACGAGCTGGGGCCGTCCTCGGTGCGGTTCAACAGCATCCGGCCAGGCTTGACCCGCACCGAGATGGTCGGCCCGGTCTTCGAACTCCCCGCAGCTCGCGACGACTACGAGGCCTGCACACCGATGCCGCGGTTCGGTGAGGTCGAGGACATCGCCAACCTGGCGGTGTTCCTGCTCAGCGACGCCGCCGGGTGGATCACCGGCCAGGCCATCGGGGTCGACGGCGGTCACGCTCTGCGCCGCGGCCCCGACATCTCGGGAATGCTGGAACCGCTGTACGGCGCCGACGGTCTGCGCGGAGTCGTCGCCGAGTAGTTTCGCGTTTGACCTTGCGCTGAAGATTGCAGTCACCAGCTGACCGCAATCTTCAGCGTT
Source organism: Mycobacterium sp. IDUB_9 (assembly GCF_055419505.1). Lineage (NCBI taxonomy): Bacteria > Bacillati > Actinomycetota > Actinomycetes > Mycobacteriales > Mycobacteriaceae > Mycobacterium > Mycobacterium sp. IDUB_9. The sequence continues at coordinate 264,335 of NZ_JBVAXU010000006.1, read as the reverse complement.
GTCGCGTTTCTAGGCCGGTCCGGCGGCTCCGGCCTCCCAGGCGCTGAGCGCACCGACCGCCGACCAGTCGAGTTCGCCGCCGCCGGTGGCCAGCAGCGTGAGGAAACGGTCGCGCAGCAGGCTGGCGACGGGCAGTGGCACCTGCAGTTCCTCACCGGCACTGAGCGCCAGTTTGACGTCCTTGAGACCGAGTGGGGCGGCGAAACCCGCCGGCCTGAACTCCTCACGGGCCAGCAACCCGCCGTAGGTGTGGTACACCGGCGCGTCGAACAGCGTCGAGGTCAACAACTCCAGGTACTGCTGTTTGTCCACGCCGGCCTTGCCCACCAGAGCCATTGCCTCACCGAGGGATTCGATCACCGAGGCGATCAGGAAGTTGCCGCTGATCTTGACGAGGTTCGCGGCGTGTGGGTCTTGGCCGAGGACGAATGTGCGCTGCCCGATCGCATCAAAAATCGGCGACACCGTCTCGACAGTTGCCGGGGCGCCGGCCGCCACGACGAACAACTTGGCTGCCGCAGCGGCCTCGGGCCTGCCGAACACCGGGGCGGCGACGAAACCCTGGCCGGCTCCACCGTGTTCATCGGTGAGCCGCTGGGCGAGGGCGACGCTGATGGTCGATGACGATACGTGCACGGCGCCGGGGGCCAGCTCCGCAAGGATGCCGTTGTCCCCGAACGTCACTGCCTCCACCGCGGTGTCGTCGGCCAGCATCGTGACCACCGCGTCGCCACGGCACGCGTCGGCCACCTCGGTTGCCGGGTGCGCGCCCAGGGTGGTCAGCGCGGTCACCTTGCCGGGTGATCTGTTGTATGCCGTGACCTCGTGTCCGGCCTTGATCAGGTTGGCGGCCATGGCCGCGCCCATGTTGCCCAGTCCGATGAAACCGATCTTCATCCCTCCACTTGTACCGGCTACGTTGGGCAGCGGGAGGGATCATGAAGTTCTCGACGGAAATGCTCCAGATGGGTAACAACACCGGCATCGAGGTGCCTGTTCATGTGGTGGACGCCCTGGGGGCAGGAAAACGCCCAGCAGTCGTCGTCGACGTTAACGGCTACCGGTACCGCTCGACCATCGCGCCGATGGGCGGCAAGTTCCTGATTCCGTTCAGCGCCGAGCGGCGCAACGAGTCCGGTATCAGCGGTGGTGATGCCATCGACGTGGACCTGACGGTTGACGTCGAGCCGCGCACCGTGGAAGTGCCCGATGACCTGCGGGCCGCCCTGGCGGGATCAGCGGAGGCCGCCGCCAAGTGGGAGCGCCTGTCCTACAGCAAACAAAAAGCCCACGTCACGGCGGTTCAAGGAGCCAAAGCTGCTGATACCCGTTCCCGCCGCATCGCGAAAGTCATTGCTGAGCTAGAGGCTTGAGGTCGGCACTGTTCTCATCGTGGTCGCAGGCCCGGTGCACGGCGTTGACGATGCCCTGGTAGCCGGTGCACCTGCAGAAGTTCCCCGAGAGCCCCTCGCGGATCTCCCCGTCGGTGGGGTTCGGATTGTCGCGCAGCAACGCGGTGATCGAGGTGACGAATCCCGGCGTACAGAAGCCGCACTGCAGGCCGTGGCATTCCTTGAGGGCGGACTGTACCGGCGACAGCTCCCCGTCCGGGCCGGCGATGCCCTCGACCGTCGTCACCTCCTGGCCGTCCACCTGAACGGCGAACACCAGGCATGACCGGACTGCCTGGCCGTCCAACAGGACTGTGCAGGCACCGCACGCTCCGTGCTCGCAGCCGAGGTGGGTGCCGGTGAGGCCGCAGTTGTCCCGCAGGAAATCGGCCAGGGTCACGCGTGGCTCCACGACATCCTGGTAGTCACGCCCGTTGACCGAAACCGCAAGCGGCAGTTCATGCATTGAGAGCCTCCTCGGTGGCGTGCGTGATTGCCTGGGTCCAGGCTCTGGACACCATGGCGGCGCCGACCCGCGCCCGGTAGGACGCCGAGCCCTGCAGGTCGGAAGGGATGTCGGTGAGTTCGGACATTGCCAGGCGGCCGATCTCATCGGCGGTGACGCCGCCGATCGGGGTGCCGAGCACCGCAGACTCGGCTCCGGTGGCGCGCAGTGGCGTGGAGCCGAGCCCGAGCAGGCCGATGCCGCAGTGGGTGATCCGGTCGTCCTCGTCGAGCTCGAAACCGACCACGGCGCCGGCAATCGCGAAATCACCGTGGCGACGGGCAAATTCGGCAATCCCGAATCCGCTGCGTCCTGATGCCACCGGGAAGCGCACGGCGGTCAGGATCTCGTCGGCGGCCAGCGACGTTTCCCACAGGCCGGTGAAGAACTCCGTGGCGGGGATCTGGCGGGTGCCGCGTGACGAGGTGGCCTCGACGGTCGCGTCGAGCGCGAGGGCGACAGCCGCGTACTCGGCGGCCGGATCGGCATGTGCGATCGCACCTCCCAGGGTGCCGCGGCTGCGGATCTGGAAGTGGCCGATGTGCGGCGTGGCCATGGTCAGCAGCGGGACGGACTCGGCGATCTCGTCGTCCAGGCCCACCATCGCGTGCGGGGTCGCCGCACCGATCCGGATCTCGTTGCCCTGCAAGGCGATGTCGTTGAGTTCGGCCACTCGCGAGATGTCGATCAGGTTCTCGAAGTGCGTCAGGCGCATGGCCAGCATCGGTACCAGGCTCTGACCGCCGGCCAGAATCTTGGCGTCCTCGCCGAACTCACCGAGCATGGCGACCGCCTCGGTGACCGTAGCGGGCCGGTGATAGGCGAACGGGGCGGGCTTCATGCCACCAACCGGAGCAGTGCGGCGTGCAGATCCTCGGACGTCAGACCGGTGCTCTTACGCCTGTTGCGCCCGGCCCGGCCGGCCAGGAACCCGAGCAGGCCCGCGGCGGCGACGGCTCCGATGGCCGGCGCGAAGCGTTTGGCCATCGGCACCGCCATCACCTTGGCCAAGGCCAACGCGTTGATCGGGGCGGCTTCTTGGGCTGCCTGTTGCGCAGCGGCCGAGCCGCTTTGGGCTGCCTGAGCGGCCGAGCCGCTTTGACCGGCCGGTGATGCCGCGCCGAGCAACTCCGCCTCCAGGCTGCGGGCGAACTGGTCGATCAGGCTGCCGGACACGTCCGCCAGCACGCCGCGGCCGAACTGGGCGGCCTTGCCGGAGATGGCCAGATCTGTGGTGACGACGACCAACGTGGCATCGCCTTCGTCCTTCAGCTGGGCCGTCACGATGGCCGAGGCGGTGCCGTTGCCGCGGGTCTCCTTGCCGTTGGCCTTGAGAACAACGCGCTGCGCCGCGGCGTCCTTCTCCTGGAACGTCGCATTTCCTTGGTAGGACACCGTGATCGGGCCGACCTTGACCTTGACCGCACCGGTGAAGTCGTCGCCGTCCACACTCAGCAGGGTGGCCCCTGGCAGACACGGAGCGACGCGTTCGACGTCGGTGAGCACTTCCCAAGTTTTCGCCGCCGGTACCGCGACCCGGAATTCGTTGTTGAGCTCCACGATCAGTGATCCCTTCCTAATGGCTTCTGCAACGGGGGTTCCTGCGCCTGCTCGATGGCCTCGACGATGGCTGCCGGGGTGGCGGGCAGTGTGGTCAGGGTGACACCGAGTGGGGCCAGGGCGTCGTTGACGGCGTTGATCACCGCGGGTGTGGAACCGATGGCGCCGCCCTCGCCCGCACCCTTGTAGCCGCCGACGCCGGGACCGGGGATCTCGACGTGTCCGTATTCGATCACCGGAACCTCGGTGGCGGTGGGCAGCAGATAGTCGACAAACGTTGAGGACAGCGGGTTTCCGGCGTCGTCGTAAGACAGCTTCTCCAGCAGGGCCCCGCCGATACCTTGGACGGTGCCGCCGGCGATCTGGCCTTCGACCACGTTGGGGTTGATCATCGGACCGACGTCCTCGCTGACGATGTAGCGGGTGAGGGTCACGTGACCGGTCACCACGTCGACCTCGCAGGTGCAGGCGTGGGTCGCGTTGGCCCAGTGGATCGGGGCGGTCGGCGGCGCGGTGTAGCGCGCGGTGGCCTCCAGATTCGCCGACATACCCGGCGGCAGCATCTGCGGCTCGTAGTGCGCCCGGTAGGCCAGATCGGCGAAGCTCACACTCTTTTCGGGATCGTTGCGTGCAACCGCCTTCGACCCGCCGAGTTCGATCTCGGATTCCTCGACCTCCAGCCTGGCGGCGGCCATCGCGACCAGTTGGTTGCGCAGGATCGTGCCGGCCTCGTTGACCGCGCCGGCCGTCATCGGGGCGCTGCGGCTGCCCTGGGTTCCGGCGCCGTAGGGCGTCACCGCGGTATCACCCTGGATGGTGGCGACATCCTCGATATCGGCACCCAGCGCGTCGGCAGTGAGCTGGATGACGGTGGTTTCCAAGCTGTTTCCGGTGGATCCGCCATTCACGTAGACGTTGATCTTGCCGGTCGGCTCCATCCGGATGGTGCAGCCCTCGCTGGCCAGGTGCCCGGTGGCCGCGCCGGTCGGCTCGATGTAGGCCGAGAATCCCAGCCCGAGGTAGCGGCCCTGGGCCAGTGCCTCGGCCTGTTCCTTACGGAAGCCCTCGTGGTCGAGGATCTTCACCGCCTGCTCGAAGGTCTCGATCGGGGCGACGTGGTCATACGGCATGCCATTGGGGTTGAAATAGGGCATCTCGTCGCGGCGGAGCAGGTTCTTGCGCCGCAAGTCCACCGGATCCAGGCCCATCTTGCGGGCGGCGATGTCGAGAAGTATTTCGCGGGTGAGGGTTTCGTACTGCCACGGCCCGCGGTAGGCGTGCAGGCCCGCGGTGTTGGAGAACACCGTCTTGTAGTTGAAGCTGGCCTTGGGCACCCGGTACGGGCCGGGAAAGAACATGCCGATGGCAGCGGTGGTCAGCACCGGGTAGGGGGTGGGGTAGGAGCCGACGTCCTGGACGAAGTCGATGTCGGCGGCCAGGATGTTGCCGTCGTCGTCAAAGGCCATCCGTACGTCGCCGTCGACATGGCGGGACTGACCGGCCGACATCAGGTTCTCGCGGCGGTCCTCGATCCACTTCAGCGCGGTGCCTGATCGGGCGTTCGACGTCGCAGTGGCAATCTTGCGGGCGGCCAGCATGATGCACATGTCCTCGCGCATCGGGACCACCTTCTGGCCGAACCCGCCGCCGGTGTCGCGCATGATGACCCGCACGTGCTGGGCCGGGATACCGAGCAGGCGGGCAGCGAACGCGCGGAGTTCGTGCGGGGTCTGGGTGGACGCCCAGATGGTCAGCTCACCCGTCGACTGCGTCCATTCGGTGACCATGCCGCGGCACTCGATCGGTACCGGCACGTGCATCTGCTGATAAATGTGCTCTTTAACAACATGTGCGGCGGCCCCGAAGACTTCCTCATCTGGCGGCATGCCGGCCATGCCGCCGGCGTTGTTGTCCGGGTAGGCCTCGTGGACCGATACATCGGAGGTCAGGGCCCCGCGGAAGTCGGCGATCGCGGGCAGCGGCTCGTAGTCGACGTCGACCAGATCCACGGCGTCTTCGGCGATGTAGCGGCTCTCGGCGATGACGAGCGCCACCGGATCGCCGACGAACTTCACCTCGCCCTCGGCCAGCGGCGGGCGCGGAGTATCCGGAATGTCTTTGCCTGCGACGGCGTGCCAGGCCTCTTTGACGTCAGGGTTGAGGTCGGCGGCGGTCAGCACGGCGTGCACGCCGTGCAGCGCCAGGGCTGCGGCGGCATCGATTTCGGTGAACTTCGCGTGTGCATAGGGGCTGCGGACGAAGCAGGCGTGCAGCATGCCGGGTCGCGTGATGTCGTCGACGTACGTACCGCGCCCGGTGAGTAGCCGGGTGTCCTCCACCCGTTCGACCCGTCGGCCGGCATAACGAGTTGCGACGGTCTCGGGTGTGGCTGACGCCATAGGATCGCTCCAATCCGTCGGGTTACTTATGCGCATAACTCAGTGGCCGTCGGGGCTTCGAGGCCAATTCAAGAGTGTGATTATCGTACATCGGAAAGCAACATGCCTGAAGAAGAGAGTGTCATTTCCGTCGCCGTCTGTCGACTGCTGTCCCTGGTACTGGCAGCCGCCGGCTGTGTGGTCCCGCTGGCCGGGGCTCCGGTGGCGTCAGCCAGGCCGGCGGCCGAGGCCGGGTTGGTCGACGTGCGCTCCGTGGTGCCCGACGCGGTGATCGACCTGCGGTACGCGACCACGGACAACTTCGTCGGTCAGCAGCTCTATCCGGCCGGCGCTCCCTGCCTGGTGCACGAGTCGATGGCGTCCGGGCTGGTGGCCGCGGCGGCCGCCCTCCGGCCCGACAGGCTGACCTTCTGGGACTGCTATCGGCCACATGAGGTTCAGGTCAGGATGTTCGAGGTGGTGTCCAACCCCAATTGGGTGGCTCGGCCGAGCGCCTACGCCCGCAGCCACGAGGCCGGCCGCTCGGTCGATGTGACGATCGCCGGGGCTGACATGGGAACCGGGTTCGATGACTTCACGCCGCGCAGCCTGGCGTACGCCACCGACGGGGTGAGTCCCGCGGCCCAGTCCAACCGGGCGAGGCTGCGCGAGGCCATGAAAGCCGGCGGGCTGACCGTGTACCCGGGGGAGTGGTGGCATTTCGACGGTCCGGGTGCAGCCGACCCGCGGCCATACCTGGACGTACCGCTGGGATAACTCTCGTCCCTCTACTCCGACCCTGTTGTCGATGTTTGCAATGTGTCAGCATGGGTAACCGAAAGCGTTCGTCACGATCCGGTAGGCGTGGAGTCGACAAATGAACGTCCTCAAATTGATCCAAGGTGCGATGCTGGTTACCGCTTGCGCCGTACCAATTGCCCCCATGCCCACCGCGTCGGCGCAGCCGCCGTGCCCCGACGTCGAGGTGGTGTTCGCCCGCGGCACCTACGAGCCGCCCGGCGTCGGTGGGCCGGGACAATCGTTCGTCGACGCGTTACGGGGGCGGGCCGGTGAACGTTCCGTTGAGGTTTACCCGGTGAACTACCAGGCCAGCGGGAACTTCGGCGACCGAATCGAATTCGCCAGGACGGTCGTCGACGGCATCCGCGATGCGGCCAACCACATCAAGGCCACTACGAAGGACTGCCCCAAGACCAAGGTGGTGCTCGGCGGATACTCCCAGGGCGCCGTAGTGGCGGGTTTCGTCACCTCGGCCGCCGTGCCGGACGGAATCCCGACCGAGTACAAGCAGTTCATCCCCGACCCCATGCCGCTCGAGGTTGCCGACCATGTGGCCTCGGTGGTGCTGTTGGGCACGCCGTCCGATGAGTTCATGCGGGACATCGGCGCACCGGCGATGGTGATCGGACCGCGTTACAAGGACAAGACCATCGAACTGTGCGAGCCGGGTGACACCATCTGCGACGGCACACCCGCGGGCGTACCCAACTTCGCCCACACCGCGTACGTGTTGAACGGCATGCCGGGCCAGGCCGCGGATTTCACGGTTGGCCGGCTTCAGACTTGATAACAATCTGAAACCTCAATGGTTGCAATGTGATACGTGACCCCGGGATATTTGCTGGGTGCCACTATGTTCACTGAGTGCACCGTCGAACGGCCCTCAAGATCCCGCTGGTACTGGCAGCAGCGGCCGCTCTTCCTCAGGCATTGGCCCCTCTTCCTCTGATCCCGCGCGCGACCGCCGCACCAGGCCAGTGGCCGGTCGAGAGAGCCAACGCGTGGTATCAGGCGCAGGGCTGGTTGGTCGGCACCAACTTCATTACCTCGAACGCGATCAATCAGATCGAGATGTTTGCCCCCGGCACCTACGATGCGCGGCGCGTCGACAGTGAACTGGGAGCGTGCCGCCTCCTCGGTTTCAACACCGTGCGGGTTTTCCTGCACGATCTGCTGTGGGCGCAGGACCGCGCCGGATTCCAAAGCAGGCTGGCCCAATTCGTCGGGATCGCGGCGCGTCAAGGCATCAAACCGTTGTTCGTGTTCTTCGACTCGTGCTGGGATCCGCACCCCCAGGTCGGTGCGCAACGGGCGCCGACGCCAGGGGTGCACAACTCGGGCTGGGTGCAGAGCCCCGGCGCACAACGCATCGACGATCCGCGCTACCGGTCCGTGCTGCGTGACTACGTGGTCGGGGTGATGAGCCAGTTCCGCAATGACAACCGCGTCCTGGGCTGGGACCTGTGGAACGAGCCGGACAACCCCGCTAAGCAATATCGCAAGGTCGAACGCAAGGACAAGATCGACGCGGTCGGCGGACTGCTGCCTCAGGTTTTCGCCTGGGCGCGTTCGGTCAACGCCGTGCAGCCGTTGACCAGTGGGGTGTGGCAGGGCAGCTGGGACCGCGGAAGCCGCAGCGACATGGACAACTTCCAACTCGACAACTCCGACGTCATCTCCTTCCATTCGTACGCCGGCCCTGCCGAATTCGAGGCTCGCATCGCCGAACTCGCTCCGTTGGGTAGGCCGATCCTGTGCACCGAGTACCTGGCCCGAGACCAGGGCAGCACCATCGAAGGTGTGCTTCCGGTTGCCAAGCGGCACAACGTCGGCGCCTACAGCTGGGGCCTCGTGGCAGGCAAGACCCAGACATACTTCCCGTGGGATTCGTGGGACAAGCCCTACGCCAAGGTGCCGAACGTGTGGTTCAGCGATCTACTGCAACCCGACGGCCGACCTTATAAGGAAAGCGAATACCAGGCGTTCCGAAAGCTCACGACCCGGGTGTAGGCGTTTAGGCGCGATCGATGCGGGTGACTCAACAGGCTATGGATCAACGTGACGGTGGCCGGCCGATACCGAAAGACGCTCGCAAGGTGACCGAGGGGCAAGAGGAGATTCAGGACGAGTTCGACCGTCGCGGTGAGGATCCCGAGGGCCCGGCACTGCACGAGAGTCACGAGCACATCGCCGACGAGACTTGAACGCACGCAACGACTCTGCCTTCGATGCGACTGCCCTCAGAACGACTGCCCGTTGGCGTAGCGCTGCCGGCGGAAATAGCGGCCATTACCACGGTTGCGGCTCTTGTACGTCGGCAGCTGGGAGTCGCAGTTCGGACAGACCAGCCTCAGGTTTTCCCGCCGATTATTCGTGGGGTTTCCGTCGATGTGGTCCATCACCAAGGTCAGGGGTAGGTCCTGCCACGTACTGGCCGCGCCGCAGATCGCGCAGCAGCCCGACTGGGCGTCGGCGAGGTAAAGCCGGATGTAGTGGCTGTGAAGAGAAGTGATGTACGCCTCCCCGGTTTCGAGCCAACGTTTGGTGTTGGCCTTCTGACGGGCTGATCCCTGACATGCGTTACTGCAGTAGACCTTCTGGCTGCGTTTCGAGAGTGGCGAACTGCAGTTGCGACAGAGCCTCATACGCGGAAGCTACTGGCATACACCGACAACAATCGGCAGTCGTGGAGCCTCCTATCGGGATTGAACCGATGACATTCCGCTTACAAGGCGAACGCTCTACCACTGAGCTAAGGAGGCGGGTGGAACGCGCCCTAGCTTAACGGGTCAGTCGTCGGCGTCGACAATGCGCTGCGAGACCACCGGCCGCGGCGAGGTTCGCCGGGAGGAACGGCGCGGCAGCGGGATGCGGTCGGCGATGTTGCTCAGCGGGTTGACGACCTGGCTCAGCGTGATGACCGCTTCGTGCAACGCGTCGATCGTGGGCGCGAGAGCTTCGAGCCCGGGTGCCAGCCGGTTGAGGGTGTCGGCCACATCGGCGAGCTTGAGCAGGGGGCCGTCGGGATCGGTCAGGGTATCCAGCAGGCCGCCCTCGGCCAGCAGGCGATCGGCGACGCCGTCCTCACGTAGCACCCGCTCGAACAGGCCGTCATTCGCCAGCAGCTGATCGGCCAGCCCGCCCGGCGCAATCACCCGGGACACGGCGCCATCGGCGGTGGTCAACCGGTCCAGCAGGCCACCCTCCGTGGTGACCTGATCCACGAGACCGCCGGGGGCCACCGCCCGCGCCACGGCACCGTTGTCTGCGGTCAGCCGGTCCATCAGGCCACCCTCGGCGGTCAGCTGGTCGACGATCCCGCCCGGCCGTAGCAAACGGTTGATCGGGCCCTCGGGTGCCAGTGCCCGGCCCAGGGGCGCGTCGTCGTCCAGCAGCCGCGCCAAGCGGTTGGCCCGCTCCACCGCATCATCGATGCCGAACAGCGAGGCCATCGATGACCTGCCGTTGAGGGGGTTCGCGTCGCCGATGCCGCGTTGCACGGCGTTGAGGGTCTCGTTGGCGATACCGAGACCGGCGTCGGCCACGGCCAGTCCGATCCGCACGGGCGCAGTAGCAACCTGGACCAGCGTCTTGGCGAGGTTCATGGGCGTCAGTGTAGTTACCCCGATCACAGTTAAACTCACAGTAAGTGCACAGCGTGCATGCAGGTTGAGTTCAACAGGCACCACCAACATCAGGGGATGGCCATGCCTGCATTACCTGAGAGCGTCCCGGAGGCCCGGGTCCTCGTCGTCGACGACGAGGCCAACATCGTGGAGCTGCTGTCCGTCAGCCTGAAGTTCCAGGGTTTCGAGGTCTACACCGCGTCCAACGGCGCGGCCGCCTTGGACAAAGCCAGGGAAGTCCGGCCCGACGCCGTGATCCTGGACGTGATGATGCCCGGCATGGACGGCTTCGGGCTGCTGCGCCGGCTGCGCGCCGACGGCATCGACGCGCCCGCGCTGTTCCTGACGGCGCGCGACAGCCTGCAGGACAAGATCGCCGGCCTCACGCTGGGCGGAGATGACTACGTCACCAAGCCGTTCAGCCTCGAAGAGGTGGTGGCCAGGCTGCGGGTGATCCTGCGCCGGTCCGGCCGGGGTGTCGAGGAACCCCGTAGTGCCAAGCTGTCCTTCGCCGACATCGAACTCGACGAGGACACGCACGAGGTCTGGAAAGCCGGCGAGCCCGTTTCGCTGTCGCCCACCGAGTTCACGCTGCTGCGTTACTTCATCATCAATGCGGGCACGGTGCTGTCGAAGCCCAAGATCCTCGACCATGTCTGGCGCTACGACTTCGGCGGTGACGTGAACGTCGTCGAGTCCTATGTCTCCTACCTCCGCCGCAAGATCGATACGGGCGACAAGCGTCTGCTGCACACCCTGCGCGGCGTGGGTTACGTTTTGCGCGAGCCACGCTGAGAGTGAGCCCGTCGGCGGCATACTTTTGAGGTGTTTGACCGGGTAGAGCGGCATGGTGTGCCGTTGCGGGTCGGGTTGGTGGCGGTCGCGCTGGTTCTGGTGGCGTGTGGATTGCTCGCGTCCGGTGTCGCGGTGACCTCGATCATGCGGCACACCGAGGTCAGCCGCATCGATCAGACACTGCTCGACGCCGCGGGGAGTTGGGCTCAGGAACCGCGCCAACTGCCTTCCACGCCCCTGGAAGGGCCGAACCCGGCACGCCCGCCGTCGAACTTCTACGTCCGCGGCGTCGACCAGGACGGCCGAACCTGGATCGCCATCAACGACCGCGAGGCCGAACCGGAACTGCCCGACGACAACGATGTCGGTCCCGTGCCGGTGACGGTCGAATCCGTCGGACCGTCCGATGTGCAGTGGCGGGCCGTGACCGTGCAGGGCCCGAACGGTGAGCGCACCACCGTCGCGATCGACCTGTCCGACGTCCAGTCGTCGGTACGTGCGTTGATCTGGTCGCAGGTCGGCATCGGCACGGTCGTGCTGGTGGTGCTCGGCGTCGTCGGCTACGCCGTCGTGCACCGCAGCCTGCGTCCTCTGGTCGAGGTGGAACAAACGGCCGCCGCCATCGCGGCGGGACAACTGGATCGTCGTGTCCCCGAACGTGATCCGCGGACCGAGGTGGGGCGGCTGTCCTTGGCGCTCAACGGCATGCTCGCGCAGATCCAGCGGGCGGTGGCGGCTTCGGACGCTTCGGCGGAGCAGGCGCGGACCTCCGAGGACCGGATGCGCCGGTTCATCACCGATGCCAGCCACGAGTTGCGGACCCCGCTGACGACGATCCGTGGTTTCGCCGAGTTGTACCGGCAGGGCGCCGCACGCGATGTCGAGATGATCATGGGTCGCATCGAGAGCGAATCCCGGCGGATGGGCCTGCTGGTCGAGGACCTGCTGCTACTGGCTCGGCTCGATGCGCAGCGTCCACTCGATCAGCATCGGGTCGACCTGTTGACCCTCGCCACCGATGCCGTGCACGACACGCAGTCGATCGCGCCGAACCGCCGGGTGCGCATGGAGGTGTTCGACGGCCCGGGCACCCCGGAAGTGTTGGGTGACGAGGCTCGGCTGCGTCAGGTACTGAGCAACCTGGTCGCAAACGCAGTCCAGCACACCCCGGAAAGCGCCGGGATCACGGTGCGGGTCGGCACCGATGGCGGCGACGCCGTGATCGAGGTGTGCGACGAAGGTCCCGGCATGAGTTCCGACGATGCGCGACGCGTGTTCGAGCGCTTCTACCGCGCCGACACCTCACGCACCCGCGCGAGCGGCGGTACCGGGCTGGGCCTGTCGATCGTGCATTCCCTGGTGCTGGCCCACGGCGGCACCGTCAAGGTCACCACCGCGCCGGGCCAGGGCTGCCGGTTCACCGTCAGCTTGCCGAGGATTGCAGATCTGCCAGCGCGGCTTTGATCTTGGCCTGTGCGGCATCGAGGGATTCGGCCGACGGGTTGTTGTCGACGTGGGCGAAGCCGAAGTCGGCTAGGTTGTAGGCCGGGAAAACGTGCACATGCAGGTGCGGCACCTCAAGACCGGCGATGATCACCCCGGCACGTTGTGCACCGAACGCCTGGCAGACGGCCTTGCCGATCAGCTGTGAGACTTCCATCACCCGGCCGAACACCGCCGGCTCGACGTCCTGCCAGTTGTCGATCTCGGCCCGGGGAACCACCAGCGTGTGACCCTGTGTCATCGGCGCGATGGTCAGGAACGCGACGATGTCATCGTCCTGGTAGACGAACCGCCCGGGCAGTTCTCCGTTGATGATCTTCGTGAAGACGGACGCCATGGTGAGAAGCATAGTGAGCGCCCGAGCCGAGCCGTCGAAGCGTTTGGCGCTGCCCGCGGAATCGCCGTTCTGGCCGATCGTGCTTTATCTTTGCTGAACGGGGTGGGGAATTTTAGCTGGTCCGATGTGGACGCACATAGATTTTGGGGGATTCATGGGACTCGTGCAAAAGGAGCTCGCAGATACCGTTTTGCAGGCTGAACTCGAGCAGATAGCCGAGGAAAACCTCAACCGGCACCTGGCCACGACCAAGGACTGGTATCCGCACGATTACATCCCGTGGGACTCGGGCCGCAACTTCGCCGCCTCGGGCGGTCAGGACTGGGATCTTGAGCAGTCGCAGCTCAGCGACGTGGCCCGGGCGGCGATGATCACCAACCTGCTCACCGAGGACAACCTGCCGTCGTATCACCGCGAGGCCGCCGGGAGTTTCTCCCAGGACGGACCCTGGGGAGCCTGGGTGAACCGCTGGACCGCCGAGGAGAACCGGCACGGCATCGCAATCCGGGATTACCTGGTGGTCACCCGCGGCGTCGATCTCGTCGCGCTCGAGCAGGCCCGCATGGAGCATGTCACCAACGGCTTCACTTCGACCGACGAAGAGCGCGCCATGCACAACTCCGAATTCCTGATGTCGGTCACGTACGTGACCTTCCAGGAGTTGGCCACCCGGGTCAGCCACCGCAACACGGGAAAGGTCTGCAACGATCCGATCGCCGACCGGCTCCTGCAGCGCATCGCCGCGGACGAGAACCTGCACATGATCTTCTACCGGAACGTGTGTGAGGCCGCCCTGGAACTCTCGCCCGATCAGGCCCTGGACGCCGTCGGCTGTGTCGTCGAGAACTTCCGGATGCCGGGTCAGGGAATGCCGGACTTCCGCCGCAACGGTGTGCTGATGGCCAAGCACGGGATCTACGATCTGCGCCAGCACCTCGAAGAGGTGGTCATGCCGAACCTGCGCAAGTGGCGGATCTTCGAACGTAACGATTTCAGTGCCGCAGGTGAGGCGCGTCGCGATCAGTTGGCGGCGTTCCTGGAAGACCTTCAGACGAAGGTGGTCAAGTTCGAGGAGCAGCGTGACCGCATGCTCGCCCGCGAGGCCGCCAAACGAGAGCTCGCGGCATCCTGAACCCGGCTGTGCCGGCCCGGGCTATGTGCCGGAGATGGACTCGTGCAGTTCGTCGACGGTCCACGGCGGTGTGCTGTGGTGGTCGCGGTATCCGATGAAACCCGGTGCAGGTCGGGCGAATTCGCCGATGAACCCACCCGCGGCGATGAAGATGCGGCCCGTCACGTCCCGTGCGGCGTCGCTGACCAGGTAGGCGTATGTCGGGGCCACGTATTCAGGCGGCGCGGCGTCCAGCGCGCCCTGCATGCTGACGTCGTCGAGCAGGCCGCGCCGGTTGAGATCGGCGATGTGCTGCTCGTAGTCCGAACCGGTGGACAGCCGGGTACGGGCGCCCGGGCACACCACGTTGGCCCGCACGCCGTGTTCCTTGAGTTCGGCGGCAATCGCCAGGGTCAGCGCGTTGACTGCGCCCTTACCCGCCGGATAGCCGCTGCCGCCGTAGTCGCCCAGGAACGCAAACGAACTGGTGTTGACGATGGCGCCGGCGCCTTGAGCCACCATCTTCGGCGCTGTCGCGCGGCAGGTTTCGAACACCGTGCCCAGGTGCGCGTCGAGCAGGTTCCGGAACTCGCCGCTGGTCACATTCAAGATCGAGGACCCCGCCGGTTCGGCCGTACCGGCACAGTTGACGAGTATGTCGACGCGACCGAACTCGGCCACACAGGTCTCGACGAGCGCGTCGGCCACATTGGGGTCGGCAGGTGAACCGGCATGGGCGACACCGGAAATGGAATCGGCCGCGGCGGTGGCAGCCTCCAGATCGCGGCCGTTGACCACGACGCCCGCACCCTGGGCGGCCAACAGTTCGGCGACCGCCAGACCGATGCCGCGGGTACCACCGACCACGATCGCGCCGCGGCCGGCGAGTGCTCCGCCGGTCAGCTCTCGTCCTCCTGCGCGAACACCATGGCGTCCATGTTCCAGTAGCCGCGCAGGTTGGTGATCAGACCTTCGCCGTTCACCTTGTAGGTGAAGACGCCGCGCACGGTGGCGGTGAATCCGTTGGGAAACTTGGTGCGCAGCACCAGAATGTAGGCGATCTCGTTCGGTGAGCTGGACGGAAATGTCTCTTCGCAGGTGACGGTCAACTCGTTGGGACCGATGTTGGCGTCGTAGAAAGCGCCGAGGGCTTCCTTGCCACGCACGCCGGTGCCGTCGGGGTTGGTGACGGCCTCGCCGATCGGGTCCTCCACCACGACGTCGTCGGCCATGAGCGCCAGCCAACCTTCGCGGTCACCGGATTGCACGCATTTCCACGACGACCGCGAGGCGACGACAACGGGTGTCTCGGTTTGTGTTTCGGTCACGAAATTCCTCCGTAGATGCCGAAATGGCATTCCAGCAGGTGGTCACTCGACCTTTGCCTGCTGGAATGCCATTTCGCGCGAGATTGGGTTTAGCGGTCTGCGTCGGTGTAACGGATGACGCCGCGAATGTTGCGTCCCTCGAGCATGTCGGCGTAGCCGTCGTTGATCTGCTCGAGCTTGTACTGCCGCGTGACCATGTCATCGAGGTTCAGCCGGCCGGCCTTGTACATGCTCAGCAGCTGCGGGATGTCGTGGTGCGGGTTGCCGCCACCGAAGATGGTGCCCTGCAGGCGCTTCTGCAGCAGCGTCAGCATCGACAGGTTGAGCTTGACGTCGCTTTCGGCCATGTTCGCCACTGCGGTGGCCACCACGGTGCCGCCCTTGGCGGTGATGTTCATGTAGTGGTCGATGTCTTCGCCCTTGAGCTCACCGACGGTGACGATCGTCTTGTGGGCCATCCGGCCCTGGGTGACCTCGGCGACACCGGCCATCGCGGAGAAGATGTCCGGGTAGGCATGGGTGGCACCGAACTTGAGCGCGTTGTCGCGCTTGAACTCGACCGGGTCGACGGCGAAGACGTTGCGCGCACCGGCCGCCAGGGCGCCCTGCAGCGCACCGGTGCCGACACCGCCGACGCCGACGATGACGACGTCGTCACCGGGACGGACGTCACCGCTGCGGACGGCCGAGCCGTAACCGGTGGTGACACCGCAACCCACGAGGCAGGCCACCTCGAACGGGATGGACGGATCGATCTTCACGACCGAGCTCTTGTGCACCACCATGTACGGGCTGAACGTGCCGAGCAGCGTCATCGGGATGACCGGCTGGCCGTTCTTGACGGCGTGGATGCGATTGGTGCCGTCGGAGACCGCCGTACCGCTCAGCAGCAGCGCCCCGAGGTCGCACAGGTTGCGCAGGCCCTCCTGGCAGGCCGGACATTCACCACAGGACGGGATGAACGACAGCACGACGTGGTCGCCGGGCTGGATGTGGTCGACGCCGGGCCCGACCTCGGTCACGATGCCCGCGCCTTCGTGGCCGCCGAGCACCGGGAAACCCGCCATCGGGATGTCACCGGTCACCAGGTGGTGGTCCGAATGGCACATGCCCGAGGCTTCCATCTGAATCTTGACCTCGTCCTTGACGGGGTCGCCGATCTCGATCTCCTCGATCGTCCAAGGTTGGTTGAACTCCCAGATGAGAGCGCCTTTGGTCTTCATCGCGTGTGCCTTCCACTAGAGCCGTTGACCACAGACTAGAGCCATTAGTTGCGTGGGTCACACCCACCCCCAAGCAACTGCTTGGCAAGGAACTACCAGATTTTGACCGGGGCCTCGCCGAGCGGGTAGTAGCCGGGCAGTTTCTCGCCGGCCAGCGAACGCTCGATGCGCTTCTGCATGGTGGGGGTGAGGTCGCCGGACTCGATGAGATTCATATATCCCTTGGCGACGTGGCCGAAGTCGAAGAAATCGCGCTGCCATTCGATGAGCAGCTGATCGTTGAGCCGGAACCAGCTACCGCCGATGCCGTAGATCTCGCTCGTGCTGCCGTCGCTCTTGTTGGCGATCTGCTTCCAGAAGCCCACGATCTCGTTCTGCTTCTCGTCGATCAGCACGCGCTGGTACTCGTAGACCCAGTTCTCCAGGCCTTCCATCTCCATGCCTAAGGCGATCTCGCGTATTTGATCTATACCGACGCACATCACGTCTTCCTTGGGCCCGATGTTCCAGCCGTAGGTGGCATCCTCGGTGTAGAAGTCGGCCAGCGGCTTCCAATCACCGGCCTTCTCGGCCTCCTGATTGGCCTTCAGCCAGCGATCCGACCATGCTTCGAGGGCTTCTCTTTTGGAGGATGAAGTCATTGTTCGGCTCTCTCTTTGATTGATAGTGCTTGGGTAGGACACATTTCGACGGCCATCTCGACGGCATCGCGGAGCTCGTCGGGTGGTTCGTGATCGAGGATTTCGACGGTGCCGCGCTTGGGCACCCGGAACACGTCCGGAGCTTCGAGCTCGCACATCGCGTGGCCCTGGCACAGATCCTCGTCGACCTCAACGCGGTAGCAACCCATTTCAGGCCTTGATACGCCTGCGGTAGCGGACCTTGGCCGGCTGGGCCAGCTGCACGACCATCTTGGAGTGGTCGTTCTGGTAGCTCTCCGACGGCTGCGACATCTCGAACTCGTACTCGCGCAACAGGACCGAGAAGATCGCCTTGATCTGCATCTGGGCGAACGCGGCTCCCACGCAGCGGTGCTTGCCCGCCCCGAACGGGATCCAGGTCCACCGGTTGATCAGATCTTCCTGGCGCGGCTTCTCATAACGGGCAGGATCGAAGGCGTCCGGATCGGGGAAGTCCTCCGGGATGCGGTTGGAGATCGCCGGGGAGGCCGCCACCATCTGGCCCTTGTGGATCGGGCGGCCGGCCACCTCGAACTCGTCCTGCGCGACGCGCATCAGGATGATGAGTGGCGGATGCAGTCGGAGAGTTTCCTTGAGCGAGTTGTCCAGCTTCGGGATCTGGCGCAGCGCATGGAAACTCACCTCCTGGCCGTCGGCGTAGAGCTCGTCGAGCTCCTGCTGCACCTGTGCGTACACGTCGGGGTTGCGCAGCAGTTCGATGAGCGTCCACGACGAGGTACCCGAGCTGGTGTGGTGCCCGGCGAACATCAGCGAGATGAACATGCCGGTGACCTCGTTGGCAGAGAACCGGTGATTGCCTTCCTTGTCCTTGATCGACACCAGTACGTCGAGTAGATCGCGATCCTCTTTGCCCTTGGGCGGGTTGGCGATCCGGCCGTCCATGATCTCCTGCACCAGCGCAACGAGTTTGACTCGCGACTCGTCGCGGATGCGGAAGCTCTCGATGTCCAGGTACGGATCGACGTAGCACAGCGGGTCGGTGCCGCGCTCCAACTGGTGGTAATACTCGGCGAACCGGCGGTCGAGCTGCTCTCGGAACTTCAGCCCGATCAGGCAGGCCGTCGAGGTGTAGATCGTCAACTCGGAGAAGAAATCGAGCAGCTCGATCTCGCCCTCGTCGCCCCAGTCGGCGATGATCTTCTTGACCTCGTTCTCGATGGTCGCCGCGTGGCCCTTCATCTGCTCACCGCGCAGCGCCGTGTTGTGCAGCATCTCGGCCCGACGCTCCGGGTCGGCGTCGAACACCACACCCTCACCGAAGATCGGGGTCATGAACGGGTAGGCCTCGGCCTGGTTGAGCTCGCTGTCGCTGGAGCGGAAGAAAAATTCGTTGGCCTCTGCTCCGCTCAGCAGCAGCACCTGCTTGTCGGCGAGCTGGAACCAGCCGACATCCCCACACTCGTCACGGATGCGCTGCATCAGGCCGATCGGATCGGTGCGGAATTCTTCGAGGTGGCCGTGTTCCTCGCCTTCACCACCCGAAACGCGCTGAACTTCCTTGAGTTCTGAGCTTGTCATTATCCTTCTCAGCCTTCCACTTTCAGCTTCTGGCGATCCTTGACATCGGCGAGCGGAGCTTCGGGCTGAATCTCCAGTTCGGCGATGAAGCCGCCGCGCGGGGTTTCCGCGACGAAGGTGATGGCCCGCGCGAGATCGGCTGCGCGCAGGAAGTAGTCGTGCCGGGCCTGGCCCCACTTGGCCCAGTCCTCGAGCATCTCGCCGACCTTGTCCATCGGCGCACTCCAGCCCATAGCGGTCTTGGTAGGTCCGGGATGGACAACGGAGGCGCGCACACCGGTACCTTCCAGTTCCATCTGCAGGGTCTTGGCCATGCCCAGCAGGCCGGCTTTGGCTGCGCCGTAGCCGCCCATGTACGGCCGCGGCCGCAGGGACACGTCCGAGCCGACGAAGATGATGTCGCCGCGTCGACGTTCGACCATGCCCGGAAGCACCGCAGTGGCAAGGCGGTTGGCCCCGATGAGGTGAATCTGGATCTGATTCTCGAAATCGTCGGTACTGATCTCGTGTAGCTGGCCGAAGAACGTGTCGCCGGCACCGGCCACCAGCAGCTCGATGTCCCCGAGCGCCTCGGTGGCGCCGTGCACGAACGACTTCACCGAATCGACGTCGGTGACGTCGAGAGGCAGTGCAATCGCCTCGCCACCGTCGGCTTTGATCTGATCGACCAACTCCTGGCATTTCTCGACGCGGCGCGCGCCGAGAGCGACCGGGAAGCCGTGTGCGGCCAGTTCGGTGGCCGTGGCGGCGCCGATGCCGGACGACGCGCCCGCCACGATGGCCGGTCGGCGGTCGGGATGGGGTTCGAAACGGGCCATTTAGCGTGCCTTTACTGTGATGGGTTTCTGGGGCGGGACACCGAAATTGGGCTTCATCGGTGGGACACCGAAATTGGGAGATGCGCGAATCCTCGTACGGAACTGGAGTGGACGCGGACAGCGTTGGCCTCGTCGACCTCGTATCCGCGGATTCGCTTGAACAACTCGGTCAGCGCCACCCGGGCCTCCATGCGGGCCAGGTGCGCGCCCAGGCAGAAGTGGGCACCGCTGCCGAAACTCACCAGCTTCGAACCGATGTCGCGGCCGATCTGGTACTGGTCTGGGTTTTCGAAGACGCGCTCGTCGCGGTTGGCCGAACCGGCCAGCAGCACCAGCACGTCGCCGGCCGGAACCGTGGTGTCGTAGAACGTCATGTCCTCGACGACAGCGCGGGCCAGGATCTGGCTTGAGGTGTCGTAGCGCAGCGTCTCCTCAATCCACGGGGAAATCAGCTCGTGGTTCTCGAATACGGGGGCCAGCTGGTCAGGGTTCTTGAATCCCCAATATGCGGCATTGGCCAGCAATTTCGTGGTGGTCTCGTTACCGGCGACCACCATCAGGAACAGGAACGCCATGATCTCGTCGTCGGTGAGCTTGTCGCCGTCGATCTCAGCTTCCACCAGCGCCGAGGTCAGGTCGTCGCTGACCGCCTTGCGGCGCTGCTTGACCATGTCGGCGTAGTACACCAGCAGCTCACCCGAGGCGGCGATGGCCGATTCGGGAACGTCAGCGAGGCCGTCCTCGCGGTGCATGACCCCGTCGGCCAGCGCGCGGATGCGCACCCGGTCCTCCTGCGGTACACCCATCAATTCGGAGATGACATCCATCGGCAGCTTGCCCGCGAAGTCGTCGACGTAGTCAAAGGCGTTGTTCTGCAGCGCCTCATCGAGATGCTGCACCGCGATCTCGGTGACCCGGCCTTCAAGTTCGCGGATGCGTCGCGGGGTGAAGCCCTTGGACACCAGGGTGCGCAGCCGCAGGTGGGCCGGATCGTCGAGGGCCAGGAATGACATCACCCGGTGCGCCTCGTCGTTGCGCGAGATCGGGTCGAGTGCGACGCCGTGCTTGTTGGACAGTGCGACGCTGTTGCGGAAGCCGGCGACGACGTCCTTGTGCCGGGACAGGGCCCAGAACTTGCGTTCGTCGTTCCGGTAGAGAGGCGCCTCGTCGCGCAAGCGGCGGTAGTACGGGTACGGATCTTCGTGAAAGTCGTAGTCGTACGGGTCGAGGATCGGCTCGACTTCCTGCAAACTCATTTGTCTTCTCCCAGGATTAACCCGACGACGTAGGTCAGCCGGTCGGCGATCTGGCGGTAGGTGAAGGCGCCGCTGCCGGCATTGACCAGCGCGCCGAAGAACGTCATCTCCAGGGCGGAGACGACGCGGGAATCGGCATCCGGTCCGACTGCCGAACGGATGCGTTTGTGGATCTCGGCGCCGATCCGGTCGCGCACCTTGCGCACCGCCGGATCGGTGCCGCCGCCCAGCAGGGCCGTGGTGCAGGCGGCGGCGACCTCGGGCTCGTCGGCGACGACGAGGGTCAGTGCGCGGAGCGCCTGGTCGACGCGGGTGGTCATGGAGTCGTTCACGTCGGTGAAGTAAGGGCACTGGCTGACCAAGTCCAGGTACATCTCGGCGATCAAGTGGTTCTTCGACGAAAAGTACGTGTAGGCCGTGGCGGGCGCGACGCCGGCGCGTGCGGCGACTGCGCGCACGGTCAGGTCGGCGTAGGACGATTCGCGCAGCATCTCGGTTCCCGCGGTCAGGACCTTGCGGAAGGTTTCTTCCTGCCGGCGGTTGCGCGGCGATTCCTTCTCGGGCTCCGGAGCGGGTTCTGTGACTGCGGACACGGCATCGCTGGACACATGTCCAAGTTATCCGACGATGTCGAGGTTCAGCAAGTGTGGATCCGGAAAGGCTGCGATGAACTGGTCATTTTGACGCCGGATGAGCAGGCCTGGGGCCCACCCTTGCGGCTCGACATTATCTGCGGCTATCGTTCGAGACGAGACAGCCGGACAGTTGTCCAGAATTCGTGAAGTGGAGTTCACCAATGCCGGTACTGGCCGATCGCCAGAGTCAGCTGCTTATCGACGGCAAACTCGTCGCCGGGGGTGGCGGAGCATTCGAGACCGTCAATCCCGCCACCGAGGAGGTGCTCGGCGTCGCTGCCGACGCCAACGCCGAGGACATGGGCAATGCAATTAACGCCGCGCGTCGGGCATTTGACGACACCGACTGGTCGACGAACCACGCGCTGCGGGTGCGCTGCCTGCGTCAGCTGCGTGACGCATTGCGCGAAAATGTCGAGGAACTGCGGGAACTCACCATCGCAGAGGTGGGTGCCCCGCGCATGCTCACCGCCGGCGCGCATCTGGAAGGCCCGATCGACGACCTGGCTTTTTCGGCTGATGCCGCCGAGAACTACGAGTGGACAACCGATCTCGGCTACGCCACCCCGCAGGGCATCCCCACCAACCGTAAGATCGCCCGCGAAGCCGTTGGTGTCGTCGGTGCCATCACCCCGTGGAACTTTCCGCACCAGATCAACCTGGCCAAGGTCGGCCCGGCCCTGGCTGCAGGTAACACCCTGATTCTCAAACCGGCCCCTGACACTCCGTGGGCGGCGGCGGCCATCGGCCAGATCATCGCCGAGCAGACCGATTTCCCGGCCGGCGTGATCAACATCGTCACCTCGAGCGATCACTCGGTGGGTGCGCTGCTGTCCAAAGATCCTCGGGTGGACATGGTTTCGTTCACCGGATCGACTGCGACCGGGCGTGCAGTGATGACTGACGCCGCGCTGACCATCAAGAAGGTGTTCCTGGAGCTCGGTGGCAAATCGGCATTCCTGGTGCTCGACGACGCCGACCTGGCCGGGGCCTGCTCGATGTCGGCCTTCACCGTGGCCATGCACGCCGGTCAGGGCTGCGCGATCACGACGCGCCTGGTGGTACCCCGCGCACGTTACGACGAGGCGGTGGAGATCGCCGCGGCCACGTTGGGTGGGATCAAGCCGGGCGATCCGAACAGCAAGCGCACGGTGTGCGGGCCGCTGATCTCGGCGCGCCAGCGCGACCGGGTGCAGTCCTACCTGGATCTGGCTCTGCAGGAAGGCGGCCGGTTCGCCTGCGGCGGTGGGCGTCCGGCTGACCTGGACACCGGGTTTTTCATCGAGCCGACCGTGATCGCCGGCCTGGACAACACCGCGCGGGTGTCTCGTGAGGAGATCTTCGGTCCAGTGCTGACCGTGATCGCCCACGACGGTGACGACGACGCGGTCCGCATCGCCAACGATTCGCCGTACGGGCTGTCCGGCACGGTGTTCTCCGGCGACGACGAACGAGCCCAGGCCGTGGCTGCTCGCATGCGGGTCGGCACCGTCAATGTCAACGGCGGCATCTGGTACTCGGCCGATGCCCCGTTCGGCGGCTACAAGCAGTCCGGGGTCGGCCGCGAGATGGGCCTGGCCGGCTTCGAGGAATACACCGAAATCAAAACCATCGCGACTCTGGCTCAGTAAGGAGCAGCTAATGACGAAGTTCGACTCGGATTTCAAAGAAAAGGTGTCCATCGTCACGGGGGCCGGCGGCGGCATCGGCCAGGCTTACGCCGAGGCGCTGGCACGCGAGGGCGCGGCGGTCGTGGTGGCCGACATCAACATCGAGGGTGCGCAGAAGGTCGCCGACGGGATCAAGGGCGAGGGCGGCAACGCCCTGGCGGTGCGCGTCGACGTCTCCGACATCGACTCGGCCAAGGACATGGCCGCGCAGACGCTTTCGGAATTCGGTGGGATCGACCACCTGGTCAACAACGCCGCGATCTTCGGCGGCATGAAGCTCGACTTCCTGCTCACCGTCGACTGGGACTACTACAAGAAGTTCATGAGCGTGAATCTCGACGGTGCGCTGGTGTGCACCCGCGCCGTGTACCGCAAGATGGCCAAGCGTGGCGGTGGGGCGATCGTCAACCAGTCCTCGACCGCGGCCTGGCTGTACGCCAACTACTACGGCCTGGCCAAGGTCGGTATCAACGGCCTCACCCAGCAGTTGTCGCGTGAGCTCGGCGGACAGAACATCCGCATCAATGCCATCGCGCCCGGCCCGATCGACACCGAGGCCAACCGCACCACCACGCCCAAGGAGATGGTGGACGACATCGTCAAGGGAATCCCGTTGTCCCGCATGGGGCAGCCTGAAGACCTGGTCGGCATGTGCCTGTTCCTGTTGAGCGACCAGGCCAAGTGGATCACCGGCCAGATCTTCAACGTCGACGGCGGACAGATCATCCGCTCATGAGTCCGCTGAAACTCGGCTACATCGGCCTCGGTAATCAGGGCGCACCGATGGCCAAGCGACTGGCCGACTGGCCCGGCGGACTCATCGTCTTCGACGTGCGCGCCGAGGCCGTGGCCCCGCTGGTCGAGCTCGGGGCGACCCCTGCGGACAGCGTCGCCGGTGTCGCCGAGGCCGACGTCATCAGCGTCACGGTGCTGACCGACGCACAAGTGCGAGACGTGGTTTCCGAACTCGCCGCGCACGCCAAGCCCGGCACCGTGATCGCCATCCACTCCACGATCGAGCCCGGTACGGCCGGAGAGTTGGCAGACCAGCTGCGGCCCAAAGGAATTCGTATCGTCGATGCCCCGGTCAGTGGTGGGGCCGGCGCGGCGGACAAGGGTGAACTGGCTGTCATGGTCGGTGCAGACGACGACGCGTACGACTTGGTCAAGCCCGTTTTCAAGCAGTGGGCCTCGATGGTGGTCCGCGCTGGGGAACCCGGAGCGGGTACCCGGATGAAGATCGCCCGCAACATGTTGACGTTCATCGGCTTCGCCGCCGCATGCGAGGCGCAGAAGCTCGCCGAAGCGGCGGGGATCGACCTGCAAAAGCTCGGCCGGGTCGTGCGACACAGCGACGCCCAGAGCGGCGGGCCGGGCGCGATCATGGTCCGTGACGACACGTCACCGTTGGCGTCGGATCACTGGATCTACGACATGTTCGTCCACACGCGGGGTCTTGCCGAGAAGGATCTGCGGTTGGCGCTCGGGCTTGGCGAGGACACCGGCGTCGAACTCCCGCTGGCGGAGATCGCGCTGCGGGATCTGGCCGCCGGACTCGGTGTGCCGCACACGGCTTCACACGGCGAAGTCGGCTAGAGAGGATCGAAGAATGGACGAGTTGCGGGCCAAGGGCCTGGCCAAGATGAACGAGGTCTACGGCTGGGAGATGCCGAACATCGAAGGGGATCCATACTTCGATCTCACCGTCGACCACCTGTTCGGCACCATCTGGAACAAGCCCGGACTGTCGATGCGTGAAAAGCGACTGATGACGTTGTCGGCAGTGACCGCCGTCGGCTCGCAGGACCTCGCCGAGATCCAGGTCAACGCCGCGCTGTTCAACGGCGAGTTCACCGAGGAAGAGCTCAAGGACATCGCCATCTTCCTCACCCAGTACCTCGGTTTCCCGCTCGGTTCCGGCCTCAACGGAACGGTGTCCAAGGTGGTGGCCAAGCGGCGCAAGGCCGCCGAGAAGGGCCTTGACGAAGACCGGCGCGCCAATGTGAACGCCGCAGTCAAGATGAATACCGGGAGCGAGCTCGATGACAAGTAGATATGCCTCGCTGACCCACGATGAGCTGGTCAAGCTGGTGCCCGAGCTGCTGCTCATGGGGCAGATGATCGACCGCTCCGGGATGGCCTGGTGCATCAGCAATTTCGGCCGCGAAGAGATGCTGCAGATCGCGATCGAGGAGTGGGCGGCATCCAGCCCCATCTACACCCGACGCATGCAGAAGGCGTTGCGCTACGAAGGCGTCGACGTCATCACCATCTTCAAGGGTCTCCAACTCGACATCGGCGCCCCGCCGCAGTTCATGGATTTCCGCTACACCGTCCACGATCGCTGGCACGGTGAATTCCACCTCGATCATTGCGGTGCGCTGCTCGACGTCGAGCCGATGGGCGAGGACTACGTTCGCGGCATGTGCCACGACATCGAGGACCCGACCTTCGACGCCACCGCGCTGGCCACCAACCGCAAATGTCAGGTGCGCCCGATCCACCGGCCGCCCCGCGCACCCGCCGACCGGCAGCCGCACTGCGCCTGGACGGTAATCATCGATGAGTCATACCCGGAGGTCGATGACATCCCGGCGCTCGATGTGATCGGCCGGACCCGGGCTGCGCGAACAGAATTGGACCCGATCGATCCATCCGACGAGGGCGCTTCCGACTACTCGGGGCCGCTGGTGTCCGATTTCGATTTCGCGGCGTTCTCGCATTCCGCGCTGGTCCGGATGGCCGACGAGGTATGCCTGCAGATGCACCTGCTGAACCTGTCGTTCATCCTCGCGGTGGGCAAGCGGGCCGGTACCGACACCGCGCTCGCCACCGACATCTGCACCAAGCAGCTGATCGGTGTGGCGGGCCTCGGTGCCGAGCGTATCCACAAGGCGCTGGGCCTGCCCGGCGGCATCGAAGGTGCGGTGCGCGTGCTGGAACTGCATCCGTTGCTCAACCCGGCCGCCTACGTCGATGCCGAGTTCGGTCCCGACGCGGTGTCCGTGCGTCGCTCGCCGGCGCATGAGGACGGTTCCTGGGTGGCCCTGGTTTCGCCGGCCGAGACGCGTCCCCTGCAGGCCATCGTCGCCGCCGTCGACCCGCACCTTTCCGTCGAGGTTCTCGGATCGGACGCGGAGTGGACCGCCAGGGTGATTGAAACCGAGACCGCAGCAAAGGAATTCGGTGAAGTCGCGGTGGTGAAGTTCAGCGGTGGGGCGGAGTTCGTGTTCGAGCCACGGAAGTCATTGCCACTGACGGTGGTGTGATTCGAAGTTTGGCGGCGGGGTGCGGGTTTCTAGCCGGCAGGAACAGTCAGCGTTAGATACCCGTCACCCCAAGGCCGCACGATCACGTCGGCCGGGAATGTCGCGCGGTGATCCTCGCTCCGGAGGTAATCCGCGGTGACCCCAGCTACCGTTGGCGCGGGCGTGCTAATGCTGTGCATCTTCGAGCCTGTCGAGAACTTCCAGCGTGACGCGCTCGCTGTCGGGTAGGCCGAGCGCACTTGAGTTGATCAGCATGGTGCCAGTGAGCCGATATGCGTCCTGGGCTCCGTCGGCTTCTCTGCTGTTGAGCAGCAGGGTGTTTGGGTCTGGCGCCTCCGCTGAGCGGCGGTAGTAGGCGGTACCCGTCGAGGTGCAGCCGGGTACCGCCGTTGTGAGCCGGTCGAATGCCGCCTGCGCCGTCGTTGCGTCTGGATAGACGGCAACTGCCTGGCGCACATCTGCCATGATCGGAAGTACCGGAGCGTCAAGATCGGCGCTGTAACCGACGGAGCGGAACGCTTTCCAGGTGGTGCCGAAAACCGCGGGCGGGTCGAACACCGCGCGACATGCTGCGGGTGTGTCCGGGATGGCCGAAGGTGTGGCGACGTCCAATTCCGGGACGTCGTGGAATCCGGCGATACCGGAGATGCTTCGGACGTCGTCGACGGAAAGTACCTCGGCGGCAACCGCCTTCGTGCTCGGAGTGGCGGTGGGCGCTGTTGGACCGCCGTGCCCGCACGCTGCCGACAACAAGGTGATGCAACACAACGCTGCGCTGGCACGGATCACAGGCGCCTCATCCTTGGCGGGTCAACATTGCTCGGGGTCAGGGCCGTGGAAATGCCCGTTGCTCCACTGAGGCGCGGTTGGTTGCTCGGCCCTGCACCTTGCGCCACCGGCGGCGCAACTCCCGCTCCTTCGATGCCTTCATCGGATGGCTGCTAACTGGTAGGCAATGTCAGCGTCAGGTAGCCGCCGCCCTCCGGTCGCAGCATCACGTCGGTCGGCCAGGTCACCCGGAAATTCTCACCGCGTAGGTAATCGCCGCTGATTCCGGCGGCCTTCACGGGTTTTCCGTTGAGTTCGAAGATCAGCAGGCTGGCCTTGGAATCGTAGAAGTCATTCTTGATTACCGGTGCGCCGACGGTCTCCTCGATGAAGTCACGTTCCGAGTATTCGTGGAAGAGATGCACCTCGTCCCAGTCCCAGCTGGTGAAGTCGCGGAGGCGGCCTGTCTTCTTCTCGTGGAGAAGGCTTTCCAGGCCATCGTTGAGCTTCGGGTCGTTGTAGTCGACATCCATTGACTGCCTCATCGCCTGTCTAGCCAGGTCGCAACTGGTGAGAGAGAAACACAGCAGCAACACGCAAAGAGCCACGCGTACTGCTGATAATCCGGCCACAATCAATACCCTCCTGCTGATGTTCCGTAGCCCCCCGGCTCGCCGGGGTCGTAGATTCCGCCAGGCCCGGCACCGGTGGGAGTCGGAGCCTGACCGGGCACTGTCGAGTTCGACGTGTAACCGGCTTCGCCTTCTTTGACGGTATCGCTCCAGGCGAGCTTTTCCCCTCCGCCGTCGGGCGCGACCACGACCGTGTCGCCGCGTCTCACGGCTTGTTCGACAAGGTCTGCCAACTGTGCGGGCGTGGCATCGGGATTGGCCGATGCGATGTTCCGTCCGATTTCGTTGTTGTGCAGATCCATGGCCTCGGCGGTGGCTGGGTTGTTGGGCAGCCGTTCGTGTGCCGTCGCGAAGTCGCGGGTCCACTCTTCACCGAATCGCTGTGTCATCAGTGCGTTCCAGTACGCATGCCGAAAAGCGTCGGTGTGGTTGTCAGCGGTGTCTTCGGGGTTTCTCGGCGGTGGGAACCGCTCCTTTGCCTCGGCTTCGGCGGCCTTTTTGGTCTGATTGAGGTCCCATAGTGCTGCGGGAGTGAGCTTCTCGAGCATCCGTGCCTCGGTGGCGGTCACGTGTTTAGGATCGGTGCCGAGGCTCAGCGGCCATGCCGGTTCCCAATCGAACGCGCCATCAGGGTCCTCGTCGACCTGGTACTTGCGCTTGAGCTCGTCGAGTGGATCGACCGGAGGCGGATTACCTTCGGGCAATCCTGGCGCACCGGCGCCCGCCTTCTCGCCCGCGACCGCATCGTATTCCGTCCGGATTTCCTCGATGCGTCGACCGATCTCGCTCATGTCGCTCGTGGACTGCGTGACGACGTCGCTGATCTGGCCGATCCCCTTACTGGCGAGGATCACCCGCATGATCTCGCCGGTCTTGCCCGGCGGGATCGACGCATCCATGCTGCTAACCCAACTCTGGGTCTGCGCGAGGTTCTGCCGACCAGCGGTGACCACATCGGCTGCCCGAGTGACTTCGGTAGCCATGCGTTGATCCAGATCGGCGAGTTTGCCATAGACGGCGGCGTGTTCGGCGTTCCTGGCGGCATACGCCTGCGAGGCGGTGCCCTGCCAGCGGTCGTCGGGTGCTGCGGATTCGATCGTGGATTGCATCTGGCGCAGCTGCGCGCTGCCGTCGAACGCGTCGCCTGTTGTCGGGGCACCCTCACCGAACGTGGTGCGCGCCTGCGACCACGTCGTGTAGAAGGCGTCGAGTGCGCCCATACCTGCCTCCTATCGAGGCAATCAGTCTAAATCCCGGCAAACGGCTGGTCCGACGCCAATTTGCCGAGGCCTGGGCGCTGCCGGCGGATTTGCCAGTTCCGCGATCTACAGTCGCGGGGTGGGCATCGCAACGGTCTGCGCATGTGCCCTGGTGGTGAGTCTGTTCACGGGGTGCACGGCGGCGTGTGCCGGTAGTACGCCCCATTCGGTGCCGGGAACTGCCGCCTCCTCGCCGCAGACTCCGCGGCCCGGCTCGGTGGCGGAGCAACCGGCGCGGGTGCGACCGGTGGACCAGGCCGCGCTGGGTGCCAGCTGGCGACCGGGATGCCCGGTGCCGCCCACCGAGCTGCGCCGAATCACCCTGTCGTACATCGGTTTTGACGGCCGTTCTCACCGGGGTGACCTGGTGGTGCACCGCGGTGTGGTCAGCGATGTGATCGCGATCTTCGGGGAGCTGTATTCGGCGCGATTCCCGATCGAGAAGATGCGCACGGTGGACCACTATCCACGCGCCGACGACGAGCTGTCCATGCAGGACAACAACACCTCGGCGTTCAATTGCCGGCCGTTGCCGAGTGGATCGTGGTCGTTGCACGCCTACGGCCGTGCGGTCGACGTCAACCCCCTGATCAACCCGTACATCTCAGCCTCCGGCGACCTGCAGCCGGTCACTGCGCGGGCGTATCTGGACCGCTCCCGCACCGATCAGGGGATGATCCGCGACGGTGACTTGGTGGTGCGGAGCTTCGCCGAGCGTGGCTGGCGGTGGGGCGGGCATTGGCATGACCCGATCGACTACCAGCATTTCGAACGACGTTGACGTGCTGAACCCGCCTAAATCCCGGCGGACGGCCTCTCGGGCGCAAACTTCCCGGCGACCACCCCGGGGCCGACCCACCTGCGCAGGTAGCTGCGCAGCGCTTCGCCGGTGCGTGGAGGCCGGCCCGGATCGATGACGAAGGACTGGATGATCCGCAGGAGGTGCTCGGCGAGTTCATCGAGATCGGCGTCGGTGTAGCCGAGCGCGGCCCAGTCGACATCGAGCATGCGCATCATGGCCCGGGCAAAGTCGACCGCCACGTCCGAGGTCACCGATTCGGTGTGCACGTTCGCGCGCCCGGGAGCCACGAGCAAACCGATGTGCTTGTCCTCGGGCAGCCACTCCAGGGCGACGGCGATGGACTCGGTGACGGCCTCTACCGGATCGGTCGTGCCTTTGACGTGGGCGGCCACCCGGTCCAGGAAGTCGCTGGCCGCGTGCACCGCGGATGCCACCAGCAAAGCATCGGTGCTGGGGAAATAGCGGTACACGGTCTGCCGGGTCACACCGAGGGTGCGGGCCACGTCGGCGATGGAGAAGTCGGCGCCGCGCTCATCGATGGCGTTGCCGGCAGCGACGAGGATGCGGGCAATGGCCTCCTCGTCGCTGGCCGGCGCCGAGCCGGACCACCCGTGCGTTCGCATGGGCGAATCTTAGAACAACGGATCGGCCAAGCCGCCGGTCAACCGCGGTACGAGACCTGCAGGTCCTTGACGCCGTTGATCCATCCGGACCGGAGACGTTGGGGCTCGGCCAGTTTGGTGATGTCCGGAATCTGATCTGCGATCTCGTTGAACATCAGCTTGATCTCCATCCGCGCCAGGTTCGCGCCGATGCAGAAATGCGCGCCGTTGCCGCCGAAGGCCAGGTGCGGGTTCGGGTTGCGCAGAATATTGAACTGGAACGGGGATTCGAACACTTCCTCGTCGTAGTTGGCCGAGCTGTAGAACAGACCGACACGCTGTCCGGCTTTCACGGTGACATCGCCGATCTGGGTGTCGACCAGGGCGGTGCGCTGGAAGCAGTGCACCGGGGTGGCCCAGCGGATGATCTCGTCGACCGCGGTCTC
The DNA here is from genome assembly GCF_055419505.1 of Mycobacterium sp. IDUB_9. Lineage (NCBI taxonomy): Bacteria > Bacillati > Actinomycetota > Actinomycetes > Mycobacteriales > Mycobacteriaceae > Mycobacterium > Mycobacterium sp. IDUB_9. Next base: position 233,401 of record NZ_JBVAXU010000006.1, on the reverse strand, counting down.
TGGGCGTTCGCGCTTGAAAAGTTCCCACTGGTCCGGGTTTTCGAGGAATGCGTTCATACCGTGCGTCATGGCGTTGCGGGTGGTCTCGTTGCCGGCCACGGCCAGCAGGATCACAAAGAACGCGAATTCCACTTCCGTGATGCCTTCGCCGCTTTCATCGGCCTGCACGAGCCGCGTGACGATGTCGTCGGCCGGGCACTGGCGCCGCTGCTCGGCCATGTTGTACGCGTAGCCCATCAGTTCGGCGTTGGCCATCGTCGGATCGGCATCGAAATCCGGGTCGTCGGTGTTCATGATCGCGTTGCTCCAGTGGAACAACTTCTCCCGGTCCGCCTCGGGGACGCCGATCAGGTCGGCGATGGCGAGCAGCGGCAGCGGCATCGCCACGTCGTCGACGAAATTGCCGGAGTTTCGTTCCCGCGCCGCGGCGACGATGTCGCGGGCGGCGACGGCCAGTTTCTCCTCCAGCGCTGCCACCGAACGCGGGGTGAACAGTCGCGACACCAGCTTGCGTAGCCGGGTGTGCTCGGGAGCGTCGTGGTTGATCAGCAGCGCCTTGGTGAGGTCGAGCTGTTCGGCGGTCACGCCTTCGGGAAGGCGCATGACGGCACCCTTGGCGTTGGTCGACCACACGGCGCCGCCGTCGCGCGAGATGGTCTTGATGTCCTCGTGACGGGTGACCACCCAGTAGCCGCCGTCGTTGAAGATCGATTCGCCCTGCTCGTTCCACCACACCGGGGCGGTCTTGCGCAGTTGGGCGAACTCCTCGACAGGGATTCCGCGGAGCAGGACGTCGGGATCGGTGAAGTCGTAGCCGGCGCCGAACGGGCAGGCGCTCATGGTTGTCATGCCGAGGTCATCTCCTTGTGTGACGGCGGGCACAGTCCTCGGTTTCGACCATACACTCCTGCATCAGGTGTATGCCCGTAAGTCTCCCGCTACGCTACGACCGTGCGCGTCCTCGTTATCGGATCCGGTGCCCGTGAACACGCCCTGCTGCTGGCCCTGCGCCGCGACCCGCAGGTGGAGGAGTTGGCGGTGGCTCCCGGCAACGCCGGGACCCAATCCATTGCCGACCAGTACGACGTCGACATCACCTCCGGCGAGGCCGTGGTGAAGTTGGCTCAACGCCTCGACAGCGACCTGGTGGTGATCGGCCCCGAGGTTCCGCTGGTGCTCGGCGTCGCCGACGCCGTGCGGGCCGCCGGAATCGCCTGCTTCGGCGCGAGCAAGGACGCCGCCCGCATCGAGGGCTCCAAGGCCTTCGCCAAAGACGTCATGGCCGCGGCGGGGGTGCCGACGGCGAGCAGCGAGATCGTCGACAACCCGGCCCACCTGGACGCTGCGCTGGACCGCTTCGGTCCGCCCGCCGGCCAGGCTGCCTGGGTGGTCAAGGACGACGGCCTAGCCGCCGGTAAGGGCGTGGTGGTCACCGCCGATCGCGACGCCGCCCGGGCGCATGCAGCCAGCCTGCTCGATTCCGGACACCCCGTGCTGCTGGAGTCGTTCCTGGACGGACCCGAGGTGTCGTTGTTCTGTGTCGTCGACGGCGCCAGCGTGGTCCCGCTGCTGCCTGCCCAAGACTTCAAGCGGGTCGGCGACGGAGACACCGGGCCCAACACCGGCGGTATGGGGGCTTACGCCCCGCTGCCCTGGCTGCCGGACCCGATCAAAACCCAGATCGTCGACGAGGTCGTCAAACCTGTTGCGGCCGAACTGGTTGCCCGGGGCAGCTCGTTCTCGGGCCTGCTCTACGCCGGCTTGGCGATCACCTCGAACGGTCCGGCGGTGGTGGAGTTCAACTGCCGCTTCGGCGATCCGGAGACGCAATCGGTTCTGGCCCTGCTGGATTCGCCGCTCGGGCAACTGCTGAACGCCGCGGCCACCGGCGAGCTCGCCTCCTTCGGCGACCTGCAGTGGCGCGCCGGCTACGCCGTAACCGTGGTGGTGGCCGCGGAGAACTACCCGGGGCGGGCGCGCGTCGGCGACGTGATTCACGGATCGGAAGCCGACGGTGTGCTGCATGCCGGCACCGCGCGCCGCGAAGACGGCGAGGTGGTGTCCTCGGGTGGCCGGGTGCTCTCGGTCGTCGGCACCGGTACCGACCTACCTGCCGCTCGCGACGCGGCGTACGCGCTCGCCAAGTCGATTCGCTTGCCGGGCAGTCACTTCCGCAGTGACATCGGTCTGGCCGCTGCCGAAGGGCACATCACCCTGTAGCGCTCACCGAAGGATCAGGCGACCAGCAGCGGGGCCATCCAGGATATCTCGGCGGCCAGCTGCGAACTCCAGAAGCTGCCGTCGTGCCCACCGGGGGAGAAGCCACCGGCCGGCGGATTGGGCAGTTCGGAGATGAACTGCTTGGTGGCCGAATAGAACGGATCACTGTTACCGCAATCGATCCGGATCGGGATCGATCCCAGCGCGGGCTGGCCCCAGACGGTGTTGGCGGCGTAGTCCGCCGCGCTGTCGAAGGCGCCGGGAGCGGCGGCACCCGAAGAGGTCCACAGCGCGGGGCTGACCGCACAGATCGCGGCGGTACGCGCAGGTCCCAGACGCGAACCCAGCAGCAGCGCGCCGTAGCCGCCCATCGACCAGCCCAGGAATCCCACTCGCGAGGTGTCGAGCCCCTGATCGCCGAGCAGCGGGATCAGCTCGTCGAGCACCATCGCGCCCGAATCCTCACCGGATGCGCGTTTGTGCCAGTAACTTCCACCGCCGTCGACGGCGACCACCGCGAACGGCGGCAACCCGGCTGCCACGGCCTCCGCCAGGCCCTGCTCCACGCCTCCGGCCATCACACCGGCGGCATCCTGACCTTTGCCGTGCAGGGCGATGACCGGACGGAGTTTGCCGGTTTGACCGGGCGGGCGCGCGATGGCCCAGTTGGTGTTCGTCCCGCCGCGGGCGGCCGAGGTGAACGAGCCGCTTGTCATCGTGGGCGCTGTGACGGGGCTGGCCACCGAACCCGGTGCGGAGGCGAGGGCGAAGGCGCCGGCGGCACCGGCGGCCGCACCGACGCCGAGGCGCAAGATTGCGCGGCGGCTCAAATTGGGCATGCGGGCCATCTTGCCATCGCCCGACAAGAGCATCGGTCAGTGGCATTCTCGCGGCCTTACCGGCGCGCTGAAAAACCTGAGTAGAGCCTGATGATTGGCCGAAAGCCCGATGTGGACGGGACCGTGCTGGCAGCATGTGGAAGGTGACGGCAGCGGTCACCCCTAAAGGGGAGCGTCGGCGGTACGCCCTCGTCAGGGCGGCCGCTGAGTTGCTTTGTGAAGGCGGATTCGACGCCGTCCGGCATCGTGCCGTGGCACGCCGGGCCGGCCTCCCGCTGGCCTCCACGACGTACTACTTCTCGTCTCTCGACGACCTCATCGGGAAGGCTGTCGAATACATCGGAACCCGGGAGGCCGAGCAACTGAGGGACGGTGTGGCCAATTTGTCGCGACGGCGCCGCGGTGCCGAGTCGACCGCGGGCGTCCTGGTCGATTTGTTGCTGGGCGAATCTTTGGAGCGGCCCGGAAGCGAGGAGTTGATCTCGCGCTACGAGCGCTACATCGCATGCGCCCGACAGCCCGGGTTGCGCGATATCCAACGTCGCATCTTGCAACAGCGCACCGATGCCGTGCTCGAGGTGGTGGAACGCTCGGGCCGCTCGGTGCGGGCCGAGTTGGTCACCGCCCTGGTGTGCGCCGTCGACGGAGCCGTGGTTGCATCATTGGTGGACGAAGGTGAAGGGGCCAGAGTCAACGCCCGCGCCACGTTGATCGATGTGATCGACGTCCTTGCGCCCGTCGACGAGCAGGCGGGAACGCGTCTGACCGGCTGAAGGAGGGGGAATGTCGCAACCCGCAACCGCGGAGGAGCCACAGCTCAAGCGGGTGATGGGTCCCGGGCTGCTACTGCTGTTCGTCGTCGGAGACATCCTCGGCACCGGTGTGTACGCGCTGACCGGGCAGGTCGCCAAGGAAGTCGGCGGTGCCGCCTGGGTTCCCTTCCTCGCGGCCTTCCTGATCGCCACCATCACCGCATTCAGCTATCTCGAGCTGGTCACCAAATATCCGCAGGCGGCCGGTGCAGCGCTTTACGCGCACAAGGCATTTGGGCTCCAGTTCGTCACGTTCCTGGTGGCCTTCATCGTCATGTGTTCCGGAATCACCTCGGCCTCAACAGCTTCGAGGTTTTTCGCGATCAGCTTCTTCGACGCGATCGAGGTGAACTTCGACCACATCTTCAGCTGGCAGCGACTGGGAACTGTCGCGCTGGCGCTGCTGTTCATGGCGTTGATCGCCGCGGTGAATCTCCGAGGCGTCAGTGAAAGCGTCAAGCTCAACGTCTTCCTCACGTTCGTCGAGATCACCGGCCTGGTGATCGTGGTCGTGGTCGGACTGTGGGCCATCGTCAGCGGGGTGGATGTCGACTTCTCCCGCGTCGTAGCCTTCGACACTTCCGGTGAGAAGAACGCCTTTATCGCGGTTACCGCTGCGACGTCGCTGGCGTTCTTCGCGATGGTCGGCTTCGAGGACTCGGTCAACATGGCCGAGGAGACCAAGGACCCGGTGCGGATCTTCCCGAAGGTGTTGTTGACCGGTCTGGGTATCGCCGGCCTGGTCTACATCGTCGTGGCCATCATTGCGGTCGCACTGGTGCCGGTCGGAACCCTTGCCGAGGCGGACTCGTCCCCGCTGGTGAAGGTGATGGAAGCCGCCGCGCCTGGGCTTCCGTTCGCAAACATCCTGCCGATCATCTCGATGTTCGCGGTGTCCAACACCGCGTTGATCAACATGCTGATGGCCAGTCGGTTGCTCTACGGCATGGCCCGTCAACATGTGTTGCCGCCGATGCTCGGGGTGGTGCATCCGAAGCGCCACACGCCCTGGGTGGCAATCATGTTCACCACGCTCATCGCGTTCGGACTCATCTTCTACGTGTCGGCGTTCGCGAGTGGGGACACCGTCGCGATCCTCGGCGGCACCACCTCGCTGCTACTGCTCGCGGTCTTCTCGGTGGTCAACGTGGCGGTGCTGGTGCTGCGCCGAGATGTCCGAAAAGAGGGCGGGCACTTCAAGACTCCGACCGCACTGCCCGTCGTCGGCTTTGTGGCCTCGCTGTATCTGGTGCTGCCCACCTCGGGACGGCCGTTGGAGCAGTACATCCTGGCCCTGGCACTCGTCGCCACCGGAGTCGTACTGTTCGGCATCACCATGGTGATCAACCGGCAACTCGGCATTCGCGGGGCCGGCATCACCGACCCCACCCACTTCGGTGACGCTCCCTAGGTCTCGGCGCGCAACTTCGCAATACGGTTCTGCAGCAATGCGATCCGGTGCGCATTGCCATCCAGTCCGAGGTAGCGGTCATCGAACACGGCCAACAACGCGTCATCGAGGCGACGCACTGCGCCGGGTGGGTATCGGTAGTCCATGAGCCGGTTGATCTCGTCCGTGTCCACCGCATCCAGCACGCCGGTAAGCGCTTCCAATGACGTGATGCCGAGTTCGAGCAGCAACCCCGAGATCCACGCGTAGTGGTCGGTTCGCGACCAGCCGGCGTCGGCGAAACGGTTGCCCAGATAGGTGGCCAGCACCGGGGTGGCGATGCGTGAATCCCTGGAGAACTCCGGGGACTCGTCCTCCCCCTCCCCTTCCGTCATGGTCAGCCGCAGCCGTTCCCGAATCTCGGTGAACTCGCGGTCGGCCAGTTCCAGAAGCCCGGCTGCCAATGTGAATCGACGGTCCAGCTCGCTGACGTGCTCAGCCGGGATCGAACCCTTGTACCGCACGTCATGCTCGAACTCGGCCCACGCGTGCTGCAGCACGGTACGCACCTGGATGGACGCCGGATACTGTTCGCCTTCGACACCGAAGAGTAGATGCCGGCTCGCATAGCCCCACCGGCCCTGGCGGGCGGTCTGCAGACCCATGTCCTGGTCGTCGAGCAGCCGCATCTCCTCGGCCAGCAGGTTGGCCACGGCGTCGACGTCCTCACGCAGATAGGTGATGACGCGCAGCCCCACCTGGTCGGTGATCTCGACCAGAGGGTCCGTGTACATCCGCGTGCCGTCGGCCGCACGACGATTGGCCTTCGCGGCGAACGAATCGACACTCTTGGTGCGGGCCGTGATGCTCAGATAGTTGATGCCCGCCTCATCGAGTAGTCCGGTGACCAGCTTGAGGTACTGCTCGGTGGCAGCCACCAGATCCGGTCGCCGGGCGGCATATTCGGCCACTGCGCTTGACGGTGGCGCCTCGCGTGCCGGTGCCGGCCGTTGACGGGGCAGCCTTTCGGCGGGGAGTGACGGGGTGAGGATGTAGCCGGAGGCGAAGTCGCCGTAGATCGTGACGTCCTCTGGCCGGCTGTACCAGTACAGCGCGATATAGGCGCAGAGCATGGCGTCGACCGGGTCCTCGTCACGGTCGAGCTGGCCCGGCCGGGTGGCCGCCTCGATCCGCTTGCGCAGTTCGACCCAGCTGACATTGCGGTTGGCCCGCAGCCTCGGCGTCGCGGTGTCGAGCTCCTCGATGAACGTCATCAACCTGAGCAGTTCATGCTGCCGGTCCCCGAACGCGCCGCGCTTGTACTTCAAGGTCTTGTCGAGCCCGAACAGAACCACGCTCGCCGGATGCGGATACACCTCGATCGCGCGCCGGTTCGACGGCGACGACGGATCCATGTCCAGCCCCAGCGCCGCGGCGATACGCGCGCCGCGCGGATGCTTGAACTCGGGCCGCTCGGTGAACGCCGGGCGCGCCCCGGCGTCGAACCGCTGGAAGTCCCGGTTGAGATCCCGTTCGCACGGCCGGTGGCCCGTCGGGTTCTTGACGATGAGCGGCGCATCGATGGCCACCAGGCAGTCGCCACTGACATAGGGCTCGATAGCCGCCCCGATGTCGTCGTCGTCCTGCGCCACGCCCACGTGAAGGACCCGCCCACCGGAGTCGATGACAGCGACACCCGTCTGATTCTTCTCGCCCCACGCAAGGTCGAGCCCGACGAAGTACATCCGTCCACTGTCTCATTGGTACCCCGGCCCGGGCCGTAAGCTGTGTGTTCGTGACGATCCCGAATGTTCTCGCCAACCGCTACGCGAGCGACGAAATGGTCGCGATCTGGTCGCCGGAGGCCAAGATCGTCGCCGAGCGCCGACTCTGGCTCGCCGTGCTGCGTGCGCAGGCCGAGCTGGGTGTTCCGGTGCCCGACGGCGTCGTCGACGACTACGAGCGCGTCCTGGAGAACGTCGACCTCGCCTCGATCGCGGCCCGCGAGCGCGTCACCCGCCACGACGTCAAGGCGCGCATCGAGGAGTTCAACGCGCTGGCCGGCCACGAGCACGTGCACAAGGGCATGACGAGCCGCGACCTCACCGAGAACGTCGAGCAGCTGCAGATCCGCCGCTCGTTGGAGCTGGTTTTCGCCCACGGCGTCGCGGTGGTGGCCCGGCTGGCCGAACGCTCAGTCGTCTACCGCGACGTGGTGATGGCGGGCCGGTCGCACAATGTGGCCGCCCAGGCCACCACCCTTGGCAAGCGGTTCGCCTCGGCGGCCGAAGAGTCCTTGCTGGCGTTGACCCGGCTACGTGAGCTGATCGACCGCTACCCGCTGCGCGGCATCAAGGGCCCGATGGGCACCGCCCAGGACATGCTCGACCTGTTCGACGGCGACACGTCCAAGCTGGCCGAACTGGAACGGCGGGTCGCCCAATTCCTGGGCTTCACCGACGTTTTCACCAGCGTCGGACAGGTGTACCCGCGTTCGCTGGACCACGATGTGCTCTCGGCGCTGGTGCAGGTGGGTGCCGGGCCGTCCTCGCTGGCGCACACCATCCGGCTCATGGCCGGCCACGAGCTGGTGACCGAGGGCTTCGCGCCCGGACAGGTCGGCTCCTCGGCCATGCCGCACAAGATGAACACCCGGTCCTGCGAGCGGGTCAACGGCCTGCAGGTGGTACTGCGTGGCTACGCCTCGATGGCCGCCGAACTGGCCGGTGCGCAGTGGAACGAGGGCGACGTGTTCTGCTCGGTGGTGCGCCGCGTCGCGCTGCCCGACGGATTCTTCGCCATCGACGGGCAGACCGAGACCTTGCTGACGGTGCTCGACGAGTTCGGCGCCTACCCGGCGGTGATCCAGCGCGAGCTGGACCGCTACCTGCCGTTCCTCGCCACCACCCGCATCCTGATCGCCGCGGTGCGTGCCGGCGTGGGCCGCGAAACCGCCCATGAGGTGATCAAGGAACACGCCGTGGCCGTCGCGCTCGACATGCGTGAGCGCGGGCTGGAGCCCGACCTGCTGGACCGCCTGGCCGCCGATCCGCGACTGCCGCTGGACCGGGCGGCGCTGGAGGCCGCGCTGGCCGACAAGCAGGCGTTCACCGGAGCCGCGGGCGCCCAGGTCGACGGCGTCGTCGCAGCCGTCGACGAGCTGGTCAGCCGCTACCCGGAGGCCGCCAAGTACACCTCGGGCGCCATCTTGTGACGTTGGCGGCCGACCTCACCGATCTGGACAATTTCGCGGCCGGTTTCCCGCACGAGTTGTTCGCGGTGCACCGCCGTGAAGCGCCGGTGTACTGGCACTCGCCGACGGAACACACCCCGGACGGTGAGGGCTTCTGGTCGGTGGCCACACACGCCGAAACCCTTGCGGTGCTGCGCGATGCGGAGACCTACTCGTCGGTGACCGGCGGCACCCGGCCGTACGGTGGCACGCTGCTGCAGGACCTGTCCATCGCCGGGCAGGTGCTCAACATGATGGACGATCCGCGGCACTCCGAGATCCGGCGGCTGGTCAGCTCCGGGCTCACCCCACGGATGATCCGGCGGGTCGAAGACGACCTGCGGGTGCGGACGCGCCGGCTGCTGGACGGGGTAGTGGCCGGAGCGCCGTTCGACTTCCTGGTCGACGTGGCCGCGGAGCTGCCCATGCAGATGATCTGCATACTGCTGGGAGTGCCTGAATCCGAACGGCATTGGCTGTTCCACGCGATCGAGCCGCAGTTCGACTTCGGTGGTTCGCGCTCGGCGGCCATGGCGCAGCTGACTGCCGAAGAGGCAGGCTCGCGGATGTACACCTACGGCCAGGAACTCATCGCCGCCAAACGTGCCGAGCCCACCGACGACATGCTCTCGGTGGTGGCAAACGCGTCGGATGCCGAGCTGAGCGATCTCGAGCTGTACCTCTTCTTCAGCCTGCTGTTCAGCGCCGGAGCCGAGACCACCCGCAACGCGGTGGCCGGCGGACTGCTGGCATTGATCGAAAACCCTTCGCAGCTGGCATTGTTGCGTGAGGACCTCGGCGAACTGCCCACCGCCATCGAGGAGATGGTGCGCTGGACCTCGCCGTCACCGTCCAAGCGGCGCACCGCAACCCGAGCGGTGACGCTGGGTGGCTGCGACATCGAGGCCGGGCAGAAGGTGCAGGTCTGGGAGGGCTCGGCGAACCGGGACGCGCTGGTGTTCGAGCAGCCCGACGTTTTCGACATCACGCGTAAACCCAACCCGCACTTGGGTTTCGGCTACGGCGTGCATTACTGTCTTGGCGCCAACCTGGCCCGGCTGGAGTTGCGGGTGCTGTTCGAGGAGCTCTTGGGCCGGTTCTCGTCGGCCCGGTTGGCCAAGCCCGTCGAATGGGCCCGCAGCAACCGGCACACCGGGATCCGGCACCTTGTGGTCGAATTCGCCTAACCTCGGAGCATGGACTCAGGCCAAAACGACCATCTCCGAGTCTCAGACGCCGAGCGCGCCAGGGTGGGACAACTGCTCGAACGTGCAGTAGGCGAAGGCATGATCACGCTCGACGAATTCACCGAGCGCTATGACGCTGCCCTGGCCGCGCAGACGCGCGGTGAGCTGAGCGCCCTGATAGCCGATCTGCCGCTGGCAGCTCCGGCAGCGCAGCGTCCGGCGGTCGCCCCCGAAGAACTGCGGGGATGGATGTCATCGATCGTGCGTCGCGGCCAGTGGACCGTGACGCCCACGCTGCGCCTGAACACCCGGCTGTGCAGCACGACTCTCGACTTCACCTCGGCGGTCCTACCCAGCCGGGTCGTCGAGATCCTCGTCGACGATTACTGCAGTTCAACCGAGATCATCGTGCCCACCACGGCTACCGCCGACCTCAACGGCGTCAACGCCGTCGCCGGCAGCGCCACGGCCAAGGTACGCACCAGCCCGCCGTCGGACCAGCTGCATCTCGTGGTGCGTGGCCGGGTGCGGATGGGCTCGGTGACTGTGCGCCACCCGTTCGGCAGCTGGCTGCGGAAGCTCAGCGGTACTGGATAGCGCAGCGAATCTCGGTGATCACCCGCTGCGGGTACTCGGTCAGGTCCAGCCAGGTGAACCGAAGCACCTGCCAGCCCATCAGTGCGATCTCGTTCTTCCTGACCCGATCATGCTGGAAATCCTCCTGATCGCTGTGGAACGCCCAGCCGTCCGTCTCGATCGCGAGTTTGTGGGCGCGGAAGGCAACATCGATCACGTATCGGCCCAGGCGGTAGTTGGCCTTCCATCCGGTGATCCGGGCTTCTCTGAGCAGCTTGATCAGCAGTCGTTCGGCTTCGGAGCGTGCTCCGTCCGCCGCCGCGATGAGCAACCTGCGGGCGGCGGGCGAGCCGTGCCTGCCCTTGTTGCGCAGATGTGCCCGCCACAGGTCGCGCAGCTCGGTGTGGCGCTGCAGCGCGGTGTCCATGAGTTTGGCGCCACCGCCGCGCCGGGCAGCGGCCTCCACGACCGTCAGCGGCAGCGCCGTCACCCGCAATCCGTTTCGCTCGACGATGTCGCACGGGTCGAGGTCACGCCGGCGCAGTCGGATGCCGTGCCGCTGCGGATGGTGGCCTGTCTTCGGGATGGTGACCTCAACGATTTCCGGCGGGTATCTGGTCACCTCATGCCACCACGCGGCGGCCAGTCCGCTCGCCGTCGCATTCGGCCCCGCCGACCACACAGCGGCCCTGATCCGGGCTGAATCGGTGAACGGTCGATCGTCGGCGAAGTACACCCCAGGCGAGCAGCGGAGCCAACGTCCAGACCGGACCCTGCGGTAGACCGCCTGCTTGCTCAGCCCAGCCTGCTGTGCCTGAGCCAGGGTGATCACGCCGTCATGGTCACGCAGATAGTCATCGAGCACATCGATTGGACGGGCTGCCCCCGCCAACGGTTCCCACCCCTGTGATTTGGGTGCGTTCAGTAACGCCCACCGTTACTGAACGCACCCAAATCACTGGGAAATGCGGCGCAGACGCATACCAGCCGAACGCAGCTCCAGGGCCGCCAGGCCGCGAATGGCTCGTTGGTCTTGACTGCGCCACGCTCCGACCGGGTCGTCGGACACCGCGGTCAGCTTGGCCAGCGGCCGGTTGGCCAGGGCCCGCAGCGCGAGCAACTGCTCGCCGGCGGCCGTCGAGGCCAGGGTGATCGCGGTCCACTTGCGCCGGAAGAACCGCACCCGCAGGTACAGCCAGGGCATCGCCACGAACAGGATCGGTGCCGCGGCCACGGCCAGGGCAAGCACCCAGGCCAGCCAGCTCGCCGTGCTGTCCAGGTTGTGGCCGGCGCCGGCAATGTCGAGCGCGGCATCGCTGGCAGCGCGCAGCGGCTTGCTCAGCGTGTCGCCGACCAGGGGAACATTGTCGGTGCTGTCGCCCGCGGAGCCGAGGTTGTCAGCAACCCCGTTGGCGCCGCTCTCGACCTGCCTGCCGACCTCGGCAATGGTCGACACCGCCGAATGCACGGCCATCCCGACCAATATCCACACTGCGGTCCAGGTGATGACGGCCACGTCGCTGAACAACTGGGCCAACAGGCGGCCGGGTCTGCTGGCATAGGGCAGGTACCGCGATCTCATGAGATCGATCCCAACACATAGGGTGGCCCAATGCGCCCCGCTCTGTCCGACTACAAGCACCTGGCCAGCGGCAAGGTCCGCGAGTTGTACCGCATCGACGACGAGCACCTGCTGTTCGTGGCGACCGACCGGATCTCGGCCTACGACTACGTCCTCGACTCGCAGATCCCGGACAAGGGCCGGATCCTGACGGCCATGAGCGTGTTCTTCTTCGACCTGATCAGCGCGCCGAACCACCTGGCCGGGCCGCCGGACGACGAGCGCATCCCCGCTGAGGTGCTGGGCCGTGCGCTGGTGGTGAAGCAACTGAAGATGCTGCCGGTGGAATGTGTGGCCCGTGGCTACCTGACCGGTTCCGGGCTGCTCGACTACCAGGCGTCGGGGTCGGTGTGCGGTATCCCCCTACCGCCGGGGCTGGGGGAGGCGAGCAAGTTCGACGAGCCGCTGTTCACCCCGGCCACCAAGGCCGACATCGGCGAGCATGACGAGAACATCTCCTACGCGCAGGTGATCGATCTGGTCGGGCCGGTGCTGGCCGGCCAGTTGAAGGAGCGCACGCTGCAGACCTACCTGCAGGGTGCCGACCATGCGCTGGTCAAGGGCATCATCATCGCCGACACCAAGTTCGAGTTCGGAGTCGATCAGGACGGCAATGTGGTGCTGGCCGATGAAGTCTTCACCCCGGACTCGTCCCGGTACTGGCGCGCGGAAACGTACCAGCCGGGCGTGGTTCAGGACAGCTTCGACAAGCAGTTCGTCCGCAACTGGCTGACCGGGCCTGATTCGGGCTGGGACCGGCACGGCGACACGCCGCCGCCGTCGTTGCCCGAGGAGATCGTTGCGGCCACCCGAGCCCGGTACATCGAGGCGTACGAACGGATTTCGGGCCTCCGGTTCGAGGATTGGATCGGCGCATGACCCCATCTGTGCAGCCGCCCGTCGCCAAGCGCGGCAACCACCGTCGCGAGCACCACGGTGACGTGTTCATCGACCCCTACGAATGGTTGCGCGACAAGGAAGATCCCGAGGTGATCGCGCACCTGGAAGCCGAGAACGCCTACACCGAGGACGCCACCGGGCATCTGGAGCCGTTGCGGCAGAAGATCTTCGACGAGATCAAGGCCCGCACCAAGGAAACCGACCTCTCGGTGCCGATGCGCCGCAACGGCTGGTGGTACTACGCGCGCAGCTTCGAGGGCAAGCAATACGCGGTGCATTGTCGGTGCCCGATCGGCGATCCCGACGACTGGACGCCACCCGAGCTCGACGAGGGTGCCGAGATTCTCGGTGAGCAGATTCTGCTCGACGAGAATGTCGAGGCCGACGGTCACGAGTACTTCTCGCTCGGAGCTGCCACGGTGAGCCTGGACGGCAATATCCTGGCCTACTCGGTGGACGTCTTGGGTGACGAGCGATACACCTTGAAATTCAAGGATTTACGTACCGGTGAGCTCTATGACGACACGATCGCCGGGATCGGTGCCGGCGGCACCTGGGCGGCCGACAGCCGCACGCTGTACTACACCACGGTGGACGACGCCTGGCGGCCCGACACCGTGTGGCGGCACCGGCTGGCATCGGGCCTGACTGCGGAGAAGGTGTATCACGAACCGGACGAACGGTTCTGGGTCGCGATCGGTCGAAGCCGCAGCGACAAATACCTGTTCGTCGCGTCGGGCAGCGCGGTCACCACCGAGGTCCGCTATGTCGACGCGAATGACCCGACTGCCGAGCTCACCACGGTCTGGGAGCGTCGCGACCTGGTGGAGTACTCCGTCGAGCACGCCGTGGTCGGGGGTGAGGACCGGTTCCTGATCCTGCACAACGACGGTGCCGAGAACTTCATGTTGGTGGACGCTCCGGTCAGTGATCCCGCTGACTTCCGTCCCCTCATCGAACACCGGACCGATGTACGACTGGACGGCGTCGACGCGTTCGACGGCTTCCTCGTGATCAGTTACCGCAGTGAGGCATTGCCGAAGATCGCACTGTGGCCGCTCACCGCCGACGGCTACGGCACGCGCGAGGAGCTGACCTTCGACTCCGAGCTGACCGCCGCGGGGATGGGCGGTAACCCGAACTGGTCCACCCCGAAGTTGCGCATCGGTGCGACTTCGTTCATCACGCCGGCGCGGATCTACGACCTGGACCTCGCCACCGGTGAGCGCACGTTGCTGCGTGAACAGCCGGTGCTGGGCGGCTACCGGCCGGAAGACTATGTGGAGCGCCGGGATTGGGCGACGGCCGCCGACGGGGCCCGGGTTCCGATCTCGATCATCCACCGGGCCGGTTTGCAGTTCCCGGCGCCGGCGCTGATCTACGGCTACGGCGCCTACGAGTCGTGTGAGGATCCGCGGTTCTCGATCGCCCGGTTGTCGCTGTTGGATCGCGGCATGGTGTTCGTGATCGCCCATGTGCGCGGCGGTGGCGAACTGGGCCGGCCGTGGTACGAGCACGGCAAGCTGTTGGAGAAGACCAACACCTTCACCGATTTCATTGCGGCGGCACGCCATCTCGTCGACGACGGCGTGACCCGACCGCAGAATCTGGTGGCCCTCGGCGGCAGTGCCGGCGGGTTGTTGATGGGTGCGGTGGCCAACATGGCCCCGGAGTTGTTCGCCGGGATTCTGGCCCAGGTGCCGTTCGTCGACGCCTTGACGACGATCCTGGATCCGTCGTTGCCGCTGACTGTGACCGAGTGGGACGAGTGGGGAAATCCGTTGGAGGACCCCGAGGTTTACCGGTACATGAAGGCCTACACGCCATACGAGAACGTGGCGGCACAGGACTATCCGGCGATCCTGGCGATGACCTCGCTGAACGACACGCGAGTGTATTACGTCGAGCCGGCCAAATGGGTTGCCGCACTGCGGCACACGAAGACCGACGATCATCCTGTGCTGCTGAAGACCGAGATGGTGGCCGGCCACGGCGGCCTGTCCGGACGCTACGAGCGGTGGAAGGAAGCCGCGTTCCAGTACGCCTGGTTGCTAGCTGCTGCCGACCGCGACAACTATGGCAGCGGCCAGGTAGACAGCCTCTTCGGCGGTCCGAACGCTTAATCGCGTGGTCATCGATTTCGGCGGGTTCGGCATCCGTGCCGCGTAGACGTTGGCCGGAAACATGGCCAGCATGAGCAGGAACAGGCAGACTGCCGCGGCGACGCGGGTCGGCGGGTAGAGCAGTCCGGCCGCACCGGCCAGTTCCGGCACGCCGGTGACGGACACCAGCACACCCGGCGCGGGCAGGGCCGGCGGCACGATCGCGATCATGTCGCGCCGCAACGGGTTCACGAAATGTGCGATACCGGTCAAGGCGAACATGGCCGCGAGACCCACTGCGATCGCCGTGGTCCAGTTGTCCAGATAATCCACGCCCAGCAGGCCGATCGCCCGAGCTGCCACGCTGCCCAGAATCAGGGTCAGAAAGACGGCCATCGCACGCTCCGATCTTGTCGGTGTCTAGATCGGACACGCTACGCCTTATCTAGTCGCTGTCAAGATGTGGGATTAGGATGGGCTGCATGGGCTATCACCACGGTGACCTCAAGGCCGTGATCCTCGCGCAGGCCGCCACGCTCGTTTCCGAGCGGGGCGCCGACGGCATCTCGCTGCGCGAACTCGCGCGGGCCGCAGGCGTCTCCCATGCGGCCCCCGCCCACCACTTCACCGACCGGCGCGGGTTGTTCACCGCACTGGCCACCGAAGGGTTTCAGCTCCTGGCCGCGGCACTGACCGAGGCGAGGCCGCAGTTCATCGACGCCGCCAAGGCCTATGTGCGCTTCGCCCTGGACCACCCCGGCCACTACGAGGTGATGTTCGACAAGTCGCTCTACGACGACACCGACACCGAGCTGGTCGCCGCCGCGTCGGCCGCCGGAGCCGAACTGAACCGCGGCGTCGGCACGCTGACCGACCCCAAGGCGGCCGCCGACCCGGACAGTGCCGCGCTGGCCGCTTGGTCTCTGGTGCACGGGTTTTCGATGCTGTGGCTCAACGACGCGATCGACACCGGGGGTGACCCGATCGCCAAGGTGGAGAGCCTGGCCGCGATCCTGTTCGATGGTTAGATCCGGTAGCGTCGCGCCAATGAGCCTCAACGACATTCCGCTGACCACCCTCGACGGCAGGCAGACCACGCTGGCCGAGCTCGCGACCGGCGCCGCACTGGTGGTCAACGTGGCCTCCAAGTGCGGGCTGACCCCGCAGTACAGCGCCCTCGAGAAGCTCGCGCAGGATTACGGCTCCCGCGGGCTGACCGTCGTCGGCGTTCCGTGCAACCAGTTCATGGGTCAGGAGCCTGGCAGCGCCGAGGAGATCCAGACGTTCTGCTCGACCTCCTACGGCGTGACGTTCCCGTTGCTGGCCAAGACCGACGTCAACGGCGCCGACCGGCATCCGCTCTACGCCGCGCTGACCCAGGCCACAGACGCGGCCGGTGAGGCCGGAGACATCCAGTGGAACTTCGAGAAGTTCCTGCTCAACCCCGACGGTACGGTGGCCAACCGGTTCCGTCCGCGCACCGAGCCGGACGCACCCGAGGTGATCGCGGCAATCGAAGCGGTCCTGCCGGCCTGATCGCAGGGTCTATCCCAATGGACACTCGGCGTCAGAGTGTTCGACACCGTCCCGACATGTGACGTTGCCACACTGGCAGCGTGACCGGACAACTCATCGTCTCGATATCGCAGATCAGCGATCGCACGATGGCTGACGTCGAGTCGTTCTGCGCCGAGCTTGACACCCGTGGCGTTCCCGCCTCGATGATGGTTGCGCCGCGGCTCAAGGGTGGTTACCGGTTGGACCGCGATGCCGGCACGGTGGAATGGCTGACCCGTCGGCGCAGTGGCGGTGACGCCATCGTGCTGCACGGCTACGACGAGGCCGCGACCAAGAAGCGGCGCGGCGAGTTCGCGTCGTTGCCCGCCCATGAGGCCAACCTGCGGCTGATGGGCGCCGACCGGGTGCTCGAACACCTGGGTCTGCGTACCCGGTTGTTTGCCGCCCCTGGCTGGACTGTTTCGCCGGGCACCGTGACCATCCTGCCGCGCAACGGCTTTCGGCTGCTCGCCGATCTGAATGGCATCACCGACCTGGTCCGGCAGACCACGACACGAGCGCGGGTCGTGGGTATCGGTGAAGGATTCCTGTCCGAGCCGTGGTGGTGCCGCACCGTGGTGCTCGCCGCTGAACGCACCGCGCGACGCGAAGGCATGGTGCGCGTCGCAGTCGCTGCGCGGCACCTGCGGCGGCCCGGCCCGCGGCAGGCCATGCTGGATGCAATCGACCTGGCTTTGCTGCACCAGTGCGTGCCGACGGTCTACGGGTGGCGAGGATTTTCGGCACTGACCGAGGCCGCCTGACAAGCGCTAGTGTTGCGTCTCATGGCGGACGCCGATGTCATTGTCGTGGGGGCGGGCCTGGCCGGATTGGTCGCCGCGGGTGAACTGCTGGAGCGCCCCGGCCGAGCCGGGAATCAGGGCAAGGGTCTGCGGGTACTGATCCTCGACCAGGAGAACGCCGCCAACCTGGGCGGTCAGGCGTTCTGGTCGTTCGGTGGTCTGTTCTTCGTCGACAGCCCCGAACAACGCAGGCTCGGTATCCGCGACAGCCAGGAGTTGGCGCTACAGGACTGGTTGGGCACCGCCGGTTTCGACCGTCCCGAGGATCACTGGCCCCTGGAGTGGGCCCATGCCTACGTCGACTTCGCCGCCGGGGAGAAACGCAGTTGGTTGCGGGCACGTGGTCTGCAGATCTTCCCGTTGGTCGGATGGGCCGAGCGGGGCGGTTACGGGGCGCTGGGACACGGCAACTCGGTGCCGCGTTTCCACATCACCTGGGGGACCGGCCCGGCGATCGTCGACGTCTTCGCCCGCCGGCTGGTGGAAGACCCCCGGGTGCGATTTGCCCACCGGCACCGCGTCGATGAGCTCATCGTCTCCGACGGCGCCGTCGTCGGCGTCCGGGGTTCGGTGCTGGAACCCTCCGATGCGCCCCGCGGCGCACCGTCGTCACGGAATGTCGTCGGAGACTTCGAGTTCCGCGCATCGGCGGTGATCGTGGCCAGTGGCGGCATCGGTGGCAACCACGATCTGGTGCGGAAGAACTGGCCGTCCCGCATGGGCCGGGTGCCCGAGCAACTACTAAGCGGGGTACCCGCGCACGTCGACGGCCGCATGATCGGCATCTCCGAGACCGCCGGCGCGCACGTCATCAACAGCGACCGGATGTGGCACTACACCGAAGGCATCACCAACTACGATCCGATCTGGCCCGACCATGGGATCCGTATCCTGCCCGGACCATCGTCATTGTGGTTGGACGCCAACGGAAAACGACTTCCCGGTCCGCTGTACCCAGGCTTCGACACCCTCGGCACGCTCGAACACATCTGTCGCACCGGGCAGGACTACACCTGGTTCATCCTCGACGCGCGCATCATCGCCAAGGAGTTCGCGCTGTCCGGCCAGGAGCAGAACCCCGACCTCACGTCGCGCAGCGTGCGCGACGTGCTGGCGCGGGTACGCCCCGGTGCGCCGGCCCCGGTCCAGGCTTTCGTCGATCGCGGCGTCGACTTCGTCAGCGCGCGGTCGCTTCGCGAACTCGTGGCTGCCATGAACGACGTGCCGGATGTCGTTGAACTCGACTACGCCACCGTCGCGGCCGAAGTCACCGCGCGGGACCGTGAGGTGGTCAACAAATTCACCAAGGATGGGCAGATCACGGCCATTCGGGCGGCGCGCAGCTACCTCGGTGACCGGTTCAGCCGCGTCGTCGCCCCGCATCGCCTCACCGACCCCAAGGCCGGACCGATGATCGCCGTCAAGCTGCACATCCTGACCCGAAAGTCTCTGGGAGGGTTGGAAACCGACCTGGACTCGCGCGTGCTCAAAGCCGACGGCACCGCGTTCTCGGGCCTGTACGCCGCCGGTGAGGCGGCCGGATTCGGCGGCGGCGGGGTGCATGGCTACCGATCCCTGGAAGGCACCTTCCTCGGCGGCTGTATCTTCTCCGGCCGAGCGGCCGGGCGGGGTGCGGCCGCCGATATCGCCTGAGTCCCGCGAGCAGACGCAAAACTGCCCCTTTTTGTTGAAATAGAGGCAGTTTTGCGTCTGCTCGCGTTAGAACTCGGTGCCGTTTTCCTCGGCCAGCACCTGGAAGTCGGTCTTCGTCATCTCGGACAGCCGTCCGTAGTAGATGCCCCGCGCATTTGGCTCGATGATGCCCTGATGGATGGGCACCGCCCGGGCCGGTGCGACCGCGCGCAGGAAGTCCACGGCCTCCGAGATTTTCATCCACGGGGCGGCCGCCGGGGTGGCCAGCACGTCGACCGGCTCACCGGGGACAAACAGTGCGTCCCCCGGGTGCATGAGCCGCGCGGGATGCTCGTCGTCGCCCAGCAGGTACGAAATGTTGTCGATCACAGGGATTTCCGGATGGATCACGGCATGCCGACCGCCGGTGCCCCGCACATTCAGTGAGCCGACCCGGAACGCGTCGCCGGGATGCACGGCGCGCCACGGCTCGCCCAGTTGGGCAGCGGTCTGCGGGTCGGCATACAGCGCCGCCTGTGGGTTGGCCGCGATCAGCGCGGGCAACCGGGCAGTATCGGCGTGGTCGGGGTGCTGATGGGTGATCAGGATGGCCGACAAGCCGGTGATGCCTTCAAAACCGTGCGAGAAGTTGCCCGGGTCGAACAGCACCGTGGTGTCCGAAATGCTGGCGAGTAGGCACGAATGTCCGAAATGCGTGAGTTGCATACCTATATTGTGGCGCTCGGTGGGGTTATGGCGGGTGATCGTGGCGATGTCGATCGTGCTCTGCGGGCTGGCCGCAGCGCCCCCTTCCGCTTGGTCGGAGCCCAGCCCCGACTGTCCGCCGCTGTGTGACCGCATACCCGATTCGGCGTGGGTGCGGTCGTCGCAACTCCCGTTGGTGCGCGAATACCGCTGGCCCGGGCTGGCCGGCTTGGCCGTGACCGCCGTGTCACCCCGCTTCCGTTTCGAGGAGGAATGCGGGTCGCCGCTCGTGCCCGGGGACCCGCGCGGCTACGCCGTCGCGGCACGGTCCGAGGTCGGGCAACCCGGAGGCCACTGGCAGCTACGCGTGCAGGTCATCCATTGGCGCGGCGAGACATGGCAGGGCGGTCAGACGGCGCTCGCGGTGGTGCAGGGGGCGGCCGGTGCGCTGCGCGCCTGTCCGGGCGTCGGGACGTCGATCACCACCGACCGGCCCGGGAGGCTGGCGGCGGCGATCAACTTCGGCAACACCAGGGTGCTGCACCAGTATCTGCTCGCCGATCCGGACAACAGCACCGTGGTGGAGCTGGCCATGTGGTCGAGCACCCCGACACAGGTTCCATGGTCGGCACCATCCGATCACCAGGTGCTCGATGCGCTTGCGGACCCACTGTGCACGGCCTACATAGGGTCATGCCGGTAGAGTGTGCGCCGTGGCAAAGGTGGTTGTGCACGTCATGCCCAAGGCGGAGATCCTCGACCCTCAGGGGCAGGCAATCGTCGGGGCACTTGGTCGGCTTGGACATGGTGGTATCTCGGACGTCCGTCAGGGCAAGCGTTTCGAGCTCGAAGTCGACGACTCCGTAGCTGACGAAACTCTGGCCGAGATCGCCGAATCTCTGCTGGCCAACACGGTTATCGAGGACTTTTCGGTGAGCCGGGAGGGGTCGTGAGCACCCGTGTCGGGGTGATCACCTTCCCCGGGACGCTCGACGACGTCGACGCGTCCCGCGCGGTACGTCTGGCCGGGGCCGAGGCGGTCAGCCTGTGGCACGCCGACGCCGACCTCAAGGGCGTGGACGCAGTCGTCGTCCCCGGCGGTTTCTCCTACGGCGACTACCTACGCTGCGGGGCGATCGCGAAGTTCGCACCGGTCATGGGCTCGGTCGTCGAAGCTGCCGGTCGCGGCATGCCGGTGCTCGGTATCTGCAACGGCTTTCAGGTGTTGTGCGAGGCCGGCTTGTTGCCCGGTGCGCTGACCCGCAACGCCGGCCTGCATTTCATCTGCCGTGACACGTGGCTGGAAGTGGCCTCCAACACCACGGCGTGGACGACCCGGTACGACGCCGGCGCCGACCTGCTTATCCCGCTGAAATCGGGGGAGGGTCGCTATGTCGCCTCCGAAGCCGTGCTCGACGAGCTCGAGGGTGAGGACCGCGTGGTCTTCCGTTACCGCGAGAACCTCAACGGCTCGATGCGCGGCATCGCCGGCGTGTGCTCGGCCAACCGCCGCGTCGTCGGTCTGATGCCGCATCCCGAACACGCCACCGAGGCGTTGACCGGTCCGTCCGATGACGGGCTCGGGTTGTTCTACTCCGCGCTGGACGCGGTTCTCTCGGTCTAGGTCCCCTCAAACGCCACGGGCGTGCGCGAACACGCACGCCCGCAGCGCAGCGGATCAGGCAGTGAGTGCGACCGAGGCCTCGGCGGTGTAGGCCAGGAACGTCAGCGTCTCCTGCAGGTAGAGCTGCACGCTCTCGGCGTCGTGGGACAGGTAGCCGATAGACACGTCGGTGCCCAGCTGCAGGTCGAAATCCCCACCGCGGGTGGACAGTACGAACGCACCGTCGATCGCGGGAGCCCAGATGATCTCACCGTCGACCAAGCGGCTCAGGTGCTCGCGGATCGGGTAACCGTGCGCGGTGGTCTCGCTGACCTTGGTGTAGATCTCGGCCGAGAGCAGCACCGAGTACGGCCCGTCGACACCGGCCAGTCTCAGCTCCGAGAGCGCCTGGGCGATCACGTCGGGAATCTCGCGGGCATCGTCGGGCAGGGCCAGCGCCGGGTTGGAGCTGGAGCTGCGGATGCCTTCGATCGAGGCCGCCGGGTATCCCTCGAAGATCGCCCGGTCCTCGACGAACGCCAGCTTCTTGGCGGCATCCTTGACCGGATCCCAGTCGGAGTCCTGTGCGCCGCGCTCGACGTCGTCAATCGCGGTGCGCGACACCGTGAACGGAACCCGCAGGCGCACCAGCGGCCGCGCGCCGCGCAGGTGGGCGACCACGCCGTCGCCGGGCGACTTCACGTCGAGCAGATGCCCCGTGCTGACCGCCGCGGTGACCGGGCCGCCGGGCTCGCTGACATCGACCACGCGCCGGCCGGCGATGTGCCGCTTGAAGGTTCGGCTGGCCTCGAGTTCGATCTCGGCCCATGCCGACTCGGTGATCGGTGCGAGCTCGCGGTACAGGTTGTTCATTGCGGGATTCCTTTCAGACTGCCGATGCCGAGCGAGCCGTCGTGGTGGCCCTCAGTTGGTGAAGCTTCCTGCGCTGTCGCCCCTTCGTCCAACGACGGCAACGGTGGTGGATCATCCAGAAAGTCGATCGTGGGTGTGAAGAACAACCCACCGGTGACGGCGGTGGAGAAATCAAGGATCCGGTCGGTGTTCCCGGGCGGATCGCCGATGAACATGTTGGTCAACATCCGCTCGGTGACCGCCGGTGTGCGCGAATAACCGATGTAATACGTACCGAATTCGCCCTTGCCGATCTCACCGAACGGCATGTTGTGCCGGATGATCTTGAGCTCGTTGCCTGCGTCGTCTTCGATCACGTTGAGCGCAACGTGCGAATTGACCGGCTTGACCGCGTCGTCGAGCTCGATGTCGTCGAGTTTGGTGCGGCCGATCACCCGCTCCTGCTCCTCGGTGGACAGCGAATTCCAGGAACTCATGTCATGGGTGTACTTCTGCACGTGCACATAGCAGCCACCCGCGAAATCCGGGTCCTCCTCGCCGATCTGGCTGGCGCCGGCGGCCACCGAACCGTTCGGGTTCTCGGTGCCGTCGACGAAGCCGAGCAGATCGCGGTTGTCGAAGAACTTGAAGCCGTGCACCTCGTCGACGATCGTCACGGCGCCGGCCAGTGCGTCGGCGAATTTGGTGGCGAGCTCGAAACACACATCCATGGACTCCGCGCGCAGGTGGAACAGCAGGTCCCCCGGGGTCGCCGGAGCCCGGTGCCGTGGGCCGTCCAACGGAACGAATGGGTGCAGTTCGGCGGGACGCGGACCGGTGAACAACCGGTCCCAGGCATCGGACCCGATCGACACGATCGCCGAAAGGTGCTTGGTGGGATCACGGAAGCCGATGGCACGCACCAGACCAGAGATATCGGCCAGGGCGTCGTGGACCGTCGCCTCACCGCCCTCGACGATCGTCGCGACCATGAACACGGCGGCCGGCGTCAGCGGGGCCAGAACCGGCTGGGGCTGTGGAGCAGGCACATATTGGACCCTAACGTGGACCGCGCCGAAATCCCGGTCAAGATAGAGATATGCCAGCCAGCCCACAGAGCTTGTGCGAGTTCATCGACGCGTCGCCGTCTCCGTTCCACGTGTGCGCCACCGCCGCGCAACACTTGCGTGACGCGGGATTCACCGAGCTCGCCGAGACCGACAGCTGGCCGGGCTCGCGAGGAAAGTTCTTCACGGTGCGAGCGGGTTCGCTGGTGGCCTGGAACACCGAGGGCGCCGATGCCGCTGCGCCGTTCCGGGTTGTCGGCGGTCACACCGACAGCCCCAACCTCCGGGTCAAACAGCACCCGGACCGTGCCATCGCAGGCTGGCAGGTGGTGGCACTGCAACCGTACGGCGGGGCCTGGCTCAACTCCTGGCTGGACCGGGACCTCGGGATCAGCGGCCGGCTCTCGGTCCGCGACGGCAACCGCATCGAACATCGGCTGATCCGGATCGACGATCCGATCCTGCGCGTGCCCCAACTGGCCATCCATCTGTCTGAGGACCGCAAAGGTGTCAGCCCGGACCCGCAACGGCACGTCAACGCGGTGTGGGGGCTGGGGGAGCGGCCGCGGTCCTTCGTCGGATTCGTCGCCGAACGGGCCGGGGTCCAGGAGCGCGACGTGCTCGGTTTTGATCTGATGACCCACGACCTGACGCCGTCGGCGATCACCGGAGCCGACGCGGAGTTCGTCAGCGCACCCCGGTTGGACAACCAGGCGACCTGTTACGCCGGGCTGCAGGGCTTCCTGGCCGCCGGCTCGGGCACCCACGTGCCGGTGCTGGCGCTGTTCGACCACGAGGAGGTCGGCTCGACGTCGGATCACGGCGCCCAGTCGGAGCTGCTGCCGACGGTGCTGGAGCGCATCGTGCTCGCCGCAGGAGGCTCCCGGGAGGATTTCCTGCGCCGGGCGGCCGGCTCCATGGTGGCCTCCGGGGACATGGCGCACGCGACGCACCCGAACTACCCGGACCGTCACGAGCCCGGACACCTGATCGAGGTCAACGCCGGGCCCGTGCTCAAAGTCCAGCCCAACCTGCGCTATGCCACCGACGGACGCACCGCGGCGGCGTTCGCGCTGGCCTGCGATCAGGCCGGGGTGCCACTGCAGCGTTATGAGCATCGCGCCGACCTGCCGTGCGGGTCGACCATCGGGCCGATGACCTCGGCGCGCACCGGAATCCCGACCGTCGACGTGGGTGCGGCGCAGCTGGCCATGCACTCGGCGCGCGAGTTCATGGGCGCGGCCGACGTCGCCGCCTACTCGGCCGCATTGCAGGCATTTCTTTCGCCGAACTGACGTGGTGTCGCCGCCTCGGTCTATGGTCGGCGCCATGACGCTCTCGATGGAAATGATCACGTTCGACTGCGCGAATCCGGACACGCTCGCCGATTGGTGGGCACGGGCGGTCAGCGGCTCTGTGAATGCCTATGCACCAGGGGAATTCGTGCTTGTGCAACGCGATGGTGGTCCGAATCTGGGCTTTCAGCGGGTACCCGACCCGACTCCGGGCAAGAACCGCGTACATGTCGACTTCCACGCTGCGGACATGGAGGCCGAGGTAGCCCGGCTCGTGGGTCTCGGCGCCACCGAGACGGGCAGGCACAACTTCGGCGAAGAGTTCCGCTGGGTCGTGCTCACCGACCCGGCCGGCAACGCGTTCTGCATCGCGGGCGGATAACCGCCGGTAGCTCCCGCCGCCCGCGTCATGGCGGGCAGCTCTCGAACTGGGCGCGCAGCCTGGTCTGCAGGGCCTCGTCCGCAGCAATGCGCGGCTGCGGCTCCTGGGCATCCTTCGAACAACCACCGGGACGTACGGTGATGTGCGCATCGGCGACTTCGTAGACCATCGGTAGCCCCCAATTCTTGATGAGCTGCAGCTGGTCGATCAGAAGCCGATCCTCACCGGGACCGGTGGGTACAGCGTCGATCGAGAAGCGGGGCGGTTCCAGGTCGAATCCCCCTTTGGTGGGCGCGATCCGGTCGAGTGCCTCCCATAGCGTCAGCTGTTCCGGGGTGGGCAGGCCGTGGTGTGAACGGATGCTCGGTCCGCTGTTGCCGTCCACATCGACGATGTGCCAGTCCGCGGTCGAGTTCGGAAAGTCTGCGATCAGCTTCCGGACCGAGGCCGCGAACCCCGACGCGCTGAGCGGATCACTCACGTGGTCGTAACTGCGCAGGATCACCTTCAGGCTGGTGTTCGCCGGTCTCCAGGCGCCGTCGGGGGATGCCAACCCGACGATCTCGTACGCGTAGTCGCCCTGCGCCAGCTTGAGCCAGTCCTGCCACGGCGGTTCCGGGGTGGTCTTGGAAGGGTCGAAGCTGAGATACATCGTGGCGCCCGACTGGGCGGGGAAGGACGGGGCGGACCGTCTCACATTGAGGCCGGCGCCCAGCTCGCCGTACACCATCGATCCGTGGATCTGGTCGGCGAAGGTGCGGCCGAGCGCCGACAGTTGGTCAGCGGTGGCATCGGCACCGACGTAGACGTCGAAGCTCGCGGTGCGCACCCCGAACCCGCTGTTGCTCGAGACCGTATGTGTGACGAACGTGACGCCGGGCTGGTTCCTCAACACCTTGTCGATCAGGCCGGCCGACCACGAGCCTCTGAACTGGCAACAAGTGATGCCGAGCGCAAACACGACGCCGAAAATGGCCAGCCACACCTTCGGCCCGAGCTTCCGCATCCGCCGAGTATGCCGCTCGTCAGCGCGGTGCACCCGCGGTTGCCCGCGACCATGTGCGAGCAGCCATTAAGCTGGACCCGTGACGTCTGAGCTCACCCACGATATCGACACGGTGCAGCGGGCAGCCGCCACCCCTGATCAGCCCCAGCCGTACCGCGAACTCGGCCTCAAGGACGACGAGTACGAGCGGATTCGCGAGATCCTGGGTCGCCGCCCGACTGACGCCGAGCTGGCCATGTACTCGGTGATGTGGAGCGAACACTGCTCCTACAAGTCCTCCAAGGTGCACCTCCGCTACTTCGGTGAGACCACGACCGAGGAGATGCGCGCCGGCATGCTGGCCGGCATCGGCGAGAATGCCGGCGTCGTCGACATCGGCGACGGCTGGGCGGTCACCTTCAAGGTCGAGTCGCACAACCACCCGTCCTACGTGGAGCCCTACCAGGGTGCGGCCACGGGCGTCGGCGGCATCGTCCGCGACATCATGGCGATGGGTGCCCGGCCGGTGGCGGTCATGGATCAGCTGCGCTTCGGCGCGGCCGACGCGCCGGACACCCGCCGCGTGCTCGACGGCGTGGTGCGCGGTGTCGGCGGCTACGGCAACTCGCTGGGCCTGCCCAACATCGGCGGCGAGACGATCTTCGACCCCTCCTACGCGGGCAACCCGTTGGTCAACGCGCTGTGCGTCGGTGCGCTGCGCAAGGAAGACCTGCACCTGGCGTTCGCGTCGGGCACCGGTAACAAGATCATCCTGTTCGGCGCGCGCACGGGCCTCGACGGCATCGGCGGTGTCTCGGTGCTGGCGTCGGACACCTTCTCCGGCGACGAGAGCGGCGCGGGCCGCAAGAAGCTACCGAGCGTTCAGGTGGGCGATCCGTTCACCGAGAAGGTGCTCATCGAGTGTTGCCTCGAGCTGTACTCGGCCGGCCTGGTTGTCGGTATCCAGGACCTCGGCGGTGCCGGATTGTCCTGTGCCACTTCAGAACTCGCTTCCGCTGGCGACGGTGGCATGCACATCGAACTGGATCAGGTGCCGCTGCGGGCCAAGGACATGAACCCGGCCGAGGTGCTCTCCAGCGAATCGCAGGAACGCATGTGCGCCGTGGTGACGCCGGAGAACGTCGACGCGTTCCTGGCCGTGTGCCGCAAGTGGGAGGTGCTGGCCACCGTGATCGGTGAGGTCACCGACGGGGACCGGCTGCAGATCACCTGGCACGGCGACACCGTGGTGGACGTGCCGCCGCGCACCGTGGCCCACGAGGGCCCCGTCTACCAGCGCCCGGTCGCGCGTCCGGACACCCAGGACGCCTTGGTCGCCGACACCTCGGCCAAGCTGCCACGGCCCAAGACCGGTGACGAGCTCAAGGCCACCCTGCTGGCGCTGATCGGCAGCCCGCACCTGTGCAGCCGGGCGTTCATCACCGAGCAGTACGACCGATACGTGCGCGGCAACACCGTGCTGGCCGAGCATGCCGACGGCGGCGTCCTGCGCATCGACGAGACCACGGGCCGCGGCATCGCGGTCTCCACCGATGCCTCGGGCCGCTACACCCAGCTCGATCCGTACACCGGCGCGCAGCTGGCACTGGCCGAGGCCTACCGCAACGTCGCGGTCACCGGGGCCACCCCGGTCGCGGTGACCAACTGCCTCAACTTCGGCTCGCCCGAGGATCCCGGGGTGATGTGGCAGTTCAGCCAGGCCGTCCGCGGATTGGCCGATGGCTGTGCCGCCCTTGGTATTCCGGTTACCGGCGGCAACGTCAGCTTCTACAACCAGACCGGCTCCACCGCGATTCTGCCGACCCCGGTGGTGGGCGTGCTCGGGGTGTTGGAGGATGTGCGCCGACGTGTCCCTACGTCTTTCGGTACCGAACCGGGCGAGACACTGCTGCTGCTCGGCGACACCCACGACGAGTTCGACGGCTCGGTCTGGGCGCAGGTCACCGGTGATCACCTGGGCGGGGTTCCGCCGAAGGTGGACCTCGCCCGCGAGAAACTGCTCGCCGAGGTACTGACCGCCGCCTCGCGCGACGGGCTGATCTCGGCGGCCCACGACCTGTCCGAGGGCGGGCTCATCCAGGCCGTCGTCGAGGCTGCGCTGGCTGGTGAAACCGGTTGCCGTGTCATCCTTCCGGAGGACCTGACCGACGGCATCGACCCGTTTGTCTTCCTGTTCTCCGAGTCGGCGGGCCGGGTGCTGGTCGCCGTGCCGCGCACCGAGGAGAGCCGGTTCCGGGCGATGTGTGAGGCCCGGGATCTACCGGTCACGCGCGTCGGCGTGGTGGACCAGGGTCCAGACGGGGGAGAACCCGCCATCGAGGTCCAGGGACAGTTCAGTATTTCGCTAGCGGAGTTGCGGAGCACGTCGGAGGGCGTGCTGCCCGGGCTGTTCGGGTGACGAGGGAAAACCTCGACGAACGTCATCCTCTGCTGCGCTGGGCCTGGCGCCTGGTGCGACTGGACTTCACCGGTATTGCCGTCGGAGCCCTGTTCTTCTGCCTCTCACTGACCCCGTCCCTGCTGCCGCGCGACTGGTTGTTCGCCGGGCTGATCGGCGGTATCAACGCCGGGATCGGCTACGGCATCGGGGTGCTGCTGGGAAAAGTGCTGTACCGCTTCGTTTTACGGCGGAGGGCGTGGTGGCCCCCGGGCAAGCGGGTGTTACTCGGACTCAAGGCGGTCGTCGTCACCGGGGCGATCGTGGCGTCCATCCTGATGCTGATCCCCGCGGCTGCCTGGCAACGGCAGGTCTCGGCGCTGATGGGCATCGAGGGGCCGGCCACCCTCGGCTACCTGCGCACCCTGATCATCGCCGTCGCGGTGGCGGCCGCACTGATCGGCACCGCGCGGGTGCTGCGCGATGCCGTGCGGCTACTGGCCAGTGTGTTCATCCGGCGGTGGCGCCTGCACCGGGAGATGGCCCAGTTCATCGGCACTGCCATCGTGGTGGTGCTGGTCGTCACCTTGGTCAACGGGGTGCTCTACCGCGGGTTCCTGGCCGGTGCCAGCCGCGTGTTCCAGCCGCAGGACACCACCACCGGCGACGGCATCAGCCAACCCGCCGAACCTCAGAGGTCAGGCAGCCCAGACTCATTCGCGGCCTGGGACTCCCTCGGCTTTCAGGGCCGCAACTTCGTCGCATCCGGCCCGCGTGCCGCCGAGCTCGAGACGGTCAACGGTTCCCCGGCCAAGGAACCTATCCGGGTATACGCCGGTCTGCACACCGGAAACTCCGATGATCAGCGGATCGCGGTGTTGCTCAGCGAACTTGAGCGTACGCACGCCTTCGATCGCAGGCTGTTGGTCATCGTGCCGACCACCGGTACCGGCTGGGTCAACCCGGTGGCCGCCCGCGCACTGGAGCTGATGTACAACGGCGACACCGCGATGGTCGGCATGCAGTATTCCTATCTCCCGAGCTGGATCTCGTTCATGGGCGACCAAGAGAAGTCGATGAACAACGGCCGGTTGATGATCGACGCGATCCATGCCCGTTGGGAGCAGCTGCCTCCCGGGCACCGTCCCAAGTTGGTGCTCTACGGGGAGAGCCTGGGTTCGATGGCCGGGCAGGGCGCATTCAGCTGGCTGCCCGACATCTCCCGGATGGACTTCTCCTCGGTGCTGTGGGTCGGGCCGCCCAACGCAAGCCCGTTGTGGCGCGGCCTGATCGCGCGCCGGGATCCGGGCACCCCGGAGGTACGCCCCCGTTACGACAATGGTCGCACCGTCCGGTTCTCCGAGGCCGCCGACGCCGCCGAGATCGCCGACGACACCGCCCCACCGTGGGAAGGCACTCGCGTGCTGTTCCTGCAGCACCCGTCCGACCCGATCATCTGGTGGTCGAGCGATCTGCTGTTCTCCGAACCGGATTGGCTGGTCGAGCCGCCGGGTGGGGACCGCACCGCCTCGATGCGCTGGTATCCGATCATCACGTTCTGGCAGGTGGCCGCCGACATCACCAACGCATCGAGCGTCCCCGACGGGCACGGGCACAACTACGGCGAATCGGTGCTCGACGGGTGGGCTGCGGTGGCCCCGCCGGACGGCTGGACGCCCGACGACACCGAACGCATCCGGTTGGTGCTGGAGAAGGCCGCGGCCGAAGACGGACCCGAATACTGATGGCGGCCAGCCAAATTCGTGCCGTGGCGCTGGCGGCAGGGCTGGTGACATGGAACGGCCTGGTCGATCCGAGGCTGCCGGCCAGGTGGCAGCCGCTGGTGCGGGCGGCCCTCGGTGGCGTGCTCATGTTCGGCGCGGGAGCCCGGCCGGGGCTACGGCCTCCGGCGGTGTGGTCGGGTCTGCGCCTGGGTGCGGCCGCCGCGACCGCGGTGAGCGCCGGTGTCGCAGCGACGTCGACGGTGCCGGTGGTCCGCACCGGGATGCGCGAAAAGGTCCTGCCCGAACAGCCGGGCAGCTGGCTGGCGGTGCGGATCCCGCTCGGGACCGTGTGGCCGGAGGAGGCGGCCTTTCGCGGCGCACTCGGCAAGGTCGGCGCCGACGCATTCGGCCCGGCCGGCGGTCAGGCGTTGCAGGCCGCTGCTTTCGGGTTGTCACACATCGCCGACGCCCGTGCCGCAGGCCAACCCGTGATTCCGACCGTGCTGGTCACCGGGATTGCCGGGTGGGTGTTCGGCTGGCTGGCGCAGCGTTCGGCGAGTCTGACCGCGCCGATGCTGGCGCACCTGGCGATCAATGAAGCGGGCGCGCTGGCTGCACTGGCCTACCAAGCCGCGCCAGCAGCGCTGCCACCGCGACGATCGCGGCCGTGACGATCAGGGGCCACAACGTGGGCATCGAGAAATCGGTGACCCGCAGCGGGATCAACACCACACAGACCGCCACCACGGCCAGGATCAGCCGCGGTGTCTGCTGTGCCGCAGCGGAACCCTCGATACGCGAATTAGCCTCGGCGACAAGCACATAGACCACCAGAAGGAGCAATGCCGGGATTGCCATCTGCAGCCTCCCGAGGTGATCCTGGAACCGGGAGAACGCCATGGCCAGCAAGCACATCGCCGCGGGAACCAGTAGCGCCACCTCCGGACCGGAACCGAAGAGCCGCCCCGCGACCCGGGTGGCCGCCCACATCAGGGCCAGCAAGGCGGCCGAGCCCAGACACAACGCGCCGGTGGTGAACCAGTAGAACCCGGCGTCGGCGAAGAACTCGGAGATGATCAGTGAGAGATTCACCGCAGTGCTGTGAAACCCGCCGGTCGCGCCGATGTTGGCAGCCGCCAGCAGGGCCACCGCGCCGAGCGCTGTGACCCCTACTGCGGTGCCCACCGGGCGCGCCACCGACTCCAGACGTCCGCTCACCACGGTCGCCGCCTCGAAACCGACCAGGCCGAGGCCGAGCGGTATGGCCGCTGCGGTGGCCAGCAGGACCGAATCGACGTGGGTGCTCCCCATCTCCATCGGCGGTGTGCCCGTCGCCACCCGGGCCACGATCGCGAGCGCAAGGTAGAGGAAGATCAGCAGGCCCACGCCGGCCAGTGCGGCCGCCGTCGCGCCTACCGCCCGGGTGGGCAGGTAGGCCACCACAGCGCCGGCGATGACCACCACGGCCACCGACCAGCCTGGCCACCACCACCCGGCCAGCGCGGTCTCGAGGTCCGGTGCGCCGGTCAAGGGCTGCAACGCCAGTGTCAGGGCGGCACCCACACCAAGGAGCACATACGCTGCCAGTTGGATGAGGCTGGTGAACCGCCCGGCCGCAGGTCCGACGGTGGAGGCGACGAGGTCACCTGTCGACACCGCCTGCGGCGCGTGCCGGTGCAGGCGGGCGAATGCGAACACCAACACCGCCGCGATCGCCGCGGCGCTCAGGCCGGCCACCCCGTTGAAGATCGCGGCGCCGATCGGTGCCAGGGACAGGCCGATCGCGCGCCAGGCCGGAAGCGGAGGGGGCCAGGCTGTGGGGGGCCCGGGGCTCGCCGGTACTGCGCGTTTAGGCATCGGCACTACCGTTCACAAAGTCCCCTCTCACCCGAAATCCCCTGGATCAAGATCGTAGAGTCGTCACGGGTTGATCGTGGGCTCACCGATCTGTCGGCCCCAGACGTAATCGTTGAAAATCGGTGAGCCGAGTTCGACATGGTTGTACGGCGCGATCGACAGCCCGGTGTCCATCACCAGATACGGTGCGGGCCACAGGTCGGCGGTGATCGGCTTCCAGCAGCCGGGCTTGCCCTCGGGCCCGCCCTTGGCGTTGACGCGCGGCAGATTGTCCGGATAGACGTACATGTTCCCCACACCGATGCTCGACAAGGTCCCCGTGCTTTCGAAGGAATATCCGTTGTCGCCGCCGAACGTCGCATAGAAAGCGGGCGCGACGTCGTGGTAGTTGCGGATCGTGCAGAAGAGCTGTCCCTGATATTTGTCGAACAGCTTCGACGTCGGGATCAGATCCTGCGCGCCACGCTGCAGATACGGACCGCCGCGCTCGAGGATGTCGGAACCGGTCCCGGCGAAACCGATCGCCGCGACCAGCGCGGCGTCGAGTTGACCGCGCTGGGCGTAGAAGGTGGCGGCGCTGTTCGCGGCGTCGGCGAGACCGTCGAACAGGTCAGGTCCGGCCGCCGCATAGCGTTCGCCGAGATCGGCCAGGGCGGCGATGTCATGGCGCAGCGCAGGCAAGCGTGGGTTCACATCGTCGAGGATGGTGTTGCCGTCTGCCAGCGACTGCCCGAAGGCGTTGCCCAGCCCGGTCAATGCCTGGGCGGTGGCGGACAAGGTCTGGTTCAGCTTGATCGGGTCGACCTGTTCGGTGATCGCGGTGATCGTCTCGAACAGCGTGTTGAACTCGGTGGTAACCGCCGTGACGTCGAGCGGGGTCGATGTCGAAACCCGTTGCGGGCTCGGATGTTCCGGAGATGTGAAGGCCACGTATTTATTGCCGAATACGGTGGTCGCCTGGATCGAGGTCTGCACGTTGGCCGGCAGCAGGTCGAGGTACTTCGGGTTGATGTCGAGATGCACCAGAGCCCGGACCGGATCGGAGTCGGCGCTCACCGCACCCACCCGGCCGATCGGAACACCGTTGTAGGTCACCTTCGAACCCGGATCGAGGACCAGGCCCGCGCGCGAGGCCAGCAGTGTCAGCGGTGCCTTGGGTTCGAAAGCGCCCCGGAACTGCGCCACGATCACCGCCAGGATCAGCCCGACGATCACAAGAAACACCGCACCGGCCATGCGGTACGGCGGATTTCGGTGATCGGCAAACACTTTGCGAGACTCTATGGCATGGCCGCGCGAGGCAGTGTCGATCCACTAAAGACCAAGGCGGCGGTCGCCGTCGTGGCCGACTGGCTGCGCGCACCCACTCAACCGGAACCCGCCCGCACCGAACTGGCGGAGGCGGTCCGGCTGACGGCGCGCACGCTGGCCGCAATGGCTCCGGGTGCCAGCGTCGAGGTGCGGGTGCCCCCCTTCGTCGCCGTGCAGTGCATCGCCGGGCCGCGACACACCCGCGGCAATCCGCCGAACGTGGTGGAAACCGACCCGCGGACCTGGCTGCTGCTGGCCACCGGACTGCTCGACCTCGACGCGGCCGGTTCCGCGGTGCAGATGTCGGGATCGCGGGCCGGTGAGGTGGCGCGGTGGTTGCCGCTCGTGCCGCTGGGAGACCGACCTCACTGATTCATCTGAAGTACGGGTACTCCTGCACCCAGTGGAAGCCCCGGTTACGCAAAGTAAATTGGTCGAGTTCCATCCGGTCCAGCCGGATCGTGACGTTGCGGCCGGACAACTCGCCGGTGAGCCGCAATTCCTGCGGTGACGGTCGCGACGCGGTCAGGTTGGCCAGAGGTGAGCCGTCGGGTCCCGACACCGTCAGCCGGTCCCCGTCGACCTTGACCGGGGCATCCACCAATTCGCCGTTCATCTGCTGATAGGTCAGCACCTCGGGCAGGTCGAAAACGACCCGCTGCCAACGGTGTTGATCGGTGGTCAGCGGAGGCGCCGTCCTGCCGTCGACATCGAAGCGGCTCACCGTCCAGATTCCGTACAACTCGGGTTTGACGCGGCCACCGCCGTACTCGCTCCAGCTCTGCCAGCCGACCAGTACACAACCGGCGACCATCCAGATGCCCAGCGCGGCCTGCACCCGGGCCGCGATGATGTTGGCCCGCCGATCAGCGAACAACTCGGGCTGGCCGGCCGGCTCGGTGGGCCGCTGCAGGACCAGGAAGTCGGCCAATCGGCGGTACTGCGGGACCAGCAGCACCAGACCCATCAACAGCAGATGTCCGGACAGAATCTTGACCGGCACATCGAAGGTCATGTTCAGCAGGAACACCTGCGCCATGCTGGCCACGCCCAGCAGCGCGCCCAGCGTCGCGGTCCGTGGCAGGAAGAGCAGCAGCCCGGCGGCCACCTCGACCGCGCCCAGTGCCATCTCGTACGGATGGGAACTGCCCACCTGCAGCCACAGCACCGAGGCCGGGCTGAACTCGCCGTACGGGCGCAGCAACGCCGCCAACGGCGGGGCCGGCATCTGCGTCGGGATGAGCTTGGCGAATCCGTAGAAGAGCATCTGCCCCGCCACGCACAGTCTCAGAAATGTCAGGAACCAGGCCCACAGCCGCGAGTAGTCCCGCCGTCGCCGGTCCACCCACGACCACACCGCGGTGCCGACAGCGGCGACGACCAACAGGCAGAACATCATGACCCAGATCGCGGCTTGATCCCCGCTGCCGGAATCTCGGTGCAGCGCCGCCTCGATCCCGAAGACGTGACTGCCGACCCAGCGCAGCACGGGGTCCAGCACCGTCATCTGCCACATCACCGCCTGCTCCGGCAGCCAGTGGCTGATGACCCCCAGGAAGGTAAAGGTGATCTGCGCGAACAACAGACAGAAGAGGCCGAAGTACAGAAAACAGAACCGGAATGCGATCTTCGTCACCTCCGGCCACGGTTGCCGCGGGTCGGTCGCGTCGGAATCGGGGGGATCGGTTGTCGGATTCTCCGAGAGTTGGCGCGTCACGAAAACCATCCTTGCCGTTGGCATGTGGTGGGTCGATGGGGTTATCCCGACGGATTCGGGTGCGGCCGGCCACACCATCGTGCAGCCGCGGCGGAATGACGATGGTGCCGTCCGCTGTTGTAAAAGCCGGTGTCAGAACGGCCATTCGATTCTTTGCTTGGCCCCACTGGACCGTAGACTCGGTTATGTCACCAACCGCCGCCCCGGGAGCAGCCCTATCGTGACTGGTCAGCAACTCGACGAGAACGAACCGCGCGAGGAATGCGGCGTATTCGGGGTCTGGGCCCCGGGTGAAGACGTCGCAAAGCTCAGCTACTACGGCCTGTACGCGCTGCAGCACCGTGGCCAGGAGGCTGCGGGCATTGCGGTTTCCGACGGGTCGCAGATCCTTGTGTTCAAGGATCTCGGTCTGGTCAGCCAGGTGTTCGACGAGCAGACCCTGGCCGCGATGCCGGGCCATGTCGCCGTCGGGCACTGCCGTTACTCCACCACCGGGTCCACCACGTGGGAGAACGCCCAGCCGGTCTTCCGCAATACCGCCGCCGGAACCGGCGTCGCACTCGGCCACAACGGCAACCTGGTCAACACCGCCGAACTGGCCACCCGGGCCCGCGCCGCCGGGCTGATCGACAACAGATCGTCGACGGGCACGATCGCCGCTACGACGGACTCCGACATCCTGGGCGCGCTGCTGGCCCATGGTGCCGCCGACGCGACCCTGGAACAGGCCGCCCTGGAGCTGCTGCCCACGGTGCGCGGAGCCTTCTGCCTGACCTTCATGGACGAGAACACCCTCTACGCCGCACGCGATCCGCACGGGGTGCGTCCGCTCGCCCTGGGCCGGCTGGACCGCGGCTGGGTCGTCGCCTCGGAGACCGCCGCGCTCGACATCGTCGGTGCCTCGTTCGTCCGCGACATCGAACCCGGTGAGCTGCTGGCCATCGACGCCGATGGCGTGCGGTCGACCCGGTTCGCCAACCCCGAACCCAAGGGCTGCGTCTTCGAGTACGTCTATCTGGCCCGCCCGGACAGCACGCTGGTGGGCCGTTCGGTACACGCCACGCGCGTCGACATCGGCCGTCGGCTCGCCCGCGAGCACCCGGTCGACGCCGACCTGGTGATCGGGGTCCCCGAGTCGGGCACGCCGGCCGCTGTTGGTTACGCGCAGGAATCCGGGATTCCGTTCGGCCAGGGCCTGATGAAGAACGCCTATGTGGGCCGCACGTTCATCCAGCCCTCGCAGACCATCCGGCAGCTGGGTATCCGGCTCAAGCTCAACCCGCTACGGGAAGTGATCCGCGGCAAACGGCTGATCGTCGTCGACGATTCGATCGTGCGCGGCAATACCCAGCGCGCACTGGTCCGCATGCTTCGTGAGGCCGGAGCGCTGGAGGTCCACGTCCGGATCGCCTCGCCGCCGGTGCGCTGGCCGTGCTTCTACGGCATCGACTTCGCCACCCCGGCCGAGCTGATCGCCAACGCCGCACCCGCCGAGCACCAGGGCGAGATGCTGGAGGCGGTACGGCACGCCATCGGAGCCGACAGCCTGGGCTACATCTCCCAGCAGGGCATGATCGCGGCCACCGAACAGCCCACGACCCGGCTGTGTTCGGCCTGCTTCGACGGGAACTACCCGATCGAGCTGCCCGGCGAGACCGCGCTGGGCAAGAACGTCGTCGAGCAGATGCTGGCCACCGCGGCGCGCACCGGTGTCCCGCTGCAGCCCGACAACGACAACGCATCGGCGCTCAGGCGCCCTTGAGGTCTCCGACCTCGTGGCGTCCTTGAGGCCCTGACAGTTCCCCTGCTTTGAGGGGTCCTTAACGCCTCCTGCGCTATACCCCCGCAATGCCGGGGCGGTAACCTTGCTTGCGATGACTAAGGGCGCCGAACAGCACGGCATCGCCGAACACAGCAGCATTTCCTACGCCTCGGCCGGAGTGGACATCGAAGCCGGTGACCGCGCCGTCGAGCTCTTCAAGCCCCTCGCCGCGAAGGCGACCCGTCCGGAGGTCAGGGGTGGCCTGGGCGGCTTTGCCGGGTTGTTTGCCCTGCGGGGCGGATACCGCGAGCCGGTGCTGGCCGCCTCGACCGACGGCGTGGGCACCAAGCTCGCCGTGGCGCAGGCCATGGACAAGCACGACACCGTCGGGCTCGACCTGGTCGCGATGGTGGTCGACGACCTCGTGGTGTGCGGCGCCGAACCACTGTTCCTGCAGGACTACATCGCAGTCGGCCGCACCGTTCCGGAGCGGGTCAGCGCGATCGTGTCCGGTATCGCCGAAGGTTGCATCCAGGCGGGCTGCGCATTGCTGGGCGGCGAGACGGCCGAACATCCCGGACTGATGGAACCCGACCACTACGACATCTCCGCGACCGGTGTCGGCATCGTCGAAGCCGACAACGTGCTCGGGCCCGACCGGGTCCGACCCGGCGACGTGATCATCGCCATGGCATCCAGCGGACTGCATTCCAACGGCTACTCGCTGGCCCGCAAGGTGCTACTGGAGATCGACCGGATGAACCTGGCCGGTCACGTCGAGGAGTTCGGCCGCACGCTCGGCGAGGAACTGCTGGAGCCGACCCGCATCTACGCCAAGGACTGCCTGGCGCTGGCCGCCGAGACCCAGGTCCGCACGTTCTGCCACGTCACCGGCGGCGGGTTGGCGGGCAACCTGGAGCGTGTCGTGCCCCACGGACTGACCGCAGAACTGGATCGCGGTACGTGGACGCCGGCACCCGTGTTCCAGATGATCGCCCAGCGCGGACGCGTCGAGCGTGCAGAGATGGAGAAGACGCTCAACATGGGTGTCGGAATGGTCGCGGTCGTCGCCCCTGAGGACACCGACCGTGCGCTGGCAATCCTGACCGCACGTCACCTGGACTGCTGGACGCTGGGAACCGTGAAGAAGGGCGGCAAGGACAGTGTGCGCGCCCAGCTGGTTGGACAGCATCCGCGGTTTTAGGCGTTAGACAGGTCGCGCTGATATGCCACGTGCGCTATCAGCGCGACCTGAATCTAAGTTCTACAACGAAAGTGGCGACGGCTCAGCGCCGCCAGTCATCCTCGCCCGACCAGTCTTCGGCGTCGTCATTGGCGTCACCGGAATCGGGAGATCCCGACAGCTCACGTTGGAGCTGACTGAAGTCGGTATTCGGCGAGCTGTACTTCAGGTCACGTGCAACCTTGGTCTGCTTTGCCTTAGCCCGGCCGCGGCCCATGGGGGACCCCCTCGCGCAATAACGGAGCGGCCCAATAACTAGGCGGCTCCGATCTGTGTGTCTTTATTGTCCTGCCAACACTTTACCGTGCCCGCCCGCGAAGTGCTCTCAGGCCCTGCCTCATGGTGAGCGGTGAGGGCCCGGCTGCCCTGCGTCGCCGCACGGCTGCACGACCGTCACCAGGATCGCGGAATTCGCGAAGAGACGGTCGTCACGTCGTCGTTGACCGGGTGAGTTTACGTGCTGATGCGCGGTTTTACGGACTAACCGTGCCGGAGTCGCTCGACGGCCGCGCGGCCGGCTCCGGCGGTGGTATCGGCGGCGGGCATGGAATCCGGGTCGATCACGGCCGGTGCCTGCGCCTCGGCCCCGGCGACCAGCTCGGTATCGACCGGTAATCCCCGCTTGAGCAGGGCCAACGCGATCGGGCCCTCGTCGGCGTGCTCGACGACGGTACCGATGCGGCCGACATTGCGTCCGCCCGCGGTCACCACGTCGCCGGTGACCGGCCGGTCGGCGGAACCGTCGAGTTGCAGGATCACCAGCATCCTGGGCGGTTTGCCCAGGTTGTGCACCCGCGCGACGGTCTCCTGGCCGCGGTAGCAGCCCTTGTCCAGGTGCACTGCTCCGACACCGGGTCCGCCGATCCAACCGACCTCGTGCGGGATGGTGCGCTCATCGGTGTCCACACCCAGGCGAGGACGCCGGGCCGCCACCCGATGGGCCTCATATGCCCACACCCCGGCGGGCCGGACACCAGCCTCGGTGAGCCGCCGGGTGTATTCGGCGACGGACTCGCGGGGCACCACCAGGTCCAGTTCGACTTCAGACCCGGGCAGGCGGCGCAGGAACCCGCCACCGGGCAGCGCCACCGCTGTAGCCTCCTGCGGCAGCGGGCCACAGCCCAGAGCCGCGATCACCTTGTCGTCGGCCAGGCCCGGCCCCAGCAGTGACAGCACCGCCAGATCGGCCGGCTCGATCTGGACATCGGACCAGAACACCATCTTGCGCAGGTACGCCAGCAGCGGCTCGCCCCGCCACGGCTCGGTGTCCACGTAGGTGGTGCCGTCGAGCTCGGTCTGGATCCAGTGATCTTCGACACGGCCCTGCAGATCCAGGCTGAGATTCTCGGTGACCGCACCGTCCGGCAACGCGCTGACGTGCTGGCTGGAGATGCTGTGCAGCCACGTCTGACGGTCCTTGCCGGCCAGTGTCAGCACCGCCCGGTGTGACCGGTCGACCAGGACCGCGGCGGCCGCTGCAGAGCGCTGCTCACCGAGCGGGTCACCGTAATGCCAGATCGCGCCGGCGTCGGGACCTGCCTCGGGCGCCGGAACCGCTGACGGTAGTGCAGTCATAGGCCAACTGTACGTTTGTCGCTCTTCGCCCAAGCCGCTCATCTGTCTTGTCGCTCTTCGCGCACGCGGCTCATCTGTCTTGTCGCTCTTCGCGCACGCGGCTCATCGGTCTTGTCGCTCTTCGCGCACGCGGCTCATCGGGCGCAAACTACGCTGGGGCCCCATGGCGAGCCCACCAGCCGTGCTGGTCACCCTTGACGGGCAGATCCACGACCCCGACGCCCCGCTGCTGCACGCCGACGATTTAGCCGCGGTACGCGGTGACGGGGTCTTCGAGACGCTGCTGGTGCGTGACGGCAGGCCCTGCCTGCTGGAGGCGCACCTGACCCGGCTGACCCAATCCGCCAAGATGCTGGATCTGCCGGAGCCCGACCTCGACGCCTGGCGGGCGGCGGTTGCGCTGGGGGCGCAGCGCTGGGTCGCGGGGAACGACGGCGACGGCGTGCTGCGTCTGGTGTACAGCCGAGGCCGTGAGAGCGGCGGCCCGGCGACCGCATTCGCCACCATCGGCGCACTGGCCGACCGGGTGGCCGGCGTGCGCCGCGACGGGTTGGCGGCGATCACCCTGGACCGTGGGTTGCCCTTGGGTGCCGGCGAGATGCCGTGGCTGGCAGCGGGCGCCAAGACCCTGTCCTATGCGGTGAACATGGCCGCGCTGCGGCACGCCGAAGATCACGGCGCCGGCGACGTGATCTTCGTGAGCTCCGACGGCTACGTACTGGAAGGTCCGCGCTCCACCGTGGTGATCGCGAGCGAAGGTCCCGACGGCCAGCCGCTGCTGCTGACCCCGCCGCCCTGGTACCCGATCCTGCGCGGCACCACCCAGCAAGCACTGTTCGAGGTGGCCCGCAACAAGGGCTACGACTGCGACTTCCGCGCGCTCAAACCGGCGGACCTGTTTACCGCGCAAGGGGTTTGGCTGATTTCCAGTATCACCCTCGCGGCTCGCGTGCACACGCTGGACGGTCAGCGACTGCCCGATGCGCCGCTGGCTGCCGACATCTCCGGCCTGGTGGACGCGGCGATCGTCTGCGATCGCTGAGCTGCGTATAAATCGCTTGTCGGGCTGGGCGGACGGGGGTAGCTTCGTTTGCACACAGGGAAGGAGGTGGTCCGTCAAGTGAATGACTTATGGACATGTGAGGTGGCTGCCCGCTAGCAGCGCCGGGGTAAAGCCTGCGCGCGCTGGCGAATTCCCCGCAGCCACCCGGCCCCCGAGCCCCTCGGTCAGTCCAACCAGGTACCAAGGCTCGGGGGTCGCCCCATGTCTGGGGCGGCCGAAACCTGTTGGCGCGGTGGGCGGCGCGAATTAAGTC
Source organism: Mycobacterium sp. IDUB_9 (assembly GCF_055419505.1). Taxonomy (NCBI): domain Bacteria; kingdom Bacillati; phylum Actinomycetota; class Actinomycetes; order Mycobacteriales; family Mycobacteriaceae; genus Mycobacterium; species Mycobacterium sp. IDUB_9. The sequence continues at coordinate 192,738 of NZ_JBVAXU010000006.1, read as the reverse complement.
GGGCCCGGCGCCAGCGTCGAACATGCCTTGATCGCCTGCTGCCAAGTCTGCTCGTCGACCCCCGACGGCGGCCCGGCGACCGGGCCGGGCGCCAAGGGCACACCGTGCTCGGACAGGCAATGTGCATATGTCCCGTGCTCGGGCGGCGGCGAAGTCGGGGCCGGTTGCGGCCCTTCCGACGAACACGCGCCGAGGAATGCCGCTGCGGCAAGCAGACCTGCCGCGATGATGGGCCGGCGCATCAGCCGACAAACCGTGACAGCCGGGCCGACAGATGCGGTACCAGACCGCCGTCAGCGTCTACACGTTCTTCCACGTATCCCAGGTCGCCGCCTTCGACGATGCCGTAGAGGCGCTTGGCACCGCCCACCAGCAGCCCGGACTTGCTGCGGGCCAGCGCGTCGGTGACCAGCTCCCAGGAAGCCTGCGTGAGGGGCTTGCCGTAGAAAAGTTCGACATAGCCGGCCGAATGGGCCAGCAGCAGTTCGATGGCCTGTGACTCGTCGCGACCGGCCGGATCGTCGGGATCGGTGACGAATCGCCAGAACCCGGTCTCGCGCAGACCGGGCGAGTCGTATTCACCCGCTTCGTTCAACCGCCACGACCGGGAGTCCCAGTTCAGGTAGTCGCCACCGTCATGGGAGACGATGATCTGCTGACCGAACCGGTAGTCGCCGTGGGTGTCGCGCCCTTCGCCTTCCCCGCGCCAGACGCCCACCAACGGCAACAGCGCGAGCAGCGCATCGTTGAGGCCGACGCCGTCGCGCAGATTCGCGGTATCGGCAGGCATCGGCAGGTCGTCGAAGACCGGAATGTTGCGGGCGGCCGTGGCCTTGGCCCGTTCGACGGCTGCCGCTACGGCGCGGTCACCGGAACCCGGCCCGGTGGCCGGGGCGTCCGCAGGAACATCCCGGTTGGAGGTCACGACTCGTCGGTGACGAGGCGGTACAGCGCGTACAACGCGAACCACGTGATCACCACGACGGCCGCGACGAGCATTATCTCGAAGAAGAGCACCACGGGAAATATTCTAGTTCCTAGTCGAGGGTGTCGGCGCCCCGGGTCGGGACGCCCCAATGCACGCCGAACGTGAGCTTGTGTGCGAGAAACTGCCGAAATTTCGCACACAAGCTCACGTTCGAAAGAGGGATCAAGCTGAGCCGGATGGCCTAGCTCCTTCGTCGCTAGGCGACCTTGACGTCGACCTCGTGGATGCCGGCACCGGACGGGGCCACGCTGGCGTCGCCGTTGCCCGCGGGGGACAGGGCGCGCAGCGTCCAGGTGCCCGGGGCGGCGAAGAACCGGAAGTCGCCGGTCGCCGAGGCCACGACCTCAGCGGTGAACTCGTCGCTGGCGTCCAGCAGGCGCACGAAGGCGCCGCCGACTGCCTGACCGGAGCCGTCCACCACGCGACCGGTGATGACGGTTTCCTTCTCCAGGTCGACGCCGGCCGGCAACGTCAGTCCTTGCTTCGGTGCAGAGCACATATCAACTTCCCAACTCGATCGGGGCGCCCACCAGGGAGCCGTATTCCGTCCAACTGCCGTCGTAGTTCTTGACGTTCTGGTGTCCCAGCAGCTCCTGCAGCACGAACCAGGTGTGCGACGAACGCTCACCGATCCGGCAGTAGGCGATGGTCTCCTTCTCGCCGTCGAGGCCGGCCGCTGCGTACAGCTTGGCCAGGTCCTCGTCGGACTTGAAGGTGCCGTCCTCGTTGGCTGCCTTGCTCCACGGAACGTTGATGGCGCTGGGGATATGCCCGGGCCGCTGGCTCTGCTCCTGCGGGAGGTGGGCCGGTGCCAGGATCTTGCCGGAGAACTCGTCAGGCGAACGCACGTCGACCAGGTTCTTCGTACCGATCGCGGCGATGACCTCGTCGCGGTAGGCCCGGATGTTGTTGTCCAGGGGCTGGGCGACGTACGACGTAGAGGCACGGTGGGGCGCCTCTTTCACCAGCGGGCGGGCGTCGAGCTCCCAGCGCTTGCGGCCGCCGTCGAGCAGCTTGACGTCGGCGTGGCCGTACAGCTTGAAGTACCAGTAGGCGTAGGCCGCGAACCAGTTGTTGTTGCCGCCGTACAGGATCACCGTATCGTCATTGCCGATGCCCTTGTCGGACAACAGCTTCGAGAACTGCTGCTGGTCGACGAAGTCACGCTTGACGGCGTCCTGCAGATCGTCTTTCCAGTCCAGTTTGACGGCGCCGGGGATGTGGCCCTCGTCGTCGTAGGCGCTGGTGTTCTCGTCGACCTCGACGAACACCACGCCGGCGGTATCGAGATTGTTCCCGGCCCATTCGGTCGAGACCAGGACGTCGGAACGTGCCATGTACGAATTCCTTTCGGTTGCTTGCTATTTGGTATGTCGGGTGAGTGTCATGCGGGACTGGGGGTGCGGCGTAGCCGGACGACCAGCGGGTAGATCTGGCAACCCAGGCAGATGCCGAAGGCCGCGTTGAGGAAGGCCGCCACCAACGCGAACGCGGTGGCGGTCAGGCCGAGCGCGGTGATGCCGAAGGCGAACCCCGCCGCACCGACGACGGCGAAAACGAAGCCGACCAACTGGGCGAACTTCAGTGGCGGCACCGGCTCGCGTTCGGTGACCGGCGCCAGGCGCGGCGCGATGAAGGTGGCGAACAGGCGGCCGTAGGGATGCTTCCGGGGCCCGCCGACCGCGCCGATCGCGAACACCACCGCCTGGGCGCCCAGCAGCGCCGCGGCCGCGAACTCATTCGCCCCGGCGACCAGCAGCGTGCCGATCAGTACCGCGGTGGTGACCCAGGCGGCGAACCGCGGCCCCCGCACGTCCACCTGAGCAGGCTGAACGCCAGCGCTGGGGCGGGTTGATGTCGATGACATGTGAACGAACTCCTGTTGTTGTCGAAGGTCTGGTTGTGTGCAGGCTCAGGGCACAAGGCCTGAGCGGGCGCGCAAAAGCGCGCGGCTGCGCTCAACAGCAGCAACAACAACAGCAGCAACCCGCGACGCGGCACAGATCGACTGCGCGGCGCTTGGTGAGCACGAGCTCAAGGCGGGCTGACACGACCGACAGCTTACCCAATAACCGCCGAGTCAAGCCAACAGCGGTTCCAGCGCCGAGTGCAGGTCAGCGGCCTTGGGGACCCCGCTGGTGCGGTATCGGGGCCGTCCGTGGATATCGAAGATGATCGTGGTGGGCAGCGACAGTACCGAAAGCCGCCGGGCGGCTTCGGGATTGGCGTCCATGTCGATTTCGACGTGGGCAACCTCGGGCAGCCCGGCACAGACCTGGTCCACGACACGACGGACCGCGGCGCAGGGCCCGCACCATTCGGCCGTGAAGTGCAGCACCGTCGGACCGGTGTCGGACAATCCGAGGCCACTGGTGTCGATGTCGGCGGCCTCTTCGCCCGCCCTGATCAGGCCGGCGCGCAGGGTGATCAGGCGACCGATCACGTAGGCCACCCCGAGCGCGGCGATCAGCACCACGATCGCCAGCACCATCGAAGAGCTCATGCCTGTCTGAACCCCGCCAGGTCGACGGTTACTCCCGAGGCGATGCCCTCGATGATCACGTCGGAGCCACGGGCACCAGCGGTGGTCGGGGCGATCCCGAACGGCAGTTTCTGTCCGCTGATGGTGTGGCTGAACTCGGCCAGCACCGCTGCGGTCTTCTCGTCGGGTACCGGCTCGTCAGCGGTTCCGGGGCCGGTCAGGATCCCGGTCGCGGTCAGGACCAGGGTGGTGTCGTCCCGGTCGGCGAAGGACAGGTCGACCGAGACACTGACCCGCTTGTCCAGCCCGGAGCCCTTGGGGGTCCCGGTGAACACCAGCCCCTGGCTGCTGGAGATGCCGGACTCGGTGGTGCCCCCGGTGGCGTCGTTGGTCTCCCGCGAGGGGGCCTCCACCAGCAGGTCATCGATGCCCATGTACCGGCCGATGTGGGTGGAATCGATGATGATGCGGCTCTCGGCCTTCGTGACGGGCAGTTTCGCGTCGGGCGGGATCAGCCACGACGAATGGGTTGTGTCGATGCCGTGCAGGGTGGCCTCCAGCGAGGCCTTGCCGACTACCGGGTGGTCGACACCGGCGGCACGGATCTCGATCTCTTTGTATCGATGGTGGCGGACCTGGGTGAGGAACGGGAAACCGAGGATCGCGACCCACGGGTCCCAGTTCAGTCCCGCGGCGGTGCGGACGTTGCGAGCCAGTCGGTACTCGGCGTAGATCGCGGAGCCGAAATCGGCGCCGACGACCCCGACGATGAGCGCGGTCACGGTCGCGGTGAGCCCGATCAGCAGTTTGCGCACCGCCACATTGTGGCCCACGGCCGTCGGATCGAGGCGCTCGGCGCGGCTGATCAGCAGGTGAGGCGTTATCGTTAGATCACAAAAGCCGGTAACGGCTACATGTCAGTCATGAATCGACCGTGTGGACATCGTGGTCCGGGCGATCGTGGGAAGTGATTGCCGGCGCGCCGGAGGACCCCCTTGGATCTGCTGCTACTGACCGTCGACCCGCATCCCGAGTCGGTGCTGCCCTCCCTGACCCTGCTGGCGCACACTGTGCGCACCGCACCGACCGAGGTGTCCTCGCTGCTGGAGGCAGGCAGCGCCGACGTGGCGATCGTCGACGCCCGGACCGATCTCGCGGCCGCGCGCGGCCTGTGCCGGCTACTGGGAACGACGGGCACGTCCGTCCCGGTCGTCGCGGTGATCAACGAGGGCGGGTTGGTGGCGGTCAACCACGAATGGGGCCTCGACGAGATCCTGCTGCCCAGTACCGGCCCGGCCGAGATCGATGCCCGTCTGCGGCTATTGGTCGGCCGGCGTGCCGGCGGGGCCAACCAGGAGAACGTCGGCAAGATCGCCCTCGGTGAACTCGCGATCGACGAGGGCACCTACACCGCGCGTCTGCGGGGGCGACCCCTCGATCTCACCTACAAGGAATTCGAGCTGCTCAAATACCTCGCGCAGCACGCCGGGCGGGTCTTCACCCGTGCGCAGCTGTTGCAGGAGGTGTGGGGCTACGACTTCTTCGGCGGTACCCGCACCGTCGACGTCCACGTCCGCCGTCTGCGCGCCAAGCTCGGCCCCGAGTACGAATCGCTGATCGGCACCGTGCGCAACGTCGGATACAAGGCGGTGCGCCCGTCACGCGGCCGCACACCTGCCGCCGAGGCGAGCGGCGGCGCCACCGCCGCCGCCGAAGCTGCGCAGGCCGACCACGACGACGACTACGACCCGGCGACCGACGAGGCGGACGAGCCGTTGGCCGGGAGGCTGCCCGGCCAGTGACCGAACTCGACTGGCGCACCGGGCTGTCCGAAGCCGAACAGGCCGGGATCCGTGCACTCATCGCCGCAGCGACCGCAGCCGACGGCGTGGCCCCGGTCGGCGATCAGGTACTGCGCGCGCTCGGCCATGACCGGACGCGCCACCTGCTGGCGACCGAGGGTGCAGATCTCGTCGGGTACCTGAACCTGGCCCCGGCCGACGACGATGACCCGGCGATGGCTGAACTGGTGGTGCACCCCGACGCCCGACGGCACGGTGTCGGTGCGGCGCTGGCCCGTGCGGGACTCGCCGAGGGCCCGGCAGGCACGCGCATCTGGGCACACGGCAACCTCGAGGCGGCCCGTGCGCTGGCCGCCGCGCTGGACCTCAAAGTGGTTCGCGAACTGCTGCAGATGCGTCGCCCGTTGACCGACCTGCCGCCGCTGCGCACCGCCGAGGGCGTGCGGATCCGTACCTATGCCGGACCCCAGGACGACGCCGAGATCCTGCGGGTCAACAATGCAGCCTTCGCCTGGCATCCGGAACAGGGCGGCTGGACCGGCCAGGAAATCGTCGAACGGCGGAGCGAGCCGTGGTTCGACCCCGATGGACTCTTCGAGGCGGTCGACGAACACACCGGACAACTGCTGGGCTTCCACTGGACGAAGGTCCATGACGGCAACCTCGGCGAGGTGTACGTCGTCGGCGTCGACCCGGCGGCACAGGGCCGGGGACTGGGATCGGTGCTGACCCTGGTCGGTCTGCACCACCTCGCCGCGCGGTCTCTGCCGACGGTGCTACTTTACGTCGAGGCAGATAACTCGGCGGCCGTGGCGACCTACCGAAACTTGGGTTTCGAGGTGTTCGGCGTCGACGTGGCGTACTCCGCCGGTTAACCCGTTTAGCTGTGGACACGCTGAACCTATTCACTGCCGATTCACCTGCTGTCCGTGAGCCGTCCATTGGGGCCGAATACGTTGCCGGAGAGTTCGAAGCCGTCAATTGAAAGTGGGACAAGTGAAGCTCATCAGCATTGGCAAGCCGTTCGGTGTGGCGCTTTCCGCGACGGCGATCGCGGCACTCACGCTGACCGCGTGCGGCAGCGACAACAACGCTGCCGGCACGAGTTCGGCAGCCTCGGGCACCGGCTCGGCCTCGTCGGCGGAGTGCGGCGGCAAGAACTCTCTGACGGGCGAGGGCTCGACCGCGCAGCAGAACGCGATCGCTGAATTCAACAAGGTGTGGGGCCAGGTCTGCTCCGGCAAGAATCTGGCTTACAACCCGACCGGATCGGGCGCGGGCGTGGATCAGTTCATCGCCAAGCAGGTCGACTTCGCCGGCTCCGACTCGGCGCTCAAGGACGATCAGGTCGCCAAGGCCGCCGCGCGCTGTGGTGGCAACGAGGCCTGGAACCTGCCGCTGGTCTTCGGCCCGGTTGCGCTGGCCTACAACGTCGAGGGTGTCGACAAGCTGGTCGTGAACCCCGACGTGCTCGCCAAGATCTTCCAGGGCCAGATCAAGAAGTGGAACGATCCGGCGGTGGCCGCGCTGAACGCCGGCACCACTCTGCCGGACCTGGACATCAAGCCGATCTACCGGTCGGATTCCTCGGGCACCACCGACAACTTCCAGAAGTACCTGGCCGCGGCCGCGCCGCAGACCTGGACCAAGGGTGCGGGCAAGGAGTTCCAGGGCGGTGCCGGTGAAGGCGCGCAGAAGTCCTCCGGTGTGGTGCAGGCCGTGCAGGCCACCCCCGGCTCGATCGGCTACGTCGAGAAGAGCCCGGCCGCCGCGGCCGGTCTGCCCTACGCCCAGATCGACAGCGGTGCCGGTGCAGTCGCACTGGATGACCAGTCGACCACCAAGGCTGTCGGCGCCGCCACGTTCAAGGGCGAGGGCAAGGACCTCGTGCTCGACCTGAACGCGCTGTACGCCTCGAAGGAAGCCGGCGTCTACCCGCTCGTGCTGGCCACCTACGAGATCGTTTGCTCCAAGGGGTACGACGCCGACACCGCCGCCGCCGTCAAGTCCTTCCTGACCGTCGCCGCCAATGAGGGCCAGGCCAGCCTGTCGCAGGCCGGATACATCGCGCTCCCCGACGAGTTCAAGCAGCGCCTGCTGACCTCGGTCGAGGCCATCGCTTAGTAGCCGGACTGGCTTTAGAGGACGGATTTGGGCGAGGATGGATTTACCGACCGCATGACGACCAGGGGCCCCGACGGGACAATAGTGACAACGCCGAATCCAGCTGATTCGGGGTCGGGGGAGACGCTCGCGTCCCCCCACCCCGAGCCGGCGCCTATCTCCACCGATCCGTCCAAGGGAGCCAAGGTTCGCCTCGGCGACCGAATTTTCCGTGCGCTCGCCGAGGGCTCGGGCATCCTGATCGTCGCGCTGATCGCGGCGATCGGGGTGTTCCTGCTGTGGCGCGCGATTCCCGCGTTGGCCCGTAACGAGGAGAACTTCTTCCTCTACGGCGGCAACTGGATCACCACCGACACCTCCGCGATGCATTTCGGCATCTTCGATCTGCTGCAGGTGACAGTGTTCGTCTCCCTGTTCGCCCTGGTGCTGGCGATGCCGGTGGCCCTGGGTATCGCGATCTATCTCACCCAGTACTCGTCGCGGCGACTGGCGGGCCCGCTGGGCTATCTGGTGGACCTGCTGGCCGCCGTGCCGTCGATCGTCTACGGCGTCTGGGGTCTGTACGTACTCGCGCCGGCGATCAAACCTTTTGCAGTGTGGCTCAATACGAACATGAGCTGGCTGTTCCTGTTCAAGACGGGCACTGCCTCGGTGGCCGGTGGCGGCACCATCTTCACCGCGGGAATCGTGTTGGCGGTGATGATCCTGCCGATCATCACCGCGGTGACCCGCGAGGTGTTCACCCAGACCCCGCGGGGCCAGATCGAGGCCGCGCTGGCGCTCGGCGCCACCCGCTGGGAAGTGGTGCGCACGACGGTGCTGCCCTTCGGGTTGTCCGGCTACGTCAGTGGCGCGATGCTCGGTCTGGGGCGCGCGCTCGGTGAGACCATCGCCCTGCTGATCATCCTGCGCGGCACCCAGACCGCGTTCGGTTGGTCGCTGTTCGACGGCGGCTACACCTTCGCGAGCAAGATCGCTGCCACTGCAAGCGAATTCAACGATCAGTACAAGGCGGGCGCCTACATTGCCGCCGGCCTGGTGCTGTTCATCCTGACCTTCGTGGTGAACTCATTGGCCCGCGCCGCGGTGTCGGGAAAGGGGCGCTGATGAGCGCTTGCGCGAAGAGGAGACAGCACAGATGACCTCCACACTCGAGCGGCCGGTCAAGGCGCCCGCGTTCCAGGGCGTGAGTCTGCGCCGCAAGCTGACCAACCACCTCGCCACGGTTTTGGTGACCCTGTCATTGCTGGTCGCCTTGGTGCCCCTGGTTTGGGTGCTGTACTCGGTGATCGTCCGGGGCTGGGCCGCATTGAGCTCAGCCACGTGGTTCACCAATTCCCAGGCCGGGATGACGACGTTCGTCGTCGGTGGAGGTGCGTACCACGCGATCGTCGGCACCTTGCTGCAGGGCCTCGTGTGCTCGCTGATCTCCATCCCGATCGGCGTGATGGTGGGCGTGTACCTGGTCGAGTACGGCGGTGGTACCCGGCTGGGCAAGGTCACCACGTTCATGGTGGACATCCTCACCGGCGTGCCCTCGATCGTTGCCGCGCTGTTCATCTACGCGTTGTGGGTGGCCACGCTCGGGTTCGGCCGGTCCGGGTTTGCGGTGTCACTGTCGTTGGTGCTGCTGATGATTCCGGTGATCGTGCGGGCCACCGAGGAGATGCTGCGCATCGTCCCCATGGATCTGCGTGAGGCGAGTTATGCGCTGGGCGTGCCGAAATGGAAGACCATCGCCCGAATCGTGATCCCGACGGCCTTGTCGGGCATCGTCACCGGAATCATGCTGTCACTGGCCCGCGTGATGGGTGAGACCGCGCCGCTGCTGATTCTCGTCGGCTACGCCCAGGCGATGAACTTCGACATGTTCGGCGGGTTCATGGGATCGCTGCCGGGAATGATGTACGACCAGATCTCGGCAGGGGCAGGCGCCAACCCGGTGCCCACCGACCGGCTGTGGGGCGCGGCGCTGACGCTGATCCTGCTGATCGCCCTGCTCAATGTCGGCGCTCGCGCGGTCGCCAAACTCTTTTCCCCCAAGAAGGTGTAGGAGCTATCCATGGCCAAGCGGCTGGATCTCAAGGACGTCAACATCTACTACGGCGCGTTCCATGCCGTATCCGAGGTTTCGCTGTCGGTGCAGCCTCGCAGTGTGATGGCTTTCATCGGCCCGTCGGGTTGCGGTAAATCGACGGTGCTGCGAACGCTGAACCGCATGCACGAGGTGATCCCCGGGGCCCGCGTCGAGGGTTCGGTGCTGCTCGACGGCGAGGACATCTACGGCGCCGGCGTGGACCCGGTGGGTGTGCGCAAGACCATCGGCATGGTGTTCCAGCGTCCGAACCCATTCCCCACCATGTCGATTCGTGACAACGTGGTGGCCGGGCTGAAGCTGCAGGGCGTGCGCAACAAGAAGACGCTCGACGAGGTGGCGGAGCGCTCGCTGCGCGGCGCCAACCTCTGGAACGAGGTCAAGGACCGTCTGGACAAGCCCGGTGGTGGCTTGTCGGGTGGTCAGCAGCAGCGGTTGTGCATCGCCCGCGCGATCGCGGTACAGCCCGACGTGCTGCTGATGGACGAGCCCTGCTCGGCGCTCGACCCGATCTCCACGCTGGCCATCGAAGATCTGATCTCCACGCTCAAGCAGGATTTCACGATCGTCATCGTCACGCACAACATGCAGCAGGCCGCCCGGGTGAGCGATCAGACCGCATTCTTCAATCTGGAGGCCACCGGTAAACCCGGCAAGCTGATCGAGATCGACGACACCGAGAAGATCTTCTCCAACCCCACCCAGAAAGCGACCGAGGACTACATCTCCGGCCGCTTCGGCTGACACTTTCCCCGCGAGCAGACACAAACCTGCCCAGTTTCCATGGAAACAGGGCAGGTTTGTGTCTGCTCGCGGAAGAAATTAGGGCGTCAGCACCACGCGGGTGCCCGAGGGTTCAGAACCGGCCCAGGCCTCGGCTACCTCGGCCAATGGTCTTGCCTGGGTGCGTAATTCGAGCTGTCCCTCGGCGACCATCGCAAACAGTCGGGGCAGCGCCTCGGCGCGCGCCCGGACCAACACCTCGGGCGGGATACTGCCGATCCCGACGCCGCAGAGGGTGATCCCGGTACCGCGCAGAACCCCGGCATCGAGCGGCAGGGTCGATCCCGTCATCGACCCGATCTGCACGAACCGGGTCGGGTGATAGTGCGCGGCAGGGTGGCTGGCGGCCAGTGCGGTGAGGACCTGGGCGGCGGGCTCGCCCCACAGGTAATCGAGTACCGCGTCGAATGGGCGCCTGGCATGCATTTCGGCGACCTGCGCGCCCAGGTCCTGCTCGCCGAGGGCGATGGTGGCGTGGGCGCCGGCCGACCGCAGCCACTCCAGCCGTTCGGTGTTGCGGCCGGCGGCCACCACCGTCTCGGCGCCGAACACGGCGGTGGCCAATTGCACTGCCATCGAACCGGTTACGCCGGTGGCCCCCAGTACCAGGACGTGATCGCCGGGTTTGACCGCTGCGGCGTGCGACAGTGCGCTCCAGGCCGAGATGCCCGGGTTGGGCAGGGCAGCGGCGGTCACCGAGTCGACGTGTGCGGGGATCTCGACGCCGGCGTGCGGGTCGACGAGTGCGCGCTGCGCCATCATTCCCGAGTATCCGAGTGCTCCGGTGTAAATGCGGCGGCCGTCGGCGAGACGGGCGACACCGTCCACTCCGGGGATGGCAGGGAGCTGAACTTCCTTGCTGGCGTAGTGCTTTCCTGACACCAGCGCACGGGTGAGGTTGGTCAGGGCCGATGCTTCGACGGCCGCCACCTCGGCGCCGTCGCGCGGCTGGGGCTCAGGTACGTCGGTGTAGACGGGGTGCCTGCCCCATTCGGTCACCAGTGCTGCCAGCATGTCGACTCCTTTGGTTTCCCTAGAGATGGTTTCTATGGAAACAATCTACGCAGGACGGCCGTCGGTGGCAATATGGTTTCCGTGAAAACCAAACCGGAGCTGATCGACGCCGTCACCGGGCTCATGGCCACCGTGTCCGACCGGCTCGGCAACGACGGGGACGGCGACGCGGAGCGCGACTTCATGGCCGCCGGCTGCCCACAGCGGCTGCAGCAGGCCGTGCGGACGCTACCCACGTCGTCGATGCACCTGCTGGCGGAGATCGCCGACGGCCCTGTCAGCGTGGTCAGGCTGGCGGCACGGTCCGGCCGGCTCAAGGGCACGGTGTCCAAGCACGTACAGCGGCTGGTCGAGGCCGGCCTCGTGGTGCGTACGCCCGTACCCGGCAACCGCAAAGAGATCGAGCTCGGCCTGACCTCCGACGGCGAACTCGTCGTCGATGTGCACCGGCAACTGCACGAGGAGATGAACCGCGGGATCCGCGAGTTCCTGCTGCGCTACAGCGGCGCGGACCTGCAGGTACTGGTGAAGATCCTCGGGGACCTGGCCGGCGCGCACAAGGACGGGGTCCGCCTCGTGCCGCCTGCCGGCCGGTCCTGAGCCCTACTTCGAGGAAACCGACTCGTCTTCCGGGTAGGAACCGGTGACCTGGAAGATGACCCGGCGGGCCACCTCGACAGCGTGGTCGGCGAAGCGCTCGTAGAAGCGGCTCAACAATGTCACGTCCACGGCAGCGGTCACACCGTGCTTCCACTCCCGGTCCATCAGCACCGAGAACAGGTGGCGATGCAGGTCGTCCATCGCATCGTCTTCCTCCTGGATGCGGGCGGCCTTCTCCGGATCCTGGGTGAGCAGCACCTCGCGGGCGGCATGGCCCAGCTCGACGGCAACCCGGCCCATCTCGGCGAAGTACCCGTTCACTTCCTCGGGCAACACATGCTGAGGATGGCGGCGGCGCGCGATCTTGGCCACATGCAGCGCCAGCGCGCCCATCCGGTCCACGTCGGCCACGATTTGGATCGACCCCACCACCGAGCGCAGATCACCGGCAACCGGCGCCTGCAGCGCGAGCAGCACGAACGCCGACTCCTCGGCCTGGGTGCTCAGCGTGCTCATTTGATCGTGATCGCTGATGACCTGTTCGGCGAGGGCCAGATCGGCCTGCAGCAGCGCCTGGGTGGCGCGCTCCATTGCGGTACCCGCCAACTCGCACATCGCGCCGAGTTGGTCCGTGAGTGAATGCAACTTCTCGTGGTATTGGGTACGCATCCTGCAAGATTAAGCGGTCGATGGCCGTGTCGTCACGATGCAACGATGAACGAACGGTGAATGCCGTCCGCCCGGATCACCAGACTATTCGCAGGTGGTGTCGGCGGCGTTGGTGACGGTCAGGTCCTCGGGAAGGTGCGTCGGGCTGGCGCCGGTGCCCTTCAGCACGTGCACCTGCACTTCCGACCCGCTCGGGGACGGGGCGTTCACCGTGTAGAAATCGGAACCCAGTACCACCTGGATAACGTCGCCCATGCCCGTCACCCGCTCGATGGTCGGGTTGGTGAAGGAGCTGGCGACGGTCGCGGCCGCCTCCTCGTTGCCGGGGGAGAAGAACACCGTGGTCGCCGGGAGGGTGCTCGGGTAGTCATCGGGGGTGTTGACGTTGAAGCCGTGTTCCTGCAGTTCGGTGGCCGCGGTGTTGGCCAGGCCGCTCTGGCCCGTCGAGTTCGACACCTGCACCGTGACCTGCTGCGGTTCGGTGGTGACGGCGTTGACCATTTCACCGCTGTCCGTCGCGGCGGGTGCAGGCGCGGGTGCCGTCGACTGCGGCGTCTCCGAGGGGGCGGCAGCCTGGACCGACGACGTCGCCGATTCCGGGGTGCCGGGCACCGGGGTGTTGTCCGGATTCTTCTCGCCCGGCAGGGGGTCGTCGTTGATGATCGCGTCGAACAGGGAACGCATGTCGTCGGTGCGCGGGACCTCGTTGCCGTATTCGTCGGCGTAACCGACGGTCGGCACGGTCACGAAGGTGATCCGGCCCGCGTTCACACCCTGGACCGACTGTCCGAGGTCGACGAGGTCCTTGGTCCTGATGTTGTCGACGAAGCTGTCGCTGATGAACATGTTGACCACGTTGTTCAGCTTGTTCAGCGAGAAGAAGGTGTCCCGGGAGATCAGGGTCCGCAGCAGCGAGGAGAGGAACAGCTGCTGTCGTTTGATGCGGCCGTAGTCCCCGTTGTACTCGGTGGTGACCTGGCGAGCTCGCACGTAGTTCAGCGCGGTGTGGCCGTCGACCGTCTGACGACCGGCGTTGGCCAGCACAGTGCCCAGCTCATAGTCCTCCAACGGGGTGGTGCTGCACACCTCTATCCCGCCGAGTGCGTCGACCATCTTCGAGAAGCCGGCGAAATCGACGGCCATGAACCGGTTGATGGACAGGCCGGACAGCTTCTGGATCACCTTCACCAGGCATTTCGGACCGCCGAAGGCGAACGCCGAGTTCAGCTTGGACTCGGTGTAGATCTCGTCCGGGCCGTAGGTCTCGGTCTCCTCGTCGTACAGCGGACCGTAGGTCGCCGACTCCGGGTTCCAAGGTTCGCACTTCATCGGGGTGATCGAGAGGTCACGCGGGAACGACACGGCGACAACACGCCGCCGGTCGGCCGGGATGTTGACCAGCATGATGGTGTCGGACCGGGCGCCGCCGGCGTCCTCGGTGCCGCCGGCGCCCATACCTCCGTTTTCGCCGAACCGGCTGTCGGTGCCGACGATCAGAAAGTTCTCGTCACCGAACTGCGAGTTGGGGTCGACGATGTCGCGCGAATTGAGGTCGAGCGCAGCCACCTTGTTGAGACTGTCGTTCTTCGAGCTCTGCCACTGCCACGCCCCGCCGGTCAGCACGAGAGTGAGGACCGCGAGCATTGCCGCGGCAGCGCGTCCGGCCAGCATCACCCGGCGGTTGATCGCCGGCCGCACCTTCTCGATCTCGTCGGTGTCGGCGGGATCGTGCTCATCGTCCGGCGTCTGGCGGACGCGCCATGTCGGGCGTGCTTCGGGTGCGTCGTACTCGTAGACCGCCACAGCCGGCAATACATCGGTGTTCGCAGCGTCGATCTCGCGGTGATCCGGCGAGTCCGCGAAAGGTTCCTCGAAAGATTCGGGGAACTCTTCGACCTCGAGGGAATCCTGGGGTTCGTCGACCTCGGGGTCGATCCGCAACGCTTCGATCACGTCGGTCGGGTCGGGTACCCGCGGGCGGACATACGCGGGTGCATATGCCGGCGCTGGTTCTGGTTCTGGTTCTGGCTCCGGCAGCGGCTCTGGCTCCGGGTCCCAGGCGTGTGCCGGGGCAGGCTCCGGGTCCCACGCATGGGACGGCTCAGGCTCTGGTGCGGGCTCCGGATCGTCAGGTATCAGCCGGTGGCGGTTCGGCACGGATCCGGTCCCGGCGATCTTGGCGATCAGATCGGCGACAGTTACCCCGTCGGCGTGGCTGCCGGTGGGCTCATCGAGGGGTGAATCGTCGGGTGACGGCGCATCCTGGCGTTCCCACGGCGCGGCGCCTGGCAAAGGCTCCCGGGATCGGGTAATCCATTGGTTGTCCGACGAGTCCTCTGGGAGGCGGCGCCGACGGCCGGGAGTGGCGTTATCACCGTCACTCATGTCCTTACCGGCCTCCGACTCTTCGAACTAGTGCGTGCGCGTCGGTGCGCATCGTTCCTGCGGCGTAAATGGGTGCTGCTGAGGTTTTCTCCTCATCTCTTCTAGCAGCACTGTGCCGGACTGGCTACTTGAGCCGGCCGCGGCAAGGTTTTCATCGTACTGACGCATCCTGGGACTGAGCTAGACCCAACCCGGTGACAGGGCCGTCTCGATGTCATCTCGGAGCGAGTGCAGGTCAGCCTCCGGAATGCATCACATCGGCCCCGGCCGGCACCGCGCAGTCGTCAGGATCATCGAGCCATCCTTCGGGCAGGGACACCGAGGCGGCCGATCCCTGGCGTCCCCGGGGACCGGTGGCCGCGGGCGGGAACGGGGCATCGCCATCCAGTTGCCCCAACAGTTCGTCGAGTTCCCGACGCGTCTTGACCAGAGCCAGCCCACGTCGCAGGTCGGCGCCGGCCGGGAACCCGTGCATGTACCAGGCCACGTGCTTGCGGATGTCACGCATGGCCTTGTCCTCGCCGAAGTGCTCGGTGAGCAGCTCGCCGTGGCGGCGCACGATGTCGGCGACCTCGCCAAGGTTCGGCGGGGCAGCAGCGGGACGGCCGTTGAAGGCTGCCGAGAGCTCGGCGAACAGCCACGGCCGGCCCAGGCAGCCCCGGCCGATCACCACGCCGTCGCAGCCCGTCGCGGCCATCATCGCGAGCGCGTCGTCGGCTTCGAAGATGTCACCGTTGCCCAGCACCGGGATGCCGGTGACATGAGCCTTCAGCGCGGCGATCTGATCCCAGTCAGCCGTGCCCGAGTAGCGTTGCGCGGCGGTGCGGGCATGCAGTGCCAGGGCTGCCGCGCCCTCCTCGGCAGCGATCCGCCCGGCGTCCAGGTGCGTGTGATGGGCGTCGTCGATGCCGATCCGGAACTTCACCGTCACCGGAATATCGGTGCCCTCGGTCCCGCGGACGGCAGCGGCCACGATCTGGCCGAACAGCCGCCGCTTGTAGGGCAATGCCGATCCGCCGCCACGCTTGGTGACCTTGGGCACCGGGCAGCCGAAATTCATGTCGATGTGGTCAGCCATGCCCTCGTCGGCGATCATCTTCGCCGCGAGGTAGGTGGTTTCCGGGTCCACGGTGTAGAGCTGCAGCGACCGCGGTGATTCGTCGGGGCCGAAGGTCGTCATGTGCATGGTCACCGGATGCCGCTCGACCAGGGCCCGCGCGGTGACCATCTCGCACACATAGAGCCCGCTGACGGTTCCGGCGCGGGCGATCTCGAGCTCGCGGCACAGTGTGCGGAACGCCACATTGGTCACCCCGGCCATCGGGGCGAGAACGACCGGGCTGGGCAACGCGAACGGCCCGATCCGCAATTGGGATCGGGCCGGCGCTGCCGTTGCAGGGGGTGGGGCCGTCAGAGTCATGCAGTCGACGAGGACGACACCAGCAGGTTCTTCATGGCCTTCTTCTCGGCCACCTTGCGCTCGCGCTCGAGGCGACGCTCCTTGGCGACCTCGAACTTGTCGCAGGCGTCTTCGAGCTCCTCGATGATGCGGCCGATGTCGTCACGCAGTCGGGCGCCCTCGCCGGTGAAGTCCTCACGCTCGAGGATGCGCCACTTGCGCAGGATGGGCATCACCACGTCGTCCAGGTGGATGCGCGGGTCGTAGACGCCGCCGACGGCGATGATGACGGCTTTACGGCGGAAGTCGGGCACCGTGTAACCGGGCATCTTGAAGTTGTCCAACACTCGGTGCAAGGAGCCCATCGCCTGGTTGGGCGCGATGTCGAGGCCGGCCGCGGACACGTCGCGGTAGAAGATCATGTGCAGGTTCTCGTCGGCGGAGACGCGCTGCAGCAACTGGTCGGCGATAGGGTCGTCGCAGGCCTTGCCGGTGTTGCGGTGGCTGACGCGGGTGGCCAGCTCCTGGAACGACACGTACATCACCGAGTCGAACAGGCTCTCGGCGAAGAGGTCGCCCTGCTGGTTCTGGCCGGGGGAGAAGCCACGGGTGACCTGTTCGACGCGGAGCTCCTCGAGCTCGACGGGGTCGATGGCACGGGTGACGACGAGGTAGTCGCGCAGGGCGATGCCGTGGCGGTTCTCCTCGGCGGTCCAGCGGTTGACCCACTGGCCCCAGGCGCCGTCCATGCCCATGTTCATCGCGATCTCGCGGTGATACGAGGGCAGATTGTCCTCGGTGAGCAGGTTCTGGATCATCGCCGTGCGGGCGACCTCGGACAGCTTGGACTGCCCCGGCTCCCAGTCCTGCCCGCCGAGCGCGTAGTAGTTCTTGCCGTCCGACCACGGGATGTAGTCGTGCGGATTCCAGTCCTTACGCATCCGCATGTGGCGGTTGATGCTGGATTCAACGACAGGCTCGAGTTCGTGCAGAAGCTGCAGGTCTGTGTATTCCTGCGACATGTGCCCTCGCCCTCCTCGCGTCCGTGGGACGCTCAGTTATCTGTACCTGTTGGTAGCAGTCAATATATCTGTGTAACTCAGTGACATCAAGTTGCCCCGCCCGTATTTGACGAGCCCTGCGCCGTGCGGATAACGACGGTACGATCCGCACGAACATCTGTCGGATACCCACGCTCGGAGGTTGGGCACACGTGAAAAAGCTTGTCGTCGGTGCCGGAGCCGCAGTTGCCACCGGTGCGGCCATATCCCTGCTGTTCGGTGCCGGCGTCGCGGCTGCCGCCCCTGACGTGGTGGGACAGACCTACTCGGACGCCTCGAGCGCGATCGAGGATAGCGGTTCCAGTGCCAAGGTCGCGGTCACCGTGGGCAGCAAGCTGTCCCAGGGCGATTGCATCGTCACCAACGCGTGGGATGCCCCGTTCGTCCGCGACGGCAGCCACGCCGACGGCGAGGTCATGGTGGCCCTGAACTGTGACGGTGACCATGCCACCGCCAACCACCCGGGCGCCTCGGTCGCCAGCCCGGCCGGCCGTGAGGCAAAGGCTACCGAAGATGAGGCCGCCGCGAAGCAGGAAGCGCAGCTCGCCGCGGCCCAGGCTGCAGCGGAAGAGGAAGCGCAGCTCGCCGAGGTCAGCACCCCTGACGAGTAAGGCGCGTTTGTCCTGGTCATGAGCCCCGACACCGACTAAAATCCGGGTCAGCTCCCAAAGAGTGTTTGCCGTGACACCTGGTCACGGACCGCGGGGTTGCTGACACGAACGGCCGAGGGTGCCGTCGCCCCACCTCTCCGGGAGAGATCGCCGGATGGGGAAGGTCGGGCCAGATGAAGATCGCGATCGGGTGCGGAAGCGTTATTGCTATGTCCGCGGCAGGTTTTGCGTTCGCTGTGGTCGGTGCGGGGGCGGCCCTTGCGGCGCCGGACGTCGTGGGGCAGACATACAGTGACGCGGTCAGTGCCATCGAGGATGGCGGCGGCACGGCCCACGTTGCTGTGAGCGTCGGCAGCCGTCTGCCGCGTGATGAGTGCATCGTCACCAACGCCTGGACGGTGCGTCAGTTGGTGCCGCAGACTTCCGACACCTATTTCGAATACCGCGAAGACGTGACGCAAGTGGCGCTCAACTGCGACGGTGACCATGCCACCGAGACTCACCCCGGCGCGTCGATCGCCACCCCGGCCGGACGTGAGGCCAAGGCTGCCGAAGATGAGGCCGCAGCCGCCGAGCAGGAGCCGATCGCCGAGGCCAGCACCCCTGACGAGTAGCGGGGCCTGAGGGGGGTCGGCTCAGAAACTGCCGATGCGCCCGAGCAGCATGTCGACGCAGTAGTCGATGAACTGTTCGCGGCTGGCGGGCAGCCTCTCGTCGAGGTACGCACTGAACAACGCGGTCAGCGCTCCGATCAGGCTGGTGGCGACCATGGTTTGGCGCACCGGGTCGGCGATGCTGGTCAGTTTGCGCTGCAGCAGGCCGATGAAGTTGGGCATCCACTCCGCGCCCGAGCGGGTCAGCACCGGTTCGGATTCCGGGGCCAGTAGCAGCACGCGGCCCTGGGTGGGATCGTCCACCATCAGCGCGACGAATCGCTCGACCGCGTCGCGGGGAGTGGCCGCCGTGGTCAGCGCGGACATCGCGCGGGCGCAGACGTCGTCGTAGACGGCCCGGACGAACGTGTCGCGGTCGGTGAAACTCTCGTAGAAGTATCGTTCCGTGAGTTCGGCCGCACGGCAGACCGCACGGACCGTCAGGGCCGGACCCTCGGCTTTGCCCAGCAGGGCGACCCCTGCTGCGATCAGTTCGTCGCGACGACGGGCCGCGCGTTCCTGCAGTGGAACGCCCGACCATCGGCCGCGTCGTTGACCGGATGGCACATCTACTCCTAAGCTCCGATGACAACGTGTGTAGTCACAATTGAAACTCCGACCTTTCGTTCTGCCGGCAGAAAGCGCACCTGTGACACAAGATACTTCTGAGACATGCCCGGTGACCAGCGGTTCCGCCGCTGTGGCAGCGGGTTGCCCAGCCGCGCCGGGCGGGTATGAGGCGCCGCCGATGCCGCTGGGGCCCGATTCGCTGACGTGGAAGTACTTCGGCGACTGGCGTGGGATGCTGCAAGGCCCATGGGCCGGCTCCATGCAGAACATGCACCCGCAACTCGGTGCGGCCGTCGAGGAGCACTCGATCTTCTTTCAGGAGCGCTGGCCCCGCTTGCTGCGCTCGCTGTATCCGATCGGCGGCGTCGTGTTCGACGGCGACCGCGCGCCGGCGACCGGTGCCGAGGTTCGCGACTACCACGTCGGCATCAAAGGGGTTGACGCTCAGGGGCGCCGCTACCACGCGTTGAATCCCGAGGTCTTCTACTGGGCGCATTCGACGTTCTTCGTCGGCACGATCATCGTGGCGGACCGGCTCGCGGGCGGGATCTCCGAGGCTGACAAGCGGCAACTGTTCGAGGAGCACAAGCAGTGGTACTCGATGTACGGCATGAGCATGCGCCCCGTGCCGGAAACCTGGGAGGACTTCCAGGTCTACTGGGATCACATGTGCCGCAATGTGTTGGAGAACAACAAGGCAGTCCGCGATGTGTTGGATCTGTCCGAGCTGCCCAAGCCGCCGTTCGCGTCGAAGATGCCCGACTGGATGTGGGCGCTGCAGCGCAAGTACGTGGTGCACCCGTTGTTCGTGTGGTTCACCGTCGGTCTGTACCACCCGGCAGTGCGCGAGCTGATGGGCTACACGTGGTCTGAGCGCGACGAGAAGGTGCATCGCTTGTTGGGCAAGGTGATTGGCAGGGTGTTCACGTTGGTGCCGCGTCGCCACCGCATGCATCCGCGGGCGCGCAGCGCGTGGGATCGCGTCACCGGCCGTATCCCGGCGGACGCCCCGTTGGTGCACACCCCGGCCCGCAACCTGCCGCCAATTGGCCACCGCGACAACGGGATGCACTACTGCCCGAAGGTCTGAACGGGCTGCCTCAACGCCCCACGAACGGGGCGTTCTGCGGGCAGTAGACCTTGACTGCGCCCCGGACCAGATTCGCGGCCTGGTGTTTGTCGATGCTCGCCTGATTCATCAGTTGACTGATGACTCCGCGCACCGTGCGTGCGGGCTCGATCTTGCCCTTTGTGAGCGCGTCACAGACTCCGCGCCCGACCTGGCCGGCCTCCTCGGCGGAAGTGGTCGGGATGTTCAGGTCCTTGACGATGGTGAAGAACTGATCGTCCTGAGCGTCCGCGTGGGCGGGTGCGACCCCGAATGCGGCGCCGGCCGCCAGCGCGGCAGCACCGATCGCGGTGGCCATGGCCCGAGTGCTCAGGCGCCGGGAGAACATGCTGCTGACTCCTTCATGCTGTCGCCCCCGAACGTGAACTTGATGGCGAGATTTCTCGGCAATCTCGCGATCTCTTTCACGTTGGGCCGTCCGACCCCGCGTACAACGATAAACGGGTGTGGCCCGTGATGCGTCGGCGGCCGTAGCAGATCGGCTACGCGCTCGAAACTGGGTGGCAACGACGTAGGGCGAGGCTGGCGCCATGACGACCATCTATGACCAGATCGGCGGCGCCGAGGCACTGGAGACCGTCGTGGAGGACTTCTATCGGCGGGTACTGGCGGACGAAGAGCTGGCGGCCTTCTTCACCGGAACCAACATGGCCAGGCTCAAGGGCAAGCAGGTCGAGTTCTTCGCCGCGGCATTGGGCGGCCCAGTGTCGTACAGCGGTGCACCGATGCGTCAGGTTCATCAGGGCCGCGGCATCGCCATGCATCACTTCAACCTGGTGGCCGGCCATCTCTCCGACAGCCTTGTCGGTGCCGGAGTGCCCGAGCCGATCGTCGGACAGATCATCGCCGCGATCGCTCCGCTGGCCGACGAGATTGCGACCGCACGGAGCGCGTGAACCGCACCGTGACCCGCCTTGCGGCGGGTGTTTGGTGCCCCCAGTAGGGCTCGAACCTACGACCTGCGGATTAAAAGTCCGTAGCTCTACCAACTGAGCTATAGGGGCGCGAGAAGACAGGGTACAAGATGACTGAAATTGGTGTTGCGACCACCGGGTTTGAGGATTCGGGCATCTGTACCCTAAGCTATCGAAGCTCCCAACGAACGAGGTTGACGAGTACCCCGGAGAGATTCGGATTAGGCCCCCATCGTCTAGTGGCCTAGGACGCCGCCCTTTCACGGCGGTAGCACGGGTTCGAATCCCGTTGGGGGTACGCAACGCGGCAACGCGGAGCATGCTTGAAAGTAAGGCCCTGTGGCGCAGTTGGTTAGCGCGCCGCCCTGTCACGGCGGAGGTCGCGGGTTCGAGTCCCGTCAGGGTCGCCATCACGGCGAGGTACTTCGGTCTAGTAGGCCGACGGCCTTCCGGCCAGGTAGCTCAGTTGGTACGAGCGTCCGCCTGAAAAGCGGAAGGTCGCCGGTTCGATCCCGGCCCTGGCCACTGAGAGAACCCACTGGCAACGGTGGGTTTTTCTGTATCTGGAGATATTGCCGCGAGGCCCCCGATGACCAGTCCCGGCGCCGCCCTCACCGCCGTGAGGATCGCGGGCGGCCGGTGAGCGCCGCGTCGATGGCCGCGACCCGGTCCGCAGCGATGCCCCATGGCTCATCGAGTCCGAGACGAGAGTCCAGATCCCACAGGACGCACCGTTCACCCGGCTCAGCGACCATGGACCAAGCGATGACGGTGCGGCGCAACTGTTCATCCATGCACTCGCCGACCGCTGCGACGGCAGGCGGCGCACCGCCCTCGGGATGGTGGTGCAGGAACTGTCCGTAGGCGGCGTCACAGAACGCCGCATAGCGGACGGTGCACAGGATCAGGCCGTGCCAGGCTTCATCGACTGCACGCGAGGGCATCCCGATGGTCTGACCGTCGCGCAGCGCCACCGCGCAGCATCGAAGCCACTGTCGGAGGCCGGTTTCGACGAGTTCACCCTGCCAGGGGCAGGTCTTGAACACCGCCTCCGGAAACTCCAGTTCGGCGATCACCTGCCCGGCGGCACGGTGTCGGGCGCCGGCCTTGCGCAGCGCGATCATCAGCAGCCACCGCCGCAGCCGCCACCGCCACCGCCACAACTGCTTCCACCGCCGCAGCCGCTGTGGCCACCACCGCAACCCGAGTGGCCCGGATGGCTTCCGTCGCCGAAACCGGAGTCGGCACCGGTCGCCCAGATGGCAGCTCCGCCGGCGCCGGCAACAGACCCGAACCTCCCGCGGCGGGCAGGCCCAAGCCCACGAAGCCGCCGCCGTTTGACGGTTGCGAAGATCGCGAAGAGCGCCACATCGAACGCGATGACCACCACCGGAATCATCCACCACATGATCTCGTCCTCCCGTCGCGTCTACGTCGTTACGGGACGAAGCGGACCACACGCCGCAGCGCTACCGATCCCAACTCCGGTGTCGTACCCGCCGCGAGTAGCCCTACTGGTTGCGCTCGGGGCCGACGTCCTTGTGATCGGTAGCAGCGGTTGCGGGAAACTATGTCTGACATGAGCACTGCGACCGTTCAGGAGCTCCGGGCGCGTATCCGCCGTTGGTCACGGATACAGAACCTGGCCGCTGGGATGGCACTCGTCGGTATCGCGCTCCCGTTCGCCACGTTGGGGATCGCCCTACTGGTGCAGCAGGTTGCCGGCGACGACAGCGTCTTCCCTGTTCTCGTCTGGACGATCTGGGTAGGCCTCGCGCTCCTTGTCGTCGGTGCATTCCTGGAGACCGAAGCCCAGGACCGTGTCCGCGTGGCGAGGTTCGCCGCCGGCTACAAGTCCGCCGGCATGGTCGAGTTCCGGAACCAGGAACCGTCTTCGGAGATCGGCGGATTCGATACGTTCACGCTCGTGATCAGCGCCGACTTAACCGGACAGGAGAAGATCCACCGGCGGCTCTACAGCCACAACTACCCGGCAGACGCTGACGTGCATGTCGGGCAGGTCGTGGTCTTTCGCCACACCAACCACGATCCCGACGACCTGGACGACATCCAGTTTGTGCGGTTCGCAGGCATCGGCGGCCGGGAGGACCCGGCATGACCGGGCTTTGGACATGCTGCCCCGGCTTTTGCGGCCGCTTGTGAGCCGCGCTACTGACATCGATCGTCAGAACGGTCCCGCCGTGGAACTCAGAGCTGCCAGTCGTTGGAACCGTCGTGGCGGGTGTAGGTGCCGGTCGAGTTCTGAACGACGATGGGATCGCCGGCATTGAAGTTGTCGAAGAACCACTTGGCGTTGGCGGGGCTGATGTTGATGCAGCCGTGGCTGACGTTGCGCTTACCCTGATCGGCCACCGACCACGGTGCGCTGTGCACGAAGTCGCCGCTGTCGTCGAACCGGACGGCCAGATCGACGGTCAACTTGTATCCGTTCGGCGAGTTGACCGGAACACCATAGGTCGACGAATCCATGACCACCGAGGGCATCTTCTCCTGAACGTAGAAGGTGCCGTTCGGAGTCTGGTGGCCGCCAGATGCCATACCCATCGACATCGGGATGGTTTTCTCCACGGTCCCGTTGCGGGTGACGGTCAGTTGGTGGGTGGCGTCGTTGGCCGTGGCCACCAGCGTGTCCCCGGTGTTGAAGTTGGACACCGTGCCGGCGGCGTCGACGGTGACCGCGGTGTGCGCGGGCCAGAAGCTCAGCGGACGCCAGCGCAGCTGCGTGGGGGTCATCCAGTAGAACTTGCCGGGCACCTCGGGGACTGACGAGATGTGGATGGCGTTCTCGGTGGCACCGGCATCGTCCACGGGGCCCGGGAAGTTGATGATGATCGGTTGAGCCACACCGACGGTCGCGCCGTCGGCCGGCACGAGCCTCGGCGGCTCGAACGGCGCCGGATCCGCCTGCGCGGCACCAGCACCCAACACCAACGCACAGCCCACCATCGAAGCCGCTCCGGCTGCTTTCAAAGCGCCGAAAAGTCTTCTCCTCGTCCAATCACTCATCGCACTATCGTGTCATGCTGGTCAGACCTGTCCGGTAGTCCAGTGGCGCACCGGCCACCACCAGCGCCGACGAGTGGCAGCACCCGAGTGTGCGTCGCGTTTGTGACGACACACCTCGCCTGCCGCGGCGACTGCCGCCGGATCGAAACCGGGTGGCACCGGGCCATCGGTAACCAACGCCCGAACCAGGGCTTCCTGCCGTTGAGCCAACGTGTCGTTCATGCCCACGCCTTCCGCGCTCGTGAGGTGATCGGCGTGGCCCCTGCGGCCACTGCGATCGCGTCCAGTTCATCGAACAGTTCGGCCGCCGGCGGGTACCGCCCGTCGCGCTCGAGCATGAACGGGGTGTCCGCCCGCTCACGCAGTGCGGTCACGAGGTCCAGCACTTCCGGAGGCGTCCGATCGGTGTGGGTGTCGTGATAGAAATCGTCACCCTGCCGACCACCTGCGACGTGGCTGTAGGCGACCCGCTCGATGGGCAGCCGGGCGAGCTCGCGCTGCGGGTCGAGGCCCCGATTCCGCGCATTGGCATAGACATTCGCCACGTCGAGCACCAGTAGCACGTCGGTCCGCTCGACCAACTCGGTGAGGAACTCCGATTCGCTCAGATCCGACTCCGGCCATTCCACGAACGAGGCGATGTTCTCCACCGCCAGCGGTACCGGCAGCTGCCCAGAGGTGTGGGTGATGTTGTGGGCCAACACATCCAGTGCCTCCCGGCTGCGGGGCACCGGCAGAAGGTGTCCAGCCTCGATCCCGCCGGCCCGCACGAAGGCGATGTGCTCGCTGACCAATGGGGATCCCAACGCCTCCGCACAGGCCGCCAATCGTCGGACCCGGGCCGGCTGGACCGGTTCGACACCGCCCAGGGACAGCGCGACCCCGTGCGGGATCACCGGGACGCCGGCGGCCGCGAGCCCGATGAGCATGGGATCCGGCCGGGCCCGGCGTCGCCGGATCGGCACCGCCTCGGCGATCACCTCACAGAACCCGGGCGTGAGATCGGCTATCAAACCGGCGATTTCGCGGCGCCACCCCAGGCCCACGTCGCCCAGCGCGGGCACGGTGCGGGTCGCGACGGTCATCCGCCGCACCCTCCGCAGCCTCCGCACCCGCCGCAGCCGCTACCGCATCCTCCGCCACCGCCGTCGCCGCCGCAGGAGGCGCCGCAGCCGCCACCGTCGCTGCCACCGGAGGAATCCCCGGCCAGCTGTACCGAACTGGAGTAGTCGGAGTCCAGCGCCCACAGCGCTGCGGTGCCGAACAGCGCCACCGAGAGCGCCACGGCTGCCGGCCCATACGTTTCGAACGCCGGGCGCTCGGCCGGATTGAGGTAGGCCAGGCGGCCCTGCTCGGCGGCCAGCCGTTGCCGGCCGGCTCGCGTCAGCCGGCCCACCGTGAGCAGCCGGGGGAGCACCACCGCGCTGTAGAAGACCGTCGCGAGGATCAGCACCATCAACGGCACCACGTAGCTCGGCTGGTCGTCGGCATGAGTCGCCAGGTATACGCAGTAGCCGATTCCGATCGCCACGACGAGAAGCGACGGTGCCGCACCCCACCGCATCCGGGTCCGCTCGGAGTGGCTGCGGAGCAGGCCACGCTCACTCAGCTGTTCTTCCAGCGCGGCGAGATCGGCCTCGGACTCGGTGAACAGGCCCGACACGGTGTGTCCCGGGTCGGCGGCGGCCCGCGCCAGCGTCTGTTCGGTGAACCGGTCGACCTCCGGGCCGGCCGGCACCGCCGGGTCGACATGTCCGTCTGCAGTGATCCGTCCTTCGGCGCGCAGCCCGGCCAGGGCCGCGACCACCGGGGCGATCTCCGACCTCAGCAGTGCGAGCTCGGTCGGGCTGACCGGTTCCTCGCTTACCGGGCGCCTCGGAGCGGTGATGATCCGCCAGAGAACCGCGAAGGCCGCAGCTGCGACCAGAGCGGCCAGATACCACTTCGCCTCGGCGGTCATGGCCGACGCAGAGCAATCAATCACTTCCTCGATCGACATCACAGTCACCTCCTGGTGTTCGGTTCAGACCACCGTGCCGGGGCTGTGCCCGTTACCGGTCACAACTTTCAGTCGGGTCCTGCAGTGGAGCGGCCCGGCTGAACCAGCCAGCGTGCACGGCGGGAGACAGGAGTTGGTGAGGAGTTGTTGGCCGTTGAATGAGGAAAATTCGTGCCGTCAACGGACGGATCGGAGGCGCGAAAACCGTTGTCGAGTCGTGGGTTTGCGCCTGACGGCACGGCCATGCCGGTCCCGGGGCGGTGTTCGTGACGCTCGCCCGGTTGGCCGGAAATCACAGTAGGCACACTGCGCCTCACAGACCATATCTGTAACATCGCCCTCACGGGCACCGATAATCACGCGTGTCGCAAATTTTTCGGGGGTGAACCTGTGCGCCGAGGGTTGGCGGCAATTGTCCTGGCGGCGACAGTGGTGTTTGGCGGGCTCAGCCCGTCCATCGCCCAGGCCGTCCCGCCGGTGGCCGGCAAGGACTTCACCAAGCCGGCGATCGTCATCCTCGGCTACGGACTGAAGCCGGACGGGTCGATGCGCGCCATCCTGTATCACCGTGTGCTCACCGGGCTTGCGATCGCGCAGTCGTTCCCGCAGTCGCCCGTCATCGTCACCGGCGGCAACCCGCAGAACGGTCAGACCGAGGCGGCACAGATGCGCAACCTGCTTCTCATGCTCGGTTTCCCGGCCAACCGGATCATCGTCGAGGACAAAGCCGGCAGCACCGTGCAGAACGCACAGTTCTCGGTGCCGCTGGCCAAGAAGGCCGGGGCTACCGGAATCATCGTGGTGACCTCTTCGACGCATCAGGGGCGCGCAGACCAGAACTTCGCCGACGCAGGCGGGAATGTGCTGGCCACGGTCAGCTTCCCGGACGGCAACCCGTCGGTGAACATCGCGCAGTTCGTGCGAGATGTTCTGAGCCCGGTGACGCCGATCGGCTGACCAGCGGGGTTACGCTGCCAAAATGGGCAGGATCGTGTTGGGTGTGGCCGCGCTGGCGGTACTGCTCGCGCCGTCAGCCACCGCCGAACCTGCTGCCCTTGATCCGACCGGTAACCGTTCCGGTGGACCGGTGCCGACCGTCAATGGTGTGCCGTGTGTGGGCGGCAATCTCGGCGTCTGTCTGAGCTTCCGGCAGAACCGGCCACCGGCCGCCAGCCCGGGTGCTCGGTCCAGCGTCGGGCATAGCCCCACCGTGCGTCGTTGACCGGCATTACCATGGCAGCCCGAGATGAACAGTCCCACGACATCGGTTGAGGCCGACAAGAGCGCGTTCCGGTCGCGGCTGCTCGATGCCATGATTCAGTCGGTCATCGAGGACGGCTATCAGAACACCACGGTCGCCGACGTCGTGCGCCGGGCCAAGACGTCGCGCCGTACCTTCTACGAGCACTTCGCCAGCCGTGAGGAATGTTTCGTTGCGCTGCTGACGACGGTGAACACCAAGCACGTGCGGGAAATCGCGCGGGTGGTCGACACGCAGGCGCCGTGGCAGGCTCAGGTTCGTCAGGCGGTCGAAGCGTGGATCGGCTCGTATCAGGCCCACCCCGAGTTGATGCTGGCCTGGATTCGCGATTTGCCGACCATGGGGGCGGCCGCGCGGGCGCTGCAACGCGAGTCGATGGAGAACTTCGTCGCGATGGTGCAGGTGATGACGAGCTCCGAAGCGTTCCGTGCGGCCGGCGTGTCGATCTCACGGCGCCGCACCATCATGATGATCGGTGGGTTGCGTGAGCTCACCGCGATGACCGTCGAGAGCGGCGGCGAGGTGGGGGAGATCATCGAGGACGCGGTGCTGGCCTGCACCGCGATGTTGACCCCGCTCAGCTGACGGCGACCTCGGCCTGCTGGTGACGGCGCTGCCGTTCGATGGTGGCGAAGTAGAAGGCGAAGGCGAACGCGAAGCTGGTGAACAGGCTCGCGACGAAGAACAGCCAGGGGTGGCGGATACCGCGTCGTAGTCCGTCGATGATCGTAAACAGCGGCAGCAGAACGACATTGGCGATTGTGTAGTCCGCACTGGCGGAGCCGGCGGCGGGATTGGTGTAACCGAGTGCGATGAACTCGGCCCAACTTCCCGGCCCCCAGATCGGGTTGCCGCCCGGTTGGGCGTACTGCGCGACGAACCGCATGTTGAAGTACCAGCAGATCGGGATCGATGCGAGGCCGACGACGTAGAAAGCCAGTTCGATCCGGGACAGCGCCGGCCCTGGCGGACGGGCGAAGATACCGGGATTGAGACGGATCACGAGCGCGACGACGGCCACGCCCAGGACTGCATGAACGATGAGCGACACCATGGCGTGAGCACACTCGCGTTCCCAAGTTTTGTCAATATTGACATTTCTCGGTGACCGGGGATCGCGGCGTGATGCGGTAACTTCACTCCCATGGCCAGGTCCGCGCAGACCGCGCGCAGTGGGCGCACGCGCGAGGCGCTGCGTCAGGCCGCGTTGGTGCGATTCCTGGCCCAAGGGGTCGAGGACACCTCGGCCGAACAGATCGCCGCCGACGCCGGGGTCTCGCTGCGCACGTTCTACCGGCATTTCACGTCCAAACACGACCTGTTGTTCGCGGACTACGACGCCGGCCTGCACTGGTTTCGCGCCGCGCTGGCCGAGCGTCCGGCGACCGAATCGATCCTCGATTCGGTGCAATCCGCGGTCCTGGCCTTCCCGTATGACGTCGACGCGGTGACCAAGATCGCCGGGATGCGCGCGGCGGAGCTCGACCCGGACCGGATCGTGCGGCACATCCGGCAGGTCGAATCCGACTTCGCCGACGCGGTCGCCGAGGTGCTGGTGGCGCGCCGCGGTGCGGTACCGCACGGCGACGACGGACTGCGGGTCGTGGTCACGGCCAGATGCGTTGCGGCCGCGGTGTTCGGTGCCATGGAGTTGTGGATGGTCGGCGACAAGGCGGGAGAGCGTTCATTGCCCGAACTGGCGCGGATGTGCCGGACCGCCTTGGAGGCGCTGCGCACCGGGCTCGATTGATGTTTTGTCAATATTGACAAAACATCGCGCTCGGTGTCAGCCTCAAGCGATGGCGGACTACGAGGCGATCGTGATCGGCGCCGGGCACAACGGGCTGGCTGCGGCGGCCCTGTTGGCGCGGGCCGGAAAGCGCACCCTGTGCCTGGAGGCCAAGCGATACGCCGGTGGGATGGCCTCGACCGTGGAGTTGTTCGACGGCTACCGGTTCGAGATCGCCGGCTCTCTGCAGTTCCCCACCTCGGCCGTGGTCAGCGCAGAGCTCGGTCTGGACACCTTGCCGACGGTGGACCTGGAGGTCATGTCGGTTTCGCTACGCGGAATCGGTGACCCGCCGGTCGTTTACTACGCCGACCCGATGAAGATGCTCGGCCACCTGGGTGAGGTTCACGGCGCCGACGCGGTGGCCGGCATGGCGGGCCTGATGGCCTGGAGCCTGGCCCCCACCCGAGCGCTCGGCCGGTTCGATGCGGGCCGTCCGCCCCGCACGCTCGACGAGATGTATGCCTGCGCAGCAACAGAATCCGAGCGGTCAGCCATCGACGACCTGCTGTTCGGGTCGGTCAGCGATGTCCTGGACCGTTACCTACCGGACAAGGACAAGCACGGTGCGTTGCGCGGCATGCTGGCGTTCCTGGCGGTCAACACCACCTACCGCGGGCCCGAGACGCCGGGCAGCGCCGCCGCCCTGGCCTATGGCCTGGCGGTGCCCGACGAGAACGCCGTGCTGATGAAGAAACTGGCGGGCGGTATCGGTGCCCTGACCGAACATCTGCACGCCCTGCTGACCGACGCCGGAGGTGAACTGCGGTTGCGCAGCAGCGTCGACCGGATATCGGTCGACGACGGCCGGATCACCGGAGTGCGACTGGCCGACGGCACCACGATCACCGCACCCGTGGTGGTATCGGCGATCGCCCCGGACACCACGGTCACCAAGCTGATCGATCCCGAGGCGCTCCCGGCCGAGGTGCGTGAGCGGTTCACCCGAATCGACCATCGCGGCAGCTATCTGCAGATGCATTTCGCTCTCGACGGAGCCCCCACCTTCGACGCGCCGTACGAATTGCTCAATGACCCTGAAATGCAGGCTGCCATCGGCATTTTCAGTACTCCCGAAGAACTGCAGCAGCAGTGGCAGGATGCCCGCCGCGGGATCGTTCCTGCCGATCCCGCGATCGCCTTCCAGATCCCGTCGGCCCACGATCCGACGCTGGCCCCGGCGGGTAAGCATGCCGCCTCGGCATTCGCGCTGTGGTTTCCGGTCGAAGAGTCGGCATCTGGTTACGGTGAGCTCAAAGACGAGATGGGCCGGCGGGTCATCGAGAAGATCACCCGACTGGCACCGGATTTCGAACGGCGGATCCTCCGGCACATCACCTTCACGCCGCGTCACATGGGAACGATGTTCGGCGCGCCGGGCGGCGACTACTGCCACGGTCTGATCCATCCCGAGCAGATGGGGCCCAATCGCCCCGGACCCAAAGGGTATGTCGGTCAACCGATTCCCATCGACGGTCTGTTTCTGGCCAGCGCGGGATGCCACGGTGGCCCGGGAATCACCTTCATCCCCGGCTACAACGCCGCCAAGGCGGTGCTGGGCGTCTAACGGTTGTTCAGCTGCTCGGCCCAGTCCTCGGGCACGCGGCCCTGCGGTCCGGGCACCGGCTGATCTTCCGGATGATGCTGCGGCGGCGCGAGCTCGGGCCCGTCGTAGTATTGGTTGGTCTCGAAGTCCCAGAACCAGTCCTCGCCCGGTTCGAACGAGCGGATGATGGAATGCCCGCTTGCACGCCAGTGCGCCGAGGCGTGACGGGCCAGTGAATCGTCACAGCAACCGATATGCCCGCACGCCGCGCAGCGCCGCAGATGCACCCACCACCCTCCGTCGGCGGTGCACTCTGCACATCCGGGTCCGCTGGGCAGGGCGGTCGGATCGACGGGATTACTCATATCGGTGAGCGTAGCCCCGGGTAATCTCGCCGCATGGCAACCAGCGATTCCCGTGAAGTAGTGATCGAGGCGACCCCGCAGGAGATCCTCGACGTCGTCGCCGATGTCGAGGCGACGCCGACCTGGTCGCCGCAGTACCAGCGCGCGGAGATCCTCGAGTCCTACGACGACGGGCGGCCCAAGCAGGTGAAGATGACGGTCAAGGCTGCCGGGCTGACCGATGAGCAGGTGATCGAATACACCTGGAGCGAGAACAAGGTCAGCTGGACGCTGGTGAGCGCCGGCCAGCTCAAAGCCCAGGACGCCAGCTACACCCTGACCCCCGATGGTGACAAGACCAAGGTCCGGTTCGACATCACCATCGATCTGTCGGTGCCGCTGCCGGGCTTCATCCTGAAGCGGACCATGAAGGGCGGCGTCGAGACCGCCACCGAAGGCCTGCGCAAGCAGGTGCTCAAGGTCAAAAAGGGGTAGTCCCGTCAGCTCGCGTTGGCGTCCGAGGCAGACTGCGCCAACTCGGTCAACAGCGGCGGGATGTCCATCCGGCCCAGCATCACCTCGAGGAACACCATGCGCTCCGGCGTGTTTGCCGCGGTAGTCAGCGCATCGTCGAGTTCGCCGTAGGTGCTGGCGCGGAAGGTGAGCGCATCGGCGACGCCCAGCGCCGCGGGCAGTTCGGTCCAGCGCCACCCGGTGATGTCGTTGTATTCGGCTGTGACACCGTGGATTGCGCGTTCGACGGTGTAGCCGTCGTTGTTGACAACCACCACGACAGGGGCCAGGCCCTCCCGGCCGAACACCCCGAGCTCCTGGATGGTCAGCTGCGCGGCGCCGTCGCCGATCAGCAGAACCGTCCGGCGGTCCCGGTCGGCGAGTCCGGCACCGACTGCGGCGGGCAGTGTGTAGCCGATCGAACCCCACAGCGGTTGGCCGATGAACGTCACTCCCGAGGCCAATCGGTGTCCGGCCATTCCGTAGAACGACGTGCCCTGATCGGCGAGTACGACGTTACCGGGTGTGAGTGCCTCAGAAAGCCTGTCCCACAGGGCTTCCTGGGTCACCGCGGCATCGCGCCCGGGTGGCTCGGTGTGCGTCCGCGTGGGGAGTGGGGGCAGTGCCGGTGAGGTGATGCCGCGTTCGGTGAGGATCGCGGTGACGGCGTCGAGTGCGGCCGACATGTCCAGCGGGGCATAGACCTGTCCGGCGACCACGCTCTGGTTGACCCCGATGTCGATGGTGCGGGTAGGGTCGATGCGCTGGCTGAAGAATCCGCTGACCATGTCGGTGAACAGCACGCCCGCGGTCACCAGTACCGGGGCGTCCTCTATCGCCTCGCGCACCGAAACCTCGCTGGCTGCACCGGCATAGATCCCCAGATAGTTGGGTGAGCTCTCGTCGACCAGGCTCTTGCCCCACATCAGCGTGGCGTGCCCGACCGTGTCGGCCGCGAGCAGCGCACTGAGCTCGTCGACGCAGTCCATCCGGTGTACCAGGAAATCGGCGAGTACGGTCAGCCGGTGCTCGCCGATCAACTCGGCGGCCGCTGCGGTGAACATCGACAGTGCGCGTGGACTGGTGCCGCCGGTGTAGCGGGGCAGCGATGCGGCAGGAGGCTCGGTGGGGAACCGGGCGACATCCGTCGCGAGTAACAGGTAGCCGGGCCGCTTCTGCTCGCGTACCTCGGAGAGCACCCGGTCGATCTCGCGAGTCGCCGTCGCGGGCACCAGATTCGCTTGAGCACAGGTGATCTCGCGGCTGATCCGCAGGAAGTGCTCGAAGTCCCCGTCGCCCAGGGTGTGGTGCACGATCCGCCGGGCCGCCTGGGAATCCTTGGACGGCGCGCCGACGATGTGCACCACCGGTACGTGTTCGGCGCAACTGCCGGCAATCGCATTCGCCGCCGACAACTCACCGACCCCGAATGTGGTGACCAGGGCGGCCATGCCGCGCAGCCGGCCGTAGCCATCGGCGGCATAGCCGGCGTTGAGCTCGTTGGCGCCGCCCACCCAGCGGAGCGTCGGGTGGGCGAGGATGTGGTCGAGGAACTCCAGCTGATAATCGCCGGGGACGCCGAAAACCTCGGTCACCCCCAGTTCGGCAAGCCGGTCCAGCAGGTAGTCGCCGACGGTGTAGCCGTTTTCGCCCATGCCTTAGTGTGCCTCGCATGACCAACACCGGACCGCTCGCTGGAGTGCGAGTTATCGAACTCGGGGGCATCGGCCCCGGACCACATGCCGCGATGATGCTCTCGGACCTGGGTGCCGACGTGGTGCGGGTGCGCCGTCCCGGTGGGTTGACCATGCCCGCCGAGAACGTCGATCTGATGCACCGCGGCAAGCGCATCGTCGACCTTGATGTGAAGAACGAACCGGGCAAGCTGCTGGACTTGGTCACCAAAGCCGATGTGCTGCTGGACTGTTTCCGTCCCGGCACCTGCGAACGTCTCGGCATCGGGCCGGCCGAGTGTGAGGCCGTCAACCCGCGGCTGATCTTCGCCCGGATCACCGGCTGGGGCCAGGACGGGCCGCTGGCCACCACCGCGGGCCACGACATCAACTACTTGTCCCAGACCGGTGCCCTGAGCGCGATCGGCTACCGCGACCGCCCACCGGTGGCCCCGCTCAATTTGGTCGCCGATTTCGGCGGCGGCTCGATGCTGGTGCTGATCGGCATCGTCACCGCGCTGTACGAACGGGAACGCTCCGGCAAGGGGCAGGTGATCGATGCCGCGATGGTCGACGGAGTCAGCATGCTGGCGCAGATGATGTGGACGATGCGGGCCACCGGATCGTTGCGCGACGAACGCGAGTCGTTCCTGCTCGATGGCGGAGCCCCGTACTACCGGACCTACGAGACCTCCGACGGCGGCTACATGGCAGTCGGTTCGATCGAGCCGCAGTTCTTCGCAAAGCTGGTGGCTGGGCTCGGCCTGGACGCCGCCGAGATCCCCGGCCAGTTCGAACTCGCCCGGTACGACGAGATGCGGGCCATCTTCACCGAGCGGTTCGCGACCAAGACCCGCGACGAGTGGACCGAGATCTTCGGGGGTACCGATGCGTGCGTGACGCCGGTGCTCACGTGGGGTGAGGCTGCCGAAGGCGAGCATCTGCTGGCCCGGTCGACCCTGGTCACCGTGGACGGTGTCGCCCAGGCGGCCCCCGCCCCGCGGTTCTCGCGGACGCCGCCCGGAACGCCCGGCCGCCCGCCGCAGTCGAGCACCGACATCGCCGACATCGGCTGGACCTGACCGGCACCTAGGGCCTTTGTGCCCTGGCCAACGCGTCGTGAAGCAGACACGATGAGGGTGTGACTTCCTCGGACGCAGCATCGGATGCACCAGTAGTAGTCGGAATCAACGGCAGCGACGGCGCGCTCAATGCGGCGCGCTGGGCCGGCGCGGTCGCCGCGCGGCTCGGCGCACCGCTGCGCATCGTGCACGCCTTACCGTCCATCGGCCGCAATCTGACCCAGACGGCGGCCGCCCTGACCGCGGCGATGATGTCGTACCAGCGCGACATGGCCGAGGCGTTCCTCAAGGCCGCGGATGAGGCCGTCCGAGCCGATCATCCCGAGCTCTCGGTGTCCACGGTCTCGTTCAACGAACCCGCCGACCAGGTGTTGATCGAGGCCAGCCGGGAGGCCCGCCTCGTCGTCCTCGGCGGTAAGACGGTGACCCCGGCGGCGGCCCTGCTGATCGGGTCGACGGCGCTTGCCGTGGCGACGCGGGCCGCCTGCCCGGTGGTCGCCTTCCGCGGGGACCACATCTCCCCGGGGGACGGCCCGGTCGTCGTCGGGGTCGACGACAGTCCCGCGGCGCAGGTCGCGCTGGCGACGGCATTCGAGTTCGCCGATCGGTTCGGGCTGGAGGTCAATGCAGTGCGCTCGTTGTCCTTGGCCGCTCCGGCAGAGACCGGTGTCACCATCCCGTTGCTGATCGACTGGGATGGCGTGGAGTCCGCCGAACTGGCGGCCCTGACCGAGACCGTCGACGCCCACGACAAACGCCATCCCGCCGTCACCGCCAAGTGCTTCATCGAGCCGGACTCGCCCGGCAAGGCGTTGTTGAAGCACGTCAACGACTCCGGGCTTGTGGTGGTCGGGTCGCGCGGGCGCAATGCGCTGGCTGGTGTGCTGCTGGGCTCGACGAGTCTCAACCTGCTGCACCACAGCCCGGTACCGGTGATGATCTGTCGGGCACAAGGAGATTCGCATGAGTGAGCACGACGCTCGGCGCGGCATCGTCGTCGGGGTTGACGGGTCGCCGGCATCGGACAATGCAGTGGCCTGGGCTGCGCGGGATGCGGCCTTGAGGGGCGTGGAGCTCACCTTGGTGCATGCACTGCCGGGCGCGATGTCGCCAGTCTGGTTGGATGTGGCTCTGCCCCAGGATTATTGGGACTATCAGGGCCAGCTGGGTCAGGAAGTACTCGATGCGGCCCAACAGGTCGCAAGGGGGGCTGCCGGGGCGCATCCGCCAAATATCGTCACCAAAGCTGTTCCGGGGCATGCGGTTGCGACGCTGATCGAGTACTCGCGACGTGCCGATCTGGTGGTCGTGGGTTCCCGCGGCCTGAGCAAATGGGGTCGCCGGTTGCTCGGATCGGTGAGCTCGAGCCTGGCGCACCACGCCCACGGTCCGGTGGCGGTGATTCCCCAGGACGAACGCCCGACAACGGCGCCCGTGGTGGTCGGGGTCGACGGGTCACCCGCATCTGAGCTTGCCACCGCCATCGCGTTCGACGAGGCGTCGCGGCGCGGTGTGGAGCTCGTGGTCCTTCATACCTGGACGGACCTGAACTTCGAGTTCCCCGCCGTCAAGTGGGACGATCTGAGCGCCGAGGCCGAGCGTGCACTGGCTGAACAGCTCGCCGGGTGGGGCGAGCGGTATCCCGATGTCGCGGTCCGGCGGGTGGTCATGCCCGACGAGCCGGCCCGACAACTGCTGGCCCAGGCCGAAACCGCGCAGCTCGTGGTGGTCGGTAACCGGGGTCGCGGTGGATTCGCCGGGATGCTGCTCGGCTCGGTCAGTTCCGCCGTGGTGCATTCATCCACGGCGCCGGTGATCGTTGCGCGGCAACCCAACTGATTGTCGGCGGTTCTCAAAGCCGAGAACCGCAGCATTGGGCGGCGCACTTCGCTAGATTTGGGGCGTGGCCGTACAGGCATCACGCGAGGCGGTCTTCGACGCCTCGCCGGAGGCGATCATGGAGGTGCTCGCCGACGTCGACGCGCTGCCGTCCTGGTCTGCGGTGCACCGGCGCGTCAAGGTGATCGACCGCTATCCCGACGGCAGGCCTCACCACGTCAAGGCCACGATGCGGTTGATGGGCATCACGGACAAAGAGCTGCTCGAGTTCCACTGGGGCGACAACTGGATGGTCTGGGATGCCGAAGCGAACCTCCAGCAGCGCGGTCAGCACGTGGAGTACAACCTGACGCCCGAGGTGGACCGGACGCGGGTGCGGTTCGACGTCATCGTCGACCTCGCAATACCGGTCCCGGAGTTCCTCATCAAGCGCGCAAAGACACTCGTTCTCGATGTGGCCATCGAGCGGCTGCGTCAGCGCGTCATGAAGACCTCACGCCACCGGTGAGCGTCGCCTGTCGAGTTCATAACTCTCCAGCGTTGTGCGCACCGTGATCAGAACGGAATAGCCTCGACTGCTCTGCCGGTTGGTGGGGGTATGCCGACCGGAGTCATCCTCGCCCTGAACCCGTCCGCCCCCAATGTCGTCGACGCCGCCATCTCGCAAGCCCGCACTGCGTATGCGGCCGGCGTCCGCCAGATTTGGGTGGCCCAGCAATTCGACATCGACGCCATCACGCTGGCCGCGTTGATCGGGTCCGCGGTGCCCGGTCTCGGCGTCGGCACCTCGGTGGTGCCGCTCAATCCCCGGCATCCGCTCGTGGTGGCGTCCGCGGCGCAGACTGCGCAGGCCGGCACGCACGGCAACTTCACACTGGGTCTCGGCCTCGGGTCGCACGCCCCCGAGCAACAGGCCTTCGGCACGGTATGGCCGGATCCGGTGGGCCGGTTACGGGAGCACCTCCAGGTGCTCCGAGCGATCCTCCACGACGGTGCGGTCGACTTCCACGGCACTGAGTTCACCGCGAGCCCGGAGTGGCCGGTGCACGTCCCCGGCGGCGCCCCGGTCCCGGTGTACGTGGCCGCCATGGGGCCGAAAGCCCTTCGGGTGACCGGTGAATTCGCTGACGGGACATTGCCGTACCTGGCGGGGCCGCGCACGGTGGGGGAGTTCATCGTGCCGACGATCACCGCGGCCGCCACCGCGGCGGGCCGGCCGCAGCCGAAGGTGGTCGCCATGGTGCCGGCACTGGTCGACGACGATGCGGACGCGGCCCGTGCCGCGGCTGCCGACAAGCTGGCGTTCTACGAGACCATCCCCTCATACCAGAAAGTGATTGCCCGCGAACGGCTTTCGAATGTCGCTGAGCTGGCGGCGATCGGGACAGCGGCGCAGGTCCGCACGCAGTTGCAGCGTTATCTCGACGCCGGCGCCACGGATGTGGCGCTCAGTCCCATCCGGACCGAGCCGGAGGATCTGGCCGCGCTGTGGGCGGTGGCCGCCACACTGCCCTAGCCGTCGGTGGGAATCCGGTTGCGTGGCGCGCGGTCAGCGCCTTCGCAACACGCCCAGCCGGCGGATCGCCTCCTCCATGGTGTCGTCACGCTTACAGAAAGCGAAGCGCACCAAGTGATTCCACAGATCGGCGTGCGGTGCCTCGGGGTCGCAGAAAGCTGACATCGGGATCGCCGCCACCCCGGCCTTGTGTGGCAACTCGGCACAGAACTGCGTGGAGTCCGAATAGCCCAGTGGCCGTGGGTCGGCGCACAGGAAGTAGGTTCCGCGGCTGTCGTGTACCTCGAACCCGATGTCGGCCAGCGCGTTGCCCAGCCGATCCCGCTTGGTCTGGAACGACTCTCGGAGGTCGGCCACCCAGCCGTCCTCGTGATTGAGCGCGTGGGCCACCGCCGGCTGGAAGGGGCTACCACCCACATAGCTGAGGTACTGCTTGGCGGCACGTACCCCGGCGATGAGTTCGGCAGGGCCACAGGCCCAGCCGATCTTCCACCCGGTGACGTTGAACATCTTGGCCGCGCTGGAAATGGTCACGGTGCGCTCGGCCATGCCGGGATAGCCGGCCAGCGGCAGGTGCGCGACACCGAACACCAGTTGCTCGTACACCTCGTCGGTGATCACCAGCAGGTCGTGCTCGATGGCCAGCGCCGCGACGGCGCGCAACTCGGCGTCGGAGGCCACCGCGCCCGTGGGATTGTGCGGGGAGTTGAGGATCAGCGCGCGTGTCTTGGGCGTGACGGCCCGGCGTAAACCGTCGGTGTCGATCCTGAATCCGGCACCGTCGGCGACCAGCGGTACGGCGGTGCGCACGCACCCGGCCATGGCGATCACGGGGGAGTAGGAGTCGTAGAACGGCTCGATCACCAGTATCTCTGAGCCCGGCTCGACCAGGCCGAGGACCGATGCGGCGATGGCCTCGGTGGCGCCGACGGTCACCAGCACCTCGGTGTCGGGGTTGTACTCGATGCCGTAGTGGCGTTTGCGTTGCGCGGCGATCGCGTGGCGTAACTCGGGGATACCCAGGCCGGGCGGGTACTGGTTGTGGCCTTCCGCGATCGCGTTCTGCGCCACTTTCAGCATCTCCGCCGGGCCGTCCTCGTCCGGGAACCCCTGACCCAGGTTGACCGCGCCCATCCGGGCGGCCAGCGCAGACATCTCCGCAAAGACGGTGACGGCATAGGGCTGCAGTCTGCGGACGGTCATGTTGGTCGAGCGTAGGTGCAGTTCGACGATCGAGCGTGCCTGCAGGGCGTGAAATACGTCGAATCCGTGATCTGAGCGCACGCTCGGCAAGCCTTGCGGGAATGAACCGGCGGGATTCGTCCGTTACCTGCACCGTGACTGCCGCTACGTTCCGACTCGCCTCCGACGCCGCTTTGCTTCAGCCGATCCAGGTCGGTGACACCGATGCCGCCAACCGTCTGTTCATGGCGCCGCTGACGCGTTCGCGTGCCGACGCCGACGGCACCCCGTCGCCGCTGGCTGCGAAGTACTACACGCAACGTGCCGGTGCGGGCGTGATCATCAGCGAGGCCACCGCGGTTGCCGAGACCGCCAACGGCGCCTACATGAACACCCCCGGCATCTACACCGACCGCCATCAGCACGGCTGGGCCGAGATCGCGGACTCGGTGCACGCCGCCGGCGGCAAGATGTTCGTCCAGTTGTGGCACGTCGGCCGGATGGCGCACCCCGACATCAGCGGATTCGAACCCGTCGCACCCTCGGCGATCACCGCCCAGGTGGTCACCCACACACCCACCGGCAAGAAGCCGCTGCAGATCCCGCGGGCACTGGATATCGCCGAGATCCCGGCGATCGTCGAGCAGTTCCGGGCTGCTGCACGCCGGGCGATCGACGCCGGCATGGACGGTGTCGAGATCCATGGCGCCAACGGCTACCTGCTGCACCAGTTCGCCTCGGATGTGGTCAACCAGCGCACCGATGCCTACGGCGGTTCGGCGGAGAACCGGGCCCGGTTGACCGCCGAGGTGGTCGAGGCAGTGGTCGAAGAGATCGGCGCCGGCCGGGTGGGGCTGCGGATCTCTCCCGGAAACACCGCCGGAGATATGCGGGAAAACGACACGGTCAGCACCTATGAGGCGCTGCTGGAGCGGATCGCTCCGCTGGGACTGGCCTACCTGCACGTGCTCATCGACCCGGCAACCCGGACCTTCGGCGTCATCCGCGCTTTGTGGTCGGGGACGTTCGTCCTCAATACCGGCCGTGGCACCGGCACCGACTTCTCTGCGCTCGAGGGTTATGCGGAGTGGGGCGCGATCAGCGCGGCCGCGGTGGGGCGGGCCTTCCTGGCGAACCCGGATCTGATCGACCGGCTGATCCTGGGTGCCGAACTCAACGAGCCCGACGTGTCGACCTTCTATGCGTCCGGGCCGATCGGTTACACCGATTACCCGTCGCTGATCGAGATCGAGGCGCCCCGCTCGGCGTGACCTTCGCCGCCTTCGCGTCGTTTTCTACCTGAGGGTCGCTGAATTGCGTGGGGGCAGCCCAGGCGTCGAAAACGGTGAGGCGTTGCCTGGTGCTACGCCGGTTTCCACGTATCGGTCGCTGCGATACGCGTGGCACAGCCCAGCGGTAGAAATCCGCGACAGGGTTGGGCCGCCACCTGTCCGAAGATGATGCTGAGCACAGGCCCAACCAACGGGTTGGGCGAGGCTGCTACGCTGCCGTTCAGAGGACTGCCCACATTCGCTGGGCGGTTCCACAACCCAACCTGAACCTGGACGCCGATACGGCAGGGGAGCAGACATGTCCGAAGAAGCCTTCATCTACGAGGCGATCCGTACGCCCCGTGGCAAGCAGCGCGGCGGCGCACTCAACGAGATCAAGCCGGTCAACCTGGTTGTCGGCCTGATCCAAGAGATCCGTTCGCGATACCCCGACCTGGACGAGAACCTGATCAGCGACGTCATTCTGGGCGTCGTCTCCCCGGTCGGAGACCAGGGCGGCGACATCGCCCGTACCGCCGCACTGGTGGCCAAGTTGCCGGAGACCACCGGTGGATTCCAGCTCAACCGCTTCTGCGCCTCGGGCTTGGAGGCCGTCAACCTGGCCGCCCAGAAGGTGCGGTCCGGTTGGGACGACCTGGTGCTGGCCGGTGGCGTCGAGTCGATGAGCCGCGTCCCGATGGGCTCCGACGGTGGTGCCTGGGCCTCTGACCCGGAGACCAACTACCGCATCGGCTTCGTGCCGCAGGGCATCGGCGCCGACCTGATCGCCACCATCGAGGGCTTCTCCCGTGACGACGTCGACGCCTACGCGGCGCGCTCGCAGGAGAAGGCCGCTGCGGCCTGGTCCGGCGGCTACTTCGCCAAGTCCGTGATCCCGGTCAAGGACCAGAACGGCCTCGTGGTCCTCGACCACGACGAGCACATGCGTCCCGGCACCACCGCGGCTGATCTGGGCAAGCTCAAGTCGGCCTTCGAGGGCCTGGGCGCCATGGGCGGCTTCGACGACGTGGCGCTGCAGAAGTACCACTACGTCGAGAAGATCAACCACGTCCACACCGGTGGCAACAGCTCGGGCATCGTCGACGGCGCCGGCCTGCTGCTGATCGGTAGCGAGTCCGCCGGGGCATCGCAGAACCTGACCCCGCGCGCCCGCATCGTGGCCACCGCCACCAGCGGTGCCGACCCGGTCATCATGCTCACCGGCCCGACCCCGGCCACCAAGAAGGTGCTGGACCGTGCCGGTCTGACCGTCGATGACATCGACCTGTTCGAGCTCAACGAGGCCTTCGCCTCCGTCGTCCTGAAGTTCCAGAAGGACCTCAACATCCCGGACGAGAAGCTCAACGTCAACGGTGGCGCCATCGCGATGGGCCACCCGCTGGGCGCCACCGGCGCCATGATCACCGGAACCATGGTCGACGAGCTCGAGCGTCGTGGCGCTCGACGTGCCCTGATCACGCTGTGTATCGGCGGCGGCATGGGCGTGGCCACCATCATCGAGCGCGTCTAGGAGATATGACCAATGGCTGAGAACACGATTCAGTGGGACAAGGATGCCGACGGCATCGTCACCCTGACGTTGGACGACCCGACCGGTTCGGCCAATGTGATGAACGAGCACTACAAGGAATCCATGCACAATGCTGTGGAACGCCTTGTGGCCGAGCAGGATTCGATCACCGGTGTGGTCATCACCAGCGCGAAGAAGACCTTCTTCGCCGGTGGCGACCTCAAGGGCATGATGAACATCGGGCCCGACGATGCCGCAGAGGCGTTCGAGATGGTCGAGACCATCAAGGCTGACCTGCGCAAGCTGGAGACCCTGCCCAAGCCCGTCGTCGCCGCGATCAACGGCGCCGCCCTCGGCGGTGGCCTGGAGATCGCACTGACCTGTAACCACCGCATCGCCGCGGACGTGAAGGGCAGCCAGATCGGCCTGCCCGAGGTCACCCTGGGCCTGCTGCCCGGCGGTGGCGGTGTCGCCCGCACCGTGCGCATGTTCGGTATCCAGAAGGCCTTCATGGAGGTCCTCTCACAGGGCACTCGTTTCAGCCCGTCCAAGGCCAAGGACACCGGCCTGGTGGATGAGCTCGTCGGTTCGGTCGACGAGCTGGTCCCGGCCGCCAAGGCATGGATCAAGGCCAACCCGGAAGCCCACACCCAGCCGTGGGACGTCAAGGGCTACAAGATGCCCGGCGGTACCCCGTCGAGCCCGGCGCTCGCCGCCGTCCTGCCGTCGTTCCCGGCGCTGCTGCGCAAGCAGCTCAAGGGCGCCCCGATGCCCGCCCCGCGGGCCATCCTGGACGCCGCGGTCGAGGGTGCGCAGGTCGACTTCGACACCGCGAGCCGCATCGAGAGCCGTTACTTCGTCTCGCTGGTCACCGGCCAGACCGCCAAGAACATGATTCAGGCGTTCTTCCTGGACCTGCAGGCCATCAACGGCGGCGCATCGCGGCCCGAGGGCATCGCCAAGCAGGAGATCAAGAAGATCGGTGTGCTGGGTGCGGGCATGATGGGCGCCGGTATCGCCTACGTGTCGGCCAAGGCCGGCTACGACGTCGTGCTCAAGGACGTCACGCAGGAAGCTGCTGACAAGGGCAAGGCGTACTCGGAGGCCATCGAGGCCAAGGCACTCAAGCGTGGCAAGACCACCGAAGAGAAGTCGGCTGCACTGCTCGCCAAGATCACCCCGACGGCCGACCCGCAGGATCTCAAGGGCGTCGACTTCGTGATCGAGGCTGTGTTCGAGAACCAGGAACTCAAGCACAAGGTGTTCCAGGAGATCGAG
Organism: Mycobacterium sp. IDUB_9; assembly: GCF_055419505.1. Classification (NCBI taxonomy): domain Bacteria; kingdom Bacillati; phylum Actinomycetota; class Actinomycetes; order Mycobacteriales; family Mycobacteriaceae; genus Mycobacterium; species Mycobacterium sp. IDUB_9. The sequence goes on along the minus strand of NZ_JBVAXU010000006.1, from coordinate 149,608 downwards.
GACATCGTCGAGCCCAACGCGCTCCTCGGCTCGAACACCTCCACGCTGCCGATCACCGGTCTGGCGACCGGCGTGAAGCGCCAGGAGGACTTCATCGGCATCCACTTCTTCTCGCCGGTCGACAAGATGCCGCTGGTGGAGATCATCAAGGGAGAGAAGACCTCTGACGAGGCGCTGGCCCGGGTGTTCGATTACACGCTCGCCATCCGCAAGACCCCGATCGTCGTCAACGACAGCCGCGGCTTCTTCACCAGCCGCGTGATCGGCACCTTCGTCAACGAGGCGCTGGCCATGCTCGGCGAGGGCGTCGAGCCCGCGTCCATCGAGCAGGCGGGTTCGCAGGCCGGTTACCCGGCGGCGCCGCTGCAGCTGTCGGATGAGCTGAACCTCGAGCTCATGCACAAGATCGCGGTTGCCACCAAGGAAGGCATCGAAGCCGCCGGCGGCACCTACGAGAAGCAGATGAACGAGGTCGTCGTCGAGAAGATGATCGAGCTCGGTCGCTCGTCGCGCCTGAAGGGTGCCGGCTTCTACGAGTACGTCGACGGCAAGCGCGTCGGCCTGTGGCCGGGACTGAAGGAGACCTTCAACTCGGGTTCGGTCGAGCTGCCGCTGCAGGACATGATCGACCGCATGCTGTTCGCCGAGGCACTGGAGACCCAGAAGTGCATCGACGAGGGCGTGCTCACCTCGACCGCTGACGCGAACATCGGCTCGATCATGGGTATCGGCTTCCCGCCGTACACCGGTGGTTCGGCGCAGTTCATCGTCGGCTACGAGGGTGCCGGTGGTGTTGGCAAGGCGGCATTCGTCGCCCGTGCCAAGGAGCTGGCCGCCAAGTACGGCGACCGCTTCCTGCCCCCGGCCTCGCTGGAGAGCTAGCCGCTCAGCGCGAACAGACACAAAGCTGCCCCTTTTCTTCGGAAAAGGGGCAGTTTTGTGTCTGGTGGGCGGCCGTTCAGCCGGGGTTGGAGTAAACCCGGGTGGGGGAGATCAGCACCGCGGCGCGACGCTCCTCCCGCATGACGCGGTCGTAGGTATCCCAGTCGTCGTGGGTGCCCCCGGCAGCTTCGAACACGGCGCGCAACAGCAGTCGCAGCTTCTCGGCGTCCGTGTCGGGGCTCGGATCGTCGGGCCCGATGATCTCGGCCGTGCCCTCGACCGTCACCCATTGCCAGCCCGCGCGGGCGACGACGGTGGCCCGGGGATCGGCGCGCAGGTGCTGCAACTTTCGCGCCCCGCCGATGGCTACGAGGGCGACAACTGGTTCAGCAGTCCGTGGGTGCGCCATCACGCCGGCGTTGACTACCGAGGACTGGATGCTGCCGTCGACGCGCAGGGTGCTCAGTACACAGAGCCCGTGGTCGCGGGCCAGCATGTCGGCGAACTGGGATGTGTCGGTCATGGCCGCCCCCTCAATTCGCCAGGTCGAATGCGGCTTGGACTTTCGTCGGTTTGACCCGCACCACGAGTTCCCCCGGCACCCCGTTGCGCCGGCCGAATTCTTGGGCGCGGGCGGCGCCCATATATCGGCCGCCGGTGCGGGTGGCGATGTCGAGCAGCTCGTCAGGATCCTCGCTGATCGACGCGACGCCCTGGACTTGGACGAACCCGTACGGCGGGCTGGGGTCGTCGACGCACAGCACCACTCGCGGGTCGCGCGCCAAAGCCCGGCCCTTGGCGGTGTTCTTGCCGGTGTTGAACACCAGTGCGCCGCCATCCACCACGAACCACACGGGCACGGCCAACGGTCGGCCGTCGGCCGCAACCCAACCCAGCACGGCGGTGCGGGTGCCTACGGACAGGAACGCGATCACGTCGTCGGAGAGTTCGCCCATGCGGCCACGCTACGCCCGGACGGTTACCTTTTGAGCGTTGCCGGCCAGGCCGGCAGCGACATGGTGTCGTAAAGGCGCACGCCCTTCGTGTTGAGCCGAGCGAGTGATTGGACCAAACCCAGGGGCAACAGCGAGATCAACTGGCCCGCGCCCACCAGTGCGCGGATGCCCCGACCGCTCATGGGCACCACGGTTTTCGCATTCACGCGTGCCAGCTTTCGACTGGCTTCCACCGGCGGGAGCATCGTGCGTTCATATTCGGCGAATGCCGCGGCGTAATCGTCACCGGCCCGGATCATTTCGGCAGCCAGGACGTAGGCGCCGTACACCGCCAAGCTGGTGCTGCCGCCGACCGCGGGACCGGGGCAGTAGCCCGCATCCCCGACGAGCGTCACCCGGCCCTGCGACCACGTGGACATCTGTAGCTGGGTGATGGCGTCGAAGTAGAAGGTCGGCGTCCGCGGTACTTCGTCGAGCCAGCGGTCCACTTCAGGCGCTGTGTGCTCGAATGCGGCACGCAGCTGCGCCTTTTGGCGGTCCGCATCGCGGTAGTCGTAATCCAACGGTTGGCCGGGGCGGAAGATGTACACCGCGCGAGCATCGTCCAGATGGTCGGCGGTGTAGATGCCTGCCATGTGGCCGGGTTTGAAATAGCCGGTCATCTCCCCGTCACGCGCCAGGTCTTTCGGCACCGAAACCACCGAGAGATAGCCACCGAGGAAGCTCTCAGAAACGTTGTCGCCGAACGTCAGACGGCGCACCCCGGAGTGCAGCCCGTCGGCTCCCACCACCACGTCGAAATGCCGGGGTCCGTTGTGCTCGAATGTCACGTCCCCATCGGGTGAGATCGAGGTGATGGTGTCCCCGAAGAGGTATTCGACGTCGGCACGGCCGGCTTGGAAATAGATCTCGCTCAGGTCATCCCGCATGATCTCGACGTGCCGGTCAGACATGGCGCCGATGATCTTGACGTAGTCCAGACGGGTGGATCGCGATGTGCCGGGTCGATGGATGACCATCTCGGTGGTGCCCGTGGCGTGGGCTTCGATCTCGGGCAGGACCCTCATGCGTTCGGAGATCTCCATGGCGGGCCGGAACAGGTCGACGGCGTGGCCGCCCGTCTTGCGCAGGGCCGGTGAGCGTTCCACGACAGTGACGTCGACCCCGTGTCGCGACAGCCAGTAGGCGAGAACCGGCCCGGCGATGCTGGCTCCGGAGATGAGTACCTTCATGATGCCCCCTTACTTAACGGTCGGTAAGTGCCCATGTCGTGAGCTTACCTATCGTTAAGTAAGTTAGGGTGGCTACGTGGCCAAGCCTGTATTGGATACCCGGCAGCGCATCCAGGATGTGGCGCGCGAACTGTTCGCCGAGAAGGGCGTGGTGCGCACCAGTCTGCAGGACATCGCCGACCGCCTCGGCATGACCAAACCCGCGTTGTACTACCACTTCCGGTCACGGGAGGACCTGGTCCGCAGCATCGTGCAACCCCTGATCGACGAAGGTGAGGCCTTCATTGCCGAGCAGGAACGCAAACGCGGAGCCACTCGGGCCTCAGCGCGGGAGCTGCTCGAGGGCTACTTCGACTTTCACTATCGGCACCTGGCCGACCTCGTGCTGATCGTCTCCGAGCTGACCACGCTGGCCGATCTGGGTTTGATCGACCAATTGCTGGCCTGGCGGGCCCGGCTCGGTGTATTGGTTTTCGGTCGCAAACCGACCCTCGAACAGTCCACCCGAGCGGTCATCGCCTTCGGTGGGCTGCAGGACTGCTGCCTGCAGTTTCCCGACGTTCCTTACGAGCAGTTGCGTACCGCCACAGTCGACGGAGCGATGGCCGCGCTCGGGTTGTGAATCAGCCGAGCCGGCGTCTTGGCCTGCGGTGAGCTGGTGGGCCCGGTAACGACACGAATCCGGTTGCGTTATCCGGTGCGGCGGAACAGATAGAACCGCGCCGCCTTCGCCCCGTTCTGGTCCATCGCGGGCTCGTCTCCGCTGGACACCAGCGTCCAGCCCTCGCTGAAGCGTCGTTGCACTTCTTCGAACCCGATTCCGGGTACGCCCATCGAACCACCGGGGATGAACGCCACGATCAGCAGCTGGGCGCCGGGGGCGGCCACTGCGCTGACTTCCCGGACATAGGCGTCACGGTCGTCGGCGTTCATGCCGTGCAGACAGCCGCTGTCGACGATGAGATCGAAGCCGGCCCCGACGCCCGACAAACTCATTTGTGTCACATCAGCTTTGGCGAATATTGCGGGCAGCCCGGCGGCCTTGGCGCGGGCCTTCTTCAGCGGTTTGGCCACATAGTCGACACCGGTGACCCGCCAGCCGTGTCGGGCCAGGTACACCGCGTTGTCCCCGGTACCGCAGCCCACGTCGAGCGCGGTTCCCGGGGACGTCACTGAGTTGCGGGTGCCCTCGACAAGCGCCGTCAGGCTGTGCGCCAACGGGTGGCCGTCCCAGGGCGTGAACCCGAGCCGGTACAGCCACCGGAACAAGCGTTGGCGCGAACTCACGGTGCTATAGCGCTCCCAGATCAGAGGACAGCCAATGCTCGGGCTTGAGGAACACCGCGACGCTTTCGCCATGCTCGCGGCGGGCGAACTCCAGATACGGCTCCACCTTCTCGGGAGCCAGGTAGCGTTTGGTCATCTCGACGAGTTGCTCATCGGTGCCCGGTTCGATGCGGTCGACCGCGCCGTCGACGGCCACATAGCGCACCGTCGGGTCGAGTCGCTCGACCATCAAGCTCAGGTGACCCGCCGCCTCGATCAGCCGGTGCTTGCGGGAGCCGACACCGGTCAGCAGCCATGGCTGGCCACCGGGGGCGTACTGGTACCAGATCGGGACGGTCAGCGGACCGCGCTTGTCTCCTGCGTATACCGACAGTGCGGCGATGTGCGGTTCGGCCAGGAACTGTTCGCGTTCATCCTTGGAAAGTGGCATGGTTACAGCCTAGACCCAGTTTGAAAAACCCTGCTGGACAATGCTTTCAGCCCGTATGGGTGCATATTTGCGTGCTATGCCTGGCCACTGGGCGTCTGGCGTCGTAGAGTCGGGATCCATGCGCTTTGGACTCTTCATCCCGCAGGGCTGGCGGCTCGACCTCGTCGACATTCCCACCGAAGACCACTGGCCGGTGATGCGTGACCTCGCCGCCTACGCCGACGCGGGTGCCTGGGACTCGCTGTGGGTGTACGACCACTTCCACACCGTTCCGGTGCCGACCGACGAGGCCACCCATGAGGCCTGGTCGCTGATGGCCGCGTACGCGGCGACGACGTCCCGCATCAAACTCGGCCAGATGTGCACCGCGATGAGCTACCGCAACCCGGCCTATCTGGCGAAGGTCGCCGCCACCACCGACATCATCTCGGGCGGCCGTGTGCAGATGGGTATCGGTGGTGGCTGGTACGAGCACGAGTGGCGTGCCTACGGCTACGGATTCCCGTCGGCCGGGGTGCGGCTGGGCCGGCTCGACGAGGGCGTGCAGATCATGCGCGACGCCTGGCGCGACGGCCGGGTCAGCTTCGACGGCAAGCACTACCAGGTCGACGGGGCGATCGTCGCCCCGAAGCCACTGCAGGACAACGGTATTCCGATGTGGATCGCCGGCGGTGGGGAGAAGGTCACGCTGCGCATCGCGGCCAAGTATGCGCAGTACACCAACTTCACCTCCGAACCCGAGGCCTTCGCGCACAAGTCGGAGGTGCTCGCCGAGCATTGCCGCGACGTCGGCACCGACTTCGGCGCGATCGTGCGGTCAGCCAACTTCAACGCCGTCATCGGTGAATCCGAGGCCGACGTCGCCGAGCGAGTCGCGCGGTTGCGGGCCCGGCAGACGCCGGTGGCCGGGGAGGCGGCCGTCGACGCCATGCTGGCCAACGTCACCGCACCGGAATCGGCAAGCGGTACACCCGAACAGGTGATCGAGAAGCTCAAGCGGTTGCGCGACCGCGGGTGTGAGTACGCCATTCTGTATTTTCCCGAGGCCGCGTACGACCGGTCCGGTATCGAGTTGTTCGAGCGAGAGGTCATCCCGGCTCTGGGCTAGGCGTGCCGGCACGCATTGATGGCACCCGCGCGGAAAAGCCGTCAAACGTACATCGCGTGACTGGCAGGTGGCCGCAAAAGGTATGTCGGGTGAAACGTGAGGTGGATCGGCGCCGCGATGTGCTCCATGATCCCCACGTGACGCTGATATCACGGGAATTCGGGATCGGAAACGTCTCTGCCCCGACAATCGGGGCCGACGTGGCCGCGGTGTTCAACCCCTTGTCGCGCGTGGTTTGCCGCGCGACCGCGGCGGCCGACTGTTCCAGGCCCGCGCACAGCGCCGACATCGCACAATCTCGGCTGTTCGAAGACATCCTGCTCGCCGAAATCGCCGAGCTGCGGGCGAATCTCGCGGCCACCGAACTGCGGTGGCGGCGGGTTCGGGAACGTAGCAGGGTGGCCGATGCGCCGATGCCGGAAGCACTGGTGCGGTTACACGCGCGTATCGCCGAGGCTGAGCGTCTGCTCCTCCAATTGCGGTCCCGGTTCGGCTACGACGGAGATTCACTCAGGGTGATTTGATCTTCGGTGCGCGTGGGCATCGTGTTGATGCCCACGCGGCGCTGAGTTGCCCTCAGTCGGGCACCGCTGATACCTGATAGTGGGCGATGCGCCAGCCTGCGTCGCCGCGGGTGAGCAGGACGCTGAGGTTCAGCGGGATCACCGTGCCGTCGGGACGAGTGAAGCCTGCGCGCAGGTAGCCGAGCACCACGGTGTCGGCGGGCCGCCGGGTCTCATCGATCCGGTAGTCGACGGTCAGACCGACCGGCTGGGACTCGTAGTAGTCGAACACCCCCTGCCGGCCCACGCTGTAGGGACGCAACCCCTGGAAGATCGCGTCGTCGGTGAACATCGCGGCCACCCGCTGGGGATCATGGGCAGCGATGCCGGCTTTCCATTCGTCAAGAACCTCTCGGAGGATCGCCGCCGTGTTCTCTTCAGTGCCCGGCACTTTGGCCTCCGTCCACATGCAGGATCTCGCCGGTGACGAATCCGGCCCGCTCCAAGTACAGCACCGCGTCGACCACATCGTCGATATCGCCCATATGACCGACCGGATGCAGCGCCGAGAGGAATTCGTGGGATTCGGGTGCGTGCATCGGGGTGCGGATGGTGCCCAACGCGACGGCGTTGGCGCGGATGCCACGCGACGCGTACTCGATGGCCAGCGCCTTGGTTGCGGCGTTCAGCCCGCCCTTTGTCAGGGACGCCAGTACCGAGGGCACCTGGGAGTTGGCGTGGTCGACGAGGCTCGTGGAGATGTTGACCACGTGTCCGCCTTCGCCGTTCGATTCGATCGCGGCGATCCCGGCGCGGGTCAGTTCGAAGAAGCCGCGCTGGTTGACTCCGGTGACGGCGTCGTAGTCGTCGTCGGTGTACTCGGTGAAGGGCTTGGCGATGAAGATGCCGGCGTTGTTCACGATGGTGTCGACGCGGCCGAAGCGCTCGATCGCGGCGTCGATCAGTTGCTTGCCCATGCCGGGCTGCCCGATGTCGCCGGGTACGGCCAGCACCATCGGGTCAGCGCTTTCGCCGATGTTGCGGGAGTTGGCGACGACGGCGTAGCCCAGCTTGCGATAACCCGCGACCAGGGCTTCGCCGATGCCCTGGGAGGCGCCGGTGATGACCGCGACGTGTGGTGTGGTGCTCATGGGGTGGTCCCTTCTCGGATCTGGTCTGATGCACTGCTCAACGTGAACGGGGGCCAGGTCATGTCCGCCCCGGGGGACCAGTTGGCTCTCTGCTGAGAGTCTGCGCCTACTACGCTGCAACGGTGGAGCTACGTCAGCTGCGCTATTTCGTCACCGTCGCCGAGGAGCTGAACTTCGGGCGCGCGGCCGAGCGGCTGCGGATCGCCGGTCCGTCGCTGTCTCAACAGATCAAGGCGCTGGAACGCGATCTCAAGGTCACGCTGTTCGACCGTGACCGGCGCTCGGTGGCGTTGACGCAGGCCGGCAGTGCGTTGCTGCCGGAGGCGCGGTCCCTGATCCAGCAGGCTGATGAATTACGCAGGCGCGCACACGGTTTGGCATCGTCGGATCCGGTACGGATGGGGTATGTGAACTGGTGCCCGACAGATTGGGCCGACCGGGCCGCGGGCGTGGCGCAGGTCCGGGTGGACACCTGGGTGATGCCGTCGCACACCCAGGCGGCCCGGGTCGCCGACGGCAGCCTCGATCTCGCGATCTGCTGGGTGCAGAACCGTGATCTGGACTCACTGTCTTTGCAGGCCAGGCTGATCGGGGTGGACCGGCTGTACGCCCTGTGCGCGGGCACCGACGAATCACCCGTCAGTGCCCGCGACACCACGGTGCTGATCGATACGGACGCGGCGAGTTGGTCCTCCTGGAACACCTATGGCGAACAATTCGCCACGGCGGTCGGTGCGCCGGTCCTGCGGACCGATGACGGCGGCGTCACCGGCCCCACGTTCTTCGAGCATGTCCGGCGGCTGCGCCGCCCGGTCCTCAACAACCCCAAGGGACAGGACGCGTCGTTGCCCACGGGACTGGTCCGCCGCCCGGTGGTGTCCCCGTCACCGTTGTGGACCTGGTCGCTGGTGTGGCGTCGTGACGAGGCCGGCCCGGCCGTGCTCGCCGTGGTCGACGAGTTCACCCGCGGTATAGGGGATCTCGGGCTGGACGCCCCCGATGTCTGGCTGCCGGAAGACGATCCGCATCACCCCGCACACCACCGCGGCGGCTAGCACCACGACGGCACCCACGAGAAGGGCGGGTGCGAACCCGCGGTGCAACAGCGGTGCCACCACGAGCGGCCCGAGGATCTGGCCCACCGAATATCCGGCGGTGAGCAGGGCGACGGCGCGCGGATACCGCAACAGCCTGCCTGCCGCCAGTGCCAGCGTGCTGACACCGATGAAGGTTCCGCCGAACAGCACCGCGCCCACCAGTGCGGCCGTGACCCCGCCGACCGCGCCGGCCACGGCGATCCCCACGGCCTGCAGGGCCAGCGCCACGACGAGTAGCGCCGGATGCGACCATCGGCTGCTCAACGCCGCCCACAGTGCCGCCGAGGGCACCGTGGCGAGCCCCACCACGAGCCAGGTGCTCCCGCCCAGCCAGCCCGGTGCACCCTGCGCGACGGCCGCCACGAGGAAGGTGCCGGCGATGATGTAGCCGACGCCTTCGAGCGTGTAGCCGGTGAGCAGCAACGCGAACGGCCCGTGTGCCGGCCGGGTTTCGGCGCTCGGAGCGGCCGCGGCGGTGTGTGGCGAGGCGGGCATGGACCAGGCGCAGGCACCCAGCAGCGCCGCCACCGCCGCCGAGGCCCACCAGGCCACCTTCCAGTCGCCGGTGGCCAGGACCAGCAGCGCTGACAGCGCGATACCGGCGCCGACCCCGCCGAAGCCCCATCCGGCCAGGTGTGCGGGATGCCCGTGCAGGTGCTCGAGCATGGTGTTGACCGCGATGACGAACACCAGAGCACTGGCGAAGCCGGCCACGCCGCGTAACACGGCCCATTCGATTGTGTTGGTGGACAAGGGCATTACCGCCAGGCTGACGGCCATGGCGAGCAGGCATGCCCGGCAGGCGGTGACCGAGCGGGCCAGGCGCGGCGAGATCGAACCCGCCAGCGCACCGGCGAGGTAGCCGACGTAGTTCGCGGTCGCGAGGATCGCGGCGTCATGGGCGTTGAGGCCGGCCTGGGCCGACATCAACGGCAGGATCGGGGTGTAGACGAAGCGGCCGATCCCCATCGCCGATGCCAGCGCCGCCGCGGTGCGTGCGACGTGTCCGTGTGTGCGCATCGGCCCATCGTGTGGCAAATCGATCCGTCGGCGCCACGACAAGAAGCCTCCCAGCTGGAAGGCAGTATCTCTCACCGGCAGGGACTGTGGACGCGAGGCGGCGCGTTGAGATGGTGCACCGACCGAGCCGGTCAATCCACCAGGAGGATGCCATGACGAACAACATCACCGCACTGGTCACCGGTGCCAATCGCGGGCTGGGGCGTCATCTGGCCAATGAGCTGCTCGCGCGCGGTGCCAAGGTGTACGCGGCGGCCCGAAACCCGGAGACGGTCGATTTGCCCGGTGCCATACCGATCCAGCTCGACATCACCGATCCGGAGTCGGTGCGCCGCGCGGCCGCCGTCGCGGACGACGTGACGGTGCTGGTGAACAATGCCGGAATCTCCACCAGGGCGCAGCTGCTGACCGGGCCGATCGAGGACATCCGCACGGAGATGGAGACGCACTACTTCGGCACCTTGAATGTGAGCCGCGAGTTCGTTCCCGTGATCGAAAAGAACGGCGGCGGAGCGGTTCTCAATGTCTTGTCGGTGCTCTCGTGGTACCACGCGCCGACGTCGGGAGCGTATTCCGCGGCAAAAGCCGCCGAGTGGGCGCTCACCGATGCATTGCGCACCGAGCTTGCGCCCCGCGGGATTCACGTCGCCGCGCTGCATGTCGGATACATGGACACCGACATGGTCAGCTACATCCCGCCGGAACAGAAGACCGACCCGGCGCTGGTGGCGGCCCAGGCCATCGCGGGGCTGCTCGACGGCCGGCCGGAGATTCTGGCTGATGAACTTTCGCGCCAGGTGAAGGCTCAGTTGTCACAGCACGTTCGGGCGTAGCGTGGGAAATCGCTCACGGTTCACCGACAGGAGGTGGCACGATTGGCGGATATGGAGAAGATCTCGCTCACCGCGATTGCCCGTCAGCAGTTGGCCTCAGCCCGCACGGCCAACAGTGGACGCAGTGCCCACACCGTCTACGGCGGGCATGAACACCAGCTGCGCCAGACGCTGATCGCGATGACCGAAGGCACCGGGCTCGACGAGCATGAGAGCCCGGGCGAAGCCACGCTGCAGGTGATCGAAGGCCGGGTCAAGCTGGCCAATTCCGAGGCCAGCTGGGAAGGTTCACCCGGCGATCACATCGTGATCCCACGCACCCGGCACAGCCTGCATGCACTCACCGATTCGGTGGTACTGCTCACCGTCGTCAAGGTCATGGGGCCGCACACCTAGCGCCCAACCGCGTAGTGCTGAAGATTGCGGTCACCAGGTAGCCGCAATCTTCAGCGTAAGCAGTTGTCCACGTCAGGCCGCGAGATCGACGCGGCTGAATTCACATCCCGGCCCGCAGGAGTGGCCGCTCACCGTGATCCCGTGCCGGCGCATCACCTGGGCGATCTTCGCGGCGGTCTGGCATGGTCGGTCGAAAACCTGACGGTACGACAGTCGGATGGTTGAGCGGCCGTCGACCGCGGCGTCGAGATCGCGCTCAAAATCCCTGTTCCGTGCCGATACCGAGTCATGGAACAGGAGGCCGTCGAGTTCCACCACGAGCCGTTGCCCGTACTCGGCATCGCGGTAGCAGACACCCACCGATGAGGCTGAACGTTTCTGTCGAGTGGCCGGCGGCAACCCATGCGCCCGCTCCACGCGATGGAGATACGCGTGCTCCAGGACCGAGCAGGTGCCCTCGGCGATGTCCACCATTACCGCCCGTAGCCAGCGTCTTCGGCGAATTCGCCGGCGAGTGTCGAGGGCCAGCAGTAGACGCCGCGCGGTGGTGCGCCGTGACTGGCACGCGTTGGCCAGCACCGCAATCGCGTCGAACTCGGATACGGCCTGGCACGCGACGTCAAGGGCGGCCTCCTCGAAACGCAGCCGCGGCGGCCCGAGATTCCACAGCACCCGCTCCTGCAGGTGTGCGACATGGTGGATACGCACTCCGTTCGGTTCGGCCAGTACACCTCGGCCGCGGCCGACGGCGACATGGATCACCGGGCCCCCGTCCGCCAACGCCGATTCCAGGCACAGTGCTGCCGGAGCTGCGTAAAGCACTGCGGCCCAGGCGCGTTGCAACCAGGTCAACGGTCCGGTGTGATTCACATAGATGCCGTCGTGGACCCGCGCCCATTCGTTGCGTCTGAGCAACCGACGAATGTCGTGGGACCGCATGCCCGCATCGAGGGCTTGCCGACGCGCGATGACCCCCGCCTGCCGGCGCAGCGCTTCGTCGACGTCCACGCTGTCATGGTCGTACACCCGACGCCACGCCCGCCAGAGCTGGTCGCGCACCTGTGGATAACTCGTTGTGCTGAAGATTGTGGTCACCAGATGACCACAAACTTCAGCGTTGCCGGACCTGGCTAGATCGCCGGCCCCAACAGATCGTCGGCGTCCTTGATCACGTAGCCGTAGCCCTGCTCGGCGAGGAAGCGCTGCCGGTGGGCGGCGTACTCCGCATCCAGGGAATCGCGCGAGACCACCGAGTAGAACACCGCGCCACCGCCGTTGGCCTTGGGGCGCAGGAGCCGGCCCAGCCGCTGGGCCTCTTCCTGACGGGATCCGAAGGTGCCTGAAACCTGAACGGCGACAGAGGCTTCCGGCAGGTCGATGGAGAAGTTTGCCACCTTGCTGACCACCAGCGTGGAGATCTCGCCGCGGCGGAACGCGTCGAAGAGTGCCTCGCGCTCGGAGTTCTTCGTCGACCCCTGGATCACCGGGGCATCCAGCTCCTGGCCGAGTTCCTCCAACTGGTCCAGGTAGGCGCCGATCACCAGGGTCGGTTCGCCGGGATGGCGTTCCAGGATCGAGCGGACCACCGCGATCTTGGTGTGGACCGTCGAGCACAGCTTGTAGCGTTCCTCGGGCTCGGCGGTGGCGTAGAGCATCCGCTCGTTGTCGGTCATCGTCACCCGCACCTCGATGCACTCGGCGGGGGCGATCCAGCCCTGGGCCTCGATGTCCTTCCAAGGCGCGTCATAGCGCTTCGGCCCGATCAGCGAGAACACGTCACCTTCACGGCCGTCTTCGCGGATCAGCGTCGCCGTCAGGCCCAGCCGGCGGCGGGACTGCAGATCAGCGGTCATCCGGAACACCGGTGCCGGCAGCAGGTGCACCTCGTCGTAGATGATCAGCCCCCAGTCGCGGGTGTCGAAGATCTCAAGGTGCTTGTACTCGCCCTTGGTGCGGCGGGTGATCACCTGGTACGTCGCGATGGTGACCGGCCGGATCTCCTTCTTCTCACCGGAGTACTCGCCGATCTCGTCCTCGGTCAGTGAGGTGCGGGCCACCAGTTCGCGTTTCCACTGCCGCCCGGCCACGGTGTTGGTGACCAGGATCAGCGTCGTCGCGCCGGCCTTGGCCATCGCCGCCGCCCCGACCAGGGTCTTACCGGCCCCGCACGGCAGCACCACCACACCGGAGCCGCCCGCCCAGAACGAGTCGGTGGCCATCTGCTGGTAATCGCGCAACACCCAGCCGTCCTCGGCCAACGAGATCGGATGCGCCTCGCCGTCGACGTAGCCGGCCAGGTCCTCGGCCGGCCAGCCGATCTTGAGGAGCATCTGCTTGACCCGGCCGCGCTCGCTGTTGTGGACGATCACGGTGTCGTTGTCGATGCGGGCGCCCAGCATCGGGGCGATCTTCTTGTTGCGCAGCACCTCCTCGAGCACCGCGCGATCCAGGCTGATCAGCATCAACCCGTGTGCCGGGTGCTTGACGAGTTGCAGACGCCCGTAGCGGGCCATGGTGTCGACGATGTCGACCAGCAGCGGCTGCGGCACCGGGTAGCGCGAGAAGCTGACCAGCGCATCGACCACCTGCTCGGCGTCGTGGCCCGCCGCGCGGGCGTTCCACAGTGCCAACGGGGTGATGCGGTAGGTGTGCACATGTTCAGGGGCACGTTCCAGCTCGGCGAACGGTGCGATGGCGGCACGAGCCGCCCCGGCCTGCTCATGGTCGACCTCGAGCAGCACCGTCTTGTCGGACTGCACGATCAGTGGGCCGTCAGTCATTCGTGGGGTCCCATCCACTCATCGCGCACATCGCGGGAGAATTCATCGCAGCCCATTATCCCGAATCGGCCGACACGCGCATTCGGCGCCGTACCTCGGGCCGGGTCAGCGTGGCGCAACCGTCGGTGCCGGCGGGCGCGCGCCACCGGCCGGGAGCGGCACCTGCGGCACCCCGGGGGTGCCGACCGCACCGGTCAGCCATGGCAGGGTGGTGGTGAGGACCTCTTGGGCGAACGGCCAGTCATGCTTGCCCGGCAGCGCCGTGATCACACAGGTGATGCCGCGGCTGCGGCCCAGGTCGCACAGGGTGTGCGCGGCTTCGGTCTGATCACCGGGGTTGCCCGCGGCGTCCCGCCCGCCGAGGCCCACCGCGTCCGGATCGGCCGGATGTGACCCGCGCTTTACCGGGGCGTCCGAGGAGATCACGAACCAGCCGGACACCCCCGGGTAGGTGCCGTGCCGGCCGATCACGGTGGCCGGGTCGAAGGTGGACCAGGCGGCGCCGTCCCCGCCGTAGAGCCGGGCGATGGTCTGCTCCTTGGTTCCCGCATTCGGGCCGGTGTCCCCGGCGATGTCGACGAATGAACTGAACAACTCGGGATGCATCACGGTCAGATCCACCGCGCAGGTTCCGCCCATCGACCAGCCGACCACGCCCCAGCCGGCGTCGCGTACACCGAAGGTACTGGTGAGGTAGGGCGGCACGTCCTTGATGAGGTGGTCGGCGACGTTGCCGCGTGGACCGTTGACGCATTCGGTGTCGTTGTTGAACGAGCCGCCGACGTCTACGAAGGCGAACACCGGGGTGTTGCCGCCGTGCTCGGCGGCGAAGGCGTCGATGGTGGCGATCGCGTTGCCGCTGCGCGCCCAATCGGCCGGGGTGTTGAATTCCCCGGCGATCATCATGACCACGGGTAGCGGCGGTGCGGACGGGCTGAACCAGGCCGGCGGCAGGTACACGAGTTCGTCGCGGTGTGTGAAGCCGGACTCGTCGGCTGGGATCGTGACGGACACCAGCTCACCGTGGGACGGGATCTCACCTCGCCGGCGCTGGTCGAGCGCGGTGGCCAGATCGGTCTCACCCGGTAGGGGTCCGGCCGTCATCTCGTTCCACAGCGCGGTCACGGTGGGAAAGTAGCCGACCCAGAGATTGACCGCGACGCCCACACTGAGCAGGCACAACGGGACCGCTGCCACCGAAGCGGTCCGGCGCCGCCAACGGCTGCCGCGCCAGCCCAGTGCCAACACCGCCACGGCCAATCCGGTCAGCCCGATCCAGATCCACAGCGTCGCCGGTGCGGGATCGCCGGCGAGCCCCTGGGAATGGACGAACCACCGGGCCCACGCCGTCAGGCCTAGGCCGAGCGCGATCGCACACGGTAGCCAGATCACGCGCCAGCGGCGGGTGCGCCAGCCGACCGCCGCGATCAGCGCCACGGCCGCGATCGCCTGCAACGTCGGGGGCAGCCAACCGTGAAGCAGCGATACTCCCCGATACGCGGGCGGCACCTGATCCGCGGCCGTCAACATCGTTGTCACATCGCCATATTCGTGAACCGCTCTGTGAGGAGGCTGTGTTTCCCTGTGTCGGGCGTAAGGCCTATGTGTCTGCCGAGACGACGGACGTGACGCGGTGGATGGCGAACTCGCGCACCCGCCCGGCGGCCGGATCGTACGCGGTCAACTGTCCGCCACGAACGTTGATGGGGGAGACCACCCGTTGGGTGGCGACCCCGGCCGGGTCGACGTAGCCGATCACCACGGAGGTCTGGTTGATTGCGGCGTCCTGCAACTGGGTGATCGCCATCGCCGGGTCCAGGCGCACGCTGGCGAACGGTCCGGACGCCACCTTGCGCAGCACCGCGACGATCGCACCCAGGGTCTGGGCAGTCGGCGGGGTGGGCGGACGGTAGACGCGGCGCCGGGTCGGTGCGACGACGCGCGCGCCGCGGGCCCTGATGTCGACGACGCTGCCGGTGGAATCCTCGGCGGCAGGCGCGAACCCGGCCTCCCGCAGCACGGTGAGGACATCGGCGATCGACGCCTGTGACACCGCCACGGTCGGAGCCAGCAGTCGCAACTCGAGGCGGTCAGCCCCCGGTGAGGCAACGGCCTGCGCCAGCAGTGCCGGATCTTCGCACCGCAGGAACGACGTGGCCATCCCGACCCGCAGCTGGCCGTGGCGACGCGCCACATCGTCGATGAGGTACGTCAACCCTTGCGGCACCGGGGTTTTCGAATGTTTCTCGAACAGGGTGTGCAGCTCGCTGGCGGTCCGCCCGGCGTCGAGTGCCCGCCGGATGGACGCTTCGCTGATCCGGTAGACCATCGCCGCGCCCGCCGACTCGACGGTGGCCACCTCGGCCAGGTGCTCGGCCAGATCCCGCTCCAGCGGGCCGGGCACGATCACCGTGAGGTCGGCCTGCAGCAGGAAATGGTCGAGCGGTTTGGGCAGCGCCTTGGACATCGCGGCCAGCACGTCCTCGTCGGGGTCGCCGGCCAGCAGGCCACGGGCCGGCGTGCTGATCGCACCACGGCCCACCATGCCCAGCGAGTGAGCCTCGGCGAGCAACCCGCTCACGGTGGCCGGTTGCAGCCGCACCGCCCAGCGTGGCCGCCGCCAGACCATCGCCCGGGATGCCTCGGCGCCGTCGACTCCGGTGCCTGGAGGTAGCTCGGCCAGCACGCTCAGCAGGAGCCTGCGGTCCAGGGGAGCTGCCGTTGAATACAGCGAATCCGACAGTGCGGCAAAGGGTTTGTTGTCCGGCCCGCGGCTGCCGATCAAGGCCGGCCGGGCCGGCAAATCCAGCCACGTAGCGGCCAGCAGGTGCCAGCGGGTGGCAGTCGGGGATTCGATGAACCGGTCGGCGGCCACCGTCGGCGCCCAGTAGGGGCCGGTGCCGTCGCCAGGATCGGGTTCGGGCATCCCGGCCGCGATCAGCCCCGCGCCGGCAGCCAATTCCAGCAGCAGTCCCAACCGCGGTTCGTCGATGCCGGTGGTCTTGGCCAACCGTTTCACGTCGCGCACCCCGAGCCCGCCGTTGCGCAGCTCGGGAACCGGTGTGCTGCCAAGGGTTTCGATGATCAGGTCGATCTCGCGCAGCAGGTCGATGGCCGCGCCGGCGGCCACCGCGTCCACATCGGCAGGCGTCGTCGACGATGTCTGAAGCACCGGCGGAGTCAACTCCACCGGGCCCGGCGCCTCACCTCGCATCGCTTGGCCGACAAGCCGGGGCAGAATCACCGTGTCGTCGTCGATCCGGCGCAGCAGACCGGCCTCCAGTAGGCGCGGCACAGGCCGGTCCGGCGGGGTGTCGGGTGCCGCGTCGCGGGTGCGGCCCATGGGTGAGCCCTCCAGCAACCGGGCCAACAGATCGCTCTGGGCGTCATCGAGCCCGCCGAGCAGTTCCGCGATCTCGTCGGCACTGTGCCCGGACACCTCGACGGCGGCCTGGCCGACGAACCAGGGCAGGCCCGACGCCACCTCTGGCGCCACCCGGACAGCGGCCTTGCCCCACACCAGGGCCCGCTCACGCAGATCTTCGAGCGCGGCGGTCACGTCGTCGGCGCCGATGCGCTCGCCCAACAGTTCGCTCACCTCGGATACCGGGACGGCGTGGGCGTCGGCGTGCAGGACCAGCAACGCATCCAGGACGGCCAGCCGCTGGAAGTCCAGAGAATCGGTGGCAGCCTTGACCGACTGGCGTGAGGTGGCACGCGCAGCGAGCGCGGCGATCGTTCCCGGTGGCGGCTGGCTCAGGTCGGGCCGCAGTTCCAGCAGGCGGATCAGGGCCTTGTCGTCGAGTTCGGACAGCCAGGCACCCAGCGGGAATCCGGGAGTCTGTGCGGCGGTCATATCCTGACCAGCGTAAAGCAGCCCGCGCGATCCATCCCCGGTCGCTGCGCTCCTGCCCGCCGGTCTCGCCACCGGATGAGGAGCCTGCCACAATGTGGAGCGTGGCTGACAACAAGAAGAACCATTACGTCGACAACGGCTGGCCTGTGCTCTCCGACGGCGATGATCACGCCGTAAGCGAGCTCGCCACCGACCGCACCGGCGCGCTGTCCCCGTTCGGCGACCTGACCTTTCCGTTGCCGGCCGAAGAACTGCCCTTCATCCAGTCGGCCACCGTCGTCAACAGGTAGCAGTGGGACTGTCGCACCTCGACGAGTCCGGCGCGGCGCACATGGTCGACGTCACGGCCAAGGCCGTGACCAGGCGCACCGCGGTGGCCGTCGGCACGTTGCACACCCGGCCGGATGTGGTGGCCCTCATCGCCTCGGGTGGCCTGCCCAAGGGTGATGCCCTGGCCACCGCCCGGATCGCCGGAATCCTGGCCGCCAAGCGGACGCCCGATCTGATACCGCTGTGCCATCAACTGGCGCTGACCGGTGTCGACGTGGACTTCGACGCCCACGACGCCGAGGTCGCCATCACCGCCACCGTGCGCAGCACCGACCGCACCGGGGTCGAGATGGAGGCCCTGACCGCGGTGAGCGTCGCCGCGCTGACGTTGTACGACATGATCAAGGCCGTCGACCCCGCCGCACGCATCGACGACATCAAGGTGATGCGCAAAGAAGGCGGTAAAACGGGAGTATGGGAAAGCCCGTCGGAAAAAACTCGGCAGTGACGCGTTCAGCGCGGGTCATCATCGCCTCCACCCGTGCCGCTGCAGGGGTCTACGACGACCGGACCGGCCCGCTCATCGTCGGCTGGCTGTCCGATCGGGGATACGACGTCACCGAGCAGATGGTGGTTGCCGACGGGCACGCGGTCGGCAATGCACTGCGCGCGGCCCTGGCCGAGCACGTCGACCTCATCATCACCTCCGGCGGCACCGGTATCTCACCGACCGACGCCACACCGGAATCCACACTGTCGGTACTCGACTATCAGATACCGGGCCTGGCCGACGCCATCCGGCGGGCCGGCGTACACAAGGTGCCCACTGCGGTGCTGTCCCGCGGCGTCTGTGGCGTCGCCGGGCGAACCCTGATCGTCAACCTGCCCGGGTCGCCCGGTGGGGTCAAGGACGGTCTGGGTGTGTTGGCCGGCGTGCTGGAGCATGCGTTGGATCAGTTGAGCGGCGAGGACCACCGATGAGCGCTTGCGCGAAGAGGAGAAGGACCCACCGATGAGCGCTTGCGCGAAGAGGAGAAGGACCCACCGATGAGCGCTTGCGCGAAGAGGAGAAGGACCCAGCGATGAGCGCAACCGTCATACGTGTCGATCTGACCGAGACGCCGATCTCACTGACCGAGTACCAGGCGCTGGTGGCCCATGAGGCGGCCGGCGCAGTGGTCGGGTTCTCCGGGGTGGTGCGTGATCACGACGGCGGCCGTTCGGTCGTCCGGCTTGACTACTCCGCGCACCCTCACGCCCTGCAAACCTTGGAAGAAGTGGCCGCCGAAGTCGCCGCGCAGGCCACCGGGGTGCGCGCGATCGCGGTCAGCCACCGCATCGGCACCCTACAAATAGGAGACGCCGCCCTGGTGGCCGCTGTGGCAGCGGACCATCGCAGGGCGGCGTTCGAAACCTGTGCCCGTCTCGTCGACACCGTCAAAGAGCGGCTACCGGTGTGGAAGCACCAGTATTTCTCCGACGGCACCGATGAATGGGTCGGCTCGGCCTGAAACTCAGCCGTTGATGACGATGTTGCCGTCGAGGCCCTGATTCTCGATGGCCTGCTGGATCTGATCGAAGTAGCTGACCGGCTGCACGGGGGCAGGCGCCGCTTCGGGAGCCGGGGCTTCGGGGGCCGGGGGTGCCTCGGGAGCGGGCGCCGGGGCCTCAGGAGCGGGCACCTGCAGTGCGGCGTCGGAGATCGGTGCGGCCTCGGGGGCCGGGGCCAGCGCGGCGTCCATCGGCGCGGCGTCAGGGGCAGGAGCCTCCGGTGCCGGGGGCAGGTTCTCGGGAGCCGGCGGCAGGTTCTCCGGGGCAGGCGGCGGGGCGTCTGCCGGGAGCGGTGCGTCCAGCGGTGCTGCGTCAGGGGCGGGCGGCAGTTCGCCGTTGACCGCGGGGGCATCCAGCGGGGCCGGAGTGGGCTCGCTGACGACGTTGCGCGGGGTGGAGCCCGAGAGGCCGCGGCCGCAGACGGGCCAAGCGCCCTTGCCCTGGCCGGCCAGCACGCGTTCGGCGACGGCGATCTGCTGTTCTTTGGTGGCCAAGAAGGCGCTGGGTGCGTACTCGCCGCCACCGTTTGAACGCCACGTGCTGGGGGAGAACTGCAGGCCACCGTGGTAGCCGTTACCGGTGTTGATCGCCCAGTTGCCACCTGACTCGCAGCGGGCCACGGTGTCCCATTCGCCGTCGGTCGCGGCTGACGCCTGGCTCGCCATCGCGAGGCTGCCGCCTGCGATTGCGGCGCCGGTCACCGCGATCTTGGCGACGTTCTTGGCTGATGATGACGTGCTGGGCTTGCGATGCCGTCCGCTCATAAGCGTGAAGATCCTCTCGTATGCGCCCACGAGGTCAGCTGTCGGGTTCGGGTGGGAGAGGTCACCCGGCCGGCGTCGTCGAAACGGCGACGGCTTCACCCCAAGGAGCCGCAAGCGGCTCCTGGTCCTGAGATAAGTCGGTGGACCGGTTGGGTCCCCCGCCTCCATCCTTGTTGTTCGTCGTTAACCCCTGCCCGATGGATGGAGCTCGGCGCGTCGGTATGGGGGTGGGCCAACCGATTAGGGTCGGTCGACTTGGGACTGAACGGTAACTGCTGCCCGCTATCCCGTCACCTTTATCGGCCTCGGGCGTTTTCGATGCGAGCAAACTCTAAAAGTTGTTTAAAGGTGCAGGTTATTTCCGCGTTTCCGCAGGTCGGCGAGGCGCTCCACCGGGCTGTAGCCAGCTCGTGACCATTTCGTTATGTGATGCAAATCACCTCAACCGCCGGCGAAGGGCGGTAACACATCGATGGTCTGAGACGTTGATACGCGCTTGTTCAGATCGCGGACGGCCATCCCGTCGCACAGGTATGAGCAGCGCTTTAGGACGCGTGAGAGCTCTGAGTCGCGGCCGGAGAGTTGCTCGATGAGCGACGCGATCGTCGCATCCTCGGCCAAATCTAACGTTTCCGTATCAACTCCGGCTGCCGCCGCCGCAGCGGCGAAATAGCGGACCGTCACGGCCGCGGTGTGCCCTGTCATCTAGCCGCCGATCGCGCTCATGGGCCGCGTCGGCTGCACGAAATCCGGGTTGTTGATGCCGTGTCCGGCGGGCTTGCCCCACATTGCCGTCCGCCAGGCCGCCTCGATGTCGGCGTCGTCGGCTCCGCCGCGCAGCAGCGTGCGCAGGTCGCTCTCCTCGGTGGAGAACAGACAGCTGCGGATCTGGCCGTCAGCGGTGAGCCTGGTGCGGTCACAGGCCGAACAGAAGGCATGCGACACCGAGGCGATCACCCCGACGGTGCCCGCGGGGTGCGCGTTGGACGCGGCCACCTGCCACAGCTCGGCGGGGGCCGAGCCGCGTGGCCTCGGGTCGGTCCGCAGATCGAAGTGCTTCTGCAGAGTGGTCAGGATGGTGTCCGCGTCGATCACCCTGCCGCGCTGCCAGGTGTGTCCGGCGTCCAGAGGCATCTGCTCGATGATCCGCAGCTGGTATCCGTGGTCCAAGCAGTAGCCCAACAGGTCCACGGCGTCGTCGAGGCCCGACACCGGGTCAAGAACGGCGTTGACCTTCACCGGCGCCAGTCCGGCGGCCTTGGCAGCCGCCAGGCCGTCCAGCACGTCGCCCAGCCGGTCCCGGCGGGTGATCCGGGCGAAGTGTGCGGCGTCGACGCTGTCCAGGGACACGTTGATCCGGTCCAGCCCGGCCTGCTTGAGGCCCGCCGCGCGCCGGGCCAGCCCGATGCCGTTGGTGGTCAGCGTGATCTCCGGGCGGGGGTGCAGTGCGGCCGCGGCGGCCACCACATCCTCCAGATGGCGGGTGACCAACGGTTCACCACCGGTGAACCGCACGCTGGTGATGCCCAGGCCGGTGACGGCGATGCGCAGCAGCCGGCTCAGTTCGGCGGTGCTCAGCAGCGCTTCGCCGGGCAACCAGTCCAGGCCCTCGGCGGGCATGCAGTAGGTACAGCGCAGATTGCACTTGTCGGTCAGTGAGACCCGCAGGTCGGTGGCCACCCGGCCGTAGGTGTCCACCAGGGGGCCACTCGCCGGGGCCGGCCCGTTGGAAGAGTGACCGGACCCGCTCACGGCGGGCAGGCCGAGTGAGGTCAGCGTCATGCCGGCACCTTCACCGAGTCGACCGGGACGATCTCCTTGCCCAGCGGGACCAGCGAGACCGGGATCAACTTGAGGTCGGCCAGCGCCAACGGGATTCCGATGATGGTGACCGCCATGGCCACCGCGCTGATCAGATGTCCCAGCGCCAGCCACCAGCCGAACAGGACGATCCAGATGATGTTGCCGACCAGGGCGCCGGGCCGGGTTCCCGGCTTGTCCACAATCGTGCGGCCGAACGGCCACAAGGCATAGGAGGCGATGCGCAGCGAGGCGAACCCGAACGGGATGGTGATGATCAGGACGAAGCAGATCAGGGCGGCCAGGAGGTATCCCAGCGCCAACCACAGGCCGCCGAATACCAACCAGATGATGTTCAGTATCACTCGCATTACCGGCGCAGCTCTCTCCCAGAGGTGTTAGCAAGCCTACCGAGTAATAGGGGTGAAGCACCCAGTGAGGTCCGAGTAGGATCGCTCCATCGCGTCCCGGGCTGACGGGACGCGAGCTTTATGTGTGTACACAGTCTGACAACGACGAGCGGGTGAGATGCGGTGCCGACCGGCAAGGTGAAGTGGTACGACGCTGAAAAGGGCTTCGGCTTTGTGTCCCAGGAGGACGGCGAGGACGTTTACGTGCGCTCCTCGGCGTTGCCCGCGGGTGTCGAGGGCCTCAAGGCCGGTCAGCGTGTCGAGTTCGGAGTGGCCGCCGGCCGTCGTGGCCCGCAGGCGTTGAGCGTCAAGCTGATCGACCCGCCGCCGAGCCTGAGCCGGGCCCGGCGCGAGGCGGAGCGTCCCGAGCACAAGCACACTCCCGATGAGCTGCACGGCATGGTCTCGGACATGATCACGTTGCTCGAGGACATCGTCCAGCCCGAGCTGCGCAAGGGCCGCTACCCCGACCGCAAGGTGGCGCGCCGGGTGTCCGAGGTGGTCAAGGCTGTCGCGCAGGAGCTCGACGCTTAGTGCCGGTACGGGGAGACTGGGTCCATGACCCAGGGCTCCTACGTCGCGGCCGGTAGCGGTGAATTCAACCGCGACACGAACTACATCACCACCCGGATCACCGCCGACGGCCATGACGGGTACCCCGTGGAGGCCGGCCGGTACCGGCTGATCGTGGCGCGGGCCTGCCCGTGGGCCAACCGCACCATCATCGTGCGACGCCTGCTGGGGCTGGAAAGTGCTCTGTCCATTGGCTTTTGCGGTCCGACGCATGACGCCCGCAGCTGGACCTTCGACCTCGACCCGGACGGGCTCGATCCGGTGCTCAAGATCCCGCGACTGCAGGACGCGTACTTCAAGCGCGACCCCGGTTACCCGAAGGGCATCACCGTGCCCGCGATCGTCGAGGTGGCCACGGGCGCGGTGGTGACCAACGACTTCGCCCAGATGACACTGGATTTCTCCACCGAGTGGACGGCGTATCACCGTGATGGAGCCCCGGAGCTGTATCCCGCGCCGCTGCGGGCGGAGATCGATTCGGTGGCCAAGCGCATCTACACCGAGGTCAACAACGGGGTGTACCGGTGCGGCTTTGCCGGCTCACAGGAGGCCTATGACAAGGCCTATGACCGGTTGTTCACGGCGCTGGACTGGCTGAGCGACCGGCTGAGCACCCAGCGTTTTCTGGTGGGCGACACCATCACCGAGGCCGATGTGCGGTTGTTCACCACGCTGGCGCGGTTCGACCCGGTCTATCACGGCCATTTCAAGTGCAACCGGTCCAAGCTCACCGAGATGGACGTGCTGTGGGCGTATGCGCGAGATCTGTTCCAGACACCGGGCTTCGGGGACACCATCGACTTCGTCCAGATCAAGCAGCACTACTACATCGTGCATTCGGACATCAATCCGACCCAGATCGTGCCGAAGGGCCCGGACCTGGCCGACTGGCTCACGCCACACGGGCGGGAATCCTTGGGCGGCAGGCCTTTCGGTGACGGCACTCCGCCCGGCCCGACGCCCGCGGCCGAACGGGTCCGGGACGGACACGGCGCCGGATAGGCCCTAGAGACCGGGTAGGCAGTTGACGAAGGGGATGAGCCCGGGGCACTGCTCGAAGATGTTCGGCGGATTCTCCGGCGGCGGGGGCGGCGGGATGGGCGTCGGGAACAGGTTCGGTCCCTCCCAGTAATGCGCGGGGGCGTGGGTCCGTACGTCGTATTCGAAGTAGTAGGTGTGGCAGACGCCCATGTCCCACACCAGTTCGGTATCCGACCGGGGCGGGTCATTCGGCAGCGGTTGCCCGGGGCACCACTGGAATGGGCCGTAGGTATAGGCCTGCGCGGTACCGGCTCCCACGACGAGGGCACCCAGACCCAGGCCGACTGCCAGCAGCACCGTGGTTGCCAGCGCCGCGAGCGGTGGCTTCATGCAATTACGTTATCGCTGCACAACCGCTGAAAAGCTCGGTAGGGAAAACTCGGATCACGGTTGCTTGTGGAAGCAAGCAGCAAAGCGACGGAACGGTCAGGGCCACGCGGTGCTGATCGACCATTCGGCGTGGGGCAGCGCGAATTCCTGGCCGTTCTGATCCTGGACCAGGGTCAGCAGCTGGACCGCGAGGCCGGTGAGCCGCCCGCGCTGTGGGTCGGTGGTGGGGATGGTGACGGCCAGTGTGGTCTTGGGTGCGAAGTACGTGACCGTCGTGTCGATCGGGTTCTCGTACACCCGGAGCAGCCGCCATGGGGCCCGGGAGACCGCGCTGGGCACGGAGAGCTGCACCGGATTGTCCTTGGTGACCGGCAGCTCGCCCGCGTCGCGCGGTTCCTCGCAGTCGTCGAGGTTGAGCACCTCGCAGTACTGGAACGGGCCGATCCGCACCGAGTGTCCGTGCGAGTACGCACTGATCTCCGGCAACCGGTCGCCGTGGGCACTGTGCAGCCGCCAGACCCCCACCGCGGTACCGGCAATCGCCAGCACGACCACGGCCGCCAGGACCGCCAGAGCACGCTTCATCGGGACTCCCACTGTGCTGTCGTCGGCGCTGCCGCACGACGGTTGCCGCCTTCTCGTGCGGCGTGGACCGGGCGGTTACCGCCCAGACCCGGAATCAGTGATTCGCCGCGATAGCTCACGATGGTCTGCGCCAGGCCCAGTATCAGCACGGCCGTGATCGTAGTGAACCCGGCTGAGAGGTCTGTATAGATCAGCACCCCGGTGGCGCCTCCGGTCACCCAGGCCAGCTGCAGCACCGATTCCGACCGGCCGAACGCCGAGGCCCGCGAGGCCTCGGGCAGATCGTCCTGCAGGGACGCGTCGAGTGAGGCCTTGGCGATGGCACTGGCACCCGAGGTGATGAGTGTCGCGCCGGCAGCCACCATCAGGTTTCCGGTCAGTGCGGTGGCCAGGGCGACGATGGTGACCGCGGCGGCCGCCCGCACCACCAGCTGCGCGGGATGTCCGAGCGCCAGCCGTGCGGCGGCGATGTTGCCGCCGAAGTTGCCCACGCCGGCCGCCGCCCCGATCAGCCCGAGGATCAGCAGCTGTTCCCAGCCGGTGGCATCGTGGGATTTCGCGACGAACGCGGGATACAGGAACAGGAACCCGACCATCACCTTGATCGTGCAGTTGCCCCACAACGCGGTGATGGTGTTGCGGCCCAATGGCTGACGTTCGGCTTTCGGCTTGCCGGGGTGACGGCGCAGTTCACCCTGGCCGCCCGATTGACCGTGGTAACTCAGCGTGGTGGGCACCTCACCCTCGGTGACCTCGACCCACTTCGGGATCCGCATCGACAGCACCGCGCCGGCGACGCTGACCGCGACGACGACGTACAGGGCCCCGGGCAGCTGAGCCACGTTGAACAGGTATTCGGCCCCCGCGGCGATGCCGCCGCCGACCACGGTGCCACCCAGCAGGCCGAAGGTGGTCAACCGGGAGTTCACCCGGACCAGATCGATCGACGGGGGCAGCACACGTGGGGTGACCGCGCTGCGCAGCACCGAGAACGATTTGGACAGCACCATCATGCCGAGCGCACACGGGTAGAGCACCCAGGACGGATAGCTTCCGGTGGCACCGTCGTAATTGGCGATCAAGATCACGATCAGCCCGGTGCGTAACGCGAACGAGGCCGCCAGCGCCATCCGGCGACCGTGCTGCAGGCGGTCCAGCGCAGGCCCGATCAGCGGGGCGATCACCGCGAACGGCGCGATGGTGATCAGCAGGTACAGCGCGACCTTGCTCTTGGACTCGCCGCTGGCCGCGGCGAAGAACAGCGTGTTGGCCAGTGCGACGGCCATGGCCGCGTCGACGGCGAAGTTCGCCACCACCGGCCAGGTGAGCGCCGTCAGCCCGGATTTGTCGGCGCCGTCGGCGGTGGCCGCGCGGTGCACGAAACCGTACATCCGCGAACCCATTTCGCGGCTGCGTGCCGCGGCGGCCCGGGTGACCGTGACCTTCTCACCGGCTGCCGACCCGACCCCGTGGGAGCGTTGCGGGTTGTCCTGGTTCGGGTGCGCGGTGGTGTGCTGATCGTCGAGCGGCGGCAGCCAGCGGTTGGAGCTGGGCACCGATTGTCTGCGTGGCCGTCGCGGCGTCTCGTCGCTGGGGTAGTTGGCCATTCCGGGATGTTCCTCGCCGTGATCGGCCGGCGGCCGCGGCGGGTAGTAGGTCACCCCCCGATTCTCTCTTATCCGAGGCGCAAGCGGCCGACAGGCGACCGGTGTGGTCTGTGGTTGCCCCGATCAGGCACTATGGAGGCGATGGAAAGCGTGACCGAATCTGCTGAGCAGACCCCCGAAACCAGCCCGGCGGCACCGTCGCAGGAGCAGGAGGCGGTGCTCTTGGGTGCCGCCGAACAGGCTCGTGCGGCGCTGATCGAGTTCAGCGGCGACGGCACCGTCGGCGAATACCTCGGTGCAAGCATCGAGGACGCCTCCTCGGCCACGCACCGATTCCTGGCTGACCTGCCCGGTTACCGCGGTTGGCAGTGGGCCGTCGTGGTGGCTGCCTACCCAGGCGCCGACCACGCCACGATCAGCGAGCTGGTCCTCGTCCCGGGGCCGACGGCGCTGCTGGCGCCGGAGTGGGTGCCGTGGGAGAACCGGGTCCGTCCCGGTGACCTCGGACCCGGCGACCTGTTGGCCCCGCCGCCGAATGATCCGCGTCTGGTTCCGGGGTACGTGGCCACCGGTGATCCACTGATCGACGACGCCGCGCTGGAACTCGGCTTCGGGCGGCTTCAGGTACTCAGCGAGTGGGGCCGGGCGCAGGCGGCGCAGCGCTGGCACGACGGCGACTACGGCCCGGGGTCGGCGATGGCCCGCTCCACGCGTCGGGTTTGCCGCGACTGTGGCTTCTACCTACCGCTCGGCGGTGCACTGGGCGTGATGTTCGGTGTGTGCGCCAACGATCTATCCGCCGACGGGCATGTGGTGGAGGCCGAGTATGGCTGCGGGGCCCATTCGGACACCCCGCAACCGCCCGGCACCGGGTCGCCGATGTACGAGCCCTACGACGACGGTGTGCTCGACACCGCCGACTGAGGCGAATCTGGTCCGGCCGACTGAGGCGAATCTGGTCCGGCCGACTGAGGCGAATCTGGTCCGGCCGACTGAGCTCTGCTCAGTTCTCGGCGGCGGCCTTGATGCGTGCCAGCGAAGCGTTCATCCCGTCGACGAGTTCGTCTTCGAAGCTGGGGACTCCGCCGAACAATGCGCCGACCAGAGCGTTGGACACTGCTGTGGTGCCGTTCTCGGCGTGGCGGGATTCGGTCACCCGCGTGCCGGTGCCGGTCGGTTCCAGTTCGTAGCTCCACACCGTGTTGTTGCCCTCCACCAGGAAGGACAGCTTCTTGTTGTCGACGACCTCGGTGAGGCGTGACGTGGTGGGCCAGAACATGAACTTGCGCCGGTTGAGGTTGAGCGTGCGGGTCCCCGGACGCAGCGGGCCGAGTGGCTTCATCAGCCGGCACTGTGGGCTCCACTGCGGCATTCGGGTCAGGTCCGAGATCAGCCCCCAGACTTTGTCAACCGGTGCGTCGATGTCGATGGTGGCTTGCAGTAGGGGTGCGGCCATGGTGTCTCCTCAGGTCAATCCGCTTTGCGCACCGCGGGATCCGCGGCGTACGGCGCGGCGCTGGATCAGAAAGATGGTCGTGCCGAGAACGCCGATCGCCAGTCCGGCGACTGTGAACGGCCGCCAGTGTTGCAGACCGCCGACGGTGAAAGTCAGGACGGTCGCGATCAACCAGCCCGTGGCGATCACCACGATCACCGGCCACGGCTCCAGCAGTGCGGCGGGCAGAGCCGGCGGTTGGGGTGCCGTCGCGTCGTCAGTGTTCTCGGTCATCGATGACCAACGTATCCGATGCGGTCCGCATTCATTGGTCTTGGTTTTAGCCCTTTACCTTCGGCGGCTCAGTACTATTTCCGATGTGAAGGATCCGGAGGCGCGGCTTGCGAATGACCTGGCCCTGGCAGTTGTTCGTCTCGCGCGTCAATTACGTACGCGGCGTGCAGAATCCCCGGTTTCGCTGACCCAGTTCTCGGCGTTGGCCACCTTGGTCAAGGAGGGCGCGATGACGCCGGGCGCCCTGGCGTTGCGGGAGCGGGTACGGCCCCCGTCGATGACGCGGGTGATCGCCTCGCTGGCCGAACAGGGCCTGGTGGCCCGCGCCGCGCATCCGCTGGACGGACGTCAGATCGTGGTGTCTGCCTCGCCGGCCGGGATGTCCCTCGTCGACGCCGAGCGCCGGGCGAGCCAGGAATGGCTCAAGGCGCAGTTGGCGCGCCTGGATCCGGATGACCGCCAGACCCTGCTCACCGCAACCGATCTGATGTCCGCCATGGTCCTCGAAGGCGTGTGAGTCAGCTGCAGGTAATCGATATCGAGGATCCGGCCGATTCCCGGCTGGATGACTTCCGCGATCTCAACAGCGTGGACCGCCGGCCCGATCTGCCCAGCGGAAAAGGCCTGGTGATCGCCGAAGGCGTGCTGGTGGCGCAGCGCCTGCTGGCCTCCCGGTTCGTCCCCCGCGCGCTGCTGGGCACCGACCGGCGTCTGAGTGAACTGGCCGCCGACCTCGACGGGGTGGACGTGCCGTTCTACCGGACGAATGCCGACGTGATGGCCGCCGCGGTCGGATTCCACCTCAACCGTGGAGTGCTGGCGTCGGCGTCGCGGGCACCGGAGTTGTCGGTGGCGGAGGTCATCTCCGGGGCGCGCACCGTGGCGGTCCTCGAAGGGGTCAACGACCACGAGAACCTCGGGTCCATCTTCCGTAACGCCGCCGGGCTGGCGGTCGATGCGGTGGTGTTCGGGTCGGGAT
This sequence comes from Mycobacterium sp. IDUB_9, assembly GCF_055419505.1. Lineage (NCBI taxonomy): Bacteria > Bacillati > Actinomycetota > Actinomycetes > Mycobacteriales > Mycobacteriaceae > Mycobacterium > Mycobacterium sp. IDUB_9. Next base: position 120,438 of record NZ_JBVAXU010000006.1, on the reverse strand, counting down.
GTGCCGATCCGTTGTACCGGCGGGCCGTGCGGGTGTCGATGGGGCATGCCCTCCTGGTTCCGTTCGCCCGGGCCGCCGCGTGGCCGGATGATTTGGAGCTATTGCGGAACAAGGGTTTTCGGCTCATGGCAATGACGCCCGATCCGGCCGCCGCGACTCTGTCGGAGGCGATGACCCAGCTTGACGGGGACCGGGTGGCGGTCCTGGTCGGCGCCGAGGGGCCGGGGTTGACCGAGAGGACGATGCGCGCCAGCGATGTGCGCGTGCGCATCCCGATGTCGCGCGGCACGGATTCACTCAATGTCGCCACCGCCGCAGCGCTCACGTTCTACGAGCGTGCCCGGCTCGGAGGCTGAGATCGCGTTAGATTGACACCGTGACCGACAATTCCACGCCGTGGGGTACCGGCCTGACGGTGGCCGGTTTCGTGGCCGTGGTCCTGGGCGCGGCGATCGTCGTGCTCGGGGTGGGTTTGTTGCGGGTGCACCCGCTGCTGGCGGTGGGGCTGAACATGGTGGCGGTCGGCGGATTGGCCCCCACCGTGTGGGGCTGGCGGCACCGGCCGGTGTGGCGCTGGTTCGTGCTGGGGTCGGGTGTCGGCGTGGCGTGCGGGTGGCTGGCGCTGCTGGCCATCGGCTTGACCCAGCACTGACTCGATTGCCGCTCAGGCCACCAGTTCTGCCGCGGTGTAGTTGGCATCGAGCAGGCCGGCGACGGCCTCGTCGCGGTGGAACTTTCTGCCGTGGACCGCGAACATCCTTTCGGCCGTGGTGGTTTCGGGCTGCCAACCGGTTTCGGTCAGGTAGTCCGCGACGGCGTTGCGGTCGCCCGGGAAGATCAGCTCCGACAGGTCGTCGACTTCGAGGCCCTGCTCGCGTTGGTGATCGGTGAGTGTCCGGATCCGGCTCTCGGCCAGCTCCGACTGCTCGTTGATCCAGTCGGTGGCAAGGCGGCTGCCCGGCGCGCTCAGTGCGGTGATGTTGTCGAACAGCCGGTCCTGCGCGTCGGGCGGCAGGTAGCCGAGCAGTCCCTCGGCGATCCACGCGGTGGGCACCTGTGGGTCGAAGCCTCGGGTGCGCAGGGCGGCGGGCCAGTCGTGGCGTAGGTCGATGCCGATCGCGTGCAGCTCCGCCGTCGGCGTGACGCCCAGGTCGGCGAGTGCGCGGCCCTTGAACTCGATGACGGCGGGCTGATCCAGTTCGAACACCGTCGTCCCGGCCGGCCAGGGCAGCCGGTAGGCCCGCGCGTCCAGGCCCGAGGCGAGGATGACGGTCTGACGGATGCCCGCCTCGGCGGCGGCCAGGAGGAAGTCGTCGAAGTAGCGGGTGCGGATGGCCATGCCGTCGGCGATCAGATGCGGATCGAGCGGGTCGGCTGTGCCGGCGGCCAGCAGGTCGCCCTGGGCCAGGCGGACGTAATAGTCCACGCCGACGGCATCGACGAGGGGCCGGGCGTAGGGGTCGGAGATCAGTGCATCGGGGGCGCTGGAGGCGAGCGCCCGTGACGCGGCCACTCCGGTGGCGGTGGCGCCGACGCCGGTGGCCAGATCCCAGGTGTCGTTCTCGGTGCGCGGCATGACCCCTCCAGATATATAGCAAGTCTAGTTATTAGACACTATAACTAATATTGGAGCTGGTGGACTCGTCGTTTGCGTCACATCGCCGGGTAAGGCCGCAAAATGCACAACACCGAGGATCTCAGTCACATGCTGACTGAGATCCTCGGTGCTGAGTGATCAGACGATCAGGGCTGCGTGCCTGATGAGCGCACGCCCAGCAACACGTCCTCCCAGGCCGGAACCGCGGGACGGGCCTTGCGACCGCGCTTGGCGGGTGCCGGGGGTGCCGCCGCGGGCGCGGGCGCGGGATCGGCGGGTCGGCTGAACTGCTCGGGGGCTGCGGCCGGAACGTGATGAACCTCGTCGGCCTCGTGATTGTCGAACAGATGGGGGACCGCGGCGACCGGGCGCAGTGGCCGGCCCAATTCTGGGTTTATCAGCTGGCGGGCCGCGTCGTCGGAGGCGGAGACGGTGCCGCCGTGGGCCCCGGGGCTGAAGCGGAAATGCGCGACATTGTCGGACCGGCCGGCCTTCCAGGCCAGCTGTACGGTCCATCGGCTGTCTTCATTGCGCCAGGCGTCCCACGCGATCGAATCAGGGTCGAGGCCCCGGGCCACGATGGCCTGCGTGATGGTCTCGAGCAGCGTCAGCACCGCGGGTCCGTCGGCCAGCACCGGATGCGCAGCGGTGGCCAGCTCGGCCGCGCGAGCGCGCTCCAGCAGCACTGGATGAGCAAACCGCTCGACCCGCTCGATAGGCACCCCGGCTGCCGTGGCCAACTGCTCCACCGATGCGCCGGCGCGAATCTTTGCCTGAATCTCCTTGGGTCGCAGCACGTTCTGCACCTCTACATCGATCTCGGATTGATTCGAGGCGACCTTGTCTCCGCGCATCGCAGCACGCAACCGGTCGTCGACACGCAAGCTGAACGTCTCTTTGGAGTCGTCGTCTTCGCAGATGATGCGTCTGCCGTCTACGTTCAATCCAACGACTCTGAGTTCTCGCATACCGACCTGACCTCCTGCGTGCGAACCCTACTGCGTTATCAGCCCGTTACCGGGCTGACACGCTGGCGGGAGGGCCTCCGGTTCAGAGGTGTGCTCAGAGCTGGCCGACGACCCAGTCGACACAGGCAGTCAGGGCGCTCACGTCGTCAGGCTCCACGGCCGGGAACATGCCGATCCGCAGCTGGTTGCGGCCGAGCTTGCGGTACGGCTCGGTATCGACGATCCCGTTGGCGCGCAGCACCTTGGCGACAGCGGCGGCATCCACCGAATCGCTGAAGTCGATCGTCCCGACAACCTGTGAGCGCAGGGCCGGATCGGTGACGAACGGGGTGGCGAACGACGTGCCCTCGGCCCACGAATACAGCCGCTGCGAGGAGTCGGCGGTGCGCTTGACGGCCCAGTCCAGCCCACCGTTGCCGTTGAGCCAGTCGATCTGCTCGGCCAGCAGGATGAGCGTGGCGATGGCCGGGGTGTTGTAGGTCTGGTTCTTGAGACTGTTCTCCACCGCGATGGGCAGCGACAGAAAGTCGGGCACCCAGCGGTCCGATGCGCCGATCGCCTCGATGCGGGCCAGCGCCGCGGGGCTGACGATGGCCAGCCACAGGCCGCCGTCGCCGGCGAAATTCTTCTGCGGCGCAAAGTAATACGCGTCGGTGTCGGCGATATCGACGGGCAGGCCGCCGGCGGCCGAGGTGGCGTCGATCAGAACCAGCGCATCGCCGGCCGGGCGCTGCACTGGCACCGAGACGCCGGTCGAGGTCTCGTTGTGGGCCCAGGCGACGGCGTCGACAGACGGGTCGGACTGGGGCTGCGGCGCGGTGCCCGGATCGGTCTTGACGATGATCGGGTCGCCGATGAACGGGTTCTTGGCCACGCATGAGGCGAACTTGGCGCTGAACTCGCCGTAGGTCAGGTGCAGTGAGCGCTTGTCGATCAGGCCGAACGCCGCGGCATCCCAGAATGCGGTCGAGCCGCCGTTGCCCAGGATCACCTCGTACCCGTCGGGAACCGAGAACAGTGTGCGGAGCCCGTCGCGGACGCGGCCCACCAGATTCTTGATCGGCGCCTGCCGATGGGATGTGCCGAACAGGTCCCCGGCAGCGGCCAGCGCGGTCAGTTGCTCGGGGCGGACCTTGGAGGGGCCACATCCGAAACGGCCGTCGCGGGGCTTGAGGTCGGCGGGGATGATCAGTTCAGCCATGCCGACAAGCCTAAAGTCGGCCGCTAGAGGGTCAAAATCCGGGCGCCGTCGGCGGTGACGGCGACGGTGTGTTCGCTGTGCGCGGCGCGGGCCCCGGTGGCGGTGCGAAGCGTCCAGCCGTCGGGATCGTGGACGTAGCCGGTGGTGCCGTCGGCGATCAGCATCGGCTCGATCGCGATCACCAGGCCGGGCTGCAGCGCCAGGCCTGCCCCGCGCTGTCCTGAGTTGGGAACGTGGGGCGGCTCGTACATGGTGCGTCCGATGCCGTGGCCGCCGTGGCCTGCCAGCAGGCCGTAGCCGGCGTCCCGGGCCACCGACGCGATGGCATGTCCGATGTCGCCCAGGGTGTTGCCCGGCCGGACCGCGGCGATCCCGGCGGCCAGGGCTGCGTCCGTCGCCTCGATCAACGCGGTGTCGGCCGTCCGCGGCGTGCCCACGACGAAGCTGCGGGCGGAGTCTCCGCACCACCCGTCCAGAACCGCTCCGAAGTCCACCGACACCAGGTCCCCGTCGGCCAGCGCGGTGTCATCGGGGATGCCGTGCACCACCGCGTCGTTGACGCTCACGCACAGGACTGCCGGGAACGGGCGGGGCGCCCACCGCGGGTGGTAGTCGAGGAAGGGGGAGGTGGCGTGGTGCGCGGCCAGGATTTCGGCGGCGATCCGGTCCAAATCGGCCGTAGTGTGACCTGGAACGGCCTGATCTGCGAGCATTCGCAATGTTTCCGCGACTATTTTTCCAGCCGCAGCCATGGCTTCTACCTGGTCTTTTGTCTTCAGATTGACCACGGCTAGTCACCTATCGGCAAACGATTCAAATCAGGCATGGACATTTACTCGATACCTGCGGTACCGTTTGTACAACAAGTGGGTAGATGTAAACCTCAAACGATTATAGAGAGGTCTGCAACATGGCTCGGACCAAGATGGTCAGGCGCTGGCGCAAGAACATGGACGTCAGCGACGACGTTGAGTACGTCGACATGCTCGCAACGTTGTCCGAGGGCTCGGTGCGACGCAATTTCAACCCGTACAAGGACATCGACTGGGACTCGCCTGAGTTTGCGGTGATCCCGAACGATCCGCGGTGGATCCTCCCGGGGACCGACCCGATGGGTGGTCACCCGTGGTACCAGGCCCTGCCGGTCGAACGGCAGATCGAGATCGGCATGTGGCGCCAGGCCAACGTCGCCAAGGTCGGCCTGCACTTCGAGAACATCCTGATCCGCGGTCTGATGGAGTACTCGTTCTGGGTCCCCAACGGTTCCCCGGAGTACCGGTACTGCTTGCACGAATCCGTCGAGGAGTGCAACCACACCCTGATGTTCCAGGAGATGGTCAACCGCATCGGCATGGATGTGCCGGGCATGCCGCGCCTGCTCAAGTGGCTGCAGCCGCTCATCCCGCTGGCCGCCGGGCCGCTGCCGATCCCGTTCTTCTTCGGCGTCCTCGCCGGCGAGGAGCCGATCGACCACACGCAGAAGAACGTGCTGCGCGAGGGCAAGGCCCTGCACCCGATCATGGAACGGGTCATGGCGATCCATGTCGCCGAGGAAGCCCGGCACATCTCCTTCGCACACCAGTACCTGCACAAGCGGGTGCCGAACCTGCGCCGGCGTCAACGCTGGATCCTGTCGCTCTTCGTGCCGCTGACCATGCGCATCCTGTGTTCGGCGATCATCGTGCCGCCGCGCGCGTTCTGGAAGGAATTCGACATCCCGCGCTCCGTCCGCAAGGACTTGTTCTTCTCCTCGCCCGAGTCGCGCAAGATGCTGCGGGACATGTTCGGCGATGTCCGTATGCTGTGCCACGACACCGGCCTGATGAACCCGATCGCCAAGCTGATCTGGCGGATCTGCAAGATCGACGGGCCGCCGAGCCGCTACCGTAGCGAGCCTCAGCGCGAGCACCTGGTCTCGGTCGCCTGAAGCTCGCCCCGGAAAGTCGCAAGGTCTGCAGAGGTTCTAGATGCCCCACGTGATCACCCAGTCGTGTTGTAGCGACGGGTCCTGTGTCTATGCGTGCCCGGTGAACTGCATCCATCCCTCACCGGATGAGCCGGGCTTCGCGACGGCCGAGATGCTCTACATCGATCCCGAGGCGTGCGTGGACTGCGGCGCGTGCGTGAGCGCCTGCCCGGTCGGCGCGATCGCGGCCGATACCCGGCTGACCGAGAAGCAGCTGCCGTTCATCGAGCTCAACGCGGCCTTCTACCCGAAGCGGGAAGGCAAGCTGCCGCCGACATCCAAGCTGGCGCCGGTGATCGCGGCGCCCAAGGTGGCAGCACATTCGGGGAGACCGTTGACGGTGGCGATCGTGGGCTCGGGTCCGGCCGCCATGTACGCGGCCGACGAGCTGCTGACGCAGCGCGGTGTGCGGGTCAATGTCTTCGAGAAGCTGCCGACGCCCTACGGGCTGGTGCGGGCCGGTGTGGCACCGGACCACCAGGGCACCAAGCGGGTGACGCGCCTGTTCGACGTTATCGCCGGGCTGCCCGGATTTAGATTCTTCCTCAACGTCGAGGTCGGCAAGCACCTGTCCCACGCCGACCTACTGGAGCACCACCACGCCGTGCTGTACGCGGTGGGTGCGCCCAACGACCGCCGGCTCGACATCGACGGCATGGACCTCCCCGGCACAGGGACGGCGACCGAGATGGTGGCCTGGATCAACGGGCATCCCGAGTTCACCGATCTGCCGGTGGACCTCAGCCACGAGCGGGTGGTCATCGTCGGCAACGGCAACGTGGCATTCGACGTGGCCCGCGTGCTCACCACCGATCCGGATGTACTGGCCCGCACCGACATCTCCGATCATGCTCTGGCGGCCCTGCGTTCCTCGAAGATTTCCGAGGTGGTGGTCGCGGCCCGCCGCGGCCCGGCCGAGTCGGCCTTCACGCTGCCCGAGTTGATCGGTCTGACCGCGAGCTGCGATGTCGTGCTCGACGAGGCCGATCATCAGTTGGTGGTCGCGGACCTGGCGCGTGAGACGGATCCGCTGACCCGCAACAAGCTGGAGATCCTGGCCAAATTGGGCAATGCGTCCGCACCGCTCACCCGGCCGCGGATCCGGCTGGCCTACCGACTCACCCCACAGCGCGTGCTCGGCGAGGACCGGGTGACCGGCATCGAATTCGGTGTCACCGGAACCGATCAGCTGCGTACGCTCGACGCCGGCCTGGTGCTGACCTCAATCGGCTACCGTGGCAAGGCGATTGCCGATCTGCCGTTCGATGACGACGCTGCTGTCGTGCCCAACGACGGTGGACGCGTCCGCGACGCGGTCGGGGCTTACGTGGCCGGCTGGATCAAGCGCGGGCCCACCGGCTTCATCGGCACCAACAAGTCGTGTGCGGCGCAGACCGTGCACCAGCTGGTCGACGATTACAACGCCGGTGTGCTGACTGATCCGGCGCACAAGCCGGCTGCCCTGAAGAAGCTGGTGCGCACGCGGCAGCCCGCCGTGGTCGACGCCGCCGGGTGGCAGGCCATCGACGCAACCGAGATCGCGCGCGGTGGCGAAGACCGGCCGCGCGACAAGTTCACCTCGGTGGACGAGATGATCGCGGTCGCCGCGACCGCACCGAAACCGACTGTGCGACAGCGTCTTGCCGCGAGCCTGCAGACGCGTTGAGCTGCCGGGGCCCGGCTGGTTATTCGAAGCCGGGCCCGTGCAACGGCTCCCCGAAGCGCATCGAAAGATCCAACAGCGGGTCGACGGTGCGTAGGGCCACCTCGACGCGGTCGGACAGGGAACCCGTCAACAGCACCCATGAGTGCCCGGCGGCCGTCAGCGCGTCGGCGAACCAGCCGGTCATCGCCGCCCGCATGTCCAGATCGCCCTCCCGCATGCCGTCGTCGTGCCACGGCACGTCGGCGTGATCGGTGAGTAGATACACCGCTCGGTGCGCCACCCGGGTCCACGGCTGACCGCTGCGCGCAGCCGTGCCGAGATAACGTCGCTCCCACACCGCCGTGGCGAACGCGTCGGTGTCACACACCAGGATCGGTGAACCGTCGCGGGCCGCAACCTCCTCCCGGCGGTTCTGCTCGGCCCCGATGGCATCGAAATCAGCGTGTTCCCAAACTAATTCGTCGATCGCGCGGTCGGGTTGGCGTTCCCAGAGGCGGGCCGTGTGTTCGCGGCCGTATTCCTCGACGTTGCGGGTCGCGGCCCAGACTCCACCCCGCGCCGCGTAGTGCTGCTGCAGGCGCGCGGTTACCGTCGTCGTCCCCGTCGACTCCGCGCCCAACACGACGACCCGGGTGGTGAGCCCGGCGCGGGTGGCCGGGGCCAGTTCGGGCCACCGGCCGGCCAGGTCGCGCCGGACGGCCGAGGCGCTGACCGCGCTCCGGGTGATCCGCACACTCGTGGCATCGAACCAGCGGGCCAGCTCGTCACCGTAGTCGTCGCCACAGAACACGGCGTCGACGGTGGCCGGGCAGTCGGCCGCGCGTAGCCCAGCGCGCATGGCGGCCACCTGCGCTGCCCACACCCGTTGATCGGTGACGTCCAGTGGTGCATCGCAAGGGATTCCGGCGACGGTGACATTGGTGTGGGCGGTGTGGGTATCACGCAGCCAGGCCACCCGGTCCGCCAGCGGTACGGTCTCCGGGGCCGCCGCCATCACCAGCACGCTCACCCGGTCGCAGCGTTGCGCGGCGGCGGTGATCGCGGCGTGATGTCCGCGATGGGGCGGATAGAACTTGCCGATGAACAGGCCGTGACCGAACTCGCTCATGGCACCCGCACCTTCCGCCAGGACTGCAGCCCCGACAGACACAGCGCCAGGAACACCACGTAGATCGCCGCGGTCAGGTTCAGATCGCGGCTCAGGTAGAGCGGGATGTAGACGCAGTCGGCCGCGATCCAGAAGTACCAGGTCTGAAGGTACTTGCCGTTCAGCAGCCACTGCGCGACCAACGACAAACTCGTGGTGAGCGCATCGAGAAACGGGGCCGCGTCGTGCGCGGCGCGCAGGACGACTGTCAGAAGTGCAGTCCCCGCCACGACAATGGCTACACACCAACCGATTTGGTCCGGGCGCGCCCGGGTGACCACCAGCGGGGTGCGGCCGGCGTTGCCGTACCGCCACTGCCACCAACCGGCGAAACCCAATGCGATGTAGAGAACCTGCAGGCCGGCGTCGGCCCACAGCCGCGCCGAGGCGAACAGCACCAGGAAGAACAGGCAGTTGGCGATGCCCACCGGGAAGTTCGCGATGTGCCGGCGCACGGTCAGTGCCACGCACAGCCCGCCGGTGACGAAGCCCAGCAGCTCGGCCCAACTCACCGCGTCGCCGCCCAGGATGAACAGTGTGGTGGTGAGCGGCTGCACGAGCTGCGCCATCCAGTCCAGCATCGGCCCTCCCTCCGATCGTTTCGCGTCGACCCTAACCGGGAGCGGTGAACTCGAATCCGCGTGCGGTCAGCACCGCGATCAGATCGGCGCTCGCCCTGGGCTCAAATCGTGCGATGAACGCGTTCTCTTGAGCGGCCCACCGGTCCCAGTGCGGCCGGTAGGTCTCGCCGTCGCGTTCCAGTGCGCGACGCCTGCGCTCGGTGTCGTCGGCGTCGACCCAGATGCCCAGATCGGCCAGCGCCCGGGTGGCCGGGGTGAGCGCGCCGATGCCCTCGACGATGAGCCGTTGTCCGGGTTCGACCGTGTGCCAGCCGCTGGGCGCAGCCGTTGTCCAGTCCCATTGTCGCCAGCGTCCGGTATGTCCGGCCGCCCGCGGCTCGAGCAGTGACCGCCGCACATGTTCTGCGGCCCAGGATAATCCGTCCCACCCGGGGTAGATGTCGTCGAGACGTACCACCGCGCTGTCGGTCCAGGTGTCGTGCAGCTGAACCGCCAGCGTCGACTTGCCCGACCCGGAACGGCCGTCGATCAGTACGGTCGCCGCCGTGGGGCCGAGGCGGCCCAGGATGTCATCGAGTGCCAATGAAGTTCCAGGTTCCGGAGGCCACCGACACGGAGATGGCGGCTGCTGCGATCACGAACCCGGCTGCGATCAAGGCGAATTCGCGTGGGCCGAACGGCGACGGCCGGGCCCAGGTGCGGGTGGGGTAGGCGCCGAACCCGCGGGCCTCCATCGCGGTGGCAAGCTTCGACCCGCGCCGCACCGCGAATACCAGCAGGGCGAACGTCTGCCCGGCGATGCGGCGCATCCTGGCGTGGTCGGCCACCCCGCGGGCGCGCCGGGCGTAGCCGAGGTACTGCCAGTCCTGTCCGAGCAGCCCGACCAGACGCAGGCCGGCCAGCGCGCCGATCACGAACCGGGCCGGCAGTCGCAGCACCTGACCCAAACCATCTGCCAATTCGGTCGATTCGACGCCGATGAACAGAATGACCGACGGCAGCGCAATCGCCAGGACCCGCAGGAATGTGGCCGCCGCCAGGGCGATGGATCCGTCACTGATCGTGACCAGGACGAAGTGCCAGTACACCGTTCCGCTCGCCTGCCCGTAGAGCAGGATGGTGATCGCGGTGAGCGTGGCCGCCAGGATGACCACTGCGCCCCGGGTCAGCGCCGCACGCAGTTTCACACCGATCAGGGCGAACAGCACGATCTCACCGACCAGCGCGGTCAGCGCCGACACCCAGTCGACCGACAGCACCAGGGCACCGGCGATGATCAGGGCGGTGAGCAGCCTCGCGACCGGGTTGATCGTGCGCGCGGTCATGGGCGCGTCTCCGCGGTGGGTTCCCAGTCGGGCAACACGATCCTTGCGTCGGCGAGCAGGCCGGCGAAGTCGAGGTCGTGGGTGGCTGCGACGACGGCCGTACCGCCATCGGCGATTTCGGCCAGCAACCTCGTCAGTTCCTCCCACGTGCGCCGGTCCTGCCCGAAGGTCGGCTCGTCGAGGATGATCACCCTGGGCGCGGTCGCCAGCATCGTGGCCACCGACAGTCGGCGCTTCTCTCCACCGGAGAGGGTGTAGGGGTTCACCGCGGCGAGATGTGCCAGGTGCAGGCGTTCGAGGAGTTCGTCGGTGCGGGTGGTGATTTCGGCAGTGGGAAGCTTGATCGCCTTGGGGCCCAACAAGAGTTCGTCGCGAACCGTGGCGGTGAGGAATTGATGCTCGGGATCCTGGAACACGCTGCCGATGCGGGTGAGCAGTTCTTTGGACCGCCATTTGACCGGATTGCGGCGCGACGGGGACGGCGCGAAGCCGGGGCGCGCCTCGAGACGTCCGGCAGGCACGGGTAACAGGCCGCCGAGGGTGAGCGCCAGCGTCGACTTGCCGGCTCCGTTCGGGCCCGTGATCACCGTGGTCTGGCCGGCGTCGATCTCGAAATTCAACCCGACGTGCATGGGGGGATCACCCGGGTGGGCCAGCGCGAGATCGGCAGCATGCAGCAATGTTTCGCGTGTTCGCGACCGGTGGCGGGTGAGGTCGGGCAGCGGGGTGTCGGGTACCCAGACACCCGATCGGACCAGGTAATCGTGGTTGCGCCGGATGGTCGTATCCGGTGATCCGTCGGAGATCACCTGACCGTCGGCGCCCAGTACGACGACGCGGTCGATGACGGGCATCCACACCTCGGTGCGGTGCTCGATGACGATGAGCGTCGCGCCGGTCCGGGCGGCCGAAGCGGCAACCGCGTCCCGCACTTCGAGGACACCGGCGGGGTCGAGGTTGGCCGTCGGTTCGTCGAGCAGAATGAGCCCGGGGTCCATGGCGATCACCCCGGCCAGCGCGAGACGCTGCTTCTGGCCGCCGGACAGCTCCGAGGTGGCCTGGGACAGACTCAGATTCAGTCCGACGGCGTCGAGGGCCGAGCGGACCCGGGGCCAGATCTGTTCGCGCGGTACGCCGAGGTTCTCCATGCCGAAGGCGACGTCATCACCGACCCGGGACAGAATCACCTGGGCGTCGGGATCCTGCAGGACCATGCCGATCCGGTGGCGTTGTTCGCCCGGCGCGGCGCCGTCGACCTGGATAACGCCGGCCTCGCTGCCCTCTTCGGCGCCACCGAGCAATCCCGCAATGCCGTGCAGCAGAGTCGATTTCCCGGCTCCGGATGGCCCCAGCAGCATGACCCGCTCGCCGGGTTCGATTCGCAGATCGAGGTCCCGCACGGCCCAGGCGGCGCGACCGGCATGACACCAACCCCAGGTGTGCGCGGTGACGGTGGCACCGGCGCCGTGCGGTGAGCTCATCGAGCGTCGGGGCCGATCCGCCCTGAGGCGAACCGGCTCAGCGCCCCGGTTTTCGCCAGACCTCTGACCGCGAACCAAGACAGGAGCCCGGCGACCAGCGCGCCGGAGACGATCGCCGAAACCGTGTAGATCGCGGCGAACGCGTTGGCCGAACCGGGATACCAGAGGATGAGGTCGTTGATCGCCAGGGCCAGTCCGGCGACGCCGCCGGCGATCAAGGCGACCGGCAATCCCCAGCGACGGTAGAGGAACACCGCGAAGACCAGTTCTGCGCCGAGGCCCTGCACCAGTCCGGATTCGAGCGTGAGCACGCCCCACTGGTTGCCGACCAGCGCCGACACCGTGGCCGCGACGAGCTCGCCGTACAGGGCCGCACCCGGCTTGCGGATCACCAGGGCGGTGAGCACGCCGGCGAACAACCATCCGCCGGCGAGCAGCGCCTGCAGCCCGGGAAGCACCGCCGTCAACGGTGCGCTGATCGGGTTGGACGCGATGTTCCACACGACGAACACCAGCCCGGCCGCCGTAGCGAGGACGCTGGCGACCACGATGTCCACGACCCGCCAGCGCATCGCGCGGGTGGCCGGCGTGGTGTCGGTGGGCTGGGTGTTCATCGATCTCCTTCGTGGCAGGAGATCAGTATGGACTCTGGGTGACGGCGGGGGAGCGGGCTACTGCCCGGACTGCATGGCCTGCGCGATCTCCTCCGGGCTGACCTCGCGCACCGGCTGCCCGAGCGACCACTGGTGACCGAACGGATCGCGCACCATGCCGTAGCGGTCGCCCCAGAACTGGTCTTCCAGCGGCATCACGACCTCTGCGCCGGCGTCGACCGCCTTGGCGAAACTGGCCTCGACATCGGTGACGGTGAGGTGGATGGTCACCGGGGTGCCGCCAAGGGCCTTGGGAGTTGTCGACTTGCCGTCGTTGTACTCGGGAAAGTCGTCATTGAGCATGACCGTGGACCCGTTGATGCCGAGCGCGGCGTGAATGAGTCTGCGGCCGTCGGGCCCGGGCACGCGGCCCAGCTCGGTGGCACCGAATGCCTTGACGTAGAAGTCAATTGCCGCGGCGGCGTCGTCGACAACCAGGTGCGGCAGGACTGCGGGTGTTACTTCGATCGCCATGATCTTCTCCTGGGGTTGGTGAGCGGATGCAATGCAGACCCGGCCGGCGGGCGGATCTCATCGGCGGACACCACCCATGCAACCACCGCCCTCTGACAAGAGCCCGGCCGCGAAACTACGCTTTGTGACGGAAATGGCCCTGATCTCGTCAGAAACCGTGATCTCGGTGCGCAAAGTCAGGTGACGGAGAATCCCCGCGGCAGCTCGGCCCGTCCGGTCAGGGCCATCAGCAGGGCCTCGCCCTTGCCCAGCTCCACCGCGCTCCGCGCGGCCAGGACGTTGGCCGCCTCCAGCACCTCGGCCGGCAGATCCGCCGAACAGCCGGTGGCCCGGGCGATGTCCAGGCTGTGTACGGCGAGCTCGAAGATCCGGGTCGGCAGGTAGTCGCTCAACCGGATCCCGAACCCGCCGATCACGGTGATCAACGGATCGCCTGCCTCGTCCACATCGGCCAGGGCCCGGCTGACCAGCGCATCCACCGCGGCGGCCGGATCGGAGCCCAGGTCCCGCCCGGCCTGCCTGCCGCGTTCGACGATGGCCTCGGCGCCGGCGTCGGACATGAACCCCCGCATGGCGGCGTAGTACTCGACCGGACCGGCCAGATCGGCCGTCGGCGCCGGGTCCTGCAGATAGGTGCTGACGGTGATCAGCGAGCGCGACGCGTGGCCCACCAGTGCCCGCAGATCCCACTCGCCCAGGCCGGGTCCGTCGAACGAATCCGCCGGCAGCGTCCGCACCAAACGGGCGAAAGCATGTGCTGCCGAAGCGAATTCGTCGCGAGCGTCAATCATGACGTGGCGATCTTGTCCCATCCGGCGACCGACTCGACACTGCGCGGTTCGGGGCCGACGTAAATGGCGGCCGGGCGCACCAACTTGCCCAGCCGTTTCTGTTCCATGATGTGCGCGCACCAGCCCGCGGTGCGGCCGCAGGTGAACATCGCGGGCATCATCGAGGCAGGGACCTGGGCGAAGTCCAGCATCACCGCCGCCCAGAACTCGACGTTGGTCTCGATGGCCCGGTCCGGGCGGCGCTCCCGAAGCTCGGCCAGCGCGGCCTGCTCCAGGGCCGCGGCCACCTCGTAGCGGGGCGCCCCAAGACGTTTCGCGGTGGCCCGCAACACCCGGGCCCGCGGATCCTCGGCCCGGTACACGCGGTGCCCGAAGCCCATCAGCTTGTCGCCGCGATCCAAGATGGATTTCACCACTGCGCGGGCGTCGCCGGACTTCTCGACCTCTTCGATCATCGGCAGCACCCGGGCCGGGGCGCCGCCGTGCAGCGGTCCGCTCATCGCGCCCACCGCGCCAGACAGGGAGGCCGCGACATCGGCACCGGTGGAGGCGATCACCCGGGCGGTGAGGGTCGAGGCATTCATCCCGTGCTCGGCGGCGGTGACCCAGTATGCGTCGATGGCCTCGACGTGCTTGGGATCCGGGTCGCCCTGCCAGCGGGTCATGAAACGCGCTGTGACCGTGTCGCATTCGTCGATCCGGCGTTGCGGTACCGCAGGTTGGTAGATGCCGCGGGCGGACTGGGCCACGTAGGACAGCGCCATCACGGAGGCCCGCGCCAACTGGTCCCGCGCGGTGGTGTCCTCGATGTCCAGCAGCGGTGCGTAGCCCCAGATCGGTGCCAGCATCGCCAGCCCGGCCTGGACGTCGACGCGGACATCGCCGCTGTGAATGGGCAGTGGGAACGGCTCGGCCGGGGGCAGGCCCGTGCCGAAACCGCCGTCGACCAGCAGTCCCCACACATCGCCGAAGGTGACCCGGCGGCTGACCAGTTCCTCGATGTCCACGCCCCGGTAGCGCAGCGCGCCGCCGTCCTTGTCCGGTTCGGCGATTTCGGTGGTGAAGGCAACGACGCCTTCGAGGCCGGCAACGAAGTCTTCCGGTACAGCTGGCATGGGCAGATTCTTGCACCACGCTCAGGCGTAGCGTTACCGCGGTGGCAAGACCCTCCGAGCATCCCTCCGAAAACCAGCATGACCTGGCCGCCATGCGCGCGGATTACGTGGAGAAGGACGGCCGCGGCGACCTGGACGTCGACTGGCTCGGCGAGGATCCGGCCACCGGTTGGTTGACGTTGTTGCGCACCTGGCTGGCCGATGCGTACCGCGCCGGGGTGGCCGAGCCCAACGCCATGGTGGTCGCCACCACCGACGACGAGGGAAGGCCCGTCACCCGGACGGTGTTGTGCAAGAGCATGGACGAGCCGGGCATCACGTTCTACACCAACTATGACTCCGCCAAGGGGGTGCAGCTGGCCGCGCACCCGTACGCGTCGGCGACCTTCCCCTGGTACCGGCTGGGCCGCCAGGTCCATGTGCGCGGTCCGGTGACCAAGGTCAGCCGTGAGGCCACCGAGGAGTACTGGTCCAAGCGCCCCAGGGGTTCTCAGCTGGGGGCCTGGGCGTCGCAGCAGTCGAGCCCGATCGCGTCGCGCCCGGCCCTGCTGGACCGGCTCGCCGAGGTGACCGCGCGATTCGCCGATCTCGAAGCGATTCCGGTGCCGCCGAACTGGGGTGGGTATCTGATCACGCCGGAGAGCGTGGAGTTCTGGCAGGGCCGGGAGGACCGGGTACACAACCGAATTCGCGTGACCGGCGCCCGCGCCGAACGTCTCCAGCCCTAGTGGGCAGGTTTTTCGCCGACACCACACCGCTGCGCACCCCGGATTTCCGGCGGTTGTGGGTGGCCGGAATCCCCACGGTCATCGGCGCCAACCTGACCATCTTCGCGGTGCCGGTGCAGCTGTACGTGCTCACCGAGAACTCGGCCTACGTCGGATTGTCCGGTCTGTTCGCGCTTGTTCCGCTGGTGGTTTTCGGCCTGTGGGGTGGCGCGTGGGCCGACGCGATGGACCGCAGGCTGCTGCTGATCATCGCCTCGATCGGACTGGCCGGAGCCTCCGTGCTGCTGTGGCTGCAGGCCGCGCTGGCACTGAACAACGTGTGGGTGGTCTTGTGCCTGCTCGGTGTGCAGCAAGCGTTCTACGCGATCAACAGCCCGACGCGGTCGGCTGCCATACCGCGGATGCTGCCGGGCGAGCAGTTGCCCGCGGCGAACTCGCTGAACATGACGGTCATGCAGTTCGGCGCGATCGTCGGCCCGCTGATGGCCGGGTTCCTGCTCACCTGGGTGGACCTGTCGACGTTGTACCTGATCGACGCCGTGACCTGTCTGGCGCCGATCTGGGCGACCTTCCGGCTTGCTCCGATGCCGCCGGCGAGCACCGAGGAGGGAGCCTCGCGCTGGGGCCTGACGGCGGTGCTGGACGGCTTCCGCTACCTGGCCGGCAATCGGGTGGTGTTGATGTCGTTCGTCGTCGATCTGGTGGCGATGATCTTCGGCATGCCGCGCGCCTTGTTCCCCCAGATGGCGCACGAGAGTTTCGGCGGCCCGGTCGGGGGTGGGACGGCCATGGCGTTGCTGGCGGCGGCGATGTCGGTGGGGGCGGTGGCCGGCGGGGTGTTCTCGGGCTGGCTGCCGCGGATCCGTAGGCAGGGTCTGGCCGTCGTGCTGGCCATCGTGGTGTGGGGCGTGGCGATGGTCGGTTTCGGGATCGCAGGTGGGGCAGCCGGCGGCGCCACCGGCCTGGTGTTGTGGATTGCCCTGGCGTTCTTGGCTGTTGGCGGTGCCGCGGACATGGTGTCGGCCGCTTTCCGGTCGACGATCCTGCAGCAGGCGGCCTCCGACGAGCTGCGCGGCCGGTTGCAGGGCGTGTTCACGGTCGTGGTGGCCGGTGGCCCGCGGCTGGCCGACACGTTGCACGGCGCGGCAGCGGCGGCCGTGGGCACGACGGTCGCCGCCGCGGGCGGCGGCGCGCTGGTGGTCGTCGGCGTGGTGATCGCCGCGCTCGCGGTGCCGGCATTCGTTCGCTACCGGGTGAGTTCGAACGGAGCGAGCATCAGCGGCCCGCAGGAACGGTCCGAGCCTGACAAAGTATGACCACCGGCGAATGGCAACCGACGCCACATAGTTGCCGAATCGGTCCGAAAGAGCGGTGCACGGGCGATAACATCCGATCTCGTGGGTGACGTGATGCGGCAGGCCGAGGCCGGTTTGCGTGAACGCAAGAAGCAACGTACCCGGGCGACATTGATCGAGGCCGCGATCGAGCTGTGCGACCGCCAGGGGTTCGAGCAGACCACCGTCGAGCAGATCGCGGCGGTCGCGGATGTCTCCCCGCGCACCTTCAGCCGCTACTTCGCGACCAAGGACGCGGTCGTTCTGGCGTTCGTCGATGAGGTGATCGAGAGCGTGGCGATCGAGTTGGCGACGCAACCGGCCGAAATCGGCCACCTCGAGGCGTTGTACCGCGCTCACGTGCAGGCGTTCGTCAAGACCAAGACCGCGCCGCCGACCCAACTCACGGCCGCCCGGCTGTTGGCCTCGGCGCGCATCGTCACCTCGTCGCCGGCGTTGATGCATACGGCGTCGCAGTTCCGGGCGGATGCGGTCAACGTGGCGCTGGCCCGGCGGATGGGCGTGCCCGGCGACGATCGTCGGCTCAAGCTGACGGCCGTCGTGTGGGGTTCGATCATCATGACTGCCATCGGTGAGCTGGGTTCTCAGGCAGATTGGGCTTCGGTGAGCGTCGACGACATCGTCGGACGGGTCGAGGCGACGTATGCCGATTTCCGGTCGGTCGTCGAAGGCGTGGGTTCGGCCGGGGCCTGATCACGGCGGCCCATCCGGCAAATCTGTTGAACCGGTGGGCGGTCGCGGGAGCATCGGATTGGCGCGTGGCCGACCCCGCAGATGCGGTTAGGCTCAATCGGCCGCATATGAATGCGAAGTATCTGGCAGAGTCCGGTGGCGCGCTACAGCGAACGCTGCCGCGCACGGCGACACCCGTCCCGATTACCATCGAATCTTCGGATGGCTGTCGGCGGGCGGCCGCTTTTCGACGGGGTCAACGAGCTATGGGTGGGGAAAAGCAGATGACATGCGGCGGGCACGGGGGCGGCCCGGCTGATCCATTCGGCAACAACCCATTCGGCCGAACACGACGGGCGATCGCTTCGGCGAAGCATCGGGTCGCCGCACCGCCCGCTTCGATAGCATCACGTGGTGCGGTTCGGGGGTCTGGGTTCGCTGTCAGCGGTGGCCACACGACTCCGCATCGACTTCGCCCGACCGAGAACTGAAGACGGAAGGATTGGTGGCGTTTGAGCACCCCGAGTCCATTCGATTTCAGCGACTTCGGTCCCCCCGCGCGGCCCGGCCCAACCGGCCCTGGCGCCGGCCCGGGTGGGCATCCGGCACCAGGTCCGGGTGGGCCCTCGTCGGGATTCGATCCGTGGGCCGGGCAACCCCCGGCCCAGCCCCAGCGCGCGCCCCACGAGGTCTTCGGGGGGCAGCCGGCCGGCCATCCCATGGGGGCGCAGGATGCGTTCGGTCAGCCCATCACGGTGGGGCCCGGCGCGGCGGCACTGCGGACCACCGGACCTCCGTTGGTGTGGTTTGCGGTGGCGCTCGCATTGGCGCTGGCCGGAGTGATCGTCGCGGTGATCGGCGCGGTCCTGGGGCCGATGCCGGCCATGGCGGTGGCGGGCTGGCTGTTGGCCGGGCCGATCGCCATCGGCGCGCTGGCGGTGTACACGCGGGTGGACACCCGGCGTCGCACCGATGCGATCTACTCGGCGCCGAGTTGGACGTCCACGCTGTACTGGGCGGTGCTTGCGGTGTGCCTGGTGGGCATCGCCGTCGGGGCCTGGCAGATCGCACTGTGGGCGGGCAGGCTCTAGAGCGATGACGAGGGGATTGCGTAGGGGATTTGTGCGCGTCGTCGCCATGATGGTGCTGGTCGTGTTGACCGGGCTGGCGACCGTGCTGGTGGGTTTGACCCTCCCGACCGCGTCGGCACAGGAATCCGCCGGCGGGGCGCAGCGCTTCGGTGCGTGTCTGGCCGCACAGAAGACCGGCGACCTGCTGTTGTTGTTCGACGAGTCGAGCAGCTTGCAGCAAAGCGATCCGCAAGGTGCGCGGGTGCAGGCCGCCCGCTACTTGCTGCAGACCCTCGGCCGCTACGCCGGACGCGTGGATGCAGATCTGGAAGTCGCGTCGGCCGGGTTCTCCGACACTTATATCGCTGAGCACGACTGGACTCGCCTCACTGACGCCAACGCCGACGCCACGGCGCAGCTCCTGGGAAGCCTGGAGTCCAAGAACACCGGCATCGACACCGATTACTGGGTGGCCCTGGACGGGGCCCGCCAGGCGTTGGCGGCCCGCGCGAAGAACGCCGAGGGCGGTCAGCGCTGCCAGGCGATCGCGTGGTTCTCCGACGGCAAGATCGACTTCACCGCACGCGAGGTGGCCAAGCCGTACGCCGAGGGCGTCGACCTGAGTTCCCCGGAGGGGGTGGAGCAGGCGCGGCAGCGCGCGGTCGAGTCGATCTGCCGCTCCGGTGGGGTGGCCGACCAGGTCCGGTCGTCGGGGATCGTGATGCTCGGCGTCGGCCTGGGCGCCACGACCGCCCCGGCGGACTTCGACGTGATGAGCGCGATCAGCACAGGGAAGGGTCTCGCCGGGAAGACCTGTGGGGACAAGACCGATCCGGTGCCGGGTGACTTCTATTCGGTGGCCGACATCGACGACATGCTGTTCGCGTTCGACGCGCTCAACCCGGACCCGGGTATCGAGAGCCAGGGCGCGGTGTGCCAGCTGCAGGTGTGCCCGGAGGCCAAGCACAACTTCGTGCTGGACCGCTCGATCAAGTCGGTGACCATCCTCGGCTCCGGCGACGTGCCCGGCGTGGTGCCCTATCTGGTGTCGCCGTCGGGGCAGACGGTCGAGTTGCCGCGCAAAGACGGATCCGTCGATGTCGATGTCGCGGGCGTCAAAGTGACTTACGAGTGGTTGTCCGAGACCGGGCAGAACATCGTCATGCAGAACACCGGCGGCGGCGAATGGATCGGCCAGTGGGGCATCGTCTACGTGGACACTGCCGGTCAGCACCCCGAGGCGGTGTCGAAGGTCAGCATCCACATCTCCACCGACATCTTCCCGGCCCTGATCGGCAGTGACGGTAAGCAAGGGCCTGACGTCACGTGGCACAGCGGCCAGACCCTGGACGGGCTGACCTTCGGCCTCGTCGACGGGCAGAACAAGCCGGTGACGCCCACCGACCTGGTCGGTTCGGCCACGCTGTCAGCGCAACTGGTGCCGGCCGGGGCGGCACCCATCGAACTGCTCGCCAATGTCCAGAAGGAGGACATCGGCAAACCGGTGAAGGTCGATCTGAGCCAGGTCGAACCCGGCCCGGCCACGTTGAAGATGTCATTGGTCGTCACCACCGCACCAGCAGTGGACCTGGTGGGTGTGCAGGTCGCGCCCGGTACCCAGTTGTCGCCGCAGAACGTCGACGTCAACCTGCAGATCCTGCCGAAGCTCGGCCTGCCGTCGCCGGGCGAGCGGATCGACTTCGGCAGCGTCCAGGCCAAAGAGGGAGCGACGACGTCGCTGAACATCACCGGCCCGGGCTGCGTGTGGATCGCCGACTCCGACGCCGTCACGGTGGAGGCCGGCCCCGAAGGCATCGGCACACCGAAGTTGAGCTCAGCGGCCAACTCGCCGGGGAACTGCCTCAAGGTGCAGGACGGCCAGACCGGGAAGCTGGAGGTCACCCTGCGCACCGAGCAGGACGGCCACGGTGGTCTCAGCGGCACGATGCCGCTCCACGTTGCCGCACTGGACAATCCCGATGATTCGCAGACGGTCCAGGTGCCGTTCACGGCGTCGTTGATCAAGCCGTTGAGCACCGTCAACTTCGTGCTGGTGCTCATCGCCGCGCTGCTGCTCGGTCCGGGCATCCCGCTGGGCTTGCTGTACCTGTCGAAGTGGTGGGTGAGCAAGATCCCCGACATCCCGCTGTTGGCCGAACGGATCCGGGCCGAGGTGCGCTCGGACATCGCGCTGCGTGACGGTGAGCCGTTCGCGATGGTCGACACCGATCTGGTCAATCCGGTGCCCGGGCTGGCCGGCGGTGCGCGCCGGCTGTCGGTGCTGGGGACCACGCTGACCGTGGTGATGGGCCGCAGCCCGTTCGGCGCCGGCCATGTCGGTGTCGACGCCGGGCACCTGGTCAGCACTGGCTCCGAACTGCCCGCCACCGACGACACCGGCCTACACGCGGTGCTGCCGCTGGCAGTGCACAACACCTGGGTGGTGCTGCACGATCCGCGTGGGCCGTCGACCGACGCCGAGGTGTTGTTGCTGGTCAGTGGCAACACCGACATCGCGGCGCGGGAACAGCTCTACGAAGAGGTGGCGCGACGGCTGCCCGAGGTCCTCAACGGTCTGCGGCTGCGCGCCGTCCAGGCCGGGCTGGCCTCCCCGCACGACGACGCCGGGCCTGGCGCATCCCCGTTCGGTGAGACAGCTGTGGGTGCGCCGGTGGGCTACGACCCCTTCGCCGACTGTGCGCAGCCGATGGCATCCCCGCCGATGGCGCCCCCGCCGATGCGACCGGGACCCGGACCCGGACCGGGGCAGCCCGGCCCCGGGCAGCCCGGGCCGGCTCAACCACAGCGGTATGACAGCGATCCGTTCAATCCGTTTGGAGAAGGAGCCTGATGCGACGATTCCTGGTAGTGGGATGCGGCGGTTCGGGTGGCGCCACGTTGGCGTTCATGATGGACCAGCTTCGCTCCGAGCTGCACGCAGCCGGCGTCGACAAGGTGCTGTCGGGTTGGCAGTTCGTGCACATCGACGTGCCCAGCGCCGCCGAATCGGGGCCTGAGGGTCTCGCCAACGTGCCCGCGCAGGGCGGCAGCTACATCGGTTGTGGTCCGCAGGGCAGTAGTTACGCGATCCTCGACGGCGCACTGTCGCAGCGGCTGGCCGCCGACGGTGCGCTGGACGCCATCGCCACCTGGGCGCCGCGCAATCCGCAAGAGGTGACCAACCCGATCTCGGCAGGCGCGGGGCAGTACCGCGCCATCGGCCGGATGATCACGCTGAGCAAGGCCAGTGAGATCCATGCCCGGCTGCAGGCGGCCTGGGACGCCTTGTTCCGGGTCGAGACCATCTCGGAGATGTCGACGGTCAGCGTGCCCGGCATGGGCCGGTTCGACCCCAACGAGCCGCCGCTGGTGCTCGTGGTGTCGTCGATGGCCGGCGGTGCGGGCGCGTCGATGGCGCTGGACATCTGCCGACTGCTGACCCTCGTCACCGGCCTGGACCCGAAGCTGATGGGCGTCTTCATGGTGACCCCCGACATCTTCGAGTCGCTGCCGGAGAGCGCGCGGATCGGTGTCCGGGCCAACGCGTTGGCCATGCTGGGCGAGATCGTCGCCAGCCAGACCGGCGCGGCCCGTGAACACGACGTGCGCATCCTGCGGGCGTTGGGCCAGCATCACGGTGACGGCGAGCCGATCCCGTTCGCCCGCGTCTTCCCGGTGGGCCGCTACATCGGCGCCGACCGCACGCTGTTCGGCGACGGCTCCCAGTACGCGGTGTACCGCGGTCTGGCCCGCGGGTTGGCCGGCCTGATGATGAGCGGTAAGGCCAGCGACCAGTTCGTGTCCTACGACCTCGGCAACACCGCGTCCCCGACCGGGGACCGCGACGTGCTCGGTTGGGGTATCTCGTCGTGGGATGTGTTGCCGTGGGGCACATACGGTTTCTCCAGCCTGAGCATGGGACGGGACCGCTACGCCGAGTACGCCGCGCAGCGACTCGCCCGCAGCTGTGCCGACAAGCTGTCGTTCGGGCACCTGCAGGCAGGCAATCCGGCGTCCAGCAACGAACAGCTGGACACGCTGCTGAGCAGCCAGTGGCAGGCGCACTGCAACGAGCTGCGGATGCCGGCCGCGGCCGGCGACGAGCAGGCACGCGTCGGCATCCTGGGCAACTGGATCGCCAACGGCGCCTTCCCGCCCGAGGCGGTGTCCTCCACCGTCAACGGGCTGATCGAGCGGCAACTGCGCGGCTACCTGCCCAACCCCCAGGGGATGTCCGCCGAGCAGTGGGTGCCGGTGTTCCGTCAGGCCGTGATGAACCGACGCGCCGACCTGGCCCGGGCCTGCTCCGAGACCGCGTACGCGATGGTGTTCTCCTGGCACCGGGAGTTCGCCGACCAGGTCGAGCAGATGGTCGGTACCGCGGCTGCCTCGCTCGGCCTGCCCTACGCCCGCGAGCTGATCGACCGGCTGCGCCTGCACCTCGACAGCGTGCTGGCGCCCGGCATCGCGCAACTCGGCGCCATGGGCCCGCCCGATATCGTCGCGATCCCTCCGCAGGTCGACGCGGCCCTGCGGTCGCTGCGCGGCGTGATGACCAACGCCGACCAGGTGCTGGGCATCGCACTGGACGGTTTCCGGTCGACGGTGCGACGACAGCTCTACGCCGACGCCGCGGCCCGGATGGCCGACGTGCTGCGGGTGATGGGCGCCGAATTGCTGGCGCCGCTGCGCGATGCGCTGGGCGAGGCGATGATCCTGCTGGAGAAGGCCCGGTCCGAGCCGCCGTCAGACGTCGGCCTGGCCCGCCTGTCCACCGACCAGTACGTGGCGTGGCCGTCCGACGCCGATGAGCTCGTGCCCTCACGGTTCGCCGAAGCCAACAACGAGGTGCTGCTGATCAGCTCCTCGGCGTTCAAGCAGCGCTACGAAACCGATCTGCCCAAGGCGGTGGGCGGTTCGAACGCGATGATTCCGCTGCGCACCGCCGTCGACGACGCCACCACCCGGGTGATCCTCGGGCTGTGGCAGACCACCGGCGGCACGGCAGCGCCGGGCGGGCTCATCGAACGCACCGCGACGTGGGTGACCCGGGCACTGGGGACCGATCCGGAGAACGGGCGGCCGCGGGTGCCGTCGATGGCGCAGTTCGACGTGCACACCCGGCCCGCCGAACTGCTCGCGCGGGCCCGGCTCTACGTGGGGCGGCCCGGCGAGTCGTTCGAGGAGTTCTGCAAGGTCTCGTTGCGCGACTACGTGCAGGGAGCGGGCGCCTCGGAATCGGAGCTGGTCAATCGGCGTCGCGACATCGACACCAAGTTCGCGGAGGCCCTGTCGCTGGCGCGGCCGCTGGCCAGTGTCAACGATCAGGCGTTGCAGCGGGTGCACCCCGGCCAGCAGGTCGAGTACCGGTACAAGTTCTCCGAGATCCCGTTCGCCGGCCAGCCCGTGGCCGAAACGTTGGCCGAGGTGCTGCGCGCCAACCCGCGCATCGACCAGGCCACCAAGGACAACTACGGCCGGTCCCTGTCCGACGAGGACAGCGTCACCCGCATCGACATCTTCGGGTCCTACCCGAACTACTCGCCGCTGGTGTTCGATTCGGTGCTCAAGCCGGCCGCGCAGCAATGGGCGCAGACCGCCGGTCCGGGCCGGGGGGCGTTCTGGCGGTACCGCCGTTCGCGGCCGTTGTCGGCGTCGCTGCCGATGACCGACGCCGAACGGCGCACCATGACCGCGGGGTGGTTCCTCGGGCAGATGCTCGGACGGATCCAGATCCCGGCGTCTCCGTTCACCGATCCGGTTCGCATCTACGACGGCGACGACAACCAGTGGCTGAGCTTCCCGAACCCGCTGCTGACTCCACCGTCGGCGTTCACCGCGTCCTACGACTGGCTGCCCGCCGTGCTGGAGTCGAGCCTGCTGGCCATCGCCACTTCACATGAACCGCCGGTGATGCGATCGCTGCGGCCGTACACGGTGCTGCGTGCGCTCTATGACTCGCACAGCCAGGACCCGGCCAGCGGCATCGTCGAACTGTCGGCGGCGGCACTGGTGCGGGAGTTCCTCAAGTCCGGAACGTCCGGTCCGGGGATCACTTCCCGGGTCGGGCCGATCGCGGCCGCGCAGACCGCCGAGGATCGGCAGGCAGCCGCCGAAACGTGGTTGGGCAACGTCCGCGACGTCGCGGCCCAGTACCTGCCGGCCGACACCCCCGGGGCCACTCCCGATGGTGCGTTCACGACCGTCGCCACCCGGTCCAAGGCGGCCAAGACGCCGATCTTCCGTGACCTGGCGCCCGATGTCTTCTGGGCGACCGAGTCGCTGATCAAGCTGTTGCAGCGCGAGGGTGCGGCGTTGGCTCAGGGGGAGACGGCCGGTGCGGGCGCGTTCTTCGATGACGGCGGCTCGGTCGTCATCCCCGACGGGGGGACGTTCTGACGATGTCGCTGCCCGGGACAACTCCGACCGCCGCGCCGCAGCGGGCGTTGACGGTGCTGCTGGCACCCCGCCCACAGACCGAGGAGATCCTGTCCGTCCTGGTGGATTACTCCGCGGTCGGTCTGATTGGGCCGTTCGTGTGGGTCGACGCCGCCGAGGTCGGCGACAGCTCCACGCACGGAACGCTGGTTCGCGACGGACAGGGCGAGCCGGTGGTGTTGCAGCAGATGCTGACCGGTGAGCGCTATGACCGGATCCGGATCGCAGTGCTCGTCCCGGTCGACGTGCCGGCGACCGATCGAGTCCCGCTGGCGGTCGAGCAGGCGGTGGAGCAGACCGTCCGCAGCAGTTCGATGGGTGCCCCGATCAACCTGCTGCGGCTGTTGTTCACCCGCGGTGACGCCATCCCCACCACTCCCGATCTGGCATTGGTGCTCGAAGGCTGGCACAACCTGTTGATCGCGCCGGAAGATTCGGCGGCGCCCGGTCTGGGTGCGGTGGCCTGGGGCCGGCTCACCGATCCGCTGGATGTGGCGCAGTTCGCCGCTCCGGTGGTGGCCGGCGTGACGGGGTTGTGGGCCGGCGTGGACCAGGGTCCCTTCGACACGTTGGAGATCCTGCCCGGGCAGACGGTACGCGCGGTGCGGGCGTTCTACCGGTGGCTCGACACCGATGGCGTGGAGGAAGGCCTGCGGGCGCACCTGTTCGACCCGACGGGCCGGCTGCCGCTGCCCCGCGGCGGCCAGGTGCCGGTGGTCTACGTCGAGGATGTCCCGACCGCCGCCCAGTCGATGGCGCGCGCGTTGTGGACGAAACACCGTGACGTGCTGCGCGGTCCGAGGATCGCGGCGACCGCAGGCCCGGAGCAGGCCATCTCGATCTGGGCCGCGATGAAGATGTTCCTCAAGTTCATGGGAGCGGCCGTGCGCAGTGCGCCCGCGGCGTGGTGGTCGGCCGTGATGGGGACGGTCACCTCGGCGGTGGTCACCACGGTGCAGAGCACCGTCTTCGGCCGCACCGACTCTGCGTTCGCCGTGGTCGCCGACACCACCCAATCAGACTGGCAGGACCTGGGGCGCAGCGCGGAAACCCTGAGCAACGCCCTGGGCGGGCAGCCGGAACATTTCGCCCAGCAGGACATGAGCGGGTTGTGGACCGACTTCGTCAACGGCGCACTGACTTTGGCCGATGGAGGCCGCCGCGCCGGCGGGCTGGAGCCTGTCCAGGTCGGCGCGGCCATCGGGGTGGTCTACAACGCCGCCGACGTGGTGCCGAGTGCGGCCGAGCGTTTCCAGGGCATTCCGACGTCGCTGGCGGCGGTGATCGGCGTCAGCTCGGTGGAGGGCGCCGACGTGCTCGGTGCGGCCAACCTTCGGGATCGGCTGCAGCGCGCGTACTCCGACCCGGCTGCCGGCGTGGAAGCCCGGAACACCGGCACCGAGCTCGATCGCTGGCAGGCGTCCGTCACGAAAAGCTATGCCTGGCAGGTCAGCTCGATCCTGGCCGATTTCATGCACCGGGGCCGTGCCGAGGTGGCGGATCTGGTGTCCCAGATTCAGACACTGGCGAACCGCGGTGCGGTCGACGAGCGGCTGAAGGCGCGGCAGCAGGCCATCAGCACCATCCTCAAGACGTTCACCTGGGCGCTGCTGGCCGTGCTGGTGATCCTGATCGGTGTGGCCGCCATGGACTGGGTGCGTTGGAAGTTCGCCCTGGCCACCGGCGGAGCCCTGATCGGCCTGTACATCGTCGTGTCGATGGCGTTGTTCCTGCTCGGTCAGAGAGATCTGTTCGCCGAGATGAACATGCGCAAATCACAGGCGGCCGAACTGGACGCCCTGCAGGCGAACCTACGTACCGCCCTGCAGGACGTGGGCCGGTTGTCGACGGCTTACGGCCAGCTGCTGGCCTGGTGCAGGACCTTGGGCACGGTCCTGCGGGCGCCCTTCGGTGCGCCACCGCCGGCACGCCCGCCGGTCGGTCAACTCGTCGCGGGGCTGCCGCGGTCCACCCAGGTCGGGGTGGCGATGGCGTCAACGGAGCAGGCCGACAACGCCATTCACGGCATCCAGAGCCGGCTCTATGCGTTGGGCTGGCTGAGCAAACCGTGGGAGGACATGGTGGGCGAGGCGGCGGCGCGGCTGCGTGAGGAGCCTACGGCGTTGTTCAAGCAGCCAGGTGTCGGCTCGTCCTCGGGTCTCGACCAGTGGTCTCAGGCGGTGATCGGCGGCCGGGTGAAACCCACTGGCGCCGACGCGCTGTGGGCCCGGGTGGAGCACATGTTCAACGACAGCGGGACTGGGGTGAGCGACACGCTGACCCGAAACGTCCTGGTGCCCACCATCGGTCGGCAGGTGCCCGCCCAGCAGTTCAGCGCCGGCATCACCGATCACCGGCCCGGTCATGCGGCCCCGTTCGACGCGTCGCTGTTCACGCATGCCGCTGTGACGGCGGGCCGTTCGGCGGTCGCCGTCGACAAGGTGGCCGTCAACCGCCGCGGGCTGGGCTACCGGGCGGTCGTGGTGCAGGCCAGCGATGGTCTGCCGCCGTATGACTTCGCGTTGTTCGAGACGCCGGTGTCGGTCATGCCCGGAGTCGAGGATGAGCCGACCACAATGATCAGCCGGGCCGACTTTGACGTGCCGCCCGGGGAGGACATGGTGTTCTAGCGATGAATGATCCACGTCCCGCCCCCGACAACGACGACGATCCACGGTTGGCGCCGCTGCTGGCCTGGCGGCAGCAGCTGCTCGACTCCGGGGCGGTCGCTGCCCGCAGCTTCAAGGAAGCCCATGTGCGCCTGGTGTTGCGGTCGGGTTGCACCGACGTCGAAAGGATCCGGGCCATGCTGCCGGGGTCGGTGGCCGAGCATGCCGAGGACATGGCTCGGGTGCTGGCCGAGTTGGGCGGTGTGAGTCCGGCGGCAGAGGATGCCTCGGGGCGGCACCGGACTGCCGCGTCCGCAACCGAATCCGTGACACCGCCGGCGTCGCCTGAGCTGTCTCCACCGCCACCGCCACCGGCCCCGCCGCCCCTACCGCCACCGGCCGAAACAGCGTTGAGCGCAGCTGATTTCGCGCCGTTCACGTTCGGCGCCCAGCAGCCGCCGAGCCACAACATCGCGCTCCGGCGACGCCCGGACGGGGCCGCGCTGGACCTGAGCTGGCCGCCCTACGAGCCGGCTGCGGCGGTGGTGCTCTACCGACTGGTCAGCGCCGAGGGCGACGCACCGTACGCGCCGGACCGTGCGGATCTGGTGGCCGCCACCGACACCCCGTACGCCGCAGACGCCCGGCCCGCCACGTCGGCGGCCAGGCACTTCCAGGTATGGGTGAACGTCGGGCCGTCGCGTGCCGACGCGCTCGCCGCCCAACCGGTGCTGTACGCGGCCGGGGTGCTGGTCAGCCCGCTCACCGCATTCGACATCCGCGAGGATTCCGGACGGGTCATCGGTCAGTGGGCGGTCCCGCCCGGGGTGAGCGCGGTGTTCGTCTACCGCATCCCGGCCGAAGACGCCGGACGTGACGGCCCTCAGTATCGGATCCTGGCCGACAGTGCCAACCTTTCCGGGTTCATCGACACCGACACCGTTCGCGGACAGCGCTATCTGTACCGGGCCCGTTGCGCGGCCACCGTGGACGGCGTGCTGCGGCTGTCCGAAGCGGTCCAGGCCGACGTCGCGGTGTCGGCGGTCTTGGAGCCGGTCACAGACCTGGCTGTGGTGGCCGGTGGTGACGGCTCGGTGTTCGACCTGACCTGGACGCCTCCGCCCGCCGGACGTGTGGTGATCTACCGCAGCGAGAACGGGCCCAACGCCGGCGCCGATTCCGCCGAACTGGCCGAGGACGCCCTCGAACAGGTAGGGCTCACTCCCGAACTGCAGCTGACCCAGCCGGTGGTCACGCGGCACACACCGGACGGCCGGCCGGAGTCGGTGTTGGTCGCGGTGTCGTGGCCGGCCGATTGGAGCCGTGCGTACCTGACTCCGGTGACCCTGCTGGGCGGGCGTGCACTGCTGGGCAAGACGCTGTCCTCGGTGCGCACCGGGACCATCAGCGACGTCGAGCTGGCCGAGTACTGCAACAAGCAGGTGCTGACATTCGACTGGCCCGACGGCGCGGCAGGTGTCGTGATGTACCTGGCTCCCAAGGGCCACGATCCGCGTGACGGGCTCACCGGCAAGTCCTTCGAGATCTCTCTTCAGGAGTACGAGAAGTACGGCGGCATGCAGTTGACGGGGCAGCTGCCGGTCGGCGGCTGCTCGCTGCACCTGGCGCCGGTGGCGTTCTCCGGTGGACGGCGTGTGACCGGTGCGGTCACGAGCACTGAATACGCCGGTCTGCTCCGGCTGCAGTACGCCGTGCAGATTGTCCGTGACCCCAACGGTTTTCCGGTTTCCGCCACTATCGCGATGCGCTCCGAACACGACCTGCCGGGGTCTCCGGCGTTCGTGTTGGTCAACAATCCGCAGCGGATTCCGCTCGGCGTACATGACGGTCAGGCCGTCGACGTCGCTCCGCTCACCGAGCAGGGTCAGATCGGCGACCGGCCGTCGAAGGAGTTGCGCTGGACGGCCCTCACCACGACGGGCGCGGGCGAGCTGTGGGCCGCCGATGTGCGCGGCTTGCAAGGATGGATCAGGTTGTTCGTGAACACTCCCACGCCCGCGCGGCTTCGGGTCATCGCTTTGCTCGACCCGCCGGTGGAGACCCTGCGACTCAGCCCGCCGGCGCGATGACCACGCGCTACGGCCAGTTGGCCTACACCTCGTTCGACAAGGTCGGGTCTGCCGGCGGCTGGCAGGTCAAGGAGTCCACCGGAGGGTTGACTGCCGACGAGACACAACAGCTGATCGCCGGCGTGCGTACGGTGTTCCATCCGGTCGAGCCGTTGCCTGCCTATCCGACACCTGAAGAGTTGGAGCGGGGCCCGCGCCGGTTCGCGTACCGCCCGCTCGACAGCGGTGCGGCCGGCTACTGGCATTCGATCCCGGCCGGGTCCGACAGCACCGGCCGTCCGGGTAACGTGTTCGCCCACGTGTTGCTGGACCGTCAACCCGATGCCGCGCGCCGGCCGATCGAATGGTGGCGGTCGGCGCAGTGGCTGCGCCCGTACGGACCGGCGGCCGTCGCCCGTGCGGCCCTGCCGCCGCGCGCCCCGGAGCCGGGTGTGGTGGTGACGAAGGACAGTGTGATCGCGTTCGCACTCGATTCCACCACGTGGCGCCTGACCACCCTGTTCGGGCTTTTGGACGCGGTTCTCGCCGCCCTCGCCGGTGGTCCGCCGGTGGTGCTGGGGGCTGAATCGGCCGAATCGGCCGCGCACTGGATCGGGCTGGTCAGCTTCCTGATGTCGTCCGGAACCGCGACAGATCTGAGTTTTTCGACGTTTGACCGCGCCGATCAGCTGGCCCTGGCTCTGCAGAGCGGCCAGCACCTGACCGCGGTGCCGATCGGGGACCTGGACGCGGTACCGGCGGGAGTGGTCGGCATCGGCGAGGCCGACCTGATCTCTCTCGGTGAACTGGGCGGGGAACCCCACCGCACCGCGGCCGGGCAGGCCATCGAGGTCACCGCATGGTCGGCCATGGCGCAGGTGGTGTTGCTGGACCCGGCATCGGCGCGGACTGTGCTCGACGATATCGACCGGTTCGCCGGGGAGGTGTCCGATGCCGGATTGCATCCGGCATGGCCGATGGCGATGGCAGTGGCGGCCAACGCGGAGTTCGCCGACGCGATCGATGAGGCGCACGACGTCATCACCACGTATTCTCCACCGGGGGTGGCTACGGGATCTGCTGCAGCCCAGACTATTTCAGGTGTCATGGGGGAGGTGGTGGGAACGACCACCGCCGAGGCCTGGCAGGCGGTGCAGAGCCTGGCAGGTGGCGCCGCTGCTGATTTCGCCGATGTCAGCTACCTGTGCCGAGCGCTTACCGACGACGCCTGGCTGGCACGGCCTGGTCCGACACCGTTGGGGCCGAGGGTGTTTCATGGTAGATCGACGCCGCCCGAGGTGCAGGCGGCGATCGGACCGGCGCTGCAGCGGGCCCGCGATACCGGACCCGAGCGGGTGCTGGCCGTGGTGGACCTTCTGCAGCGGGCGGGTGTGCGGGACGACCGGCTGGTGGCAGCATTGCGTAGCGACCTGGTGGCGCAGATCGAAGACCCGTCGCACGCCGCAGAATTGAGTCGACGACTCGGCTCCCAGGGCAAGCTGACATTGGCTGCCGCACTGTTCCGCACGTCGCCCGGCGACGTGGCGGCCGGGGTCATCGGTGACGGCTTGCTGGACTGGCTGGCCGACGGGGTCGACTTTCCTGCCGCTGCAGAGCTTTCCCGGTCGCGGCCGTGGGATTCCGGCTGGACCCGGGCAGCGGTACGTGGGGTAAGAGCCGCGCGGCGGGGTCCGTCTGCCCGGGGAGACCGGGTGGCCGAGCTCTGGTGGCTGGGGGTGTCGGGCTCGCCGAGGTTCGTCCAGGTGGCGGGTGATTCCGTGTGGGATCCGGCTGATCTGCTGGCTGTCGTCGGCGACGGTGCACTGCCCGGCGCGGCCGCTGTCCGCACACTTCTGGGCGCACCCGATTCGCCCGAGTTGGACCGGTTGGCCGCCAAGGTGATCGACGGCAATGACGACAGTGCTGCTGTTGCCCACGCGGCGGTACGGCACATCACCCCGCTGCAGTGGATGCAGCAGCGTTATGTGGATACCCATCAGCGGGCTTACCTCCCGTTCTGGGAGCAGGCGCTTGCCACGGCTCGGCAAGGCGACGTCCACCGCGATTTCTCGGCGGGGCTGCTGACCTTCGCGCTGCTGGGAACCATTGCCGGACAACCCTTCCCGGATGGCTGTCACATGCTTGCGGCGGATCCTGACCTGGCCGCGGAGGCGGTCCGCCGGGTGCTCCCACTGGTGGACGGATGCGAGATTTCCCCGCACGTGGTGCTCGCGGTCAGCCTGCTGCATACGGTGGCAGCCGAGGATAACGAGACCCCGCTGAGCGGTGTCGAGGCGGTCCTGGCGCAGCTGGCCGAGCACGTGGCAGCACCCTTACAGAATGACGATCACGAGGTCGAGGGGGCGGCGATGTTGATGGCGCAGATGTCCGGAGACATGTCCGACGGCGCGCTGCGCCGATACCGAAAAGTGGTGAGCAGGCTGTTGACGCGCCGCGCTGATGTACAACCGACGCTGGCAGCCCGACTGCGGGGGAGCCGCTGATGCCGATCTACGTGATGGGTGCACGCAATCAGCGTGTGCAGATTCCGAATCAGGCTCTGACCGTGTCGATCACCGGCGCCGTCGGTGGCGCCGCGTTGGAAGTGCAGGGTGGTCCGGACCAACCGGTGGTGCGCTCCACGGCACACCAGGCGGTGCTGCCGAGCCTGACCGGGCCGGTGACGATCGTCGTGCGGCCCGTCGGTGCCGACCGGTTCGGTTCGGGCACGCTCATCCATTTGGCGATCGCGCACGACAACCCCGGTGACGTCGACCCGGTCCAGGTGATGTTCGATCCTGTCGACGTCGGCGGCGACACCGTCGTCACTTTCGCCGCGCTCACCCCGAACGGCACGCAGATCGAGGTGGCCGTCAGTGCGGTGGCCGATACGCCGATGAGCCCCTTGGCATCCGCGGCCCGCACGTCCGCGCGCAAGGTCACCGGACGGGGCCCGGGGAATTCCGAGGGCTCGGTGGTGCTGGCCGTCGACACGTCGGCGTCGATGCGGCGGTGGTTCGCCGACGGCAGCACGTTCGCGGCAGCCGACATCGTGGTCGGGGTGGCCGATGCGATCGGCGTACGGGCCGTATCGGCGGTGTTGGTCGGTGCCGAGGTGACGCCGGTGCCGGCAGGCGACGCCGCTGCGCTGGTGGACGCGCTCCGCCAGGCCGAACCGCGGTGGTCGGCAGGGGCCCGGTGGTCACGCTTGCCCGCCGGCCCGGCGCGTACCGTCGTCTGTTCCGACTTTCCCACTTTGGCGGTGCGGCAGCAGTTTCCGGTATTGGCGCTGTCCAACGACCGGCGCCTCGACGCGGACGGTGCGCGGCTGCCGTCACCCCGTCCGGGTAACGAGGCCGGGGCCGAACTGCTGGCCCATCCGCCGGTGCTGGATCGCATCACGGCGGCGTTGGTGCGGGCGTTGACGTGACGAAGTGCCCACGCTGCTTCTCGCTGCTGAATCCGAACCACTTCCTGTGGACGTTGATTCCCCAGCCGGGCGCGGCCCGCTACCGCGACGACGTCGCCTCGGCCTACCTCGGTGCGCCGGCCGAGTGTGGTCCGCTCTACACCTGGACCCGCACGCCCGGCCACAACGGTCCACCGCCGTCGACGGCGGATGCGAGCCACGCCCTGCAGGGACCCGCAGTCGAGATCTGCACGGTGTGCCACTACACGCTGCCCGAGGGCTGGCGGCACGGGCATGCGATCTGCATCGCGATGGCCGGTGCCCGGGCTACCGGTAAGAGTCTCTACATCGCGGTTCTGGTCAAACAGCTGGAGCTACTGTGCGAACGGCTCGGTGTGTCAATGGAACCCGTCACCCGAGCCACCGCGCAGGCCTATGAGGCGAACTACGAAACTCCGCTCTACGTGCAGCGCGGGCTGATCCCTCCCACGCCCACGATGCACACCCAGGCGTCCAGCCAGCGGGAGCCGCTGGTGTTCTCGATCGGTGGTTGGCACGGGGTGCGGCGGTTCCTGGTCCTGCGCGATGTGGCCGGTGAGGACATGGAATCCGGCGATCTGCACACGCCACCGTTCCGGTTCTTCGCCAACGCCGACGCGGTGTTCTTCATGTTCGATCCCCTGCGGGTGCAGACGATCCGCGATCAGTTGCGCGATCTGTTGCCGGCCCAGCAGTTCAGCGGCGGCGATCCTCGCTCGGTGCTGAACAACCTGCTGATGGCTGTGGGGCAGGGGCAGCCGAAGCTCGCGGTGATCCTGTCGAAGTTCGATGCGCTTCGGACGTTGCGGAATGTCGAGGGCTCCGAGTGGAGCATGATCATGTCCAACACCGGCGCGGCCTATCTGCGGGATACCTCCGATGCCCCGCGTTATGACGAACTCGGTGGGCAACTGTTGCACGAGGAAGTGCGAAGTCTGCTGACTCGTCTGCACGGCGGCGCGATCGTGGCCGCGGTGGAGAACCCGTCGACGGGAATCGTGTTGCCGCATCGCTATTTTGTGGTGTCTGCGCTCGGGCAGCCGCCCAGCGGCAACAAGCTGCATTCCCGGGGGATCGCCCCGTTCCGGTGCGCCGACCCGATCCGGTGGGTCACCTCGAGCTTCGGGGTGTTGTAGGTGACCACTCAAGATCCGTTCGGGGGCAACCCGTTCGGACAGAATCCGTTCGGGCAGCCGCCGTACGCGGGTCCGCCGATGGCCCCTGCGGGGCCGCCGCCGCATGACGAGGTCAACTCGTTGGCGACGTTGTCGGTGGTGTTCGCGTTCGTGTTCGCCCCGGTGGGTGCGGTGTTGGGCCATCTGGGACTGTCACAGATCAAGCGCACCGGGCAGCGAGGTCGTGACCGTGCGCTGGTGGGGTTGACCCTGTCGTATGCGGTCATCCTGCTGGCTGTGGTGGGGCTGGTGGTGTGGGCCGTCATCGATACCAAGGGCGTCGACTCGAAACCGGTTACATCGCAGACGAGTTCACCGTCCGCATCGCCAACGAGCACCAGTTCGCCGCCGGCGGAGCCGACCGTGGCAGCCAAGGACCTACCCAGCCTGGTGCCCAACCTGGCCGAGATGCGTGACCTTCTCAACGACGACACAGTGACCAGCTCACAAACCCAGACCCGGGTCCAGGATCAGCCGCCCGACGTGTTCACGTTCGACCCGGCCGAATGCGCCGGCTCGTTCGTGGCTCTTACGCCTCAGGGGTATGCGGGTAGTGACTACCGTGAGGTGTACGGGCCGTCCCATGTGGCTGCCGACAACGTCGTCACCGGTGAGGCTGTCGTCCGGTTCCCCAGTGCCGCGGCGGCCAGACAGGCGCTGGTGGGCTATCAGGACGTCTGGCACCGCTGTGCGGGCCGGGTCCTGAAGGTCACCTCGGGGTCTGGTGGGGTTATGGATTTCAATCTCGGCGCACCCGAGGTTGATGGCGATGTGACCTCGTTGGTCAGCGTCAGTCCGGGTTCCCCGGAAGTGGTGATGAGCCGCGCGATTGCGGTCAAGGCGAACGTGTTGGTGGATACGCAGGTCTTTGCGCAGCGGCACGGCCGCGAGCACGTCGTGATCGCCAATCACATTCTCGACAAGATTCCGGGTTGACATGACGCAAGGTGGTTTCGGGGGTCCACAGGATCCCTTTGGTGGTTCTCCGTTTGGCAGTGCGCCTTTCGGGCAGTATTCGTCAGGTCAGCCGCCATACGGTGGGCCGCCGATGGTTCCGGGTCCACCGCAGCCGCCGGCGCCGCCGAATGACGAGGCCAATACGTTGGCGACGTTGTCGGTGGTGTTCGCCTTCGTGTTCGCCCCGGCGGGGGCAGTGTTGGGGCATCTGGGTCTGTCGCAGATCAAGCGCACCGGGCAGCGGGGTCGGGATCGTGCCCTGGTGGGGCTGAGTCTGTCGTACGCGCTGATCGTGGTGGCCGTTGCGGCGCTGGTGATTTGGGCGGTGGTGCCGAGTTCGTCGACCACCACGACAACTGAAGCGACGACGAAGAATACGGCTCCTGCCACTACAACGACGACGACCGTCGCGCCGCCACCGCTCGTCACCGAGCCTCAGATGGCGGGCCTGCTCCCGAGCCTGGCCGAGATGCAAGAGATCACGAAGAAACCGCAGCTGATCACCGACGGGAAGCCGCAGGACATCGGCCTACCGGAAGGTCACACGTACAGCCCGGTCGAATGTGCCAGTTCGTTCAGCATGTTCATGCCACTGCCGTACGAGAACAGCGGCTACCTCAAGACCGCGGGAATCTCGCAGTACGAGAGCCCCAATGCCGACCTGCAGGCCTACGAAGGCGTGGCGACGTTCGCTGACGCCGCGACGGCGCAGCGGGCACTCGCCCGCAACCTCGAACTGTGGCGCGGGTGTGCCGGTAAGACATTCACGTGGACCATCCCAGACGGCCGATCGACGCACTTCGTCCTCGGCGGGCCGGAGGAACAGGAAGACGGAATTATCGCGTTGCGCAGCAGCAATCAGGGATCGCAATCGTGGATGCTGCGCGCGATCGGCGCCAAGGCCAATGTCCTGGTCGACGTGCACGTTCTCGGCGTCGGAGTGACCGACGAGGCGGTCACCGTGGTCAAACGAATCTTCGACAGAATTCCGGGTTGATATGACGCAGGGTGGTTTTGGGGGTCCGCAGGATCCGTTCGGCGGTTCTCCGTTTGGTGACGCACCGTTTGGGCAATATCCGTCGGGGCAGGCGCCGTACATGGCGCCGCCGGTTGTTCCGGCAGGTCCGCCGCCACCGCTGTCGCCGGCGCCGCGCGATGAGGCCAATACCTTCGCGACGTTGTCGGTGGTGTTCGCGTTCCTGTTCGCTCCGGTGGGTGCGGTGTTGGGCCATCTGGGTCTGTCGCAGATCAAGCGCACCGGGCAGCGGGGTCGGGATCGTGCCCTGGTGGGGCTGAGTCTCTCGTATACGTTGATCGTGGTTGCCGTTGCGGCGCTGGTGATCTGGGCGGTGATCCCGAGTTCGTCGAACACCATGACAACCGAGGCCAAGACGACCGTGCCCGCAACGCACAGCCCGGTGACCACCACGGCAACGACCACAACGACGCCGCAACCCCCGCCGTTACCGTTGGTCACCGAAGCACAGCTGCCCGGCTTGCTGCTCAACCTCGATGACGCCGTCCGACTCGTCGGCTTGAACGACGGATACAGCACGTTCGACTTGACCGTATTGAGAAACGCTGCCGAATTGACAACCACACCAACGGAATGTCCCCCGGTCATAGCCACCGGAAGCCCCGGCATTTACGCGAACAGCGGCTACACCGCGACCCAAGATCGATCTTTCGCCAGCGTAGATGTGAAGACGATGTTTGCACTGGGCATCCTCGATGAACGAGCGACGCTGTACGCCGATGCATCCGCCGCGAGCCAACAGGTCGACGCGATCGAGAAGGTATGGCAGGGATGCCTCGGGACTGTCACGCACACAACCCCAGCCGGGCCGGTCGTCTACGACGTCGGTACGGTGACCCGCTCGGCGACGAACTCGTCGATCATGCTGCTGAGCAGCACTGTGGTGGAAGGGCAGTTGCGAGGTCAGCGTCCTACGCGTGCTGTGGTGGCCAAGTCGAACGTCGTAATCGACGTGGTGTTCATGAGCCCGGACCCGGGCGGCCGCGCGGAAGCGGCCGCCGCTGAGATCCTCTCGCGGATACCGGGATAATCGTCGACCGCGCCGCCGTCGTACGCGCGAAGCGCCCCGGTCCGCATCGAAACTGAGGCCAGGGACAACATCAGCACCATTTCTGTCCCTCAGCGCAATCTCGGTGCGGCACTGGCCCATTGGTGGTCGCGTCAGTAACGCTGTGGCGGAAATCCACGCCGAAAATCGCCACAGTGTTACTCACGCGGGGCTTGATTCGCGATACGCATCATCACCGTCTGGCTGCCCCAGTTGTCAGACGCGCCCTAGTCGATCCGGCGCAGTGTCCCCACGATCTGGTCGACCACACTCGGATCGGCCGCGCCGGGAAAGCCCTGCTCCAGATCGATGATGAAGTTCACGGTGCCGGACTGACCCGGCACGGTGGTGGACACCACCGAATAGAGCGCCGAGCTACCGGTGCAGTCGTCTTGAATGCCGGTGACGGTCGCCACCACTTGGGCTGCGGGCGCTCCGGAGACGGTGAGGCTGCGTGGTGCTCCGAGCGAGACCGACGGCACCGCGCCCTTGTCCGAGGTGAAGATCTTGGTCGCGAGCTTGGCGTCCAGCGTGGCGGACTCGTTCACATCCGTGACGTCCGTGATCGACGCCACTCCGGTGACGGCACTGCTGCCCTTCGGGCACAGCTTGTTGGGCATGCTGGCCGCGCCCTTGAGGAGCCGCACTGGGCAGTAGCCGAACGGTCCGTCGGGGCAAGGCTTTTCCCAGCCGACACCGGTGCTGCATTCCTCGACCGTCCAGTCCCCGGGGACGTCGTAGGCGAGTCCCCGAGCAGTG
Source organism: Mycobacterium sp. IDUB_9 (assembly GCF_055419505.1). Lineage (NCBI taxonomy): Bacteria > Bacillati > Actinomycetota > Actinomycetes > Mycobacteriales > Mycobacteriaceae > Mycobacterium > Mycobacterium sp. IDUB_9. The sequence continues at coordinate 82,109 of NZ_JBVAXU010000006.1, read as the reverse complement.
GTCACCGTCAACCATCCGGCCGGTGTCTGGGGACCCGGACCGGCGGTGCGGCCCTCACAGCCGGCCGGGGCGGCCGGGGCGGCCGGGGCGGCCGGGGCCGTCGAGGAGGGAGTCGTCTTGGTGGTGCTCGGCGCGGCCTTGGTCACCGACGAGGTCGTGGTGGAGTCGGCGGTGTGCTTGGTGTCGTTCTTGTTCCCGTAGTTCAGCTTCCAGAGCAGACCGCCGAGGAGGAGCGCGACAATGAGCACTCCGGCGACCGTGCCCAGGATCCACCCGGTGTTGTTCCGATTGGGCGGCGGAGCGTCGGAAGGCGGTGCCTCGCCGTACCCCGACCACGTCGGCGGCTGCTGGCCGTAATTCGGCCACTGAGGGGTCTGCCCGAACGGATCGTTGGAGCCAAATGGACTGCCAGAGGGTTGGTTCCACCCCGGCGGTGGCTGTGGTGGGTATGTCATCGGCGTTCTCCCCGCTCGTTCAGGTCTCAGTTCCAGGTCAGCTTGGGTGGGCTTGTCGACAGGTCCGCGGTCCCGGACACCGGCACTGTCACGGTGTTCGTCGGGACGGCGCCGCCGCTGTGCTGCGCGGTGATCGTCGTGGTGAGCGTGCCGATCAGCGAGGCCGTCATCGCACTGGTCAGCGGGATGATCTTGAACGTGTCGGCGCCTTCGATGGGGCCCCATTCGGCTGTGCCGTCAACGTAATTCGGCGCCTCGATCCGCACCGGGCAGCCCGGCGGCCTGATCAGGTTGGAATTGGTGCACAGTGCGAACGAGTCCGTTATCGCGGCGCGGATCGCCTGCTCGCCGGAGTCGCTGAGCTTGAAACTCATCGACATCACCGACGCTCCGGTGGCCAATTCCTGAAGCATCATCGGTTTGGGCGTGACGCTGAGGTACGGGCTGCTGCTGCCGACGTCGACAAAACCGGGAAACACATAGCGGGGCTGGTCGACGGGTTTGCCGAACACGGTGAGGGTTTCCGCGTCCTTCTGCCCGATCTGAGTCTTGTCGATCTTGATGGACGCGTTCGAGATCTTCCACCCGTCGTGCTTCTCCACGAGCAGCTTGGCCTCGGAGACCTCGTCGCCGAACTTGGCCGTGACGTGCACCTGGGATACGGCGCTGTTGCCGGTGGTATCGAGCACGCGGATGTCGGTGATCGGCGACTTCGCGATCTGGCGGCCGAGGATCTCGTCGGTCAGCAGTTCGGTGGAGACAGGCTGGGACTTGCCGTAGGACAGGGCGGTGGCGGCATCACCGCGGGCCAGCGCTTCCAGATACGCCACCACCGCGGCTTGCGGGCTTTCGCTGCCCGTGCCGCTGCCGTCGGCCGAGTCCGAGCGCGTGATCACGACGGTCAGCGCCGTCAGTACGGCGAGCACCGTCACCACCGCGGCCGCCACCAGTCCGATGACCATGCCTTTGCGGCGCTTGGGCGGCGGCGCTCCCGGCGGTGCGCCGAAGACCGGCGGCGGTGTGGACAGTGGGTAGTCGGGAAAGCGGGGCGGCGGCGCGGACGAAAAGTTTGGATTCGTCGTCGGCCAACCTGGTGTGGGCGGCTGCCCACCGACGCCGAACTGGCCCCCGGACCAATCGGCCACGGCCCCCTCCTTGACTGTGTGCGGCACCACGTCGGTATCGCGCACGGGGTTGCCGTGAGCAGTATAAGTGGGGGGCCGCAGGCGTCTGCGCGCCAATTTGGAACTGTCGCTGAGCTGGGATCTCAGGCACATCGGGGCACTGTGAGGCAGGCCCGTCACCAAGCGGAGAGCGGTGCGTGGTGACCCGTTGGTAACCCCCCGCGGGCAGCGCTGATCGATTGCGACTACCTTTTGTAGAGCAGTTAGTCGGTTCCCAACGACTTCCCAACGAGGATGAAGGGATTCCCGTGGCCGAAAACCCGTCGAGTGGGCAGGACCTTGCCACTCTCAAGTACCCCGGTGGCGAGATTGATCTCGATATCGTCCATGCCACCGAGGGCAGTGACGGCATCGCGCTCGGTCCGTTGCTGGCCAAGACCGGCTACACCACGTTCGATGGTGGCTTCGTCAACACCGCTTCCACCAAGTCCGCGATCACCTATATCGATGGTGATGCCGGCATCCTGCGGTACCGCGGTATCCCGATCGAGCAGCTCGCCGAGAACTCCACGTTCATCGAGGTCAGCTATTTGCTGATTTACGGTGAGCTGCCGACGGCCGAGCAGCTGGAGGCATTCACCACCCAGATCCAGCGGCACACCCTGCTGCACGAGGATCTCAAGCGGTTCTTCGACGGCTTCCCGCGTAATGCGCATCCGATGCCGGTGCTGTCCAGTGCGGTCAACGCGCTGAGCGCCTACTACCAGGATTCGCTGGATCCGCTGGACAACAAGCAGGTGGAGTTGTCGACCATCCGCTTGCTGGCCAAGCTGCCGACCATCGCCGCCTATGCGTACAAGAAGTCCGAGGGGCAGCCTTTCCTGTACCCGGACAACTCGCTGACGCTGGTGGAGAACTTCCTGCGGATGACGTTCGGCTTCCCGGCTGAGCCCTACGAGGTGGATCCCGAGATCGTCCGTGCTCTGGACATGCTGCTGATCCTGCATGCCGATCACGAGCAGAACTGTTCGACCTCGACGGTGCGTCTGGTGGGTTCGTCGCAGGCCAATCTGTTCACCTCGATCTCCGGTGGCATCAACGCGTTGTGGGGCCCGTTGCACGGTGGCGCCAACCAGGCCGTGCTGGAGATGCTGGAGAAGATCCGCACCGGCGACGACGATGTGCAGACGTTCGTCAAGAAGGTCAAGAACCGCGAAGACGGCGTGAAGCTGATGGGCTTCGGTCACCGGGTGTACAAGAACTACGATCCGCGCGCCCGCATCGTCAAGGAGCAGGCCGACAAGATCCTGGGCAAGCTCGGCGGCGACGACGAACTGCTCGACATCGCCAAGCAGCTCGAAGAGATCGCGTTGACCGACGACTTCTTCATCGAGCGCAAGCTCTACCCGAACGTCGATTACTACACCGGCGTGATCTACCGGGCGATGGGTTTCCCGACCCGCATGTTCACCGTGCTGTTCGCGCTGGGCCGGCTGCCCGGCTGGATTGCGCACTGGCGTGAGATGCATTCGGAGCCCAACAAGATCGGCCGTCCGCGCCAGATCTACACCGGCTACACCGAGCGCAATTACCTGGACATCAACAAGCGCTGAGTCTCCCTCGCGAGCAGACATGAAACTGCCCTAAAACTCCGGTTTTAGGGCAGTTTCATGTCTGCTCACCGGCAGTGGGTCACCGCACCGGCAGGGCGAGTCCGCCGGTGAGTGTCAATAGCTGCTCGTAGGTCAGCGGCATTACCGAATCGGCGGTGCCGGCCGCCGTCCAGATGACCGGGTAGGACGCGAGCGTCGGGTCGACGACGGTGCGCAACGGTTCGGGGTGCCCGACGGGCGCCACCCCGCCGATGATCTGTCCGGTCGCGTCGCGGACGAGTTTCGGGTCGGCCTTGCGGATGTCGGTGGCGCCGAGATGATTCGCGACGACGCCGGTGTCGACCCGGGCGGCGCCGCTGGCCATCACCAGCAGCGGCTCGCCGTCGCACTCGAACACCAGGCTGTTGGCGATCGCGCCGACTTCGCAGCCCAGTTGTTCGGCTGCCGCAGCGGCGGTCTTGGCGTCGGCGTCGAGGATCCTGATGGCCGGTTCGATTCCGGCTGCGGTTACCGCGGCCGCGACGCGGGCGTTCCGTTCGTTCACGGTGACGATTGTCTCCCAACGCCATTCGGTGGACCGGGCGACTCGATTTGCCCGAACGACAGTTGTGGTTTCACAATAGTTGTGTGAATACAACCATTGGCACCCTCAGCGCGCGGCGCAAGGCGATCATCCTCGTCTCGTGCTGTCTCAGCCTGCTGATCGTGTCGATGGACGCCACCATCGTCAACGTCGCGCTCCCGAGCATCCGCGACGATCTGGGTGCTTCGCCGTCGCAGCTGCAGTGGATCGTCGACGTCTACACCTTGGTGCTGGCCTCGCTGCTGCTGCTGTCCGGCGCCACCGGCGACCGGTTCGGCCGTAGGCGGACATTCCAACTGGGCTTGACGATCTTCGCGGTGGCCTCGCTGCTGTGCAGTCTCGCACCCAACATCGAAACCCTCATCGCCGCCCGGTTGCTGCAGGCCATCGGCGGTTCGATGCTCAACCCGGTGGCCATGTCGATCATCACGCAGGTTTTCACCGGCCGCGTCGAGCGCGCCCGCGCGATCGGCGTCTGGGGCGGCGTGGTCGGTATCTCGATGGCCCTGGGCCCGATCGTGGGCGGCGCGCTGATCCAGTATGTCGATTGGCGCGCGGTGTTCTGGATCAACCTGCCGATCTGCGCACTGGCCGTCGTACTCACCGCGATCTTCGTGCCCGAATCGAAGTCGGCGACCATGCGGGACCTCGACCCGGTGGGCCAGGCGCTCGGGGTGGCGTTCCTGTTCGGCGCCGCGTTCGTGCTCATCGAGGGTCCCGGATACGGCTGGGCCGACCCGCGCACGCTGGCCGTCGCCGCTGTGGCTTTCGTGGCCCTGGCGGCGTTTCTGCGGTACGAATCGCGTCGCAACGACCCCTTTATCGATCTGAGGTTCTTCCGCAGCGTGCCGTTCGCCTCGGCGACCCTGATCGCGGTCTGTGCGTTCGCCGCCTACGGGGCATTCCTGTTCATGATGTCGCTGTACCTGCAGACCGAACGGGGCTATTCGGCGATGCACACCGGTCTGATCTACCTGCCGGTGGCCATCGGGGCCTTGATCTTCTCGCCGCTGTCGGGCCGGCTGGTCGGCCGGTACGGTAGCCGGCCCTCGCTGTTGGTGGCCGGAGCCACGATCACCGTCGCGACGCTCTTGTTGACCCGGCTGACCGCTGACACTCCGGTGTGGCAGCTGCTGGTCATGTTCGCGGTGTTCGGCATCGGCTTCTCGATGGTCAATGCGCCGATCACCACCACGGCCGTCAGCGGTATGCCACTGGACCGGGCGGGTGCGGCCTCGGCGGTGGCCTCGACCAGTCGTCAGGTCGGGGTGAGTGTCGGTGTGGCTCTGTGTGGTTCGGTCGCCGGTGCAGCTCTGGCCGGGACGGGCGCCGACTTCGCCGTCGCCGCCCGGCCGCTGTGGTTCGTCTGCGCCGCACTGGGTTTGGTGATCTTCGCGTTGGGCGTGGTTTCCACCACGCCGTGGGCGCTGCGCTCGGCGCAGAAGTTGGCGCCGCTGATCGGTGAGCACGATGCGCGGGAGGTGAGAAATGTCGGGTAAGAGTCAGTCCGAACTGGCCGACGAGGTGTGGCGGGCGCTGACCCGGTTGGTATTCGATCACCGCGACAGTTGGAAGCGCGCGGTGATCGAGGAGAGCGGCCTGCCGTTCAGCCGGATCCGCATCCTGCGCCGCCTCGAGCGGGCCCCGCTGACAGTCAAGCAGCTGGCGCATGCGGCGACAGTCGACGCCCCGGCCGCCACGGTGGCGGTCAACGACCTTGAGGAACGCGGATTGGTGGTGCGTGAGATCGACCCGACCAACCGGCGCAGCAAGCTCGTGTCGCTCACCGGAACCGGCCGTGCGCTGCTGGCCCGTATCGACCGGGTCGACGATCCGGCGCCCGATGTGTTGGCCGCGCTCAGTGCCGCCGATCTCGAAACCCTGCGCGCCATTCTCTCTCGGGCCGGCGAGCCGGCCGAATCCTGAGGCTCGCTAGCCTTCGAGGACTGCCATCGCGGCGTTGTGGCCGCCGATTCCGGAGACCGCGCCGCCGCGCACCGATCCTGAGCCGCACAACAGGATCCGGTCATGGCCGGTGGACACGCCCCACCGCTGGGCCGGGGTTTCCCGGGGCGTGTCGTCCTCGACGAACGGCCAGCGCAGCGCGCCGTGGAAGATGTTGCCCGCGGTCATCCCGAGGGCCTGTTCCAGATCGGCGGTGGTCTTGGTCTCGATACACAGCCGGCCTGCAGCGTCCTCCATCAGGACGTCCTGGATCGGTTCGGCCAGAACCGAATTGAGCGAGTTCAGTACCGCCGAGGTCAGCCGGTCCCGCATCCGGTCGGGGTTCTTCAATGTCAGTGAGTGCGGGGTGTGCAAGCCGAAGACAGTGAGGGTCTGCGCCCCCGAAGCGCGCAGGTCCTCGGACAGGATGCTCGGATCGGTCAAGGAGTGGCAATAGATTTCGCAAGGCAGCGGGTCCGGTACGCGCCCGGCGGCGGCAGTGTCGTAGGCCCCGGCCAGCTGGCTGAAGGTCTCGTTGATGTGGAACGTTCCACCGAAAGCCTGCTCAGCCGTGACGCGCTCGTCGCGTAGCCGGGGGAGCCGACGCAACATCAGGTTGACCTTCACCTGCGCCCCGGTGGCGGTCGGAGGTGCCGGTTCGCCGAGTAGTTCGGCCAGCACGGCGGGCGTGACGTTGGCCAGGACCCGGTCGGCGCGTACCCGTCGCGCGGACCCGCCCAGTCGATAGCGCACCTCACCCTCCGCGCTGACGGCGTAAACGTCTGCACCGGTGATGATTTCGGCTCCATGGCCCGCCGCGGCGGCCGCCAGGGCTCCGGTGACCGCGCCCATCCCGCCGATCGGGACGTCCCAGTCGCCGGTACCGCCGCCGATCAGGTGGTAGAGAAAACACACGTTCTGGATCAGTGAGGGATCGTGCATGCCGGCAAAGGTGCCGATCAGGGCGTCAGTGGCCATCACGCCGCGCACCAGATCGTGTGACACCGCTGCGGCGATCGCCTCGCCGATGGGCTGCTCGATCAGTGCATCCCAGGTGGCGGCGCTTTCGGTGTCCTGTCCGCCCAGCACCTCCCGGCGCATCTCGGATCGGGTGCGCAGCGGCTGCAGCAGCGTCGGCCAGATTCGGCCGGTGACCAGCCCACAGCGGCGGTAGAACTCGTGGAACCCGGCCACGTCTTTGCCGGCGCTGATCGCGTCGAATGTCGGATGCGGACCGATCAGCAGGCCAGTGGCCCCGCCCGTGACCGGATCCGGTGTGTAGGAGGAGTATCGGCGCCGCGACAGCCGGATTCGGGCACCGAGATCGGTGATGATGCGCTGGGGGAGCAGGCTGACCAGATACGAGTACCGTGACAGCCGCGCATCCACACCGTCGAAGGGGTGTGCCGAAACCGCCGCACCGCCTACGTGGTCGAGGCGTTCGAGTACCTGCACCCGGCGGCCCGCGCGAGCCAGGTACGCAGCAGCCACCAAGCCGTTGTGTCCGCCGCCGATGATGACGGCGTCCAACGAGCCTTCGGTCACGTCATACCCGTCCGGTCAGCCCTTGTAACCTTCGACTTCGTCGGCCCCGCGGGGGTGGGCCAGTCCGGGGTCCTGCCCGGTTTCGCGGAGCGCCCGGCGCTGCCGCAACAGGTCCCAACACTGGTCGAGGGCGACTTCCAGCGATCTCAGGCGTTGTTGCTCGTCGGATTCGTCTATTTCCCGGCGCTGCAGTTTCGACCGGAGCTCCTGCTCTTCGGCAACGAGCCGGTTAACTTCGCCGAGGATGTCCTGATCTTTGGCCACACAACCAGTCTGCCCGACTACCGTTGATCTGGTGAGTACAAAACCTGAGATCGAGTTTCCGGACGAACCCGCCCCCACCGAATTGGTGATCAAGGATCTGGTGGTCGGCGATGGCTCCGAGGCAGTGCCCGGTGGCACTGTCGAGGTGCACTATGTGGGCGTCGAATACGACTCCGGTGAGGAGTTCGACAGCTCGTGGAATCGCGGAGAATCCATTGAGTTTCCGTTGCGGGGCCTAATTCAGGGCTGGCAGGACGGAATTCCCGGGATGCGGGTGGGTGGTCGTCGCCAGCTCGTCATTCCGCCGGCCCAAGCCTACGGTCCGGCGGGTTCGGGGCACCGGCTTTCCGGTAAGACGCTGATCTTCGTGATAGATCTGCTCGCCACTCGTTGATGTCGCCGTGGATTCGGAGAGTATTAGCCGAACCTAACCGTCAAATTCCATTTACTGCTACCGTCAACCTGTTTCGCTGCTGTAGATAACTGTTCGTCGACTTCAGGAGTGCCCAAAATGTCGGGTTCGGACGAATCTCGGACAATCACAGGCTGGCAAACAGCCTCCAAGTTATATCGACGACCACCTGGTTTGGGTTGGTTGTTGGCGCTGGCGGCAGTTCCCTTGTTGCTGGGGCTGATCGGATGGGGTGGGCTCGACCGCTCCGGCAAGAACTCCGATCTCACACTTCCCAATGTCAATCCCACTGCGACGTTGACCGCTCCGGACGTGAATGCCCCGGACGTCAACGCACCCAACGTCAATATGCCGAACCTCTCGTTCGCGCCGTTGTCGATCACACGTAACGGCAACGATTTCACCCTCACCGGCGATCTGCCCGACGCGGCCGCCAAGACCTCGCTGCTGGACTGGCTGCGCGGAAAGTTCGGTGGAGACGTCAATCTGGTCGACAATCTGAATCTGCGTCCGGGCGTGAGCACCCCCGATGTTTCGGCTCTGGGCAAGGTATTCGACGCCGCAGCTGAGGGCATTCCGGATTTCAGTTTCAGCATCGACGGTGACACGCTGACGTTGACCGGTACCGCGCCGTCGGCACAGGTGCGCGACGCGGTCGAGGCGGCCGCGAAGGCGGCATGGCCGAACATCAAGCTCGTCAACAACATTCAGATCGCCGCAGCGCCGGCTGCCCCTGGGCCTCCGCCCGCTGCGGCTCCTGGTGCACCGGGTACACCCGGACCCTGCGCCGTGCTGCAGAACGATGTGAGTGCACTGCTGCGCACACCGATCAACTTCAGTACCGACGGGTTCGTCGTGGCCCCGGCATCGCAGCAATTGCTGTCGCAGGTCGCCGACAAGCTGAAGTCCTGCGCGGGCGCGCAGGTGGCTGTCACCGGTTACACCGACAGCTCGGGCAATGACGCGATCAATGTCCCGTTGAGCGGCAATCGCGCGAAAGCCGTTGCCGATTATCTGGTTTCACAGGGTCTGGCGGCCGATCACGTGACGTCGTCGGGCGCGGGTTCGGCGAATCCGATCGCCAGTAATGACACCCCAGAAGGCAAGGCGCAGAACCGCCGTGTCGAGATCACGGTCAACTAGGGAGATTCGACATGGACTTCGTAATCCAATGGTTGTGGTATCTGCTCGCGTTCGTGGTGGGGTCACTGGTGGCCTGGCTGATTTCGGTGGTGACCGTCAAGCCCACCAGTGAGGAAGAGGCGTTCGCCGAACTGCCCGGCTCGCGTGAGATTGGAGCACGACGATGAGCGATGTCAACTGGTGGTTGATGGCCCTGGCTTTCGTGCTGGGGCTGGTGCTGACGCTGGCGCTGACCTTGCGCCGGGTGAAGCGGGAGGTGCCGGTGTACGGTGCCCTCGGCCGTCGTCCCGACGGTGCTGCCAAGGGCGCAGCTGCGGCCAAGGCCGCAGGCGGCGGGACTGCCGCCACCGCAACGGCTGTCACCGATGACGCCACGACACGGCTGCCGAAGGTCGGCTCGGGCGACGAGCCCACCACGAAGCTGCCCAAGGTCACCAGCGCCGGTGCCGCGGCGGCGGGTGCGGCTGCCGCGGGTGCGGCGGGTGCAGCCAAGTTCGCGTCCGGCGGAGGTGCCCATGAGGCTGCTGACGACGGAGCCGATGACGTCAAGGTCGTCGAGGAGACGCCCTACGGCGCCGGATCGGTGCGGGTCTCGGGTGCGGGCACGCCGACGGGTTATCTGATCAAGGGCAACGAGGATTCGATGCTCTACCACTCGCCGGAGAGCCCGTCCTACTCGGTGACCGTCGCCGAGATCTGGTTCGCCGACGTCGAATCCGCGGAGAAGGCCGGGTTCAACCGGTGGGACAGCGGTAAGTCCCAGCGCGAGAAGAAGTAACCCACTCGCCGAGCAGTAGCTCCTATGTCAAGCCGCCACTGATTGTGGCGGCTTGACTGGGTTTACTGCTCGCACCGAAACTAGTGCGGGCCGGGCAGGCGTAACAGCAGTCGCGCCCCGCCCAGTGGGCTTGATTCCAGAGTTGCGGTGCCGCCGTGCAATTCGGCCTGCTGGGCCACAAGCGCAAGCCCCAGTCCGGAGCCCAGCCGTGACGCGGTCGATCCACGGGAGAAGCGGTCGAACACCATCTCGCGTTCTTCCTCGGGCACGCCCACCCCGTCGTCGTCGATCGCGATGTCGACACCCTCGCGGGAGCTCACCGCCGACAACTGCACCCGGGTGGCGCCACCGTGCTTCACCGCATTGGCGATGGCGTTGTCCACGGCCAGCCGCAGCCCGGTCGGCAGTCCGATGATGATCACGGTCGGTGACGGCGCCAGCGAGACCTCGAGGTCGGGGTAGACGCGCATGGCGTCGTGGGCGGCGCGGTCCAGCAGTTCGGTGATGTCGACGGTGACGTGGTCGTCGGTGGTGGTCAACTCGCCTTGGGCGAGGCGCTCCAGGGCTCCGAGGGTGGCCTCGATACGCGACTGGGTGCGGATGACGTCGCCGACCACTTCCTTGCGTTGATCGTCGGGCAGGTCGAGCGTGGACAGGACCTCGAGGTTGGTCCGCATGGCGGTGAGCGGGGTGCGAAGTTCGTGGGCCGACACCGAGGCGAAGTCGCGGGCCGAGGTCAACGCGGCCTTGGTGCGGCCCTGTTCGGACCAGATGCGTTGCAGCATGCCGTTGACGGCGTCGGCGATCTCGACGGCCTCGCTGGCGCCGCGTACCTCGACGTCGGGCGCCTCGTCGCTCGCCTCGATCTCCCGGGTCTGCTCGGCCAGCCGTTTGAGTGGGCGGACCGCGAATGCGGCCAGTACCCACCCCAGCACGGTGGCCGCGCCGACGGCGAGCACACAGATGATGAGCACGCGGCGGTGCAGGTTGTTGGTGTCGGCGATGGTGGCGTCATAGGTCGCGCCGACTGCCACCCACATGGGCCCCGGGGCGGGGATCTGTACGGTGCGCACCCGCCAGCGCACGCCGTCGATGTAGGTGTCGGCGTAGCCGTCGGGCAGTTCGGGCAGGACCACGTTCGAATTGGACGAGATGTCACCGGCCTGGCGGACGGTGATCACCGCGTCCTGATCGCTGGGGGAGCGGGGGATCTCGCCGAGGCCGCGCGGCAGGAATGGGATGGCGAATCCGGCGGCCTCGTCGAGGCGGCGGTCCAGCCGTTCCTTGCGGTCGTTGGTGATGCCGACCCAGACGATGGTGCCGACGATGACGACGACGATCGCCGCGCCGATGGCGGTGGCGAACGCGACCCGGGTCCGCAGCGAGGGGGTGCGGCGGAAGATCCGGGTCAGCGGTCTCATGTCGCTACTGCGTCCTGAGGACGAATCCGACCCCGCGGACGGTGTGCAGTAGCCGCGGCGCGCCGCCCGCTTCGAGTTTGCGGCGGAGGTACCCGATGAACACGTCGACGACGTTGGTGTCGGCGGCGAAGTCGTAGCCCCAGACCAGTTCCAGCAACTGTGCCCGGGAGAGCACCGCGGTCTTGTGCTCGGCCAGGACGGCCAGCAGGTCGAACTCGCGTTTGGTCAGGTCCACGTCCACGCCGTTGACCCGGGCACGGCGGCCCGGGATGTCGACCTCGAGCGGGCCGACCTGGATCGTCTCGGACGAGAAGGTGGCCGACGCACCGCGCCGGCGCAGCAATGCCTTGACCCGGGCCACCAGCTCCTGCAGCACGAACGGTTTGACCAGGTAGTCGTCTGCGCCCGCCTCCAGGCCGGCGACGCGGTCGTCGACGCTGCTGCGGGCCGAGAGCACGCAGACGGGCACGTCGTTGTCCATCGCGCGCAGGGCGGTCACCACGCTCACGCCGTCGAGTACGGGCATGTTGATGTCGAGCACGATCGCGTCGGGTCGGGTCTCGGTGGCGCTGCGCAGCGCCTCGGCGCCGTCCACGGCGGTCGATACGGTGAACCCGGACAGCCGCAGCCCGCGTTCCAGCGAGGCGAGCACGTCAGGGTCGTCGTCTACGACGAGGACCCGGGGCGAGGCCATGCCACCGGTAGCGCTATCCATGACCGCCATCTTGCCCGATGAACTGCGACGAATCGCGCAGGCTCCCAGGGAAGTCCCCGGGGATGTTATTGACCTCAATATTTGTTCAGGTTTTACGGTGATGCTCATGAGTATGGAAACGGTGGCCAGACAGGCGCTGTATCGGCAGGCCCACGCCCGTGACGGTGACCTGCGCGCCCTGGCCGACCGGCGGCTGTTGTCCCGGATCTGGCGGTTTTCCGCGCGCCACCATCGCAGGCTCGGCTGGTTTGTCGCGATCAGCGTGGTCAGCGCGCTGTTGACGGTGACGACGCCGGTGCTGGCGGGCCGTGTGGTCGATGCGATCACGCAGGGCGGCCCGGCGTCTGCGGTGGTGCTGCTGGCTGCCGTGATCGCCGCGGTGGCCGTCGCTGAGGCCGCGGTGGCGCTGTTGACCAGGTGGTTGTCGTCCAACATCGGTGAGGGTCTGATCCTGGATCTGCGCACCGCGGTGTTCGACCATGTGCAACGCATGCCGGTGGCCTTCTTCACGCGCACGAGGACCGGCGCATTGGTGAGCCGCCTGGGCAACGACGTGATCGGCGCGCAGCGGGCGTTCTCCGACACGCTCTCGGGAATCGTCGCGAACCTGGTGACCCTGACTTTGACGCTCGTGGTGATGCTCAGCATCTCCTGGCAGATCACCCTGCTGTCGTTGGCGCTGCTGCCGTTGTTCGTGCTGCCCGCGCGTCGCATCGGCACCCGGATGGCCGGGCTGTCACGGGAGGCGGCCACCCACAACGCCACGATGAACACTCAGATGACCGAGCGGTTCTCCGCCCCGGGCGCCACCCTGGTCAAGCTGTTCGGCAGCCCGCAACGGGAGTCGGACGAGTTCGCGGTGCGGGCCGACCGGGTGCGTGACATCGGGGTTCGCACGGCCATGCTGCAGTCGACGTTCATGAACTCGCTGACCCTGATGTCGGCGCTCGCCCTGGCGCTGGTCTACGGGCTGGGCGGCGTGCTGGCGATCGGCGGTCAGTTGCAGGCCGGTGCGGTGGTGTCGCTGGCGCTGCTGCTGACCCGGCTGTATGCGCCGCTGACCGCACTGGCCAACGCACGGGTCGAGATCGCCAGCGCGCTGGTGAGCTTCGAGCGGGTCTTCGAGGTGCTCGACCTCGAACCGCTCATCGCCGAGAACCGCGACGCCGTGGAAGTTCCCGAGGGAGAAGGCATCTCATGCGCCGTTGAATTCGACAACGTCCGGTTCGCCTACCCGTCGGCGGACAAGGTGTCGCTCGCCTCGCTCGAAGAGGTGGCGGTGTTGGACGAGCGCGGTGGGGACGAGGTGCTGCACGGTATTTCGTTCACCGCCCGTCCCGGTCAGATGGTGGCGCTGGTCGGATCGTCGGGCGCGGGCAAGTCGACCATCGCGTCGCTGCTGGCGCGGCTCTACGACGTCGACGGCGGTGCGGTGCGGTTGAACGGCGTCGACGTGCGTGACCTGACGTTCGACTCGCTCAAGGACACCGTGGGCATGGTGACCCAGGACGGCCACCTGTTCCACGAAACGATCCGGTCGAACCTGCAGTTGGCCGCCCCGGGTGTGGGCGAGGAGCAGTTGTGGGACGCGCTGCGCCGGGCCCGGCTCGAAGACGTGGTGGCGGCGATGCCCGACGGTCTGGACACGGTTGTCGGTGAGCGCGGATACCGTCTGTCCGGAGGGCAGCGGCAGCGGTTGACCATCGCGCGCCTGCTGTTGGGACGATCGCGGGTGGTGGTGCTCGATGAGGCGACGGCGTCGCTGGACTCGGCCTCGGAGGCGGCCGTGCAGCAGGCCCTGGCCGAGGCACTGGACGGGCGCACCTCGATCGTCATCGCCCACCGGTTGTCCACGGTCCGCGCCGCCGATCTCATCCTGGTCGTCGAGGACGGGCGCATCGTCGAGCGCGGCACCCACCGCGAACTGCTGGCCCGTGCCGGTAGGTACGCCGAGCTGTACGACACGCAGTTCGCCGAGGAGGCGCCGGCCGCGTGAGGTTAATCGCTTGCTTTTGATGGGAGGATTGATTCAGTGAGTCAAGCCGCGATCGCCCCATCTCCGAAGCGGGTCCGGACCAGTTCAGATCTGTGGCGGCTGTTGCCCTATCTGTTGCCGTACCGGACGCGCTGGATCGTGATGGTCGTGGTCGCGGTGATCAGCCTGGCCGCCACGGTGGCGATTCCGCTGATGACCAAGGCCGTGATCGACGGCCCCGTGCGCCACCAGGATCCGCACGGGCTGTGGGTGCTGGGTTCAGCCGCCGTCGCGGTCGGCATCTCCGAGGCAGTGCTGTGGTTCATCCGGCGCTGGCTGGTGGCCCGCGCCACCATGGGCGTCGAGGCCGACATCCGCAAGGATCTCTACGCGCGGCTGCAGATCCTGCCGATGAGTTTCCACAGCCGCTGGCAGTCGGGGCAGCTGCTATCGCGGGTGATGAACGATCTGTCCACCATCCGCCGGTTCCTGTCCTTCGGGCTGGTGTTCCTGATCCTCAACACGCTGCAGATCGTGGTGGTGACCTCGATCCTGCTGGCCATGTACTGGCCGCTGGGCGTGGTGGTGTTGGTGTCGATCGTGCCGATCGCGGCGACCGTGCTGCATTTCGAGCGTGAGTACACGCGGCTGTCGAGGCTGGCGCAGGACCAGACCGGCCATGTCGCAACCCATGTCGAGGAGGCCGCGCTCGGGCTGCGGGTGGTCAAGGCCTTCGGCCGGGAGGACTACGTCTTCGACCGGTTCGACGAGCAGGCCACGCAGTTGTATGACACCCAGGTCGCCCGGGTGACGGTGTCGGCGAAGTTCTGGACCGTGCTGGAGGTCATCCCCAACCTCACGCTGATCGTGGTGCTCGGTTTCGGTGCGTATGCGGCGGGCCACGGCCACGTCACGATGGGGACGCTGGTCGCGTTCATCACGATGATGCTGTCGCTGGTGTGGCCCATCGCCTCGCTCGGCTTTCTGCTGTCGATGACGCAGGAGTCGTTCACCGCGGCCGACCGGATCGCCGAGATCTTCGATGCGCCGATCGATATCGCCGACGGCCCGGTGTCGCAGCCGCCGCACGGCGGTCGGCTGGAGCTGCGGGATGTGGGCTTCAGGTTCCCCGATGCGGACCAAGTGGCGCCGTCCGGCTCGCCGGACCAAATGGCGCCGTCCGGCTCGCCGGATCAATGGGCACTGCGGCACGTCGACGCGGTGGTGGAACCGGGCCAGACGCTCGCTCTGGTCGGCGCGACCGGGTCGGGCAAATCGGTTCTCGCCGCGTTGTTCTCGCGGTTGTACGACGTCACCGAAGGTCAGATTCTGATCGACGGCCGTGATATCCGAGAGCTGAGCCTGCCGGTACTGCGGCAGGCCGTCGCCACGGCATTCGAGGATCCGACGCTGTTCTCGATGTCGGTGGCCGAGAATCTGCGGCTGGGTCGTGCAGACGCCACTGATGAGCAGCTGGGCCAGGCCATCGAGATCGCGGCGGCACAGTTCGTCTACGACCTGCCGTTCGGCCTGGACACCCGGATCGGGGAGCAGGGCATGAGCCTGTCCGGCGGCCAGCGCCAACGTCTTTCGCTGGCCCGCGCGATCCTGGCAGCACCCAAGATCCTGGTGCTCGATGACACGTTGTCGGCGCTGGACGTGCATACCGAGGCCCTGGTGACCGAGGCCCTGCGGCGCGTTCTGCGCGGAGTCACGGGCATCATCGTCGCGCACCGCGCGTCGACCGTGCTGTTGGCCGACAAGGTCGCGCTCCTGCAGGACGGAACCATCACCCACATCGGGACACACACCGAATTGCTGGCGCAGGTACCGCAATACCGCTACCTGCTGGCCGCCGACGATCAACTCGACGATGCGAGCGAACGCAGTTGCGACTGGGAGGACGACGAAGAGTTGGGCCGGTTGCAGCGCGGGCATGCCGAACGCGCGGCCATTGACGAGGTGGGCGGGCCCCCGCATCTCAGTGCGGAGGTGCAGCGCCGATGACCACCACACAGTGGCGGGGGCGGGTCACCGACGAGGACAACCCGGACGACCGGGACGGCGCCGCCGGCGGCAGCGGCGCCTCGGCCCTCCCGATCGACGAGAGCGTGCCGCTACGCCGGGAGGCCCGGGCGCTGCTCATGTCATTGCTGCGCCCCTACCGGTGGACGGTCGCGGTGCTGGCGCTGGTGGTCGTCGTGGAAAACGCTGCCCGGCTGTCGGTTCCGATCCTGGTGCAGCGTGGTATCGACCATGGCATCCCGCCGATCCTGGCGGGCGGTCCGGCCCGTGAGCTGATGCTGATCGTCGCGACGTTGTGCGTCGTGGTGATCGTGCAGGCGATCAGCCGGATGTACTTCCTGCGGCGCTCCGGGCGGATCGGGCAGCGGGTGCTCCTGGAGCTGCGGCGCCGGGTGTTCCGGCATTTCGAGCGACTCGATGTGGCGTTCCACGATCGGTATACCTCCGGCCGGGTGGTCAGCCGATCGACCAACGACGTCGAGGCCATCCAGGACATGCTGGAAACCGGTTTCGACAGCTTGATCACCGCGGTGTTGACGTTGTTCGGCACGGCGGTGCTGTTGGTGGCTCTCGATTGGCGTCTCGGCCTGATGTGCCTGGCGGCGTTCCCGATCCTGGTGGCCCTGGTGTGGTGGTTCCGCAGCGAGTCGGGCAAGACCTATCGACTGGTGCGCGAGAGTGCGGCCCTGGTGATCGTGCAGTTCGTCGAGACCATGACGGGCATCAAGGCCGTGCAGGCCTATCGCCGTGAACCCCGCAACCAGGAGATCTTCGACGATGTCGCCGATGGGTACCGGGCGATCAACGAGAAGACCTTCAAGTTGCTGGCCGTCTTCATGCCCGGGGTCAAGCTGGTCGGCAACCTCACCACGGGCGTGGTGCTGCTGTACGGCGGGTACCGGGTGCTGAACGGCGAGATGACGATCGGCACGCTGGCCGCGTTCCTGCTCTACCTGCGGATGTTCTTCGAGCCGATGCAGGAGATCTCACAGTTCTTCAACACCTTTCAGTCGGCGTCCTCGGCGTTGGAGAAGCTGGCCGGGGTGCTGGCGCAGCAGCCCGCCATCGCGGATCCGGCGCAGCCTCAATCACTGCCGGAGCCCAGGGGCGACATCGAGTTTCACGATGTGCGGTTCGAGTATTCGCCCGGCAGGCCGGTGTTGCCGGGCCTTGAGCTGGCGGTGCCGTCGGGTCAGACCGTGGCCCTGGTGGGTACCACCGGTGCGGGCAAAACGACCATCGCCAAGCTGATCACCCGCTTCTACGACCCCACGGCCGGGTCGGTGACGCTGGACGGCGTGGATCTGCGTGAGCTTGCGCAGTCCGAACTGCGCCGGCACGTCGTGATGGTCACCCAGGAGAACTTCATGTTCTCCGGGACGGTCGCCGACAACATCCGGTTCGGGCGGCCCGATGCCACCGACGCGCAGGTGCGGGCCGCGGCTGCGGCGGTCGGCGCGGACCGCTTCATCGAGACGTTGCCCGACGGGTATGCCACCGATGTGGCCAAGCGCGGCGGCCGGCTCTCGGCGGGCCAGCGACAGCTGGTGGCGTTCGCCCGGGCGTTCCTGGCCGACCCGGTGGTGCTGATCCTGGACGAGGCGACGTCGTCCCTGGACATTCCGAGCGAGCGACTGGTGCAGCGCGCGTTGGAAACTGTTCTGGCCGACCGCACCGCCGTGGTGATCGCGCACCGGCTCTCCACAGTGCAGATCGCCGACCGGGTGCTGGTGCTCGAGCACGGCCGCATCATCGAGGACGGTGCGCCGGCGGATCTGATCGGCCGGACCGACGGTGCCTATGCGGCGTTGCACCGGGCCTGGGTGGATTCTCTGGCCTGAGCCGGGGCGGGGCGGGGTGTGGCGTGCCCGCCTTCGCCGATTTCTACCCCTTGGCTGCTGCCGGGCCAAATCCACAGCCCAGGTGCAGAAACGGACGCGCGATCACAGCTTTTCGATGTCGGACAGTGTCCAGGTCTTGTCGAACAGTGCGGGTTTCGGACCGTAGAGCCGGAACAGCACCTCGAACCGGCCGTCGGGTGAAGTCGGGATCCAGTTGGACTGCTTGCCTTCTGGAGCTGTCGGGCCGAAGTAGATGTCGACGGATCCGTCGGAGTTCGTCTCGAGGTCGGGCCGGTGCGACGATCGGCTGGCGTACGGCAGGTCACGGATCATCGCGTGGGTTGCCCGGTCGTACACCGTCGCCGACCAGTACAACGAGACGGGCGGGTCGGCAGGCACCCGCAGTCGATAGGTGGCGGCGCCGTCGAGGGACTCGCCGTCGCGGTCCACGATGGTCATCACGTAGAACTGGCCCTGCCCAAGGTGTTTGGCGCTGAAGTAGACGAACGAGTACAGCAGGCCACGATCGTCGACAGGGTAGCTGTCCGGGTTGGCAAAACCGTTCTGCATGCCTTGCACCACTTCGGGCGAGGCGGGTACGGCCCAGTGGGTCCCGTCGAAGTACGGCGAGGTGAAGAATTTCGGATAGGCGGCGTCGAGCCAGTCGTGCGCTTCGGTGGCAGCGTCGTCGAGCACCGATTTCAGTTCGGCATCGGGGTCGAAAGGCTTTCCCTGCTCGATGCCGATGGACTGCAGGATCGAGATCATCACGCGATCGCGCTGCAGCCAGGGCTCACGTTGGACGAACTGGTGCAGCAATTCGAAGAACCGGACATCGTAGGGAATCGTGCTGTCGTACAACGTGCCCGATGCGTCGACAAAGGCCGTCGGTGCCGGACCTGACAGCGGATAGACCTTGATGCGTTTGCCGTATTCGGCTGCCGTGGCAACATCGGCGTCGCCGCTCGATGCGATGTTGGACCGCAACGCCCCGAACCCGGCATACGTTGCCGACGGCATCGGGATGTAGCCGTCGGGAACCTCACCGTCGAACCCCGGCGGCAGGATCAGGTACTTACCGCCCGCGCCCTTGTCGACGCCGGCGGGTCCGACGTCTTCGAGCGCTTCCTGCCAGCTGTTGTCCACCGACCCGGTGATCGAACCACCCTGCGCGGGTGGGATTTCCAGCACGACCGGGCCGGCCTGGGTGTTGTAGAACGGGAAGAAATACAACGTGTCCGGGTTGGGCGTCAGGGTCTGGTTCTTCCAGTCCGGTAACTTCGACCAGAACACCACCTGGTTGTCGGTGGCACCGAGTCCCGCGGCCGCCTCACGCAACAGCTCGAAGTTCACGGCGGGCATACCCCAGATGACCGCCTGGATCGCACGGGAACGCATCAGAGGGTCCATGCCATGACGCTAGTACCTCAGCGCACGGTGTCGAAGAATGTCTTCACATCTTCCACGAACAGCTCCGGTTGCTCGAAGGCCGCGAAGTGTCCGCCGCGGGGCATCGTCGTGTAGTGCGTGACGTTGTAGCCGGTCTCGCACCAGCTGCGTGGGGCGCGCAGGATCTCCAGTGGGAACGACGCGATCCCGGTGGGCAGGCTGACGTATTCGCCACCGCCCCAAGTGCTGTGGCTCTCCCAGTACAGCCGGGCCGACGATGCGGCCGACGCGGTGAGCCAGTAGAGCATGACGTTGTCGAGTATCTCGTCGCGGTGCACCACGTTCTCGGGGTGTCCGTCGCAGTCCATCCAGGACCAGAATTTCTCCACGATCCAGGCCAGCTGACCGACGGGGGAGTCGACCAGGCCGTAACCGACGGTCTGTGGCCGGGTGGACTGCTGCTTCATGTAGCCCGAATCCCATTTGCGGTAGTAATCGATGCGGGCCAGGGCCTTCTGGAGGTCCTCGGTCATCTCGCCGATGCCCTCGGCGGGCGGCTGCGCGATCGGCATGTTCACGTGAATGCCCACGCACGAGCCGACGTTGCGGCCGATCTGCGTCGTCACCGCGGCGCCCCAGTCGCCGCCCTGTGCGCCGTAGCGGGCGTAGCCCAACCGCGTCATCAGGGTGTCCCAGGCCTGCGCGATCTTTGCGATGCCCCAGCCCGTCGCGCTCGGCTTGCCGGAGAACCCGTAGCCGGGCAGCGACGGACACACCACATCGAACCCGGCCTCGGTCAGCGGCTCGATCACCTTGTGGAACTCGACGATGGATCCGGGCCAACCGTGTGTGATCAGCAGTGGGAACGCGTCGTCACGTCCGGATCGCTGATGGATGAAATGGATGTCCAGCCCGTCGATCTCGGTGGTGAAGTGGTCGAACCGGTTGAGTGCGGCTTCGCGGGCGCGCCAGTCGTACTCGTTGGCCCAGTAGGCGGCCAGCTCCTTCGTGTAGGTGAGTGGGATGCCCTGGGTCCAGTCGTCGACGCACTCGGCCTCGGGCCATCGGGTGCGGTTCAGCCGCTGCTTGAGGTCGTCGAGATCGGAATCGGGGACGGCGATGCGGAACGGGCGGATTGACTGGCGGCTCGAGGTCATATGGAGATCCTCCCAGTGCGAGGTGGTATGCGGTGGCGAGCATTGCGCTGAAGATTACTGCCACCCGGTGACCGCAATCTTCAGCGCAAGTGTCTCTGACGTCCCACGGTCAAGGGATCTGTCGCAGCCGTCGGGCCTTGGACACCGCTTCGTGGCGGTTGCGGGCCCCGAGTTTGGCCGCCGCACTGCGCAGGTAACTCTTCACCGTTTCGGGCTTGAGTGAAAGCCGCTGGGCCGCTTCAGAATTGGTGCAACCCAGGGCGACCTGCGCCAGCACATCGACCTCGCGGACAGTCAACGGTGCGCTGGCCGGCGGGTCGCCGCGCAACGCCACCGCCAACCGGTCGGCAAGTTCGCGCAACGGCCCGGCCAGGTCCGGAGTGTCAGCGGCCAACCGGCGTAGGTCGGCGTGCACTTCACGGATCTGCTCGGTGTCGGCCGGTGCGTCGGTGAAGTTGGTCAGGGCGGACTCGCGCATCCGCATGCGGCGGTCCACCTCGTCGCGTACCCGTAGTTCGGCGCTCAACCGCTGCGCCGAGGCCACCATCGCGGCCGCGGTGCGATCGCCGATCGGCGCACTGGTGCGGTGGGCGCCGTACAGCACCGCCCGGGCGGTGCCGTCGACGACCACCGGCACCGCCAGGATCGAGCGGATTCCCTCGGACAGCACGGGCTCGTCGTAGTCATGGCTGATGGTCGAGGCGCGCCGGTAGTCGGGCACCGAGATGGGGCGCCGCGACACCACGCTGGCCCCGCCCAGTCCGGCGCGGGGCAGCACCGCGAGCCCGCGCATGGCGCCGGTGCGGGTGCCGAAGAACTCGCTCAGCAGCAGGGTGTCGTCGTGCACCTGCCCGCCGAAGGCCAGCGGAAGCCCGGTATCGGCGGCCATCCGGCGCAGCTCGGCGCGTACCGCGTCGGCGTCGCGCGGCCGCAACAACCAGGGGCGCATCGTAGGTACCCACTTTCGGGGGTAGCGGGCAGGCGAGTGTGACGTAGAGCATAGCTACATGGTGAACAGCAATACAGATCGCTACCGCGGTGCCCGTGACCAGCTGGTCGCCACCATCGCGGACTACGAAAAGGCTGTCGAGGAGTTCGCCTGGCCGCAGATCACCGGCACCTTCAACTGGGCTGTCGACTGGTTCGACGCCATCGCCAGGGATAACGACCGCCCTGCGCTGTGGATCGTCGAGGAGGACGGTTCCGAGCAGCAGGTCACGTTTGCCGAGATGGCGCAGCGGTCCGATCGCGTCGCGGCCTGGCTGCGGGGCCTGGGGGTGGGCAAGGGCGACCGGGTCCTGCTGATGCTCGGCAACCAGGTCGAGTTGTGGGAGGCCATGTTGGCCATCGCCAAGCTGGGTGCGGTGATCATGCCGACCACAGGCGCGCTGGGGCCCGCGGATCTGTCCGACCGCATCGCGCGCGGAGGTGCGCGGTTCGTCATCGCCAACTCCGCCGACGCGGTGAAGTTCGCCGAGGTGCCGGGTGACTACGTGCGCATCGCGGTCGGCGAGGTGCCCGCGGGTTGGCACCGCTACGCCGACGCACAGGACGCGGCGCCGCGGAGTTTCGAGGCGTGCACCACCGTCGATGACCCGATGCTCATCTACTTCACCTCCGGTACCACGAGCAAGCCCAAGCTGGTGGAGCATTCCCAGGTCAGCTACCCCGTCGGGCATCTGACCACGATGGCCTGGATCGGGCTCACCCCCGGCGACGTGCATCTGGCCATCAGTTCGCCCGGCTGGGCCAAGCATGCCTGGAGCTGTTTCTTCGCCCCGTGGATCGCGGAGGCGACGATCTTCGTCTACAACTACGCGCGCTTCGACGCCGCCGCGCTGCTGGCCCAGCTGCGGCGGGCCAAGGTCAACACGTTCTGTGCCCCACCGACGGTGTGGCGCATGCTGATCCAGGCCGACCTGGGTGAGCGGCCCGAGGGTCTGCGGGAGATCCTGGGCGCCGGTGAGCCGTTGAACCCCGATGTCATCGCGCAGGTGGAGAAGGCCTGGGGGTTGACGATCCGCGACGGGTTCGGCCAGACCGAGTCCTCCTTGCTGGTCGGCAATACCCCGGGGCAGCCGGTGAAGCCCGGCTCGATGGGACGGCCGATGCCGGGGGTTCCGGTGGCGCTGGTGGACCCGATCACCGGGGAGCTTGCCGACGAGGGCGAGATCTGCCTGGATCTGCGCAAGCGCCCGCGCAACCTGATGACCGGTTATCTCGGTGACCCGCAACGCAATGAGGCCGTGATGGCCGGTGGTTACTACCACACCGGCGACGTGGCCTCCCGCGACGAGGACGGCTACATCATCTACATCGGCCGCACCGACGATGTGTTCAAGTCCAGCGACTACAAGGTGTCGCCGTTCGAGTTGGAGAGCGTGTTGATCGAGCATCCCGCCGTGGTCGAGGCCGCGGTGGTGCCACAACCCGACGACACTCGGCTGGCGGTGCCCAAGGCGTACGTCGCGCTGGCCGATGGCTGGGAAGCCAACGCGGACACGGCAAAAGATGTCATGGCCTACGCCCGCGATCATCTCGCGCCGTATCTCAAGGTGCGCCGGGTCGAGTTCCTCGATCTGCCAAAGACCATCTCGGGCAAGATCCGCCGCGTCGAGTTGCGTAAGCGGGAGGACGCGGCTCATGAAGCGGGCGAACCGATTTCCACCGAATACCGATACGAGGATCTACTCGGATGAAGTCCTACGACGCCGGCCCCACCGATGTGCCCGTGCTCGAAGAGACGATCGGCGCGAACTTCGAGCGCATGGTGGCGACCGGGCCGGATGCCGACGCGCTGGTCGAGGTGGCGACCGGGCGACGCTGGACCTACGCCGAACTCAACGGCGAGGTCGACACGGTGGCCCGGGGACTCATGGCCCTGGGTGTGGGCAAGGGGGACCGTGTCGGTATCTGGGCGCCCAACTGCGCCGAGTGGGTGATCTTGCAGCTCGCGACAGCCAAGATCGGCGCGATCCTGGTCAACATCAACCCGGCCTACCGCACCCATGAACTGGCGTATGTGCTCAAGCAGTCCGGGATACGAACCCTGGTGTCGGCCACCGCGTTCAAGTCCTCGGACTATGTGACGATGGTCGCCGAGGTGACGGCGGACTGCCCGGCGCTCAAGGACATCATCTTCCTGGGCACCCTGGACTGGGACCAGCTGTGTACCGAGCAGGTCGGTGCAGACCAGTTGCGTGCCCGGACCGCCGAGTTGTCCAACACCGATCCGATCAACATCCAATACACCTCGGGGACAACCGGATTCCCCAAGGGGGCCACGCTCAGCCATCGCAATATCCTCAACAACGGATTCTTCGTCGGTGGGCTGATCGACTTCGACGTCTGCGACCGGGTGTGCGTCCCGGTGCCGTTCTACCACTGCTTCGGCATGGTGATGGGCAACCTCGGCGCCCTGACCCACGGTGCGGCGATCGTGATCCCCGCCCCGGGATTCGATCCCGGCCTCACCCTGGCCGCCGTCGAGGCAGAGCGGTGCACCGCGCTGTACGGGGTGCCGACGATGTTCATCGCGATGCTCGGTCATCCTGACTTCGCCGGGTTCGACCTGTCCTCGCTGCGCACCGGGATCATGGCCGGATCGGTGTGCCCGGTCGAGGTGATGAAACATGTGGTGGCCGAGATGCACATGGCCGAGGTGGCGATCTGTTACGGCATGACCGAGACGTCACCGGTCTCGTGCCAGACGTTGGTCGACGACGATCTGGAGCGTCGCACCGCCACCATCGGGCGGGCTCATCCGCACATCGAGGTCAAGATCGTGGACCCGGACACCGGCGAGACGGTCGAGCGTGGGCAGTCCGGCGAGTTCTGTACCCGCGGTTACTCGGTCATGCTGGGCTATTGGAACGACGACGCCAAGACTCGCGAGGCCGTCGATGCCGAAGGCTGGATGCACACCGGGGATCTGGCGGTGATGCGTGAGGACGGCTACTGCACAGTGGTCGGTCGGATCAAAGACTTGGTGATCCGCGGCGGGGAGAACGTGTACCCGCGGGAGGTCGAGGAGTTCCTCTACACCCACCCCGACATCGACGATGCGCAGGTGATCGGGGTTCCCGACGCCAAGTACGGGGAAGAGATCTGCGCCTGGATCCGGATGAAACCGGGCCGCACCCCGTTGGATGCCGCGGCGGTGCGGGCCTTCGCCACCGGAAAGCTGGCCCACTACAAGATTCCGCGTTATGTGCTTGTCGTGGACGAGTTCCCGATGACCGTCACCGGCAAGATCCGCAAGGTCGACATGCGGAGCGAAAGCGTCAAGCTGCTGGGGCTCGACCCCGGATAACTCAGCCCCAGCGTTTGATCACCTCGGCCACCGGCTGTTTGGTGGCCAGCGCGGCCATCATCAGCACCCGGGCCTGGCTCGGCCGCAGATGGGGAACCATCACCGCGCCGGCCTTGACCATGTCGTCACCGGGACCGTATTCGGCGATGACCTCACCGTCGGGGACACGACTGGATATTCCGAACGCCACGCCGGCAGGCGCGTGGCGGCGCACCGCGTCCACCACGCCGTCGCCGGCATTGCCGGATCCAAGTGCCTCGACGATGATTCCGCGTGCTCCGCCGGCCACGGCGGCATCGATGGGTCCGGCGCCGTCGCCGGGATAGGCCGCGACAACGTTGACCCGCGGTGCACCGGCCGCCGGCACGTCGCCGATGAAGGGGCGCTGGGCGGGGTGGTCCAGTTTGAAGGTGTTGTCGGCGACGGAACCGATCGGTGGCGTGCCGCCGAATGCGTGGAGATCCTGGGTGTTCACCTTGTGGGTGCCCAAGGCCTGGAAGACGTCGCCGGCGAACATGATCATCACGCCCTGGTCGCGCGCGGCAGGACTGGACGCCACGGTCAGCGCATCCCGCAGGTTGGTCGGCCCGTCGGCATCCGGGGCGTCGGAACTGCGCTGTGCCCCGGTCAGCACTATCGGAGCGGGCCCGTTGTAGGTGACGTCCAGCCACATCGCGGTGTCTTCCATGGTGTCGGTGCCGTGGGTGATGACCACTCCGGAGGCCCCGTCGGCCACCGCCTTCTTCGCGGCCGCTCCGATCACGTCCCAGTCGGCCGGCGTGAGCTGTGAACTGTCCTTCTTCATCACGTCCATCACCTGGACGTCGAGGCCCGCAGCCAGATCGGCGCCGCTGACCGTCGGGCGGCGGACACCGTTGGCGTCGGTGCTCGTCGCGATGGTCCCTCCGGTGGTGATCACCACTACTCGGCCCGCCGCCGCTTCGGCCTTGGCGCTGTCCGGGTTTGTCGTCGTGTCAGTCGAGTTCGTGTTGGTCGAACATGCGGCCACCAGCGTGATGGCGAAAAGGAATGTGCCGATCGCCAGTCTCGACCGGGCTGGGCGGGCTGCGAAGTTTGTCATCTGGCAGACGCTACGGCGACAGGGAACCACACACCTGGGTTTTGGCAGCGCATCCATGTTCCGGCAGCGCTGACATGCGATTGCTGCGACGATGGGGGTCATGTCGGCTGCTCAGGTCTGCAGTGTTGTCGGGCGGCGGACGTGTGCGCTTTTGGCCGTGAGTTCGGCAGGGCTGCACATGGCGATGCTCGGCGCGATCGCCAATCCGGCGGCAGCTGTGGTGCTCGCGGCGATGACCGTGGGGTGTCTGTACTGCGCCGGTCATCTGTGGCGGCGCGGCACCTCCGGTGTCTGGTGCGCCATCGCGCTGATGAGCCTGGCGATGATCGCTCTGCACACGCCGATGCCCATGGATCACCATGGCGTGATGGCGCCCGTCCAGACCTCGACGTTGATGACGACGGCGACGCTGTTGGCTCTGCTCGAGGTGATCATCGCCGCGGCGGTGCTGACCTACACCACCAGGCACCGCTCGGTGATCACTCCGTCGGTGGGATGAACTGGCTCAGGACCAGTCGCGCGCCTTGCGGGTCCTGGATCAGGGCGGTGTTGGCCCACTCGGTTTCTGAGCTGGAAACTACTGCCGCACCGAGCTTTTCGGACAGTGCCGCAGACGTGTCCCGGTTCGCCACGGCGAACACCACCTCCCAGTGCTCCGGCTGCTGGTCGTCGGGCAGCTGCCCGGTCCAGCCGACCGCGTCGGAGAATCCGGACGGGGTACCAGCAGCGGCGTGACGCTCCTTGATGCCGGGGTCGACGGTGGCGCCAAGGTGGTCGGCGTATCCCGGACGGCGGATCATGGTGGCGAAGCCGGCATTGTCGAACTCCCAGCCGAGAAGTGGCCCGTAGAAGGTCGCTGCGGCCTGCGGATCGGTGGTCTGCAGGTTACTGAAATTCCAGGTGCCGGGAACGTTGACCAGCTGGGCACCGAGGCGTCGCCGCGGTTGCCACAGCTTGAAGTGCGCGCCGCGCGGATCGACACAACCGGCCTGCCGCCCACCGGGTCCCGCGTCGATGGGACCGCTCGTCACGGTCCCGCCGGCGGCCGTCACCGCGGTGGCCGTGGCGTCGGCGTCGGCCACCGCGATGTAGGTGTTCCAGGTGATCTCGTCGCCGGTCTGCGCGGAGGCGATCGCCGCGACATCGTGACCGTCGAGTGTGGCGATCAGATAGGACTGCTCGGCGTCCTCGGGCAGGACGTTCTCGAACGTCCAGCCGAAGAGTCGACCGTAGAAGTCTTGAGCGGCGGCTACATCCTGCTGGTCGGTGTCCACCCAGCAGGGGACGCCGGGTGGGTAGATCCTTGGCCCGGTCATCGGACCATCGTCCCTCAGATGTTCAGAACCATTGACCGAACCTGCGGATATAGATGGTCTTGACGGTCTGGGCGAGGACGCAGTAGGACGCCAGCGTCGCTACCAGCCATCCGAAGTACTGCCACGGCAGCGGCTGTAATCCGATCGCCGCTCCCAGAGGTGAGAACGGGATGAGGATCCCGAGCACGCAGACCGCCCCCGTCGCCAGCAGCACCGGCAACGCCGCGGTGCTCTGGATGAACGGAATCTTCCGGGTTCGCAGCATGTGGACGACCAGTGTCTGCGAGAGCAGGCTTTCGATGAACCAACCCGATTGGAACAGCGATTGCATCTCGGGTGAGTTGGCGGCGAAGACGTACCACATCACCGCGAAGGTGGTGATGTCGAAAATCGAGGACGTCGGACCCATCCAGATCATGAAACGGCCGATATTCCTGGCATCCCACTTGCGTGGCTTGAGCAGAAACTCCTTGTCCATGCGGTCCCACGGCAGGGCCAGTTGGGAAATGTCGTACAGCAGGTTCTGGATCAGCAGGTGGATCGCCAGCATGGGTAGGAACGGGATGAAGGCGCTCGCCACCAGTACTGAAAGCACGTTGCCGAAGTTCGAACTTGCGGTCATGTTCAGGTATTTGATGATGTTGCCGAATGTTTCGCGGCCCTTGACCACGCCCTCTTCGAGCACCATGAGGCTCTTTTCGAGGAGGATGATGTCCGCCGATTCCTTGGCGATATCGGTGCCACTGTCGACCGAGATACCCACATCCGCATCGCGCAGTGCGGGTGCGTCGTTGATGCCGTCGCCGAGGAAACCGACCGTGTGCCCGTTGGCCTGCAGGGCCCGCAGTACCCGCGACTTCTGCAGCGGCGTCAGCTTCGCGAAAACGGTTGCCGTGTCGACGACTCGCCGGAGCCCGTCGTCGTCGAGGCTGTCGATCTGAGACCCGAGAACCGGCTGTCCGGGATCGAGTCCCACCTCATGACAGATCTTGGCGCTGACGACCTCGTTGTCGCCGGTGAGGACCTTCACGGTGACGCCGTGTTCGGCGAGTGCCGCGATGGCCGGGGCGGCCGTCTCTTTCGGTGGATCGAGGAATGTGAGAAAGCCGTGGACGACGAGATCTTGCTCATCCTCGATGCGGTAGCGGTGGGTGCGCTGAACACGGGGGATCTCACGGGTGGCCACCAAAAGCACCCGGAACCCGTCGCAGCCGTAGGCGCGGGCTGTTTCGGCCAGCGCCTCGCGGTCGGCCTCGTCGAGTGGCCGGCAGGCCGTGCCGTCGGACACCTGCGTCGACACCTCGAGCATTTCCTCCACGGCTCCCTTACAGACCAGCAAGTGATTCCGCTCGACATCCTGGACGACAACGGACAGCCGGCGTCGTTCGAAGTCGAACGGAAGCTCGTCGACCTTGCGGTAGGCCGAGGCAGCAAGGAGCGCTTCGGGTGTCCCGTCGGCGAAGTGCAGGACGGCACGGTCCATCAGATTCCTGACGCCACTCTGGTGAAAGCTGTTGAGCCAGGCCAGGGCGAGCACGTTGTCGTCCCGGTCGCCGCGGATGTCCGCGTGATGCTCGAGGATGATGCGGTCCTGGGTGAGCGTGCCGGTCTTGTCGGTGCACAACACGTCCATCGCGCCGAAGTTCTGGATGGCGTTGAGCCGCTTGACAACCACCTTGCGACGTGACAACGCGACCGCACCTTTGGCCAGGTTGGACGACACGATCATCGGCAGCATTTCGGGGGTGAGCCCTACCGCGACGGCAAGCGCGAACAGGAACGCCTCGGGCCAGTCGCCCTTGGTGAAACCGTTGATGAACAACACGATCGGCACCATCACCGACATGAACCGGATCAGCAGCCAGCTGACGCTGTTGACCCCGCGGTCGAAGGCCGTCTCTGCGCGGGAGCCGACGATCGCCTTGGCCAGCGAGCCGAAATAGGTGTGTACACCGGTTGAAACGACGATCGCGGTGGCTGTCCCGCTCACCACGTTGGTACCCATGAAACAGATGCCGGGCAGGTGGAGCGGGCCGGCCTCGTCGTCGGCAACGCCGGTCATGGATTTCTGGCCCGCTGCGCCGAGCGTGTCGTACTTCTCCACCGGCAGGGCCTCGCCGGTCAGTGCCGCCTGGCTGACGAACAGATCGCGTGAATCGAGCAGGCGGATGTCGGCGGGAATCATGTCGCCGGCGGACAGTTGCACGATGTCACCGGTGACAACCTGCGCCATCGGGATCTCCATGAGTTCGGGTGTGGCACCCGGGGCGGCCCGGCGACGGACTGTCGCGGTGGTCCGCACCATGGCCTTGAGCGTCTCGGCCGCCTTGCCCGAGCGGTATTCCTGCCAGAACCGCAGCAGGGCGCTGAACGCGACCATGGTCACGATGATCAGCACGCCGGCGTAATCCGCCTGTTGCCCGTCGCGTATCGGAAGGTAGACGTCGGTGACCGAGCTGATGGCGGCCAGCACCAGGAGTACCGCGATGAACGGATTCTTGAAGGCGTCCAGGAACTGGAGGATCGCGGGCGGCGCCTTGTCGTGGGCGACCTCGTTGGGGCCGTCTTGAATGAGGCGTTCGGCGGCATCCGCGATGGTCAGGCCGTCGAGGTTCTTGGTGGGTGTCACGGCGGTTTGTTCGACAGCGCTGTTCATCTGGTTGTTCCTGTCGGTCGTCAGCGCGCAACACAAGTCACACCGAATCGGCTGTGGCAAGCCGAGATTCGGTGTGACCCGAGTGTGGTGCGCAGAATGGGAGGTCAGTTCACGTCGGTGGTGACGTGAAAGATGTTCGAATTGACGGAATCTGGATGAGGTGGCTACGGGGCGGTGTGCGAGCCGCCACCCAGGGACGCGGTCAAGACCGCCACCGGGGTGTTGTTCATCCGCAGGTTGTGCCGCTCCTGCGGCGTCAGCGACGCGCGGGTGTGGATCCACCCGATCGGCCGCGTTACCACGCTGTGGGCACGACGAAGAAAGGTATTGCGCTGCATCGGATCATCTCCAGTTGAATCGGAGCTCTCCGCGTCGACAGCGTGCGGCAGTGCGCCACCACGGGCGTGTGGGGTGGCGGACCTAGGCGGTCATCGACAGCGGAAAGGTGCTTGTGGACAGACGTTTTCGAATCGGACTGGGATACGGATCGTCGTTCGATGCCATGTCGTGGTCACCTCCTTGCTGTCGGGCGCACGCAACGCCGTTTCATTGACGCAATCGTCAGATGCAAACGCGCTGAAGAGGAAGTTGGGCACATAGCCAAACGCGCTGGTTGGCGCGAGCACTCCCTCATCAGAGCTTTGGCACTACACGACGTGTCCCACCAGGATGGGAAGCCACTTGGAGTCATCCCTTGGGCCGGGAAGACCTGTCCTGATCCTGGGCGTCTCTCGACGTCGTCGGATCAGTGGCCTGTGTTCGTGTAGGAGCCTCACCTAACGAAGCGCGGGTTTCATTAGAAACCCTACACCGCGAAATTGTCAACACGGTTCACTGTCGGATCTGTGACTCCAAAACGGTTGTGTCAGTTCGGCAATGCCGCCGCGAGCCTTGGGCGTGACCGCCGTCACCAGAAGCCTCCAAGCGTCCCCGCACGCTTCACCCAGGAATCGACAGGCCGCCGCGGGTTTCCGGTTGCCTGTGCGCACCCGCCGGATGTGTTGTGATGTGCCTATGCCTGAGCAAAGTCTCGAGCCTGACACCGGTGAGGACGAGCAAAAGCCACCGGCAATCACCGCGCGCGCGATCGCCATGCACGGCCCATGGGGCCCGGTGTACGGGCCCGTCGACCTCGACATCGAGGAAGGGGGCGTCACGGTGCTGGTCGCGCCGGCGGGTACCGGTCGCACCGCACTGCTGATGACCCTGGCCGGGCGGATGAAAACCGCGCGCGGTCAGCTGACCGTGTTCGGTCGCACCCGCGCCACCGATATCTTCCGTTCCGCGGCTCTGGCCGGGATCGATGAACTCGACACGGTGTCCGAGTCCGTGACCGTGCGCGACCTGGTGACCGAACAACGCCGCTGGGACGCGCCCTGGTACACCCTGGTGGGCCGGGCTGACGAAGACGCACTGGCCGTCATGTGCGCGCCGGTCTTCGGTGAGTTGCCGTTGCCCTCGCTGACGGCGTACTTCGACGGGCTCACCGAGCTCGATCAGATCCTGTTGCGCATCGCGCTGGCCAACACCTCGGCCCCGCCGCTGCTGGTGGTCGGCAACCTGGACCACCTGACCGACGACCGCAACCGCGACATCGTGCTGGGCCGTCTGATCGCGCTGGGGGAGAAGCAGACCGTGATCACCGCGACCGTCAACGGGGTGCCCGGCCATCTGGCCGCGGCCGTGCGCGCTCAACTGACAGTGCCCAACACGACGCTGGCCGAGCCGGCCAGTTCGCAGAAAGGTGGCGAGTAACCGTGCTAGCCGGAATGTCGTTGGGTACTGACCTCAAACGTTTCTCGCGTGGCACGATGCCGCGGATCGCGCTCGTGACGGTCATCTTGCTGCCGCTGTTGTACGGCGCGATGTACCTGTGGGCGTTCTGGAATCCGTTCGGTGAGGTGGACAAAGTTCCGGTGGCGCTGGTCAACGAGGACCAGGGCACCGTGGCGGAGGGCCAGCAGATCAAGGCCGGGGACGAGGTGGCCGACGCGCTGGTGGATTCGGGTCAGCTTCAGCTGCACCGGGTTTCGGCTGCCGAAGCCGCCGAGGGCGTCTCCAGCGGCAAGTACTACTTCTCGATCACGCTGCCGCAGGATTTCAGCACCAGCATCTCGTCACCGTCGGGTGGTTCCCCGCACCAGGCCAACGTGCGCTTCACCTTCAACGACGCCAACAACTACCTGGGGTCGATCATCGGCCAGAACGCGGCGCGTGAGGTGATCAATCAGATCAACGCGAAGATCGGTGAACGCACGCTCGGCACCGTGCTGACCGGGTTGACCGATGCCGGCACCGGGTTGGTCAAGGCGGCCGACGGCGCGCAGCAGTTGGCCACCGGGAGCACGGCCGCCAATGACGGCGCACACCGGTTGTCGGCCGGGGCCGACGCCCTCACCACCGGGCTGGTCACCGCCCGCGACGGGTCTGCTCAGTTGGCCGCTGGTACCAGGCAACTGTCGACTGCGGTCGATACCGCCACCGATCCGCTGCTGGCGGTGCTGGACCGGGTCAGCGGACTCGGTCTGGATCCCAACGAGGTCGGCATGGCCGCGCAGCGGTTGTCGGGTGCGGTGCGCTCGACCACTGACCGGATCGCGGCGCTGAACATCGACCAGGCCCAGGCCGCGGCCATCGTCGACCAGGCGGTCGGCATGCTGCGCAACAGCCCCGACCCCACGGTGCGCGACACCGGGGAGTTCCTGGCCGGCGCCCAGCGCCTGCTGGTCTCCCGCGGTCTCGACCCCACCACCGACGAGGGTCTGATCCGGTTGCGTGACAATGCCACCCAGCTGGAGAACGAACTCGGTGATCCGAACAGCAAGCTGCGGGTGTTCATCAACAAGGCGCTCACCGGCGGATTACGCTCCGACGTCGTCAAACTGCGTGACGGCGCGCACCAGCTGAACAGCGGGGCCAAGCAGCTCAACACCGGTCTGGTGCAGCTGGCCAACGGTGGTCGCCAATTATCCAGTGGTGCAGGCGAACTCGCCGCCGGTACGGAAAAACTCCAGGCCGGCAATCAGCAGCTGGCCACCGCGCTCAAGGAGGGCTCGACGCAGGTCCCGTCCTGGACCCCGAAGCAGCGCACCGAGGTGGCGCGGACCCTGGCCGCCCCTGTGGCATTGGACATCCAGACCCACAATCCGGCCGCCACGTTCGGCACCGGTTTCGCGCCGTTCTTCCTGCCGCTGGCCTTGTTCATCGGCGCGCTCATCATCTGGATGTTGTTGAAGCCGTTGCAGTCCCGCCCGGTGGTCAACGGGTTGGGTGCGCTGCGCGTGGTGCTGGCGTCCTACTGGCCCGCCCTGCTGATCGTGTTCTGCCAGGTCGTGGTCATGTACGTGGTGGTGCATTTCGGGGTCGGCCTGCAGGCGAAATACCCGCTGGCCACCGTGGCATTCCTGTTGTTGGTCGCGGGCACGTTCCTGGCCCTGATCCAGGCATTCAACGCCCTGTTCGGGGTGTCGGTGGGCCGGGTCGTGACGCTGGCCTTCCTGATGCTGCAACTGGTCTCGGCCGGCGGCATCTATCCGGTGGAGACCACCGCCAAGCCGTTCCAGATACTGCACCCGGTCGATCCGATGACATACGCGGTCAACGGTCTTCGCCAATTGATCGTGGGCGGGATCGATTCGCGGTTGTGGATCGCGATCGCGGTGCTGGTCGGTGTGCTGGCGGCCTCGCTGGCCGGCAGTTCGTGGGCCGCGCGGCGAGACCGGCAGTACACGATGGACCGGCTGAACCCGCCGATCGAAGTCTGACGAGCGATTTGGGTGCGTCCGGTAACGGTCAGCGTTACCAAACGCACCGAAATCGCCGGGAGTCAGAGCCCGATGCGCCGGTAGCGGTCCAGCCGGGTCTGCAGCCGCTGCTCGCCGGGCACCACACGAAGCGAAGACAGCTCGCCGGCGATCGCGGCGGACAACCGCTCGGTGAACGCCCGTGGTTCGTCGGCGGCATCGGGATGTTCGGGCACGATCACGTCGGCGATGCCGTTGCGTAACAGGTCGACAGAGCGAACCCCTTGGGCGGCAGCCAGTTCCGGGGCATGCGCGGTGTCGCGGTAGACGATGGCGCTGGCTCCCTCGGGCGGCAGTGGGGCCAGCCAGCCGTTCGCGGCGGCCAGCACCCGGTCGGCGGGCACCATCGCCAGGGCGGGCCCGCCACTGCCCTGACCCATCAGCACCGACACCGTGGGAGTGTCCAGCGTGACCAGTTCGGCCAGACAGCGGGCGATCTCACCGGCCAGCCCGCCCTGCTCGGCCTCGATCGACAGGGCCGGGCCGGGGGTGTCGATGACGAGGACCAGCGGCAGCTGCAGTCCGGCCGCCAAGGCCATGCCGCGCCGGGCCTCGCGCAACGCGGCGGGCCCGACGAGTCCGCCCTCGCTGCGGCGTTGACCCAGGACCACCGCGGGTTGTCCGCCGAAGCGGGCCAGGGCCAGCAGCATCGTCGCGGCCTCGCCCCGCTCGGTGCCCGACAGCAGCACCCGGTCGGTGGCGCCGTGGCGCAGCAGATAACCGACCCCGGGCCGGTCCGGCCGCCGCGAGGCCTTGACCGATTCCCAGGCCGGCACGTCGGGCAGCGGTTCAGGGGGCGCGGCGGCCGGGGGCGGGACAGGAGAGTCCAAGACCACCCGCAGGGTGCGGTCGAGGGTGTCGCGCAGCAGTGCGAGCGGCACCACCCCGTCGATGACGCCGTGGGCATGCAGGTTCTCGGCGGTCTGCACCCCGGGCGGGAACGGCTCGCCGTACAGGTGCTCGTACACCCGGGGGCCGAGGAAGCCGATCAGTGCGCCCGGTTCGGCGGCAGTGACGTGCCCCAGCGACCCCCAGGAGGCGAACACGCCGCCGGTGGTGGGGTGACGGAGGTACACCAGGTAGGGCAGGTGGGCCTGCTTGTGCAGTTCGACGGCCGCGGCGATCTTGACCATCTGCAGGAACGCCACGGTTCCTTCCTGCATGCGGGTGCCACCCGAGCTCGGTGAGGCCAGCAACGGCAGACCTTCGGCTGTCGCGCGTGTCACTGCGGCGGTGATCCGCTCGGCGGCGGCCACCCCGATCGAGCCGGCCAGGAAGTCGAACTCGCAGACCACCACCGCCACGCGGCGGCCGAAGATGGTGCCCTCCCCGGTTAGCACGGACTCGTCGAGCCCGGTCTTCGAGGACGCTTCGGCCAGTTCGCGCTGGTAGTCCTCGGAACGGGCGACCTCCAGAGGCGGGGAATCCCAGCTGATGAACGAACCCTCATCGAGCACTGCATCACGAAGCGCACGGGCGCCGATCCGACTCACGGCATTGAGCGTAGTTAGGCTGGCGGCATGATTGGTGTCACCAGAGACGGCAATGTCCTGACCCTGGAATTGCAACGCGAAGAGCGGCGCAACGCGCTGAACTGCGAGCTTGTCGACAGCCTGCGGGAAGCGGTGGAGAGCGCCGTGACCGAGGATGTCCGGGCCATCGTGCTGACCGGCGCTGGTCCGGTGTTCAGCTCCGGGGCTGACCTCACCGATGCCGCCGGTATGGCCGAGAAGCTTCCCGACAAGGCCAAGGCACTGAACCTGGCGATCGACGCGACCCCGGTTCCGGTCATCGGCGCGATCAACGGCCCGGCGATCGGTGCGGGTGTGATCCTGTCGATGATCTGCGATCTTCGGGTCGTTGCCCCGAACGCCTACTTCCAGTTCCCGGTGGCGCGATACGGCCTGGCCTTGGACAACTGGAGCATCAGGCGGCTGACCTCGTTGGTCGGCTACGGCCGCGCACGGGGCATGCTGCTCGGTGCCGAGAAGCTGTCCGCCGAAACCGCGCTGCAGACCGGAATGGCCAACCGCATCGGTTCCCTGGCCGACGCCCAGAAGTGGGCCGCAGAGCTGGCCGGATTCGCACCGCTGGCGTTGCAGCACGCGAAACGCGTTCTCAACGACGACGGTGCCTACGAGGAGTCCTGGCCGGTCCACCAGGAGCTGTTCGACAAGGCGTGGGCGTCCAAGGACGTCATCGAGGCGCAGGTGGCGCGGATCGAGAAGCGGCCGCCCAATTTCATCGGGGCCTGACATGCTGCGCGCTGCACTGCGGTTGGGCGCCCGGACGGCGTCACTGCTGGCCGGTGGGTGGTTGGTGCGTGCGCTGAACGGAACCTATGCCTCGGTGGGGGCCTTGCCTCGCGATATCCGCCCGGCGGCGCAGCGGTCCACCCAGTACGCCGACGGTGTGTTCGTCAATATCGAGCCGGCCTCGCCCGGCGTCAGCATGAGCGGCGAAGAGTGGCGCATGCTGATCTCGGAGATGATGAGCTCGCGCTCGGACAGCCGGCCGGCTGGACCGATCCCGCTGGCCGAACCGGTCGACGGGGACGCCGCGGTGTGTGCGGTGTCCTGGTACGGGCATTCCACTGCGCTGATCGAGATCGACGGTTTCCGCGTGCTGACCGATCCGGTCTGGAGCAGTCGGTGTTCGCCGTCGCGGGTGGTGGGCCCCCAGCGGCTGCACGAACCACCGCTGCCGCTGGAGGCGCTGCCTGCCGTCGACGCCGTGCTGATCAGCCACGATCACTACGACCATCTCGACATCGACACCATCCTGGGATTGGCCCGCACGCAACGCGCGCCGTTCGTGGTGCCGCTGGGCATCGGGGCGCATCTGCGCAAGTGGCGGATCCCTGAAGACCGGATCATCGAGTTGGACTGGAACGAGAGTCACCGGATCGGCGAGCTGACCCTGGTGTGCACGCCGGCCCGGCATTTCTCGGGGCGGCTGTTCCAGCGCAACACCACGCTCTGGGCCTCGTGGGCGGTCATCGGGCCGCAACATCGGGCGTTCTTCGGCGGGGATACCGGTTACACCAAGAGTTTTTCCGAAATCGGTTCGGAACACGGACCTTTCGATCTGACTCTGCTGCCGGTCGGGGCGTATCACCCGAGCTGGCCCGACATCCACATGAACCCCGAGGAGGCGGTGCGCGCACATCTGGACGTCACCGATTCGGGCTTGCTGGTGCCGGTCCACTGGGCGACGTTCCGGTTGGCCCCGCACCCCTGGGCCGATCCGGTGCGGCGGTTGCTGACGGCGGCGGACCCGGCCGGTGTGCAGATCGCGGTGCCTCGTCCCGGGCAACGAGTTGATGCCGATTCCGCGGCGCTCGATCCGTGGTGGGAGTTCTGAGGGCCCTCGGGTGGCAAACTGACGTCTGATCATCACGACTCCGACGGGACGAGGACTTCGCGCGCATGACGACGATCAATGTCTCTGGTCTCACCGAAGCCGAGGTGGCTCAGCGGGTTTCCGAGGGTAAGAGCAACGATGTCCCGACGCGGGCCGCCCGCAGCGTCTCGGACATCGTTCGCGGCAACGTCTTCACCCGGATCAACGCGATTCTCGGCGTCCTGTTCCTCATCGTGATGTCCACCGGATCGGTGATCAACGGTGCGTTCGGCCTGCTGATCATCGCCAACAGTGCGATCGGCATCATCCAGGAGATCCGCGCCAAGCAGACGTTGGACAAGCTGGCCATCGTCGGGCAGGCCCGGCCCACGGTGCGCCGCGCGTCGGGGCGTCGCGACGTGCTCCCAAGTGAGGTCGTGCTCGACGACATCATCGAACTCGGTCCTGGCGATCAGATCGTGGTGGACGGCGAGGTCATCGAGGAATCCAATCTCGAGGTCGACGAGTCGCTGCTGACCGGTGAGGCGGATCCGATCGCCAAGGATATGGGCGACGCGGTGATGTCGGGCAGTTTCGTGGTGGCCGGCTCGGGTGCCTATCGCGCCACCAAGGTGGGGCGCGAGGCGTATGCCGCCAAGCTCGCCGAGGAGGCCTCGAAGTTCACCCTGGTGAAATCCGAGCTGCGCAACGGCATCAACAAGATTCTGCAGTTCATCACCTACCTGCTGGTGCCGGCCGGCCTGCTCACCATCTACACCCAGCTGTTCACCACCCAGGCCGACTGGCAGGACGCGGTGCTGCGGATGGTGGGCGCCTTGGTGCCGATGGTCCCCGAAGGCCTGGTGCTGATGACCTCGATCGCGTTCGCGGTGGGCGTGGTGCGGCTGGGTCGGCGCCAGTGCCTGGTCAATGAGCTTCCCGCGATCGAGGGTCTGGCCCGGGTTGACGTGGTGTGTGCGGACAAGACCGGAACGCTGACCGAAAACGGCATGCGGGTAAGCGATCTCAAGGCCTGCGACGCAAACCCGACCACCGAGGTCGCCTCCGCGCTGGCGCAGCTCGCCGCCGATGACGCCCGGCCCAACGCCAGCATGGTGGCCATCGCCGAAGCTTTCGCCACGCCACCGGGATGGCAGGCCACCGCGACGGCTCCGTTTAAATCGGCCACCAAGTGGAGCGGCGCGTCCTACGGCGAGCACGGCAACTGGGTGATCGGCGCCCCGGATGTACTGCTGGATCCCGGCTCACCGGTGGCCGAGCAGGCCGAGCAGATCGGCGCCCAGGGCCTGCGGGTGCTGCTGGTGGGTTCTTCCGATCTGTCGGTCGACGCGCCGCAGGCTCCCGGCGCCGTCACGCCGGTTGCGCTGGTGGTGCTGGAGCAGCGCATCCGTCCCGACGCCGGTGACACGCTCGATTACTTTGCTTCCCAGCATGTTTCGGTCAAGGTGATCTCCGGAGACAACGCGGTTTCGGTGGGTGCGGTGGCGGGCAAGCTGGGCCTGCACGGCGAGACGATGGATGCCAGGCAGCTGCCCCACGAACCGGATCAGCTGGCCGAGGCCCTGGATCAGTACACGACGTTCGGCCGGGTGCGCCCGGATCAGAAGCGGGCCATGGTGCATGCCCTGCAGTCGCGCGGTCATACCGTTGCCATGACCGGGGACGGTGTCAACGACGTGCTGGCCCTCAAGGATGCCGATATCGGCGTCGCGATGGGTTCGGGTAGTTCGGCTTCGCGTGCGGTGGCTCAGATCGTGTTGCTGGACAACAAGTTCGCCACGCTGCCCTACGTGGTCGGCGAGGGCCGCCGGGTGATCGGCAACATCGAGCGGGTCTCGAATCTGTTTCTCACCAAGACCGTGTACTCGGTGCTGCTGGCGATCTTGGTGGGGTTCGCCGGATTGTCGTCCAAGTGGTTCGGCACCGATCCGCTGTTGTTCCCGTTCCAACCCATCCACGTCACCATCGCGGCGTGGTTCACCATCGGCATCCCGGCGTTCATCTTGTCGCTGGCGCCGAACACCGAACGGGCCCACTCCGGTTTCGTGCGCCGGGTGATGACGGCGGCACTGCCCTCGGGCCTGGTGGTCGGCACCGCCACGTTCGTCTCCTACCTCGTGGCCTATCAGGGCCGTGCGGCCAGTCCGGTGGAACAGACCCAGGCGTCGACGGCGGCGCTGATCACGCTGTTGGTGTCCTCGCTGTGGGTGCTGTCGGTGGTGGCCCGGCCGTACGAGTGGTGGCGGGTGGCGCTGGTCGCGACGTCGGGACTGGCGTATGTGCTGATCTTCTGTTTGCCGCTGGCTCAACGACTGTTCATGCTGGATCCGTCGAACCTCAAGGTCACCGCGATCGCACTGGGTATCGGCCTGGTCGGGGCCTCGCTGATCGAAGCGCTGTGGTGGGTCCAGGGCCGGGTGCTGGGGGAGAAGCGCCGGTTGTGGAGATAGCTGGCAGCGGGGAGAATGTGCGAGGTTCGGTTGAATACCGAGAAGATGTCGAAACGATAGGGTGGGCTCATGGGATTCCTGGACAAGGCGAAGCAACTGTTGTCGCAGAACGCTGACAAGGTCGAGCAGG
This sequence comes from Mycobacterium sp. IDUB_9, assembly GCF_055419505.1. Taxonomy (NCBI): domain Bacteria; kingdom Bacillati; phylum Actinomycetota; class Actinomycetes; order Mycobacteriales; family Mycobacteriaceae; genus Mycobacterium; species Mycobacterium sp. IDUB_9. Next base: position 42,614 of record NZ_JBVAXU010000006.1, on the reverse strand, counting down.
CCATCGACAAGGCCGGCGACATCGTCGACGACAAGACGCAGGGCAAGTACAGCCAGCATGTGGACAAGGCGCAGGAAGCGGCCAAGAACGCAATCAACAAGGACGAACCGCAGCAGTAAACTATGGCTAAATTGTCTGTCTCCGTCGATGTTCCGTTGCCGCCGGAGAAGGCGTGGGAGTACGCCTCTGATCTGTCCCGCTACGACGAGTGGCTGAGCATCCACCGCGCCTGGCGGTCGCAGTTGCCCGAGACCCTGGAAAAGGGCACGGTCATCGACTCGATCGTCGAAGTCAAGGGCATGCTGAACCGCGTGAAGTGGACGCTGGTGAACTACAAGCCGCCGCAGTCCCTGACTCTCAACGGTGAGGGGCGGGGTGGGGTAAAGGTCAAGCTGATCGGAAAGATCACGCCGGCTTCGGTGGATGGGGGAGAGGGCGCGAAAGTCTCCTTCGATGTCCACCTCGGTGGGCCGGCGCTGTTCGGGCCGATCGGCATGGTGGTGGCCGCTGCGCTCAAGGGCGATATTCAGCAGTCGCTCAACAAGTTCAAGGCGCTCTACGCGTCGTCGTAGTTTCTCTCGCGAACAGACACAAACCTGCCCTTTCTCAAGCGAAAACAGGCAGGTTTGTGTCTGCTCGCGCGCTATGGGCGGTCGAACTCCAGCGGCAGGCTGGTGGGGCCGCTGAGGCCCAGCAGTGGCTTCCAGGGCACCGGCCCGGCCACCCGGGGGTTTCCGAGCCGTCGAGACAGGATTGTGAGTGCCTCCGCGAGCTCGAGCCGCGCCAGGTTGGCGCCCAGGCAGTAATGCACGCCGCCACCGAAGGTCAGGATCGGCGGCGGGTCCTCGCGGGTGATGTCGAAGCGGGTCGGGTCGTCGTAGACGGACTGATCCCGGTTGGCCGCGTAGGTGTTCACGATGATGAAAGTCCCTGCGGGAAACGTGTACTCGCCGATCTCGGCGTCATCGGCGACGCTGCGCACGGTGCTGCACATCGACGGTGAATGGCGCATGGTCTCTTCGACGGCGCGCATCGCCTGCTCCGGCTGCTCCCGGAGCAGGGCCCATTGGTCGGGGTGGTCGCAGAGCACCTGCATCGAGGCTGCCAGCTGACTGCGGGTGGTGTCGGTTCCGGCGACCAGGATGGAGAACGCCAGCATCCGTAGCTCGGCGGCGTCCAGCCGATCGCCGCCGTCTTCGATCCGGATCAGGTCCGATAACAGATCGTCGGTCAGGTGCCGGCGCCGGCTGGCGATCATGTCATCGATGTAGTCGTCGAACTCGCCCCACGCCTTCAGTACGACCGGCTCCTCCTGGGCGAGGTCGCAGTCGAAGCTGACGATTTTGAAGATGTCCTCGGCCCAGCGGGAGAACTGCTGCCAGTCCTCGCGCGGTGCGCCGAAAAGGGCGCAGATGATCGGAATCGGATACGGCCGCGCGACGTCTGCCACGAACTCGCACCGGCCGGCGTCTTGAATACTGTCGAGCAGTTCGTTGACGACACTGTGGATCGCGTCGTGCATGCGCGCGGTGGCACGTGGCGTGAAAGCCCGGGCGACCAGGCTGCGCAACCGGCGGTGTTCCTCACCTTCCATGTTCAGGATGCTGCGGGTCACCCTGTCCCACAACGGACCCGACGTGATGCCGTGGGCGGACAGGTGAATGCCCTGAGGGATCCCGAACCGCGGATCGCGTAGTACGGCGCGGGCCATCTCGTAGGACAGCACTTCGGGCCCGATCGGACCGAGTGCGATCGGCGCGACTTCCTGAGCCGCCCGGAACTGCGGATAGATCTGCTGCGGGGTGTCGGTGACGGAGTAGTCGAGGGTCGGCAGTCCGGCGTCGAAGACGCTGGGCTTCGTGGTGTCGACAGTCATGGCAATCCCCGCGCTTTCGTCAGACGTTGGTGGAAAGGAACGTCAGCGGCAGACCCAGGACGGACAGGTCGATCTCGTCGAGATAGGACCCCTCGCCGGAGAATTCCTGCTTGAACCGCGTCGCCGACCCGTAGCGCTCGGCCACGGTCTCGGCCGCCGCGGCGTCGGGCACTCGGAGTACCACGGTGTACACACCGTCGCCGTGGCGGTCGAGGAAGTCGTTCACCGACGCCGCCACCGACGCGGTCGAGCCGGGCACCGGGCTGATCAACTCGACGCCACGGTCCCAATCCAGCTGTACGTGCACGCCGAGGTCGGTGAGTTCCGCAGCGTTGAAGGTGAATCCCAGGTCGGTGAACAACTGGACCATGCCGGCTTGCCGGTCCGCGGCGACGGCGAACACGACGTGGTGCAGTGACGATTCTGTGCTCATTTCCGGACCAGGCCGCGGGGCCGGACGAGCCCGAGGTCGAGGTGGTTGAGCCAGCCCGGCGGGGCATCGCAGACGTCCGGGATCGCGTTGATGGCGCCCATGGCCGTCCAGTCGTAGCCGGGATGGGCCATGGTGCCGTCCTTCTGCCTGACACCTTTGAGGGTCAGCTCGGTGGGCGGGTCGCCGTCGATCACGATCTCGTACCGCGTTTCGCCCCAATCCCAGGCCGGTTCAAGCTTTTCGGGGCCCGCGGTCACGTAGATCGCGTGGAAGACGATCAGTGGTTGCCCGCCGACCCACGCGGTCCATTCGTGCCGCTGGGCGGCGACGGTGCCCTTCGCGATCGCGCCCTCGTCGTGCGGGATGTCCTCGGCAGCCGTCGCGATGTCGACCTCGGCGGCGGTCACCTCGTCGATCGTCACGCCGAGGCCGTCGGCGATCATGTGCATCGATTGCGCGAAGAACGGCAGGCCGAGTCCCAGAATCGTTGGCTCGGTGAGGAATGTGTCTTTGTCCTTGCCGAATCCCATCCAGTCGATGTGGTCCATCGGCGCGTCCTTCAAGACGTCGACGACCTCGTACACGTGGATGGTGTCGATCCTGTTCATCACGCGGGCAAGCGTGAGCGGAAGGATGTCGCCGGCATAGCCCGGATGGATGCCGCCGCCGTGGAACGAGGTGCCACCGTCGGCGCAGGCGGCCCGGATCTGTTCGGCGGGCTCGCGGAAATCCGGTGACGGATGGAAGAAGCCGCTTGTGGTCACCACGTTTTTGCCCGAGCGCAGGAGCCGGCAGACGGTGTCGACGTCCATGATGATCGGCGTGTAGAACACGCAGTCGGCGTCGAGCGCCATGATCGCGTCGATGTCGTCGGTGGCGATGACGCCGGTGGGCGCGACACCGACGATCTCACCGGCGTCCTTGCCGACTTTTTCCTTGCTGTGCACCAGAACACCGACCAGTTCGAATACCGGGCTGTCGGCGAAATGCCGGACACCGACCCGACCGACGTCTCCGGTCATCCATTGGATGATGCGATAGGTTCTCTCAGACATTCAGGACACCTCGGGGCAGTAGAAGCGGCAGGTCGTTGTAGGTGGCGATGCCTGCGGGCGCGGCGACGACCGCCGGGATCGCGGTGATTGCGGGCATCGCGGTGATGGTAAGTCCGAGCATGATGAAATCGTCCAGAGTTTCGGCCACAAAGTCCGGTGGGGGTTCGAAGCTCAGCGTGCTCGTGATGGTGGGCCGGCCCTCGACGGTGACGGTGTACCCGAAACTGGTGGGCCAGACCGGTTCCAGCGACTGGCCTTTGGTCCATACTCCACGGATCTCGATCACGTCGCGGTCGCCGACGAATCCCTTCCATCTGACGTCGATACCCGCGACGCAGCCGGCTTTGATGGTCCAGTCGCCGGGCAGCTGGAGTTCTTCGGTGGTCTGGGCGTACTCGGCTTCACAGCGCACGGCGTCGAGCCGCACACCCAGGGCGCCGGCCACCAATTGCACCGCTTCCCGGAAGATGCCGGACCCGTTCTCGGTGATCGCATGCAGATCGGGTTGGTCGATGGGATAGCCGAAGCCCATGGGGATCTCGGTGGCCGGTGAGTTGTAGATGGTGGTGTCGAACGACTCCACGATCGAAATCCGGTCGACGCGGTCCGAGATGCCTGCGGTGACAACGGCGAAGAGTTGGATGAAGCCCGGGTTGATGCCGCTGCCGAAGATGGTCGAGCCGCCCCGCTCGCACGCGTCGACGACGCGTGCACGGCCCTCGCCCAGGCTGTGGCCGTTGATGAACTCGGAGGTGGTGACGACGTTGACACCCGCGCCGAGAATGCGGACCAGGACGTCCACGTCGGCGAACATCGGGTTGTAGACGACGCAGTCCGGCTTCAGCGCGAGCAGCGTGTCGACATCGTCCGTGGCTGTCACACCCAGCGGTTCGATACCGCAGAGTTCGCCGACGTCCTTGCCGACTTTGTCGGGCGCCCAGGCGTAGCACCCGACGAGTTCCAGATCCGAGTTGGCGGCGATGGCATGGACCGACTTGCGGCCGACGTTGCCCGTCGTCCACTGCACGACCCGGTAGGTCATACCGTGGACCGCTCACCAGGTGTGAATACCACGGGCACCGAGCGGAATCCGCGCGTGACGGAGTTGCCATGAAACCGTGCGACTTCGTCTCCTGCGAGCGTGAAGTCGGGCATCCGGGACAACACCCGCTCCAGGCCCACCTGGAACTCCAGGCGGGCCAGGTTGGACCCGAGGCAGCGGTGCACCCCGGCGCCGAAGCCGAGGTGCCGGTTCTCGCGGCGGTCGAGGATGCAGCGGCCCGCGTCGGGGAACTCCTGTTCGTCGCGGTTGGCGGAGGCGTAGTTGACGATCACCGACTCGCCCGGCGAAAAGGTGCAGCCGCTCAGTTCGACTTCTTTGGCGACGGTGCGGGGAATGCCGTGGATCGATCCGGCGAACCGGATGAATTCCTCCACCGCGCGGGCGAGGAGTTCGGGATCGCCGGTGAGGCGGTCGCGCTCGGCCGGATCGGTGGCGAGGTAGTGGTAGGCGAAAGACATTGCGCTGGCGGTTGTCTCGAGTCCGGCCTGGACCAGGAGCATGGCGTTGGATACGACGTCGCCGAATGACAGCTTCTCCCCGTCGATTTCGGCCGAGAGCAGGACGTCGATCATGTCGTCACGGGGCGGCTGGTCCATGCGCACGGTCACGGCGTCGTGCAGGTGCTGATACAGCGCGCCCCAGGCGCTCATCCGGCCCTGCTCGGTCGCGCCGTTGAGTGCGGTGTCGGTGAGCTCGACGCACAGCGGGACGTCGTCGACCGGCATGCCGAGCAGGTACTTGAAGAACACGACGCCGGGTTGGCGCCAGGCGATCTGGGCGAGGTCGCCGGATCCGCTCTCGATGAAATCGTCGATGAGCCGGTCGGTTTCGGCGCCGATCTCGGGCCGCAGTGCCTTCATCCGGCCCGGCGAGAAGTAGGGGTTGAGGACTTTGCGGAATTTCTGCTGCCGCGGCGGGTCGAGGGTGATCACCAGATCACCGGCGAGTTGCTCAGCTCCCTCCGGCGTCGGATTGCTGGAGAAGTGCTCCCAGTCCTGCAGGATCTGGACACACTCCGCGTAGCGCACCGCCACCCACGCACCCGCCGGTGTCGCGCTGAGGAACGGTTTGTCGGTGCGGGCGAACGGTGACTGCTGCCGCATCACCGAGTAGACGTCGTAGAGAAAGTCGTTGTCGTCGAAGTCCTGGTGGCGCAGGTCCCAGTTCTCGGCGTGACGTTCGAGCGATTCCGGCACAGTCGGGCTCCTAGGGGTTCTGCTGCTGTCCTGCGGCTTGACGTGCTTCACGTTCCTGGTGGATCTGGACCAGCTCACGGAACCCGATCCGGTTGTACTTGGGCACCGGCTGGATTCCCCACTCGTCCTTGGCCGTGTCTTTGCCTTCGGCGCCTTCGGGCGGCCCGAACGCCGGGTACGGGACCTTGCATTCGAGTGTGTCGTCGGAATAGCGAACCTTGAGCAGTTCACTGCAGATCTCGGTGAGGCTCAAGGTGGGATACCCGTAGTAGACCGCCATGAACGGCAGCGTGAACGCGCCTTCGATGACGAGGGCGATCAGGCACACCAGGACGGCGCGTTTGATCCACTTGTGCATGCGCGCGTAGTAGGGCGTGGTGCCCGGGGGGAGGTCCTCGGCCTTCTCCTCAGTGGCTTCAGGTGTCGTTGTCACAGTTGCTCCTTAGTCCGAGAAGATTTCGCGGTTCACCGTGTGCAGGTACGGGATCGCGAGGAACGGGGTGATGTAGAAGATGTCGTAGAGCCACCAGCCGACGACCGGGAACACGACGCCTGCGAAGCGCACATCGGCGAACATCGTCATGTTGAACACGTAGAGACACCAGATGAGCACACCCATCCAGCAGGTGATGATCATCCATTGGTGGCCCCAGCGTTTCATCTGCAAGAAGCCGATCGCCGCAGCGCACCGCATGGCGAAGACGGTGAGGATCATGCCGAACACCATGGACTTCTCGCCCGGTCCGGCGGCTCCGCCTACCCACAATTCGTTGTAGTGCCAGAAGTATCCGGCGTCGAACATGGCGCCCCAACCGACCATCAGCACGCGGTTGATGAGGGTGTGGTTGGCGACCAGGTCCAGCGCCCAACCGAGGCTGTTGAGCATGCCGTCGATCAGCACGAGATAGCCGATCAGCGTCACGATCATCGGCCGGACGGAATACCCTGCGCGCAGCGCCTGGCGCTGTAACCACACGCCGCGCATGAAGATGGGTAACCCGATCACCCCGGGCGCCCACATGCCCATCAGGCCCGCGCCGACGATCATCCACTTGTCGGCCCGCCGCTGCGCCAGCCGGGACGCCTCATGGTGCTCTTCGAGGTTGCCGGAACCCTCCAGCGGAACGGTCGGGGTGACCTTGGCGCCCGATTTCCGGTTCAGCAGAGGAATGTTCACAGATCCCACCAGCCTCGGGCGAAGGACATGTACAGCTGGATGAGAAACATGGTCAGCAGATATCCGTAGATGACGATCTGCAACACGATCAGCGCCTTCTTGCGGTTGCGTTCCTTCTGATCCACCATGGCGGCGATTCCTTCCTAGGTACTTGTGCTGTTGACGTCGGCGAGACTGGCCGCAGCCACTTCCCGCAGTCCTTCGGTGATGGCGCCCTCGCTCGACAGCGGGGCGAGCACACATGCCTCGGCTGCTTCGAGTTCCGTTGCGCCGGCCGCGATCAGGTGGCCCGCGGTGACCAGCACCCGGGTGGAGGGCGGTTCGAAGTGGAAGGCCTCGTCAGCGGTCCGGATCGCGGTTGCGCACCGGACCAGCCGCTGCGCGGTGGGCAGTCCGACGCCCGCTTCGGCGACGATCACCTCGGCCTCGCGGTCGGGCGGTAGGTAGTGCATCGGCAGTGTGACGAACCGCTGCCGGAACGACGGCTTGAGCTCCTTGAGTGAGCTGCGATAGGCGGGGTTGTACGAGCACACCAGCATGAAAGTCTCTGGCGCATGGACGACTTCGTCCGCACGGTCCAGGTAGAGCGTGCGCCGGTGGTCGGTGAGCGAGTGCAGGACGGCCAGCGAATCGTGGCGTGCCTCGACGACCTCGTCGAGGTAGCAGATCGCCCCGGCCTTGACCGCTCGCGTGAGGGGCCCATCGGTCCAGACCACGTCGCCGCCCGTCACCATGAACCGGCCGACGAGGTCCGAGCTGGTCAGGTCGTCGTGGCAGCTGATGGTGACGACGGGTCTTTCCAGCAGGGTGCCCATGTGCTCGACGAGGCGGGTTTTCCCGCAGCCTGTCGGGCCGGTGAGCATCACCGGCAACCGCTGCCGGCAGGCCTGCTCGAACAGCTGAACCTCGTTGCGGTTGGCGTAGTACGTATCTGTCATGAGGTGACCAGCTCCCTGTGGACGTGAGCGAGGACGCGGGGAAGTTCTTCGATGCGGCGGATGCGTTGGGACCGTTTGGGTCCGAACACTTCCGGCAGGGGGTCCACGCGGGTGGGCCCGACTCCGACGTAGTACATGGAGACGCCGGCGTCGTTGGCTTCTTCGACAGCGTGGGCGGCATCGGCCCAGGCATAACGGCCTTCGTAGCCTTCGTCGGAGATCAGCCCGTCACCGATGACGATCAGCAACCTGCGCTCCGAGGGCTGTGCGAGCAGGCGGCTGGTCATGTGCCGCAGTGGCGCACCGAGTCTGGTGTAGCCGCCGGTGGACAGGCCCAGGCTGCCGGGCGGGACGAAACGCCGCTCCGCGAAGTCCTTGAGGCAGCTGACTTCCACGCGATGGCGGGTGTTCCCGGTGAACGTGAAGATGCCGTGCCGTTCCCGGGCCGACGTCATCGCGCGCGACAGCGCGTCGGCGCAGGCCAGCTCGAGTTTGAAGATCTTGCCGCCGTGCACCCCGAGCGAGGAGCTGCCGTCCAGCAGCAGCGCGGTGGTGACGTCGCGGCTGGCCGGCAGCAGTTCACGGAACAGGCGCGGTTCGACCGCCTCACCCGTCGTCACGTCGATGTAGTGGTTGACGTACTGGTCGACGTCCAGGTCGGACCCGTCTTCCAGCCGGTTCTTCATCGCCCGATGAGTGTTCTCCTCGAACCACTTCCGGACATCGACGGCGACCGCGCCAGGCTGCCGGTCACGGCCGGTACGCGGTTGTTCGAGAACCGCGACGTGGTTCGGCATGAAGCTCTGCGTCCACGCGTTCCACTCCGGATAGGGGATGCCCGGCCGGTGGTCGGGGGTGATGTCGAGGTCGTTGTCCTGGGGCCGGCTCGGCGGGGGAAGGTTGGAATTGCGGACCCCACCGTCGCCGCCCGCGGGGACGGAGTGCGGGGCCGGTGAACGCTTCTGGTTCGTGGTCCACGGCAGCCGCCCGAACGTGCGGCGCAGCTTGTCGGACAGGCCCTGTGGCAGCGTGTAGGCCCGCGGCAGACTGCCGAGCAGTGGATCGATGGGGAACCGCTGAGAGGTGCGCGCCAGGGCGATGGCCCGGTTCAGCATCTCCTTGGCGTCCATGTCGGCACTGGCGGGTTCCAGGTGCGGCAGTGCCGCGCGGAGATCTGCCAGCAGTCCGGGCCAGTTCGCGGCGACCCAGCCCAACGCGACGCCGGACTCGACGAGCGTGAGTGCGGCCAGCTCACGGGTCGACAGCTCGTTGAGCCGGTAGTCGACGATGCGTTCCTTGGACGGCGAGCATTGCAGTGCCACACCGCATGTCAGCATTCGCCGGGACCAGTCGCGTCGTGGCGGATAGGGCACGTGCACGACGTCGAGCAGAGAACTCAGGCCGAAACCGCGATTCTGACCGCTGACGAGGCGCGCCCCGATACGGCGCTGGTTGCTCAAGGCCACGGCGGTGACGGCGCAACTGCGCTCGGTCGCCATGGCGTGGGCTTCGCTGAGTTCCGGCATCTGCTGCGTCATGCCGTCAGAAGGTGCCGATATTGGAGAACATCCAGTACCAGAACCAGATGATCAGGCCCGTACCGCCCCAGGCGGCCACATAGCGGAGTATCTCCCAAATCCAGCCGGCCACGTCAGTTCTCCTCACAGAAGGGATGGTTCATCGGATCTCCAGTCCTCGCCGCGCGGTGATGACCAGGTTGGCCAGCATGGCGTCGCGGTGTTCGCTGTTGGTGGTGGTGCTCAGCACGCCGTAGATACCCAGTAGGAAGAATGCGGCGCTGTAGAAGGCGTCGACCTCGGGATGCACCTCGCCGTCGCCGCGGGCGCGCTCGATCTCGCCGACGAGCAGCACGATCACCGGATGATCGGTCCATTCGTCTTTGGTGGGACGCGACGGTGAGAAGTGCAGCGCGAGAAGCTCTTTGAACAGTATCGGGCCGAAGCGCTGTTCCAGGCGACCCACTAGGTGGACGAGTTCGGTGAGCGCCGTCGCGAGGTCATGGGCGGCTTCGAGGAAGTGGGCGAATTCGGTTGCCATGCGTGTTTCTTCGCGACTCTCCAGCTCCAGCAGGACGTGCTCCTTGCTGGGGAAGTGGAAGAAGAAGGTTCCGTGCGCCACGCCCGCGGCGCTGACGATGGCGCCGACGTCGGCTCCGGCCATGCCCGAGGCGCGGAACTCGGCTATGGCCGCACCGAGTATCCGCTCCCGCGTCTGCAGCCGGCGCAGCTCTCGCGCCGACTGCTTGACCTGTGGCGTCATGGTCCGCTCTTTCTAGTGCAATTACTGATTGCAGTCAATGAGTGAAGTCATTGACTAGTCGGAGAAGATCTCGCGGTTGACCGAATGCAGGTACGGGATCGCGAGGAACGGGGTGATGTAGAAGATGTCGTAGAGCCACCAGCCGACGACCGGCAGCACGACGCCGGCGAACCGGACATCGGCGAACATCGTCATGTTGAACACGTACAGACACCAGATGACGATCCCCATCCAGCAGGTGATGATCATCCACTGGTGGCCCCATCGCTTCATCTGGAGGAATCCGATGCCCGCGGCGATCCGCATGGTGAAGACGGTGAGGATCATGCCGACTTCCATGGCCTTCTCGCCGGGGCCGGCGGCCCCGCCGAGCCAGAGCTCGTTGTAGTGCCAGAAGTAGCCCGCATCGAACATTGCACCCCAGCCGTTCAACAGAATTCGGGCCAAGATGGTGTGGTTGGCGGCCAGGTCCAGCGCCCACCCGACGGTGTTGATCGCGGCGTCGATGATGACCAGATAACCGATCAGCGTGACCAGCATCGGGCGGACGGACAGCCCGTCGCGCTGCGCCTTGCGTAGCAGCCAGACCCCGCGCAGGAAGAGCGGCAGACCGAAGATGCCGAGCGCCGCGGTGCCGATGAGCAGGCTGCCGGAGATGAGCCATTTGTCGGCCTGCCGTTGCGCCCGCTGCGAGGCTTCCAGGTGTTCGTCCAGCCCGCTCGTTGACGGGCGTGATGTCGTTTCCCGGCTGTCGCCACGGTTCAAATTGAACGTTGGCAAGTTCATGCACGCTGACTATAGTCAACGAACTGGGGTAGTCAATCGGCTACGCACACGCATGGCAGCAGCCGCAACAGGGAGGGATGCCATGGCACTGGAGCAGTTCAGCCTGGACGGCCAGGTCGCGATCGTGACCGGCGCCGGAAAAGGTGTCGGGCAGGGGATTGCGCGAGTGCTGGCCGAGGCCGGTGCCACCATCGTCGGCACGGCCAGAACGGAATCCGACATCGTCGGGACCATCACCGGTATCGAAGAGGCGGGAGGTAAGGGCGTGGCGGTGGTCGCCGACGCGACGAACCGGTCTGACGGTGAACGCGTGGTCGGCACAGCGATGGAGCGGTTCGGTCGCGTCGACATCCTGATCAACAACGTCGGTGGTTCGACCTACGCACGGTTCCTCGACATCACCGACGAGGACTTCAGGCACACGTTCGATTGGTGCGTCACGTCGGCGTTCATCATGAGTCAGCTCGTGGCACCCCACATGATCGATGCCGGCCGCGGATCGATCGTCAACATATCTTCGGGCTCAGCGCGTTTCGGCATTCGTGCGTTGACGGCGTACTGCGTCGCCAAGGGCGGGCTGGAAGCGCTGACGCGGGCCATGGCGCAGGAGCTGGCGCCCAAGATCCGGGTGAACGCGATCGCCCTGGGGTCTTTTGCGACCGAGGGTCTACAAGGGAGCCTTGACTTGTTACCCGGGTCGTTGGAGAAGATGAAAGAGGCGACGCCGTTGCATCGCCTTGGTGACGTGGAGGATCTCGGGAGATTGTGCGTCTACCTGTCCACCCGGGACTGCTACGCGACCAACGCCATCTTCCACGTCGACGGCGGCATCGACTCGAACAACTCGCCACTGCCGATTCCCGACTACTGAGCAAGAACGGAGCGCGCGTGCGCAGAGTGGTTCAATTCTCGACGGGCAATGTCGGTAGGCATTCGCTGGCCGCGATCATCGGCAGGCCCGATCTGTCGTTGGTCGGTGTCCATGCCGCGGGCCCCGAGAAGATCGGCCGCGACGCTGCCGAATTGTGTGGGCGCAGTGCGCCGACAGGCGTGGTCGCCACCGACGACATCGACGCGCTCATCGCGCTCGAGCCCGATTGTGTGGTGTACACGGCATTGGGCGAGACCCGGCCGATGGAGGCCATCGAACAGATGTCCCGGTTCCTGGCGGCCGGCATCAACGTGGTCGGGACATCGATGGTGTGGCTGGTGACACCGCGCCAGGCCGACGACTGGCTGCGGGTGCCACTCGAGAAGGCCTGCACCGCTGGGAATTCCACGCTGTATGTCAACGGCATCGACCCCGGCTACTCGGGAGATACCGCGGTGTATGCCGCGCTCAGCCTGGTCACTCGGGCCGAGTCGGTGACGGTCAAGGAGATCTTCGACTACGGCAATTACGATGACTACGAATACACCGGCACCGCCATGGGTTTCGGCACCACGCCTGACGACGACCTGCCGATGGCGTTCCAGCCCGGGGTGGTCACCTCGATGTTCGGCGGCCTGGTGCGCAACCTCGCCGACCGGCTCGGGGTGGAACTCGACGAGGTCGGCCAGCGATTCGAGCCGTGGTACAGCCCCGAGCGCATCGAGTGCACGATGATGACCGTCGAGCCAGGGCAACTCGCCGGAGTGCGGTTCGCCGCCGAAGGCGTGCGCGGCGGCGTCCCGGTCATCACGATCGAGCACACCACACGGCTGACCCCGGCGGCCGCGCCGGATTGGGAGTATCCGCCGGAAGGTCAGTCCGGGGTGCACAAGGTGATCGTGGAGGGCGAGCCGCGCATCGAGGTGAGCACTGAGCTGTCCCATCCGGTGCTCGACGTGACCGACGCCGGGTGCGTCTCCACGGCCGCCCGGGTGGTCAACGCGATCGACTGGGTATGCCGCGCACCATCGGGGTTGGTTGCGGCCGAGGACATCCCGCCGACCGAGCTGATCCGCGGCCTGATGTGGTGAGGACTTTCTCCGCCGGCGCAATCAAACCAGGCGCGCGCGCAGTTCGCGCTTGAGCACCTTGCCGTAGCTGTTCTTGGGTAGGGCGTCGATGAACTCGTAGCGCTTGGGTCGCTTGAACCGGGCGATCCGTTCCAGCAGATGCGCGTCGAGCGCAGCGGCGTCGACGCTGTTCGTTTCGGAGCACACCACGAACGCGACCACCACCTCGCCCCAATCGGCGTCCGGCGCGCCGACGACGCCGGCCTCGACCACATCGGGATGTTCCAGCAGAGCCTCTTCCACCTCGCGCGGATAGATGTTGCTGCCCCCGCTGATCACCACGTCCTTGGACCGGTCACGCAGGGTGAGATAGCCACGGGCATCGAAGGAACCCATGTCGCCGGTGTGCAGCCAGCCGCCTTTGAGCGTGGCGGTGGTGGCGGCCGGGTTGTTCCAGTAGCCGGACATGACGACGTCGCCGCGGCAGACGATCTCACCGATCACGTCCATGGCTGCGGGCTCGCCCGTCTCGGTCAGCACGGCGACCTCCACGCCGGAGCGCGGATAGCCCACCGAGCCGAGGATCGCGTCGTCGGCTGTGTCGATGGCTACGACGTGATCTGCCCGGCGCAGCCCCGTGATCGTCATCGGTGCCTCGCCCTGCCCATAGAGCTGCACGAAAATCGGCCCGTAGGCGGCCAGCGCCTTTTTGAGGCTGTCGACGTACATCGGCCCGCCCCCGTAGACCACGGTTTTCAGGTTCTCCGGGCGGGGCCTGCCGGTCTGGATCAGGCGCTGCACCATGGTCGGCGCCAGAAATGCGCTGCTGCCCGGATGATGGCCGCACAGGTCCAGGAACTCGTCGGGTTCGAACGCGGCAGATTCGGGCACTACCTGACGGGCACCGCGTAGCACGTACGGCGGGATGTAAAGGCCCGAACCATGCGACATCGGGGCGCCGTGGATCAGGCTGCAGTTCTCGTCCGGATCGTCGAAATCGGCCAGGTGCGCCACTGTCATCGCCATCAGATTGCGGTGGGACAGCATGGCGCCCTTGGACTTTCCGGTGGTACCGCTGGTGTAGAACAGCCACGCCAGGGTATCCGGATCGGTCGCCGGCGGGGTCGCCGGCTCGGCGTTGAACAGGTCCGAGTAGGACTGGCTACCAATCGTTTCGACGGGGGCCTCGATGCCGGCAGACAAGCCGTCGGTGATCTTGGCCGAGGCAAACACCTGCGCCGCACCGGAATCCGCCACGATGTCGGCCATCTCGCGGGGATGCAGCTTGTAGTTGATCGGCACGAATACGCATTCAGCCGCCCAGATGGCGAACATCAGCTCGACGATCTCGGGCCGGTTCTCGCTCGCGACGGCGATGCGGGTGCCGCGATCGCCGAGGGTCTTCAGCGTGGTGGCCAGCCGTAGCACGCGATCACGTAACTGTGCCCACGTCAGTAATTGACGTTCGCCGAGGAAAACCGCGCCGCTGTCGCCGAATCTCGCCGCGGCCTGATCGAGTACGGCGAAGACATTCATTGGGCGGTCCACTTTGCGTTCAGCGCGAAATCGGACAGGTACTTCGTCGAGCTCCAACCGCCGTCGACGACGATGGTCTGTCCGTTGATGAAGCTGCCGCCCTCGGAGCACAGGAATGCCACGGTGGACGCGATGTCCTCGACCCGGCCCAGTCGGGTGTGCGGGGTCATCTCGGTCTGCATCTTGCGGAAGCCAGGGTCGTCGAGGCGCTTTTCGACCATCGGCGTGACGGTGACGCCCGGGGCGACCGCGTTGCAGCGGATGCCCTGGGCGCCGTACTGGCAGGCGATGTGAGTGGTCAGCGCCGTCAACCCGCCCTTGGCCGCCGAGTAGGCCCCGCCGCGCAATCCGCCGACGACCGCGAATGTCGAGGTGATGTTGATGATTGCCGAACCGGGCGCCATGTGCGGTATCACGTCGCGGGCCAACCGAAATGGTGCGCGCAGCATGATCCCGAGGAAGTAGTCCAGGGTTGCGTCATCGGTCTCGTGCAGGGGCTTGGGGCTGCCCACACCGGCATTGTTGATGAGAAAGTCGATGCGGCCCCAGCGGGTCAGCGCAGCCTCGACGATGCGTTGTGGGGCATCGTCGGCGGTGAGGTCGACGGACAGCGTGGCGATCAGGTCCGGATCGCGGACAGCCTTGGCCAGTTCGCCGAGCCGCTCCTCATCGCGTCCGGTGCCGAGCACGGCTATTCCGGCCTCGGCAAGCGTGGTGGCACAGCCGAACCCGATGCCGCTGCTGGCTCCGGTGACGATCGCAACCTGCATTGTGGTCAACCCTTCAGCGTCGCTCGAATGTGGTGCTTGAGCACCTTGCCCGCATCGTTCTTCGGCAGGGCATCCCAGACCTCCACCCGCTCGGGCGATTTGAACCGGGCCAGCCCGTGCTCGGCCAGCACCCGGCCCACGTCGGCCACGCCGGGGTGCCGGCCATCGGCCGTCACCAGTACGGCGCAGGCCCGTTCCCCGGTACGTTCATCGGGCAGACCGACCACGGCCGCCTCGACGATGCCGAGTTGACCGACCAGGATGTCTTCGACTTCCTTGGGTGAGATGTTCTCACCGTTGCGGATGATGAGGTCTTTGGCCCGTCCCGTCACCTGCAGGTATTCGCCGTCCACCCAGTGGCCGAGGTCCCCGGTGCGGAAAAAGCCGTCCTCGTCGAAGGATTCGATCTCGTCCTCGGAGTGCAGATAACCCTGCAGCATCTGTGGACCGCGGGCCCGGATCTCGCCGGAGACGAGCCGCACCTCGGCGATCCCGGGCCGGCCGTCGGTCTCGGCGGCGTACTCGACCGCGCCCGGGTCCAGTGAGCCGACGGTGGTGACCGGAACCTCGGTGGAGCCGTACACGCGGCTGACGACAGCCCGGTCGAAGTAGTCAGACGCCCGCCGGATGAGCGATGGCGGTACCGACGCGCCACCACAGATGAACACCTTGAGAGCAGGCAGTCGGGTGCCGGCCCGTTCGGCGGCAACGAGCAGTTGTTCCAGAAACGGTGTCGCCCCGGCCATGTGGGTACACCCGTGTTCGGACATCAGTGCCACGCCGCCGTCGGCGTTCCAGCGCTGCATCAGCACCGCCGTGCTGCCCAGCAGCAGCGGGCATTCGAAGGCGTAGATCGAGCCGCCGATGTGCGCGATGGGGGAGGGCACCAGGAAGGTGTCACCGGGGTCGATCATCCAGTGTTCGCCCAACTGGCGGATCAGAGCGTTGATCGAGTTGTGGCTGTGCAGTACGCCTTTGGGGCGCCCGGTGGTGCCGGAGGTGTACATGATCATCCGGATGTCGTCCGGGTCGAGCGTCGGGAGATCCCGATCCGGCACATCGTGCAGGGCGGTGAATGCCCGGTGTGGTCCCGGATCGCCCCGCAGCACCATGACTTCCGGAGGTGCGTCCAGCTGTGTGCAGACCCGGGTGAGCATTGCCGCGTAGTCGTGGTTGCCGAACTGGGCGGGGATGAAGATTGCTCGGCTGCGTGCGTCATCCAGGATGAAGCACAGTTCCCGGTCCCGCAGTGAGGGCAGGATCGGGTTGACCACCATGCCGGCCAGCGTGGCGCCCAGATAGATGATCGCGGCCTCGTGCCAGTTGGGCAGCATGAAGGAGACCACGCTGCCCTGGGGCATCCACCCGGTCAGTTGCAGGGCCAGAGCCTGTGCCCGGGTGTGTAATTCGTGGGCGGTCAGCGTGATGTCCGCGTCGATCACCAGAACCCGACCGGGGCTGTCACGCGCCGCGTCGGCGAGCGCGTCGGCCAGGGTGGTGGACACCCACAGCCCGCGGGCGTAGGCGTCGGCCGCGCGGGCTTGGTCTCTGTGGCCCACAGCGTTCCTTCGCACCGCGCCTCAGCCCTTGACCCGGCGCATCGTCATAGCATGCCGGAACCGGTCCGAGGGGTGGGTGTTGACGGTGACCTGGGCGACCTCCCCGTCGGAGGTGGTGTACGTCCGTTGCATCTGCAGGGCCGCCGAACCGGGGGCGACCTTGAGGGCGGCGGCGAGTTCATCGGTCGCTGAGATCGCTGAAATTACCTGGTGCACTTCGATGATGCTGACCCCGAACAGATCCTCGATCAGTGGGAAGATCGGCCCGGAGTGCCGTTGCAGCAGCCGGCCGACCCCGGCGAAGCCGCGGTTGATGTAGTACTCGGTACGGCATACCGGTGCCGCACCGTCGTCGGCCTGGCGGTAGCCCCGCACAGCCAGCCACTGCTCGCCGAGGGGGAGCCCGGTGCGCTCGGCCAACTCGCCGTCGATCGTGACCATGGCGTTGGACTCGATGGTGAACTGGGCGCCGGTGGCGAACGCCAGCAGGTCATTGATCGAGACCACGTCCTGGGCATAGGTATTCGCTGCGGCCCGGGGCGCCACGGTGGTTCCGGCCCGTGGTCGCGAGGTGACCAGGTTGTCGTCGCGCAACCGCCGCAGTGCTTCGCGTACGGTGTAGCGGCTGACCTCGAAGCGCTCGCAGAGCTCGTGTTCGGTGGGCAGTTGTGAGCCCACCGGGTAGACCCCGTCGACGATCTCCTTGCGCAGGGTGCGTGCCACCTGAAGGTATCGGTGGTCGGCCGGTGTGACTGTCATGTTCTTGTTCAGTCCCGGCGCAGCGCCAGCACGCTGCCGTCGCCGTCACCTGAGATGTAGAGCGTCCCATCGGCTCCCGCGGTGATCCCGGCAAACGGGCCCTGCGGGCCGGAGAACGGCGGCATGCCCTTCAGGGGTTTTGGCGTTACCCCCGGTGGCGGCCCGACCGGCAGCCCGGCGGCGATGACGGTGCGGGCAGCGTTGTCCAGGTCGTACTCGACAACCTCTTTGGCGCCGGAGTCGACGATGTACAGCGCACCGTCGCGCACCAGAATGCCGTGCGGTGTGTGCAATCCATCGACGAGTGGCCTGACCTCGCCACCATTCACGCTCACGACGGCGCCGGCCACCGACACCAGCGGCGCACCATCGGGTCCGATCGCGACCCCGACAGGAGTGTCGAGTCCCGAGGCCAGGACCGTGACGGATCCGTCGCGTACCGAAAGCAGCCGTCCCGCGCCCTGTTCGACCACCAACACCGAGCCGTCGGGGGCCGGCGTCACGCCGTAGGGCTGGTCGATACCGCCGGCGAGTACCTCGCTGACCTCCTCCTGGGCGCCTTCGGGGCGGAAACGAGCCACGGTGTCGGCGGCGGTGGTGACGATGAATTCGCCTGGACCCGAGGCGGTCACGCCGCGGAGGAACCCTGGGTAGCCGGGTGAGAACAGCATGGCGACGGTCTGCAGTGCCCCGTCTGGGCCGACCCGGTAGAAGTAGGTGCCGTCGGCGATGTACAACGAGCCGTCGGTGCCCACGGTCAGATCCAGCGGCCAGTTCAACCCGCCAGGAAGCAGTGCTTTGGCGCCGCTGGACGAGATCTCGGTGATCTCACCGGTGAAGTTGGAGACGAACAACCGGTCCCCGACGAAGGTGCAGTTGTCCAGGCCGGGGTTCAACTGCGCCAGCAGTGTCTGCTCGCCGTTGCGCGGGTCGATGCGCAGCACCTGGCCGCTGGCAACCTGGGTGGAGACGATCTGGCCGTCGGCGTCGAACTTGACCGAGTCCGGAACCCCGAGCCCGCCTGCCACCACCTGGGGCTCACCTCCATCAGGGTCCAACCGCCAGATCTCGTTGGCGCCCATCACGGGGAAATAGAGCAGCCCGTCGGGGCCGACCTCCATGGCGTTGGGCGAGGGCACGTCCTCCAGCAGGATGCGCGGGGTGCCACCGGCCAGGTCGAACTCCATGAGCCGGCCGCCCTCGCGGCACTCGCCGACGAGCAACCGTCCCTGGTGGAACGTGATGCCGTTGGCCGACGGGATGTTGTCGCGCAGCACACGGGTACGACCTCCGGCCTCGCGCACGCTGACCCGGCCGTCCATCACCTCGGTGGCATAAAGGTTGCCGTCGGCATCGAACGCGACGTCGTCGGGAGCGATGATGTCGCCGCCCTTGGCGCTGACGGTTTCCAATCGCCCGGTCGCCGGGTCGAGGGCGCTGATCTGACTGCCGGTCACCTGGGCGATGTAGATCCGTCCGTCGGCGCCGGTGCGCAGGCCGTTCGCGCCGAAAAGCCTGCTGGGTGCGGTGACCTGCTCCAGCGTCCAATTCCCGGCGACCGTGGGGTTTGCGGTGTACCTGGCATCAGATACCGATAGCGCGCTCATGACCTCGGACGTTAGCAACTCCACGTAGTCCAGACAATAGCGTTCCATATGTTCATATCGGCCCTTGACGGTGCATAAGTGCTGGGGAATAGTGTTCTCCAATATGAAGATCGCAATATGTTGTCCGGACAAATAGGTCGATAAGGGTCACGTATGGAGAGCTCCCTGAGCCTGGACGGCCGGGTCGTGGTGGTGTCGGGTGCCGGCGGTGGCGGCATCGGCACCACGGTCACGCGAATGGCGGCCGAGGCCGGGGCCACGGTCGTGGCGGTGAGTCGATCGCAGGACAACCTCGACACGCACATTGCACCGCTGGCCGACAAGGGCCTGAACGTGGTGACGGTGGCGGCCGATGCGTCGACGGACGACGGCATCGCGATGGTCCTCGACACCGCACGACGGGCGGACGGCACGCTGTACGGGTTGGTCAACGTCGCCGGCGGCGCAGCCCCGTCGACCTGGATGCCGGCCACGCGGGTGTCACGGGCCGACTGGCGTGAACTGTTCACCGCGAACCTGGAAACCATGTTCTTCATGAGCCAGGGGGTGGCCGCGGAGATTCGGTCGCAGGGCACTCCCGGCTCGATCGTGTCGGTGTCCTCGATCAGCGGGATGAACACTGCGCCGTATCACGTCGCCTACGGCACCGCGAAGGCCGCGATCGTCGCGGCGACCCGCACTATGGCGGCCGAGCTTGCCGCAGAAGGGATCCGGGTCAACGCCGTCGCCCCCGGCGTCACCGAAACCGCGGCATCGGCAACCTATGTCGACGCTGACCCGGACCGTGACCAACGGGCCATCGCGATGGGCCGGCGCGGAACCCCCGAGGAGCAGGCCGGGGCCATCCTGTTTCTGCTCTCCGATCTGTCGAGCTACATCACCGGCCAGACCATCCTGGTCGACGGTGGGCTCAACCTGCGCTGGACCCATCTCGGCGCCGACAACACCTCGCTGTTCCTCAAGGACGACGACTTCCGCGCGGCCATAAGGAGGCATTAGTGACCGAAGAGCTTTCCAGCCCCGTGACCATCGGGGTCGATGCCTACATCTCACCGGAATACGCGCGTAACGAGCGGGATCGGTTGTGGCGCAAGGTGTGGCAGCAGGTCGGCCGCGTCGAGGACCTGCCGGAGGTAGGCAGCTACCTCACCTACGACATTCTCGACGATTCAATTCTCATCGTACGAACGGGCGTGGACACCTTCGCCGCGCACCACAACGTCTGCATGCACCGTGGACGGCGTCTGATCGACACGCCTGCCGGCGCCAAGAACGCCTGCGCCCGCACTCGCAAGTCGTTCATGTGCGGGTTCCACGGCTGGACGTACGACCTCGAGGGCGCCTGCACCCATATCCGTGAGCAGGACGACTGGCAGGGCACCCTGACCCCGGAGAACACCCACCTGGCCTCGATCCGGGTCGACACCTGGGGTGGCTGGCTGTTCATCAACATGGACCCCGACTGTGAACCGCTGGCGGACTTCCTGTTTCCGGCGGCCAAGATCCTCGACCCGTTCGGTCTGGAGAACATGCGCTACAAGTGGCGCAAATGGCTGAAGTTCGACTGCAACTGGAAAGTCGCGATGGAGGCTTTCAACGAGACCTACCACGTGTTCACCACCCACCCCGAGTTCAACAAGTTCGGTGAGTTCAAGGGCTGGGCCAAGGCGCAGGGCAAACACTCCAACATCGGCTATGACGCGCCGAAGGACATGGAGGAGACCAAGTCCAAGATCCGGCTCGGCACCGGTGATCCCCGCATCTCCACAGCTGAGATGCAGGTCTACACCATGGAAGAGACCAACGCGACCACCACGCAGACACTGGTCAACGCCGCCAAACGACTCGTCGACGAACTGCCCGAAGGCACGCCCGCCGACAAGGTGCTCGAGCATTGGCTGTCCTCGGCTCGTCGCGATGACGAGGCCCGCGGCGTGGTCTGGCCGACCATCCCGCCCGACATCCTCGGGCAGAGCGGCACCGCCTGGCAGATCTTCCCGAACTTCCAGATCGGCCAGGGCCTGACCAGTGCGCTGTGCTACAGCGCCCGCCCTGATCCGAGCTACGACCCGGACAAGTGCATCTTCGAGGTGAGCGTGTTCGAGCTCTACCCCAAAGGGGAAGAGCCGCAGACCGAATGGGAGTACACCCCGGCCGACAGCCCGAACTGGCGCTCGGTGCTGCCTCAGGACTTCTCGAACATGGCCGCTGTGCAGCAGGGCATGAAGTCGGCAGGATTTCCGGGCACCAAGCCCAATCCGTACCGCGAACGCAGCACCGTCAACCTGCATCACCAACTTTCCAAGTACATGGGCACCGGAGAGCCCACCGAGATCCAGTGATTTGTGTGCATTCACCGGCGGTCAGCGCCGCTAAACGCACACAAATCGCCCAATAAGGAGCGAAACATGAAGGTCAATCTGGGTACCGGGGCGCAGAACTCCCACGACTGGGAGCGCGTGCTCGCCGGCGACTTCAGCACCCCGCCCGCCACACCGGACTACAAGTGCGTGCAGGCCGCGCTGGCACTCGGCGACCTCGCCGAACCGCTGGGCTTCGACGGGATCTGGTTCCCCGAGCACCATGGGACGCCATATGGCATGACGCCCAACCCGATTCAGGCCCTGACCTATTTCGCCGGACGCACCGAGCGGGTCAGCCTGGGCACCTTCGTGGCGGTGGTGCCGTGGTGGAACCCGATCCGGCTGGCCACTCAGATCGCCTATCTCGACATCGTCTCCAATGGCCGCTACACCACGATCGGCCTGGGGCGTGGGGTGTCCAAGGGTGAGTTCGCCGCGGTCGGCGTGCCCCGCGAAGAGAGCCGCGACCGCTTCAACGAGACGCTGGACATCCTCAAGCTGGCCTTCTCCGGCGAACGATTCTCCTATGAGGGCAAGATCTTCAGCTTCCCGGAGATGTCGCTGCGCCCCGAGCCGATCAGCACCGACTTGTTCGATCGCATCTACAGCTCGTCCTCGACCGCCGAGTCGCTGGAGATCCTGTCCCGGCGCGGCATGGTTCCGCTGTTCGTGGGCAACAAGCCCATCACCGACGCGGGTGAGGAAGTGCGCAAGGTCAACACCTTCCGTGCCGAGGAGGGGCTGGGGCCCTGTCAGCCCAAGAACGTGATGTTCATGTACTGCGTGGGTTCCGAGGATGAGGTCGCTCAAACGGAAGAGTGGATCTGGACTGCCAACCGGGACGTCAATGTGCACTACGGTTTCGCCGACGCGTCGAACTTCAAGGGTGTCAAGGGATACGAGGCCTACGCCGCCCGCGAAGCCAGCGCGACGGCCGTGCTGGCCTCGGAGGTCGGCAACCAGAAGAAGGGCGGCCCGCCCGGATACCACGCCTCCAACCTGCTGATCGGCACGCCCGAGACGGTGTTCACCAAGCTCAAGGCCGCGCAGGAAGCCTGCTCGTTTGCCGAGGTCACCATCGTCCCGCAGTTCGGCACGATGCCGTACGAGAAGGCCATGGAGTCCACCAAGCTGTTCGCCGCCGAGGTGCTGCCCGCGGTGCACGACATGCCCGCGCCGCTGCATGCCGCGGCGCTGCCCGAAAAGGCCAACGTATGAGCCAAACTCAGAAAGGTTGCGGGCCCACCGAAACCCCCACCGACATCGACATCGACGCGATCCGGGAGAAGTACGCCGCCGAGCGGGCCAAGCGGCTGCGGACCGAAGGTGCCGACCAGTACCTGGAGCTGGAAGGCGAATTCGCCGAGTTCTACGAGGTCGACCCCTACACCACGGTGACCGAACGTGATCCGATCGTCGAGGAGGCCGACGTCGTAATCCTGGGCGGCGGCTTCGCCGGCCTGCTGGCCGGGGCGTATTTGAAGAAGGCCGGTGTCGAGGGGATCCGTGTCATCGAGATGGCCGGCGACTTCGGTGGGGTTTGGTACTGGAACCGCTTTCCCGGAATCCAGTGCGACAACGATGCCTACTGCTACATCCCGCTGCTCGAAGAGCTCGACTTCATGCCGAGCAAGAAATTCGCCGACGGCGCCGAGATCCTCCAGCACTGCCGCAACATCGGCAAGCACTTCGGGCTGTACGACGGTGCGCTTTTCTCCACCCAGGTGCGTGAACTGCGCTGGGACGACGCGACGCAGCGCTGGCAGATCAGCACCGACCGGGGCGACGAAATCCGGGCCCGGTTCGTGGTCATGGCGCAAGGCTCCTACAACCGTCCGAAGCTGCCGGGTATCCCCGGGATCAAGGACTTTTCGGGTCATGTGTTCCATTCCGCGCGTTGGGATTACAACTACACGGGCGGCGACGCTGACGGCGGCCTGCACAAGTTGGCCGACAAGCGCGTCGCTCTCGTCGGCACCGGTGCAACGGGAATCCAGTTGGTACCGCACCTCGGCCGCGATGCCCAGCAACTGTTCGTCTTCCAGCGCACACCGTCCTCAGTTGATGCGCGGTCCAACCCAGCCACCGATCCGGCATGGGCTGCGTCGCTGCAACCGGGTTGGCAGGAAGAACGAAAGCGCAACTTCCACAACTGGTCGCCGTTCGTCGGGGTGGTGTTCGGTGAGCCTGACCTGGTGTGCGACTTCTGGACCGAGCTCGGGCGCAACCTGACCGCACGGATCGCAGCCACACCGAACCCCGCGGAAGTGACCATCGAGCAGATCATGGCCTTCCGTGAAGAGGAAGACTTCAAGATCATGGAGCGGCTGCGCCGACTCGTCGGTGAGATCGTCGAGGATCCCGCGACCGCCGAGGCGCTGAAGCCGTACTACCGATTCATGTGCAAGCGGCCGACTTCCAGCGAGCAGTATCTGGCCACCTTCAACCGACCCAACGTGAAACTCGTCGACGTGTCGGCATCCAAGGGTGTGGAACGGCTGACGGAGAAGGGCATCGTTGCCGACGGTGTCGAATACGAGGTCGACTGCGTGATCTTCGCGAGCGGCTTCGAGATCTCCACCGAGATCAGCCGGCGGTTCGCGATCGACCGCATCGTGGGCCGCGACGGACTGTCGCTTTTCGACTATTGGCAGAACGACTACAAGACCTTGCACGGGATGACCAGCCGCGGCTTCCCCAACCAGTTCTTCATGGGCTTCATCCAGGGTGGCGTGTCGGCCAACACCACGGCGATGTTCGAGCAGCAGGCCCAGCACATCGCCTACATCATCGCCGAGGCGCAGAACCGCGGTGCCACCACGGTCGAACCGAGCCAGGAAGGCCAGGACGCCTGGGTCTCGACGGTCCGCGAACTGTCGATCGACAACTCGGCGTTCGAGCTGTCGTGCACGCCCGGCTATTACAACAATGAGGGACGCGGTGGCGCCGAACGTAACGGCGCTTTCCTGGGCGATTTCTATTCGCCGGGGTTCTACGCGTTCGACGATCTGATCGCGGAATGGCGCGCGAAGGGTGATCTGGACGGATTAGAGCTCACCACATGACGACAACCACAGCGCTGCAAACCCGGGACATCAAGCCGCGCATCGGAACCGAGATACGCGCCGACAAGGCCACGCTGCTCTCCGGGGACCATGCCGGGCGCATCCGCGAGCTACTGGAGCAGCGCGGGGTGCTGGTGTTCCCGCAGATCGGGTTCACCGACGACGAGCAGATCGCCTTCACCGAGACCCTCGGCACCTTCGCCGCCGAGCACCAGGGTGAAAAGCTGTACAAGGTCAGCCTCGACACCGAGGTGAACAAGCAGGCCGACTACCTCAAGGGCTCCCTGTACTGGCACATCGACGGCACCATGAACGAGGTGCCGATCCTGGCCTCGCTGCTGCAGAGCGTGGCACTGGGTAACCCCGAGGAAGGCGACACCGAGTTCTGCAACACCTATGCCGCCTATGACGACCTGTCCGACGAGGACAAGGCCGACATCGAGGGGATGCGGGTGATGCACTCGGCGTGGAACACGCTGTTCTACTACGACCCTGAACCGAGTGCGAAGTCATTGCGCCGCATGATGGCGATCGGTGACCGCGAGCTGCCGTTGGTGTGGACGCATCAGTCCGGCCGCAAGTCGCTGTTGCTCGGCGCGACCGCGCGCCACATCGTGGACGCCGACGGCCCGATCGACTTCCGGAGAAGCATCGAACTGCTGGTGCGCCTGCGGGATTGGGCCACCCAGCCCGATTTCACCTACCGGCACCACTGGACCGTCGGAGATCTGGTGATCTGGGACAACACCGGGACCATGCACCGGGCCACCCCATACGACCCGATGTCCGGTCGGTTGTTGCAGCGCACCAAGCTCGAAGGCGAGGAACCGTTCGCTTGAGCACACTCAGATTCGACGAGCGCGTCGCCGTCATCACCGGTGCAGGCCGGGGCCTGGGCCGTGAGTATGCGCTGCTGCTGGCCTCGAAGGGAGCGAAGGTCGTCGTCAACGACCCAGGTGGCAGTCTCGCCGGGGACGGCGCCGACACGGCGCCGGCGCAGCAGGTGGTCGACGAAATTGTTTCGGCCGGTGGAGAAGCCGTCGCCGTCACTG
This sequence comes from Mycobacterium sp. IDUB_9, assembly GCF_055419505.1. NCBI lineage: Bacteria > Bacillati > Actinomycetota > Actinomycetes > Mycobacteriales > Mycobacteriaceae > Mycobacterium > Mycobacterium sp. IDUB_9. Next base: position 17,158 of record NZ_JBVAXU010000006.1, on the reverse strand, counting down.
ATTCGGTGGCCACCGCCGAAGGCGGTCAGGCGATCATCGGCAAGGCAGTCGAGCACTTCGGCCGCGTCGACATCCTCATCCACAACGCGGGCACGGTGCGCCGTGGCTCGTTGAAGGAGATGACGTACGACGACTTCGATGCGGTGCTCGACGTGCATCTGCGCGGTGCGTTCCACGTTGTGCGCCCGGCATTTCCACTGATGTGCGAGGCCGGCTACGGCCGGATGGTGCTGACCTCGTCGATCGGCGGGCTGTACGGCAACCATGAGGTGGCCAACTACGCCGCGGCCAAGGCCGGGATCCTCGGGCTGTGCAATGTGGTGGCACTGGAGGGTGCTGCCGAGGGCGTCGTGTGCAATGCGATAGTGCCGGGCGCGGTGACCAGGATGGCCGAGGGGCTTGACACCTCGGCGTACCCGCCGATGGGTGCGGACCTGGTGGCACCGGCCGTGGGCTGGCTGGCGCATGACTCCTGCTCGGTGACCGGTGAATTCTTCGTGGCGATCGCCGGAAGGCTGGCCCGCGCCGTCATCGCTGAGTCGCCAGGCGTGTATCGGCCATCGTGGACCGTGGAGGAGGTCGGCGAGCAGATCGACCGCATCCGCGACGTCAGCGAACCCGTGATCTTCCCGGTCGTCCCCCACGGGCATTCCGAGCACATCCGCTACAGCTTCGGTCGAGCGGTGGAGGGGGTGCGATCATGACAACCGGTCCACTGCAAGGGGTTCGGGTCATCGACCTCACGGCCATGGTGATGGGTCCGTACTGCACGCAGATCATGGCCGACATGGGCGCCGACGTCATCAAGGTGGAGACACCGGCGGGGGACAACACCCGCTACATCTCGGTCGGACCCGCGCCGGGCATGAGCGGGGTGTTCGTCAACGTCAACCGCGGCAAGCGCAGCGTGGTGCTGGATCTGCGATCGGAGCAGGGCAAGGCCGACCTGCGGGCGCTGATCGCCGATGCCGATGTGTTCATCCACTCGATGCGGGCCAAGGCCGTCGCCAAGCTCGGCTTCGGATATGACGATGTGGCCGCGATCAACCCGGGAATCGTGTACACAAACTGCTATGGCTACGGCCGGCGCGGCCCGGATGCCGACCGCCCGGCGTACGACGACACCATCCAGGCCGAGTGCGGATTGCCTGCGGTGCAACAGCAATTGACCGGTGAGGCCTCCTATGTCGGCACCATCATGGCCGACAAGGTGGCCGGCCTGACCGCGCTCTACGCCACCACCATGGCGTTGTTCCACCGTGAGCGCACCGGCGAGGGGCAGGAGGTCGAGGTCAGCATGTTCGAGACCATGGCCTCCTTCATGCTGGTCGAACATGCCAACGGCGCCATGTTCGACCCTCCGCTGGGGCCTGCGATCTATCCCCGGGCGGTCACCCCGAACCGCAGGCCGTATGAGACCAAGGACGGTCACATCGCGGCGCTGATCTACAACGACAAGCATTGGAACACCTTCATCGACCGGGTGCAGCCGAGCTGGAATGGCCCCGAGTTCGCCACCTTGGAGCAGCGGGCCCGCCAGATCGACACGGTATACGGCTTGGTGGCCCAGACGCTCAAGGAGCGCACCACCGCGGAGTGGCTGGATCTGTTCGCGGAGTTGGAGATTCCGGCGGCGCCGATGCTCACACCCGATGAGCTGTTCGAGAACGAGCACCTCAACGCCGTCGGGTTGTTCGAGAGCGTCGACACCCAGCACGGTCGGGTGCGCATGCCCGGCGTGCCCACCTGGTTCTCCAGGACACCGGGCCGGATCGCGGGGTACGCACCGGAACTGGGCGCGGACACCGCCGCAGTGCTCGCCGAGCTGGACGCGCGAAATATCGCCGGCTGACGGTCGGAACAGAAAGGCCAGGAGTGGATTTCGATTTTGGTGAGGCGGCCGACACGCTGCGCGGTGAGCTGCGTGCGCTGATCGCCGACCAGGTGCCCGCCGACTTTCTCGGCGCGTTCACCGATGACCCCGCCGATCTGGCGGTGGCCCAGCAGTTCTGCCGGACATTGGCGCAGCAGCATCTGCTGTGTATGTCGTGGCCGAAGGAGTTCGGCGGTGGTGACGCGTCGGTCTGGGAACAGACGGTGGTGCGCGAGGAGATGTGGGCACACCACGAACCGCGTGGCGCGCAGTACATGGGTGTCAACTGGGTGGGTCCGATCATCATGCGGCACGGCACCGAGGAGCAGCAGCGCAAGCACCTGCCCCCGATCGCGAACGGCGAAGTGATCTGGTGCCAAGGGTTTTCCGAGCCGGAGTCGGGTTCGGACCTGGCTTCGCTGCGCACCTTCGCCCGCCGGGACGGCGACGGCTGGCGGGTCAACGGCCAGAAGATCTGGACCTCGTACGCCACCATGGCCCAGTGGATCTTCCTGTTGGCCCGCACCTCAAAAGGTGAGAAAAAGCAGCAGGGCATGACGATCTTCTTGGTGCCGATGGATTCACCGGGTATCCAGGTGCGTCCTATCCGCACCATGATGGGTCCGCATCATCTCAACGAGGTGTTCTTCGACGACCTCTTGGTCACCGAGGCGGATGTGCTCGGGACCGTGGATCAGGGCTGGTCGATCGTGCAGGACGTGGTGTCCTTCGAGCGCGTCGGCATCGCCCGCTATGCGCGCTGCGAGCGGCTGCTGCAGGCTGCCCCCGGGGTACTCGGCGACAAGTGGGAAGAGCTGCCGGCCGAGCTGCGGGGCCGGTGGACCCGGATGCTCACCCACTGCCGCAGGGCTCGGTTGATGGCCTACCGGGTGGTGTCGATGCAGGCGACCGGCCGGGTGAATCCCGGTGACTCGGCGGCATATCGGATCGCGGTGACGCGCCTGGATCAGGAGAGCGCGGAGGTGCTCATGGAGATCGCCGCGGCGGTGCCGCGCATCAACCCCGCGGCGGTGCCGCGCGGTGGTGACAGCCAAGCCGAGTACTTCCGGGCGGAGGTCGAAGACCACTGGCGGTACTCGCAGGCGTCGACTGTGTCCTCGGGCAGCATTGAGATGCAGCGCATCCTGTTGTCGCGGACCATGCTGGCCGGAAAGGCGTGACGGCGATGATTCTCGATCTCAGCGACGACGCCAAAGAGTTCGGTCGCCAGGCGGTGAAGGCGTTCGAGGCTGCCGGCGGCGATCAACTGTTGGTCCAGGCCGACGCGAAGCCCGACACCCGGGCCGCGCTGGTGACGCCCGTGCTGGAGAGCCTCGGTGCCTTCGAACTCGAACCCCGCTCCGATGCCGATTCATTGGAGGCGGCGGCCGCGGTGTGCCGCAGCGCCGGCTATTGGGCGTTGCCCTATCCGGTCGCCGAGCGATTGTCGCGCCCGCAAGACCTTGATGTCGACGGCTTGATGGTCGTCGACGCGGCCGTGCCCGAGGCTGCGTTGCAGGGGCTGGACAACCGTTGGGCCACCGTCACTTTGGACGGCCGCCGCCTCACCGTGACCAAGACAGTCGCCACTGGACCGTCGTTCGCCACCGCCCTCGAACTTTCGGCGGTCGACGGCGCCGGCCACAATGATGTGGCTCTGGCCCTGACCCTGCCGTCCTGGACCCTGCTCGGAATGCTGGACAGGGCCATCGATCTGACCACCGCGCACGTGAGCCTGCGTAAGCAGTTCGGGCAGACGTTGTCGTCGTTCCAGGGGGTGCAGTTCCAGCTGACCGATGCGGAGGTGGAGCGCAGCGGCGTCGACATGCTGGCCAAGTACACGCTGTGGAGTGTGGGCACGAACCCGGCCGACGAGGCGATCAACGATGCGCTGGCACTGCGCCTGGCCGCGATCGAGGCCGCCGAGGTGGTGTTCCGGGTCTGCCACCAGCTGCACGGGGCTGTGGGATTCTGCGACGAGACCGTGCTCTCGTGGCTCTCGCGCTACAGTCAGCCGTTGCGTCGCTTGCCCTTCGGTGTGTCGCAGACCCGTGAGACTCTGACGGACCGGCTCGGCCGGCGTGGGCTGACCGGATTGTTTTCGTCATGACCGACCTAGACGAGTTCCGCGTCACTGTGCGGGACTGGTGCGCAGCTCATGTCCCGAAAGACTGGCGTTCCAACCAGACCGGTGTCAGCGACGATGAGTTCGCGTCCTTCCAGAAGGCCTGGTTCGCCGAGCTGCACACTGCCGGATACGCGGTGCCACACTGGCCGGCCGAATGGGGCGGCGGCATGGGCGTGCCCGAACAGATCGTGCTGTACCAGGAACTGGCCGCGCACGATGCGCCCAGGCTGGTGCTCGCTTTCGTCGGCATCCATCACGCCGCCTCCACCCTGATCGCCGCGGGCACCGACGAGCAACGCAGAAGGCATCTACCGGCCATACTCGACGGCGAGATCTGGGTGCAGGGGTTCTCCGAGCCGGAGGCCGGTTCCGATCTGGCTGCTCTGCGCACGACAGCCCGCGCTGAGGGTGACAACTTCATCGTCAACGGTCAGAAGCTGTGGGCCAGCGGTGCGATGCATGCCGACTGGTGTCTGCTGTTGGCCCGTACGGATCCGGAAGCGCCCAAGCGGCACGGTATTTCGTACTTCTTGATGGACATGGCCACGCCCGGTATCGACGTGCGGCCCATCCGGAACGCGGTGGGGGATTCGCATTTCTGTGAGATCTTCCTCAACGACGTCGCCGTACCGGCGGCCAATCTGGTCGGTCCGTTGAACAAGGGATGGCAGGTCGCACAGGCCACGCTCGGCGCCGAGCGTGGCATGACCATGCTGGAGTTGTCCGAACGGCTGGGCAACGCGGGCTTCAAGTGGTTGCTGGACGCGGCCCCCACAGACGATCCGGTGACGGCAGACCGGCTGGCGCAGTTCGAGATCGAGCTGACCGGCCTGCGCGGGCTCTGCCGGGATCTGGTGGAGCGCACCGAGGCGGGCGAGGCCGGGCCGGCCGACGCGTCGATCGTCAAGCTCTACTACAGCGAATTACTGCAGCGGATGACGGGTTTCGGCGCGGAGATCGGCGGGCTGAATGCCCATACTGTGCTGGCCAAACCGGCATCCAGCGGCTGGGAGTCGGGCGCCTGGATGCTCGATTTCATCGGATCGTGGGAATGGACCATTCCCGGTGGCGCCAGCGAGATCCAGCGCACGATCATCGGTGAGCGCGGTCTGGGCCTGCCGAGAGAACCGAGTGCGGTGTGATGAGCGAATTCTCAGAGATCCACGACGAACTACGTTCGGTAGCCGCTGATCTGCTGGCCAAGGACGCCGTCGACTGGCCACTGCTGGTCTCGGCCGGCTGGGTGGGGCTGGATGCCCCCGAAGCGGCCGGTGGTGCCGGCGCCACCTTCGCCGAGGTCGCCGTGATCTGTGAGGAGTTGGGCCGGGCGGTTGCGGCCACCGGCTACCTGGGCGGTGCCGTGCTGGCCATCGGTGCTCTGAATGCGATGCAGCCCAACGCCTCACGCGACGCGCTGCTGCAGGACATCGTCGCCGGAAGCTCTCGGGCCGCTCTCGCCCTACCGGGGACAGGCGAATCGGCACCCTTCGAATTGGCCACCACTCGTCTGGGCTGGCGCGTTCACGGCCGGGCAGCTTTCGTGTCCGACGCGGCGGGAGCCCAGCGACTGCTGCTGCCCGCACGTGACGCCGACCGGGTGGCAGTTCTGGTGGAGGTGGCCGCCGACGCCCCAGGGCTGACGATCACCGAGCAACCGGTGCTCGACGAAACCCGCCGCCTGGCAATCGTGACGGCCGAGGGCGTCGAGGTCGACGAGGACGCGGTGTGGCGCTTCGACGGTGATGCCGAGGCCGGCTTGCGCGCACTCACCGAGCGTGCCGCGCTCGCGGTGGCCTGCGACAGCCTGGGCGTTGCGCAGGCCATGCTCGACGCCACAGTGTCCTACACCGGGGTCCGTCAGCAGTTCGGCCGGCCGATCGGCTCGTTCCAGGCCGTCAAGCACGCGTGTGCCGACATGCTCGTCGCGATCTCGGTGGCCCGGCAACTGGTGAATGCCGCCCTCGCGGCCGACAGCGACGCGGTGTCAATTTCAATGGCGAAGGCCTACGCCACCGAGGCCGCGGTGGACGTGGCCGGCAAGGCCATGCAGTTGCACGGCGGTATCGGCTACACCTGGGAGAGCGGCGTGCACGTCTACCTCAAGCGGGCCGCGCTCAATCGATCGCTGTACGGCTCACCGACCGAACACCGCGCGAGGATTTCTGCCCGCTACCGATGAGTTTTCCGCGCGGCGATGGTCAAACTTAGCGACCGACCCATCCCGTGAAGGAGACATATCGTGGTTACCCGTCAGAGCTTGCCGCTGGGCGCTCCCAATTGGATCGACCTGACCACCTCCGACCCGGAGCGTGCCCAGCAGTTTTACGGCGCGGTATTCGGCTGGACATTCGAAACCGGCGGCCCCGAGTACGGCGGCTACGTAACCGCAGCCGTCGACGGCAATGTGGTGGCGGGGCTGATGCGCAACGACCCGCAGTGGAACGCCCCCGACGCCTGGACCACCTATCTGCACACCGCGGACGCCGAAGCCACGGTGGCGGCGGCCACGGCTGCCGGTGGCGGTAATTGCGGTGGGGTGATGGATATCCCGGCGAAGGGGCGGATGGCGATGATGACCGATCCGGCCGGCGACTTCTATGGCATCTGGCAGCCTGCCGGACATGAGGGCTTCGCGTTGTTCAATGAGGCCGGCGCACCGGCGTACCACCAGCTGACCACGCGCGACTACGCCGGGGCGTTGGACTTCTACCGCAAGGTGTTCGGCTGGAGCACCGAGGTCGTGTCGGATACCGATGAGTTCCGTTACAGCACGGCGAGTTTCGACGGGGAGGCGCTGGTCGGTGTGATGGACGGTTCGGCCTTCATCCCCGAGGGTGCGCCAGGAGCATGGACCACGTTCTTCGGTGCCGAGGATGTGGACAAGACGATCGAGGTGATCGTGGCCAACGGCGGTTCGGTGGTGCGGCCGGCCGAGGACACGCCCTACGGCCGGTTGGCCGCGGTGACGGATCCGACCGGTGCCGGGTTCAATCTGACGTCGCTGCAGGGCTGAGCGCGAAGTCGGCGAAATCGAAGCCGGGCACCACCACACAACTGACCAGGGTGGGTTCGTCGTCGCGCGGCTTGGCGCGCTGCCAATGGCCGGGCGGCACCAGCAGTTGCGGGTGCTGCCCGGCTTCGATGTCCGGGCCCAGCAGCTGCGTGTCCGCCGTGTTCCGGTCCGCCCCGATCTCCAGGACCAGCGGGCTACCCCGATGGTGGAACCACAGTTCGGCACTGCGGACGGTGTGCCAGGCCGACTGTTGGCCGGGCATCAGCAGGAACAGGATCGCCGTGCCTGCGCTGCGCGGTCCGGAGTAGCCCGGCGGCAGCGAAGACTGGCTCACTGTCAGGTCGCTGCGCCACGTTTCTCTGTACCACACGCCCTCGGGATGCGGGGTGAGGTCGAGCCGTCTGGCCCAGTCGGGAAGTTCGGTCACAACCGATAGTCTCGTCGTCATGGTTAGTCTGCGTCCAGGGTGGCGCGTGGCCTCGGGGTGGTTGATAGCCCTGTGCGCTGCAGTCCTGGTGGTGGTCGCCTGGCTGCCGTGGCTGACCACCAGCGCCGAGGGGGGCGGCCGGGCCAATGCGATCGGCGGGGCCGTGGGAAGCATCGTGCTGCCGCGTGGTTTCGGCGCCGGGCAGCTGATCGTCCTGCTGGGCGCCGGATTGATCGTGGCCGGTGCGATGGCAGGGCGCGGGCTGTCGCAGCGGTGGGCTTCGGCTGTGGGCCTGCTGATTTCGCTGGCCCTCGTGGCGTTGACGGTGTGGTACTACACGCTCAATGTCAAAGGACCCGTGGACGCGGGTTACGGGATGTATGTGGGCGGCGCCATGGCGGTGCTGGCCGGGTTGTGTTCGGTGTGGTCCTTCCTGTCGACGTTTGGGTCCCGATGAGCGCTTGCGCGAAGAGCAAGAGGTGAAGCGATGAGCGAATTCGTGACGCCCGTGGAGTTGGCTGGGCAGCGTTGGGTGACGCTGGAACCGTTGACGGCCGAGCACATCCCCGAGATCGACGCGGTGGCCGCGGACGGAGAGTTGGGCTCCCTCTGGTACACGATGACGCCGCGGCCGGGCGGTGCCGCCGAGTGGGTGCAGCGCATTTTCGAACTGCGCGCGGCCGATCACGGCGTGACCTTCGTGGTGCGCGATCTCGACGGCAGCCTGGTGGGATCGTCGAGCTATTTGCATGTCGACGGCCCGAACCGCCGGCTGGAGATCGGGCACACCTGGTACACCGCCGCAGCGCGGCGTACCGGCATCAACGCCGAGACCAAGCTGTTGATGCTCGGCCATGCCTTCGATGAGTTGAACTGTGTGGCAGTGGAATTCCGCACACACTTCTTCAACTTCGCCAGCCGTGCGGCCATCGAGCGGCTCGGCGCCAAGCTGGACGGAGTGCTGCGCAGCCACCAGCTGCTGTCCGACGGCTCCCGCCGTGACACCGTCGTGTACTCGATCCTGGACATCGAATGGCCCGCGGTGCGGTCCAACCTGAAGTTCAGGCTGGACCGCCGCGGCGGGATCAACTAGTCCGCATCGACAGTGGTGGTCTCGATCGACTTGCGGTCGGCGCCGTGGGCCACTTCGATCTTGCGGGGCCTGGCACGTTCGGCCATCGGGATGGTGACGGTGAGGACACCGTTCTCGTACGTGGCGGAGATCGCCGACGTATCGATCCCGTCGCCGAGCGACAACTGGCGTCGGAAGTTACCGAAGAACCGCTCATTGGTGAGCCACTGCGCAGATTCTTCCGAGCGGGCGGTTCGATGTGCCGAGACGGTGAGTGTGCCGTTGTCGACGTTCACGTCGACCGAGCCCGGATCGACACCGGGAAGGTCGGCGGTCAGGACGTAGTGGTCGCCAATCTTGCAGAGGTCCATCGGCATGAACCGGGGCGTACGTGTTGACCCTGAATCATTTGACAGCAAACTTCTGGTCAACACATCAAGGTCGCTGAACGGATCAAAACGAAGCACAGTAATTCACCTCCCGTGCGATCTCAGAGCCCGCCACCCTGGCGGACAGCCAATCACTGTGCACCGCCGATATTAGCACTCGACACCGGAGAGTGCCAGAAATTTTCAGTGCGATTTTCCGATGGTTCCTGCATGTCAGAGACGTTTGCCGGGGTGTGAAGGTTCCCGTGCGGTGGGGGCTGGGGCGAAATCGTGATGGCGTCGGCGTGGGCTCGACCGGGATGCGGCCGCGTGTTGGGGAGGGCCAACAGGACGACGGTCCCAGCGTCTGCCTCACCGACCTGGGGAGGCCCGGCGCAACCAACAGCAACCGTCTCGTCGGAGGTCGGCCGGCCCAGGTGCGGACGAAATCGGTTGCGTTCCTGCGCCGGGTGTTTAGTAGGGTGGCGGGATGTCGAGCCCGGAAGCACACAAGATGGGGGCTTTCGGTCACGCCGTCAGCCCCCTGAATCACTGACTCTTCAGTTTTCCGCACCGATCGGGTGCTGGCCGTGGTGACGAGACGTCTCCTGTTCATTCTCTTGCCCCGGAGTTCTCGATGCCTTTTGCTCTCTATCTTCTGGCCCTGGCGGTTTTCGCCATGGGCACTTCGGAATTCATGCTCGCCGGGCTTGTTCCGGATATCGCCGCCGGTCTCGGCGTCACGGTCGGCGCTGCCGGCCTACTGACCTCCGCATTTGCCATCGGAATGGTCATCGGCGCCCCGGTCATGGCCGCGCTCGCGCGTCGGTGGCCGGCCCGGACCAGCCTGCTCGGATGTGTGGTCGTGTTTGCGCTCTGCCATGTTGTCGGCGCGCTGACACCGAACTTCCCGGTCCTCCTCGGCACCCGCGTGATCGCCGCCCTGGCCAACGCCGGATTCTTGGCGGTGGCGCTCAGCACGGCCGCCACGCTGGTAGCGGCCGACCGGAAGGGACGCGCGTTGTCGGTCCTGCTCGGCGGGACGACGATGGCCACCATCGCGGGCGTGCCGGGAGGCGCGATGCTCGGTGCGCTGTTGGGGTGGCGATCCGCGTTCTGGGCGATTTCCTTGTTGTGCTTGCCCGCCGCGCTCGGCATTCTGAAGGGGATTCCCGCTCGGGCTGAAGGCAATTCGGTCCCCGCCGATGGAACGCCACTGCGTGATGAGCTCGCCCAACTCAAATCGCCTGCGGTGGGATTGGCGATGCTTCTCGCGGCCCTCGTCAATGCCGGCACGTTCGCCGCGTTCACATTCTTGGCGCCCATCGTGACCGACACCGCCGGTCTCCGTCCGCTGTGGTTGCCCGTGGTGTTGGTGCTCTTCGGATTCGGGTCTTTCATCGGTGTCACCGTGGCGGGCCGGTTGTCCGACCGTCATCCACGCTTGGTGATCTGGGCTGGGGGCCCGCTGTTGCTGCTCGGTTGGATTGCGTTGGCGGCCTGGGCCGCTCATCCGGTGACGCTGCTGGTTCTGGTCTTCGTCCAGGGAATCGCGGCTTTCGCCGTGGGCAGCACCTTCATTGCGCGCGTCCTCTACGAGACATCCGGGGCTCCGACAATGGGCGGCTCGTACGCGACGGCGGCGCTGAATGTCGGAGCCACCTGCGGCCCGGCACTGGCTGCTGCCTCGCTCGCAGGCCCAGCGGGAAACCTCGGGCCGGTGTGGGTCGCTGTTGCGCTCACCGGTATCGCCCTGATGGTGGCGCTGGCCATCACAATTCGACGGCGGACACCGACGCTCCGGTGAGCCGATCATCGCACTGATCGCACGTCAGCACCGGGGAAAACGTGTGGCCGCAGCCGCTATGGGTGAGGATCACGGCCGGGCCTTCGGGTGCCGGGAACGACCGTTGCGCCCAGGCCAGCGCCGTGACGAGCACAGGAAGGAATGCGGCGCCCTTCGGGGTCAGCCGGTACTGCGGGTCCTCGTCGGTGGTGGTGAGAATCCCGTTGCCCCGGAACGTCTGTAAGCGGTCGGCCAGTGATGCGGGCGGAGCGACCAACGCCCGTTGAAACTCGGAGAACCTGCTGGTTCCCGTAAAGGCGGCGACCAGGATCGCAAATGCCCAGCGGTTCCCGAGCACGCTCATGGTCTGGGGGAACAGGCCCGACGGGGAATCGCGCCGATCGTCCTCGGAGCGGCGCCGCGTCGCCACCACGGGAAGGGACCGCGGCCAGCCTCCGCTCGGCCCCCACGTGGCCGTCAATTCGCCGGAAGGGGTTGGGGCACTGCAGCTCCCACACGTCAGTATCGGGGTGAAGTCGGCACCGCAGGGCACGTGTCGCATGGCCGGCAGTGGCTCGCGGTGCTCGGTCACCCAGTGCCGTTCCCACTCCCAGATGGACACCAGCACCGGCCACAACGTCCAGCCTCGCTCCGTGATCAGGTATTCGTCACGCGGAGGCCGCTCCTGATAGCGATGGCGTTGCAGCAACCTGTCTTCGGTCAGAGAGCCGAGACGGCGGGTCAGCACCGAGTTGGAGATCGGCAGCCGGGTCCGGAACTCTCCGTAACGGGTGGCGCCCAGCAGGGCCTGCTGCATCACCAGCAGCGTCCATTCATCTCCGACCAGAGCCAACATCTGCCCGACAGCGTTGGTCCCGCCGGTCGGCGTCTCCGTGTCAGTCACGCACCAGCCATCGGCGAAGCTCGTCACCGGGCGCCCAAGTGGAGTGGGTTCCGCTGGAAACCCGTTCCGGCAGAGCAAGTTTGCACACCGGTCCGTCGGAAACGCGGGCCGCGTCGAATACCAGGCAGTAGGAGGCGTCGTCATTCATGTCGGTGGTGATGGTGACCAGATAGCCGTCATCCTCGCTCAGGCTGCCGACCCTCGGCGCCATCGCGGTCTCGCTGCCGTACACGCCGTCCTCGAAGGCATAGCGTTGTTCGGATCCGGTGTGCAGGTCGTGGCGGACCAATCCGTCGAACAGGAACCAGCCCGGCTTCCCGGTGGCGGCATAGGCGTAGCGGTAGTTGCGCCCGGCGTGACCGGGGTTGATCATGCCGAATTCGGTGATGCTGTCGGACAATTGCTCTTCGCGGGTCGCTCCGGTGACCAGGTTGAACCGCCAGCGGTGCAGCCGGGTCTGCATCTTGTCGAGTGCCAGGGCCGGTGTCGCGTTCCCCTGGAAGAACCCGTCGAGCACGATCTCGTCGCCGTCTTCGTAGGCGTTGGTGAAGTGCAGGACGTAGGTGGTGTCGGCTTCGAACCACTTGACGTCGCCGGCCGCGCCGCGCCGGGGGAGCACCGCGAATCGGGAGGGAAGGTCGCGGTGCAGCTTGGGCAGATGCACGTTGCTCTTGAGGAATTTCGCATCCCAGAACAACGGAAAGTCGTTGAGTATCACATAGTTTTCGGTGAATGCCATGTCGTGCGGCATCCGGGGCCCCGGCAGTTCCACATCGACGTAGTGGACCAGCCGGTTGTCGGCGTCCACCACCCCGTAGTGCATGTACGGCGTCTGCTTGCCGTAATTGAAGAACAGCAGTTCACCGGTGGCGTCGTCGGCCTTGGGATGCGCCGAGACACCCCATTCGGCGGGAAGCGCTCCGCCCCAGTCCTCCTTGCCCAGGGCATCGCCGGTGTACGGGTCGATGCGGTACAGGTCGCCGCACTGGTAGAAGCTGGTGAGTGCGACGCCGCGGTGCACGGTCACGTCTGTGCTGGAGGCGTCCTTCATCAGAGTCCGCGCGCCCCAGCCGTAGTCGCGTTTGGCCAGTTCGATCGGTTCGGCGATACCCGGCCACAGCGGTCCACCGGCCTCGATTTCGGCCAGGAGGCCGTCGGTGCGGATGAACCTGTTGCGGTAGAACGCTTTTCCGTCGCGGAAGCCGACGATGTGCAGCATTCCGTCACCGTCGAACGGGTGGTAGGTCTGCAACGCCGGATGCAGTGGGTTCTCGGTGTTGCGCAGGTAGATACCGTCGAGGTCGGTTGGGATCTCGCCGTCGATGACCTGCAGATCGTCGGAATCCCATTCGGTGGTCTGCGGACGCCACGCCCCGGTGCGGTAGGGATGGTCGTCGTCCTCGGGCAGGGTGGACAGGTACTTGGCCACAACCTCGGTGTTCATTGCTGGGCTCCTCCCACGACGAAGCTGACGGTGGTGGCGGTGCTGCCGCCGAAGTTCAAGGTGCCGAAGGTCTTTGCACCGTCGACCTGGTATGGCCCCGCAGTGGCGCTGACCTGCTTGGCGGCGTCGAGCAGCATCCGTACCCCCGACGCGCCGACGGGGTGACCGCCGCCGATCAGTCCGCCGCTGGGATTGATCGGAAGCCGCCCGCCGATCTCGATCTCGCCGTTCTCGATGGCCTTCCAGGACTCGCCGGGCCCGGTGAGGCCGATGTGATCGATGGCCAGGTACTCGCTGGGGGTGAAGCAGTCGTGGACCTCGAACCCGTCGAGATCGTCGAGCGTCACGCCGGCCCGGCCGAAAGCGTCCAGCACAGCGTTGCGCACGTGCGGCAGCAGGTACGGATCTTTCGCACTGCGGTCAAGTTTTTGGCGCAGCCCCAGACCGACCGTGCGGTGGCCCCAGCCGTCGATACGGGCGATCGGCCGGGCGTGTGGGTGAGTGCGCAGATACGTGTCGCTGACGAGAACCAGGCCGGCACCGCCGTCGGTCATCTGGCTGCAGTCGAACCGGCGCAGTCGCCCCTCCACCACCGGATTGGTGACGTCGTCGCCTCCGATCGGGTCGGGCACCATCCAGTCGCGGGTCTGGGCATTGGGATTGGTCTTGGCATTGCGGAAGTTCAGCGCCGCGATGGCGCGCAGGTGCTCGGCGTCCAGTCCGTAGCGCCGGTCGTACGCGTCGGCCACGTCGGAGAACATAGATGGCCACACGAACCGGGCATCGTCGGCTTCGTGACCGGTCCAGGCCGCGGCGCCCAGGTGCGCGGCGGCGGTATCGCCGGGCACCGTCTTCTCCAATTCCACCCCGATGACCAAGGCGCTGTCGTAGGCACCGGAGCGCAGGTCGGCGATTGCGGCGAGCGTCGCAACGCTGCCCGACGCGCACGCCGCCTCGTGCCGTGATGCCGGGGTTTCCCACAAGTCGGGATGCACGGTGGCCGGCATGGCGCCGAGGTGGGCCTGGCCGGCGAACAGGTCGCCGAAGGCGTTTGCGACGTGCACGACGCCGATGCCGGTCGCATCGATCCTGGCGCTGTTCAGGGTGTGGTCGACGACCTCGCGGGTGAGCCCGGCGAAGTCGACCTGCTCACGGGTCAGATGGCGGGCGAAATCGCTCTGGTAGCCGCCGAGAATCCACACGTCCTCCATGGCGGTGACGCTACTACAACTAAGAGAGTGACTCGAGACGTCGAAACAAATAACGCCGTGGCAGAAATCCATGATGGATTCCCGCCACGGCGTTACCCGTGGTTAAAGCCGAATCAGTCGTCGTGACCGTGGCCGTGGCCGTGGCCGCGACCATGCCAACCGTTGTCCCACCCGTTCCAACGGCCCCAGCCGGGTCCTTCGACGCAAGCCTGTACGTAGCCGTACGGTCCGCTCGCGCAGATCTCGGGACCGGCCGATGCCGGGGCCGCACCCGCGACTGCCACGCCGACCGGCACGGCCAACGTGCCCAGCCCGACTGCAGCGGCTTTGATCAGTTTCGAACGCATCTTTCTCGCCTCCGGAGTTGTTAGCTGTGTGTGAGCCCAAGACCCCCGTCTGTAGATAACATTAGTGCATCTCACGATATTCCTGAAAACTGCCTGGCACCGCGTGGTGCAGCGGATTTGCTCTCAGGCAGCTCTTCCCGGTCAGGCCATTGAATTCATTTGCCAGATCAAATAAGGCTCGCGAATGGCTTCTCGGGGTGTTGCCAGCCGACGGGTGTGACACGTGAGTCCGGTGGTGTGAGCGGGGAAGGCGACGAGTTTTGCCGGCGCTCGTGGTCTCCATCTGTAGGCCGAACTACAGGAGGGGTATTCGTGGGAGCGCTGGACGGCAAGACGGCTCTGGTGACCGGGGGAGCGCGCGGGCAGGGGCGCGCGCATGCCCTCACTCTGGCGCGTGAAGGCGCTGACATCGTGGTCTGCGACGTCGCCGCACAGGTCGAATCTGTCGACTATCCGCTGCCGACTCAGGCCGACCTGGAACGGACAGTCGAGGAGGTGTCCGCGCTCGGCCGGCGCTGCCTGGCGGTGACAGCCGATGTCCGAGACCTGGCGGCAATGCAATCGGTCGTGGACGCCGCGGTCTCTCGGTTCGGCGGTATCGACGTGGTGCTGGCCAATGCCGGGATCGCCAGTAGTGGGCCGATCGCGACCATGTCGCAGCAGCGGTGGCAGACCATGATCGACATCAACCTCACCGGGGTGTTCAACACCTTCCGCGCGGTGCTGCCACATCTGATCGAGCGCCGGGCCGGGCGGATCGTCGCGACGTCGTCGATCGTGGCGAATAGCGGAGCCACCAACTCGGGGCACTATGCCGCGGCGAAGGCCGGAGTGGTGGCGCTGGTGAAATCGGTGGCATTCGAGGTCGCCGAATACGGCATCACGGTCAACGCCGTGCTGCCGTCCGGGGTGAACACGCCGATGATCCACAACCTGGCGACCTACAAGATGATTCGGCCCGACCTGGAGAACCCGGGCCTCGAAGACGTCGAAGAAGTGTTTGGCCAGGGGCGGCCCCGGCCGGGCCTGCTGGAGCCGCAGGATGTCGCCGATGCCGTGCTGTACCTGGTGTCGGATCGAGGGCGGCTGCAGACCGGCGAGTCGATGATTCTGTCGAACGGATTGAACTAGCGCGCGGTACGCGGTGATCTGACGCCGGCGGGGCTGCGGAGCCCCGCCGGCGTCAATGCCAGTCTCAGCAGCCGCAGCTGCAGGAGGCCTGTGCTTCCGCGTTGGCCTCACCCGCGTCCACGTCTTCAGATCCGGGACGCCAGTCGAACGGGAAGTGCTTGCTCGAGGCGCCGGTGTGCTCGTGCGACCACTCGAAGCCCACGGCGTGGTCTTGCTTGACCACGCCCCAGGTTGCGACCTGGCCCGGGCCGACCTCGGCACCCGGCGCATTGGTCGTGGTCACCCGTCGGTTCGGGTCGGCCGTCGGGCCGGTGAGAGCCTCCACCAACAGATCGACCTTGCCGGGAATCTCGGCGCGCCAGTAAGCAAGGTCGTCGGCGGCCTCGAAACTGATCGGGGCGTATTCGATGCCGCGCAGCTCCTCGATCAGGCTGCCGAACTCGGCCGGCCAACCGCCCTCCGTGCCGGTGAAGATCCGCTCGAGCGCGTCACGCTGGGCGGCGTCGCCCTTCTCGTCGATGTAGAACATCAACTTCATCGTCGCGTTCGGATCGCCGATCCACATGTTGCCGGCGAACTCGCCGAGCGCGATCACGCTGAGACCCGCCAAATCGGTGTCACCGTAATGCCCTTCGCGGACGTGCCACACCAAGGTGAACAGGCAATCGCCGTGCGTGGGCTCCTGGGCGAAGCTGCATGGGCAAGGCAACTTGCAGCTGCACACGTCGAACCATTCTCCGCGCAAATGCCAATCGACCTGGGTCGACGAAGTGGTCATCGATTCCGCTCCTTCCGTTTAATACCCCCTAGGGGTATCTGACACCGCGAACGTAGCACCGCCGAAGACTGGAGCGCAAGTACCCCCTAGGGGTATCATCTGGGCATGTTCACAAGGACGTGCATCGGTGCTCTGGCGGTCGTTGCCTCGGTGTCGCTGGCATCGTGTGGCTCACCCGCCGAGGCGCCACCGGCCGCCTCCGCTGGAGCCTCAGTGGCGAGCGTTGTGCCCCATAGACTGGTCGATCCTGATGAATTCGCTTCTGCCATAGGGGAATCCGACCGGATGACGATCAACGTCCACGTACCGTTCGAAGGCGATATCTCCGGTACGGACCTGTCGATTCCGTTCGGCCGGATGGCCGAACAGGCGGATCGGTTGCCCACCGATCGCGGTGCCCCGATTGCGATCTACTGCCGAACCGGCCCCATGAGCGCGACGGCCGCCGAAGCGTTGAAATCGCTGGGCTACACCGATGTGGTCGAACTCAAGGGCGGGATGAAGGCCTGGCAGGCCAGCGGTCGGCCACTGGTCGGAAACTGAGCTTGGTTTGGCGGTCGCCCGGAAATGGTTCTTGGCCTGCAAAAACGTGAGTGCCCCTGTCGGGCTTCGGCTGATGCTTGATGGATCTGTGTCGGTTGATCCTTGACACTCTTGTGTTGTGGTTTAGGCCTGT
>NZ_JBVAXU010000005.1:0-377274 GCF_055419505.1 Mycobacterium sp. IDUB_9 | reverse complement strand
CCCTAAACGGGAAAAAGAATGTGGCCAAAAACAACAAACAAAAACCACCAAACACACTATTGAGTTCTCAAACAACACGCCCGAGTTTGTCGCGCAGAAATCCCGCGGCTAAAAGCCGCTGAACTTTACTGCGGGCAGTGAGAATACCCACCGTAATGGGTGTCTCTCTCGGATTTTGTCTTCGCTCTCCGGCGCTTGTCCGTGTCGCTCTGACTTGGAATAAGTTACGTGAGCGCTAACAGCGAGTCAAATCGCCTGGTCACTGCGACGTTTTCCCAGGTCAGAGCCCGGTCGCCGGTTGGCCTAGGCGCCCACGCGCTCGACCCCGGCAATGTGCCGCTTGCCACGTCGCAACACGAGCCACCGCTCATACAGAAAATCAGAATGCTGTGGTATCCACTCGTCGCTTTCAATACGAATGTTGTTCACATACACACCGCCCTCGGCGACGTTGCGGCGTGCCGCACCCTTACTTGCCGCCAACCCGGTGCCGACCAACAAATCCACGATCGAATCCGGGCCGCCGGGCTTCAGCTCGGCAACCTGTCCACTACTGGCCTCGCGCAGCGCGGCGCCGAGGGTGGATTCGTCGAGGTCGGTCAACTCCCCCCGGCCGAACAGCGCCTGACTGGCGAGCTCGACCGCTTTCGTCGCGCCCTCCCCGTGCACCAACGTGGTGAGCTCCCGGGCCAGCCGTTTCTGGGCGGCACGCTCGTGCGCGCGGTTATTGGTGGCGTCCTCGAGCTCGGCGATCTCGTCCGGCGTCAGAAACGTGAACCAGCGCAGGTAACCGATGACGTCGGCATCGGCGGCGTTCACGAAGTACTGGTACCAGGCATATGGGCTGGTCATCTCGGGGTCCAGCCACACATTGCCGCCGCCGGTCGACTTGCCGAACTTCTTGCCTTCCGAGTCGGTGACCAGCGGAGTCGTCATCGCGTGCACCGTGGTGCCCAACTTCTGACGCACCAAGCGGGCGCCGGCCACGATGTTGCCCCACTGGTCGGAGCCGCCGATCTGCAACGCGCAGCCGTGGCGCTGATGCAGCTCGACGAAGTCATTGGCCTGCAGCAGCATGTAACTGAACTCTGTGTAGGAGATGCCGTCGCCCTCTAACCTGCGTTTGACCGTCTCCCGGTCCAGCATCACGTTGACCGAGAAGTATTTACCCAGGTCACGCAGGAATTCGATGGCCGAGAGCCGGGCCGTCCAATTCAGGTTGTTCTCGACGATGGCACCGGTCGGGGTGTCGTCGAATTCGACGAACCGCTCCAGCTGGCCACGAATGCGGCCGGCCCAGTCCGAGACGGTGTCGGCGGTGTTCAGCGTGCGCTCCCCCGTGTCGCGGGGGTCACCGATCATCCCGGTGGCCCCGCCGGCGAGCACGATCGGTCGGTGCCCGGCGCGTTGGAACCGGCGCAGCGTGAGCAATGGGACCAGATGGCCCGCGTGCAGGCTGGGCGCGGTGGGATCGAAGCCGGAATAGACGGTCATGGGTCCCTTGGCCAGGTCATTCGCCAGCGCATCGCGGTCGGTCGATTGGGCGATCAGCCCACGCCAGTCCAGCTCATCCAGGATTCCCATGCTCATGACGACGATCATGCCGCATCGCGGAGGTCAATCACTGGCACCGGGCGCAGGGGCACGCGGGCTGCGCCGATACGCCGAAACCTCTCCCCGATCCGCCAGCCACAACCGCCATCTGCGGTCGGCGGCCTTGCTCACCCCGACCCGTGGTCCTTCCACTGCCGGAGCCGCATCGCGCAACGCCAGGCGCACTGGACTGTCGGCATCGAAGAGGTCAATTCCGTTGTCTTCCATCGTGATTCCCAGCGCCGAACACAGATTTCCGGGTCCCCGTGCCAGGGCGGCCGGCAGTATCGCCGGTCCGCGGCGCCGGCCGGCCAGCTCGGTGCCGGCACTCACCGACGCGGCTCGCAGCAGGACCGCACCCGCGACGCCGTCGTATCCGCAGACCACGTTGGCGCAGACGTGGATGCCGTGGCTGCGGTAGGTATAGAGGTGTCCGGGCGGGCCGAACATCACGAGATTGCGACCACCGGCGCCGCGAAACGAATGTGACGCGGCATCGGGCCAGGGGCCGTCGAGCGGTCCGCCGTACGCCTCGACCTCGACGATGACAGCACTGACACCGCGGCCGGTCAGCTCGGCCCCCAACAGCCGGCGGGCCGCGAGCAGGGGGGCGCCAGTCAACAGCTCGGTGCCCATCTGCAAGCCCACCCGAGCGATTTTGCCCTCCCCGACATTGACCGTTGACACCGGCCGGACTTGCGCGCACTATTCATCACATGATGACTTCATCGATTGATGAATTCTCGACCCCGCCTCCGTCCGACGCCCGCGCCCCCGCCGTCGACATCACCGGACTGCAGGTCAGCCGGGGTGGCCGCCCCGCAGTTCGCGACCTCTCGGTGCGGATCGCCCACGGTGCCATCACCGGCCTGCTCGGTCCGTCAGGCTGCGGCAAGACCACCTTGATACGCAGCATCGTCGGTACCCAGATCATCGAGGCGGGCACGGTCACGGTGCTCGGACATCCCGCCGGTTCGGCACCGCTGCGCCACCGGGTCGGATACGTCACCCAGGATCCGACGATCTACAACGACCTGCGAGTCGTCGATAACGTCCGGTACTTCGCCGCGCTGTACGGCACGTCGGCAGACTCGGCGGCCGACGCCATCCGCGCGGTCGGTCTCGACGATCACCGCACCGCGTACTGCGGCAATCTCTCCGGAGGTCAACGGACCCGGGTCTCGCTCGCCTGCGCGTTGGTGGCCGAACCCGAACTCCTGGTGCTCGACGAGCCCACCGTCGGCCTCGATCCGGTCCTGCGGGTCGACCTGTGGGAACAGTTCAACGAACTGGCACGACGTGGCACCACGCTGCTGGTTTCCAGCCACGTGATGGACGAGGCCGATCACTGCGGTGACCTGTTGCTCATGCGTGAAGGCCGCTTGCTCGCCCACACCACCCCTGACCGGCTACGGAAGGACACGGCATGCACGTCCCTGGAGGAAGCGTTTCTCACCGTCATCCGGCGCAGCGACTCGGACGCGACCAACCGAGCCGACTGAGCCCGGCGGCCTACCTGGCCACGACCGGTCGGATCCTGCGGCAACTGGCCGCAGACCATCGCAGCGTGGCGATGATCCTCGTGGTGCCGAGCCTGATCATCACGCTGATGTACTTCATGTTCCAGAACACCCCGCACCCGCCGGGACACCCATCACCGTTCAACAATGCGTGCCTCATCATGCTCGGCGTCTTCCCGCTCATCGTGATGTTCCTGATCACGTCGATCACCATGCAGCGGGAACGTGTCTCGGGAACCCTCGAGCGGATCTTGACCACACCATTGCGCCGGTTCGACCTGCTGGCTGCCTACGGCACCGCTTTCTCGATCGCCGCTGCGGCCCAGGCCATCCTCGCCTGCATCGTCTCGTTCTGGTTCCTAGGCCTGGACACCGCGGGCAGCCCTGTCCTGGTGTTCCTGATCGCGATCATCAACGCCGTGCTGGGCGTGGGGCTGGGCCTGTTGTGCAGCGCATTCGCCCGCACCGAGTTCCAGGCAGTCCAGTTCATGCCCGTGGTGATCGCGCCCCAGCTGCTGTTGTGCGGCATCATCGTGCCGCGCGCCGCCCTGCCGGAATGGCTGCAGTGGATCAGTAACGTCCTGCCTGCCAGCTATGCACTCGAAGCCCTGCAGCAGGTCGGCGCCCACCCTGAGCTGACCGCCATCGCGGCCCGTGACATCGCGATCGTGGTGGGATTTGCAGTGCTGGCACTGTGCCTGGCCGCGGCGACCCTGCGCCGCCGAACCCCGTAGGAAGCCGTGAGCACCGACATCGATTCCGAACGAGAACGAAAACGCCCCGGCCGGCCCGCCGGGCCGTCGGACAGACGCGAGCGCATCTTGACCAGTGCGCGGGAATTGTTCTCCCGCAACGGGATCGACAAGACTTCGATCCGCGCCATCGCGGCCGAGGCCGGGGTGGACGCCGCGCTGGTGCATCACTACTTCGGCACCAAGACCCAGCTGTTCGCCGCCGCGATCCACATCCCGATCGATCCGATGACGGTGATCGGAAAGCTCAAAGAGGTGCCGGTCGAGCAGATCGGACACACGCTGCCGTCAATCCTGTTGCCGCTGTGGGATTCCGAGATCGGCAAGGGCTTCGTGGCGACGCTGCGCTCGATCCTCGCCGGCAACGACGTATCGCTGGTCCGGTCATTTCTCCAGGAGATCATCGTCGGCGAAATCGGACCACGGGTGGACAACCCGCCCGGCAGTGCCCGAGTCCGCATCCAATTCGTCGCCTCGCAACTGGTCGGCGTCGCGATGGCGCGCTACATCCTGGAGTTGGAGCCCTTCGCCTCGCTGCCGGCGGACCAGATCGTCGAAACCATCGCACCCACCTTGCAGCGCTATCTGACCGGTGACCTACCGGGACTCCCCTGACCCGGCCAACTCGATCAGCCGGCGATGCTCGGCATCGTCATCGATGGCCACGGCCTCGTCGACCAGTAGGACCGGGATGCCGTCCTCGATCCGGTAGGCCCGCCGCAACCGGGGGTTGTAGAGCCAGTCCGTCCCCGCGAGCAGCAGCGGACCGCGGTCCTGCGGGCAGACCAGGATGCTCAGAAGCTTGTCGTCGACCACCACGTGAAGTTAGCCCAACGGGATCTGGATGCCGCCACTCGGGCCGGGCTGTGCCCCGGCCCCGCCCGGAATCGGAGCGATGCCTCCCGGGAACTGGCCCACCCCGGGGTTCAACCCACTCTGCTGCGGAATCTGAGCGTTGGACTGGGCCTGCAACTTGCGCTGGTAGGACAACGTGCTCTTGAGCGCGTCGATCAGCGGGCCCTGGTTGGGGCGCTTGTCGAGGGCCTTGGTGATGGCTTCACGGTTGGCATTCGACGGCTTGTACCCCTGCTGACGCAGCTTCATGATGTCGTGGATCAGCGTGGAGATCTGGCCACCGCCCTCGCCGGTGTCGTAATCCTTGGCGATGATGGACAGCGCTTGGTCGGCCGTCATCGGCGGGGCCGCCGGCGCAGCGGACCCGGGTGCGTCCGCTGCAGGCGTCGGCTGGGCAGGATCGGCCGCGGCTGTCGGCGCACCCGCGCCTACCAGCAGACCAAGGACCAGCGCACCGCCGGTCACCGATCCGGTGACCGCCCGACGCCAGCTGTTCGCACCCGATCCCGATGTCATCGATCCTCCAGTCGTTCTGCCGTTCGCCGGAGCGTAACAGCGCATTCTGGCCCCGGCATCCCGTCCGGCGACGCGATCAGCCGGACTCCGGCTCGCCGTCGGGGACTCCCGCAACGAGTTCCGCCCGGCCCGCGGCAGTCAGTTTCTTGTACGTTCCGGTATCGCCGTCGAGGTACCAGCAGTTACGCCGGCCGGATTTCGGGATGCCCGCCGCCCGCAACGGCGCCACGAGCGGGCGGTACGACGCGCCGAGTTCCATGTCGGCCACCACGTGCACCACGTCGGGCGGGTTACCCGCGGCCAGATCCTCGAGGGCGAGTGACAGATCTGCCGTCGGCACGCTGCCGCCGGGACGCAGCGCCAGCGCCGTCACCGCCAGCTGCCGGCCTGCCTCTTCGACCCCGTAGGTGACCGACATGTCGACCGCGTCCAACCGACCGACCGCGTCGTTGACGGCCGTCGCGAACACCGGCCCCCGTTCGGTACGGATCACCGCACCCCGGTTGTCGACCAGCCAATAGTCACCGTCCTCATCACGACGGAACAGGAACTCGGTGGACACCCAGGTGTCGGCCGGCGCGAACACGCCACGCTTGACCACAGCAGTCGGATCGACCGGGCCGCGCGGGTGGGCGAGAAGCACACCGACCTCGTTGGCCTCGGCCTTGCGCACGAAACCGTGTTCGTCCTCCAGGATCAGATCGTCGTCGGCGTCGTAGGCGGCAAGTTCGACGGTGCCGCCACCCGGTAGCGGACGCCCCTTGCTGCCGATCTTGGCGCCGGACACGTTGGCCAGCACGGCCTGGCCGTCTGTGGTCGCGAAGAACTCGACGACGTGGGCCGGCTCGAACACGTCGACCACCCGCTTCCACAGCCCGGCAGGCATACCCGAGCCGATGAACAACCGGACCGGGTGACTTCCGGTGAGCGAGAACGACGGGTCGTCGATGACCTCGCGCAGCATGGCCCAGGTGTAGGACACGACCGTGACGCCGTACTGCCGGATCTCCTGCAGGAAGCGGTCGGGCTGCAGCCCGCGGGACAGCGCGATGCGTGACCCGCCGACCACCGCACCGCCCAGGCTGACCAGCAGGCCGGACTGGTGATGCAGCGGAGTCAGGCAGTAGACCGTGTCGCCGCGGCCGAGGTTGGCCGCCGACGCGGTGCCGAACGCGGACAGCGCCCACCGGAAGTTGGTGATCTGACGGGCCACGAGCTCGCCGCCGACCTCGCTGAAGGCGACGAAGGCCAGGTCGCGGGCCAGGCCCGGGTTGGGCCGGTACCAGCCGGGGAGTTCGACGACGTCTGGGTCGATCTTCTCCATGTCCACGACAGCGGCGACGTCTTCGGTTTCCTCGGGGAGATCGAGGTCGCGGTTCTCGCCGCCGCCGAGGACCAGCACCCGCGCATCGAGCGCCCGGGCCATGTCGAGGTGGCTCGGGTCGGCGATGATTTCGGTGACGCCGCCGAGACGGGCGGCCGCGGCCAGATCCGCCTCCGGCAGCAGCACCGCCACCGCCCCCAACCGGGACAGCGCCGCAATGGCGACCAGGGCACTCGGCCGGGTGTCCATCAGGACGCCGACGCGGGCGCCCTGGCGCACCCCGACGTCGATCAGGCCGTGCACCACGTTGTTGACCCGGCGGTCCACTGCTTCGTAGGTGTGCACCCGGCCGTCGAACAGCAGCGCCTCACCGTTGGGCGCGCTGCGCGCCTGCTCGCTCATGATCCGGCCCAGCGAAATCCGGGTGTGGTCGTTGACCTGCCCCAGCCGGGCCAGGCGTGGCAGCGTACGGGCCGTCTCGATGACCAGGGTCCTGGCGTTCTTGTTCGCCGCCATCAACGCGTCGGCTGCCGAACGGGCCACCCCGAACGCCATCTCGGTGGCCGCCGTCGCGCCGTGGGTGACGCGGGTGGAGAACGACACCCCGCCCTCCGGGCGGTCTGCCGGCTGCGATCCCATCGGAACCACGCCTTCCGGCATCTGTTCTCCACCAAGCCATTTCACCCACTGCGCCACCGTCGGCCAGGTCTGGTCGGAAGCCTTCGAACCCACGACCAAGCCGAAATGTCCTGCCCTGATCAGATATTCGTAAACATCCGCATCGGGCGCAGCCCGCTTGATGCCCCGGACCGCGGCCGGCTGGCCGATATCGTCGACCTCGCCGACCACCGCGAGGATCGGGCAGTCGATGTCAGAAAGCGTGACGAGGTCGCCGCGGATCGAAAAGCCCCCGGTCATCATCCGGTTGTGTGAGATGAACTGCTTGAGCAGTTCGGAGATCGCGGGCCCCGACCACGCGATCCAGCCCTCCGAGGACAGGAACCGGCGCTGCTGTTCGCGCGGCAGCAGGGCCTCACGGTCGTGCAGCTGACGCAGGAACTCCAGACGAGACTGGGCGGTCTTGATCGGGTCGAGCATCTGAAAACCGGTGCGGGCCAACCAGCCCGGGATGTCGATGCGGCTGAACACGTGATCGGCCATGAAATCCGCCGCACCCGCGGCGACCCCGGCCGGCAGGTTCATCGGCAGTGCGGCCAGGGTGTCCACCGGGGCACCGAAGGCGATGATGCTGGCCAGATCCTTGGACCGCCGGTAGGCCGCGGTTTGGTAGGCGAACATCCCACCCTGCGAGTAACCGGCCAGGTGCACGTCGCGCCCCGTGACCTCTTTGACGACGTCGATGGCCTCCGACAATCCGACGACGTGGTCGGCGAGGTTGCGCTGCATGCCACCCTCGACCTTGTCGGGCGAGCCGAAATCGATGACCCAGGGGTCGATACCGGCGGCGTGCAGGATGCCGACCGCACCATCGTCACGCGTCACGTCCCACATGTCCGCCGACATCATCATCGGATGCACCATCAGCACCGGCGGACGCGGATTCTGGGCCCCCGGGCGGGCGTCCGGCGGAAAGTACCGCCGCAGCCGGTACATCGGCACGCTCTGGATGATCTGGAACGGCGACGGGACCGCACCGGTCTCCAAGCCCCCGTAGCGCAGAACCTCCAGGCCATTCTGCGCGGTCGCCAGCAACCGCTCGACCGGTCTGGTCACTGCTGAGAAATCCACCAGCTTGCTCCCCACCTGACAACTCAACCCCGACCCCGATTGACGTCGTCATCATGGCACAACAGCAACCGATCACCGACTTGATCACGCCTACGTGCGTAGCCGCCCGATGCGGTGCCGGTGACGGAGGCGCCGAACGATAGGGTCGGCGGCGATGGCACACCTGCTCGGGGGCGAAGCCCTGCATCTGGAGTACCCCACCGGCGTGGTGTTCGACTCCGTCACGGTCGGCGTCAGCGAAGGCGACCGGATCGGCATCGTGGGCCGAAACGGCGACGGAAAATCCAGCCTGCTGGCCATGCTGGCCGGCCGACTCGAACCCGATTCCGGCCGGGTGACCGTCCGCGGTGGTGTGCGGGTGGGCGTCCTCGACCAGGCCGACACCCTCGACGACGCGGACACCGTCGGGCACGCCGTGGTGGGTGACGTCCCCGAACACGAATGGGCCGGTGACCCGCGCGGGCGCGACGTCATCTCGGGTCTGCTCGGCGACCTGCCCTGGGACGCCGAACTCCGCACCCTCTCGGGCGGACAGCGGCGCCGGGTCGCCCTGGCCGGGCTGCTCGCCGGCGATCACGACGTGCTGGCCCTCGACGAGCCGACCAACCACCTCGACGTGGAGGCAATCACCTGGCTCGCCGAGCATCTCAAGAAGCGCTGGTCGGCATCCTCGGGTGGGCTGCTGGTGGTGACGCACGACCGCTGGTTTCTCGACGAGGTCTGTACGGCCACCTGGGAAGTACACGACCGCATCGTCGAACCGTTCGACGGCGGCTACGCCGCATACATCCTGCAGCGGGTCGAACGCGACCGGCAGGCGGCCACCATCGAGGCGCGGCGGCAGAACCTGGCCCGCAAAGAACTGGCCTGGCTGCGCCGCGGCGCTCCGGCCCGCACCTCCAAGCCGAAGTTCCGAATCGACGCGGCCAACGCGCTGATCGCCGATGTGCCGGAGATCCGGGACAAGGTCGCACTGCAGTCCCTGGCGGTGTCACGGCTCGGCAAGCAGGTCGTCGACCTCCTGGACGTGTCGGTGAGCTACGGCGACCGCGAGGTGCTGCACCAGGTCGAGTGGCGAATCGCCCCGGGTGAGCGCACCGGGATCCTCGGCGTCAACGGCGCCGGAAAATCCACGCTGCTCGGTCTGATCGACGGTTCGGTGCAGCCGACCTCAGGCCGGGTCAAACACGGTAAGACGCTGCAGGTCGCGACCCTCACCCAGACCGTCGACGAGCTTGAGCCTCACCTCGGCGACCCGGTGCGGACAGTGCTCGCCAACCTGCGCACGTCGTATGTGTTCGGTACCGGGTCGAAGGCTCAGGAACTCACGCCCGGGCAGTTGCTGGAGCGTCTCGGGTTCTCCAACGCCCAGTTGTCGACACCGGTCAAGGACCTCTCCGGCGGACAGCAACGCCGCCTGCAGCTGCTGTTGATCCTGCTGGCACAGCCCAACGTGCTGATCCTCGACGAACCGACCAATGACCTGGACACCGACATGCTCTCCGCCATGGAGGATCTGCTCGACTCGTGGCCCGGCACGCTGATCGTGGTGAGCCACGACCGCTATTTTCTGGAGCGGGTCACCGACCAGCAGTACGGGATCCTCGGCGGGCATCTGCGGCATCTGCCGGGCGGGGTGGACGAGTACCTGCGATTGCGGGCCGCGCATGCATCGGCGACCGGCGCCGCGCCGGCACCGGCCGCCGGCACTACACCCGACGGGCTGTCCGGCGCCGATCTGCGGGCAGCGCAGAAGGAGGTGTCCGCCCTGGAACGCCGGCTGGAGAAACTGCAGCAACAGATCAACCGGTCCCGGACGGCGATGGCGGACCATGACCAGTCCGATTTCGAAGGGCTCGCGGTCAAGGTGGCCGCCATCCGCGCGCTGGAGGACGAGGTCACCGAGGTCGAGGAGCGTTGGTTCGAACTCGGCGAGCAGATCGGCTAACGGCGCAGCCGGATGCGTAACTCCTCAGCGGTGTTGCGGACCACGCCGAGCTGCTTGGCGACCTGAACCGGTGCGGTGCCGCCACGGGCGCTGCGCGCGTTCACCGAACCTTCGACAGTCAGCACCTCGCGCACCTGCGCGGTGAGTGCCGGGTCGATCTCGGCGAACTCGTCGTCGGTCAGCTCGTCGAGCCCGACGCCGCGCCCCTCGGCCGCCTGCACCGCGGCACCCGCGGCCTCATGGGCGACCCGGAACGGAACACCTTGGCGCACAAGCCATTCAGCGATATCGGTGGCAAGCGTATAGCCCGCGGGAGCCAGCGCGGCCATCCGGTCCTCGTCGAAGGTCAGGGTGGCGACCAGTCCGGCCATCGCAGGCAACAACAGCTCCAGCTGCGCCACCGAGTCGAAGACCGGTTCCTTGTCCTCCTGCAGGTCCCGGTTGTAGGCCAGGGGCTGGGCCTTGAGCGTGGCCAGCAAGCCCGTGAGGTTGCCGATCAGCCGTCCGGATTTACCGCGGGCCAATTCAGCGATGTCCGGATTCTTCTTCTGCGGCATGATCGAACTGCCGGTCGACCACGAATCGTGCAACGTGACGTAGCCGAATTCGGTTGTGCTCCAGAGGATGATGTCCTCAGCGAGCCGGGACAGGTCCACGCCGATCTGGGCGAAGACGAACGCCGCCTCGGCGGCGAAATCGCGCGCCGCGGTGGCGTCGACGGAATTGTCTGCCGCCGAGGCGAATCCGAGATCCGCGGCGATCGCGTCGGGATCCAGTCCGAGAGAGGAGCCGGCCAACGCCCCCGAGCCGTAGGGCGAGACCGCGGTGCGGTCATCGAAATCGGCGAGCCGGTCGACATTGCGCAGCAGCGGATGAGCGTGGGCCAACAGATGGTGGGCGAGCAGGATCGGCTGGGCGGCCTGCAGATGCGTCTTGCCGGGCATGATCGCCGTCGGATGGGCCGCCGCCTGGGTGGCCAGGGCGTTGACCACCTCGAGCACGCCGTCGGCCACGCGGCGGACAGCGTCGCGCAGCCACATCCGGAACAGTGTGGCCACCTGGTCGTTACGGGAGCGTCCGGCGCGCAGCCGGCCACCCAGATCCGGTCCGACCCGGTCGATCAGCCCGCGCTCAAGCGCGCCGTGCACGTCTTCGTCAGTGACCAGCGGCTCGAAACTGCCGTCGGCGACGTCTTCTCCGAGGCTGTCCAGCCCGGCCAGCAGACCGTCGCGCTGCTCATCGGTGAGCAGGCCCGCCCGGTGCAGAACGCGGGCATGGGCCTTGGACGCGGTGACGTCGTACGGCGCCAGCACCCAGTCGAAGTGGGTCGACTTGCTCAGTGCGGCAAGGGCAGCCGAAGGGCCATCGGCGAACCGGCCGCCCCACAGCGATCCCTCGTTGGTGGTTCCGTCGTTGGTGCTCATGTCACCCTCACTGCTCGGCGGTGCTTGCTGCTTACAGACCCAGGTCGCGCTTGGCCGAGATCTTGGAGCTCAGACCGTGCAGCAGCACGAAGCCCTTGGCCGCGCTCTGGTCGAAGCTGTCGCCCTCGTCGTAGGTGGCCAGGTTGAAGTCGTACAGAGACTCCCCGGAACGCCGGCCGTTGACGATGACGCTCCCGGCGTGCAGAACCAGTCGGATGTCACCGGAGACATGCTCCTGCGTGTGCTCGACGAACGCCTCCAGGGACCGCTTGAGCGGGCTGAACCACAGGCCGTCGTAGGTGAGCTCGCCCCACTTCTGGTCCACGCCGCGCTTGTACCGGCCCAGCTCACGCTCCAGCGTCACATGCTCCAGTTCGGTGTGCGCGGTGATCAGCACCATCGCACCCGGCGCCTCGTAGATCTCGCGGCTCTTGATGCCGACCAGCCGGTCCTCGACCACGTCGAGCCGGCCCACGCCCTGCGCACCGGCCCGGGTGTTGAGCTCCTGGATGATCTCCAGCACGCTGAGCGGACGACCGTCGATCGCGACCGGGCGACCCTTGTCGAAACTGATGATCAGCTCGTCGGGGGCGTTGAAGTTGACCGTCGGATCCTGGGTGTAGTCGTAGACGTCCTTGGTCGGCGCGTTCCACAGGTCCTCGAGGAACCCCGTCTCCACCGCACGGCCCCACACGTTCTGATCGATCGAGAACGGTGACCGCTTGGTGACGTTGATCGGGATGGCGTTCTCCTCGGCGAACGCGATGGCCTTCTCACGGGTCCAGGCGTAGTCGCGAACCGGTGCGATGACGTCGAGTTCGGGGGCCAGGGAGGCGAAGCCGACCTCGAAGCGCACCTGATCGTTGCCCTTGCCGGTGCAGCCGTGCGCGACGACGGTGCCGCCGTGGCTACGAGCCGCGTCGACCAGGTGCTTCACGATCAGCGGGCGGCTGATGGCCGACACCAGCGGGTAGCGATCCATGTAGAGCGCATTCGCCTTGATGGTCGGCAGGCAGTATTCGTCGGCGAACTCGTCACGGGCGTCGACCACGACGGCCTCGACCGCACCGCAGTCCAGGGCACGCTGGCGTATGACCTCCATGTCCTCGCCGCCCTGGCCGAGGTCGATGGCGACGGCGACGACCTCTTTGCCGGTCTCCTTGCCGATCCAGCTGATCGCGACCGAGGTGTCCAGACCTCCGGAGTACGCCAGGATGACGCGTTCGGACATGAGCAATCTCCTTGTTTTGGGCTTTATTTCAAGTTCTCGATGATGCCGGCGAGCTCTGCCCCGGTCATCGGGTCGCGCGCCACCATCAGGATGGTGTCGTCACCGGCGATGGTGCCGACCACATACGGCAGGGCAGCACGGTCGATCGCGCTGGCCAGGTAGTGCGCTGCCCCTGGCGGGGTGCGCAGCACGGCAAGGTTAGCGCTGGCGTCTGTCGACACCAGCAAGTCCCCCAGCAAGCGGGTCAACCGCTCGGTACCACCGGACACACCCCGCACCGGGCTGCCGTCCTCGGGTACGACGTACACACCGACGCCGCCGTCGGCGCCACGCAGTTTCACCGCGCCGAGTTCCTCCAGGTCCCGCGACAGCGTGGCCTGGGTGACCTCGATGCCCTCCTGGCCCAGCAGGGCGGCCAGTTCGGTCTGGCTACTCACCTGCCTGGACGACAGGAGCGTGATGATGCGGGCCTGGCGGCCGGCACGGGTCGGTGCGCTCACGTCAGGATCGCTCCAGGAGCCACACCAGCATGGCCTTCTGGGCGTGCAGCCGGTTCTCGGCCTCGTCGAACACCGCGCTCTGCGGCCCGTCGATCACCTCATCGGTGATCTCGTGACCGCGATGCGCCGGAAGACAGTGCAGCACAATGGCTTCCGGGTCGGCACGCTTGAGGAGGTCGGCGTTGACCTGGAACGGGCGGAACGGCCGCACCCGGTCGAGCCCGTCGTTCTCCTGACCCATCGACGTCCAGGTATCGGTGACGAGCACGTCGACCCCGTCGACCCCGGCATGTGCGTCATCGGTGAGGGTGACGGTCGCCCCGGTCTCACTGGCACGGCGCTTGGCGGCATCGACGAACTGCGGGTCAGGTTCGAAACCGGCAGGTGCGGCGATGGTGACGTGGATACCCGCGGTGACGCCGCCCAGCATCAGTGAGTGCGCCATGTTGTTGGCGCCGTCGCCCAGGTAGGTCATTCGCAAACCTTTGAGGCCCTCCACCCCGCCCCGGCGCTCGGCCAGTGTCTGCAGGTCGGCCAGCACCTGGCAGGGGTGGAATTCGTCGGACAGCGCATTGACAATCGGGACGGAGGCGCCACTGGCCATGGCGGTCAGCCGCTCCTGGGCGAAGGTGCGCCACACGATCGCGTCGACGTAACGGGACAGGACCGCCCCGGTGTCCTCGAGGGTTTCCTCGCGGCCCAACTGGGTGCTGCGTCCGTCGACCACCACGGCATGCCCGCCGAGCTGGGCGATGCCCATCTCGAACGAGAACCGGGTGCGCGTCGAGTTCTTCTCGAAGATGACGGCGACCCCGCGCGGGCCTTCGAGCGGGCGCCGCGAGAACGGTGCCTTCTTCAGCTCGGCGGCCAGCGCGAGCACCTCGGCCTGCTCATCGGGCGACAGATCGTCGTCACGCAGGAAATGCCGGATCATGATTCAGCCTCCACAGCGGTGTCGAGAACGGTGGGCAGAGCGGACAGGAACGTCTCGATCTGCGGTTCGGTGATGATCAGCGGCGGCGCCAGCCGGATCACGTCCGCAGCAGCGGCGTTGACCAGGAAGCCCGCGTCGCGGGCCGCGGCCTCGACCGCCTTGGCGCTGGGGGCGGTCAGCACCACCCCCTGCAGCAGGCCCTTGCCGCGCACGTGGTCCACCAGCGGATGGCCCAGCTCCTCGATGCCGTGGCTCAGGGTCTTGCCGAGTACCCCGGCCCGGGCGATCAGGTCCCCATCACTCAGCGCCTTGAGCACGCCCAGCGCAGCTGCAGTGCACACCGGGTTGCCGCCGAAGGTGCTGCCGTGCAGGCCCGGGGTGAGCAGATCACCGGCCGGCCCGATGGCCAGGCAGGCCCCGATCGGCAGCCCGCCGCCCAGGCCCTTGGCCAGCGTCACGATGTCGGGGGTGATGCCGTCGTGCAGATGGGCGTAGAAGACGCCGGTCCGCCCGACTCCGGTCTGTACCTCGTCGAGGACCAGCAGCGCACCGTTCCTTGTGGTGATGTCCCGGGCAGCAGCCAGGTATCCGGCCGGCGGGACGACGACGCCGCCCTCCCCCATGATCGGTTCCAGGAACACCGCGGCGGTATGTGAATCGACCGCGGCCGCAAGGGCTTCGACGTCGCCGTAGGGCACGTGGGTGATGTTGCCCGGCAGCGGTTCGAAAGGTGCCTGCTTGGCGGGCTGGCCGGTCAGGGCCAGCGAACCCATCGTGCGGCCGTGGAAGGCGCCTTGGGCGGCAACGATATTCGTCTTGCCGGTCAGTCGGGTGATCTTGAAGGCCACCTCATTGGCCTCGGTACCCGAGTTGCAGAAGAACACCCTCGCCTGGGTGCCGAGGTGCCCGACCAGGGCCTCGGCCAGCGCGATGCCCGGCTCGGTGGCATAGAGGTTGGACGTGTGGCCCAGCGTGTTGAGCTGGGCGGTGACAGCCTCGATGACCGCGGGGTGACGGTGCCCGAGGAGGTTGACCGCGATCCCGCCGAGCAGGTCCAGATAGGACTTGCCGTCGGTATCGGTGACCACGACGCCGTCACCGCCGGCCAGCGCCAACGGCGGGGTGCCGTAGTTGTTCATCATCACCGCTTCCCAGCGGTCCTGGAGGCTCATGCGGGTACCACCTTGGTTCCGGTTCCTTCATCGGTGAAAAGCTCAACGAGCACACAGTGTTCGACGCGGCCGTCGATCACATGCGCGCTCGGCACCCCGCCGGCCACCGCCCGCAGGCAGGCCTCGATCTTGGGCACCATCCCCGATTCGAGCTTGGGGAGCAGCTGCGTCAGCGCCCCGGTGTCGATCTCGCTGACCAGCGAGGAGCGGTCCGGCCAATCGGTGTAGAGCCCCTCCACATCGGTGAGCATGACCAGCTTCTCGGCGCCCAGCGCCTCGGCCAGGGCCGCGGCCGCGGTGTCGGCGTTGATGTTGTGCACCACGCCGTCGACATCCGGCCCGATGGTGGAAACCACCGGAATCCGGCCCGCGGCAATGAGATCCAACAGCGATCCGGCGTTGACGTGTTCGACGTCGCCGACCAGCCCGATATCGGTGGCCACCCCGTCGACGGTGACGCTGCGCCGTACCGCGGTGAACAGATGCGCGTCCTCACCGGTGAGGCCCACTGCGTACGGGCCGTGAGCGTTGATCAGGTTGACCAGCTCCCGACCCACCTGACCGAACAACACCATCCGCGCCACATCGAGGACCTCGGGCGTGGTCACCCGGAAGCCGCCCTTGAAATCGCCTGGGATGCCGAGCTTCTTGAGCATCGCACTGATCTGCGGCCCGCCCCCGTGTACCACCACCGGGTGGATACCGCAATTGCGCAGAAACACCATGTCGGCGGCGAAGGCCGCCTTCAGGATGTCGTCGGTCATCGCGTTACCGCCGTACTTGACGACGACGATCTTGCCGTGCAGTTGCTTGAGCCACGGCAGCGCCGAGGCGAGCACCTGGGCCCTGACGCCGCGCTCGATGGCCTGGCTCATGAGCTGTAGGCCGAGTTCTCTTCGACGTAGGCGTGCGACAGGTCGGTGGTCCGGATGGAAGCACTGTGGTCTCCCGCGCCCAGATCGACCACCACGGCGATGTCCTCGCCGGACAGGTCGACATCGCGCGCACCCGGGGCGCCGGCCCCGTCGATGCAGACCGGAGAACCGTTGAACGACACGCTGATCCGCTCCGGATCGAGCTTCACCGGCGCGATGCCGACCGCGGCCAGCACCCGGCCCCAGTTGGGGTCGGAGCCGAACAGCGCGGTCTTGACCAGGCTGTCGCGGGCGATGACGCGCGCCGCGACCAGTGCGTCGTCCTCGCTGCCGGCGCCGGTGACGGTGATGACGACGCGCTTGGTGACGCCTTCGGCGTCGGCCTGCAGTTGCGCGCACAAGTCGTCGCAGACCCGCAGCACAGCCTCGTTGAGGTCGTCCTGACTCGGGGCGATCTCGCTGGCGCCCGACGCGAGCAGCAGCACGGTGTCGTTGGTCGAGCAGCTGCCGTCGACGTCGAGCCGGTCGAAGGTCAGTGCCGCGGCCCGCTTCAGCGCGACGTCCAGGGCTGCGGCGTCAACGACCGCATCGGTGGTCAACACCACCAGCATGGTCGCCAGCGACGGCGCCAGCATCCCGGCGCCCTTGGCCATCCCGCCCAGGGTCCAGTTCTCCCCCGACTCCACCGAATGGTGCAGCGCAACCTGTTTCGGCACTGTGTCGGTGGTCATGATGGCCCGTGCCGCGTCGTCGCCGCCCGTCAGACCACCGGCGATCTCGTGGACGATCTCGGTGACCCCGGCCAGCACCTTGTCCATCGGCAACCGGTCACCGATCAAGCCCGTCGAGCACACCGCAACTTCGATGGCACCGGTCTCGGTACCCCAGTCGCTCAGCGCGGAAGCGACGGCCTCGGCGGTGGCATGGGTGTCCTGGAAGCCCAGCGGACCGGTGCAGGCGTTGGCGCCACCCGAGTTCAGGACCACCGCGCGCAGCCGGCCGGTGGTCAGCACCTGCTGTGACCATTGCACCGGGGCAGCCTTGATCTTGTTGCGGGTGAACACACCCGCGGCGGCGTAGTCGGGCCCCTCGTTGAACACCAGGGCCAGGTCCGGCGCGCCGGAAGCCTTGATCCCGGCGGCGATCCCGGCCGCCCGGAAGCCCGCGGGGGCGGTGACGCCCTGCGTGCGGACCAGCTTGGTTTCCTCGGTCACGGTGCCACTCCCACGATCGACAGTCCTTCGGTTTCCGGCCAGCCGAGCGCCAGGTTCATCGACTGCACCGCGGCGCCGCCCGTGCCCTTGGTGAGGTTGTCGATGGCGGCGATGGCGACCATGGTCTTCGCTTCGGTGTCCACTGCGACCGCGATCTGCGCGGCATTGCTGCCGATCACCGACCCGGTCTTGGGTAGCTGCCCCTCGGGCAGCAGGTGGATGAACGGCTCTGCGTCGTAAGCCTTTTCGTAGGCAGCCCGGATCTCGTCGTTGGATGCCTCGGTGCGGGCGGTGCAGGTGGCCAGGATTCCCCGGGAGGTCGGGATCAGCACCGGGGTGAAGGAGACGGTGACGTCCTTGTCGGTCACCGCACGCAGCCCCTGGGCGATCTCCGGGGTGTGCCGGTGCTTGCCGGCGATGTTGTAGGCGCGTGCCGAGCCGATCACCTCCGAGCCCAGCAGGTCCACCTTGGCGGACTTGCCCGCACCCGAGGTGCCGCTGACGGCGACCACGGTGACGGCCGGTTCGACGAGGTCGCCGCCGACGGCGGGCAGCAGCGCCAGCAGTGCCGCGGTCGGATAGCAGCCCGGCACCGCGATGCGCTTGGCGCCCTTGAGCCGGTCCCGGGCACCCGGCAGTTCGGGCAGCCCGTAGGGCCAGCTGCCGGCGTGCGCCGAACCGTAGAACTTCTCCCAGTCGGCGGCGTCGGTGAGCCGGAAGTCGGCACCGCAGTCGATGATCAGGGTGTCCGGGCCGAGCTGCTCGGCGAGCGCCGCGGAATGACCGTGCGGCAGGCCCAGGAACACCACGTCGTGGCCGGCCAGAACCTCGGCATCGGTGGCTTCCAGGATGCGCGAGGCCAGCGGCAACAGATGCGGGTGATGCTCGGCCATACTGGTGCCCGCGCTGGAGGCCGCGGTCAATGCCCCGATGGTCAACCGGCCGTCAGCGTAGGCCGGATGCCCGAGCAGCAATCGCAGGATCTCTCCCCCGGCGTACCCGCTCGCGCCGGCCACCGCTATCGAAGTCATGCGGCAATTCTGCATTGTTATGCATGCAGATGCAAACTCATTAACCGGCTAGGCGGCGGCGATGCAGAGCGCGTCGTAGAGCCAGCGCTGAGTGGATCCCACAGTAGTGGCCTCCCCCGCGATTTCACTGAACAGGCTCCAGTACCGGCGGACGTCCGGATCGGTGTCGGCGCCGGCATTCGCGGTGAGCATCCGCCGAAAGCGCGGCGTGTCGGAAACCCGGCGGGCCCGGGCGTGCGCATCGACGAATCGGTCGACGGCAGGTCCGTCCGAAGGTGGCTGACCGGCGCAGACGAGCGGCAGAGCCATGTCACACGCCTCGGCGACACCGGTGACGAGGCCACCACGATCGCTGATGCCCGCCGGCTCGAACCGCCACAGCTGCTTGGCCATGACCGTTCCGAACTCCGCCCGGCGGGCGAGCGCAACAAGTTCTGCGTACGCGACGACGCGGGCCGCGCTCGCCTCGCCGGGCGGTTGCGGCACCGTCATCTCGACGAACTCGTCGAACATCGTCATCGACGTCGCCCCCGCGAACAACCGCCGCCAGAACCCGACGAGAACATCGTGCCCGCGACGTCCCTCCTGTGCGGTGACCAGTCCCTCCAACGCTGCCCGGCGACCCTTCAGACCGGTCAACTCCGCCTCGATGGCTCGTTGTTCGGCCGCCACGGCCTCACCGATCGACGTCCGGCCCGCCAGAATGTCGCTGATGGCGCTCAGGCCGAGACCGACCGCTCGGAGCCGACGGACGAGCCGCAACGACTCGACTGCGGTGGCATCGAATACCCGGTGTCCGCCGGAACTGCGTCGAGGCGCCAGCAGACCTTCGTCGCAGTAGTACCGAATGGTCCGCACCGGCACATCGGTGAGCCGTGACAGCTCACCGATAGTTGTGCTGTGCGTCACAATCTCTTGAACCTCCCCCTGACTGGAGTTTCTAGCGTAATCCGCATGAACACCGAGGACGTCTGGCACGCCGCCGACACCGAAAGACGCAGCCTGCTGCAATTACTCGAACAGCTCAACGCATCGCAATGGCGCCACGCCAGCCTGTGTGACAGCTGGCAGGTCCGAGACGTCGTGGCCCACGTGGCGCTCTCGAACCATGCCCATGTCGGTCGAATTCTGGTCAATCTGATGCGCGCACGCGGCAATCTCGACCGCATGGTGTGCGATACCGCCGTCCGCCACGCCGCGAGAACCGGTGACCGCGAGCTGCTCGGCGAAATCCGGGGCACCATCGGGTCCCGATTCACCGCAGTCGGCACCACGCCGACCGATCGGCTGATGGATCTGCTGGTACACGGACAAGACATCGCGGTTCCCCTGGGCCTTCGTCACGAAATGCCCGTCGAGGCGGCACAGCTGGCGCTCGAACACATCTGGCACCCGCGGTTTCCGTTCCATGCGGCGACGAAGCTCGCCCCGTACCAGTTACGCGCGGTCGATACCGCCTGGGCAGCCGGCGAAGGTCCGCTCATCGAGGGACCGGTATCGGCGCTGCTCCTGCTCGCCACCGGACGCGAGGCGGCCGCGCTTCCCCACCTGCGCGGCGCCGGGGTCCCCTCATTACGCCCGTGAGGAGAGATCAGCCGCGCAGCACGGCTCCGACCCGCTCACCGGCCACGGCCACCGCGGCGTCACGGGCGGCGCTGGCCTCGTCCTCGGTGAGGGTGCGATCGGCAGCCCGGAACCGCAGCGCCAGGGTCAGCGACTTGCGCCCCTCCCCGATCTGCGGTCCGGTGTAGACGTCGAACAGCCTGACGTCCTCCAGCAGCTCGCCGGCCCCGTCCCGGACGGCATCAACAACTGCAGCCGACGCGACCTCAGCGTCCACCACCACGCTGATGTCCTGGAATACCGCCGGGAAGGGAGATACCGACGGCGCCGGCAACGCTTCGATGATCGGTACGGCATCGAGGTCCAGTTCGACAGCGCAGGTCCCCTTGGGCAGGCCGGTGCGCTCGACGACCGCTGGATGCAGCTGTCCCGCATAGCCGACGGAGGTGTCACCGACGAGTACCTCGGCACAGCGGCCCGGATGCCACGGCAACTCCTGCGCGGCGCGCAGGGTGAACTCCACCCCGGCCGCCCGGCCGATCACCCGTACCGCCTCGAACGCGTCAGCGGCTTCCACCGGACGTCCGGGGCCCCACGGGCCGGCAGGTTCACGCAGTCCGGTCAGCACCGCCGCGACGTGTTGCGGCTGGCGCGGCAGCGAGGCGTCCAGCCCGGCGATCTCCTCATCGGTGGGCCTGCGGTCGTTCGGGATCCGCTCGACGGACCGGGTCTGCTCGGTGGGATGCACCACCTGCTGAATCGCGAACAGCGCGACATCGGCAGCACCACGGGAGACGTTGCGACCCAACGCCTCAAGGAGTCCCGGTAGCAACGTGGTGGCCAGCTGCGGCCGGTCGGCCTCCAGCGGATTGAGCACCTTCGTGGCGTTGCGCCGCGGATCGTCGGCAGCAAGGCCCCACGCGTCGAACACCCCGGCAGGCAGGAACGGCGACGGCAGGACCTCGACGAAACCGGCCAGCGCCAACGACTTCCCGATCGCCCGGTGCCGCTTCTGACCCGCGGTCAGACCACGCCCGGCCGGCGCGGTCGGCAGCACCGACGGGATGGACTCCAGCCCCTCCAGCCGCAGCACCTCCTCGACCAGGTCGGCACGCTGACGCATGTCGGGCCGCCAGCTGGGCGGGGTGACGGTGAGGACGTCGGAACCCGCGGCTTCAACAACCGAGGCGCCGATCTGGGTCAGCCGGCGCGCCGTGGTGCCTGCGGCATATTCGACGCCCGCAGTCCGGTCGGGCAGGTCGGCCGGGATCTCGACGGCCGGTTGCGACCAGTCGGTGCGTCCGTCCACGCGCCAGTCTGTCAGCTTCGGCTCCACGGCACCGCCGGCGATCTCGGCCAGCAGGGTCGCGCAACGGTCCAGGGCCGCAACGGAAATGGCGGGGTCGACCGAGCGCTCGTAGCGACGGCCGGCCTCGCTGGCCAGGTGCAGGCGACGCTGCGTGCGCGACACCGCAGCCGGATCCCAGACCGCCGCCTCCAGCAGTACATCGGTGGTGGTACCACGCACCTCGGTGGTGCCCGCACCCATCACTCCGCCGATCGCCGCGGTCGCGACGTCGTCGACGATCAGCACGTCGGCCGAGTTCAAGGTCCGCTCGACATCGTCGAGGGTGACGACCTTTTCGCCGTCACGGGCGAAGCGCACCGAGAAACCGCCGGTGATGAGACTGCTGTCGTGAGCATGCATCGGATGACCGAGTTCGAGCATGACGTAGTTGGTGACGTCCACGGCGGGCGAGATCGCCCGGATGCCGCTGAGCATCAACCTCCGCTGCAGCCACCACGGCGACACCGCTGCCGGGTCGATGCCGGTGACCGGGCGTAAACCGAAGCGCTGCACCCCGGTTCCGGGCTCGACGGTCAGTGGCCAGGCCTCCCCCTCGGCGGGCAGCGGCGGCACGTCGGCGAGGTCGACGAAGTTCAGATCGTGCGCACAGGCGATCTCGCGGGCCAGGCCGCGCACCGATAGGCAGTAGCCGCGGTCCGGCGTGATCGCCAGATGGAACACCACGTCGTCCAGACCCAGGACCTCGGCGGCCGGGGTACCGGGTGCGGCGGTGCCCTCGGGCAGCACCAGGATGCCCGCCTGATCGACACCCAGGTTCATCTCCGATGCCGAGCAGATCATGCCGTCGGAAACCCGGCCGTAGGTCTTGCGTGTGGCGATGGTGAAGTCCCCGGGCAGGACGGTTCCCGGCAGGGCTACCACCACCAGGTCGCCCACGGCGAAATTCGTCGCGCCGCAAACGATGTCGCGCGGCTCACCGTCCACATTCTGGACACCGACGTCCACCTTGCAGGCCCGGATCGGCTTCTTGAACTCGGTGAGTTCCTCGATCTCGGCCACGCGGCCGATGGTCAGCGGACCACTGACGGGGCCGATCGGGATGATCTCCTCGACCTCGTGGCCGATCCGG
The DNA here is from genome assembly GCF_055419505.1 of Mycobacterium sp. IDUB_9. NCBI lineage: Bacteria > Bacillati > Actinomycetota > Actinomycetes > Mycobacteriales > Mycobacteriaceae > Mycobacterium > Mycobacterium sp. IDUB_9. Next base: position 354,635 of record NZ_JBVAXU010000005.1, on the reverse strand, counting down.
ATGAACGTCTGCTCAAGCTCCTCGACCGATGCGTCCCAATCCGGGGCACCGGCGCGCACTGCCTCACGCAACCAGCTGAAAGGAATCCGCATCAGGCACCGACCCCGAACGGCAGCGAGAAGCGGACATCGCCCTCGACCATGTCACGCATGTCGGGAATTCCGTTGCGGAACTGCAGGGTTCGCTCCAATCCCATGCCGAAGGCAAATCCGGAGTAAACGTCGGGGTCGATACCGCAGGCGCGCAACACGTTTGGGTTGACCATCCCGCAGCCGCCCCACTCGACCCAGCCGGGGCCCCCCTTCTTACCGGGGAACCAGATGTCCACCTCGGCCGAAGGCTCGGTGAACGGGAAGAAGTGTGGCCGGAACCGGGTGCGCCCCTCAGGCCCGAACTGGGCCCGCGCGAACGCGTCCAACGTGCCGCGCAGGTGAGCCATGGTCAGGCCCTTGTCCACGGCCAGCCCTTCCACCTGGTGGAACACCGGTGTGTGGGTGGAATCCAGTTCATCGGTCCGGAAGGTCCGGCCGATCGAGATGATGTAGACGGGAAGCTCGCGCTCCAGCAGTGCCCGGATCTGCACGGGTGATGTGTGCGTCCGCAGCACCTGTCGCGAGCCTTCAGGGGCGAGCGAAGCGACGGGGGAAGCCTGAGGGGCGATCTGGAAGGTGTCCTGCTCACTACGGGCCGGGTGATCCGGCGGGAAGTTCAGTGCGTCGAAGTTGAACTGCTCGGTCTCGACCTCGGGCCCCTCGGCCAGTTCCCACCCCATCGCCACAAAGGTGTCGGCGACGTTCTCGGCCAGGATCGTGATCGGGTGCCGGGCTCCCACCGGCTGGCGCGTCGACGGCAGCGTCACATCGATGCGTTCGGCGACCAGTACCGCGGCGTCGCGTTCGGCACGCAGCGCGACCAGACGCTCGTCGTAGGCGCGCTGGGCCTCACCCCGGGCGATGTTGACGCGTTTGCCGGCATCGGCGCGGTCTGCCTTGGGCAGCGTCGCCAACGACTGCCGGGCCAGAGCGATCGGGGCACGGTCACCGAGGTGCTCGGTCTTGGCGCGTGCGAGCGCGTCCAGGTCACCGGCTTGATCGAATGCGTGCCGGGCCGCTTTCACCGCGTCATCGAGCGCGGCGGCGGACAAATCCTTTTCGTCACCCACTCGGCGACAGCCTCCTTGATGTCTGCGGCACCGGTGTGACGCAAGTGCTGATCATATGTGATCGGCATCTGGCCCTGACGCTGCGGTTTTGGTTCGGTCGGACCTGTCCGGCGGTCACTGAGCGGGCGGTTGCCCGGAGGTTTTCACCCGGTACATCAGCAGGTCGTCGGGCACACCTTCGGGCTTGTTCGAGAACATCTGTCGACGTTGACGTTTCACGGTGACGCCGATTTCCGCCAACTCCTCCTCGGAGATGCCCTCCAGCGTGGTGTGGGACACCACGAGGCCGCCGCTGTTGGCCCGTTCCATCACCCGGGCGGTGACGTTGACGTCCACGCCGAGCCAGTCCGATCCGATGCGCTGCGGGCGCCCCGTGTGGATACCGACCCGCATGCGCGGCGCGTAACCGTCCATGTCGATGCCCTTCACCCCGTCGAGCGCAACAAGCATCGCGCGCAGGGCGGTACCCGGGTCGGAGAACACCGCCATCATGCCGTCGCCCATGCGTTTGACGATGTGACCGCCGGCTTCCAGCACGGGCGGCTCGATCACTTGCGCGACGCGGCGCAGCAATCGCAGTGTGGCGTCATCCCCTGAACGCAGCGACCACGACGAGAAACCCACCAGATCGGTGAACACCAGCGTCACTTCGGGATTGGCGGGAGTCCCCGAGACACGTTCGGTGAGCGCCTGCCATACCTGCAATGCGCCCAGGCTCACCTCGCGCGAGGCGGCGTCACGGTCGAGCAGGCGATCGGCTACCCGTGCGGCCGCGCGGGGTCCGCCCTCGCCCGAGGCCGACAGGCGGTCGCCGAAATCCGGATCCCCGGGCAACGACCGACGTACCCGCCGGACCAGGTCGACGACGGCGGGGCTGCGGTTGGCGCTCTGCAGCCACCCGAACGGGCCCGGCAATCCGGGTCTCTGCGCCGGACGCTGTTGGGGCGCCTGCTCGATATCTCCGACTCCGCCGGACGGGTCATCGAACGGCTCGCCATCCACAGCGCAAGAGTAAGTGGCCCGCGGACCGGGCGGCAATCGCGCTACGAGCGGGTTTGCCCACATTTCCCCTACGCCGGCGAACCGGGCTGGTCACAGCGCCGTGGCGCCACGGTAGCCGCCGAATAACAGTGCGCCGCGACGCGCCGCGTCAACGTAGACAACGTACGTTGTCACTACTATCGTTGGCCACAGCTGTGATCCACGTCATGACGAGTCAACGAGGACCAATGACCACACGAGCCACCACCGGCAGCGAACACGATCCACTGGGCCCGGATTCGCTGACCTGGAAGTACTTCGGCGACCTGCGCACCGGGATGCTGGGCGTCTGGATCGGCGCGATCCAGAACATGTATCCGGAACTCGGCGCCGGCGTCGAGGAGCATTCGATCCTGCTGCGCGAACCGCTACAGCGGGTGGCCCGGTCGGTGTACCCCATCATGGGAGTGGTCTACGACGGGGACCGCGCGCCCGGCACCGGCGCGCAGATCAAGGGGTTCCACACCACCATCAAGGGCGTCGACAACCAAGGGCGGCGCTACCACGCACTGAACCCGGAGACGTTCTACTGGGCGCACGCGACGTTCTTCATGTTGATCATCAAGACCGCGGAGTATTTCTGCGGCGGCCTCACCGAAGCCGAGAAACAGCAGCTCTTCGACGAACACGTGCAGTGGTACCGGATGTACGGCATGAGCATGCGGCCGGTCCCCAACAGCTGGGAGGAGTTCCAGGAGTACTGGGACGCCAAGTGCCGCGACGAGCTCGAGATCAACCGGGCCACCCTCGACATCTTCACCATCCGGATCCCCAAGCCGTGGTTCGTGCTGATGCCGACACCGGTCTGGGACCAACTTTTCAAACCACTTGTCGGAGCGCAGCGCTGGATCGCCGCCGGATTGTTCGATCCGGCGGTGCGGGAGAAGGCCGGGATGCGCTGGACGCCCGGCGACGAGGTGCTGCTGCGGATCTTCGGCAAGATGGTCGAGTTGGCGTTCGTCGCGGTGCCCGACGAGATCAGGCTGCACCCACGCGCCCTGTCGGCCTACCGCCGCGCGGCCGGGAAGCTACCGTCGGACGGTCCCCTGGTGGAAGCGCCGGGCTTCATGGCGCCGCCCCGCGACCGCAGGGGCCTGCCGATGCATTACCTGCCGCGCAACAAGACCCTGCTCGACCGGGCCGGCGCCCTGGTGCACACCACGTTCTCACTACCGGCGCTGCGGCGCCCTGCCCGCCGCCCCGCGGCCTGACTTTTGACACCTGTCTAAGCTGTCGGGATGCTGGATTGGTCTGATGTAGACATCGCCGTGCGCGACGCGGTTCGTGAGTTCGTGGACAAGGAGATCCGCCCGCACCTCGACGAGCTCGAGAGCGGCGATATGGAGCCCTACCCGATCGTGCGAAAGCTGTTCGCCACGTTCGGTATTGACGCGATGTCCAAGGAATCGCTGGACAAACGGCTGGAGAAGCTGCGCAGCGGTGACGCGAAGCCGTCCGGCGCGCGGGGCGGAATGTTCGGTGGCAGCGGGTCCCCGGGCATGGGATTCGTCCTGATCAGCGAACTGTGCCGGGTATCGATGGGCCTGGTCACCGGGCTCGGGGTCAGCCTCGGCTTGACCGTGTCGACCATCCAGAGCCGCGGCACGCTGGCCCAGCAGGAGCGCTGGCTCCCCGGCCTCGTGACCTACGAGAAGATCGGCGCCTGGGCGATCACCGAACCCGATTCAGGCTCAGACGCCTTCGGCGGTATGAAGTCCTATGTCACCCGCGATGGGGACGATTACATCCTCAACGGCCAGAAGACCTTCATCACCAACGGGCCCGACGCCGACGTCGTCGTCGTCTACGCCAAGCTGGATGAACGAGATGGGTCGGACAAGCGCAACCGCAAGGTACTGACCTTCGTCCTCGACCGCGGCATGGAAGGCTTCGTGCAGTCGAAGCCGTTCCGCAAGATGGGCATTCACTCCTCGCGCACCGGCGAGCTGTTCTTCAACAACGTCCGGCTGGGACGTGACCGGCTGCTCGGCGAGACCGAAGGCTCCGAGGATGGCACCGACGAGGGCCGGGCAAGCGCGCGGTCGAACTTCTCGGCCGAACGCATCGGGGTGGCCGCGATGGCACTGGGCGTGATCGAGGAATGCCTGCGGTTGAGCGTCGACTACGCCAAGACCCGCACCCTGTGGGGTCAGGAGATCAGCCAGTTCCAGCTGATCCAGCTCAAACTGGCCAACATGGAAGTGGCCCGGATGAACGTGCGCAACATGCTGTTCCGCGTCATCGAATCCGCTGAGAAGGGCTCCCCGATCTCCCTCGCCGAGGCATCGGCCATCAAGTGGTACTGCTCGCAGGCCGCGACAGATGTCGCGATGGAGGCCGTGCAGCTGTTCGGCGGCAACGGGTACATGACCGAGTACCGGGTGGAGCAGTTGGCCCGCGACGCCAAGTCGTTGATGATCTATGCCGGCAGCAACGAGGTTCAGATCACCCACGTGGCACGAGGACTGCTCAGTTAGCCCTGACCCTGGATCATTTCGCGACCCGGGTGTGCCTCGCGCCACCCGGCCATCGCGGCGTCCCAGTCGGGTCCGTCGAGCGCGGTGAGCGCGGCCGGAAACAAGCCGTCCTCTTCTTTGGCGATGTGCAGGTAGAGCTCTTCGATCTCGTTGCGCACCCGAGCCTGGTGCTCTGGATCGGCCAGGTCGACGACCTCGAGGAACGCGGCCAGCTCGCGGTGTTCGACGACCAACGGATCGATGTGCTCGGCGTAGAGCTCATCGCCGTGCATCACCGCGAACAGCCCGTTCTCCTCGCCCTGCCAGTGCGAGCGCAGCTCCTCGAACATGTCCCCCAGCCGCCGGCGGGCCACCTCCAGCTCACCGCGGTCCAGTGCGCGCACCGCTTCCCGGCCGTGGTCGACTGCGCGCTCGTGCTCGGCGATGTAATCCCGCAGCAGTGGCATGTCCCGGCATCCGCAGTATTGGCACATGCTCAATCACTAGCACTGCGGTGGGCGCGGGCGCTCTGATACAGACAGATAGAGGCTGCCGAAGCGATGTTGAGGCTCTCGGAGTGACCGGGCATGGGAATGTGCACGCGATGGTCGGCAGCCGCGGCCAATTCGGTTGGCAGGCCGTGGGCTTCGGGGCCGAACAGCCAAGCGGTGGGCTGCGCCAGGTCGCCGCCGGCATCGAGGTCGTCGAGGTTGGCCTCGCCGTCGATCGTGGTGGCCAGCACCTGCAGCCCCGCGGCCTGCAGCCGTGCAACGGTGGCGGCCTCGTCAGGCTCGCTGATCACCGGCACCGAGAAGATGCTGCCGGCCGACGCCCGCAGGCACTTGCTGTTGTAGGGGTCGACGCTGTTGCCGGCCAGCACCACCGCGTCGGCGCCCATCGCGTCGGCCGTGCGGATCAACGTACCGGCGTTGCCCGGCTCCGAGATCTGCACGGGTACCGCGATCAACCGGGGCGCGGCGGCCAGAACCTCGTCGAGTGAGACCTCCGGCAGTCGGCACACCGCCACCAGACCGACCGGGGTCACGGTGTCCGACAAGGCTTTCGCCGCACGCTCGGTGACCAGCTGCACCGGCGCATCGGCCAGCAGCGCACCGAAACGGTCGAGTGCGGCCTCGGTCGCGAACACCTCGGAAACAAGTCCGCGCCGCAACGCGGCCTCGACGAGGTTGGACCCCTCGGCAAGGAAGCGTGCGGCGCGGCGGCGCCCGACGTGGCGCTGCAGTTTGACCGCAGCAGCCACCCGGGCAGAACGCTCGGTGAGCGTCAGGCGGCCTCTCCGGAGGGCGCGTTGACGTCCTCGGGCAGGGCGGCCTTGGCGACCTCGACCAGCGCGGTGAACGCGGCGGCATCGCTGACGGCGATCTCGGCCAGGTTCTTGCGGTCGACCTCGACGCCTGCGGCCTTGAGGCCCTGGATCAGGCGGTTGTAGGTGATGTCGTTGGCGCGGGCCGCGGCGTTGATACGCGAGATCCACAGCTTGCGGAACTCACCCTTGCGGGCCCGGCGGTCCCGGTAGGCGTAGGTCAGCGAGTGGAGCTGCTGCTCCTTGGCCTTGCGGTAGAGCCGCGACCGCTGACCGCGGTAGCCCTTCGAGGCCTTGAGGACTGTGCGCCGCTTCTTCTGGGCGTTGAGTGCGCGCTTCACGCGTGCCATGGGATGTTCCTATTCTCGTTCGGTACGGGGAGCGGCAGATCTAGCCGTTGAGCAACTTGTTGACACGCTTGGTGTCGTTGGCAGCAACCACGGTGCGGCCGTCAAGCCGGCGGGTGCGCTTGGTGGCCTTGTGCTCCAGCAGGTGGCGTCGGCCGGCCTTCTGGCGCACGATCTTGCCGGTCCCGGTCTTGCGGAAGCGCTTGGATGCTCCGCTGTGGGTCTTCGCCTTGGGCATGAATCCTCAGTTCTGTGTTGAAAACTAGTTCTGCGTGACGTCTGGTTCTTCTGATGCGGCTGGTGCAGCCTGCTGCCCGCCGGGGCGCTCGGCCTGCTCTGCCGCCTTGGCGCGAGTCTTCGCGCCGCGGTGCGGTGCCAGCACCATCGTCATGTTGCGGCCGTCCTGCTTGGCTGACGTCTCGACGAAGCCGTAATCGGCGACATCGGCGCCGAGCCGCTGCAGCAACCGGTACCCGAGTTCGGGGCGGGACTGCTCACGACCACGGAACATGATCGTCACCTTGACCTTGGACCCGGCTTCGAGGAAGCGGACCACATGGCCCTTCTTCGTCTCGTAGTCGTGATCGTCGATCTTGGGACGCAGCTTCTGTTCCTTGACGACGGTCTGCTGCTGGTTCTTGCGAGACTCGCGCTCCTTGAGTGCCGTCTCGTACTTGAACTTGCCGTAATCCATGATCTTGCAGACCGGGGGTTTAGCGGCTGGTGCAACTTCGACGAGGTCGAGATCGGCATCCGCGGCGACGCGGAGAGCATCTTCGATGCGCACGATCCCTACCTGCTCGCCGTTCGGTCCGATCAGGCGGACTTCAGGTACGCGGATGCGCTCGTTGATGCGGGTCTCAGTGCTGATGGGGCCTCCTATGTTGGGTCTGCTGAGGAGACCCGCCCATCCGCACTTCTGCCCTGTAGAACAGAAAAGCCCTGCTGAAAAGCAGGGCCCAATGCCGACCGATCACGGCTTGCGCCGCCTGCAGCTCCAAAGGTGGAGCACAGAACCGGCGTCCGAGGACACCGGCGACCGGACCGTTGTACCAGTGTGGCCAACGGTGGGAGTGGGACTCCACTTGCTGTCCCTGACATAAGCCGGGACGGTCGCGCATGAAAGTCTAGCAGCTATGACGGATCCGACCGAAACGCCCGACGAAGCGACACCGCAGCTACGGGAGCTGGCCGACATTCCCGCGGTCGAAGTGATCACCCGGGCGGCGGTCATGTTGATGAGCGCCGCAGCCGAGAAGATCGGGCTGTCGGCCGAGGACCCCGAGGATAGCCCGCACCGCGATCTCGACGAGGCCCGCCGGCTGATCACTGCACTCGCCGGGCTCGTCACCGCCTCGGCCGAATACCTGGGACCCCACGCGGGCCCGGTGCGCGACGGCCTCAAGAGCCTGCAGCTGGCGTTCCGCGAAGCCAGCGCGGCACCCGAAGAACCGGGAAAAGGCCCAGGCGAGAAGTACACCGGCCCGGTCTGGTAGCCGGTCCCCCCGGTGTCTGTGCGCGGGCTCAACCCAATTGACGGGTTGAGCGCCTATTCTCCGGGCGTATGACCGTCATCAGCCGCGGCAACGGCACCGGGGTCCAGCCCGCGTCGAGATTCTCCTGGGTTCCCGCAGCAGCCGGCTGGATCGTCGGGGTGATCGCCACCCTGTCGCTGATCGCCAGTGTGTCACCGGCAGTGCGCTGGTTGATCCAGGTGCCCCGAGAGTTCGTCAACGACTACATCTTCAACTTTCCCGACACCAGCTTCGCGTGGGCGTTCGTGCTGGCGTTGCTGGCCGCGGCGCTGGCCGCCCGCAAGCGGATCGCCTGGTGGATCCTGGTGCTCTACATGGTGGGCGCCATCGGCTGGAACCTCGGTGACCTCGCCGCCGGTGGAGATCCTGTCGCCGACGATGTAGGCGAGGTCATCGGTGTGGTGTTCCACGTGGCCGCGATCGCCGCGCTGGTCTTGGCCCGTAACCAGTTCTGGGCCAAGGTGCGCCGCGGTGCCCTGCTCAAATCCGCCGTGGTCCTGGTCGCGGGCATGGCGATCGGAATCCTGGCCGCGTGGACGCTGCTGGAACTGTTCCCCGGCACCCTGCCCCCGGAATGGCGGCTGCTGTACGCGGTCAACCGGGTCAGCGGATTCGCGACCGTCCCGCCCGAGGTTTTCGAGGGCTATTCGCACACCTTCCTCAATGCGATCTTCGGCTTGTTCGGCGCGCTGGCACTGATGGCGGCCGCGGTCGTGCTGTTCCAGTCCCAACGCGCCTCCAATGCACTGACCGGCGAAGACGAGTCAGCGATCCGCGGGCTGTTGGAGACCTACGGCAAGAACGATTCGCTCGGGTACTTCGCCACCCGCCGGGACAAATCGGTGGTGTTCGCCCCCAACGGCCGGGCCGCGATCGCCTATCGCGTGGAAGTCGGGGTGTGTCTGGCCGGCGGCGATCCGGTCGGTGATCCGAAGGCCTGGCCGCAGGCGATCGCCGCCTGGCTGCAGCTGTGCCAGACCTACGGCTGGGCGCCCGGTGTCATGGGCGCCAGTTCGACGGCAGCCGAGGCGTTCCGGGTGGCCGGGCTCAACGCGCTGCAACTCGGTGACGAGGCCATCCTGTATCCGGACAGCTTCCGGCTGTCCGGCCCCGATATGCGCGCGGTGCGACAGGCGGTCACCCGGGCCCGGCGCGCCGGCACCTCGGTGCGCATGCGGCGCCACCGTGAACTGGATCAGGCCGAGATGGCTGAGGTGATCAAGCGTGCCGACGCCTGGCGGGACACCGAGACCGAACGCGGCTTCTCGATGGCGCTGGGCCGGCTCGGCGACCCGGCCGACGGTGACTGCCTGCTCGTCGAGGCGGTGCAGCACAAGGCCGGCGAACCAGAAAACTCAGAACCCGAGGTGGTCGCGTTGCTGTCGCTGGTGCCGTGGGGAGCCAACGGTGTCTCGCTCGACGTCATGCGCCGCTCCCCGCAATCCCCCAACGGCACCATCGAGCTGATGGTCAGCGAACTGTGCATGCAGTCCGAAGGCATTGGGGTCAGCCGTATTTCATTGAACTTCGCAATGTTCCGGTCGGCATTCCAGCAGGGTGCACAGCTGGGCGCCGGTCCGGTGGCCCGACTGTGGCGCGCCCTGTTGGTGTTCTTCTCCCGGTGGTGGCAGTTGGAGACGCTGTACCGCTCGAACATGAAGTACCAGCCTCAGTGGGTTCCCCGGTACGCCTGCTACGAGGACGCGCGGTTGATCCCGCGAGTCGGGGTGGCCTCGGTCATCGCCGAAGGTTTCCTGGTGCTGCCGTTCTCCCGGCGAAACAAGCAGCACACCGGCGAGCACGTCGCGGCCCCGGCGGAGTTGGTGGGTTCGGGCCGCCTCCACCACGACGGCAGCGCACCGGACTTCTCCGGAATGCCGACGGATCCCGACGGCGACGAGCGGCAACGGCTACCCGAGCAGGTGCGGGTCCGGATGGCCAAGCTGCGGCAGTTGCAGGCCGGCGGCGTGGACGCCTATCCGGTGGGCCAGGCCCCGAGCCACACCATTGCGGCCGCACTGGAGGCCGCCGACGGCGACGACGTGATCGTGGCCGGCCGGATCCTGCGGGTCCGGGATTACGGCGGCGTGCTGTTCGCCCAGCTGCGCGACTGGTCAGGAGAAGTTCAGTTACTGCTCGACAACGAGGGGCTCAGCGGGGCCACGACCGCCGACTTCACCGCCACGATCGACCTGGGTGATCTGATCGAGGTCAGCGGTGCGATGGGCCGCAGCCGCAACGGCACCCACTCGCTCCTGGTCGACAGTTGGCGGTTGATCGGCAAATGCCTGCGCCCGCTGCCGGACAAGTGGAAGGGCCTGACCGACCAGGAGGCCCGGGTCCGGGCCCGCTACGTGGACCTCGCGGTCAACACTGAGGCACGAGACCTGATCCGGGCCCGTAGCGGCGCACTGCATGCCATCCGGGAGACGTTGTACGCCAAGGGTTTCCTGGAGGTCGAGACCCCGATCCTGCAACAGATCCACGGCGGTGCCAACGCCCGGCCGTTCCTGACCCACATCAACGCCTACGACCTGGACCTGTATCTGCGGATCGCGCCCGAGCTCTACCTCAAGCGGTTGTGCGTCGGCGGCGTCGAGCGGGTCTTCGAGCTGGGCCGCGCGTTCCGCAACGAGGGCGTGGACTTCAGCCACAACCCGGAGTTCACCCTGCTGGAGGCCTACCAGGCCCACGCCGACTACAACGTGTGGATCGACGGCTGCCGCGAGCTGATCCAGAACGCCGCGGCAGCCGCCAACGGAGCCCAGGTCTTCCAGCGGCCCCGTGCCGACGGGGTCCTCGAGCCGGTCGACATCTCCGGCCGGTGGGCGGTCAAGACCGTGCACGACGCGGTTTCGGAAGCCCTCGGCGAGCACGTCACCGTCGAGACCGACCTGGCCGTGCTGCGCCGGCTCTGCGACGCGGCGCACATCCCCTACCTGACTCATTGGGACGCCGGGGCCGTGGTGCTGGAGATGTACGAGCACCTCGTCGAGGACCGCACCGAAGAACCCACGTTCTACAAGGACTTCCCGACCTCGGTGTCCCCGCTGACCCGGCCGCACCGCAGCATCCCAGGGGTTGCCGAACGCTGGGATCTGGTGGCTTGGGGCGTCGAACTGGGCACCGCCTACAGCGAGCTCACCGACCCCGTCGAACAGCGCCGCCGGTTGCAGGAGCAATCGTTGCTGGCCGCGGGCGGTGACCCCGAGGCGATGGAACTCGACGAGGATTTCCTGCAGGCCATGGAGTACGCCATGCCGCCGACGGGCGGTCTCGGTATGGGTGTGGACCGTGTGGTCATGTTGATAACTGGCCGTAGCATCCGCGAAACACTCCCGTTTCCCCTGGCCAAACCTCGTTAGCAGCCACCTCACAGCCGATCCCAAGATTGGGCGGCGACGATGTTGCCGTGACCTTCACTCACCACCTGTCCTTGATGCACGGCTGGGTTCCGACCAGCATCCAAGTCATCACCGCCGTGGTGTTGATCGCCGCAATCGGGTGGCGTACCCGCCGCTGGGCGCTCATCTGGCTGCCGTTCGCCGCGGCCGTGGGCGGCATTCTCGTCGCGGGCACAAACTGGTACATCGAGTCCGAGGGTCTGGCGGGCAATCCGGCGCCGCGGTCCCTGTGGGTGTGGATCGCGCTGACGGGCGCGGCGGTGGTGATCCTGGCCGCGGGCTGGCGCGGCAGCCGGTGGTGGCGGCGCGGTACCGCTGTCATGGCAGTGCCGCTGACGCTGCTGTGCACGGCACTGGCGCTGAACCTGTGGGTCGGTTACTTCCCGTGGGTGCAGACCGCATGGAACCAGTTGACCGCCGGTCCCCTGCCCGACCAGACCGACCAGGTCACGGTGGTCGCCATGCAGCGCAAGGGCGCCATGCCCGCCAAGGGCAGTGTGGTCCCGGTCGAAATCCCCAACACCGCTTCGGGTTTCCGGCATCGCGGTGAGTATGTGTACCTGCCGCCGGCGTGGTTCGCTTCCAATCCCGCTCCTCAGTTGCCGACCGTGATGATGATCGGCGGTGAGTTCAACACCCCGGCCGACTGGATGCGGGCCGGCAACGTGATCAAGACGATGGACGATTTCGCCGCCGCCCACCACGGCTATGCGCCGGTGCTGGCGTTCGTCGACCCGGGCGGCACCTTCAACAACGACACCGAATGCGTCAATGGCAAGCGCGGGAACTCCGCCGACCATCTCACCAAAGACGTTGTCCCATATATGAACAGCCACTACGGCGTCAAGCCGGCGGCCTCGGGTTGGGGCATCGTCGGCTGGTCCATGGGCGGCACGTGCGCGGTGGACCTGGCGGTCATGCACCCCGAACTGTTCAGTGCGTTCGTCGACATCGCCGGTGACATCGGCCCGAACTCGGGGACCAAGGCGCAGACCATCGACCGACTGTTCGGCGGCAATGCCGCCGCGTGGGACGCCTTCGATCCGAGCACGGTGATCAACCGGCACGGGCCGTACGACCAGATGACCGGTTGGTTCGACGTCAACGACACCTCCACGCCGGGCAAGCCCGCAGCCCACGCCAACGATCAGGCCAAGGCCGCCAACTCCCTGTGCGCACTCGGTTCGAAACACGGCATCGCCTGCGCCGTGGTGACCCACCAGGGCACCCACGACTGGCCGTTCGCCAGCCATGCATTCTCGGCGGCCCTGCCCTGGCTGGCCAGTGCGATCGGTACACCGCAGGCACCCGCGACCGGACTGCCGCAGGCGTCGCCCTCGGCGGCGTTCATCCAGACGGCCGCCAAGTAGCGCTCAGTAGTCGGATTCAACTGCGCGGACCTCGGCGAGGAAGGCACCCGCGGCCATCCGTGTGCGCGCGAACGCTCGCACCCGCTCCCGCGCCTCCGCGGACTCGGGGGCGTCCTCGGCGCCCACCCGGACCGCGGCGTCTGCCCAATCCAGGTTCCAGGCGTGGGTTTCGGTGAGACGCCGCCCGTCCGAATCGTGCAACTCCAGCACCGCACGACCCGTGGCATCGAGGAAACCGGAAGCGCCGCAACCGTTACCGCGTAGTTCCACCTCGATACCCAGCGGTGAGTCCGGCCCCGAAAGCGCCACCCGCACCACCGCTGTGACCCCCGCACCGTCCCCGAGCACCGACCACTCGAGGGTGTTCTCGGCAGCGTCGAACACTCCGGGCGGCACGGCCGACCACGCGACGGTGCCGGTTCCGCGTGCGATCAGCCCTGCCGTCTTCCCACTGTCGCCGCTGCCGGCCGCGAGCGCGTAGTCGTCCCGCTGTGGTTCCGCTGCGAGCGTGTCCGGCCAGTTCAGCCCGATCTCACCGGCGAGCTCGCGGCATTCCTCGACCATTGCCGCAATCCTCGGATCACCGGATGCAGCAAGTGAATTCAAGGCACTCAGGTGTGGCGCCAACAGACCTGCGACGTCGGAATCCAGGGTGTCGTCAGTGAAGAAATCCTCGGCGGCCACCGTCGACAGCGCCAGTTCGGCATCGAGTACCGGACGCTCCAGTGCCGCGATGCCGTCCCGGTCGCTGGCCGGCCACCACCGCCGCAACCAGTGCCCGATCGCCAACCGCTGCAACGTTTCCATCGTTCCCGGCAGCACCTCGACCCCGGTCAGCTCGAGCGATTGTCCGGGCTCCCGGTGGCGCAGTGCGTCCAGGAGGGCGACGTGGCCCGACTCGCCGAGCACTCGCCACAGCCAGTCCGCACGCTCCGGATCGGTGAACGTGATGGAAGGTGGTTCGTCTGCGCCCCCGTCCACGACCCATGACAGGACCGCGCCGCTGACCTCGAGTACCGCGACCAGAGGCAGATCGTCGGCCACCGGGCCGCTACTCCACAGCCCGCCGTCTGCACCCAATTTCACTCTGCCACCTGCACTTCCAGCATCGCCTTGATCCGCTGCCGGTGATCCAGACTGACCGACCTGGCCACGCCCTCCAGCAGCGACCGCAGGTCGTCGACGTCCGCGCAGGACTCTTGCCAGACATCCCGGCCGTGCAACCGCGCCCACAGCCGGCTCAGATAGGGGCGGCAGAACGCACCGAGATCATCGATGACCTGCCGTTGGCGCGGGTGCACCGGGGCACCGGCCACCACGTAGCGGCGGGCATGCAGCACATACGCTTCCTTGGCCAGCCGGGCCTGTATGCGCGCCGACAGCTGGTAGCGGCCCGCGGCGTCGGCGTCGAGCGGACGCAGGTCGGTGGCCACCTCGATGCCGGCCACCAGGCCGGCCTGCTTGTCCTCGGCGAGCAGCCCCCATGGAGCGCAGGACCGGTCCACCTCCTCGGCACACAGCAGCGGGATGTCCGGCAGTTCGTCCCGGTCCAGTGCCCGGCGCAATGTCGCCCGTACCCGATCGACCACGCTGCGGTCCAGCGGGCGATCACCCTCGGCCGGGCCAATGATCGACGGGTGCTGTTGTGGCAACACTGAACTCAGTCCGATGTCCACAACCGACCAGGGCAGCCCGGCATCCTCGTGCCGCACCCCGGCGCCGAGGTTGTACGGCGTGGCGTCGGCCACCAGCGCCGACCACACCCGCCGGCGGGCCACCTCGGCACGATGACTGTCGGCCGGGCCCAGCACAGTCGCCAGTCCGGCGAAGAACGGGCCGGTGATCGCGTCGGAGGCGACGATGTCCTGCCAGCTACGGTCGAGCTGGCGACGCAACCGGTCGACGACATGCGGATCGGCCACATGCTGGTTGAGCGCCTCGATGGCGGTACGGTCACGGCCCTGATGGAGATCGGCCAGCACCTCCGTCGCAACGTCGGTCTTGTCTGAGGCCGGGGCACCCCGGGTAACGGCAAGCTCGAAACACACCGGGAAATACAGCTCCTGGGCATTGCCGGCGGTGATGCGCAGCCGTCGGCGCTGCTGTTTGAGCTCGGTGAACCAGGCAGCGGCGGCACGCAGGTGTGGCCCACTGCGGATCATCTGCGCGTGCAGGTCAGCAGCCACCTCGGGAGCCAGCACCGGTGCCGAATAGTGGGTGTTGCTGCGCAACCTGAGCACCAGCGGGTCGATGATCCGTTTGACGGTCCGGCGCAGTGGCCCGCCGTCGTCGCCGCTGAACACCTCGACGCCGGGGCCGAGGGCGCGCCAGGCCCGATCGATCACCGCGCGGCGCGGCTGGGCGGCGCCCACCGCCGAATCGGGGTCGGCCCGCGCCCCAGACGTTTCGGACCCGATGCTCACCGGCACCAGGATAGAGGCGTCGAAGTTGGGTTCGGTAGCGGTCGGTCGGCCGGACCCTTGGGGACATGACCGACGTCGTGCTGCTCACTGTCCTGTGCCTGTTCTGCGCCGGCGCCGCGCTGACCACCACTCGCCGGGCACGGTGCGTCTGCCGGGACGACGAGGCCGACGAGCGTCTCGTCACTCTCGGCGAATTGGTCGCCGAATTCGACCACATGCTGGTCCGCAAGGGGCTCATGACGCGGGTTCAGCTCGAGCTGATCCGCACCGGCACCCGGTCGCGCGGAATCATCACCGGAATGCGGGCCACCGGGACCATCCGCGAGGACTACCGCGAGGTCGAACTCGACCTCATGGTCAGTAGGCGCGGCGGCGGCCAGTTCCCGGTACGTCAGCGGGCATTGATCCCGGCATCGGCGCTGGCAAAAGTCTCACCGGGCAACGTGATCGACGCGTACTACCGGCCGGGCAATGAACGCGTCGTGGCGGTCTGTGTGACCCCGGCCTGACTCAGCGGGCGCCGTCGACGCTGAACGTGGCCACCGCGGCCCAGTGCAGTGGGCTGGCCGTCAGGTCGCCGTCACGCCACCGGCGCATCATGGCCCGCTGCCAGCGGTTCACCGCCCGGCCCGCGTCATCGTCGCGATGTGCCAGATCCACCCCGACGATGGTGTCCGTCATCGGATCGGCCTCTGCGCCGGCCCGGCTGAATTGACGGAATCCGGCCGTGGTCGGCAACGACCACAGGGTCGCGGTCACCAGTTGCGCGCCACCCAGGATCATCGCCGCGACCAATCCGGCCGCCTCGTCGAACCGGTAGTCGCCACCGGAGGCGCACGCCAGCAACGCCACTCGGGGCGGGATGGGCAACTGCGCCGCGATCATCTCCCCCGCGGTCAGAGGCCGGCTCTCGGCCAGATGCAACGCCGCGCGGTCGGCGTGCCCGTCGGCTCCGTCAGCGGCGCTGGCGTGCCCGACGTAGAGCAGCCGGCTCGGGTTCTGTGCGCAGGCATCGGCCAACCACCCCCGGTCGGTATCGGTACGCCGGAACAGCTCGACGGCCGCGTCGACCTTCGGCAGCACGGGGTGGCCGGCCACCAGCTCACTGAAATGTTCCGACAACGGCGTCTGTGGTGACGGGCGGCCCAGCACCGAGCCCAGGGCCGAATCCGGTCGCTGTCCCGGAATGCGGGGATCCAATACCAGCACCGGTGGACAGTCGAGGCGTTCCGTCCAACGCGCGGCGCGGCGCGGCGCATGAACGATGTTGGGCGGCACCGCCATCAGTACATCCACCAGCTCCATCAGCCGGAAGCCCTCGGCACCCGGCATCGCGAGCTGGCCCCAGGGCACCCGGCCCAACCGCGGGCTCGGTGTCACGAAAAGCACCGGTCGGACGTCGGCGACGCAATCGGCCAGCAGTTGCCAGCCGTCGATCCCGATGAGGTGCGAACCGAGCAGGCGGGCCAGCTCGAGTTCGGTCTCCGGGGTGGCGAATGCGCCGGTGACCACGGCCCGTTCGACTGCCTCGGCAGGCGTTTCGGTACCGATCGGGTCCGGCAGCGCCGGATTGAGTACCGCCTCCACCGCCTCCATGTGCGGTTCCTCGATCACCCACGTGATCGAGCGTTGCGGCTGCCCCACCACGCGCAGGCTGACGTAGGTCGCGATGCCGACGTCGGCGAACCGGAGTACCAGAGTGTCGGTCACGGCCACGTCGTCCATTCCGCACCAGACGCGGTGACATCGCACCCATACCGCTGCAGCGCGAGCTCCCGGTAGTGGCTTAATATCGGACCCGAGCTCGGGTCGATCCGCAGCGGGGGCAGCGGGCCGAGCCGGGTCAGTGCGCCTTCACCGCCGACTGGTGCCGCGGCGGCCGCGACGGCGAGTTGCGGTGCGAGTTCGGCCTCGACCGGTACGGCCGCCGTGGCGGTCTCGGCCCATTCGGCGGCCGGGCCCGGCTCATCCGCTCGATTCGTACTGAAAGTTCCTCGTGCGCTGTGGTATTCGATCAACTCACAGGTCAGCTCGGTATTGTCCGATTCCCAGGCCACCGCGAACGCTCCCGCCATCAAGGGAGCCGCAACGCTGTGGGCCCATCGGGCCCTGGCCCCCGCGTCGGTGATCGTGTATCGCACCGAATCAACGGCGAGCGCCGCGGGGACCTTCAGGTCGGCGGCGCGGTCGAGCTTGACCATCCCGCGGCGGTACCTGCGGCTACCCGGGCGGCAGTTGAACGTGCCGGACCCCGCGGCATGCCGAGCCTCGACCTGTTCCCAGCTCTGCCCCGGTTTGCCCAGACCGTCGAAGCCCATCCCCGCCAGCGCGTCGGCCCGCCAGATGTTGCCGAGGTGCGCGTCCAGCCGCGCGTACTGCAACCAGGTGCGCCGGGGCGAGGCGTCCAGCAGGCCCCTGGCCTCGTCCACCATCGCGATTGCCTCGTGGAAGGCGCCGCGGAACAGAGCTATCCAGCTCCGTTGCAACAGAATTCGGTGAATATGCAAGGGCCGCTCAATTTCGCGCCAGTGCCGCTCGGCGTGCGCCCAGCATTCGTCGGCCTCCCGCAACCTGCCCAGACCCACCCGGATCAACCCGAAGTAGAGCCAGCTCCGGGATACGTCATGAGCGCGGGCGTGCTCGGCGATCACCGGGTAGGCCTCGGTCACCAGGTCCTGGGTGTCGGAGTACTGACCGGCCGACCAGGCCGCGGCCCCCCGCTCCAGCTGAGCGCGGGCGGTGTCGAGCTTCCAGCCCCGGGCCTGCGCACGCGCTCCGGCCCGGCGCAACCATGGCTCGGCCTCGTCGAGACGGCCGGACTCGATGCAGAACCGACCGTAGCCGAGCGCTCCGGTGACGAAAAGGTGATCGGCCTCGGCATCCTCAGTGTCGGGCGCAGCGCGGTCCTCGAGGACGTCCAGCACCTCGGCCCACACCGGCACCGATACGGCATACAGGTCGTCGTCGCACAGGCTGCTCGCGATCAGAATCCTGGTGTGGCAGATCAGGTTACGATGTTCGGACCGCAAATCGTCGAAGTCCCCGTCGATTTCGATCAGGGTCGCCAGATGCGCTGCGGCGCCGTCATGATCGCCGCGGGCGGCGGCCAGTCCGGCTTCGAGGAACTCCACCCTGCGCGTGTAGCGGCAGATCATGTGATCGATCTCGGAATCGGACATGGTGGCCTGTGCGGCGAGGTCGGGCCGTTGTCCCGACCGGATCGATTCGTAAATCGCCAGACAATCGCGGATGCGGGAAATGCTCTCCACCACACCCTCATACGCGGTGCGTACCAGGAATATCTCGCCGAGCTGTGCGAACACCTCGAACGCATAGTCGTCGCGGTCAGCCTGCTCGATCAGGGGCAGCAGCGAGACCAGGAGATCGCGGGCCGCAACCTCGTCGGCGGCCAGCGCCAGCTGACGGGCACGGTCGAGATCGCCGGCGATGGTCACCCCTGCACCCTATAAAAGGGGCGGGCGCACCCGGCAGGAGGTCCGCCAGGCACGCCCGCCATGTCGGGAGATCAGCTGCAGGACACCGTGATGGTGAACGGCTTGTTGATCATCCCGGCCATCGGGTTCTTCATGTCGGCACCCGACGCTTCACCGGTGATGGTGTAGGTGTCCCCGTCGACCTTGACCTCGGCCGAACCGACCTTGACGCCCATGGCCTCGCTGACCGCCAACGCGCTGCCGTCGTAGACCAGGCCCAGCGACTCGACCTTCGGCGCGGCCTCGTCGGTCATCACCACGCCCAGGCCCTGCTGGCCGCCGACGGCGGCGCTGGCCACGTTGATCTTGCCGCCCTGTTTCACACAGGTGACCGAGTTCAGGTCGAGGCCCGCCAGGTCCGAACCGTCGACCTTGACCTGGGTGTTGCTCCCGGAGCTGACCTTGGTGTCGGTCGCCGACGCGGCCGGCTTGTCCGCGGGTTTGTCGGCAGGCTTGTCGTTCGAGCAGCCCACCAGCACCGCACCGGTCGCGAGCAGTCCCATGGCGCCGGCGATAACTCGATTCATGGCCATTGCGTCTTCTCCTTCGTTTCACGTTGCCCCGATGGCTCCGTCGTGTCCCGAAGTCTTGGCGGGCCCAAGTGCTACCGATCCCAAGAAATGTCGGTTCCCGCAGGTAACGTGGGGTGCATGACGGACCCATCGCAGCCGGACCGATCCGAAGAATCCGCAGCAGCCGAGGAGCCCGCCACCATCGAGGGCGAGGTGGTTCCCCCGGCTCCGGCCACGGGTTCTGCGCCGCGGCCCGTCCCGGGACCGGTTTTCGGGCCGGCGGACCCGGGCTACACCTCAGCCGGGGTGCCGACCTTCGATGCGGTCCGCGAGAAGATCGAGACCCGCTACGGCACCGCGCTCGGAGCGTCCGAACTGGACGCCGAGACACCTGAGGGCCGGTCCATCGAGGAGCAGTACGAGAAGCGCCAGAAGGCGGCAGCCGAACGCTTGCGGCAGATCCGTGAGTCCATGGATAAGCAGGACGACGCCTGACCCGTGCGATCGTTCACACCCGCCGAGCGCCGGGCCCGGCTGGCCCGGCGCCATTTCTTGTGCCGACCGGGGTCCTCCATCGACGACACCACGCGCGCCTTCGTCGGCCTGCACGCGACTGACCCCTCGACCCCCTACCTGTCCCTGTTCGCCCGGCTGCCCGGCTTCACCATCGACGATCTGGACAAGGAGCTGTACCAGCGGCGCACCGTGCTCAAACACCTCGCGATGCGGCGCACACTGTGGATCGTGCGCGCCGAGGACCTGCCACTGGTCCAGGCCGGGGCCAGCGACCGGGTGGCCGGCAACGAGCACCGCAAACTCGTCGGCGATGTGGAGAAGGCCGGTGTGTCCGCCGACGGCGCCCAATGGCTGGACACGGCATGCCAGGCGGTCCTGGCCCACCTGCGCGAACATGGACCAACGCCCGCGGCCCAATTGCGCAGCGCTCTGCCCGAACTCGCCGGGAGTCACGACCCGGCGCCCGGAAAGCGCTGGGGTGGCGAAACACCGCTTTCTCCAAGGGTTTTGACAGTGCTCGGCGTGCGGGGTGACATAGTGCGCGGCCCCAACGACAGTGGCTGGAACAACTCACGGCCGCGCTGGACGGTCACCTCCGACTGGCTCGGGGCACCGGTGCCGACCGCCGACCCGGACCATGCGCGCACCGAGCTCGTGCGGACCTGGCTACGGACGTTCGGCCCGGCCACCGTCGCCGACATCAAATGGTGGTTCGGCAACACCCTGACCTGGGCCCGCCACGCCTTGCGGGATACCGGCGCCGTCGAAGTGGACTTAGAAGGCGCTCCCGGCGCCGTGGGTTATGTACTGCCCGACGACCTCGACATCGAGCCGGATGCCGAGCCCTGGGCGGCCCTGCTCCCGGGACTGGACGTCACCACGATGGGGTGGTTTGACCGCGACTGGTACCTCGGCGCTCACCGCAGCCAGGTCTTCGACACCAACGGCAACGGCGGGCCCACGGCCTGGTGGAACGGCCGAATCGTCGGCGGCTGGAGTCAGGACGCTGACGGCCGCGTCCAAGTCCATCTTCTGGAAGAGATCGGGCGCGACGGCACTCGCGCATTGCAACAGCGCGCCGATGCGCTGACCGAATGGCTGGCCGGCGCCCGCGCCAATCCCCGGTTCCCCTCACCACTGACCAAGCGCTCATGATGCGATTCGCGGGTTGGGGGCTGGTGGCCATGACCGGATGCGCCGTCATCAGCCTTGTCTACGGGTCGAGTTTTCCCGGCGAACCATCGGACATCTTCTATTTCGCGGCATTGACTCTGGTTCCGCTGTTCGTCATCTCGTGCGCCTTGGGCATCGCACTGCGACGCAAGACCGGACGGTGCGACCGGGCGCTGATACTGGCGAGTCCGGCGTTGGTAATCGCAGGCATCGTGCTGGTCTGCACAAACGTCCCACTGCAACTGCATTGGCGAATGGCGCAGCCGTCATTCGATCGCGCTCTACTGGCCTTCGATGCGGACGCCAACTTCGGCAAACATCCCGGCCATATCGCCGGCTACCCCATCGAGTACATCGCGCGCCCGGCCGACAACTTCGTCGACTTCACCTATCGCGACGGCCAGAACGGCTGGAACGGCTTCGCTTACAGCGCCGACGGCAGCGCACCGCAGACCCAACACAAGTCAGCCGGCGATTACGTCATCGGCTGGGCGAAACGCCTTGGCCCGCACTGGTTCGCGTTCCAGAGCTACCACACCGTGCACTGACCGTCAGGCGCTGACCTTGCGCCGCTTGGTTTTCGGCGCGGGTACATCGATCAACTCGGCAAGGAACTGCCCGGTATAGCTGTCGGGGTTGGCCGCCACGGCCTCGGGCGTACCCTGCGCGACAACCGTGCCGCCGCCGGCCCCGCCTTCGGGCCCCATGTCCACGATCCAGTCCGAGGTCTTGATCACGTCGAGGTTGTGCTCGATGACGATCACCGTATTGCCCTTGTCGACAAGGCCGTTGATCACCTTGAGCAGCTTGCGGATGTCCTCGAAGTGCAGACCGGTGGTCGGCTCGTCGAGGATATAGACGGTGCGCCCGGTGGACCGCTTCTGCAATTCCGCCGCGAGCTTGACGCGTTGCGCCTCGCCGCCGGACAACGTCGGTGCCGGTTGCCCCAGGCGCACGTAACCCAGGCCGACGTCGACGAGGGTCTTGAGGTAGCGGTGGATCGAACTGATCGGCTCGAAGAACTCGGTGGCATCCTCGATCGACATGTCCAGCACCTCGGCGATGGTCTTGCCCTTGTAATGCACCTCGAGGGTTTCCCGGTTGTACCGGGCGCCCTGACATACTTCGCATGGCACATACACATCGGGCAGGAAGTTCATCTCGATCTTGATGGTGCCGTCACCCGAGCAGGCCTCACAGCGGCCGCCCTTGACGTTGAACGAGAACCGCCCGGGCTGATAGCCGCGGACCTTGGCCTCGGTGGTGGCGGCGAACAGCGACCGGATCTTGTCGAACACCCCGGTGTAAGTGGCCGCATTGGACCGCGGCGTGCGGCCGATAGGTGACTGGTCGACGCGGACCAGCTTGTCGAGTTGATCAAGGCCGTTGACTCTGGTGTGCCTGCCGGGCACCTGCCGGGCACCGTTGAGCTTGTTGGCCATCACCGAGGCCAGGATGTCGTTGACCAGGGTCGACTTGCCCGAGCCGGAGACTCCGGTGACCGACGTGAGCACGCCGAGCGGGAAGGCGACGTCGATCTCCCTGAGATTGTTCTCCCGGGCCCCGACGACCGTGACCTGACGACGCTTGTCGGTGGGCCGGCGGATGGCCGGGACCTCGATGCTCTCTTTGCCGGAAAGATAAGCGCCGGTAAGGGATTCGGGGTTGGTCAACAGGTCCGCATACGTTCCGCTGTGCACGATCCGGCCACCGTGCTCACCCGCGGCCGGGCCGATGTCGACCACCCAGTCGGCGTGCGCGATGGTGTCCAGATCGTGTTCGACGACGATGAGGGTATTGCCCAGCTCACGCAACCGGACCAGGGTGTCGATCAGCCTGCGATTGTCACGCTGGTGCAGGCCGATGGACGGCTCGTCGAGCACGTAGAGCACCCCGACCAGCCCGGAGCCGATCTGGGTGGCCAGCCGGATACGTTGCGCCTCACCACCGGACAGAGTGGCGGCAGCCCGCGACAGCGACAGGTAGTCCAGGCCGACGTCGAGCAGGAACCCGAGCCGCGACTGGATCTCCTTCAGCACCTGCCCGGCGATGGCCTGCTCGCGATGCCCGAGCGTCAGTGCGTTGAGGAATTCGGCGCAGTCCGCGATCGACAGCTCGGCCACCTCGGCGATGGACTTCGCGCCGAACTCCCCCGCGGCCATCGTCACCGCGAGAATCTCAGGCTTGAGCCGCGTGCCGTTGCACTCCGGGCACGGGATGTCACGCATGAAGCCCTCGTAGCGTTCCTTCATCTGCTCCGAGTCGGTCTGCTCCATGCGCCGCGCCAGGAAGGCCATCACGCCTTCGAAGTCCGCATAGTAGGACCGGGTGCGGCCGTAGCGGTTCTTGTACCGGACGTGGACCTGGTGATCAGAGCCTTCGAGAATGGCCTTGCGCGCCTTGGCGGGAAGCTTCTTCCACGGGGTGTCGACGTCGAACCCGAGTTGATCGCCCAATCCGGACAGCATCCGGGTGAAGTACTCGGCACTCTGCCCCACGGCCCACGGCGCGATGGCGCCGCCGGCCAGCGTCAGGTCCGGATCGGGGACGACCAGTTCGGGGTCGACCTCTTTGCGGATTCCCAGGCCCGTGCATTCCGGGCAGGCGCCGTAGGGAGAGTTGAACGAGAACGACCGGGGTTCCAGATCGTCGACGGCCAGCGGGTGGCCGTTGGGGCACGCCAGTTTCTCGGAGAACCGTTGTTCGCGATGCGGATGGTCGTCCTCACGGTCGACGAACTCGAGCACCACGATGCCGTCGGCCAGGTTCAGCGCGGTCTCCACCGAATCGGTGAGCCGCTGCTTGGAGCTGGCCTTGACCGTCAACCGGTCGATGACCACCTCGATGTCGTGCTTTTCCTGCTTCTTGAGCTTGGGCGGATCGGTCAGCGGATGCACCACGCCGTCCACCCGCACCCGGCTGTAACCCTGAGTGTTGAGCTTCTCGAACAGGTCGACGAACTCACCCTTGCGGGTGCGTACCACCGGGGCCAGCACCTGGAACCGCAGGCCCTCGTCCATGGCCAGCACCTGATCCACGATCTGCTGTGGGGTCTGACGGGCGATGCGCTCACCACACACCGGGCAGTGCGGGGTGCCCGCGCGGGCGTACAGCAGACGCAGATAGTCGTAGACCTCGGTGATGGTGCCCACGGTCGAGCGAGGGTTGCGGTTGGTCGACTTCTGATCGATCGACACCGCAGGCGACAGGCCCTCGATGAAGTCGACATCCGGCTTGTCCATCTGTCCGAGGAACTGCCGGGCGTATGCCGACAGGGACTCGACGTAGCGGCGCTGCCCCTCGGCGAAGATGGTGTCGAAGGCCAGCGAGGACTTGCCGGACCCGGACAGGCCGGTGAACACGATCAGCGCATCGCGCGGCAGATCGAGGTCGACTCCTCGCAGATTGTGCTCGCGGGCACCCTTGACAATAAGGCGGTCAGCCACGCGTTTCCTTTCCCACGACAGACTTCACGCCCATGCTATGTGCGCCCACCGACAAGCCGGATACGGTGGCGCTATGACCAGCCCTCACATCGCGGTTGACGACACCTACACCGGACACCAGGAGCCCGGCACCGCCGCCCGGCGCGCCCTGCCGAACGCCTCGATCATCAAGGTGTCGGTGGGCCCGATGGACAACAACGCCTACCTCGTGACCTGCAATTCCACCGGTGAAACACTGCTGATCGACGCCGCAAACGACGCCGAGGTGCTGCTGGACGTGATCAAACAGCAGACACCCAAGCTGTCCCTGATCGTCACCAGCCACCAGCATTTCGACCACTGGCAGGCGCTGGAAGCTGTGGCAGAGGTCACCGGAGCGCCGACGGCCGCACACTCCCTGGACGCCGAGCCACTGCCGGTGACGCCCGACCGGATCCTGGCCGACGGCGACACCATCACGATCGGCGACCTCACGTTCGACGTGATCCATCTACAGGGTCACACCGAGGGGTCGGTTGCGCTGGCCCTCAAGTCACCGGACGGCCTGACCCACCTGTTCACCGGCGACTGCCTGTTTCCGGGCGGGGTCGGTAAGACCTGGCAACCCGGTGACTTCGAGCGGCTACTGGGTGATGTGAGCGCCAAGGTGTTCGACGTCTACGACGACCGCACACTGGTGTACCCCGGCCACGGAGACGACACCACGCTCGGCGCCGAACGTCCCCATCTCGGGGAGTGGCGCGAGCGCGGTTGGTAGTCGTCTGCCGGTGCGGCTCAGCTGGTGTGGACGATGAGCACGTCGGTCTTGGACCGGCGTGCCACGTTCGCCGGCACCGAGCCCAGCAGACGGCCGGCGATCGTGCTCAAGCCGACGTTGCCGACCACCAGCAGATCCGCCTGGACGTCCTCGGCGAGCTCGACGAGCGCATCGACCGGAGCGCCGACAACCGGCCGCTCCTCGATGTCGGTGGCGCCGGCGGATTTCGCACGATCGGTCGCCTCGCGGAGGATGGCGTAGATCGGTGCATTGCCCGCCATCTTGTAGCCCTCGTCCTTGAGCACATCAGCGGCACGCTGATCTTCGCTCTGGGGGAAGTAGGCGGTCGCCACGATCAGCTTGGCATTCGAGCCGGCGGCAATCTGACCGGCGCGGTCGACTGCACGCAATGACGAATCAGATCCGTCCGTGCCGACCACCACGGTTCGATACGCGCTCATCAATACCCTCCCACTGTCAGTTGCAACGCCACCCGAGACAGTAACCCGTCGTCCGCTGACCAGGGGGGCGAATCACGACACCCACACGGACAGCCGACAACTGAACCCATATTTCGGTCCCGGAACGGCGAATCGGCCCTGATGTTAACCCTCGGAACCACAATTTCGGTGCCGACCGTGACGTAGTCGACGCGGATCGAATCGGGGTTGCCGCCAGGACGATTCACCACCGTAGTGATCCAGCTCATCTATCGGTGCGCCGCTCGACACGGTGGGCAATAGCACTGTCGGAGAGAGCGAGTCGGGTGCCCCAGGCTAATCTTTGGCATCGGTTGAGGGGGTGACACGGTCGCTGACGTGGATCTATCGCTGAATGAGCGTGCCGACGGCGCGGGCAGGCGCGTCGATCGAGACATCCGATTCGACGCTCTGGCGGTGGCCGCGTTCGCCATTGTGCTGAGCGCAGCAGGGGCTGCCCGGCCCTCACTGTGGTTCGACGAGGCCGCCACCATATCGGCGGCAACCCGATCGGTTTCCCAGCTCTGGGACCTGATCGGCCACATCGACGCCGTGCACGGCCTGTACTACCTCGGCATGCACGGCTGGTTCACCGTTTTCCCGGCAACAGAGTTCTGGTCCCGGTTCTCCAGCTGTCTCGCCGTCGGCGGCGCGGCGGGCGGAGTGGTCGTTCTAGGCCGGCAGCTCGGCAGTCGGACGGTATCGGTCTGTGCGGGAGTTATTTTCGCGATATTGCCCAGAGTCACGTGGGCCGGCATCGAGGCTCGGTCCTATTCGTGGTCGACGCTGGCGGCGGTGTGGCTGACGGTTCTGCTCATCTTCGCGCTCCGGCGCGATCGTACCGCGTTGTGGGTGTCATACGGTGCGCTACTGGCGATTTCGGCCGTGCTGAACATCTTCGTGGTTCTGATGGTGATCCCACATGCCGTGGCCGTCATGATGCTCTGCGACCGCCGTCGCAACAGAGCCGGCTGGGCTGTGGCCACCGCGGCCGCCGTCCTGATGGTGGTTCCCTTCATCTCGTGGTGCCGTTCGCAGAGCTTCCAGGTCGGCTGGATCTCACCATTGGGCCTACATACGGTCGGCGAAGTCCTCATGGAGCAGTACTTCGACCACAGCCTGGCCTTCGCGCTACTGGCGGCGGCCGTGCTCAGTGCACCCTTGTTGGTGAGACGGCTACGGCCCACCGATGCCGGCGCCCGGCAGCTCGTGCTTGTCGCCGCGATGTGGGTGCTCGCACCGACAGCGGTGCTTCTGGTGTATTCGGCTGTTTCCCAACCGCTTTACTACCCGCGTTACCTCTGCTTCACCGCACCGGCAATGGCACTGCTGCTGGCAATCTGTGTGGTCGCGGTGGCCCGCAGCCGGGAATGGATCACTGCCGTATTGGCGGTGTTCGCCCTGACCGCGACACCGAACTACATCACGGTGCAACGCGGCCCTTACGCCAAGGAAGGCATGGATTTCAGCCAGGTCGCAGACGTCATCTCGGCACACTCATCCCCCGGCGACTGCCTGATCTTGGACAACACGACCTCATGGAAGCCGGGCCCCATCCGCCCCCTCACCGCCGCCCGGCCGGCCGCGTACGCCGACCTCGTCGACCCCGGTCGCGGTACCCCGGCCTGGAAACGAAATCGGTTGTGGGATGCGCACCTCGGGATCTGGGGCGTCGCAAACGAGGTGCGCCGGTGCACGGTCTTGTGGACCGTGTCCGAACGCGACCCTTCGGTGCCCATCCGACAGAGCGGACCGAAGCTTCAACCGGGGGCGCGGTTGGACCGCGCTCCGGCCTATCAGGTGCCCGAAAGCATGGGTTTCCACATCGTCGAACGCTGGCAGTTCAACTTCGCCCAGGTGGTCAAATCCATCCGGTGAGTCAATCGCGTCTGGCCCGGCCGAAGTACATCTCCTGCGTTGTCGAACACACCAGTTGCCCCGCCCGGTTGTACAGCGTGGCGCTGCCCAGCCCGCGCCCGTTGATGCCGCTGGGTGAAACCTGGTCGGCCAGTACCCAATCCGTCAGATCGGCCGGACGGTGGAACCAGATGGCCAGGTCGATCAGCGCCGAGAAGACCGTCACCTGAGTCGCACGCCGCATCGTCACCGTGGCATCAAGCAACGCCGTACCCGAAAAGTACGTCAGCAGACAGCTGTTGACGATCGGATCATCGGTGACCGGTGCGGCAGGACGCCACCACATCCGGGTGCGCTCCGGTGGTTCCGGCAGATCGATCGCCAGCCGCGGCGGCGCGTCGATGTAACGCCGCTCGATCCACTGCGGACGCACCCAGTACCCGCCGGCCTCATCGGCGAACGCCTGCAACTGCTCCTCCACCGGGGGCAGGGTCTCGGGATCTGGCACCTCCGGCGCGGATTGCTGGTAGTCCGCGGCGTCCATGTCCACGCTGAACGAGACGAGCGCTTCCAGCAACACCTCATCGCCTTGGCGCCCGATGACCCGGCGGGTGGACAGCGATCCGCCGTCGCGCAGGTTGTTCACCTCCATCTGCACCGGATGCCGGGCATCCCCGGCCCGCAGCAGATACACGTGCAGGCTGTGCGGCAATCGGCCCGGAACCGTCCGACTGGCTGCCATGAGCGCCTGGGCGGCGATATGCCCACCCACGATGTGATGGGAGGGGTTGTCCCGCTGTTCGGCGACGAACATGCCGTCACCCGACTCGACCAGGTCGAGCGTGGACAGGACATCGGCAAGGGGCAGCATGGGCACCGCAACATTATTCGTGGACCTCTTTCCGCTGAGTGGCGGGGGCTCTCACCCGAGCGAGTGACGGGAACACCGCCTCGCAGTCCGCGCATCCACGCCCGGCAAAGGAGGCAACCGCAATATCCGTACCCGCACCCGCCGCCGGCCCCAAGACTTCAGAGAGCTCGCGGCGGAGCTCCGCGTCGCGGAGTTCAACGTGCTGCTGCGGATCGCCAGCGGTGAGGGTGTGCCGTGGTGCGTGCACCGGCATGGATGGTGCTCCGGTGGCCGCGCTGCTGGCCTACGCCGCCACCGAAGCCCCCGCCGGCTCTAGCAGCTGCCATCGCCAACGAGCGCCGCATCGCAGCCACGCACCGCGGCGGTTGACGCGCTGACAACGCGACCGTTAATGCGCTCGGCGCGCCGACCCGAAGGTGGCGGGTACCGCTGGGAGACTCGGCGGGTGGTGCGACAACGACTCTCTCGACGAATTGCGGGCACCGCGCCCGATGGACCCTACGAGGGGGTTCCACTTCATCTTCAGCCGGGGCTCGTTCATTGGTGGAAGAAGATTGCCACAGCTGGGACCGCAGGCTACTTCGGCAATGAGCGACCGCTTCGCACGCTGATAGCTCACCTGCGCGCCAACATAAATCCCACGTGGAACGCCTCGCAGACCGGCGACGGGTTGATCACCGCAGCCACACGCGACCAAGAGCTCTTTCTGGACATGATTGACGGAACGCTCGACATCTACCGCGTAGGAAGCCAGACCGTGGACGCCCTGGCACAACTACTACGTGTGAGCGGTTCCGTCTGGGCTGTTGCCCAAGATGGCAAGTCACTAGCCCGTGTAGTGAGCGACGAAGCCACGGCCACCTTCGATGCCGCCACGTCAACGGTCGATGAGACCACGACCGAACTTCGTGAGGCATGGACTAACGCCTTCGGCCGCAACGGCGATCCATCGGACGCATGGGATCACGCGATCAAGGCCGTCGAGGCGGTGCTGATTCCAGTCGTGGTGCCGAACAAGACAAAGGCGACCCTAGGCGATGTCCTGGGCCAACTCGGCAGTCCCCAAAGCGCCGCCAGCTGGAAGATGATCTTGCCGGGGAACGATCAGTCTCACGACGTCGCACCGCTCGTCGCGATGTTGCGGCTTCTGTGGCCGAACCACGACAGGCACGGAGGCGGGCAGAAACCGAAGCGGACACCATCCCTCGAAGAGGCTCGCGCCGCCGTAACGCAGGCCGCGACAATAGTGCAGTGGCATCGCGAGGCGTGGGTCGTGGAGAAACGCTGATTGATATCTGCGTCGAGCTACCACCTTGAGACAGGATTTGTGTGCGACGACCAACGTCTTGTCGGCTATGCAGAAGGCTTCGTCGCCACCTTGGGCATCCAGAAGCCAGACATTATGGCGCTCAAGGCCTTTCCGGATTCGCGACGGCACGGTTCAGCTGGTTCCAGGTCCTCAGCAGCGCCAATAGCCGCTGACGTGAGTGCCGTTCCGTTTGGTGTAGCCGTTGACGTACGTGCAGCCAAGGTGCGGGTCGGGCAAGTTCACATCAGGCACGTTGGGTGTGTCTACCGCGGCGGGCGGCGGCGCGACCGGAGGCGGCGCCGACGCACACGTCGTCGCACCGGCTGATCGATCAACGTACAAAACCACTTTCGCCTGATCAGATGCAGGCAACTCAGTCCCCGCCAGAGGGTCGGTACGCACAATTTTCGCCAGAATTGGAGACGATGTGGTGCATTCAACGGGTACGGCATCATCGAATGTCGGCGACACCCGATACTGTCCCGCAATCTTGACCGCCTTCTCAGCCTCGAAACCCGTCATTCCAACGACATCCGGCATGACGAATCGATCCGGTTCAGCGTGTTTCATCACCGGGAACGCCACCGAGGTAGAACTCGGCGTCATTTTAGATGTTGCCGTCGTGGGTTCCGATGACCCAAAGAAGTTTGAGAGCAGGACTACTACCGCGCCTATCGCTGCGATAACCGCAACGTCTCGGGCAGATAATCCAGTCTTCTTGGGTCCCATGCCTCCCCCCTTTCCACTGGGAATACAGGGCGCTTTCACCAGACCTAAGCAACAGCCCCGAAGGGAGAACCAGCCATGCCGCAGTCCCCTCCAGTCCAGCCAGGCAAAACCCTGTAAGGCCAGCTCGGGCGGTGATGCCCCCCAGAGTCCGCTAACACGGGAAACCGCCATGCCGTCGTCACCCCCAGACCTTGCACTAGGTGCGGACAGCCCGTGTCCGGCCAGGGAAGTGCGCTACCACCTAATCAAATTGCGAGATCTCCGGAATCAGGATTGTCACCCGAGCTCGAATCATTCCGTCGTCGCTTTTGGCCCAAATCCTGGCCTCGCCAGTTGCCATAGTGCCCCGTTGTGCAATGCGCTGAAGACCATACGTGTACGACACAGCGAGCTCCGCGGCGAGATAGCCGACGTGATGTCGCCCGACCATCACAGCGACCGCATTCGGGTCGTGCTCATTCCACGGCTCGGGGACGAGGATGCAGCGGACCGAATTTAGTGTCACACCACGTTCGGTGATCGGCATACCGGCTTCTTCGAAAACCCGGCGAATATCTTTGGCACGATAAGTCTCCCCAACAACCTCGATCTGCTCATCGAGCGGATAGCGGGGCTCCTCAAGCGTCGCAGCCTCGACGATTGCGGCAAGCGGAGATGTAGTTGAACCCTTCGCCCTCTTAGTGGGCTGCCGCATCGAACTGTACGCAGCAACCAGTGCGGAATTGTGCGAGACAGAAACAGCGGCCACCGCCGACACCACAGGCTCTGGCGCGGGAATTTCCGCGTAATGATCGGTCCAGTTCGAACCATCCCACCAGCGGAGCCGACTGGCGCCTTCGGGGTCCGGGCACCACATAGGCGGAGGCAACGACGGCGGATCTTGGTAGGGCCTCACAACGCCTCCCCTGCGTTTGGATTGAAGCGAGCCGCTGCCAATGCTAAGAGCCTGGAAGAAATTTCGATGGCGGTATGCCGAACTCGATAGTGCCCTGCCTGTCTGTGCAGACGGGCCTAGGGCGTTGGGGCCTCAAACCCTTAGCCCGCTAAGCACGGTCGTCAAGATCGGACAGGTTGGCCGCTTCGGTGGCGTTGACGACCGTGGTCCAAGCTTCGCCCGCAGCCGCCGATAACCCCTCCTGAGGGGCTTCCGTGCTGGTCCGGGCACTTAACGCCCCGCTTATGCCGCGACTGTGGCGACCGTCGCGGAATCAACCCACCGCGCCAAGATGCTGTAAGCCGCGAGCTGTTCCAATGCCTCTTGTTGCGAGGTGCCCCCCTCTCCGTCGTGCATTCCGGGGTTCCTGATGGCCGCGTACAGTCCCTCCGCTAGCGCCCGCGCTCCCCGGTGCAGGTTCTGGTAAGTCCTGCCCCCATCGTCTTCGCTCAATCGGAGTCGAGGCATATTCGCCTTGGGCGGGTCCAGCGAGAACGCCTGGTTGAAGAGCTCAGTCTCAGAAATGCCGCGCCGACCAAGCTTGGCTTGAGTCTCGGTGTTGATTCGGATCGCGGCTTGCATGACAGCTTGGTGAAAATGTCCGGTGCGCCAGTACGCCGCACCGCTTTCCCATGCCCAAGCGTGTAGCCGACCCGCATCTAGTTGTGGTGCACCATCACCGAGGTGCCCGCGAATCTCATCCTCACGTTCGAGAGCCGCGCGCGCCCGCGCAACCGCATCACGAAGCGGTGCCCACCGCTGGTTTCTCGGTGGTTCAATCAAGTGTTGCTTCCAACCTGGGGTCACGCGGTCGAGGATCTGCTCAACAACGTGAGCCGTGTTGCGCAACTACCTTGTCTGGCTCGATTTGGAACATCCCCGCGCCCGCAGAGCGACGGTCGCTAGCGTACAGAAACCTGTCTATCTGCTGGATTGCCCATGTCTTGTCGAGTCCGGTCACGGCGATCAGTATCTATCTAGGGCGAACGATCTCCAGCAAGTACGGGAGGTCGCCCATGAGGATGTCCCGCTCGATGTCGGCGCCAACCTCCGCGTAAGCCGCCTGCGGACCCTGATCGTCTTCCGTGATCAGTACCCAAGCCCAATTTGTGTGCATCGCGCGGACAGTACGCCGGCGACCGCTACACGAGCCACATAAACCTCTCGAGCAGGGATATTTGCTGACTATCCGTTCGGCATGAACAGGGTACGCACCAACCAATTCGCGACCTTCGAATGCCTTCGCCAACAGTCATCAACAATAGGCATCAAAAATGCTGCCTGAACTGGCACTATCACCCTACGGATCGTCGATAGTCGGCAGTTACCAACAATCGCCAAGAACGGCAATTTGAGCGAGTGACGGGATTCGAACCCGTGTAAACGGCTTTGCAGGCCGGTTCCTAGCCACTCAGACACACCCGCGTCGATTGGTTACTGTGCCAGCCGCGCAGGTAGCCGCCCATAGTTTCGATCTCAATGATCCCTAACTGTCGGCGTCCCCCACCGGCCTGCCGACCACGGCCCCGCCCTGGGGCCAGCCGGTCGGCGAGTCCTCCCATGGCTCCTGCCGTCCGTACGGGGTGAGGTCGAGGAAGGGGTATCCCACCGCGGTGTGGTCCAGTCCGCGGGCGAAGGCGGAGTAGGTGTGGAAGACCTCGTCACCGCGGCGCAGGAAGATGCTGGCGCCCGGCCAGTCGCCCCGGAGATCTTCGTCGGCGAAGCCGGCATCATGGAGCTCGTCGACAGACATGTAGTTGTATTCGATCGGCGCCCGGGCCGGGTCGAGCGTCACGTGGAAGTCGTAGGTGAAGTCGCCATCGCGCGACGAGTACCACGGGAACGTCCAGCCGTGCGCGTCCCGGTACGCCGCGATGCTGGCATACGGTGCCCGGGAAACACAGGCGAACGTGACATCCTTGCCGTGCAACAGTTCTCGGTCCTGTGCGGTGAAGGTGAGATCAGCCGCGGCGGTGCAACTGGGACACCCCGCATCGATCGCGTCGATCCACATGAAGTGGTGGATGTAGAGCTGGCTGCGCCCCTCGAACATGTCGACGAGGCGCACGGCACCGTCCGGCCCCTCGAACGCGTAGTCCTTCTCCACCTTGACCATCGGTAGCCGGCGTCGTTGAGCGTTGACCGCGTCGCGCAGGTGCGTCACCTCGCGCTCGGCGGCCAGCAGTTTCTTGCGCGCCTGGCGCCACTCGTCCCGGGTGACGACATCTGGGTAGGCATTGAGTGTCAGCGGCATCGAATCACTCCTCGTATCGGTCGTATACGAGTGAGACTCGTGACACCGGAGAAACTCATCGCCTACGTACCCGCGGCCTATTTGACCCGCCGACCGGACCGGACCGAGGCGAAAGCCCCGAGCACGGCCAGCACCGCGAACCCGGCGAACAGCCACCGCGCTGCGGCCGCGTCCGCCGTATCGCTGAGGTTGACGACGACTCCGGCCAGCCCAGCACCGAACGCGCCGCAGATGAGCTGCACGGTGTTGATCGCCGCCGCCGCGGCGGGGCCTTCGACCGGATCGTCGACGCTGCCCATCGCCCATGCGGACAGGTGGGGCCAGGCGATACCGATACCGGCACCGGTGACCACGAGCGCGACTGCCCACACCACCACCAACCACGGCGACATCCCGTCCCGGATCAACAACGCACCGCCCGCCAATCCGACCGCCATCACGATGGGCGCGAACGCCACGGTGCGTGTGATCGTCCGCCGGTTCTGCAGCGATGCACTGACGATCTCCCCCGCGGTCCAGCCGACCGACAGCACCGCGCCGAAGAACCCCGCCACCACGGGCGTCAGGTGTCCCAACCGTTGGCCGAACAGCGGCACGTACATGTCGACCATTGTCGCCGCCATCAGCACCCCGAGACTCAGGTAGATCCACTTGAGTGGGCCCGGCCCGAATGTGCTGGGCGGCAACACCGATGCCCGTGCGCGGCGATCCACGAACAGGAACCCGGCCACGAGTGCCAGCCCGAGAACCAGCAGAGCTGCCGTGGCCCGCCAATCGTGTGGAACCCCCGCCACACTGACCGCCATGGCCGCAGCGCCCAGCAGTGCCAGCGACCGCACCGGAATTCCCGGCGCCGGGGCCGCGGCCGCGACACGGGCCGGCAGCGCGACGGGCACGAGTGCCGCCATCGCAACCGCCAGGATCACCAACACCCCGAAAGCCCACCGCCAGTGCCCGAACTGAGCGAACAGCCCGCCCGCCGCCGGTCCGATCAGCGTGCCGACACCCCACATCGCCGACACCAGTGCAGATGCCTTGGTCCACAACGTGTTCGGGAGTGCGGTATTGATGACCGCATAACCCAGGCCGGCCAGTAATCCGCCGGCGAACCCCTGCACCGTGCGCCCGACGAGCAGCACCTCCATGCTCGGGGCCAGCGCGCAACCCAGGCTTCCGGCACCGAACACCGTGAGCCCCAACAGATATGCCTGCCGTGGACCGAGCCGCATCAGCAGCGAGTGGACGGTGGTGGCCGCGATCACCGAGGCGACCAGGTACACCGTCGTCACCCAGGCGTAGAACCGCTGCCCACCGATCTCGGCCACCGCACTGGGCAGCAGGCTGATCGTCAGGAACTCGTTGGTGGCGTACAGCAGCACGCCGCCGGCCAACACGGTGGACGCCCCCAGATACCGGGTGCCCAACAATTGCCGCCAGTTCCCGGTGTCGGGCGTCACGGTATCGGTCACACCGATGACGCTAGAAGCTGAACCGCCGTTGAGGTCAACTCCGGTTATTTCAGGCCGGCCGCGTCCATTCCACGCAGCTCCTTCTTCAGGTCCTGGATCTCGTCCCGGATGCGCGCCGCCAACTCGAATTGCAGATCGCGGGCAGCCGTCATCATCTGCTCGGTCAGATCCTTGATCAGATCGGCCAATTCGGCACGCGGCATGTTGGTGGTGTCGCGGCCTTCCACGATCCCGGCGCTGACCGAACGTCCCGGCTCGCCCTGCGCGCGCCGGCCACGCGAGGCATTGCGCCCCGAACCGCCAATCGGGACGGACTCGGCGGCTTCAGTATCGTCAGCCTCGCGGTACACCTGGTCGAGGATGTCGGCGATCTTCTTGCGCAGTGGCTGCGGGTCGATCCCGTTGGCCTCGTTGTAGGCGACCTGCTTGGCACGACGGCGCTCGGTCTCGTCGATCGCGTCGCGCATCGAATCGGTGATCTTGTCCGCGTACATGTGCACTTCGCCGGACACATTGCGCGCCGCGCGGCCGATGGTCTGGATCAGGCTGCGGGTAGAGCGCAGGAAGCCCTCCTTGTCGGCGTCCAGGATCGCGACCAGCGACACCTCGGGAAGGTCCAGACCCTCGCGCAACAGGTTGATGCCCACCAGCACGTCGTACTCCCCCAGCCGAAGCTGGCGCAGCAGCTCGACGCGCCGCAACGTGTCGACCTCCGAGTGCAGATACCGGACCTTGATGCCGAGCTCCAGCAGATAGTCGGTGAGATCCTCGGCCATCTTCTTCGTCAGCGTGGTGACCAGCACCCGCTCGTCGCGCTCGGTGCGCGTGCGGATCTCTCCGATCAGATCGTCGATCTGCCCCTTCGTCGGCTTCACCACCACCTGCGGATCGACCAGCCCGGTCGGGCGGATCACCTGCTCGACGAACTCGCCGCCGGCCTGACTGATCTCATAGGCACCCGGCGTCGCCGACAGGTACACCGTCTGCCCGATCCGGTCGGCGAATTCCTCCCAGGTCAGCGGCCGGTTGTCGACCGCAGAGGGCAGCCGGAAGCCGAAATCGACCAGGTTGCGCTTGCGCGACATGTCGCCCTCATACATGCCGCCGATCTGCGGCACGGTGACGTGGGATTCGTCGATCACCAGAAGGAAATCTTCCGGGAAGTAGTCGATCAGTGTCGCGGGCGCGGTACCGGGACCGCGGCCGTCGATGTGGCGCGAGTAGTTCTCGATGCCCGAGCAGAACCCGACCTGCTTCATCATCTCGACGTCGTAATTGGTCCGCATCCGCAATCGCTGCGCCTCCAGCAGCTTGCCCTGGCCCTCCAGCTCGGCAAGCCGCGCCTCGAGTTCGGTTTCGATGCTCGAGATGGCGTGCGCCATGCGCTCGGGACCGGCCACATAATGGGTGGCCGGGAAGATCCGCACCGAGTCGACCTGGCGCACCACGTCACCGGTCAACGGATGCAAGTAGTACAGCGCCTCCACCTCGTCGCCGAAGAACTCGATGCGAATGGCCAGCTCTTCATAGGACGGGATGATCTCCACCGTGTCGCCGCGCACCCGGAACGAACCGCGGGTGAACGCCATGTCGTTGCGGTTGTACTGGACGTCGACCAGCAACCGCAGCAGCCCGTCACGCGGCACCTCCTGGCCGACCTCCAGCTCGACCGAGCGGTCCAGATAGGACTGCGGCGTGCCCAGACCGTAGATGCAGGAGACCGACGCCACCACCACCACATCGCGCCGGGACAGCAGACTAGAGGTCGCCGAATGCCGCAACCGCTCGACATCGTCATTGATCGAGCTGTCCTTCTCGATGTACGTATCGGTCTGCGCGATGTAGGCCTCGGGCTGGTAATAGTCGTAATACGAGACGAAGTACTCGACGGCGTTGTGCGGCAACATCTCCCGCAGCTCATTGGCGAGCTGGGCGGCCAGCGTCTTGTTCGGCGCCATCACCAGGGTGGGCCGCTGCAACCGCTCGATCAGCCACGCCGTGGTGGCCGACTTTCCGGTACCGGTCGCGCCGAGCAGCACGACATCACGTTCGCCGGCCTTGATCCGACGTTCGAGCTCCTCGATGGCGGCCGGCTGATCACCGGCGGGCTCATACTCGCTGACCACCTCGAACTTGGCGCCGGCCCGGACGAGGCCTTCTACGGCATCGACGGCAGATCGGTACTCCGAATGCGCAAGCACAGGATGTTCGGTCGCGAAGGCCATGCTCACCAGCGTAGAACGGTGCACCGACAACTTCCGATCGGTGCTGTTTCCGCGGCCCCATCCCCGCGTTAGGCTGAGCCCATCCACGCACCCAAGCACGAGACATTTGACCTGGTGGCCCGCACGAACACCGATCCAAAGGGCATCGTGCGGGCCGTCGACGTCTACACCGTCGAGCCCTGGGGGCTGTACATGGCGCGACCGACACCCGGCCGGGCCCAGTTCCATTACCTGGAATCGTGGTTGCTGCCTGCGCTCGGACTGCGGGCCAGCGTGTTCCATTTCAGCCCCGGACACGAACGTGACCAGGACTTCTACCTCGACATCGGCAGCTATACCGCCGGCCCGACGGCCTGGTATGCCGAGGACCACTACCTGGACCTGGTGATCCGCACCGGCCGCGGCGTCGAATTGTGCGACGTCGACGAGCTGCTCACCGCGGTCCGCCACGGGCTGCTGAGTCCGGAGGTCGGCGAGCAGGCGGTGCAAACCGCGGCCACCGCGATCGAGGGCCTGGCGAGCTGCGGATACCACCTGGATCAGTGGCTGTCCGGCAACGGAATGGCCCTCACGTGGCGGGAAGCGTAAGGTCGGGATTCATGAGCTCAGCTAAGTACGCCTGGGGAGCCCTCCCCGCGCTGGCCGGACTGCTCACCGGCGCGCTGTTGATTCCCGCTGTGGCACAGGCCGATCCGGAGGCGCCGCCTCAGGTGGAACCGCTGCCCGACCAGCAGCTGCACAACGTCACTTACCGCGCCCGGATCGACGGCGTGTCACGCAACGCGACCATCGCCTACAAGATCGACGACGACAACGTCAACACCGCCGACCCGTCGATGCTGCCGGGTCGGATCTTCGAAGCGACCGGTGTGGTGACCAATCCGGAGACCGCAGGAATGGCCGTCCGCATCGACTGGCCGTACTCGGCGAATCTGCACTGCGAGATCCTCGTGGACGACCAGGTCATCGCCCAGGCCGACACCTTCGTCGGCCCGCGATTGACCCGACCCAAGGATGACCCGAGCTACGGCAGCCTGCCCTGTGGCGCCCCGCTGAGCACCCCGATGCCGGGCACCGCCGTCGACACCACGCCGGTGGGCACCGATACCGCGCTCCCGCCACCGGTCGACCCCTCAGCACCGCCCGTCGAACCTGAGCCACCGGCCGCGTAGCCTTCAGCGCTTCAGCCAGGACTCGACCGTGTGCCGCGTGTCGTTGATGTGGGCCGCCATCAGCGCGGCAGCCAGCTCCGGATCACGGTTCGCGATCGCTTCGAGGATCGACTCGTGGTAGTCGTTGGCGTTGGGCTCCAGGCGTCCGAAGATCGCACCGACCGGTAGCCACATCCTCCGGCGGGCGTCGGCCACTGACTCCAGCAACCGATCGTTCTGCGTAGCCTGGGCGATGCCGAGGTGAAATGCGGAGTCGAGGGTCTGGAAATCCGTGGTGTGCTGAGCTGACTGGTCGTTCATCCCGGTCTGCAGCGCGGCTTCCATACCTTTGAGCAGCTTGCGCAGTTCTCTCACATCGCTGACCCGGCGTCGCTCGGCCGCCAGCCGGGTGGCCCCCGTCTCGACGATGACGCGGTAGTCGAAGGCATCGCGGATCGCGCGCTTGTTGTGGCGCAACTCCCGGCGCATCTGAGCCGGGTCGTACCGTGGCGCCTGGACGGTGAACCCGCCACCGCGGCCGCGCCGCACGGTGATCAGCCCCTGCTTTTCGAGGACGGCCACCGCGGCACGCACCGTGGTGCGAGAGACGTCGAGCATGTCGGAGAGCTCGCGTTCGGTGGGCAGCCGGTCACCTGGTCGGAACTGGCCGAGCTCCAGGGCTCGCCGCATCTGGTCGACGACCAGCTCATGGGCGGCGATCTGGCGGACCGGAACCAAGGCCGGCTTCAACGTTGACATGTTCGTCCCCCCTTTGGACGCCCCAAACGCTACCGCACAGCCGAAACCAGCTGTCCGGACACTTGACTGTTGTGCTCTTGATCGCGAAACTGCTGCGGCCCAATGATTTAAGGCTGCCAGCCCGTCGATTCCGCCCATTCCCGGGCACGCCGGTAGGCGTCCAGGAACCATGGTTCTTTGGCCACCGCGTAGTCGGGCGTGGCCAGTGCGGCACGCTTGGCCGCCAGGTAATCGGCGCGCACTCCCGGGTTGGCCCGCAGCCAGTCGACGAACATCAGAGCGAAACGCTGGTTGGGCCAACCGTTCACGCGGATGTGCACGTTGGTGGGCCGACCCGGATCCGCCGACGCGTGGAAACGCTTGCGCCACACCGTGGGATCGTCATCGTGCGGGGTATCGGCCGTGATGTCCGGCACCACGGGATAGCCGGCCGTCAACAGTGCCTCGGCGAGCTCGTCGGCGACGGCCAATGACTCCACCGTCACCTGCACATCGATGACATCCTTGGCATCCATCCCCGGCACAGCGGTCGAACCGATGTGGTCGATGCGCACGGCGCGGTGTCCGCATGCTGTGTTCAGCCGGGCCACGATCCGCCGGGCCTGGTCCGGCCAGGTCGGGTCGTAGGGCACCACGACAGGGTCACGGCGCGCCGGCTGCCGGATGTTGAGGTTGTGCGCGAACGGCAGGATCCGCTCGTGCCACAGTGCGCGGGCCTGTTCGACGACGGCGCCGGGGCTACCCGAGTTGTCCAGCCAGACATCGGCTACGGCGCGACGCTGCTCCTCGGTGGCCTGTGCGGCGATGCGGGCCCGGGCGTCCGCCTCGGTGAAGCCGCGGTATTCGATGAGTCGCTTGACGCGCAATTCCGGGTCGGCGTTGACGATGATGACCAACGGGAACATCGGCGCCATCTGGGATTCCACCAGCAGCGGGATGTCTTCGACGATCACGGCATCTTCGTGCGCCGCCGAGATGAGCTCCGACCGGCGGTGCGCCACCAGCGGATGCACGATGCCGTTCAAGGTGGTGCGCTTCTCGTCGTCACTGAAGGCGATCGCGGCCAGCGCGGGACGGTTCAGCGCACCCTCGGGCAGCAGGATCCCCCGCCCGAACGCGTCGACCAACTTGGCCAGCCCCTCGGTGCCGGGCTCCACCACCTCCCGGGCGATGACATCGCCGTCGACGATGATGCCGCCGAGATCGCTGAATGTGGCCGACACTGTTGACTTTCCGGCGCCGATACCGCCGGTTAACCCGATGCGAAGCACGCCCAACAGTCTGGCAGGCACCAGAAACGACGAACGCCCCGACCCAATGGGCCGGGGCGTTCGTTGTGTTACTTCTTAGGCGTTGCCTGCGAGCTTCTCACGCAGAGCAGCCAGCTGTGCATCGCTGGCCAGCGTGCCACCGGTGGACTCCTCCGACCGCGAGGAACCGTTGGACACCGGACGGGCAGCTTCCTCGGCCTCGGCCGCGGCGAACTTCTCCATCTGCGTGGTGTGCATCTTGTGCCGGCGCTCGGCCTCGGCGTAGCGGGCCTCCCACTCCTCCCGCTGCTTGTCGAAGCCTTCGAGCCATTCGTTGGTCTCGGCGTCGAAGCCCTCGGGGAAGATGTAGTTGCCCTGCTCGTCGTAGCTGTCGGCCATGCCGTACTTCGACGGGTCGAACTCCTCGGTGTAGTCCTCGTTGGCCTGCTTGAGGCTCAGCGAGATCCGGCGACGCTCCAGGTCGATGTCGATGACCTTGACCATCGCGTCGTCGCCGACGGTGACAACCTGGTCCGGGACCTCCACGTGGCGCTCGGACAGCTCCGAGATGTGCACCAGACCCTCGATGCCCTCTTCGACGCGGACGAACGCACCGAACGGCACCAGCTTGGTGACCTTGCCCGGCACGATCTGGCCGATCGCGTGGGTGCGGGCGAAGTGGCGCCACGGATCTTCCTGAGTCGCCTTGAGCGACAGCGAAACCCGCTCGCGATCCATGTCGACGTCGAGCACCTCGACGGTGACCTCGTCGCCCACCTGAACCACCTCGGACGGGTGATCGATGTGCTTCCAGGACAGCTCGGAGACGTGCACCAGACCGTCGACACCGCCGAGATCGACGAACGCGCCGAAGTTGACGATCGAGGAGACGACACCCTTGCGGATGGCGCCCTTCTGGAGCTGGTTGAGGAACTCGCTGCGCACCTCGGACTGGGTCTGCTCCAGCCAGGCGCGGCGGCTCAGCACCACGTTGTTGCGGTTCTTGTCCAGCTCGATGATCTTGGCCTCGATCTCCTTGCCGATGTACGGCTGCAGATCGCGGACACGACGCATCTCGACCAGCGATGCGGGCAGGAAGCCGCGCAGGCCGATGTCGAGGATCAGGCCGCCCTTGACGACCTCGATGACGGTGCCCTTGACGGCCTCGTCCTTCTCCTTGAGCTCCTCGATCGTGCCCCAGGCGCGCTCGTACTGAGCACGCTTCTTGGACAGGATCAAACGGCCTTCCTTGTCCTCCTTGGTGAGAACGAGGGCCTCGACCTCATCGCCCACGGAAACGACCTCGTTGGGGTCGACGTCGTGCTTGATGGAGAGTTCACGGGAAGGAATGACACCTTCGGTCTTGTAACCGATGTCGAGCAGAACCTCGTCACGGTCAACCTTGACGATGGTCCCCTCGACGATGTCGCCATCGTTGAAGTACTTGATGGTCTTGTCGATCGCGGCGAGAAAGTCCTCGGCCGAGCCAATGTCGTTGATGGCTACTTGCGGCGAGGTGATGGAGGGACTTGGCATGTGGTGGGTTGCTCCGGACAGGTTTACTCGTAGGGACAGTAATGTTGCGGTATTGCGTTCGTGCCGATCCGTGACGGTCTAGCTGCGTGCACAGATACGTAACGAGGGTACTAGACCAGGCACACGCAGGACAAACCGCCTACCCTGACGGCGGCTCACGGGGCCTGTAGGACCCTCGCCCGAACTTGTGCCGGGAACGCAACCTGCCCACCGCTACGCTTCGCAGGTGGCGTACTCCCCGACCCCCGGCCCCGTCCATCGGCCGTGGTTTCCGATCACCGCACCCATGCCCAGGCCGGTCCGGAAGGTCGGGGCCCCGCTGGCCGCGATCATCGCCTGCGGCGTCGTCATCGGTGCGCTGGTACTGCTCTTCACCGCACTCAACCCGGCCGGCGCGATCATCGGCTTCACGCTGTCCAGCATCGTGATGACCGGGGCGGTGTTCGCCTACCTGTGGCTGGATCGCTGGGAGCCCGAACCGCCCCGGTTGTTGCTGTTGGCGTTCGGTTGGGGCGCCGCGGTCGCCGTCGTGCTCTCCCTGATCCTGGGCCTGTTCGCCGATGCGCTACTGGCGACACCCGGTGTCGACTCGTCCCACAGCTTCGCCTCCGTGGCGATCCGGGCGCCGTTCATCGAAGAGGCCGCCAAGGGCCTGTTCCTGCTGGTCATGATGACCGGCAAGCGCCGCAACGAGCTCAACTCGCTCACCGATTGCCTGGTCTACGCCGGCCTCGTCGGTCTCGGGTTCGCCTGGCTGGAAGACATCATGTACATCTCCAGCGCGGATTCGCTGGGAGGATCCCTGCTCACCGCGGCGATGCGACTGATCATGGCGCCGTTCGCCCACTCACTGTTCACCACGATGACCGCGATCGGGGTGTACTTCGCACTGCAGCGGCGCAGCGGCATCGCC
Organism: Mycobacterium sp. IDUB_9; assembly: GCF_055419505.1. Classification (NCBI taxonomy): domain Bacteria; kingdom Bacillati; phylum Actinomycetota; class Actinomycetes; order Mycobacteriales; family Mycobacteriaceae; genus Mycobacterium; species Mycobacterium sp. IDUB_9. The sequence continues at coordinate 311,939 of NZ_JBVAXU010000005.1, read as the reverse complement.
AAGGCGCTGTGCATCCTGGCCGGCTACCTCGGTGCGGTGCTCATGCACGGGTTGTGGAACGGGTCGTCGCTGCTCGGCGCCGGAACCTACTTCATCGTCTACATCGTCTGGATGGTGCCGATCTTCATCATCATGATCGTGGTCGCCGTCACCAGCCGTCGCCGCGAACAGCGCGTGGTGGCCGAGAAGTTGCCGGGAATGGTCGCCGCCGGGCTCATCACCCCCAACGAGGCCACCTGGCTCGGAGCGTTGAAGACCCGCCACGGCGCCATCCAGCAGGCGACGATGGCCGGCGGCCGCCCCGCGGGCAAGGCCGTCGCGGCGTTCTCCGCCGCCGTCGTCGAACTGGCTTTCGTCCGGGACCGCATCGACCGTGGTTTCGGCGACGCGCAGGTGTACGCGCTACAGCAGGAAGAGGTGTACTCGGTGACCGCTGCCCGCTCGGCCGCACCGATCCTGCAGTGGCTCGCCAACTACCAGGCGCCGATCGGCTAGCGCGCCGATTGCGCCAACGCCGCACAGTCGGGGCACTCCGAGACCATCGGATGCACGCAGGTGACGACGTGGGAAAGAAACTGCTCGGCGCGCTGCAGCCGGGAGATGTCCGCCCTGATCCGCCGCAGCGTGGTGGTGATCATGTCGATTCGGACATCGCGATCGGCGAGGCGCAGATCGCGGATCTCCGCCAGAGCCAACCCGGCCTGCTGGCACAACCGCACCAGCCGCGCCCTGGTGATCAGTTCGTCGTCATATCGCCGGTGCCCCGCGGCGCTCCGCAACGGGACGAGCACTCCAACGTCTTCCCAGTGCCGCAGCACGTGGGATTCGACACCGACCGCCGCTGCGGCCACCCCCACCGGATATTTCTCACCCATGTCGGTCCACGCCCCTTGACTTCAGGTCGACCTGAAGTTCTAGCTTCGCATACGTGACTACCACTGCCGTCAAAACTCCGGTTCGACAGCCGAGCCTGTGGGCCTGCTGCTCGGCGTTCGCCCATGCGCCGGCCGGGCTCATCCGCCCCCGTCGTCCGGACCGAAGCCTGCTCAACCAGTTGAAGAATGCGGGCCTGCCGTCCACAGACGAGACCGTCACCTTCCGCACGCTGCGTCAAGTGCCGAAATGGGTCCCCACTGCGGCCATCGTCGAGGGAACCCGCGCACCGCGGCGCATTCCCATCGCCATGACCGCGTTCATCGTGGAGCATCCGCGCGCCCGCTTCGTGGTGGATCCAGGCATGTGCGCCGATGTAGGCGTCCGAGTGCTCAGCCAGTTACCCGCCGTGCTGCGTCCAGCCGTCGTTCCTCCGCCGGACGCGGTCACCACCGCAGCGGCGCTGGCCGAGGAACTCGGCCAGGATCACGTCGACTTCGCGCTGCCGACCCACCTGCACTGGGACCACATCTGCGGGCTTCTCGACCTGCCCACCATGCCTGTGCACGTTCATCACCCCGAGCTTGAGTGGGCCACCCGCGATCCGGTCGCACCGATCGGCGGCGTGCGGGACTCGCTCCAGAACCGAACCATCACCACATTCACACTCGACGGCCCGCCGGTGCTGACGTTCGAACGCAGCCACGACCTTTTCGGTGACGGCGCGGTGCAACTGGTCGACCTCGCCGGCCACACTCCCGGCAGCATCGGGCTCTTGCTCAACACCGCCGGTGGAAGGGTACTGCTGGCCGGCGACGCCGCCTGGCATGACCTCGCCGTGGAACACATCCGGCAGAAGCCCAGTTACCCAGGAGCTTTCGCCGACGAGGATCGCGACCAGTGCTTCCGCACCCTGCACCGGTTGCACGCGGTGAGAGACCAGGTCCGGATTGTCCCGACGCACGACCACGCCGCTGCGACGTCCTTGCGCGGTTAGTGAGCGGTCCAGCCGCTACTGACGCCTAGTGCGCCGCGGCATCCCAACTGCGGCCGTAGCCGACCGACACCTCCAGCGGCACGTCCAACGGATAGGCGTTGCCCATGTGCTCGCGGACCAGCGACTCAAGGGTGTCGTGCTCCCCGTCGGCCACCTCGAACAACAGCTCGTCGTGAACCTGCAGCAGCATCCGTGACTTCAGCCCGGCTTCCTTGATGGCGGCGTCGACATTGATCATCGCCACCTTGATGATGTCGGCAGCACTGCCCTGGATCGGCGCGTTGAGCGCGGCCCGCTCAGCTGCCTCGCGCACGTTGCGGTTGCTGCTGTCGAGTTCCGGCAGGTAACGGCGACGGCCCAGCACCGTCGAGGTGAATCCGTCCTTGCGGGCCTGGTCGACCACGTCACGCAGATAGTCACGCACCCCGCCGAACCGGTCGAAGTACTGCTCCATCTGTACCTTCGCCTCTTCGGTGGAGATCTTGAGCTGGCTCGCCAGCCCATAGGCGCTCAATCCGTAGGCCAGGCCGTACGACATGGCCTTGACTCGCCGGCGCAGCTCTGGGGTCACCTCGTCGATCGGTACCGAGAACGCCCGCGACGCCACGAACGAGTGCAGGTCCTCACCGGTATTGAATGCTTCGATGAGCCCTTCGTCCCTGGAGAGGTGCGCCATGATCCGCATCTCGATCTGGCTGTAGTCCGCGGTCATCAGCTCCGAGTAGCCCTTGCCGACCACGAACGCGTCACGGATCCGCCGGCCCGCCTCGGTGCGGATCGGAATGTTCTGCAGGTTGGGCTCCGTGGAGGACAGCCGGCCGGTGGCCGCGATCGTCTGATTGAACGTGGTGTGGATCCGGCCGTCACCGGCGACCGCGTTCAGCAGGCCGTCGACGGTGACCTTGAGCCGGGTGGCGTCGCGGTGGGCCAGCAGATGCTGCAGGAACGGATGCCCCGTCTTGTCGAACAGTGACTGCAGCGCATCGGCGTCGGTGGTGTAGCCGGTCTTGGTCTTCTTGGTCTTCGGCATCTCCAGCTCGTCGAACAGCACGACCTGCAGCTGCTTGGGCGAGCCGAGGTTGATCTGCTTGCCGATCACGGCGTAGGCGGCCTCGGCGGCATCACGAATCTGGTCGGCGAACTCGCTCTGCAGCTCCTGCAGGTTGTCCAGATCGACGGCGATGCCGATGGACTCCATCTCGGCCAGCGCGCGCTGCACCGGCAGCTCCATCCGGCCCAACAGCGAGGACGAGTCGATCCGAGCCAGTTCCTCATCCAGCGCTTCGGCCAGGTCCAACACCGCACAGGCCCGCAGGATCAGCGTCTGCACTGCCTGCTCGTCGACCCCGTCAGAATCATCCAGCAACGAAAGTTGTTGCTGTTCAGGAGTTTCAGCGCGCAGCTCGCGACGCAGGTAGCGCACCGCAAGATCGTCGAGCGCGAAGCTGCGCTGGCCCGGCCGCACCAGGTACGCGGCCAGCGCGGTGTCGGAGGTGACCCCACGCAGGGCCCAGCCGCGCCCGGCCAGATCGTGAATCGCCAGTTTGGCCTCGTGCAGCGCCTTCGGCGGACCGGGATCGCCCAGCCAGCGCGCCAACGCCTCCTCGTCCTCCGGCGTCAGCGTGGCGGTGTCGATGTAGCGCCCGTCGCCATCGGCCGCCACGATGGCCAAAGCGGTGGCGTCGGCGTCATAGGCCAGGTGCGTGCCGACCACCGCAAGCCCGAACCTGTTGCCCAAGCTGTGCTCGGCAAGCCACGCCGCGAGCTCACCGGGCTCGAGCGCTCGGCCACGCACATCGAACCCATGCTCGACCTCGGGCTCAGAGGCGACCAGAGTCTCGAACAGCCGGTCACGCAGAACGCGAAACTCCAGGTCGTCGAACAGCCGGTGGATCTGGTCGCGGTTCCAGGGTTGCATCCGCAGGGTGTCCGGTGTCTGCGGCAGCGGCACATCGCGGACCAGGTCGGTGAGCTCACGGTTCAGGACGACGCTGGACAGATTCGCCCGCAGCGAATCACCCACCTTGCCCTTGACTGCGTCGACGTTGTCGACCAGTGCCTGCAGGGAGCCGTATTCGACGATCCACTTGGTCGCAGTCTTCTCACCGACCCCGGGAATGCCCGGCAGGTTGTCACTCGGGTCTCCGCGCAGCGCTGCGAAGTCCGGGTACTGGGTCGGGCTCAGCCCGTACTTCTCCACTACCGCATCCGGGGTGAACCGGGTCAGCTCACTGACGCCCTTGCGCGGGTACAGCACCGTGATGTTGTCGGTGACCAACTGCAGCGCGTCCCGGTCGCCGGTGACCACAAGCACCCGGTAGCCCTCCCGCTCGGCCTGGGTGGCCAGCGTGGCGATGATGTCGTCGGCCTCGAAACCAGGTTCGGCCAGCGCGGTGATGCCCAGCGCGCCGAGCACCTCTTTGGTGATGTCGATCTGACCGCGGAATTCGTCGGGGGTAGCGGACCGGCCCTCCTTGTATTCCGGGTACTTCTCCTTGCGGAACGTCTGACGCGAGACGTCGAACGCCGCACCCACGTGGCTGGGCTGCTCGTCACGCAGCAGGTTGATCAACATCGAGGTGAACCCGTAGACCGCGTTGGTGGTCAACCCGCCCTGGGTCTTGAAATTCTCGGCGGGCAACGCGTAGAACGCCCGGAAAGCCAGCGAATTTCCGTCGAGCAGCATCAGTGTGGGCTTCTCGTCGGCGGTGGGATTCAGCGCGTTCTTGGTCTCGGTCTTGGCGGGGCTCACGGCCCTCACTCTAGGCACCGGCGGTGACATCCCGTCGACCACCGACACCACTATCGTGGACCGCAGTGGCTGAAACAACGACGGACACCGTATCCGTCAACCCGCCGGTCGACATCCCGCCGCCGGCCGTCCGCGCCGTCACCGCCATCGCCGTCGTCACCGGAGCCGTCCAGCTTGCGGCCGCCATCGCGGGCCGGGGCTACTGGTTCGACGAGGTGTACATGCTGGCCATCGGCCGCCGCCATCTCGACTGGGGCTCGGCCGATCAACCGCCACTGGCACCCGCACTCGCCGCACTCAGCGATCTCATTGCTCCTGATTCCGTTGTCGCGCTCCGTATCCCGGCGATCCTGGCGACGATGGGCGCCATCGTGGTGGCCGCCCTGATCGCCCGCGAGATGGGTTGCGACAGCCGCGCCCAGGCGTTGGTGGCCTTCGCCCAGGCGACCGGGGCGTGGGTGTCGTTCGCCGGGCACTGGCTCACGCCGTACACACTCGAGCCGCTCGGGTGGCTGCTCCTGATCTGGTTGGTGGTGCGCTGGATCCGGCTGCGCGACGATCGACTGCTCCTCGCCCTGGGGGCGGTCGCCGGGCTCGCGGCGATGACGAAGTTCCAGGTGCTGCTGCTGTGCGCGGTGATGCTGTTGGCCGCACTCGCGGTCGGGCCGCGCGCGCTGCTGCACCGCCCGCTGCTGTGGGCCGGCGCCGGCGTCGGTGCCGCGATCACCGCACCGACACTGTGGTGGCAGGCGCGGCACGGTTGGCCGCAGTTGAAGATGGCCGAGGTGGTGGCGGCCGAATCGGGACCCCTGTACGGCGGCCGCGGAGGTATCGCGGTGCAGCTGATCGTGTTCGCCGGCGTGATCGGTGCGGCACTGGCCCTCTACGGCCTCGTCCGTCTGGTCAGGGACCGCACCTTGGCCGATTACCGCTTCCTCGGCGTCACTTTCGTGGTCCTCTATGTTCTGTTCGTGGCCACCGCCGCCCGGCCCTATTACCTGTGCGGCCTGTTCCCGCCGCTCGTCGCAGTCGGTGCGCTGAGCCTGCAGCGCCGCCGCGAGGCAGGCCACTCCCGGTGGCGATGGGCAGTGTGGCCGGCCTGTGTTCTCAGTGCCGCAGTGGCGGCGGCGGCCATCGCGCTCAGCATCACGATCGGCCGCGACGGCACCGACGAGCAGATCGCGCAGCGCACCGCTGCGGCTTATGCAAAGTTGCCCGCCGGCCAGCGGGAACACACCGCCATCGTCGGCGAGTCCTACATCGTGGCCGCCTTCCTCGACGGCTACTCCGACAAATACCAGCTGCCCCCGGCATTCAGCCCGACCCGCAGTTACGGCTACTTCCCCGCACCGGCGCCAGACGTCGACACCGTGCTGTTCATCGGCGAGGAGCCGGTGCGCCTACGCCCGTTCTTCGCCCATGCCCGCGACGTGGGCGGCATCACCGACGACCTCAGCGCGTGGTTGCTGACCGGCCGGACCGAGCCATGGGATTCGTTGTGGCCCAAGATCCGGACGCTGTCGGTGGGCTGATCATTCGGCGAGCCATCTCGATCAACACCCTGGCGGCCGGACTCATCGGGCCCTGCGCCCGCCACGCGAACACCAACCGGCCACGCAGCTCCGGCGTGATGGGCAACGGGTGCAGCGCAGTCCGCGCGACGGCCACCGACTCCGGCAACACCGCGACTCCGAGCCCGCGCTCGGCGAGCTCGGCCAACGCGCGCGGGGTACTCGCCTCGAATGCGACCCGCGCAGCCACTCCGGCCCCTCGGCAGGCCCGGTCGAACTGGTGGCGGATACCGGCACCGGCCGGCAGGGCGATGACCGGATGTTCGGTGAAATCGCGCAGCGCGACGGTGCGCCGTCGCCGCCACGGATGATCGTCCGCCACCGCGGCGACGATCCGCTGATCTGTCACCACCTCGGCAGCCAACCCGACAGGCAGTTCGGCGCCCACCGACACGATGGCCGCATCGAGCCGTCCCGAGCGCAGGCCCTCGGCCAATGCGTCGGACTCGTCGGCGGCCAACGTGATGTCGATCAGTGGGTGTGCCGCGTGGAACTGTGCGAGCAGGCCCGCCATGTCGAAGTCGTGGGCCGTCACGGTGCCCACGACCACAGAACCGCGCAGCAGCTCGCCGAGTTCCTCGACCGCGGTGCGGACCCCGGCCGCGGCGGCCAGGGCCGTCCGCGCGTGCGGCAGCACGGCTTCGCCCGCGGCCGTCAGCCGGACCGTACGGCGGCTGCGATCGAACAACTGCTGGCCGAGTTCGCGCTCCAGGTGGCGGATCTGAGCGCTCACCGCTGGTTGCGCGACGTGTACCCGCTCGGCGGCGCGGGTGAAGTTGGCTTCTTCGGCCACCGCGACGAAGTATTCGAGCTGCCGCAATTCCATAAGTATTCACAATAGTTTGTGGACCAACTATGTATTGGACTTATCGTTCAGTGGGGCCGACGCTGGAGTCATGTCCAGTAAACCGATCATCATCGCCGGCGCCGGGATAGGCGGTCTCACGGCCGCACTCACCTTGCACGCGAAGGGTTTTCCCGTCATCGTGCTGGAAGGCGCCCGCGAGCTGCGAGCCCTCGGCGTGGGCATCAACCTGCTGCCGCACGCCGTGCGTGACCTGACCGACCTCGGCCTCGGCGAGGACCTGCTGGCCATCTCGTCCACCCCGGCCGTCATCGATTTCTACCGCGACGACGGCACGTTGCTGTTCCGCGAGCCCCGCGGAATCGAAGGCGGCTATGGCTACCCGCAGTGCTCGGTGCACCGCGGCCGGCTTCAGATGCTGTTGCTCGACGCGGTCCGGGCCCGTCTGGGGCCCGACGCGGTGCGTACCGACGTCGCCGTCACGGGATTCCAGGAAACCGACCGGCAGGTCCGCGTGGCGACCCGCGCCGCGGAGTTCACCGCCGAGATATTCGTCGGCGCCGACGGAGTCCACTCGATGGTGCGCCGGCGGTTGCACCCGGGGCCCGATCCGCTGATGTGGTCGGGAGTCCGAATGTTTCGCGGCGCGAGCCGGATCTGGCCGTTTCTCGACGGCCGCACCATGGCGATCGTCAAGGGCGACAACGGGGTCGAGCTGGTGACCTACCCGATCGGCGGCGATCTGATGAACTGGGTACTGCAGGTCCCGTGCGCCGATCCCGGCCCACTCCCCGGCGAGGCCAACTGGAATGCCCCGGCCGATCCCATGACGGTGGCCGCCCACATGTCCGGCTGGCGGCTGGACTGGTTGAACCCCGCCGAACTCGTGGCCCGGTCCCCGGCCGTGTTCGAGTACCCGATGGTCGACCGGGAGCCGTTGTCCCGCTGGGGCACTCGCCACATCACGCTGCTCGGCGATGCCGCGCACCCGATGTATCCCGTCGGCGCCAACGGCGGTTCACAAGCCATTCTCGACGCCCGCGCCCTCGCCGACGAAATGGCCGCCGGACGGGGCCTGGCCGGCTACGAGGCTCGCCGCATCCCGGAGACCACCGCAGTGGTGCACGCCAATCGCGAGATGCATGCCGGCGATCCCCGAGATCTGGCCCGCGTCACCGCCGACTATCGGCGAAACACCCGCGCAGACAGGAGCCCCCGATGACAGACGTCACTCCCCTGCTCGGCGGAGTTGATCGCGGATGACCTCGGGCCGGGTGCTGATCGCGCCGATGTATCCGTCGGGCCGGACCAGGACGTAGGAGCCGACGGGTACGTCGTAGTCGGCGCTGGGCTCGAGACGCACCCGCGGGATTCCGAAATCGACTGGTTCACAACCGAATTGCAGCACCGTCCAGTGCGGGCCGCGGAACACGTCGAACAGTCTGCGACCGTCCGGCAGCAGGCCGTCGGGCGCCCGGTCACCGGCGCGCAGCGCACCGGTCGGATCCGTGTCGACGGCCAGCGGGCCGCCCCGGTAGTGGATGTCCAACTGGTGGATGGCCGCCGGCGCGGGCCCCGTCGCGCCGAACCCCTGGCGGTGCAACAGGCCACTGAGGTGCAGCACGTCGGCGGCGACGGGCAAGCGCTCCGCCTCGTAGCTGTCCAGCAGGCTGTCAGGCGCTCCGGCCAGCACTGCGGCCAGTTTCCAGCCGAGGTTGTAGGCATCCTGCACGCCGGTGTTGACGCCCTGTCCCCCGGCGGGCGAATGCACGTGGGCGGCATCCCCAGCCAGGAACACCCGGCCCATCCGGAAGCGTTGCGCCAAAAGCAGATTGACCCGATACAGCGAGATCCACCTCAGATCCGAGAGCGTCACGTCCCGGCGTCCCGACCTGTGCTGCAGGACTGCCTGCATGGCCTCGAGGGTCAACGCGGGAATCTCGTCGCCCGGTGCCATCGTCACGACAAGTTGGTAGTGCTCGCTGCCCGGCAGGTTCCACAGCGAGAACCGGGTGGCCCGGTCTCCGGCGCGGGTCAGCAGGTGACAGCACCGACCGGTGAGCCCACTGGCCCGCACGTCACCCACGATGATCCGTTCCTCGGTGAGTGCACCACCGAGGAAGTCGACCCCGGATAGCTTGCGGACCGTGCTGCGACCGCCGTCGGCGCCGATGAGGTAGTCGGCACCGATCGTCCCGCGATTCGTGTGCACCGTGACACCGTCGGCATCTTGCGTGAAACCCGTTACCTCGGTGTCGAACTCGATGGTTCCGCCGAGTTCGGCGAAGCGCGCCGCCAGGATCTGGTCGGTGCGCCATTGCGGGAGCAGCCACGTGTACAGGTACGGCACCGCCGGCGAGGAAACCAGCTCCGGCAGTCCCAGCAGCTCGTAGATCGGTTTCTCCCACACCACGTCCGCGCCGCTGTAGAGCCGCATGGGCGGAAAGGGCTCCCCGGCGGCCAGCACGGCACCGATCACCCCGAGATCATCGAAGACCTCGAGCGTGCGCGGCTGCAGCCCTTTGCCGCGAGAGCCGGGAAACAACGTCGCGGCCTTCTCGAGCACCCGGCACGGCACACCGCGGCGGGCCAGCTCGATGGCCAGGGTCAGTCCGGTCGGCCCGGCGCCGGCGATCACGACGGTCATCCGTGGGCACCCCCGAGCAGGACCAGCAGCGCGTCGTCGACCAGCCGTGCACTGAATTTCGCGTCGACGGGTAGGTCGAGGTGGAGCTGCCGCAGGATCATCGCCTCAGCCACGTCGTGGATCAACTCCACATCGGTGTCCATCGCGATGTCTCCGCGGGCGATGGCCCGTTGCAGCGCGTCACGGAAGGGCGAGAGCTCTTCTTTGTCGAGATGTTCGCGCAGGGCCTCGGCCAGCTGCTGGTCGTGCCGCATGAGCGTGGCCAGCTCGGCGGTCACCCGGGTCAGCGGCTCGGAGACCTCCGCGGCCAGCACGTCCATCACCGCCAGCAGGTCACCGCGCAGGTCACCGGTATCGGGCACGGAGGCATTGCGGGCGGCATCAGCAGCGTCCAGGGTGGCGCGGACCAGCTGGGCCTTGTTCGGCCACCGGCGATAGATGGTGGCCTTGCTGGCGCCCGCCCGCGCGGCGACCGCATCGATCGTCAGCGCTTGATAGCCCCGTTCTGCCAGCAGTTCGGTCGTGGCGGCCAAGACCGCCCGTTCACGCTCCACACCTCGCACCATGCCCGAAGAGTACGAAACAGTTTCGTACTCTTCAAGCGAATATCCTGACCCTCGGGACAAAACTGCAACACGTTTCAGTTCGGCGGTCTCGATCGTTTAGGCTGGCCGCGTGCCAGCAGCATCTTCGCAACCCGCGATCGACGGGTGGTTCGCCACCGACGACGCCGGTGCCACTCACCTGATCGGCGGAAAGTGCACCCAGTGCGCCACCTACGTCTTCCCGCCGCGCGAGAACAACTGCCCCAACCCGGCCTGCGACAGCGACACCCTTGATCTGGTGCCGCTGTCCCGCCGCGGGAAGGTGTGGAGCTACACCGAGAACCGGTATCTCCCGCCCACGCCGTATCCCAAGACCGACCCGTTCGAGCCCTTCGCGATCGCCGCGGTCGAATTGGCCGACGAGGGCCTGATCGTGCTCGGCAAGGTCGTCACCGGCACCCTCGCCGCCGATCTCAAGGTCGGCATGGAGATGGAGCTGACCACCATGACGCTCTACACCGACGACGAGGGCGTCGAGCGCACCACCCACGCCTGGAGGATCGCCTGATGAGCGCACCCGAACCGCTGTACATCTTGGGCGCGGGCATGCACCCGTGGGGCAAGTGGGGACGCGACTTCACCGAGTACGGCGTCGTCGCCGCCCGCGCGGCCCTGGCCGAGGCCGGCCTGGACTGGCGCCAGATCCAGCTGGTCGCCGGAGCCGACACGATCCGCAACGGCTACCCCGGCTTCATCGCCGGGTCGACGTTCGCCCAGAAACTGGGTTGGAACGGCGTGCCGGTGTCATCCTCATACGCGGCGTGCGCCAGCGGTTCGCAGGCGCTGCAGAGCGCCCGCGCCCAGATCCTGGCCGGGTTCTGCGATGTGGCCCTGGTGATCGGCGCCGACACCACGCCCAAGGGGGCCTTTGCACCCGTCGGCGGCGAGCGCAAGAACGATCCCGACTGGCAGCGCTTCCACCTGCTCGGCGCCATGAACCCGGTGTACTTCGCCCTGCTGGCCCGGCGCCGGATGGATCTCTATGGCGCCACCGCCGAGGACTTCGCCCAGGTGAAGGTGAAGAACTCCCGGCACGGCCTGCAGAACCCGAATGCCCGCTACCACAAGGAATCCTCGGTCGAGGACGTGCTGGCCAGCCCGGTGGTGTCCGACCCACTGCGCCAGCTCGACATCTGCGCGACCTCCGACGGCGCCGCCGCGCTGATCGTCGCGAGCGCGGATTTCGCCCGCAAGCATCTGGGCTCGCTGGAGGGCGTTCCTTCGGTACGCGCGGTCTCGACGGTGACCCCGCGCTACCCCCAGCACCTGCCCGAATTGCCGGACATCGCAACGGATTCCACCGCCGTGGTGGCCGCCCCGGAGCGGGTGTTCAAGGACCAGATTCTCGACGCCGCCTACGCCGAGGCCGGAATCGGCCCCGAGGACGTCAGCCTGGCCGAGGTGTACGACCTGTCCACCGCACTCGAGCTCGACTGGTACGAGCACCTGGGCCTGTGTGCCAAGGGCGAGGGCGAGCAGCTGCTGCGTTCCGGTGCCACCACCATCGGTGGGCGCGTCCCGGTCAACGCCTCGGGCGGTTTGGCGTGCTTCGGCGAAGCCATCCCGGCACAGGCCATCGCGCAGGTGTGCGAGCTCACCTGGCAGCTCAAGGGCCAGGCCACCGGCCGTCAGGTCGAGGGTGCGAAGGTCGGCGTCACCGCGAACCAGGGCCTGTTCGGCCACGGCTCATCGGTGATCGTCGCGCGCTGACGTCTGCTCCGCGAGCGTGCGTGTCTGCTCCGCGACACGCCGCCGCGCGTCAGCATTTTGCGCACGTTCGCGTAACGATGAGGACGTGAGCGAAACCGTTGTCGTCCGGGTCAAACCCGGCAGCCGCAAGGGCCCGCTGGTCGAGACCGGCGACGACGGCGCGCTCACCATCTATGTGCAGGAACGCGCCGTCGACGGCAAGGCCAATGACGCCGTCACCAAACTGCTTGCCCAACATCTGGGCGTGCCGCGCAGCCGCGTGGAGTTGATCGCCGGCGCGACTGCGCGGCTCAAGCGATTTCGCATCACCTGAGCGCCGGCGAGCGTGCGCAGAGCGCTGAGACGATACGGCGTGTCGGGCAACAAACACGCACGCTCGCGGTGCCAAGGGCCATCTACGCCAGGTTGCGGTTCCACTCCAGCCAGCCGATACCGCTGCGCCCGTCGTTGGTACGGACCTTCGCCCAGGCCCGGGGGAACTGACTGACCCTGCCGTCGTCTCCTGGAGCCACCAGCAATACGGGCGCATGGCCGGCGATGTCGACCGTCACTTCGACGTCGCCGGGTTGCAGCGTCAGCGTCGTCGACACCGGCAGATCATCGGCACCGAGCGTGTAATCCGCAGTCACCGCCTGTAATTCGACCAGCGGCTCACCCGCGCGCTGCGAATACCCGATGCCGATCGGCGGCATGCCTGGTATCCGGATGTCCACGCCGTGCAGATGGGTGCCGTCGTCGAGATGGAACGCACTCCACACCCAGTTCATCGCCCACCAGTCCCGCACGCCCCACGAGTGGTCGCGTTGGCCAGCCACACCGTTGATGTCGAAGGTCTGCTCGCCGATGGTTACCGTGCCCGAGACCGTGCACGGAATCTCGTAGCGGGGCGTGATCCGGTACTGGTAGGAAGTTCCCACCGTGGTCCAAGTCAGGTCCATGGTCACCGCAACCGGCCGGCCCGTCGCGCCGCGCAGCAGCGCCGCCGGATCGTCGTGGCCCTGCCCGGTACCCGATGCGGTGACACGGTAGGTCTTGAGCGGTTCGAGCGGTTGCAGGCTCAACTCGACGCCCTCACCCGTGATCGATGCGGGTTCAGCCGGTGTGGCATGAAAGTCGTTGAGCGCAACGGTCGGCATGCCCGGACCACAGAACAGCACGTTGACCCATGCGGTGTCCAGGTTGGGGATCAGACCCAGGCGGACCCAGCCGCCGAAACCCGCAGCGGCGTCGGTGAAGTCGAAGTACCAGCTCTCGTTCCACAGTTCTTCACCGGTAGGGGCGTGCGGATAGTCGTCCTCGGCGGCAGGTGCCAGCGGTTGCGGAATTGCCGGTGGCGCAAGGATATCCAGTGCGCCCGTGTCCAGAACGTGGCTGCAGTGCCGGTCGAGCATCGTCATGAACATCTGGTCACCGCGTTCGGTGCGCTCCACCAGCATCGAGGAGATGATCGCCATCATCACCCCGAAGAAACTCTGCCGACGCACGCCGTCGCGCACCTGGTCGAGCGTCAGCGCCGAGGCTGTGCCGAGCGCCTGGTGATACGCCGTCAACAGCTCGTCGTAGTGTGCGCGGCGCTGATCGACGGGTAGGGCGCAGCCGATGAAGTAGGCCACGTCGGTGAGCGCCGGCCCCTTCGTGACGGTCTGCCAGTCGACCACGGTCAGGGCCCGGTCGGCACCCGCGTCGCCGAACAGCATGTTGTCGAGCCGGTAGTCACCGTGCACCAGACCCTGGGGCCGCTCGGACGCGCCCTCGTCGGCCAGGTACGCATCGAAACTCTCGACGAGCCGGTCACACACCTGGCGCTGCTCCGGCGTGATCAGGCCTGTGTAGCGCTCGACGAATGCCGCATACAGGCCGGCGATCAGAGCCTGGTTGACCGGCGCCTCACGGTTGAGCCATTCGGCCCGGTTCAAGGCCTCGACGCCGGCCACCGATCCGTGTACGTGTCCCAGCTCGGTGAGCGCCACCGCAGCCTGTTCTGCTGTCGCGCCACGGATCTCGTCACCGACGACAGCCGGGGTGGCGTCGCCGAGCAGCAGGTCGAAGGCACCGGTCTCGGTGTCGATCGCCGCGTGGTAGCACGGCGCCACCGGCCCGGGAGCCAGGGCGGGCGCGATGTCGGTGTAGAACCGCACCTCACGCTCGTAGAGTCCCAGCGCCAGCCCGGTCTGGCGGCTGTTGGGATCGGTGGCGGCCACCTTGAGCACGACCGAGGCCGGCCCGTCCGCCTCACCGGCATAGTTCAGCGCGACCCGGTAGCACTCGCTCATCTGCCCGGTGCCGATCCGCTCGAAACTGAATCCGCTGACCGGACCGGCACCCAGGGCGGCGGTCAGCCAGTCACACGTCAGGTCTTCGGGGCGGTCCAGGACAGCGGTCTGAGTCGGTTGCACACAGGCAACCTAGCAGTGTTCCGCATCACACATGACAGGTGTCAACTAATACCTAGTGGTGTGCTGCTTTGGCATGACCGTGTGCACAGGAGTCCGGCGGGGTGGCCGCCACGTCCAGTGCCGGGTTGCGGTCGAAGAACCCGAAAGGCTTGAGCCAGAACGACACCACATCCACCGGCATCACCGGCCAGTCCTCCGGTCGGGTGATGTGGTGGATGCCGAACACGTACCACAGCACCACGTCGGTGTTGTCGATCGGCCGGTCGGCCTTCGTCCACTCGCCCAACCCGGTGTCGGCCACCGACTGGTTGACGAACTCCCCCGCCGGCCAGCGTTCGTCCGGCCGGTTCGGGGTCACCCACAGGGTGTGGGCGATGACATTGGCGCGTTGCAGTACCGGCGAGGACGGGTCGAACATCGCCGGGATCGCCCCGGTGGGCACCAGCTTGTAGGACGGGTGCGTCCCCAGGCCGTTGACGACGTTGGTGTTGACCACCTTCCAGGCCCGCTGGGTGGCGAAGTTGACGTCCTGTTTGCCCTCCTTCTCGGTGCGCAGCGCCTGGTTGCGCACCACCAGGGACAGGCCGTACGGATTGTCCGGACTGATCGGTTCCGCGTATGACTCGGTCATGTAGACCGTGTTGTCGGTGCCGTCGACGTCCAGGTCCAACCGGGCGATCAGGAAATGCTGATGGAACGGCGCATAGGTGCGCTCGTCGACGAGCGTGCCGTTCTTGGGCGTCGCCCCGGCCGGGAACGGCGTGGTGACCATGATCCCGGTGGCGCGGACCTCGCACTCGATGTTGCCGTCCTGGTAGAGCCGCCAGTACACCAGATACTCGTAGTTGGCGACGGTGACATGGAATGACAGTGTGAGCCTGCGCATTCGGCGCACCTCGGCCCCCGCGTCGTGGTCGACGTGCTTCCACAGGACGGCGTTGTCCTCCTCGTGGATACAGATCGCGTTGGTGATCGTGTACGGCTCGCCGCTGCTGTCGTGCAGAACCGCGTCCAGATAACGGATCTCACCGAGACAATCGCAGCCGAGCTCCAGCGAAGTGGTCATGAATCCCAGTCCCCACTCGCCGATGTCGAAGGCGGTGCGCCGGTAATGATCGACCGACGAGTCCCGATAGGGCACCACCATCTCGGCGAACGACATCCGGTGGGCCACCGAGCGATTCACGTCGCCGTCGCGGTAGCGCACGGTGTGCAGCGTCATCCCCTCGCGGTGGTTGAACCCCACCCGCAGCGACCAGTTCTGCCACTGCAGCAGGTTGCCGTCCAAGGTGAAGGACGGCCCCTCGGGCTGAGTGATGTCCAGCGGCTTGAGCGGCTCCCGGCGCGACGCCGCCCGGATCCGTTCCGGAATGTGATGCGGTACGTATTCGCCCATCACAGAGGGCATTTCGGGAGGCGTATCGTCCCTGCAGTCATCTTCGACGCGCAGCACCTCCATGCTGTTGATGTCGATCACGCAATGCAGACCGCTGACCGGGTGGGCGTACGGATTGGCCCCGGCGGCCTGCTTGTACCAGGTGTCCGACCAGCCGATCCGCCGGTCGCGGTACTCGGGGGGTGCGACCGCGTCACCGTAGGTCCAGGTGTCCATGAAGACGTTGTCCAGGTCGGTGATCCCGCGTCTGGCCAGTGCCGCGATCACGTCGGGGTGCCGACGCAGGACCTCGTCGCATTCGACGAACTCGTCGACGGTGAAGTTGGCCTGCACGCCCGGAACGTGGTCGAACTTCTCGACCCGGTCATCGGTCAGCGACACCACGCCCTTATAGGTGGCATTCGCTGCCCGCTCCAGACAGATCACGGCGGCCCGCCTGGGCGGTGTCGCGCCGCCGCCGTCGAAGAGGGCCAGTTCGGCCTTGGACGGCTCGACGAGTTCCACCGAGGCAACCCGCCAGCCCTCCCCGACCCCGTGCTCACGCCGCAATATTGCTGCCACCGCGCGAAACTCGTCGGCGGACAGCGGATCCAGGGGGTAGTCCACGTCAAATACGCAACCACATCCGAGCGATTCCCTGCAGCAAATCGCTCAGAGTGGAGCCGGCGAACTCAGCGCTCGGCGAGGGTGAACCCTTCCCAGGCCTGCCGCCGCACCGCCCGGGGGTCGTATTCGACGCGCGGCCGGCGGTCGAAAACGAACACCGCGCGGTCGTTGCGGTCATAGGCGGGCCAGCCCGGGCCCGGCTCACCGGTCCGGCTGAATTCACGCCAACGGCGCTGCACGTCACGGCTGACCCGCCGGGCCGAAGTGCGGTCACCCACGGCGGTCAGCAGTGCGCCGTAACTCGTGTGGTACGTGTCGAACACCGCCAGCAGCTCCATCGCATGCGTCGCCCCGAGCCCCGCCCAGTGCAAGGTGCGCGGCGCGTAGTCGTAGCGGTACACGTAGGTGGGCGCGTGCCGACTGTGGGCCTCGGCGATCTGCCAGGTGGCCGAGGCGAACGCGAAATCACCACCGAGCCGCACGCAGGCCGCGCTGCTCGGATAGTCCGGGTAGGCCGCGACGATCCGTCGGCGCTCCTCGGGATCGCTACGGGCAAAAAGCTTTTCGATCATCTGCTCATTGGTCGGCAGCAACTGCATGAAGCGGGTGAACAGGCGCCCCTCGTCGGCATTGTTGCCGACGATCAACGGCACCCGGTGTGCGCTGCCCTCGGCCATCGCCGTCACCGGATCGGCGGGCAGGTACTCGGTGCCGAAGGTCGGGCCGACCGGAAATGCGCCGGGCATATCGGTCTGCCCGCGCACGATCAGTGCTTCCAGCGCCCGACCCAGATCGGCCGGACGGGCGGTCATCAGCGCTGTGGCCGCCGATCCCTCACCGGGACTGATCAATTCGGCGAGCTGATCTGCGAGCTTGGCCGCGGCGTCCGCGGAGCTGACCATCCCGCTGGCCGGACTCTCCGAGATCACGCGGGCGAACAGTCCTTCGGCCTCGGGCACCGCGAGCAACGTCGCGACCGCATGGGCACCCGCACTCTCCCCGAAGATCGTGACGTTGTCCGGATCCCCGCCGAACACTGCCGCGTTGTCCCGTACCCAGCGCAATGCCAGCACCAGATCGCGCAGGAACAGGTTGTCCTCGATCGGATGTTCCGGCGTCGACAGGGACGACAACTCGACACACCCGAGCATGCCGAGCCGGTAGTTGACCGAGACGAACACACAACCGCGACGGGCCAGCGCGGCGCCGTCATAGACCGGCGTGGCGGAGCTGCCCATGATGTAGCCACCGCCGTGCACGAAGAACATCACCGGCAGTGGACCGTCGGAGTCCGGTTTTTCCGGCGCCACCACGTTGAGGGTCAGGCAGTCCTCGCTCATCGGCTGGTGTTTGCCCACCCCGACGAGCGTGTAGCGACGTTGCTGGGGCGCGCAGTAACCGAACCCGTGGCAGTAGCGCACACCCGGCCATGACTCGGCGGGCTCGGGTGCCCGTAGACGCAGCCGTCCGACCGGCGGTTTGGCGTAAGGGATGGAACGCCAACGGTGTACGCCGTCGCGCGTGAACCCCTCGACGATGCCGGTACTGATCTTTGCCCGGACAGTCCGCTCGTGCATAGGACGACCGTATCGAACAACACCACGGGGGGCCGACAGGCGGTGGGCGTGGCATGCGACCGCTAGCCTTGCGGGTATGCGAATCGCTGTGACTGTTGGGGCTGCTGCGCTTTTGGCGGCGCTCGTGGCGGCCTGCTCACCGGGAGGGGGGCACGAGACGCAGCCGAGCTCGCAGCCCCGGATGTCGATGCCGGCCGGCGCCCCGCACATCAAGACCCCCACGTCGACCCCGACGACGACCTCGCCACTGCCCACCACCGCACCGGCCCCCGGCACCCCGATGACCCGGGTGATCAAGTGGGTCGAGGCGGGCACCCCGGCCGATCCATCCGGCTTCCACACTGCAACCCGCGAGGGCCAGTCCACCAATCTCGGTGACGATGTGGCGTTCGTCGTGCCCTCGGGCACCGCGCGCTGTGCCACCGACAAGAACGTCGAAGGCCAACTGGCTTGCCTGATCAAGGCCGACGGTCTCCCCTCGAAGCCGTCGGACGTCGAGGGCCAGTGGATTCCCGGCTGGGTGGATTTCGCCGGGGAGACGGTGGATATCGGCTCACTGCACGGCGACCCGGGGCGATTCAACTACGGCGACGGCGCGCAACTGGCCGCGGGCAAGTCGCTGGCCTTCGGCGACTACCGGTGCCGGGCCGATGACACCACGTTGGTGTGTGTCAACTACGCGCACCAGTCCGCGGTGCTGCTGAACTCGTCGGGCGTCGAACCACTGGGCTGCCTCAAGCCGGTGCCTCCGCCGGTGGGCGTCGGACGACAGCTCAGCTGCCCGCCCGACTAACGCCAGCCGTCGGCGGCCTTTGCAGCCTGCAAGAGCGCGTCACACAACTGCCGCAACTCGTCAGACCCGGCGCCCTCGTCGACCGCGATCGCGACATCCTCGGCCGCACACCTGACCTGATACACCCGGTCGGACAGTTGGGCGGCCTCGTCGGCGGTGAGCACCACCGAATCCGGCGCCAGCGAGGTGCCCTTCACCATGGCGCGTTGTTCATAGGCCCGCTGCCGGCAGGATTGTCTGCAGTACTGGCGACGGCGGCCCATCTGCGCATCGGCGACCTCACGCCCGCACCACCGACACGGCTGTGGACGGTCGCGTCTGCGGTTCCCGATCGCCATGGGTCACGACTGTAGACGGCCGCGTGCCCTGACCCGCGTATCATCAATGGTCGAGTCGGGAACTTGGCAACGCCGTGCAGCGTTGATATATCCGGACAAAACGCCGAACAAGGAGTGTTGACGATGGCTGATCGCGTCCTGAGAGGCAGTCGCCTCGGAGCCGTGAGCTACGAGACCGACCGCAACCACGACCTTGCACCGCGTCAGGTCGCGCGCTACCGCACGGACAACGGCGAGGTGTTCGACGTTCCGTTCGCCGACGACGCCGAGATTCCCGGCACCTGGCCCTGCAAGAACGGCATGGAGGGCACGCTGATCGACGGCGACGTGCCGGAGCCCAAGAAGGTCAAGCCGCCGCGTACCCACTGGGACATGCTGCTGGAGCGTCGCTCCGTCGAAGAGCTCGAGGAGCTCCTCAAGGAGCGCCTCGACCTGATCAAGACCAAGCGTCGCGGCAGCTGAGCCTCGCATAGAAAAACCGCGATATGCCCTTCGTGGGCATATCGCGGTTTTTGCGTCTTCAGCTAGCGCACCACGCCTCGGGCGCGGTCCAGGCGCCCACGGATCCCCCACTCCGCGACCTTGAACATCGCCTCGCGGATATTGGAACCACTCATCTTGGAGACCCCGAGCTCACGTTCGGTGAACGTGATGGGCACCTCGACGACCTTGAACCCGTTGTTGATCGCGCGCCAGGTCAGGTCGATCTGGAAGCAGTAGCCCTTGGAATCCACCGCGGACAGGTCGATCTTCTCCAGCACCTCGCGCCGGTACGCGCGGTACCCGGCGGTGATGTCGTGGATACCGACACCCAGCAGGAGCCGCGAATAGGTGTTGGCGGTCTTCGACAGCACCAACCGTCGGACCGGCCAGTTGCGCACGGTGCCGCCGGAGACATAGCGCGAACCGATCGCCAGATCCGCGCCGGCATCAACCGCGTCCAGCAGCCGGTTCAACTCCTCGGGCGCGTGACTGCCGTCGGCGTCCATCTCGACCAGGACCGAGTACCCGCGACCCAGACCCCAGGCAAAACCGGCCAGGTAGGCCGCGCCCAGGCCCGCTTTGCTGGTCCGGTGCATCACGTGTACGCGATCCGGGTCGGCCAGGGCCAGCTCATCTGCCAGCTTGCCGGTGCCGTCGGGGCTGCCGTCGTCGACCACCAGGATGTGCACCTCGGGGCTGGCGTGGTGCACACGCCCGACGATCAGCGGCAGATTCTCCCGCTCGTTGTAGGTGGGGATGATCACCAGGGTGCGCTGACTCGGGCGTTCACCGTCCCGGCGAGGGCTGGATTCCCCCGGCCGCTGCGCTCCCTCACCAGAGACTGTCATGTGGCTCCTTCATCGTCGCGGGCCTTCGCCGGTGCGACGCCTCAACATTCTTTGCACGAACCCTCCATTGTGCAGTATTGCGGCCAGCAACGCCCCAAATCCAATCGTGACCAGCACCACCTGCAAGGTGGGTCCCCACTCGGTGGCGGGCGTCAGCTCTGATTTCAGCCTGATCTGGCTGTCCAGATAGGCAGGCTGGAAGAACTCGGTGCGAGCCAACTCACGTCCGTCCGGCGCGATGACCGCACTGATCCCGGTGGTCCCGGCGACCACGACGTAGCGATCGTGCTCGACGGCCCGCAGTTTGCCGAATGCCAACTGCTGAGCGCTCATGTTCTCGTCGAACGTCGCATTGTTGGTGGGCACCGTCAGCACCTGGGCACCGCTCAGGACCGATTCTCGGGCGGCCCGGTCGAAGATCACCTCCCAGCAGGTGGTCACCCCGATCGGCACGCCGGCCGCGTGTACGACGCCGTTGCCCTGACCCGGCACGAAGTAGCCGGCCCGGTCCGCATACGACGACAGGTGCCGGAAGAAACTGCGCCACGGCAGGTACTCACCGAAGGGCTGCACGATCTTCTTGTCGTGACGCTCGCCGGGCCCGTGTTCGGGATCCCAGACGATCACGGTGTTGGTGGCCACCGGGTTGTCCGCGGTGTAGCCGTCGGCCTTGGTGACGGCTCCCACGAGAATCGGTGCGCCGATGGTGTCGGCCGCCGCGGTGATCTGGGCCGCGGCGTCGGCATTGGCCAAGGGATCGATGTCGGAGGCGTTCTCGGGCCAGACCACGAACATCGGCTGCGGTGCCCGGCCCGCGCGCACGTCGTCGGCCAGGCGCTGCGTCTCTTTCACGTGGTTGTCGAGCACTGCACGGCGCTGGGCGTTGAACTCCAGCCCGAGCCGCGGCACATTGCCCTGCACGGCGGCGACGGTGACAGTCTGCTCATCGCCCGCGCCGGTTCCGGAATGACGAACCTGCGGCCACAGCAGTGCAGTGGCCAGCAGCACCACAGTGATGCTCAGACCCGGCAGCATGACCGCGGGCGCCGGGAAGCCCGGCTTGTGGCCGTGATGCCACCACTGCACGATCTCGAGCGCCAGCAGCGTCAGACTGAAGCCGACGAGTACCACCGCGAACGACAGCAACGGCGCGCCGCCCCAGCGCGCGAGGGCCAGCAGCGGCCCGTTGGTCTGGCCGAATCCGAGTACTCCCCAAGGGAATCCGCCGAACGGCACGGTGGATTTCAGCCATTCCTGGGTGCCCCACAACGCGGCGAACCACAACGGCCAGCCCGGCAATCGTCTGACGATGACCGCCGCCAGGCCGAAGAATCCGCAGAACAGCGCCTCCATGGCCGACAGTGCCAGCCACGGCACCGCGCCGACGAGACCGCTGATCCACGGCAGCAGCGGGATGTAGAACGTCAGGCCGAAGAGGAATCCGTAGCCGAAGCCGCCGGCCCGGGTGGTGGATTCGAGGGTCAGCACCCAGCCGATCAACGCCACTCCGACGAAGGCCGCCCACCACCATCCGGTCGGCGGGTAGCTCAGGCACAACGCGAGTCCTCCGCCGGCCGCAGCGCTCAACTGCGCCCAACGCCGCGCCGCGGCGCGTCCGAATCGCGACGCCCAGACGGTCACCACGGACCAACGGTCAGGTGTGCCCGCAGCGGTCAGGCGGTACTCGAGCTCCTCGGGCTCCTCGTCGGGATCGATGTCGGCCACCGGATCTCCGGTGACTCCCTCGTCCAGTTCGTCGAATGACTCGTCGTCGAGCGCGTCGAGTTCGGCGAGCTCGTCGTCCTCGATGGCTGGGATCACGTCGGTGATCTCGGTGGGTTTCGGCCGTGAGCGGCCTGGGCCATCGTGCCGCGAGCGGCCTGGGCTCACCGGTCGCGGGCGGCCCGATTTGTCTCTGGGACGGTCATTGCCCATGGATGACGACACCCCGGTGAACAGTCTGACGACAGCGCGGCAGCGCGGCATCGGGCGCCAACCGCGGCAGTGCGGGAACCCGTGATCGCGGATCGGTGGACCACCGCTGGACGGCGTTGGCCGGCGCGCTGACCTCCAGGTCGTCGGCCTCCCAGACTGCGTAACTGGCCGGGGCACCAGGGGTGAGTGTCCCGGTGACGCCATCGCGCACCCCGCCGGCCCGCCAGCCTCCGCGGGTGGCCGCAGCGAACGCTGCACGAGCCGAAATGGCACTGCCCGCGCTACGGTGCGACACCGCGGCACGCACGGTCTGCCAGGGATTCATGCTGGTAACCGGGGTGTCTGAGCCGAAAGCGAGGGGCACGCCTTCGGATGCTAACAGCGCAAACGGGTTGAGCCGGTGAACTCGGTCAAGCCCGAGACGCTGGGCGTACATGCCGTCTTCTCCGCCCCACAGGGCATCGAAGTTGGGTTGCATGCTCGCCATCACGCCCCAGGCGCCCAATCGAGCGGCCTGCTCGGCGTCGACCATCTCCAGATGCTCCAGGCGGTGACCGCAGCGCGCCACTGCCGGACCCCCGAGCCGCTCCACCACGGCCTGGAAACCGTCTACGA
The DNA here is from genome assembly GCF_055419505.1 of Mycobacterium sp. IDUB_9. Classification (NCBI taxonomy): domain Bacteria; kingdom Bacillati; phylum Actinomycetota; class Actinomycetes; order Mycobacteriales; family Mycobacteriaceae; genus Mycobacterium; species Mycobacterium sp. IDUB_9. Next base: position 288,992 of record NZ_JBVAXU010000005.1, on the reverse strand, counting down.
CCGTGGCGACAGCGGCATCACCGATCACGTGGAATCCGGCCGGGATCCCGGCCTCCGTGCAGGCCTGGACATGCGTGGTGACGGCGTCGGCGTCGAGGTAGCGGTTGCCGCACGTATCCGGAGCGTCGTGGTAGGGCTCGTGCAGCCATGCGGTGTGTGAGCCGAGGGCACCGTCGACGAACAGGTCTCCGGCCAGACCGCGCGCCCCGGTCTCGGCGAGCAGGTGGCGGGCGTGCTCGGCGTCGTGGGCCGGTTCGCCCCAGTAACCGACGACCTCGACACCGTGCTGCAGAGCCTGCAGTTCCTGCCAGTCAAGGAGGCCGCCGATCTGCGGCCCCGCGCACTCGTGGACCGCGGCGATCCCCATCGCGGCCGCGTGATCGAGTGCCGCAACGCGGGCGTCATGCCGTTGTTGCCGGGTCAGCTGCTCACGCGCGGCCGCGCGCACCAAATGATGCGCCTCGGCGCTCAGCGGGCGTTGCGGATCGAACCCGGCCGCCTCGGCCAGCGCAGGCGCCAAGCGGCGCAGTGCGGTGCTGGCGGCGGCCGAATGCACGTCCACCCGGGCCAGATAGGCGGGCCGGTTCCCCAGCACCCCATCGAGATCCCCGGTGCTCGGTCCGGTGCGCTCCGGCCAGCCCGACTCGTCCCATCCGTGCCCCCACACCGGCCCGTCCGGATGCCGACGGGCGTATTCGTCCAGCAGCCGCAGGCAGTCTGGCAGCGAGGTGGCCCCGCGCAGGTCCAGGCCGTGCAGATTCAGCCCGGTGGCGGTCAGATGCACGTGGCTGTCGACGAATGCCGGGGCGACGAACCCGCCGTCGAGGTCGACGATCTCCGCGTCGGGAAACTGTGACCGGCCGACTTCGTCGGTACCCAGCCACGCCACAACCCCGCCGCGCACGGCGAGTGCCGTCGCGTCGGGATAGCTGGGGCTGTGGATGCGCCCGTTGATCAGAAGTGTGGTCAAACTGTTCGGCTGGCGGTTAGGCCTTGGGAGGCAGGCGGAACGGATCGACGTCGTGAACATCGTCGGAAACGTCGATTACTTCGCCGTCAATGTAGTCGCCTGTCCCCCGTGGATAACCGGCGGCACCGGTCGCTGCGCCGAAACCGGCGGGCGCCGCGACTATGAGCGGCATCCGTCGGGCGACCAGACCCGTGAGTACCGGCCGCGCGGCCGCCCGCGTGGGCGGCAGCAGCAACAGTGCGCCGACGGCCGAGCTGGCCAGTCCGGGAATCACCACCAACACGGTGCCCAGGGCTACCAGCACGCTGTCGGACACGGCTCCATGAGCATCGGACAGGCCACCTGAGAGGCCCGTGCGCAGCCGGCGGATGTGCCGGTTGAGCTGTGAACCCGCCAATGCCAGCCCGATCACGAACGACGCCGACAGCAACAGCACGGTGTAGCCGAACCCGATGGTCGTCACCAGGGCGACCATCACCGCCATCTCGACCAGGAGATAGATCAGAAACAGCCGCTTTGCCATGCTCGGTCAACGGTTGGGCGGGCGGTTCGGTTCCTGACAGGTTCGATCTCAGTTCACTGGCTTCAGCAGGAGCGAAACGTTGTTCTGCATGCCGCCGCGCAGTTTGGAGAAGACGTTGAACGTCTTGCCCAGCAGACCGTAACGCTTGCCGATCGCGTCGTAGGTGGCGCCGTTGGCCGATTTGGGCAGGATCTCCGCGACGGCCTCGACCGCTTCGCTCTTGGGATTGCCGCGCACGTCACACGCCGCGACCGTCACCCGCGGCGTGTTGCCGATCCGTTTGACCTTCCAAGACGACTCCTGGGTGATCACCACCAGCCCGTCGGCTGACGGCGCGGCCCAGATCGCGGTCGGTTTGGGCCTGCCGTCCTTGGTGAACGTGGTCAGCAGAACGTAGTTGGCCTTGGCGACATCGGCGAAGGTGAGAGCCATGCGCTGAATCTACTGCCCGCCGGACATCTACCGCCCCCTAGCCTTCCAGCTCACCTTCGGTTTCCAGCAGCACCTGCCGGAGCCCGTCGAGGGTGGCCTGCTCGGGCTGGGCCCACATACCGCGGCCGGCGGCCTCAAGCAGTCGCTCTGCCATACCGTGCAATGCCCACGGGTTGGATTCGGACATGAACTTGCGATTCTCGTCGTCGAGTACGTACTCAGCCGAGAGCCGTTCGTACATCCAGTCGGCCATCACGTGTGCGGTGGCGTCGTATCCGAAGAGATAATCGACGGTGGCCGCCATCTCGAAGGCGCCCTTGTAGCCGTGCCTGCGCATCGCGTTGATCCAGCGCGGGTTGACCACCCTGGCGCGGAAGACGCGGTTGGTCTCCTCGGACAGCGTGCGGGTGCGGACCGCGTCGGGGCGGGTGTTGTCACCGATGTAGGCGGCCGGGGCCTGCCCGGTCAACGCCCGCACGGTGGCCACCATGCCGCCGTGGTACTGGAAGTAGTCGTCGGAGTCGGCGATGTCGTGTTCGCGGGTGTCGGTGTTCTTGGCTGCCACCGCGATTCGCCGGTACGCCCGGTTCATGTCATCGGCAGCGGGTGCGCCGTCAAGTCCGCGGCCGTAGGCGAATCCGCCCCATGCCGTGTAGACCTCGGCCAGGTCGGCGTCGTCGCGCCAGTTGCGGCTGTCGATCAGCTGCAGCAGACCCGCGCCGTACGTTCCCGGCTTGGACCCGAAAATCCTTGTGGTGGACCGCCTTTGATCGCCGTGTTCGGCCAGGTCGGCCTGCGAGTGAGCGCGCACGTAGTTGTCCTCGGCCGACTCGTCGAGGCCGGCCACCAGCGCCACCGCATCGTCGAGCATGGTGACCACGTGCGGGAAGGCGTCACGGAAGAACCCGGAGATGCGCACCGTGACATCGATGCGCGGCCGGCCGAGTTCGGCGAGGTCGATGGGCTCCAGGTTCACCACCCGGCGCGAGGCGTCGTCCCATACCGGGCGCACACCCAAGAGGGCGAGTACCTCGGCGATGTCGTCGCCGGCAGTGCGCATGGCCGAGGTCCCCCACACGGACAGGCCCACCGACTGCGGCCAGCGGCCGTAATCGGTGCGGTAACGCTCCAACAGTGAATCCGCCATCGCCACACCGGTTTCCCAGGCCAGCCGCGACGGGACCGCCTTGGGATCCACCGAGTAGAAGTTGCGCCCGGTGGGCAGCACGTTGACCAGGCCGCGCAACGGCGATCCCGACGGCCCGGATTCGATGAAGCCGCCGGCCAGGGCGCGCAGCACCTGGTCGATCTCGCTCGCGGTACCGGCCAGCCGGGGCACCACCTCGGTGGCGGCGAACCGCAGGATCCGGGCCACCTCCGGGTTGTCGGTGATCTTCTCCACCGCAGAAGCGTCCCAACCGGACTCCTGCAGCGCCGCCACCAATTCACGCGCGCCGGCCTCGGCGGCGTCAACGGCCGTACGCTCGTCACTGCCATCCTCGATCAGCCCCAGTGCCTGACGCAGGCCCGGCACGGTCTGCTCACCGCCGAACAGCTGCCGGGCGCGCAGGATGGCCAGCACCAGGTCCAGTTCGCCTGAACCGGAGGGCTTCTGCCCCAACACATGCAGGCCGTCGCGGATCTGGACATCCTTGATCTCACACAGCCACCCGTCGACGTGCAGCAGCATGTCGTCGAACGAGTCCTCGTCCGGGCGATCCTCCAGGCCCAGGTCGTGGTCCATCTTGGCGGCCCGCATCAGCGTCCAGATCTGTTGGCGGATGGCCGGCAGCTTGCCGGGATCGAGGGCCGAGACGTTGGCGTGTTCGTCGAGCAGCTGCTCGAGTTTCGCGATGTCACCGTAGGTTTCGGCGCGCGCCATAGGCGGGATGAGGTGATCGACGAGGGTCGCGTGCGCTCGGCGCTTGGCCTGGGTGCCCTCCCCTGGATCGTTGACCAGGAACGGATAGATCAGCGGTAGGTCGCCGAGCGCCGCGTCGGTGCCGCATGCCGCGCTCATGCCGAGCGTCTTGCCGGGCAGCCATTCCAGGTTGCCGTGCTTGCCGAGATGCACCACCGCGTGCGCACCGAACGAATCGGGGAACGAGGAGTCCAGCCAGCGGTAGGCAGCCAGATAGTGGTGGCTGGGCGGTAGGTCGGGATCGTGGTAGATGGCCACCGGGTTCTCCCCGAAGCCGCGGGGCGGCTGCACGATCAGCACCACGTTGCCGGCCTGGATGGCCGCGATGACGATCTCCCCCTGGGGATCACGGCTGCGGTCGACGAAGAGCTCACCCGGCGGTGGGCCCCAGTGCTTCACAACGGCGTCGGCGAGTTCGGCCGGCAGGGTGGCGAACCAGGCTCGATAGTCCTTGGCGGGGACCCGAATCGGATTGGCTGCCAGCGCCTCGTCGGTGAGCCAGTCCGGATCCTGCCCGCCGCGTTCGATCAGGGAGTGGATCAGTGCGTCACCGTCGCCGGAGGCGACAATTGTGGCGAGGTCGCCGGATCCGCCGATCTTGGCGAGGTCGCCGGATCCGCCGATCTTGGCGAGGTCACCCGGCGCGGCGGCCTCACCGATGTCGTAACCGGCATCGCGCATGGCGCGCAGCAGCGCGACCGCGCTGGCCGGGGTGTCCAGGCCGACGGCATTGCCGATGCGGGCATGCTTGGTCGGATAGGCCGAAAACACCACGGCCACGCGCTTTTCCGCAGCGGGAACGGATCGCAGCCGGGCGTGACGCACCGCCAGGCCGGCGACTCGGGCGCAGCGCTCGGGGTCTGCCACATACGAGATCAGCCCTTCGGAGTCGATCTCCTTGAAGGAGAACGGCACCGTGATGATCCGGCCGTCGAACTCGGGAACGGCGACCTGCGTGGCGACGTCCAGCGGCGACATCCCGTCGTCATTGTCCGACCACTGGTCCCGGGAACTGGTCAGGCACAGTCCCTGCAGGATCGGAATGTCCAGTGCGGCAAGGTGAGCGACGTTCCATGAATCGTCGTTGCCGCCGGCGCCGACCGCTGCCGGGGTGGCGCCTCCGGCGGCGAGCACGGTGGTGACGAGCGCGTCGGCGGTGCCGAGCAGCTCGAGGAGTTCGGGTTCGGCAGTGCGCAGAGACGCGCAGAACACGGGCAACGCGCGGCCGCCCGCCTGCTCGACGGCATCGCATAGCGCCTCGACGTAAGCGGTGTTCCCGGCCAGTTGCTGGGCGCGGTAGTAGAGGACGGCCACCGTCGGTCCAGCGGAAGCGGCGACGGCGGGGCGCTCCAGGACACCCCAACTCGGGGTGGCCACCGGGGCCGCGAAGCCGAATCCGGTCATCAGCAGGGTGTCGGAAACGAACGAGTGGAGATTCGCCAGGTTCTCCAGACCACCCTGCGCGAGGTAGATGTGGGTTTGCAGGGCCGCACCCTGCGGGGCGGTCGAATGTCCCATCAGTTCAGCGTCGGGCGACTGCTCACCACTGACCACGACCGTCGGCAGGCCACTGGCCACCACGGTGTCGATGCCGTCCTGCCAGGCCCGGTAACCGCCGAGGATGCGGATCACCGCGATGTCAGCACCGTCGAGAAGCTCCTCGAGCTCACCGCTGACCAGCCGTGACGGGTTGGCCCAGCGATAGCGGGCCCCGCTGGCGCGGGCAGTGATCAGATCGGTGTCCGAAGTCGACAGCAGCAGGACAGTGGGAGCAAACACCCCCCATTCGTACCGCACCGGCTACCCGATCGGGGTAGCCGGTGTGTACGGACAGGCCGGGTCAGGGCTGGGTTTCGCCGAACCGGTTGTGCCATGACTGCCGGTACGGCGAGCCCGCCGTCGCAACCAGCACCAGGACGAATGCAGTGAACGCACCGAATGCGAGCATCGATTGCTCCTTTCATCAGAGCCTATGGTCAAGCTTTAAAACTTCCCGGTACCGGTGGTCCCGGGAATGCTCCTAAACGGTACGACCGACGGCGCCGAAAATCGCCGATCTGTAAGCGACCGAACAGGTTTCCGAGCCTGTGACCGATGTCACAGACGACAGTGAAAGTAAGATGGCGGTCGATATGACCAGGACCCGCGATCAGGACGCCTGCCCCGGCGCACTGACGGTGCACCAGGCCGCCGACGGCGCCCTGGTGCGGATTCGACTCCCGGGCGGGATGGTCACCGCCGCCCAATTGACGGCGCTGGCCGAAGTGGCTGAGCAGTTCGGCTCTCCCGCAATGGAACTGACCTCTCGCGGCAACATCCAGATCCGGGCAGTGACCGATACCGACGCAGCCGCGACGGCACTGGCCGGCGCCGGTCTGCTGCCGTCACCGACACATGAGCGGGCCCGCAACATCGTGGCCTCGCCGTTGTCCGGGCGTTCCGGCGGCGTCATCGACATCCGCTCCCTGGTCACCGAGCTCGACGAGGCCATCCAGGCCGACCCGTCCCTGGCCGGGCTGCCCGGCAGGTTCTGGTTCAGCCTGGACGACGGGCGGGGCGACGTGTCCGGGATCGACGCCGACGCCGGTGTGCACGCGCGGGACGACGGCCGGTACGCACTGCTGCTGGCCGGGCGCGACACCGGGGTCCGACTGGACACCGGTGACGCGGTCGCCACGTTGATCACAGTGGCCAGACGATTTGTCGAGATCCGCGGAAATGCCTGGCGGATAACCGAACTCGATGACTTGTCGGCGCTGTTGGACGGCTTGACCGCCGATGCCGAGGCCGGAGCCACCTGGCCACCGACAGTGACGCCGCCGGTCGGCTGGATCGAGCAGCGCGACGAGCGGGTGACACTGGGAGCGGCCGTGCCGCTGGGGGTACTGCAGGCCCGGACCGCCCAATTCCTCGCCGCGATCGAGGCTCCGCTGGTGATCACCCCGTGGCGTTCGGTGCTGGTGTGCGACGTCACCGACGGCGTCGCGGACGCGTCCCTGCGCGTGCTCGCACCACTGGGGTTGGTGTTCGACGAGAACTCGCCGTGGCTGCGGGTCAGCGCCTGTACCGGCAGCCCCGGGTGTGCCAAATCCGCCACCGATGTGCGTGCCGACGCCGCCGAGGCGGTCCGCAGCCCCACAGAGGCGCACCGCCACTTCGTCGGCTGCGAGCGGGCCTGCGGCAGGCCAGCCACCGCCGAGGTCCTGATCGCCACCGAGGACGGATACCGGCTGCGTATCGCGCCCCCGTAGGGTATGCGCGTGCTCGACTACATCCGTGACGCCGCCGAGATCTACCGGCAGTCATTCGCGACTATCCGCGCCGAGGCGAACCTGTCGCGCTTCCCCGACGATGTGTCGCGGGTGGTCGTCCGGCTGATCCATACCTGCGGCCAGGTGGATGTCGCCGATCATGTGTCCTACACCGACGATGTCGTGACCAGGGCGCATGCCGCGCTCGCCGCCGGCGCCCCGGTGCTGTGCGATTCATCGATGGTCGCGGCCGGGATCACCCGATCTCGTCTGCCCGCCGACAACGAGGTCGTCTCGCTGGTCGCCGATCCCCGCGCCCCGGAGTTGGCGGCGAAGTTGGGATTCACCCGCTCGGCGGCCGCCGTCGACTTGTGGGCCGACCGCCTCGGTGGCGCGGTAGTGGCGATCGGCAACGCGCCGACGGCGCTGTTCCGGCTGCTGGAACTGCTCGACGAGGGCGCGCCCGTCCCGGCGGCGGTGCTGGGCGGACCGGTCGGTTTCGTCGGGTCGGCGCAATCCAAGCAGGAACTGATCGAGCGCCCGCGTGGCATGTCCTATCTGGTGGTGACCGGCCGGCGCGGTGGCAGCGCCATGGCCGCGGCCGCCGTCAATTCGATTGCGAGTGAGCACGAGTGAGTACAACGGCGACAGAACGTGGAACCCGCGGAACCCTCTACGGCGTCGGGCTGGGCCCGGGCGACCCGGAGCTCGTGACCGTCAAGGCGGCCCGGCTGATCGGTGCTGCCGACGTGGTGGCCTACCACAGCGCCAGGCACGGCAAGAGCATCGCCCGAGGTATCGCCGAGCCTTATCTACGGGAAGGCCAGCTCGAGGAACACCTCGTGTATCCCGTCACCACCGAGACCACCGAGCATCCCGGCGGCTACGTCGGCGCAATGGAAGATTTCTACGCCGCCGCCGCCGACCGCATTGCCGTACACCTGGAGGCCGGCCGCGACGTGGCACTGCTGGCCGAGGGTGATCCGCTGTTCTACAGCTCCTACATGCACATGCACACCCGCCTCACCGAGCGGTTCGACGCCGTCATCGTTCCCGGCGTCACGTCGGTGAGCGCGGCCTCGGCTGCCACCGGTACCCCACTGGTGCAAGGCGATGACGTGCTGACGATCCTGCCGGGCACCTTGCCCACCGCGGAACTGGAGCGCCGCCTGGCCGATACCGACGCGGCCGTTGTGCTGAAACTGGGCCGCTCGTACAGCCGCGTGCGCGAGGCGTTGTCGTCGACCGGACGCCTGGATGAGGCGTACTACGTCGAGCGGGCCAGCACCGATCGGCAACGGGTGTCGCCGGCCCGCGACGTCGGCGGCGATGACGGCGAAGCCGGCGACGAGATCAAGGTGCCGTACTTCTCACTGGCGATGGTGCCCGGGCGTTCGCGGTCCACCTCATCGCAGGGCAGTGTGGTGGTCGTGGGCCTCGGGCCGGGTGACTCGGACTGGATGACCCCGCAGAGCCGCCGCGAACTGTCCGCTGCCACCGATCTGATCGGTTACGGCCCGTACCTCGATCGGGTGGGAGCCCGTGCCGGGCAGCATCACCACGCCAGCGACAACACCGATGAGCCCGCCCGCGCCCAGCTGGCCTGCAAGCTGGCCCAGGAAGGCCGCACCGTCGCAGTGGTCTCGTCGGGCGATCCCGGCGTCTTCGCGATGGCGACTGCGGTACTCGAAGAGGCCAAACAGTGGCCCGGCGTAGAGGTCCGGGTGATCCCTGCGATGACGGCGGCCCAAGCGGTCGCCAGCCGGGTCGGCGCCCCCCTCGGGCACGACTATGCGGTGATCTCCCTGTCCGACCGGCTCAAGCCGTGGGACGTGATCGCCGAGCGTCTCACCGCCGCAGCCAAGGCCGATCTGGCACTGGCGATCTACAACCCGGCGTCAAAGTCGCGGACCTGGCAGGTGGGCGCCATGCGCGAGTTGCTGCTGGAGCATCGCGACCCGAGCACCCCGGTGGTGGTCGCACGTGCGGTCTCCGGCGCCCAGGCCGGCCCCGGCGAGCGGGTGTCCGTGGTGCGACTGGCCGATCTGGATCCGGCTCAGGTGGATATGCGCACCATGCTGATCGTCGGTTCGTCGCAGACGCAGTGGTACACCGGTTCGGCCGCCGGCGACGCCACCGAGGACCGGGTGTTCACCCCGCGCCAATACCCCGGCTGACCTCAGCGCTGACTTGCGTCGAATTTTGTTGACTGCTGTCAGAATGACCGATAGTGTCCGGCGTCACACCCTCTGAAAATGGGAGGCCGGCCACCATGCCGACGGCACCACAGGGCGCACCCGCGCGGTCACCGGTTGACCGTCGGCAACCGCAACGCAGCGATCAGCGCCGCACCGCGATCCTGACGGCACTCGACGAACACCTCAGGCAGACCGGGTTCGACTCCCTCAACATCGCCGAGGTCGCCCGGGAGGCCGGGGTGGGACGCTCGGCCTTCTATTTCTATTTCGAGAACAAGGCCGCCGCGGTGGCCGCATTGCTCGAACCGATGCACGAAGCTCTGCTGGCGGCCAACACCATCCTGGCCAACACCGCTGCGCCGCCCCGATCCCGGGTGCGCGACACGCTTGAGGCGGTGGCGCGGACCGCCGAGGAACACCGCTATCTGTTCCAGGCCATGTGGGAGGCCCGCGCAGCCAACAGCGCCGTCCGGGACATGTGGAACGGGGCCCGAGAGTCGTTCGTCCCCACCGTCGCCGCCGTGATCGCCGCCGACCGGGCCGCCGGACGTGCCCCCGACGGCCCAGAGCCACGGGTGCTGGCCAGCCTGCTGATGGAACTCAACGATCGTCTGGTGGAACGGATCATCGTCGGTGGGCCGCTGACCCGCCGGCAACTATTGGAAGGTGCAGAAGCGATGTGGATGGGCACGATTTACGGCACGATCCGCGAAACCGGAGAATCTCGATGACGGCCGCGGTGTCCATCCCGAGCAGGCCCGCCGAGGTCACCGCCGGTTGGTTGTCGAATATCCTTGGTGCCGAAGTGGATTCAGTGCAGACCGAGCCGATCGGCACGGGCCAGACCGGTGCCACCTACCGGGTATCGGTCACCTACCGCGACGACGCCGGCCTGCCCGGTACCTTCGCGGTGAAGCTGCCGTCTCAGGACGAGACCGTGCGTGACCGCGTCAGCATCGGCTACCGCTCCGAACACGCCTTCTACACCAACGTGGCCGACCACGTGCAGATCCCGACCCCGCACTGTCACCATTGCGAGATCGCCGGCGAGGGAGCCGATTTCGTCCTGCTACTGGCAGATATGGCGCCGGCCGAGCAGGGTGATCAGATCGCCGGATGCACACCGGCCGAGGCGAGGCTGGCCGTGTTGGCCCTCGCCGATCTCCATGGGCCGACCTGGGCCGACCCGCGCTGGGCGAACTTCCCCGGTATCGCCATGCCCAAGCCGGAACCCGACTCGGCCAAGGGCTTCGGGGATATCGCCAAGATGGCGGCCGACATCACGCTGGACAAGATCGGCGCCCGCCTGGACACCGAGGACCAGGACACCATGCGCGCGGCGATGTCGGTGGTCACCCCGTGGCTGCTGGCGGAACCGGACCGGTTCGCCATCCTCCACGGTGACTACCGCCTGGACAACATGCTGTTCGACCCCGACCGCACCCGGATCACCGTGGTGGATTGGCAGACCCTCGGTTCCGGCCTTCCGGCCCGTGACCTGTCGTATTTCACCGCGACCAGCCTGGATCCCGCTGTCCGGGCCGCCGCCGAAGCCGACCTGGTCGACGCCTACCACGACCGGCTGCTGACGCACGGCGTCACCGGATATGACCGCGAAACATGTTGGCAGGATTACCGTCTGGGAATGCTGCAGGCGCCGCTTATCACCGTGCTCGGCACCGCATTCGCCAACTCCACAGAGCGCGGCGACGACATGATGGTCGTGATGGCGCAGCGCGGCTGCCAGGCGATCCGGGAGCTCGGCACACTCGATCTGATCAACGCCTGATCCTTGGGGGTCAGGTGAAGTTGGCCCGGGGGGTTACCCGGGCGATCCCGCGCATGATCCGAGGCGCTCTCCTCGCCATCACCGCCATCGCGTGATCGGATCGGCGCATCGTGGGCCTGGGCCCGGGGGTCGGCACCGAAGCCAGTTCCGCCTCCGCTGTCCCGGCCCGCGCGCCGTGGCGATCGACTGCCAGAAGTCTCCAGGTGCCCGGCACGCCACGCAGCTCGACGTCGCCGCGGTCCTCGAAACCGGTTCCCGAGCCCACCACCAGATCGCGGACGGTGCTGGACACCAGAATCTCCCCCGCACCGGCCTGCCCGAGGATGCGCGCCGCGATATGGACCGCGATTCCCCCGATATCGCCGTCCAGCAGTTCGCATTCGCCGGTGTGGACGGCGGCGCGAATCTCGATGGCCATGGTCTCGGTCTGATCGCGTAGAGCCTCCGCGCAGCGAATGGCTGGTGTCGGACCGTCGAATGTGGCGAGGTATCCGTCGCCGGTGTTCTTCACCACGATGCCGCCGAATCGACCGGTCAGGTCGGCGGTGATATCCCCCATCCGGTGGAGCACCGCACGCCAGCGTTCGTCTCCGGTGGCTGCGGCGTGCTGTGTGGAGGCGACCATGTCGGTGAACAACACCGTGCGCAGGGCGCGATGCGACTGCGACGGTGCAGCATGGCAGCCGGTGAGGAATTCCTCGATCTCGCTGGTGATCTCGTCGGGGTTGGCGATCCAGGGAGCATGGTCGGTGCCGTCCACCTCGAGCATTCGCGCGCCCGGGATGTGGTCGGCGAGATACCGCCCGCCCTGGATGGGCACGAGGTCACCGGTGGCATGGATGACGAGGGTGGGCGTCGTGATTGTCGACAGGATGGATCGGACGTCGATCCGGAACAACGCTTCGAGCGTCGCGCGCGCCATACCCGGGCTGGCGCTCATCCGCTCGATCATCCCGAGCTGGCGGACCGACCCAGCGGCCGGGAGCAAGCGTTTGAGTGCGGCACCGGTGCCCCACGCCGAGCCGCTGGCGCGCCCGAACTCCTGAAAATCGTCGAGCTGCCCGGTCGAGGGCGTGTACTCCGCGCCCATCTCGGTCAGGATCCGCGCGTGCAGCTCCGACGGGTCACGGTCGAAATCGGCCCACTCGGTGATACCGGAGTACGCGAAGGTGCCGGTGAGGATCAACGCCCGGGTGCGTTCGGGCCGGGTTGCCGCGAACAACATGGCCGCTGGGCCGCCTTCACTCAACCCGAACAGCACAGCACGCCCGAATCCCGCGGCGTCCATCACCGCCTCGATCTCGGCTGCCCGCTCGTCGAGCGTGCGCACCTGAGGGACGGGATCCGACAGACCCACACCCGCCTTGTCGAACAGCAGGACGCGGCAGAACGTGGAGAGCCGCTCCATGAAGGCCTCGAACTCGGGCATGGTCCAGAACATCTCGAGGTGGCTGACGAACGACCCGGCATAGACGAGCTCGACGGGTCCGTCGCCGAATACCTGATAGGCGAGACTCAGACCGCCGCACGGTGCGTATGACGTCTCCGCCACGATCTGGAGCCTACTGCTGTCAGGTGCTGCAACCTGCGCTTTTGACCCGAACCCAGCCTGCAGCTTCCTCGACGGTCGCCACTGTGTGCACCCCCGGCGGCAGCGGCGGCCGGTCCACCATCACCACCGCCACCCCCGCCGTCTCGGCGGCCCGCAGCTTGGGCTCGGTCATTGCGCCGCCGCTGTTCTTCGTCACCAGCGCATCGATACGGTGCTCGCGCAGCAACGCCAACTCCCCGTCGTAGTCGTACGGTCCGCGCGACAGCAGCAACTGGTGATCGGCAGGCAGGGTGTCGGGGTCGGGCGGGGTGACGGCACGAATCAGAAACCAGGCGTCGACGTTTTTGAAGGCCGCTGTCCCGGACCGTCCGGTGGTCAAAAATATTCGCGAATAGCCGTTGGCCGTCACAGTTTCGGCTGCTTCCCGGTCCGATGCCACCACGATCGCGGTTCCCGGCGCCCAGGCCGGCCGGGCCAGCACCAGATGGGGCAGCTGAAGTTCGGCGCACACCTGCGCCGCGTGTGCGGTGATGGTGGCCGCGAACGGATGGGTCGCGTCGACCACGGCATCGGCGCGTTCGTCGATCAGCCATTGCCGCATACCGGCCACACCGCCGAACCCGCCGATGCGCACCGGCCCGACCGGCAGCGCCGGATCCGGAACCCGGCCGGCCAGGGAACTGATCACCTCGACCTGCGGGTGCAGCACCGCGGCCAGCGCTCGGGCCTCCCCGGTGCCGCCGAGCAGCAGAACTTTCATCAGTGGGTCGCCCCGCGACGTCGATCCGATGAGTACAAATAGCTGTCGGAAAACCCTTCGGCGGCAAGCACATCACCGACGACGATCACCGCCGTCTTGGTCACCGCGGCAGCATGCATCTGCGCGGCGATGTCGGCGAGCGTGCCGCGCAACACGATCTCCTGCGGCCAGCTGGCGAATGCCACCACGGCACAAGGGGTTTCGGGTCGGTATCCGCCGTCGATGAGTTGCGGCACGATGTGGTCGATCTGGGCCGCGGCCAGGTGCAGCACCAACGTGGCTCCCGGGGCCGACAACGTGCGGAGATCCTCACCCTCGGGCATCGCCGTGGACAGCGTGGCCACCCGGCTCAGGGTGACGGTCTGCGCGACGCCGGGCACGGTGAGCTCGCGGCCCAGTGCAGCCGCCACAGCGGCGAAAGCCGGTACGCCGGGGACGATCTCGTACGTGATTCCCAGCTCGTCCAGCCTCCGGCACTGCTCGGCCAGCGCACTGTAGATCGACGGATCACCGGAATGCAGCCGTGCCACATCCAGGCCCGCCTTGTCCGCGGCCACCAATTGGTCGATGATCTGGTCCAGGTTCAGCGGGCCGGTGTCGACGACCTTCGCCTCGGCCGGGCACAGCGCCAACAGGTCGTCGGGCATGATCGACCCGGCGTACAGGCACACCGGGCAGCTGCCGAGGAGTCGCGCGCCGCGCACGGTGATGAGATCGGCGGCGCCCGGGCCGGCGCCGATGAAGTACACCGTCATGGCTTCACCACCGCCCACTGGGTGACGGGCAGCGCCGGGCGCCAGCCGGTGAACCCACCGATCGCCCCGCCTTGGTAGTGCTGATAACGCCGCACCTCGCCGCCTTCCTTCGAATACCACTGCGCGACAACTGCTTCTGACTCCAGCGTGACCGCATTGGCCACCAGCCGCCCACCTGAGGGCAGGCGGTCGAAACACGCCTGCAGCAGTCCGGGTTGAGTGACGCCGCCGCCGATGAAGATGACGTCGGGCTCGGGCGCACCGTCGAACGAATCAGGGGCGCCACCCCGTACATCCACCCGGACCCCGAAGGCCGCGACATTGCCGAGGATCCGGTCGCGGCGCTGCGCATCGCGTTCGAATGCCACCGCCGCACATCCCGGTGCGCTGCGCGACCATTCGATCGCGATACTGCCCGACCCTGAGCCGACATCCCACAGCAGTTCCCCGGGACGCGGCCCCAGAGCCGCCAGGGTGACCGCCCGGATGGACTGCTTGGTCAGCTGCCCATCGTGGGCGAACACGTCGTCAGGCAACGCCTGTGCCCGGCGATCGTCGGGCCGGTAGGCCACCGCCACCACGTTGAGATCGTCGATTCCGGCCGGACCGGCGGTAGCCCAGTCTGCCGCGATGCCGTCGTGGCGGCGCTCCCCCGGCCCGCCCAACTGCTCCAAGACCGTCAATTCCGAATCACCCCGGCCGGATTCGCTGAGCAGACGCGACAGCGTGGCGGGCGTCTGCGCGTCGCGGGACAGTACGATCGCTTGGCCACCGCGACGCACCGCGGTGTGCGGCTCGGCCGTCACCAGGCTGATCACTTCGGTGTCGGGCACCGTCCAGCCCATCCGGGCACAGGCCAGCGTCACACTCGACACGTGCGGCAGCACCCGCACCCGCTGCGCGCCGAACAACCGGATCAACGTCGTGCCGATGCCGTGCAGCAGTGGGTCCCCGCTCGCCACCACATGCACGTCGCCATCGCCGAAGAGCGTCGGCAGCGCGGGCAGCATCGGCGACGGCCATTCCCGTCGCTCCGACGTCACGCTGTCGTCGAGCAGTTCCAACTGCCGCGGCGAGCCATACACCACGGTGGCGCTCGCCAGCTCGTCACGCGAGGTCTGCGACAACCCGGACATCCCGTCGGCGCCGATGCCGACCACGGTGATCGACCCCATCACCGGAGTCTTCTCTCTTCGCGCAAGCGGCTCATCTGCCCTCTGTTCTTCGCGCAAGCGCTCATCACCGCGGCATCCTGCGCCAGATCGGCCGCGGCACAAACCGCGTCACAAAGATCATCGGTCGGATCACCCACGGCACCCACACCGCACTCTTGCCCCGGGCCAGCGCCTTGGCGGTGGCATCGGCCACCTGAGCCGGCGTGCTCGAGAACGGCGCCGGCTCCATGCCCTCGGTCATCCGGCCGATCACGAATCCGGGCCGCACGATCAACAGTTGCACGCCGGTTCCGTGCAGGGCGTCGCCCAGGCCGGAGGCGAACGAGTCGAGGCCGGCCTTGGCCGAACCGTAGACGTAGTTGGCGCGGCGGGCCCGGGCGCCCGCGATCGAGGAGAACACCACGAGCCGCCCCCGGTCCGCGGCGCGCATGCGCTGGGCGAGGACGGTGAGCAGGCTGACCTGGGCCACGTAGTCGGTGTGCACGACGGCCGCCGCGTGAGCGGGGTCGGCCTCGGCCCGGTCCTGATCTCCCAGCACCCCGAACGCCAGCACCGCTGTACCGATCGGACCGTGGGCGGTTTCGATCGCCTCGATGACACCCCTGTGGCCGGTGAGGGCGTCGGCGTCGAACTCGCACGTGTGCACCTCGGCGGCCCCGGCCGCCCGCACCGCGGCGACCTGCGCATCGAGGTGGTCGGCGCGACGCGCGGCCAGCACAATGACCGCCCCGGCCGCGAGCCGCACCGCGAGTTCGACACCGATCTCGCTGCGGCCGCCGAAAATCACCACGACACGAGGATCCGTGCCTGCAAACCCGGCCGTGTCTGCTGTGTCCTCCATGGCAGCGATTATGTCCTGCGCTAGCGTGGACCCCGATGGCTACATCTCGTGGCAAGGCAACCACCAAGCTCACCAGCGAAGCACTGGCGTTTCTCACCGAACGTCACCTGGCCATGCTGACCACGCTGCGCTCGGACAACTCGCCGCACGTCGTGGCGGTGGGTTTCACGTTCGATCCCAAGACACACATCGCCCGGGTCATCACCAACGGCGGCTCCCAGAAAGCGGTGAACGCGCACGAGCGCGGGATCGCCGTGCTCAGCCAGGTCGACGGCGCGCGCTGGTTGTCGTTGGAGGGCAAGTCCACCGTGCGCAGCGAAGCCGATGCGGTCCGCGATGCCGAGCTGCGATACGCCCAGCGCTACCGCACGCCGCGGGTGAATCCCCGTCGCGTGGTGATCGAGGTACGGATCGAACGCGTACTGGGTTCTTCGGAGCTTCTGGACCGCAGCGAGGGTTAGCCAGGCGCGTCGAGCATCAGGGTCATCAGCTGGATCTCTTCGGTCTGTTCGGTGACCATGAGGCTTGCGGCCCGGCGTACGGCGTCGTTATCGCTGTGCTGAAATGCATAGCCCGCCATGGTGATTCCGCCCTGATGGTGGCGCGTCATCAGTTTCAGGAATTGCGTCTCGTTGTCGGGGCCCGTGCTGCGCTGCAGGCGGGCGAGATCCTCGGGTGTGGCCATACCGGGCATGACCGTCGCGTGCTCGTGGTGATCCGTACCTTCGTCCGACATCCAGGCCATCGGCTGGGTGGACGACGGCGCCGCACCGGCGAGTTGAAGCCAGCCGGTCATCTGTCCGATTTCGACGAGCTGGGTGAAGCGGATCTGTTCGGCGAGCGCCGTGACCTCCGGCGAAGCGTCTGCGGCCAGCATGTCGGTCATCGTGACGGCCTGCTGGTGGTGCGCTGTCATGTCTTGGGCGAAGCCGATTTCCAGCGCCGAGAGGACCGGTGGCCGGGGGTGGTCGCGGTCCATCACCGCAGCGCACAGGACGGCACCCGCCACAGCGGCGACGACGGCCATCACAAGGGCACGAAGAGCGCGGCGGACGGTCATCGTGGCGGGTACACCGACCGGTCGAGGCGCAGTGTCATGAAGCCGTTGTCCGAGCACGTCACGTACAGCAGATCGCCGCGGAATTCCGGTGGGGACATACACCAGTCCGCCGAGAGGTCCAGCCCGATGATCCGGCCGTCGCGGACGATGTCATCGCCGTTGATCTGGCCGTTGAGGATGGCGTGGGCCACGGCGATGACGCTGCTGGCCGGCGGCACCACGATGCCGCCGAAGCGCACATGCTGAGAGTTCGGGAGCTGGTCGTTCTTCCCGGTCTGGGCCGGTGGGTTGAAGTAGGCGATTTCGTGGACGTTGTCGGGATCGCGGACGTCGAATACCCGGATCCCGGATTGCGCCCACCCACACGCCAACGCCTGGGGGTCTTGCCGGCGGTCGACGCTGCAGTAGTGGGATTCATAACCGAAGGCTCCGCTGCTGGAGGCGCTGGCGGCCCATCGGTCGAGGTTCTGCGGCAGGTTGATGTCTAGTTTGACGGTGGTGCGCAGCTTCAGGTCGGAGAAATCGGAGGCGTCGAAGAGTTTGACCCCACCGGAGCCGAACTCGTCGACGTTGAACAGGTGTGGCACCCCGTCGTAGGTGACGTAGATGCTGTGTTGGCTGATCAATCCGTCATGCCAGTGTTTGTACCCGCGACTGGGTAACAGCTGGTGCATGGTCGTACCCGGTGCTGCTCGGTCCTGTACGGCGGAGGTGTCCAGCACGTTCAGCCCGGCTGCGGTGGACATGAACATGGTGTCGCCGTCCGGGGTGAAATCCATGCCGTGGCTGGCGAAGCCCGCCGGTGCGCTCCACACCACCCCGGGGTCGGTCGGATCGGAGACATCGACAGCGCTGGCCCAGATCTGGCCGGAAGCCCAGTATGTGTTGCCGTCGGGCGAAAACCCGCCTTCGTGGGTGAGCATCGGAATCCGCACCCCGGGCAGCGATCCACGGCCCTCGTTGAGCAATCGGGGATGCGCGCAGTCGGTCGCGATGTCGTAGATGGAGATGTACCCGAGCCCGAACAGAAACGGCACCCCGGTCCCGGCCAGCAAACCGCGGGTTTCGTTGACCTTCAATGATTCCCACGTGCCGTTGACCATGGCGGGTTGATCGAGCATCACGGTGGGACGGGGATGCGCCGGATCGGAGACATCGACCACCTGGACCCCGTCCGTGTGCGGGAAGGTCGAACCGATGTAAACGCAGTTCTTGTATGCCGCACTGGTCCAGCCGGCACCGGGCCCCTGGTACTGGCCGACCAGATCGATGTTGCAGTTGTAGCCCAATGTGCTGCGTCGGGAATCGCGATCCCCGACGGGCACCTCACCCTGCAGACCGGTCTCGACACGATCGCCCGGGCGACACGTCGCCGCCGCCACCGCGGTTGACCAGACGTCGTTGTTCGGGTCGAAACCCGGGGGCAGGCCTGCCCAGGCGGGCGAGGCGGCGCAGATGAGGACAGTCAGGAGGGTCGCGCACACTGCCGCCCACCGCAGCGCCGCGGTGTGGCTGTGGCCGGCCGGCGAGGTGCCGGCGCCGAAGCGCTCGCAACGAAATCCGTCGTTCTCCCCCATCGCCGCAACCTAACATCCTCTAAGGCATTAGAGGATATTCATGGAGAATTTGCTCTGATCGCCTCCCCGTCGGTTGGTAGCTGGAAGGTTAGGATTGCGCCATCAGCGCACCTCGTAAGTACAACCCGACCAAGCGGCGCGCCGACCTGGCCGACGCCGCCATCGAGCTGTTGAGCACGGAAGGCGCACGGGGACTCAGCCATCCCCGGGTGGACAGGCAGGCGGGTTTGCCGGCAGGAACGACGTCGTACTACTTCCGTACTCGCAAACTCCTGTTGCACGGGGTCGCGGAACGCCTGACCGAACTCGACCTCGGTGACCTGTCGATGATGGACGAGCGCAGCGATCGATTCGAGCGCCAATACGGCGGCACCCTGGGGCTCGCGCGGCTGGTGATGCTCTCGGGTACCGAGCCCTACCTGACCCGCACCAGGGCTCGGTTCGAGCTGATCCTGCACGCCCACCGGGACCCTGACCTGGCGGCCATCATGGCGACCTACGGCGTCCAGTTCTACAGCCGGGCACGCGAAGTCATCGCCCGCTGGTACGACGATCCCACCGTGCCGGCCACCCAGATCGAGGAAAGTGCCGTCGTGGTGCTCACCTTCATCAGCGGCATCATGACCAGCTTCATCCACGGCAGCCCCGTCATCACCGACGCCCACCACCTGGACCAGCTGATCCGCCACCTGCTGCAGCGTGGATAGCGGTGCGTACGCCTAGCCCACCGGGACGACGACGAGGTCGTGCGGCTGATTGTTGACCGACAACGCACCGCCCTCGGTGACCACGACGATGTCCTCGATACGGGCGCCCCAGTGGCCCGGGAAGTACACGCCGGGCTCGACGCTGAATGCCATCCCGACCTCCAGGGGCAGATCGTTACCGGCCACGATGTAGGGCTCCTCGTGCACCGACAGCCCGATGCCGTGCCCGGTGCGGTGGACGAACGCCTCGGCCAGCCCCTCGGCCGCCAGCACGTCGCGCGCGGCCGCGTCGATCTGCTCAGCGGTCACCCCGGGGCGCACGGCCGCGACGGCGGCCTGCTGCGCGCGCTGCAGTACCGCATAGCGACGCGCCACCTCCGGATCCGGCTCACCGATGCTGTAGGTGCGGGTGGAGTCGGAGTTGTAGCCGGGCTCGTACGGACCTCCGATGTCGACGACGACGATGTCCCCGGCGCGCAACTCACGGTCGGAGCACTCGTGATGCGGGTCCGCACCGTTGGCGCCGGAGCCTACGATGATGAACGCAACTTCTGAATGCCCTTCGGCGACAATGGCTTCGGCGATGTCAGCGGCCACATCGGCCTCGGTGCGGCCAGGCACCAGGAACTCGGGAACCCGGGCGTGCACGCGGTCGATCGCCGCACCTGCCTTGCGTAGCGCATCGATCTCGGCGGGGTCCTTGATCATCCGCAGCCGGCGCAGCACATCGGTGGCCAGCACCGGAACCACGCCGAGCAGGTCGGCAAGGGGCAGCAGGTGCAGGGCGGGCATGGCATCCGTGACCGCCACGGCACTTCCCGGCCCGCCGAGCGCGTCGGAGACCATCTGATACGGGTTCTGCCCGTCCACCCAATCGCGCACCGTCACACCGAGTTCGGTGACCGCCGACTCACGCAGCGCCGCCAATTCCAGGCGCGGCACCACGATCGTCGGGTCGCCGGAGGCCGGTAGCACCAGCGCCGTCAGCCGCTCGAAGGTCTGCGCCCGGGAGCCCACCAGGTACCGCAGGTCATAGCCCGGGGTGATGACCAGACCGGTCAATCCGGCGTCCGCCGCGGCGGACGCCGCCGCGGAAAGCCGTTGGGCGTAGACATCGGTGCTGAATCGGCTGACGCTCATGGCGTCGAGGCTAGTCCGTAGCTCACCGACGCCACCGGCTACTGTCGCTGGAATGTTGCGTGACATCCGTGATCTCACCGACGATCCCGAGGCCTATGCCACTGAGCTGCGCAGGCGCTGGGGCGGCCTGCTCAGTTATCGATACCTCGGGCGCTCGTATGCCTCGATGGACCTGGGCCCGGTCGACGACACGGTCACGTTGCGTCGCGACATGCGCAACCCTGCGGGCGGATTGCTGCTTGCGGTGCTCGGTATCTCCTCTCCCGACAGCGGCGGAGTCAGTGATCTGGAGGCCGTGCCCAATCCGGTCATCCATTCCTGTCAGGTCCTGGATCCGGCCACGGATGTGGCTCGCATCCGGGTGGACACCGAGGTCCTCAAACAGGGCAGGCAACTGGCCTATAGCCGCTCGGTCATCGTCGACGCCGACAATCCGGACCGGGTCATCGCACTGACCGAGGGCCAGGGCATCTCGATCGGCACACCACCGGAGGGCCTGGAGAAGATGCCCGTCGACCCGATAGGTGTCGTCGACGGACCGGATCTGCCGCCGCTGTGGCAGGTGTTCGGTGGCAGCAAGCGCGACAGCGGACCGTGGGCCGGGCACTGGGCGCTGCCGGAGCTGGCAGTCGAGGTGGCCTCACCGGACGCCGCCCTTCACATCGGCCCGCAGTTCGTGATACTGGAGACGGCTGCCATGGAAAGCGCGGTCGAGGCCACAAACAGCGTTGCGTTGCAAGGCCTTTCGTCGCACGTGATGTTCTTGGCGCGCGGCAAGGCCGGCCCGTTCCGGGTCGACACCCAGGTACTGACCGGCGCCGGGAGCGCGGGTGCCGGCAGCGTCGCCGTCAGGGCCACCCTGTACGACGAGGGTGCCGGCGGCAAAGCCGTCACCGCCGCCTCATACATCTTCGGGAGGATCCAGTGAGCGACCCGGTTCTGCTGCTCGACGGCGCCAGCATGTGGTTCCGGTCGTACTTCGGTGTGCCCTCGTCGATCAAGGCCCCCGACGGCCGGCCGGTGAACGCGGTGCGCGGGTTCCTCGATTCGATTGCCACTCTGGTGACCCGGGAACGGCCGCGCCGGCTCGTCGTGTGCCGCGACGACGACTGGCGGCCACAGTGGCGGGTCGACCTGGTGCCCTCGTACAAGGCGCACCGGGTCGCTCGGCCGGAGGCCGACATCGGGCTGCGGCCTCCTCCTGATGGAACCCTCTACGTCGAAGAGGTTCCCGACGACCTCACCCCGCAGGTCGACATGATCATCGAGCTGCTCGACGCCTTCGGCATCGCGACGGCCGGGGCGCCCGGGTTCGAAGCCGACGACGTGCTCGGCACGCTGGCGACACGTGAACAGCGGGATCCGGTCGTGGTGGTCAGCGGCGACCGTGACCTACTGCAGCTGGTACGTGACGAGCCCGCCCCCGCCGTGCGCGTGCTCTACATCGGTCGAGGGCTGGCCAAGGCGACGAAGTACGGTCCGGAGGAAGTCGCAGAGCTGTACGGGGTGCCCGTCGACCGAGCCGGACCCGCGTATGCGGAGCTCGCCCTGCTGCGGGGTGATCCGTCCGACGGACTGCCCGGTGTAGCCGGCATCGGAGAGAAGACGGCCGCGGCCCTGCTGGCCCGATTCGGCTCCTTGGAGGGCATCAAAGCGGCCACCGAGGATCCGAAATCCTCACTGTCCAAAGCACACCGGGCCAAGTTGCTGGCCGCGGCCGACTACCTGGCGGCGGCCGAGCCGGTGGTGCGGGTGGCCACCGATGCCCCGGTGACCATGACCACTGCGACCGATCAATTGCCGCTGGTCGCCGGCGATCCGGCCCGGGTCGCCGACCTGGCCGCGGCGTACGGGGTGACCTCGTCGATCAGCCGATTGCAGTCGGCCCTGGACCGGCTGCCCGGCTGATCTCGGACATTGCCCATCGCGCGGGCTTTACGCGCCGTTTTCTACATGCGGGTCGCTCACGGCGCGGCGAGCTGCCCTCATGTAGAAATCGGCGAGAAGTCAGCCAACGCGCCGGGCCAAACCAACGTGGCGACCGGTAGGACTACTTGGGCCGACCGACCTCGTAGGTGCCCTTGTCGTCCTTGAAGGTCACCGTCACCTTGCGCTTGGTGCCGTCGATGGTGACCTCGCAGTCGAACGTCGAATCCTTCTCGACCTTCGGATTTTCGCCGTCGTTGCACTTGACACCGGTCACCTTGGTGGCGCCGTAGCCGTTGGTCTTGTCGGTCAGGATCTGCTCGACGCCGCTCTGGGCCTTGTTGATGTCGAGCTTGGTCGTGACCGCCCAGCCGGGTAGCCAGAAGGCGGTCACCGCCAGGATGATCAGCAACAGCGCCACCACGCCGCCGACAACGCCGCCGATCACCCCGAGTGAAGCCTTGGAACCCTGGTCGGCACCTGGGATGCCGTACTGACCGAACTGACCGGGAGCGCCGTACTGGCCCGGTTGACCGAACTGACCCGGCTGTCCGGGCTGTCCGTACTGGGGCTGCTGGCCGGGCTGGCCGTACTGCGGCTGCTGCCCGTAACCGGGCACCTGGCCGTACTGGGGCTGCTGGCCGGGTTGCGGGTACGCCTGCTGGGCGTACTGATCAGGCCCGGGATACTGCGGCTGCTGGGGCTGTTGCGGCTGCGAATAATCCGGCTGCTGAACGCCCTGCGGCTGCTGCGGGTAGGACGGGTACTGCTGCGGCGTGTACGCCGGAGGCTGCCAGGCCGGAGTGTTGGTCGTGGGGTCCTCGGAAGCGGGGGTCGGCGGCTGCCATGCCTCGGCGCCCGACGCCTGGTCCGCTCCGGGCTCAGGCTGCTGACCGGGCCACTGTTGTCCCTGGTCAGATCCCTGCGGTCCGCTCATGGTTCTCCTTGATCCTGTTCTGTGTCGCCTCAGACACCCTACCCCGCATCAACAGCAACAACGCCGCGCCGAACATCGTTGACAGCGCGTTTCGCGGTATTGCGCAGGGCGGATTGCGGCGCGGCATTACGGACTTGGTCGAGCAAATCTAGGACCTGGCGGCACCACCGCACGAAATCGCCCGCCGAGAGCGTCGAACCCGACCCGTTCACATCAGAGGCGGCCAGGGCGGCAGCCAGATCTCCGGTGGTGGCCCAGCGGTAGACCGCGGTCACGAATCCTTCGTCGGGTTCGCGCCCCGGGGCCAGCCGGTGCCGCTGTTCGTCGCCGCGCAGGTCCACCGACATCCGCCGGGTACGGGCCAGCGCGCGACGCAGGCCCTCCGTGGGAATGTCGACTCCCAACACACCGCCCGCCGAATCCCCACGGGACTCGAACAGCACCGCCGAGAGCACCGCCGCCAGTTCTGCCGCCTGCAGGCCCTGCCACAGCCCGGCACGCAGGCATTCGGCCACCAGCAGGTCGCTCTCGCTGTAGATGCGGGCCAGGAGCCGGCCGGCATCGGTGACGCTGAGATCCGGCTTGAGTTCACCGTCGTTGTTCGCTTTTATGAACCCGCGTTCGCTGAGCAGCGCCACGATCCGGTCGAAGGTGCGGGCCAGTGAGTTCGTCGCCGCGTTCACCTTCTGCTGGATCTGGGCGTTGTCACGTTCGATGCGCAGATACCGTTCGGCGATCCGGGCCTGCGCTTCACGATCTGGCAGTTGGTGGGCCGGATGATCACGCAACTCGTCACGCAGGCCGGCGAGTTCGGGATCGACGTCACGTTCGGGGGCGCCGGTGCGCCGGCCCGACCGCACCGACGGCAACGACAGGTCGGCTGCGGCCGAGCGCAACGCCGACGCCAGGTCCCGGCGTACGCGCGGCTGCCGGTGCTCCACCCGCTTGGGTAGCGTCATCGCGCCCAGCGGGGCCGAGGCACCTGAGTAGTCGGCGGACGAAATCCGGCCGGCCCAACGGTGTTCGGTCAACACGAGCGGTCTCGGGTCGTCACTGTCGCGCTGGGCAGGCTCCAGCACCACCGCCAGTCCACCGCGGCGCCCCTGGGTGATGGTGATGATGTCGCCGCGGCGCAACGCGGACAACGCATCGGTGGCCGCCTTGCGTCGCTGCAGGCGCGAGGCCCGCGACTGCGCACGCTCGCGTTCAGTGATCTTCGCCCGCAACCGGACGTAGTCGAGGATGGGCGCGTCTGGACCGCCGAATTCGGTCGCCAGCTCGCCCATCATCCGTTCGCCGCGCGCGATCCCGCGCACCAACCCGACCACCGACCGGTCTGCCTGGTACTGGGCGAACGAACGTTCGAGCAGTTTGTGGGCCTGTTCTGGCCCCATCTGCTGCACCAGGTTGATGGTCATGTTGTAGCTCGGCGCGAACGAGCTACGTAACGGGAAGGTTCGAGTGGAAGCCAGGCCGGCGACCTCGGCGGGTTCGGCGTTGCTGTCGTCGGGCCGCCACAGCACAACGGCATGGCCTTCGACATCGATGCCGCGACGCCCGGCGCGCCCGGTCAGCTGGGTGTACTCGCCCGGTGTCAACGGGACATGCTGCTCGCCGTTGAACTTGACCAGGCGCTCGAGCACCACGGTGCGGGCGGGCATGTTGATCCCCAGCGCCAGCGTTTCGGTAGCGAACACCGCCTTTACCAGGCCCGCGGTGAAAAGTTCCTCCACGGTGTGCCGGAAGACCGGCAGCATGCCCGCGTGGTGGGCGGCGAGCCCACGCAGCAGGCCTTCGCGCCACTGGTGGTAATCGAGCACGATCAGGTCGGATTCGGCCAGATCGGCGCAGCGTCGGTCGACGATCTCCGCGATCCGGCCGCGTTCCTCGTCAGTGGTGAGCCGCAGTGGCGCACGCAGGCACTGTTGGACCGCCGCGTCGCATCCGGCCCGCGAGAACACGAAGGTGATGGCGGGCAGCAGCCCCGCGCCGTCCAGGGTGGCGATGACGTCCGGCCGGCTGGGCGGCCGGTACAGCTGCGGGCGACCTCCTCCGCGGCCACGCCCGCGTGGTTGCCAGTCGGCCAGCCGGTCCGCCTCGCGCCGATGACTGATGTGGCGCAACAGCTCTGGGTCTACCAAGGTTGATGTCGCCGCCCGGGCGGCTCCGTCAGTGCTTCCGGCGCCCTCGAACAGGTCGAACAACCGCCGGCCGACCAGCATGTGCTGCGACAGCGGGACGGGCCGGTGTTCGTCGACGACGACGGTGGTGTCGCCGCGGACGGTCTGGATCCAGCCACCGAATTCCTCGGCGTTGCTGACAGTGGCCGACAGGCTGACCAGCAGCACCTCCTCGGGCAGGTGCAGGATGACCTCTTCCCACACCGCGCCGCGCATCCGGTCGGCCAGGAAGTGCACCTCGTCCATCACGACGTAGGAAAGTCCGTGCAGTGCAGGTGAATTCGCATACAGCATGTTGCGCAGCACTTCGGTGGTCATCACCACGATGTCGGCGTCGCCGTTGATGGACTGGTCGCCGGTCAGCAACCCGATCTTGTCCGCACCGTAGCGGGTCACCAGATCGTTGTGCTTCTGGTTGCTCAGCGCCTTGATCGGCGTGGTGTAGAAGCATTTTCCGCCGGCCGCCAGCGCCAGGTGCACCGCGAATTCACCGACCACGGTCTTACCAGCCCCGGTGGGCGCACACACCAGGACGCCGTGCCCGCTCTCCAGCGCGCGGCAGGCACGCACCTGGAAATCATCGAGGGCGAACGGGTATTCGGCGGTGAACCTGGTCAGCTCAACGCCCGTCCCCTCACCTGGTTCAGGTGGCATCGTCGTCGATGCCGATCCGTGACGGACCCAAATCCGGTTCTGTCACAGGTTCGGGCCGTTCGACGGGTTCCACCGTCGGGATGGGCGCAGCCTCGTCCTCGGGCACCTCCAGTGCCTCGCGCCGGGCCTTGCGCTTGTCGTTGATCCGCGCCACCTGGATGGCGAACTCCAACAGGAGGCTGAGCGCGCCGGCCAGTGCCAGCATCGTGAACGGGTCCGACCCGGGGGTGGCGAACGCCGCGAACACGAACAACCCGAAGATCAGTCCGCGGCGCCAGGCCTTGAGCCGCTCATAGCTGAGCATGCCCACCAGGTTGAGCATGATGATCAACAGTGGGAACTCGAAGCTGATGCCGAACACCAGCAGCAGGTTGATCAGGAATCCGAAGTACTGGTCACCCGACAGCGCAGTGACCTGCACGTCGCTGCCGACGGAGAGCAGGAAGCCCAGGGCCGTGGCCAGCACCACGTACGCCAGGATCGCGCCGGTGATGAACAACAGGGCGCCGACGCACACGAACGCCATCGCGAAGCGGCGTTCCTTCTTGTACAGGCCCGGCGTGATGAACGCCCATAGCTGGTAGAGCCACACCGGGCAGGCCAGCACGAGCCCGGCCGCCAACGCCACCTTGAGGCGCAGCATGAACTGGTCGAACGGGCCGGTGGCCAGCAGACGGCACTCGCCGTCCGGTGCGATCGTCGCGCGCGCCGAGTCGGGCAGCGCGCAGTACGGGCCGCGCAGCCACTCCCCCAGGCTGTGGAAGCCGAAGAAGCCGTGGGTGTACCACAGGAAGCCGAAGATCGTCGTCAGCAGAACGGCGGCCACCGCCATCAACAGACGGTTGCGCAACTCGTGCAGGTGGTCGACCAACGACATCGTGCCGTCGGGGTTGACCCGCGAACGGCGGCGACGTGGATCGAGCTTCTTGATGAATCCGGAGGTCACTGGCGTGTTCTAGAGGCCTGGTCGTAGACGCGACACGGCATCGCGGGGCGATGACCGCGATCGGCTGCCGGACCGGTCAGGCCGTGTGGCGATCCGGGGACTGCTCCGGGGCAGGCGCCTCGACCCGCTCGGAAGCTATCGGCTTCGCCGGCGGGGGGTTGTCGGCCGTGGGACCCGAAGACGCTGAAGAATCCGACTGCATCTCCTTGATCTCCGACTTGAAAATCCGCATCGACTTACCGAGCGACCGGGCGGCGTCCGGCAGCTTCTTGGCACCGAAAAGCAGTACGAACACCGCGATAACAATGATCCAGTGCCAGGGTTGTAGACCACCCAATTTGGTTACCTCCAGACGTCGGTGCCGAGTCTACTCGCGTGTGCCGTCGGTGTTGTACGCATGCGGCGTCACCGCGTCATAGACACGCAACGCCTCTCCGGCAGATTCCTGCACCCGCTGCGCAAGTTCCTGTGGGGCCAACACCCGCACCGCCGAACCGAATCCGAGCAGGAAGCGCGCCATCCACTCGGGCGAGGCGTACGTCATCACCGCTTCGCACGCCCCGTCGGGCAATTCATTGACCACCCGCAACGGGTAGTAGTCGAACATCCACGACGCGGATGGGTCGATCAGCAGAGTTGCCGACGGCAACGACGGGTCGGCGGTATCGGGATCGAACAGCGAGGTATCGATGCCGGCCTGCACCGCCGGCGACGGCGGCTCAGCGGGATCGGCGAGACGCTCTGCCGCGACGATCCGGTCGAACCGGAACATCCGGACCGCCTCGGCGCTGCGGCACCACGCCTCCAGGTAGCTGTTGTCGCCGATGAGCACGACGCGGATCGGGTCCACCGTGCGGGTGGTGAGCGAATCACGCGAAGCCGAGTAGTACTCCAGGGTCAGCGCACGGGCGTCCCGCACCGCGGCGCGTACCGCCGCGGCCGTCCCGGTTTCCTGGGGCACGCTCTCCTCGACAGCGGCGCGCTGGCTGCCCGCCGCCGATTCGATCTTGGCGATGGCGCTGCGAGCGGCCTCGGGGTCCACCATCCCGGGCACGTCGACCAGCGAACGCAGGGCCACCAGGATGCCGGTGGCCTCCGTCGACGTCAGGCGCAGCGGGCGATCGACACCGGCGCTGAAGGTGACTTCGACGGTGTCCCCTTCGAAGTCGAAGTCGATGAGATCGCCGGGACTGTAGCCGGGAAGCCCGCACATCCACAGCTGCCGCAGATCGTCGTCGAGCTGCTTGGCTGTCACCCCCAGGGCGGCCGCGGCCGCCGAACGCGTGACCTTCGGGTTGGCCTGGAAATACGGCACCATGTTGAGCATCCGGACCAACCGGGTGGAAACCTGACTCATGACCGCTCCACCTGCGCCCGCAACCGGCTCACCACGTCGTCGCGCAATGACGGTGGTTCCAGCGCGACGGCGTCGACGCCGTAGCCGGCGATCTCGCGGGCCAGCCGGTCCGACATTCCGATGTCGACGGTGATCTCCTCCCCTGCGCGCCCGCCCAGCGTGCGCGGCACGGTCTCGATCGCCTGACGGCGCAGCGCGGTGGCGCGTCCGCCGGCGATCCACACCCTGGCCTGTTCACCGGTCGGTTGTTCGGCCACGGCACGCGCGACGATGTCACGTAGGTTCACCTCGTCGGGTTTGGCCACCGCGCAGGCCGGCCCGACCGTGCTCACGTCGGGATCGATACGGGAAAGGCGAAAGGTACGGGTGTCGTCGCGGTCACGGTCGTGTCCGACCAGATACCACCGGCCGCGATGGGTGACGACGCCCCACGGCTCGACGTTGCGGCTGGTGTGCTCCACGTTGCGCGAGGCGCGGTGCCGGAACTGCACCGCGTGCCCGGAATCGATCGCCGACAACAGGATTCGCAACACTTCTTCAGAGCCGCGCAGGCCGGGCAGCGTTGCGGTCGAGGCGATGGCCACACCGGCCCCGTCGGCATCGACATCCACGCCCGCGGCACGCAGCTTCAGCAGTGCTCCCTGCGTCGCAGTGATCAACTCGGGCGACTGCCACAGTTGAGTGGCCACCGCGACCGCCGCCACCTCATCGCCCGTCAACTGGACCGCGGGCAGCGCGTACTCGTCGCGGTTGATGCGGTAGCCCTCGGTCGCGTCGAACTTGGAAACCCGCCCGGTCTCCAGCGGGATTCCCAGGTCGCGCAGTTCGTTCTTGTCACGCTCGAACATCCGGGAGAACGCCTCATCGGTGGGACTGTCCTCATAGCCCGCGACGATGCCGCGGATCTTGTCGGCCGGCAGGAACCGATCGCTGGACAACAACGCGATGACAAGATTTATCAACCGCTCGACTTTGGATACCGCCACGAGATGAAAGCTTAGAGCTCACATGCTGGCGATCAGGCGCTTGACCCGCTCGTCGACCGATCGGAACGGATCCTTGCACAGCACGGTGCGCTGAGCCTGGTCGTTGAGCTTGAGATGCACCCAGTCCACGGTGAAGTCGCGCCCGGCTTCCTGTGCGGCGCTGATGAACTCGCCGCGCAACTTGGCCCGGGTGGTCTGCGGCGGGGTGTTGACCGCGGCGTCGATCTCCTCGTCGGTGGTGATCCGGGAGGCCAGACCTTTGCGCTGCAACAGGTCGAACACGCCACGACCACGCTTGATGTCGTGGTAGGCGAGGTCGAGCTGACTGATCTTCGGATCGGACAGCTCCATGTTGTAGCGGTCCTGGTAGCGCTGGAACAATTTGCGCTTGATCACCCAGTCGATCTCGGTGTCGACCTTCGCGAAATCCTGGCTCTCGACCGCGTCGAGTTGGCGGCCCCACAGATCGACGACCTGCTCGATCTGGGTGCTCGGTTCCCGGGTCTGCAGATACTCCACGGCCCGGCTGTAGTACTCGCGCTGGATGTCGAGGGCGCTGGCCTGCCGCCCGCCCGCCAACCGCACCGGACGCCGCCCGGTCAGGTCGTGGCTGACCTCACGGATGGCGCGGATGGGGTTGTCCAGGGAGAAATCCCGGAACGGGACACCGGCTTCGATCATCTCCAGCACCAGCGAGGCGGTGCCCACCTTGAGCATGGTGGTGGACTCGCACATGTTGGAGTCGCCGACGATGACGTGCAGCCGGCGGTACTTCTCGGCGTCGGCGTGCGGCTCGTCGCGGGTGTTGATGATCGGCCGCGAGCGGGTGGTGGCGCTGGAGACGCCCTCCCAGATGTGCTCGGCGCGCTGGCTCAGGCAGAAGGCTGCGGCCTTCGGTGTCTGCAGCACCTTGCCCGCACCGCAGATGAGTTGGCGCGTGACCAGGAACGGCAGCAGCACATCGGAGATCCGGGAGAACTCACCGGCCCGCACGATCAGGTAGTTCTCGTGGCAGCCGTAGGAGTTGCCCGCGGAGTCGGTGTTGTTCTTGAACAGGTAGATGTCGCCGCCGATGCCCTCGTCGGCGAGCCGCTGCTCGGCATCGATCAGCAGGTCCTCCAGGACGCGCTCACCGGCGCGGTCGTGGGTGACCAGCTGGGTCAGGTTGTCACACTCGGCCGTCGCATACTCCGGGTGGCTGCCCACATCCAGATACAACCGGGCGCCGTTGCGAAGGAACACGTTGGAACTGCGGCCCCACGACACGACCCGCCGGAACAGATAGCGGGCAACCTCGTCGGGACTGAGCCGGCGATGGCCATGGAACGTGCAGGTCACACCGAATTCTGTCTCGATGCCCATGATTCGTCGCTGCACGCCATCGAGCTTACGGGGTGGCTGACGGTAACGGTGGGCAAGCTCGTCCATCGTGTTCGTGGCGCAACCTTTCTCGGACTTTTGACCCTGGTCAGCGCCCCTGGCAGGCATAGGGTTGGAGAAGCATCGACACAAAGGAGTGGTGATGACCCGCTATGAACTACCCGATGTTGCCGACCTGATCCGCCTTGGCGAGCCCCACGAGAACGCCATCACGGTCTATGCGGAAACCGCACCGGGACCGGACGAGCGGGAGAAGAGCGTGCTGACGGCGAAGAGCGCGGTGGACCGGGCACTGCGCACGATCCGCGAATCCGGGGCGCGGCACGCCGTGGAGGAACAGCTGCGGTCACGCTGGACCGAGATCGCCGAATCGGAACTGTGGCTGAGCCTGTCCCGTTCGGTGGCCATCTTCATCGCCGACGACTTCCATGAGGTCTACGTCCTGCCCAACGCTCTGGACAGCCAACTGCAGGTGGGCAGTTACTTCGACATCGGCCAGTTGGTGCGGGCAGTCACCACGCCGCAGGACGCCTACGCGCTGACGCTGTCCGCCGATGGCTGGAACCTGTGGCAGGCCACCGCGAGTACGCGGGCCGAGGAGTTGGAGCTCACCGGCGAGTACGCCGTCGACGTCGCCGATGCGACCCACCGCGCCACCGTCCGCGACCGGGGTCATGTGCGGCGCCTGGTCGGTGACGAGGGCAAGAAGGTGTTACTCGAGCAGTACGCCAAGCGGGTCGCCGATGCGGTGGACAGCGAACTGGGACAGCTCGATCCGTCGTCGACGCGACCGCTGTACCTGTTCGCGACCGGCCCGCTGCTCGACATGTACCGCGGCCTCGACCACAAACGCCAGATCGTGGCGGTGCCCGGCGCGGCAGACCAGCTGCGGCCCGATCAGATCGACGGCGCCATCCGGGAGTCGCTGCCCGCCCTGAACGCCGAGCAGGCCAGCGCGTGGGTCGACGAGTTGGGCGACGACATCGGCAAGGGGCTGGTGGCCACCGATCTCGGCGACATCACGCGGGCCGCGGCGGCCGGGGCGGTGGACACGCTGGTGTACAACTTCACCGTCGATGTGGTGGGCCGGATCGAGGCAGCCACCGGAGCGCTGCACTACGACGATTCCGGCTATGACGTCCTGTCCCGCGTCGCGGTGACGGTCCTCGACAAAGGCGGTGCGGCTTACGCCGTGCGGCCTGACGAAATCAGCTCCGGCATCTGGAACCAGACCGCTGTCGCGAAGCTACGTTTCCCCCTGGCCTGAGGACGCCGACGCGTGCAGTGACCCGGCGGGCGCGCCGAGGATGCGTTCGAACGCCTGCAGGTAGGCACCCACAACCTTTTGGGCATTCGCCCCGCTGATGTCGGAGCCCGTGGCGCCGTCCGCCTCGATCGCATCGATGAACGCATCGGCCAGGTGTAGTCCCATCCCGGTGATGATGCCTGCGGCCTCGTGCGGGTAATCGGTGTCGAAGACGCCTTCGGCGCAACCCTGGCGGATGATCGACTCCAGCATGGGCGCCGTGGTGCGCATCGAACCCTGGGTCATCTTCTGCCGCAGCAGCGCATTGTTCTCGTCATGCCACAACCGGATCAGGGTCGCCACCTCGGTGACACTCTCCGATTTCCATGCCCTCGATGCGTCGAAGTAGGCGTGCATCTTGTCGAGTGCCCCGCGGTGCGGGTCCTCGACGATGCGGGCCAACCGGACGGTGGCACTCTCTCCCATCTGCTCGATGACGGCCTCGAGGAGGGCGCGCTTGGACCGGAAGTAGTGGTAGAGCGCCCCTTTCGAGATCTGCAGCTGGGCCAGAAGATCCTCGATGGTCATCGCCTCGTAGCCCTTGTCGTGCATCAACCGCAGTGCTGCATCGAGAATGTCGCGACGCCGAACGGCGTATTCGGTGGGGTTCACCTGACGTGCCACGAATCCTCCGTTGACGTTGGACGTGGACCGAGTCTAGCCTAAAAATAGACCGTCAGTCGGTTTATTAATCAGGAGCCGCACATGCCGCAACCCACACCGCAGGCCCGGCAACGCACCCGCGCGTTCGCCAGAGTCCTCGGCCCCTTCGTCGCCATCGCCACCGTCATCATCGCGATCCGGCTGCCCAGCCTTCAGAACCTGCTCGGCGACCTGTTCACCAGCGGGACTCTGCCCTGGATCCTCGGGGCCGCCATGCTGCTGATGGGGCTGGTCGTGATCGCCTTCCACCAGTACTGGTACAGCGTGACCGCCGTGCTGATCTCGTTGTTCGGCTGGTTCGTCGCACTGCGCGGGGCAGCCATGATGGCCATCCCGTCTGCCATCGAGTCCGGTGCCGATGCAACTGTGACCAGCGCCGGGCTGCTGATCGCCGCACGTTGCTTCTTCCTACTGCTGACCGCGATGGGACTGTGGTTCACCTATGTCGGCTGGCGCCCCGAGGACACCGACGGACGGTGAGCCGGCCGGGCTCCTCAGCCCGTCCAGTACAAAACCGAGGTGGCGCCGCCACACGGCATCGTCGCCGTCGGCCATCGCGATCACCTTCGACATGGCCCACATCAGCGTGGACAGGTCATCCGCCCCGAAGTCGGCGCGGAGCACCCCGGCCTCCCTGGCCCGGCCCACCACGGCCTCGAGAAGCCCACCGGCACGGCCACATTCGCCCGCGACGTCGACAGCGCCGACCGGGTTTCGGGCCACCGCGTCGTTGATGCTGCGGTCCGAGGCCTGCATCGCGAACAGGCTGTCGAGGAATCCGGTGAACCCCCGCCACGGGTCGGCATCGCCGAGCGCCTGCTGCGCCAACCGATCGATGACGGCCAAACGATCGGACAGCACGACATCCAGGAGTGTGCCGCGGTTCGGGAAGTGGTTGTAGAGCGTGCCGATGCTCACGCCGGCCCGTCGGGCGATCTCGTCGAGCGGTACGTCGACGCCGCGCTCGGTGAAGAGATCCGCGGCCGCGGCCATCAACCGGTCCCGGTTACGGACCGCATCCGCACGCATTGCCGCCATGCCGTTCAGCATATCGAAGTTGAGGGCACACTCAACTTGTGTTATTAAGTTGAGCATGACCTCAACTTCTTCTCCCGTCCTGCTGGCACTCGGCGTCGGCCCCGGTCTCGGTCTTTCCGTCGCGCAGCGGTTCGGCGCCGAGGGGTACCGCGTAGCACTGATTTCGCGTTCATCACGACGGCATTCGGGTTACCTGGAGGCACTGGCCGACAACGGAATCGAGGCGGCCGCCTATGTGGCCGACGCATCCCGACCCGATCAGCTGCGCAGTGCCATCGACGCTGCCCGCGCCCGGTTCGGCCGGATCGACGTCGGCTACTACGGTCCCGCCGCGTTTGAATCGGCACCCACCGACGACATCACCGGTCTCGACGCCGCAGGCGCGAAAGCCGCGCTCGACAGCGTCGTACCCGCGGTCGACTTTGCCGCCCAACTGCTTCCCGAGATGCAACAGCGCGGCAGCGGAGGATTGCTGTTCGCCGGCGGGCTGAGCAGTGTCGTGCCGATGCCCCCGCTCGGCGGGCTCGCCCTGGCGGCGGCGGCGCTGCGCAACTACGCAGTCACGCTGCACGCCGCGCTTGCGCCCACAGGCGTGTACGCCGGGACGGTAACCATCGGCGGCCTGATCGAGCGCGGCGACATCTACCAGGCGATGGCGGGCGCGGGTGATCTACCGACGATCGATCCCGACGAATTGGCGGACCTCACGTGGCGGCTCTACCGCGACGGCACCGAGGCCGAAGCGGTGGTCAACCTACTTACCTGATTTCTTCGGCTTCACCGACGGCTCAGCATCGGCCGTCTTGTCCGAAACCGCTTCAGGCAGAAGCGCTTCCAGCGCGGCACCGGTGATCCGGCGGAAACACCGGCGCGGCCGGGTGGCATCGAGCACGGCGACTTCGAGTGTCGCCGGACCCAGAGCGCGTGCCTCGGATCCATTACCGCTCGCGCCCAGCGCCTCCACCGCGATCTTGATCGCAGCGGCCAGATCGGCGTTCTCCGCGTACGACTCGTTCAGCGCGGCGATGATCGGCTCCGTGGTGCCGCCCATCACGACGAAGTGCGGCTCGTCAGCAATCGACCCGTCATAGGTGATCCGGTACAACTCCGGGGCCTTCGTCTCGCCATAGTGCGCGACCTCGGCCACGCACAGCTCGACCTCGTAGGGCTTGGCCTGCTCGGTGAAGATCGTGCCGAGAGTCTGCGCGTAGACATTGGCCAGCTGGCGACCGGTCACGTCCCGACGGTCATATGCGTAGCCGCGGGTGTCGGC
Organism: Mycobacterium sp. IDUB_9; assembly: GCF_055419505.1. Classification (NCBI taxonomy): domain Bacteria; kingdom Bacillati; phylum Actinomycetota; class Actinomycetes; order Mycobacteriales; family Mycobacteriaceae; genus Mycobacterium; species Mycobacterium sp. IDUB_9. The sequence goes on along the minus strand of NZ_JBVAXU010000005.1, from coordinate 253,695 downwards.
GAACTGGATGCCGCCGCGCCGCAGATTGTCGAACTCGTTGAACCGGCCGACGGCGGCGAAGCCGACCCGGTCATAGAGCTCACTGACCTTCTGCAGGGAGCGCGACGGATTCTCGGCGACGAACAGCACGCCGCTGTCGTACGCCAACGCCACCACGCTGCGGCCTCGGGAAATGCCCTTGCGGGCCAATTCGGAGCGCTCACGCATCGCCTGCTCGGGCGAGATGAAATACGGGAAGCTCATTTACCCCTCACCGCCCGTCCGGGTCCGGCGCGCGATGACCTCGCGGGCCAGCTCGGCGATGCGTCCCTCAGCGATCTCCTCGGCCCCGCCGGCGCCGAGGGTCACCGCGGTCGGATAGATGCCGCGCACCAGATCGGGTCCGCCGGTGGCGGAGTCGTCGTCGGCAGCGTCATAGAGCGCCTCGATCGCCACCTTCAGCGCCGAATCCGCGTCGACCGCTTGCGAGTACAGCTTCTTGATCGAGGACTTGGCGAAGATCGAGCCCGAGCCCACCGACTGGTAGCCCTCTTCCTCGATGTTCCACCCGCCGGCGGCGTCGAAAGACACGATGCGCCCGGCGGTCTGCGGGTCGGCGGCGTCGACGTCGTAGCCCACCAGCAGTGGCAGCGCCACGAAACCCTGCAGTGCGGCACCGAGATTCCCCCGCACCATGATCGCCAACCGGTTCACCTTGCCGCGGAACGTCAGCGGCACCCCTTCGACCTTTTCGTAGTGCTCCAGCTCCACGGCATAGAGCCGGGCAAACTCCACTGCGATGGCCGCGGTACCCGCGATGCCGGTCGCCGTGTATTCGTCGGTGATGTACACCTTCTGCACATCGCGCCCGGCGATCATGTTGCCCTGCGTGGAGCGACGATCACCGGCGATCAGCACCCCGCCGGGGTACTTGATCGCGACGATGGTCGTCCCGTGCGGCACTACGTTCGTCGGGTTGATCGCGCCGTCGGAGACACGGTTCACCGGCAACAGCTCGGGGGCCTGCCGCCGCAACAACTCAGAGAAAGATGACAGGTCCATGGCTACAGAGGGGGTACCGGAGAGGGTTGGTTGGGACAGAGACAGGTTCTCGCGCCAGGTCACTGGCCGCCCTTTTGGACGTATGCGCGCACGAAGTCTTCTGCGTTCTCTTCCAACACGTCGTCGATCTCATCGAGCAGATCGTCGGTCTCTTCGGCCAACTTTTCGCGACGCTCCTGGCCGGCGGCCGATGCACCCGGGAGGTCCTCATCCTCGCCGCCGCCACCGCCACGCTTGGTCTGCTCTTGAGCCATCGCTGCCTCCTGCAATTGTGATCGGCCGGGCTAACCGCCCAACCGGTTCTTCCACAGTACCGGTCGGCACCCGGATTGCCCGGGATAGCTCACCGGTCGAGATCGTCAGTTCGTGAGTTGCTCGACGAGTTCCGCGGCGCTGTCCACGGAGTCCAGCAGGGCCCCGACATGCGCCTTGCTTCCACGCAGCGGTTCGAGCGTCGGAATCCGGACGAGCGAATCCCCGCCGAGATCGAAGATCACCGAGTCCCAGCTGGCCGCGGCGATATCGGCGCCGAAACGGCGCAGGCATTCGCCTCGGAAGTATGCCCGGGTGTCGGTCGGCGGATTGTCCACCGCGTCGATCACCTCCTGTTCGGTGACCAGGCGCTTCATCGAACCGCGCGCCACCAACCGGTTGTACAGGCCCTTGTCCAGCCGGACGTCGGAGTACTGCAGATCGACCAGGTGAAGCCGAGGCGCCTGCCAGCCGAGGTTCTCGCGCTGGCGGAACCCCTCCAGCAACCGCAGCTTGGCGGGCCAGTCCAGGATCTCGGCGCATTCCATCGGATCGCGTTCGAGCAGGTCCAGCACATGGGCCCAGGTCTCGACGACGTGGGAAGCCCGCGGGTCGGAGTCCTTGATGTCGACCAGTTTGGCCACCCGGTCCAGATAGACCCGTTGCAGCGCCAGCGCGGTCATCTCCCGACCGTCGGCGAGCGCGACCGTGGCCCGCAGCGACGGATCGCGGCTGATGACGTGCACCGCATGCACCGGCCGGGCCAGCGCCAGATCGGACAGGTCCAGCCCGAACTGCGGGCCCTCCTCGATCAGGTCGAGCACCAGAGAGCTGGTGCCGACCTTGAGGTAGGTGGATGTCTCGGCCAGGTTGGCGTCGCCGATGATGACGTGCAGCCGGCGGTACTTGTCGGCGTCGGCGTGCGGCTCGTCGCGGGTATTGATGATGCCGCGCTTGAGCGTGGTCTCCAGGCCGACCTCGACCTCGATGTAGTCGGCCCGCTGCGACAGCTGGAAGCCGGGATCGTCCCCTGACGGTCCGATGCCGACCCGGCCGGAACCCGTCACCACCTGACGGGACACCAGGAACGGCGTGAACCCGGCGATCACCGCAGAGAACGGAGTCTGGCGGCTCATCAGGTAGTTCTCGTGCGAACCGTAGGACGCACCTTTGTTGTCGATGTTGTTCTTGTAGAGCTGGAGCTTGGCGGCGCCGGGCACACTGGCGACATGGCGGGCCGCGGCCTCCATCACGCGCTCACCGGCCTTGTCCCAGATCACCGCATCCATCGGATCGGTGCACTCGGGCGCCGAGTACTCCGGGTGGGCATGGTCCACGTACAGCCGGGCACCGTTGGTGAGGATCATGTTGGCCGCGCCGACCTCGTCGGCATCGACGATCGGAGCCGGCCCGGAGGCCCGCGACAGGTCGAATCCGCGAGCGTCCCGCAACGGGGATTCGACTTCGTAGTCCCACCGGGTGCGCTTGCCCCGCTGAATCCCGGCGGCTGCCGCGTACGCCAGCACTGCCTGCGTCGAGGTCAGGATCGGATTGGCGGTCGGATCTGACGGCGAGGATATGCCGTATTCGACCTCTGTTCCGATGATCCGTTGCATGGGGCCAGCCTAGGTGACGGCCTGTGCACCCCGACCCCGGGCCGCCAGGTATTCGGGCCGTCGCCGCGGTGCGGCGAACGGCTCCGTCAGCGCGTTGTCGACGGAGTTGAAAACCAGGAAGACGTTCGACCTCGGCAGCGGTGTGATGTTGGACCCCGAGCCGTGCAACAGGTTGGCGTCGAACCACAGGGCAGTGCCGGGAGGACCGGTGAACTGGTGGATGTCGTGCTCGTCGACGGCCTTGGTCAACGTCGTCTGATCGGGCACGCCGACGTTCTGGGCGACCAGGGAGGTGCCGTGGTTGTCCTCGGGCGTGGCGCCGACGCAGGGATAGAACGTCTGGTGCGAGCCGGGGATGACCATGAGCGACCCGTTGTACGGGTAGTTCTCGGTCAGGGCGATCGAACACGAGACGGCACGGATCGCCGGCATGCCGTCCTCGGCATGCCAGGTCTCGAAGTCGGAGTGCCAGTAGAACCCTGTCCCGGTGAAACCGGGCATGAGGTTGATCCGGGCTTGGTGGATGTAGACGTCGCCGCCCAGGAGCTGCCGCGCGATCGGTAACACCGTGTCGAGCCGGACCAGCTGTGCGACCAGGTCGCTGAGCAGGTGCGGTTCGAAGATCGACCGGATCGTGCCACCCGGCTCACGGATCACCCGTGGGTCATCCGACTCCAGATCTACTGCGATCCGGTCGATTTCGTGCCGCAACAGCGGCAGCCAGTCATCCGACACGGTCTCCGGCGCCACGAGGTACCCGTATTCGGAGAAACCGTCCAGGTGATGCTGGCTCAACGGTCCGTCAGCCACACCGCCCCACACCACGGGCTCCTGGCGCGGTATCGGCTCGATCGCGTGGTCGAGCCGGGTCGGGTACCGATCCTCGACACCGGCCGAGTCCGTTCGCGATTCGCCGACGGATTCTCGCTGGACTGCCGTCATGCGACCGACTGCGGCGCCGGGTAGACGCCGTTCTCGTCGTGGACCTCCCGCCCGGTCACCGGCGGATTGAACACGCACAACATCCGGAGCTGCTCGTCGCACGTAACCCGGTGGCGGTCATGGTTGTTGAGGACGTACATGGTCCCATCGGCGAGCGGGTACTGCTGGCCGGTCTGCAGATCCGTCAGCGTGCCGGTGCCCTCGATGACCCAGACCGCCTCGATGTGGTGCTGGTAGTGGAACTCGTTGACCGACCCGGACTCGATGGTGGTCTCGTGGAACGAGAACCCGACACCGTCGCCGGCCAGGAGAATGCGCTTCGATCGCCAGGTTCCGTCGGCGACATCGCGGTCCGTCCCGGTGATCTCAGCTGTGGTGCGAACGATCATGTTTCAAGCCTCCTCAGGCCAGCGTGACTGCGACGGACTCCGCGAGAATGTCGAGACCCTCGGACAATTCGGCGGCTGAAGTGGTCAGCGGCGGCAAAAGTTTGACCACTTCGTCGGACGGTCCACTGGTCTCTATCAGCGCGCCACGGTCGAACGCGGCGCGGCACACCTGCCCGGCCAGGTCCGCCTGGTCGAATTTGATGCCCTGCGCCATCCCGCGGCCGCGGGCGGTCACTCCGTCGTGGGCCGCGGCGATCTCCTCCAGCCGAGCCCTGACCAGCTCACCCTTGGCGACCGTCTCGGCACTGAATTCGTCGTTTTCCCAATATGTCTCGAGTGCCGCGGTGGCGGTGATGAAAGCGGGGTTGTGGCCACGGAACGTGCCGTTGTGCTCCCCCGGTGTCCACACGTCGAGATCGCGACGGAACAACGTGAGCGCCATCGGCAGCCCGTATCCGCTGACCGACTTCGATATCGTGACGATATCGGGCACGATGCCCGCGGCCTCGAAGCTGAAGAACGGCCCGGTGCGGCCGCATCCCATCTGGACGTCGTCGACGATCAGCAGGATGTCGCGCTTGCGGCACAACTCGGCCAGGGCACGCAGCCATTCGATCCGTGCGACGTTGAGACCGCCTTCGCCCTGGACGGTTTCGACGATCACCGCGGCGGGCCGGTTGAGCCCACTACCCGAATCATCGAGCACACGCTCGAACCACTGGAAGTCCTCGGTGACCCCACCGAAGTAGTTGTCGTAGGGCATCGGGGTGGCGTGCACCAACGGGATACCTGCGCCGGCCCGCTTCATCGAGTTGCCGGTGACCGACAACGCGCCCAGCGTCATGCCGTGAAATGCGTTGGTGAAGCTGATAACCGACTCGCGACCGGTTACCTTCCTGGCGAGCTTCAGTGCCGCCTCCACCGAGTTGGCCCCCGTCGGCCCGGGGAATTGCACCTTGTAATCGAGCCCGCGCGGCTGCAGGATGAGCCGTTCGAAGCTCTCGAGGAAGCGTTGCTTGGCAGCGGTCGCCATGTCCAGGGAGTGCACGATCCCGTCGGACGCAAGGTATTGGAGCAACGGCTCTTTGAGGGCGGGGTTGTTGTGACCGTAGTTCAGCGCCCCCGCCCCGGCGAAGAAGTCGATATAGGTGCGTCCCGAGGTGTCGGTCACCCAGGAGCCCGCGGCGCTGTTCATCACGGTGGGCCAGCCACGGCAATAACTGCGGACCTCGGATTCAACCGTGCCGAAGACGTCGGGCAGGTCAGATTCGGTCAGGGGTGCTGTAGTAGCCAGCAGCAAGGGACAATCCTTCCAATGTGGATCAAAATGGTTATCAGATAACTGATTTCAGCGAGAGAGCGGTGTGGTGATCGGCCCCATCCGCAGGATCGGCTCATCTTCGTGTGCTCCGCCCGCATCCAGCAGGTCGCACCCGAAATGCGGGTCTTCGACGAGCGGCACGCCATGCCGGCGCGCGAAGGCCCCGAAGAATGCGCGTGAGGCGGCATTGCCGGGCGAGACCGTGGCTTCCACGGTGACCGGGCGTCCGTCGCGCTGCGATCGAACCCGGTGCACCAGCGCGTCGAGCATCGTGCTGGCCAGTCCCCCGCCCTGCGCCGACGGCGCCACGGCGACCTGCCACACGAACAGGACATCCGGTCGCGGCGGCGGGTGGTAGCCCGTGATGAATCCGTGCAGGTCACCGTCGCGTTCGGCGACGATTGACGTCGCAGCAAAATCGGTTGCCAGCAGCAGATAGGCGTAAGTGGAATTCAGATCCAGCACACCGGTAGCTTCGGCGAGGTCACGGATGCCAATCGCATCGGTACCCCGCGGTTGGCGCAGGAACTCTTCCCGGGAATGGCGCCCGGGAACGCTTTCTAAAACACGCATATCGAGTTAAAAGTCACCACCGAACTTCTCAGCGATCATCGTCAGTTTCAAGCCATCGGTGCCTTCGACGTAAGCACACCGCCCTGCCCGGATCAAGCGCCGACACCGCCCCGGAAGCGCCAATCCGTCTGTAGTCACAGCCTTTGACCTGCAACAACTGCGACATTCGTCAATTCCAGAAAAGTGTTAGCGCCGTTATCGAATCGTTACATTGGTGCGGGGGTACCACCCTCGGCGTCGCCGCCCCGTCCGTACCCCCGGCGGGGCCGACCGGTGGACCCGAACGCACACTCGAAAATTTCTCCGCGCTTTTTCACCCTGAAATTCAAATCGAAATTTAATAATCGCTGGGTGCGGCCGATCTTCAAAAGCCGATCGAACCCGCTCGGCGGGCTCCCCTCGAATCGTCGCCTCGGCGTTGGTCGCCCTATCGTTGTACGGGCAACCCCACGCGATCCGTAGCGGCGCCTCGCCTACTCCGAGATCACCGCAGCAACGCTGCGCTGGGGACCGAGCGTGACGCCTACCCGGTGCCGGAGCAACGCCGAGGCCGGTGAGGTGAGAATCATGCGTCCCCACATCGTGCCGATGATCACCAGTACGGCTCCGGCGATTCCGGCGCCGGTGACCGGATCATCGGCCACCGTCACACCGACGACGGCCGCCCACAGTGGTTCGGTGCCCACCAGGAGACTGACCCGGGCCGGGCTGATCGTGCCCAGTGCCCGCAGTTGCACGAGGAACGCGAACACCGTGCAGGCCAACACCAGATACCCGATCAGGGCCCAGTCGGCTACGCCGTACGCCGCGGCCACCGCCGGCACGGACTGCCCGGACGCCGCGCACAGGGCGAGCGCCACTGCGGCGACGGTGATCAGCTGCACCAGAGTGGTTCGGGCCGAGTCGATCTCATTCGCTGCCGACATCCGCGCCATGACGGTGACATGCACCGCCCGCAACAGGGCGGCGATGACGATCACCATGTCGCCTGCCCGCGGGGCGGTCAGACCGCCGGACTGGGTCAGCATCGCGCAGCCGATCACCGCGAGCGCTGCCGCCAGGTAGAAGCGGTGCGCGACCCGATGGCCCTGGATCATGGGTGTGGCCACGATGGTCAGCGCCATGATCAGTCCCGCATTGGACGCCGATGTCGCGGTGACGCCGAAGGTTTCGGCGATACAGACCGCGGCCAGAAGGATTCCACCGACCGCACCCGAAGCGACCTCACCGCGGGTCAATCCCGCCAGGCGCCGGCACAGGACGACAGCCAGCACCGCTGCGGCAAGGGCGAATCGAACCACCAGCAGCGCGAAAACCGTGTCGGGCGCGGCGATCTCCTTGGTGACCAGATAGCTCGATCCCCACACCACCGCGACGGCAAGTAGGCAGGAGTCGGTAGAACGTCGGGCCATACGGGTCAGCCTCTAGCCTGCTCGATAGTTCAGTCAAGCTACTCTTTTAACCGATTATATGTAGCATTGCTTCATGGATGCTGGTCGCCTACGGATGTTGCGAGAGCTCGCCGACCACGGCACAGTCGCCGCAGTGGCACAGGTGCTGTCCATGACACCCTCGGCCGTCTCCCAACAGCTGAAGATCCTGCAACGCGAGGCCGGCGTGGCATTGATCGAACCCGACGGCAGGCGGGTGCGCCTGACCGACGCCGGGCAGGTGCTCGTAGGGCACGCCGACACCGTGTTGGCGGCCCTGGACCGAGCCCGGGCCGAGATGGACTCCTACCGCAGCACGCCCCGAGGCGCAGTGAGCGTGTCGTTCTTTCCCTCCGGCGCGGCAATGTTGTTGGCCCCGTTGATCCTTCGGGCAGCCAAGCACGGGGTCCAGGTACTCGGGCGCGACATCGACCTTCCGGCCGCCCGGGCTCCGGCGCAACTCGCCGACTTCGATGTCGTGGTGGTGCACCGCGACGAACGCGACGCATCGCCGTGGGGCCCACGCTTCGAGGCGACCCAGCTGCTACGGGAACCACTGGATGTCGTCCTTTCGCCGGGGCATCATCTCGCGAGCCGCGATCAGGTCCGGCTGACCGATCTGGCCGAAGAACGCTGGATCGGCGTGGAAGGGGGGCTGATGGTCGACGACGTGCTGAATTCGATCACCATCCTGTCCGGCATTCGACCGCGAATCATCCAGCGGATCAATGACTTCCGTGTGGTGGAGGAGCTGGTGCACGCGGGCACCGGTATCGCCCTGATGCCTCGCTACGTGAGGCTGGCGCGCGAGTTGGTGCGGTTGCCGATCGCCGACATATCGGTGGCGCGCCGAGTGGAGGCGGTCACCCGCGCGGGTGCGGTGGCGCGGCCCGCGGTGTCCGTCGTGCTCGATGAGCTGGCTGCTGTCGCCGCGGAGATCGGCTCAGCGGCCAACTGACCGCCCGCACGCGGTTTGCCGCGACACGCTGTGCCCGTCACCATCCGGTGCTTGCCGTACCGGTGATTGCTTGGTGCAGTAGTCGTGATGAGAGCCGTGGCGAGTTCACGATCCCCTGACCGTATCGCGGCTGAACGCTGGTTCCTGGCCAACGGACTGCCTGCAGTATTACGTCCGGGTGCTTTGGTCCGTTCGGTGTGGGCGCGGTCGGCTCCGGCTCTGGCCGCCTACGCGTGGGTGATGCTGAGCTCCGTGCTGGTGGTCGCCCTGACCGGAAAGCACACCATCGACATCGATGGCACCCCGACCCGCACCGAGTGGTTCGTGCTGGCGGTATTGCTGCTGGTGTTGCCGACCGCCGCCGTGGTCGGATGGTCGGTCTCTCGACTACCGTCCGCACGGGCGGCCGGCGCGGCATCGACGGTGGCCGGTGTGGTGATCGTGGTGAGCGGGTTCTACGGCGGTATGACCACGCGAGACGGCGTGAACCTGATCATCGAATTGGTGGTCGTTTCAATCGTCTTACTTTGCACCGCAACAGGAATCGGATCGATCCTGGGTTTCGCGGCCCGGGTGACGATCTCCAATCTGGCATCGGTCGGCAGCCTGTTCGTCCGGGCACTGCCGGTGGTGCTGCTGACCGTACTGGTGTTCTTCAACACCTACGTCTGGCTGATGGCGTCCACCTTGAGCCGGACCAGGCTCTGGCTGGCGCTGCTCTTCCTCTTTGCGATCGCGTCGGTGTTTCTGGTCTCCAGCACGCTGGAGCGGGTACGGCCGATTCTGCGGCCCGACGCCAAGGAACCCGAGGACGCCCGGCGGCTGGCCGGCACCCCGTTCGCCGACATGCCCGACCGGCCGAGGCGAGTGCATCTGTCGAAACCGGAACGGGTCAACGTGGTGTTTGCGCTCGTGCTGTCCCAGATCGTCCAGGTGCTCACTGTCGCGGTCGTGACAGCGCTGATTTTCTTCGTGCTGGGGCTGATCCTGCTCAGCCCGGAACTGCTGGCCGCCTGGACCCGCAACGGATCACCCGACGGCCAGCTGCTGGGGATGACTTTCCCGGTACCCCAGGCGCTGATCCAGACCACCATGTTCCTGACCGCCTTGACGTTCATGTACCTCAGCGCCCGGGCGGTATCCGACGCCGAGCAGCGGACCCGGTTCCTCGACCCGCTGCTCGACGATCTGCGACTCACGCTGGTGGCCCGCGACCGCTACCGCACGCACACGGCCGAATCCTGACCCGTCAGAGCTTGTAGCCGATCGCGCGCAACAGATCCCGCCGGGCCGCAACGTCGTCATCGGATTCGACGCCCAGCGGCGACTGTCCGTCGATCACGCCCGCGATGCCGCGGCCGAGCGGAGTGACGGCAACCAGCACCTCGACCGGATTTGCGGTGGCACAGAAGATCGAGCAGACCTCCGGGACCCCTTTGATCGGATTCAGGACGTTCACCGGAAATCCCTCGCGCAGGAAGATCACGAAGGTGTGCCCGGCGGCGATCGCCAGCGCATTGCGCACCGCCAACTCGACCAGATCGGGATCATTGCCGCTGCGCCGGACCAATCGTGGACCGGACGCCTCACAGAAGGCCAGCCCGAACCGCAACGACGGGCTGACTCCCACCATGGCCTCGTGCAGGTCGTCGGCCGTCTTGATGAAGTGCGCCTGCCCGATGACGACGTTGAGGTCATCCGGCTTGTCGACGGACACCACGTCCCACGACAGCGACGGTGTGGTCACACCGTCATGCTGCCACCGTCACCGCCCGGCCGGGGCCGATTCGCCCGCAGGTTCTGCGGTTACAGGTACTGGCCCAGGTTCGACTCGGTGTCGATGGCACGGCTCGCACTCGAGCTCTTCCCGGTGACGAGCGTGCGGATGTAGACGATCCGCTCGCCCTTCTTGCCCGAGATACGGGCCCAGTCATCGGGATTGGTGGTGTTGGGCAGGTCCTCGTTCTCCGCGAACTCGTCGACGATGGAATCCAGCAGATGCTGGATACGCAGGCCGGGCTGACCGGTCTCCAGCACGGCCTTGATCGCGTTCTTCTTCGCCCGGTCGACGACGTTCTGGATCATGGCACCGGAGTTGAAGTCCTTGAAGTACATGACTTCCTTGTCACCGTTGGCGTAGGTGACCTCCAGGAACCGGTTGTCGTCGATCTCGGCGTACATCCGGTCCACGACCTTCTCGATCATCGTCTTGATCGTCAGCGAGCGGTCGTCGCCGAACTCGGCGAGGTCGTCGGCGTGCACCGGCAGCGCCTCGGTCAGGTACTTCGAGAAGATGTCCTGTGCCGACTCGGCGTCGGGCCGCTCGATCTTGATCTTGACGTCCAGGCGGCCGGGCCGCAGGATCGCAGGGTCGATCATGTCCTCGCGGTTGGAAGCGCCGATGACGATGACGTTCTCCAGCCCCTCCACACCGTCGATCTCCGAAAGCAGCTGCGGCACAACAGTTGTCTCGACATCCGAGCTGACACCGGTGCCGCGGGTACGGAAGATGGAGTCCATCTCGTCGAAGAACACGATCACCGGGGTGCCCTCGGAGGCCTTCTCGCGAGCGCGTTGGAAGATGAGCCGGATGTGACGTTCGGTCTCACCGACGAACTTGTTCAGCAGCTCGGGGCCCTTGATGTTGAGGAAGTAACTCTTCGCCTCACGCGCGTCGTCGCCACGAACCTCGGCCATCTTCTTGGCCAGCGAGTTCGCCACGGCCTTGGCGATCAGCGTCTTACCGCAACCGGGCGGGCCGTAGAGGAGCACTCCCTTCGGCGGACGCAGCGAGTACTCGCGGTAGAGCTCCTTGTGCAGGAACGGCAGCTCCACGGCGTCGCGGATCTGCTCGATCTGCCGGCCCAGGCCGCCGATGTCGCTGTAGCTGACGTCGGGCACCTCTTCGAGCACCAGATCCTCGACCTCGGCCTTCGGAATGCGCTCGAAGGCGTATCCGGCCTTGGTGTCGACCAGCAGGGAATCGCCGGGACGCAGTTTGCGGGGCCGGTCATCGTCTTGCCTGGCGTCAGGAAGGTCGGGCAGATCCTCGGCGGCGACCAGGGGCTCGGCCAGCCACACGATGCGCTCCTCGTCGGCATGACCCACGACCAGTGCCCGGTGGCCGTCGGACAGGATTTCGCGCAACGTGCTGATCTCGCCGACGGCCTCGAAGTTGCCGGCCTCGACCACGGTGAGCGCCTCGTTGAGCCGGACCGTCTGGCCCTGCTTGAGCGAGGAGGTCTCGATGTTCGGCGAGCAGGTGAGTCGCATCTTGCGCCCGGACGTGAACACATCGACGGTGTCGTCCTCATGGGTGCCCAGCAGCACGCCGTAGCCGCTGGGCGGCTGGCCCAGCCGGTCCACCTCCTCGCGCAGGGCGAGCAGTTGCTGGCGGGCCTCTTTGAGTGTGTCCATGAGCTTCGCGTTGCGCGACGCGAGCGAGTCGATCCGCGCCTCAAGCTGGTGGACGTCACGGGCACTGCGCAGTCCGCTCTGGGGCCCTACCGCATTCTCCAGTTGCTCACGGAGAACCGCAGCCTCACGACGCAGCGATTCCAGCTCGGCGGCCTCATCGTTGGACATGGGTTGCGAGTGGCCGGCCGAGAAACTCTCGGCATGGCCGTCCGAACGCTCTGACTCACTCATATTGCGCTCCCTCCCGCACCGTAAGTTGGTGCAGTAACAACTTCAACGCTACCGGCGATTCAGCCATTGTGTGCGCTCTAGGAACGAGACACACCAGCACGACTGTTAGCCTCTTAATTCAGTTGGTCCGATCGAAAGGACAATCGTGGCCTTGAAAACCCTCGTTACCGGCTTTATCACCGCAGCTGCTGCCGCCGCTGTGGTGAGCGGAGCAGCGGCGGGTGTGACATCTATTGCATCCAGCGGCATGTCGACCGCCCCGGCGATCCAGCCGGTCGTGTTCGACGCGCCTCTGCCGGCCACCCCGGCGCCGGATCTGGCAACGCCACTGGTGCAGACCTTGCAGGCGCTCTCCAACGGCGGCTCGTTCAGCGGCAAGGCCTCCTACATCCAGGGGGGCATCGGCCGTATCGAGAGCATCGCCGCGGACCGCGCGTTCAGCAAGGCCGCTGCGGAAGGGAAGTTCCCGCTGACCTTCGACATCGCCAATATCGATGATCAGGGCGGCGTGGCGTTCGCCGACGTGACCGCAACCTCGGCCACCGGCGGCACCGCCACCCAGAACATCCAGTTCGTGGCCGGCCCGAGCCCCACCGGCTGGCAGATCTCCAAGGGATCGGCCCTGAACCTGCTGTCCTCTGTCGGCTGAGTAGGTAATTGAACCGCAGCCGTATCGCTGTCCTGAGTGCCGCCACGATCGTGGCGGCACTTGGGCTATGCGGGTGCAGTAGTGGCGAGCATCCGGCCAAGACTTCGCACCCCACGACCAGCGTGCAATCCACGACCGTGCCGCAGGTCCCGCCCGCCGCGCCGCTGCCTGCCCCCGAAGCGCTGACCGGCGTGCTGGACCGGCTGGCCGACGTGAACGTCCCCGGCGCCGACAAGGTCATCCTGGTGGAACAGGGCACGGCCGATGACGCCGCAGCGCTGGACAAGTTCGGTCGCGCGCTGGCCGACAACGGGTTCACCCCGCTGACCTTCCAGGCCACCGATCTGGCGTGGTCGCAGACCGAGCCGAAGAACGTGGTGGCAACCGTCAACGTCACCGCGGGCGGTGAGAACTCGGCGCGCGATTTCAGCTTCCCGATGGAATTCACCCCGCACGGCGACGGCTGGCAGCTGACCCGGCACACCGCCGACCTGTTGCTGGTGATGGGCGCCGGCGCCGAAGCATCTACGCCGCCCGCGCCGACTCCACCCCGCTGAGCCGGGCCATGTGGATCGGCTGGCTGGAGTTCGACCTGCTGCTCGGTGATGTGCACTCGCTCAAACAGAAGCGCTCGGTCATCCGTCCGGTGATCGCCGAGTTGCACCGGAAGCTCGCGGTGTCGGCAGCCGAATCCGGCGCCCAGGACCTGCACCGCCGCGCCGGCATCGGCGTCGGAGTCGTCGCCGCCGACCGTGCCCACGTGGTCGACGTGCTCGATGCCGCCGAACGGATGGTCGCAAGCCGACCCGAGCTCGAATTACTCTCCGCCCGAAGGGGCTTGCACCACAGCGATGACTGAGCCGTCAGACGCTCGATTCCGCGGTGCCACGCGCGCCGTTTTCGACGTGAGGGTGGTCATCCAGGCCTCAGAGCAACCGCGGTGCAGAAAGCGACGCCGGCCGATGGGCCGTCAGACGCTGGACTCGGGCCCGGCGGCGAGCTGACGTTTCTTGCGCAGCGGGACCGGCGCAACCGCACCCGGCGCCAATTTGCGCGCGCTGACCAGAAAAGCGGTGTGGCCGCGCATGTTGTGTTCCGGGCGGACGGCCAGACCCACCACATGCCAGCCGCGCTGCATGCTTTCCCAGGCCCGCGGTTCGGTCCAGCACTGCTGCTCGCGAAGCGCCTCCACAACCCGCGACAGCTGGGTGACGGTGGCCACGTAGACCATCAGCACACCACCGGCGACCAGTGCCTTGGAGACCGCGGGCAGCACCTCCCAGGGCGCCAGCATGTCCAGGACCACGCGGTCCATCTCCGGGCCGTCGTAGTCGGCGAGGTCGGCGATCACCAGATCCCAGTTCTCCGGGCGCTCACCGAAGAATGTGATGACGTTGCGTTCGGCGGTCGGGGCGTGATCGTCACGGATCTCGTAGGACGTCACGCGGCCCTCGGGGCCGACCGCCCGCAGCAGCGAGCAGGTCAGTGCGCCGGACCCGGCACCGGCCTCCAACACCCGGGCGCCCGGGAAGATGTCACCCTCGTGGACGATCTGTGCGGCGTCCTTGGGATAGATCACCTGCGCACCGCGCGGCATCGACATCACGTAATCGACCAGGAGCGGTCGCAGCACCAGGAACTGGTCGCCGTTGGTGGATTTGACCACGCTGCCTTCCGGCAGCCCGATCACGTTGTCGAAGGCGATGATGCCGCGATGGGTGTGGAACTCACCGCCGGGGTTGAGCACCATCGTGTAGCGCCGGCCCTTGGCGTCGGTGAGTTGCACCCGGTCGCCAACGGCAAACGGTCCGGTCGGTCTCTTCCCTGCCACGGGCGTCCAGCCTGCCAGTACCCGTACCCGGCCGGGTGCCCGGGGTTCTGCAACTTTGTCGGTGCCCGGTCCTAGGCTTACGGATGTGAGTGAGGAACCGGCCCCGACGCCGCGCCGCCCGGCGCTGTCACCGTCTCGGGCCGGCGATTTCAAACAGTGCCCCCTGCTTTACCGGTTCCGCGCCATCGACCGGCTGCCCGAGCCCCGGTCCACCGCCCAGCTGCGCGGTTCGCTGGTGCACGCCGCGTTGGAGCAGCTGTACGGGCTTCCCGCAGCCGAGCGAGTGCACGACACCGCGCTGACGCTGGTCGAGCCGGCGTGGGAGCAAGTCGTCGCCGCCGAGCCCGAGCTGGCCGACACCGAGTATCCGACCACGTTGCTCGCCGAGGCCAGGGCGCTGTTGTCGGGGTACTACCGGCTGGAGGATCCGACCCGGTTCGATCCGCAGTGCTGCGAACACCGTCTCGAGGTCGAACTCGCCGACGGCACGCTGTTGCGCGGATTCGTCGACCGGATCGATGTGGCGCCGTCGGGAGAGTTGCGCGTCGTCGATTACAAGACCGGCAAGGCCCCGCCCGAGGCGCGGGCACAGGCCGAGTTCAAGGCGATGTTCCAGATGAAGTTCTACGCCGTCGCGTTGCTGCGCTCGCGTGGGGTGATGCCGTCCCGGCTTCGGCTGTTGTATCTGGCCGACGGTCAGGTGCTCGACTACTCCCCCGAGCATGACGAGCTGCTGCGGTTCGAGCGCACCCTGATGGCGATCTGGAAAGCCATCCAGGCTGCCGGGGCCACCGGCGACTTCCGGCCCAACCCGTCACGGTTGTGCTCGTGGTGCGCGCATCAGAGTTTGTGCCCGGCGTTCGGCGGCACCCCACCGCCCTATCCGGGGTGGCCAGAATCAGGAGCTGCATGATCGGGTGTCACTACCATCGGCTCGGTTCCGATGGTGAGTATCAATTGTTCGAATCCACCGCGGATACCCGGAGCAACTGGGATCCGGCCATTCAGCACGGCTCGCCGCCGCTGGCACTGTTGACCAAGGCCATCGAGGAGTTGACCGCGGACTCCGGTCTGCGCGTGGGACGGTTGACGCTCGACATCCTCGGCGCGATTCCCGTTGCGCCGGTGCGGGTTCGGGCGTGGGTGGACCGGCCGGGCTCACGTATCTCCATGGTCGCGTCGGAGATGGAGGCGGCCCGGCCCGACGGCACCTGGCGGGCGGTGGCGCGGGTGACGGCCTGGCTGCTGGCACCCAGCGACACCAGTGACGTGGTCACCGACCGCTTCCCGCCGTTGGTGGAGGGCTCGGCCGCCGACGTGGCACACAACTGGCAAGGCGTGCCCGGCTATCTGGAAAGCGTGACGTGGCGGCGGCAGCGGACTGCCGAGGGCGAGGCCGCCGTGGCGTGGATGAGTCCGTTGACGCCGGTGGTCGACGACGAGGAGACGACGGCCCTGCAGCGCCTCGCGCTCGTGGTGGATTCGGCCAACGGTATTGGCGCGGCGCTGGATCCGGAGAAGTTCATCTTCATGAACACCGATACCTCGGTGCATCTGCACCGGCTTCCGGAGGGCTCGGACTTCGCGGTGCGTGCCCGTGGCTCGATCGGTCCGGACGGTGTCGGCGCCACCACTGCGGAAATCTTTGACCGCCAAGGGTTTATCGGCACTTCGGCACAGACCCTGCTGGTGATGCGGGCGTCGTGATCGCTGCGTTGCGTCGGCAGTTCGACCTGGCCTGGGCGCTGACCGACCTGCACCTGTCGGCGCTGTCCGAGGGTGATCACCTGTGGGAGCCCGGCCCATTGGTGTGGACGGTGCACGAGGATTCTTCAGGTCGGTGGTGGCCGGACTGGGCTGACACCGAACCTGATCCGATTCCGGTTCCGACCATCGGCTGGCTCACCTGGCACATGATTTTCTGGTGGTCGACCGCCCTGGCCCATGTCGACGGCCGGCCCCCAGTTCCGCACTCGGAGATCGACTGGCCTGGCCCTGCGGCCTCGGTGCAGCGGATCAGGGTGCTCAGTGCACGGTGGAGCGACGTACTGGACTCGCTGACCGACACGGATCTCCTTGGCCCCGCGGCGTTTCCGTGGGGCCCGGATTCCGGCCGGTCGTTGGCCGACATGGTGTTGTGGTTGAACGTCGAGCTGACGAAGAACGCTGCGGAGATCGGTCAGTTGCGCATGCTGCGCGCGTCTACCCGCACCGACTAATCGTCTTCGCCCCAACGGTCGCCGTCCCAACCGCCACGCCAACGCGGACCGTCATACCAACCGTTGTACCAGCCGGGCGTGTCCACGCAGGCATGCGCGAAACCGTATGGGCCACTGACACACAGGCCCGGATCAGCCGATGCCGACCCCGCACCGGCAACCGCGACACTGATCGGCACCGCCACCACGCCGAGTCCGGCGGCCAACTTTCCCAGATTCTTCAATCGGATCACACCCCACCTCCGGCATAGCCTCAAGCGAGCACCCCGACTCTGCCCATTTTAGGCCGACTGGGCGTGGTCGCAAGGCTCGTGCCGGAGCACCCCGTCGATGCAGCCTGCGGGCTGTCGAGATTGCGTTCAGGGTCGCCAATCTCGAGAACTCCTGATCCCATGTGCAATCTCGGCAACATGCCACCCGACTCATATATGCCCTTGCGTCTATATAGACCTAATGCAATACTTGACACCATGGACGTGTTCGAGGCGATAGCCGAACCCAGTCGGCGCGCATTGCTCGACGCCCTCGTCGACGGTGAACGCACCGCAGGCGAGCTGGTGGCCACCCTCCCTGAGCTGACCCAGCCCACCGTGTCGCGGCACCTACGGGTGTTGCGGGAAGTCGGGTTGGTCGAGGTACGGCCAGATGCGCAGCGCCGCATCTACGCGTTGCGCGCCGATGGCCTGGTGCAGATCGACGAGTGGATCGAACGGTACCGCCGCTACTGGACCGATCACCTCGACGCCCTGGAGCGTCATCTCAAAGCGACCCATAAGGAGACGAAATGACCAGCCGCGAAGGCAAACTCACCGTCGAGGGCGACCGGGCCGCTCTGAACTTCGAGCGGCGGCTGCCCTATCCCGTCGACGCGGTATGGGCCGCCATCACCGATCCCGAACAGCGCAGTCAGTGGATGGGCGAAACGACCATCGACGCCCGTGAGGGCGGCTCGATCGAGATGATTCCGCATTCACCGCCGATTCCGCCGCAGCAGAAGACGATGACCGGGCGGATCCGGGTATGGGACCCGCCAAGGGTTTTCGAGCACGAATGGAGCCAGGCCGTACTGTCGGCCCCTGAACCCGGAGTCGTGCGTTACGAGCTCATCCCCGACGGCGACGGCACCCTGCTGCGGTTCAGCCATCGCGGACTCACGGTCTCCGACGGTCAAGGCTTTCACCCCGGCACCCACGCCTATCTGGACCGGCTCGAGGCGCATCTGGGCGGGCACCAGCTGCCCGGCTGGACCCAGCGCTATCAGGAAGTCGCCCAGATGCTCGGCACCCAATGGAACCGATAGAAGGAAACAACATGCCACACAATGGAACTGACATCGCTGCCCCCACCGTCGCAGTGGTTCACCACTCCGGATTCGGCCACACGTCAACCCTGGCCGATGCCGTCGCGGCGGGTGCTCGCGACGGCGGCGCCGACGTCACCGTCATGCACGTCGAGACCATGACCGACGAGGATTGGGACCTGCTGGACAACGTCGACGCCATGATCTTCGGCAGCCCCACCTACATGGGGAACGTGTCGGCGGGTTTTCAGGCGTTCGCCGAGAAAACCGGCCAGCGGTGCATGGACGGCACCTGGCGTGACAAGGTGGCCGGCGGCTTCACGAACTCCGGAGGTAAGAGCGGCGACAAGCTCAACACACTCAGTTCACTGGTGGTCTTCGCCGCCCAGCACCACATGCACTGGGTGAACCTGGGTTTGAGAACCGGTTGGAACACCTCGTTCAGCAGCGAGGACGACCTCAACCGGCTCGGCTTCTTCCTGGGCGCCGGGGCCCAGACGAACGTGGACGCCAACCCCGATCAGGTGCATCCCTCCGATGTGCGCACGTGCCGCCACCTCGGGCAGCGTGTCGCACTGGTGACGCGCCAGCTCAACATCGGCCGCACGTTCAGTCCAGCGGTTTCAGCTCCTGCAGCATCGTAGGCACCAGCTCGCTGACGGTCGGGTGGATGTGCATGGTGCGCGAAATCGCCGTGTAGGGCAGTTTCGCCGTCATGACATCGAGAAGGGAATGCACCACCTCGTCGCCGCCGACACCGAGGATCGCCACCCCCAGAATCTCCTCGGTCTCGGCATCCACGACCACCTTCATGAAGCCCTGGGTCTCGCCCTTCTCCACCGCCCGGCCGACCCTGGTCATCGGACGCTTGCCCACCAACGCTTTTCGACCGGATTTGCGTACCTGATCGACGGTCATCCCGGCGCGGCCCAGCGGCGGATCGATGTAGAGCGCATAGGTGGTGACGCGATCGCTCACGCGACGCGGGTCGTCGTCGAGCAGATTGGCGGCAACGATCTCGAAGTCGTTGTAGGACGTGTGGGTGAACGCGCCCTTGCCGTTGCAATCCCCCATCGCCCAGATGTGCTCGGCCGTGGTGCGCAACTGATCGTCGACCACGACATAACCGCGACCGTCGAGGTCCACGCCGGCGTTCTCCAACCCGAGATCGTCGGTGTTCGGTAAGCGACCCACCGCGAGCAGCAGGTGCGTACCGGTGATCGGATCGGCGCCGGCGCGCGGCGTCACCTCGAAACCGCCGTCCTGCGCGGCGAACCGGATTCCGGTGGCGTTCAGCACGACCTCGATGCCCTCGGCCCGCAGAATGTCGGCGATGGTGGCCGACACATCCTCGTCCTCGCGGGAGGTCAGGCGCGCACCCTTCTCGATCACCGTGACCCTGGCACCGAACCGGCGGTACATCTGCGCGAACTCCAGCGCGATGTAACTACCGCCCACGATCACCAGGTGTTCCGGCACTTCGTCGAGGTCCAAGATCCCGACATTGGTCAGGTAATCGATGCCGTCCAGACCGGGAAAATCCGGAACCACCGCGCGGCCACCGACATTGAGGAAGATTCGATCGGCCCGCAGCAATTCGCCGTCGACGTCGATGGTGTGCGGGTCCACGAAACGGGCATGGCCGCGGAAAAGCGTCGCGCCGTTCATCCCCTCGAGCCAATCCTCGACACCGTGGCGGTCGGCCAGCATGATCGCATCCTTGCGGGCCTTGACCTTGGCCATGTCAACCGCGACTTCGCCTGTGCCGATGCCGAAATCAGCGCCACGTCGCGCCAGATGCGCGGCATGTGCGCTGGCCACAAGGGTTTTGGTGGGGATGCAGCCGTAGTTGACGCAGGTGCCGCCCACGAGCTTGCGTTCGATCACCGCGACGGTCTGCCCCGCCGCGGTCAACCGGCCCGCCAACGGCGGCCCGGCCTGCCCCGCGCCGATGACGATTGCGTCGAAACTCTGCGCGGACGCCATGGGTTAGAGGATCGAGGTCAGGGCTGCGATGGCGAAACCGCCGAGCACGGCGACCGCATCCTCGAAGAGCGCGACGGGCAGATCGTGACCATCGTTGCGGGCGACCAAGCGCTTTCGTGCCTCGTAACCGCCGAGCGTGCCGATCACCGCGCCGACGAGCGCCGCACCGACCGCGGTGTACGTGAAGCCCCACGCGGTGCCGATCACCGCACCGGCGAAGGCGCCGGTGATCAGGCGGGCGATGAACTGCACCGGGGTCTTACGGCTCGGCGTGCGCGGCAGCTGATCGGTAACCAACTCCACCACAGCCAGAATTGTCAGCACAGTGACCGTGACCGGGTGCGCCAACCACTGAACCCAGGTGCCGTCGAGGTTGATCCAATTCAATGCAGCGGCCCACGCCACCGCGGCCGGAGCGGTGAATGCCCGCAATCCGGCCACCACGCCGATGAAAAGAGCCAACAAAAGAACCAGAAAATGCGTCACGGCGACCTCCGAGGCCTGGAATTGTCACCCGGACGCTAACACGCAATGCGCCGCGGCACGCGCCGATCAAGGAGCGCGGTATCCGCCCGTCAGAAACGGCAGAACCGAATATCCGATGCGAGTATCGCTTTGGCGCCGATCGCGGAGATCTCATCCATGATGGCGTTGACGTCGCGTCGCGGTACCAACGCCCGTACGGCCACCCAGTCCGGATCGGCCAGCGGCGCGATGGTCGGTGACTCCAGCCCCGGCGTCACCGCGGTGGCCTGCTCCAAAACCGCACGCGGGCAGTCGTAATCCAGCATCAGATACTGCTGGCCGAACACCACGCCCTGAACGCGCGCCGTCAGCTGATCGCGCGCCGATGCGTTGTCATCGCCCTCGGCACCGTCACGTTCGATCAGCACGGCCTCCGAGTCACACAGCGGCGCACCGAATGCCACCAGGCCGTGCAGCCCGAGAGTTCGGCCCGAGCCGACCACGTCGGCGATCACGTCCGCAACCCCGAGCTGAATCGAGATCTCGACCGCGCCGTCCAGCCGAATCACCGAGGCCTCGATCCCCTGCGCCGCAAGATCCTTGCGCACCAGGTTGGGAAACGAGGTGGCGATCCGCTTGCCCGCCAGGTCCTGCGGGCTCCACTCCCGGCCGGCCGGGCCGGCATAGCGGAAAGTGGAGTTGCCGAAGCCCAGTGACAGGCGCTCACGCACCGGGGCGTCGGAGTCGGCAGCCAGGTCCCGCCCGGTGATGCCCAGATCGAGCTGACCCGAGCCCACGTAGATCGCGATGTCCTTGGGACGCAGAAAGAAGAACTCGACGTTGTTGACCGGGTCGACGACAGTCAGGTCCTTGGGGTCACGCCGGCGCCGGTACCCGGCCTCGGCGAGGATCTCGCCGGCCGCTTCGCTGAGCGAGCCCTTGTTGGGCACCGCGACGCGCAACAACTGATCGGCCACGGCTCACAACTTCCGGTAGACGTCGTCGAGGGTGAGACCCCGGGAGATCATCAGCACCTGCGTCCAGTACAGCAACTGGCTGACCTCCTCGGCGAGCGACTCGTCGCTCTCGTGCTCGGCGGCCAGCCACACCTCGCCGGCCTCCTCCAGGATCTTCTTGCCGAGCCCATGGACGCCGGCGTCAAGGGCAGCGACCGTGCCGCTACCGGCGGGTCTGGTGCGCGCTTTGTCGCTGAGTTCGGCAAACAGGGCCTCGAAGGTCTTCACAGGCACGAATTGTTTCATGCTCGGAGAGGGTCCCTTTGTGGGGTTCGGTAGAAGGGTGAGCGAATCCGTCGCCGGCCAGCCGTTTACCGCTAGGCACTCAACGCGTTGGCGTGCATGTCCTCGAGATTCTTGCCCTTGGTCTCCTCGACCCAGCGCCATACGAACAGGAACGACAGGACCGCGCAGATGGCATAGAAGCCGTACGCCGCGCCCAGGAAGTTGCGCAGTTCCGGGAACGACACGGTGATCAACCAGTTCGCTGCCCACTGCCCAGCGGCGGCCAGGCCCAGGGCTGCCGCCCGGATGCGGTTGGGGAACATCTCACCGAGCAGTACCCACACCACCGGACCCCAGGACATGCCGAAGGCCACCACGAACAGATTGGCCGCGATCAGCGCGATCGGCCCGGTGATCCCACCGAGGAACGGTTGCTGCTCCATCAGACCGGTCGACTTGTTGAGCACCTCATGCGTCTGGGCGGTCCCGAAGAGCACGGCCATCGTGCCCAGTGTCACCGCCATTCCCACCGAACCGATCAACAGCAGCGGCTTGCGGCCGACCTTGTCGATCAACGCGATCGCGATCAACGTGGTCACGATGTTGGTCACCGAGGTGATGACGGTGATGACGAACGACGAGCTCTCGTCGAATCCGACGGCCTGCCACAAGACATTCGAGTAGTAGAAGATCACGTTGATGCCGACGAACTGCTGAAACACCGACAGCCCGAGGCCCACCCAGACGATGCCGTAGACACCGCCGGCCGGTTTGCGCAGATCGCGCCACGCCGCCGGTTTCTCCTGCTGGAGCGTGTCCTGGATCCGGCCGAGGGTGATCTCCAGGTTCTTCTCCCCGAGCAGGCGCGACAGCACCTTGCGGGCCTCGGGAATCCGGTGTGTGGCAACCAGATACCGCGGCGATTCGGGAATCGTGAAGGTCAGCATGCCGTACACGACGGCGGGAATCGTCATCAACAGGAACATCCACCGCCAAGCCTCCATGTTCAGCCACAGTTCCTTGGTGGCGTCCCCGGCGATGTGAGCCAGCAGCGCATCGATACTCAGGGCCAGGAAGATGCCCGAGACAATCGCCAGCTGTTGCAGAGATCCCAACCGGCCGCGGATGCCCGGAGGCGACGTTTCGGCGATGTACGCCGGGGCGATCACCGACGCGATGCCGACGCCGATGCCGCCGACGACGCGGAACAACACCACCACCCAGACGCTGGGAGCCAGCCCGGTGCCGATCGCGCTGACGAAAAACAGCACTGCGGCGATCTTCATCACCGCGATCCGGCCGATCCGGTCGGCTATCCGGCCCGCCGTCAGCGCACCTACGGCCGCACCGAGCAACGCCGAGGCCACCGCGAAGCCCAGGATCTTGTTATCGATGAGGAAATGCTTCTGGATGGCGTCCACCGCACCGTTGATGACTGCGCTGTCATAGCCGAACAACAACCCACCGAGCGCAGCCACCGAGGCGATACGCACGGCACTGCGTCCGGACGAGTAATAGTCGTCGCCGTGAACTGCAGGAGTGCCGTCACCTACCGGACCGTGTGACATACCGTGCCCCTCCGCACCATTTGCGTGACTGGTCACCATCACCTTGGCACAGCACACCCGCAGCCAGGGTCATATCCGGCAGCTGGATTCGAGGCGCGGGTCAGGCGCTGCGGACGTCCGTGTCCTCCGCCAGCTCGGCGTGGATCGTCCGCAGGGCGGAGACATCGAGCGCACCGAGGGTCTCGGCATGCCTGCGCCGCGCCCCCGCTGGGACCTCGACATCGTTGGGTACCACCAACACCGGGCAACCGGCGGCTTCGGCCGACGCCGTTCCGGTGACCGAATCCTCCACGGCCAGACAGTGCTCCACGGGCACCCCGAGCAGGTGAGCGGCCCGCAGGTAGGGATCCGGTGCGGGCTTGGCCCGGTCCACCTCGTCACCGCAGACGCTCACCGTGAAGTAATGGCTACCAATACTTTTCAGGGCCCGCTCGGTGAGTCCGCGACGGGTGTTGGTCACCAGCGCCATCGGAATCCCGGCGACTGTGAGGCCGTCGAGCAGCTCTTTGGCGCCGGGACGCCACGGCAGTCCCTGCTCGAACAGCTCACCGGTGTAGTCGTGCAGCCAGTCCGCCGATTCGGCCATTGCGGCAGGGTGGGGCTCCAGTCCCAGATCGTCGTAGACGATGCGCATCACGCTCTCGGCGGAGCCGCCGACGGTCGATTCCCTTACCTCCGCAGTCAACACTCCACCCATCCGCGCGTACAGCGCGTGCATGGCGATGTCCCACAGCTTTTCGGAGTCGACGAGCGTGCCGTCCATATCCCAGAGCACAGCACGCATGGCGACCATTCTCGCATTGTCGGACGGCGTCGATAGCGTGGGAGCATGACGGTATTGGTGACAGGAGCCACAGGAAACATCGGCAGACGCGTCGTGGATCAACTGATCACGTTGGGTGCCCACAACATCCGCGCATTGACCGCAAAGCCGGCGAAGGCGGCGCTGCCCGAATCTGTGACAGCAATCACCGGATACCTGGGGCGCCCGGAGACGCTACCGGCCGCGTTCGAAGGTGTCGAATGCGTGTATCTTGCCCCGTTCCCCGCGACCGTCGGCCCGACACTCGAGCTTATGGCGCAGGCAGGCGTGCAGTACGTGGTGGCGCTGTCCGGCGGGGCGCATTGGTCGGACCACGCCGACGCGATCTCTGCCTCCGGACTGGCGCACACCCAGCTCGGCCCCGGCGAGTTCTGCGAGAACTTCGCGATGTGGGGCCCGCAGGTCAAGACCGGCACAGTCCGCGATGTCAGTCCGGAGTACGTCCAGTCGCCGGTGTCGATGGATGACATCGCCCGGGTGGCCGCTCACCTGCTGGCGGCGCCGCGGGATGCCCACGTCGGCGCAATGTATGAACTGACCGGCCCAGTCGCGCTGTCTCGCGCCGACATCGCCCGCCAGATCGGCGCGGGCATCGGAATGCCCGTCGACATGCAGCGGTGCACCCGCGGCGAGGCGGAAGATCTGTTGCGCCCCGTCATGGGTGATGGTGCGTACTGGTATCTCGACCTCTTCGATGGCTACCTGGAGCCCCAGACCGCCAATGACAACGTGGCGCAGTTGACGGGCACTACGGCGGAATCGATCGCCCAGTGGGCAGCCCGCAACCGGAGCCTGTTCATTTAGCCACCCTGGTTGAGCCAGAACTGGAGCCTGTTCCGGCTCAACCGGTTTCGGCTCGGTCAGTCCTCCGGGTTGTAGGCGAGGTTGGAGCTGAGCCAGCGTTCGGCCTCCTGCAGGGTCCAGCCCTTGCGCTTCGCGTAGTCGGCGACCTGGTCCTGGGCCACCCGGCCGACGACGAAGTACTGCGACTGTGGGTGAGAGAAGTACCAGCCGCTGACGGCAGCGCCGGGCCACATCGCCATCGACTCCGTGAGCTCGATACCGGTCCGCGCCTTGACGTCCATCAACTCCCACAGCGTCGCCTTCTCGGTGTGCTCGGGGCAGGCCGGGTAGCCCGGGGCGGGGCGGATTCCGACGTACTTCTCGCCGATGAGTGCATCGTTGTCCAGCTGCTCGTCGGGCTGGTATCCCCAGAACTCCTTGCGAACTCGTTGGTGCATCCGTTCGGCGAACGCCTCGGCGAGCCGGTCGGCGATCGACTCCAGCAGGATGGCGCTGTAATCGTCGAGGGCTGCCTTGAACTCCATGATCTTGTCCTGGCTGCCGAGTCCGGCGGTGACGGCGAACGCGCCGATATAGTCCGGGACCCCGGTTTCTCTGGGCGCAATGTAGTCACCCAACGACCGGTTCGGGATGCCGGCTCGGTGCTCACCCTGCTGGCGCAGGTTGTGCAACGTGGTCAGCACCTCGGTACGGGTCTCGTCGGTGTACACCTCGACATCGTCGCCGACCGCGTTGGCCGGGAAGAACCCGATCACCCCGTTGGCCGTCAGCCACTTTTCCTTGATCAGGCTGTCGAGCATTTCCTGGGCATCGTCGTACAGCTTGCGGGCCGTCTCGCCGGTGGCCGGGTTGTTGAGGATGTCGGGGAAGCGGCCCTTCATCTCCCAGGCGTTGAAGAACGGCTGCCAGTCGATGTACTCCCGCAGTTCGGCGAGGTCATAGTCCTGGAATTCCCGAACTCGCGTCCCGATGGCGGGCACCGGCGGGGTGTAGCCGTCCCACTCGATCGGCGTCCGGTTGGCGCGGGCCTTCTCCAACGTCAGCATCGGCCGCTCGTTCTTCTGCGCGTGCCGTTCGCGAAGCGATGCGTAATCCTTCTCGGTGGCCTCCAGCAGGGCCGGACGCTGCTTGTCGTCGAGCAGCGCGGCGGCGACCGGCACCGAGCGGGAAGCGTCCTTGACCCAGACCACCGGACCGCTACGACGCGGCGAGATCTTCACGGCCGTGTGGGCGCGCGAGGTGGTCGCCCCACCGATCAGCAGCGGGATCTCCAGCCCCTGGCGTTCCATCTCGACGGCAAAGTTGACCATCTCGTCCAGGGACGGGGTGATCAGGCCGGACAGCCCGATGATGTCGGCATTGTGTTCGTGCGCCGCGTCCAGGATCTTCTGGGCGGGCACCATCACACCGAGATCGATCACGGTGTAGTTGTTGCACTGCAGCACGACCCCGACGATGTTCTTGCCGATGTCGTGGACGTCGCCCTTGACCGTCGCCATCACGATGGTGCCGTTGCTTCTGTCGGCATCGCCGGGCTGCTTCTCGGCCTCGATGTAGGGCAGCAGGTAGGCCACCGCCTTCTTCATGACCCGGGCCGACTTCACGACCTGGGGCAGGAACATCTTGCCTGCGCCGAAGAGGTCGCCGACGACGTTCATGCCGTCCATCAGCGGCCCCTCGATCACCTCGATCGGGCGGCCACCGGCGACGGCGATCTCGGCCCGCAGTTCCTCGGTGTCGGTCTCGACGTCGGCGTCGATGCCCTTGACCAGGGCATGGGTGATGCGTTCACGGACCGGGAGAGATCGCCACTCGGCTGCTGCCGGATCATCGGATTTCTCCGACTTATTGAACCGTTCGGCGATCTCCAGGAGCCTCTCGGCCGCGTCGGGGCGCCGGTTCAGGACGACGTCCTCGATCCGATCCCGCAGCTCGGGGTCGATCGAGTCGTAGGGCACCAGCGCGCCGGCGTTGACGATGCCCATGTCAAGGCCGGCCTTGATGGCGTGGAACAGGAACACCGCGTGGATCGCCTCGCGGACGGGGTTGTTGCCCCGGAACGAGAACGACACGTTCGAGATACCGCCGGAGATGTGCACCCCGGGAAGGTTCTCCTTGATCCAGGCGCAGGCCTCGATGAAGTCGATCCCGTACGTCGCGTGCTCCTCGATACCCGTCGCCAGTGCGAAGCAGTTCGGGTCGAAGATGATGTCCTCGGCCGGGAAGCCGACCTCTTCGGTCAGGATCCGGTAGGCGCGCCCGCAGATTTCCTTGCGGCGCTCCAGGTTGTCGGCCTGCCCTTGTTCGTCGAAGGCCATCACGACGACGGCGGCGCCGTACTTGCGGCACAGCCGTGCCTCACGGATGAACTTCTCCTCGCCCTCCTTCATGGAGATCGAGTTGACGATCGGCTTGCCCTGGACGTTCTTCAGGCCGGTTTCGATGACCTCCCACTTGGAGGAGTCGATCATCACCGGGACGCGGCTGATATCCGGCTCGGCCGCGATCAGCTTGGTGAACCGGTCCATCGCGGCGACGCCGTCGATCATGCCCTCGTCCATGTTGATGTCGATGACCTGCGCACCGACCTCGACCTGCTGTAGGGCGACCGACAGCGCGGTGTCGTAGTCCTCGGCCTTGATCAGGTTGCGGAACCGGGCGGATCCGGTGATGTTGGTGCGCTCACCGATGTTGACGAACAGGGAGTCCTTGGTGATGTTGAGCGGCTCCAGGCCGGCCAAACGTGTGGCGACCTCGATCTCGGGCACCTCACGCGGCGGCTTGCCCTCTACGACCTTGGCGATCTTCGCGATGTGCGCCGGCGTCGTTCCGCAGCACCCACCGGCCAGGTTGATCAGGCCGGCCTCGGCGAACTCGGCGATGTAGGAGGCCTGGCTCTCCGGGGACTCGTCGTACTCGGCGAAGGCGTTGGGCAGGCCGGCGTTCGGGTAGCAGGAGACGAAGGTGTCCGCGATGCGTGACATCTCGGCGATGTATGGCCTCATCTCGGGCGCGCCGAGTGCGCAGTTCAGCCCCACCGCAATCGGATTGGCGTGCCGGATCGAGTTCCAGAACGCCTCGGTGACCTGACCGGACAGCGTTCGCCCGGAAGCATCGGTGATGGTGCCCGAGATGATCACCGGCCAGCGGCGTCCACGGTCCTCGAACAGCGTCTCGAGGGCGAACACCGCGGCCTTGGCGTTCAGCGTGTCGAAGATCGTCTCGATGATGATGAGATCGGAACCGCCGTCGACCAGGCCGCCGGCAGCTTCGCGATAGGCGGCCACCAGCTGGTCGTAGGAGATGTTGCGGGCTCCGGGGTCGTTGACGTCCGGCGAGATGGACGCGGTCCGCGTCGTCGGGCCGAGTGCGCCTGCGACGTAGCGCGGCTTGTCCGGCGTGCTGAACTCGTCGCAGGCCTTACGGGCCAGAGCCGCGCCGGCGTAGTTCACCTCGTAGCTCAGGTCGGCCATGTCGTAGTCGGAGAGCGAGACCGCGGTCGCGTTGAACGTGTTGGTCTCCAGGATGTCGGCGTCCGCCTCCAGGTACTCGCGATGGATCGCCTCGATGATGTGCGGCTGCGTCAGGTTCAGCAGATCGTTGTTGCCCTGAAGATCGCTCGGCCAGTCCTTGAACCGCTCGCCGCGGTAACCGGCCTCGTCCGGCCGGTCCCGCTGGATCGCCGTCCCCATCGCGCCGTCGATCACCATGATCCGCTGGCGCAGAGCTGCCGTCAGTGCGTCGGTGCAGTCCGGGCGGATGTTCGGCTCAAAGGTGTTCGATGGGGCGGCGTTCACGTGCACTCCTTCCGTAACGGAAGGCGTCCTTGACTCTGCCGAGCGTGGCGGATACCAAATGGACCCAAGGCCCCCGGTAACCGTTGCAACGCCTCTCGACCAGAAGAGTCTACGTCGTCACCCGATCGACGTATGGACGCCCAACTCGTCGCTGCGATCGACTCGACACGCTGGCCGACGCGTGCCCTTCGCCCACTACCACGCGCTGCGACACGGTGTCGAGCAGCTCGGTGTCGTAGGCCTTCTTGTCAGAGGCAGCCACATAAACAGGGTAGTCGGTCTATCAAATGCCGCTGTTCGGTGCCGTGGCGACCCGCGCGCACAACGGGCTCATCGGCACCGTCCAAGGCTTAGGCTGAAGGTGTGACACCGTCGTATCCGAACGCCGGCCGGCCGATGAACCTGCCCGAATTGAAGGACGCCACCATCGTGGTTGCCTTCGAGGGCTGGAATGATGCCGGCGACGCGGCCAGTGACGCGCTGGACCACCTGGATGCGATCTGGGAAGCCCAACCGATCGTCGAGATCGACGACGAGTCGTACTACGACTATCAGGTGAACCGTCCGGTGATCCGCCAGGTCGACGGCGTCACGCGGGAACTCGAATGGCCGTCGATGCGGATCTCGTACTGTCGTCCCCCGGGCAGCAACCGCGACGTCGTGTTGATGCACGGCGTCGAACCCAACATGCGCTGGCGCACCTTCTGCGCCGAGTTGCTGGCCATCGCGGACAAACTCAACGTGCAGACCGTGGTGATCCTCGGCGCCCTACTCGCCGACACCCCACACACGCGGCCTGTGCCCGTGTCGGGCTCGGCGTATTCGGCCGATTCGGCGAAGCTTTTCGGGCTGGAAGAGACTCGCTACGAAGGTCCGACAGGGATTGCCGGGGTGTTCCAGGACGCGTGCGTGCAGGCCGGCATCCCGGCCGTAACCTTCTGGGCCGCGGTTCCGCACTACGTGTCGCAGCCACCCAGCCCCAAGGCCACGGTGGCCCTGCTACGCCGAGTCGAGGATGTGCTGGACGTCGAGGTGCCGTTGGCCGACCTGCCGGCGGCAGCCGAGGAGTGGGAGCAGGCCGTCACCGAGATGACGGCCGAGGACGAGGAGATCGCCGAGTACGTCGCCTCCCTCGAACAGCGCGGCGACGCCGAGGTCGACATGCACGAGGCGCTCGGCAAGATCGACGGCGACGCGCTGGCCGCGGAGTTCGAGCGCTACCTGCGGCGTCGCGGCCGCTGAGCGGCCTGTCCAGCTGGCGCCGCTGAGCGGCCTGTCCAGCTGGTGCCGCTGACTACTTCTCTTCCAGGGCCTCGATGCGGGCGCTGGTCGAGCGGCCGAGTGCGGCGGCCTCGGCGTCGAGTTTCGGCAACAGTGCCGGAGTGAACTTGCGGATGTCGCGTTCGGCCAGCGGCGTGGTGACGAACGGCCGGATCCACCGGAACACCCCGACCCATTCCGGGCTGTAGATGCGCTTCTTGCGTCCCTCGATGCCCTTGACGAAGGCCGCACCGCAGGCATCGACGGTGGTGGTCCGGTTCAGCGGCGGGGGCAGCTTGGACAGCATTTCCTGGAAGGCCGACAAGTCCGACTTGGCATCCTGCACCAGCGGAGTGTCGATCCAGCTCATGTGCGCCGAGCCGACGTCGACGCCGCGATGGGCCACCTCGAGGCGCAGCGTGTTGGCGAAGTACTCGGCACCGGCTTTGGAGGCGTGATAGGCGGCCAGCCCAGGTGCCGAGGTGAACGCGGCGAGCGAGGACACCACCAGCACGTACCCGCGGCGCTCGATGACGGATGGGAGGGCGGCCCGCACGGTGTTGAACACACCCGTCACGTTGATGTCGATGACCCGCTTGAACGCCTCGGGGTCCACCTGCATGACCGAACCGAAGCTGGCGATGCCGGCGTTGGCCATCACGATGTCGATGCCGCCGAACCGCTCGACGGCGGCATCAGCGGCCTTCTGCATGGCGGCCAGATCGCGCACGTCGGCCAGTGCCGTCAGTACGTGCTCCGCACCGAGTTCAGCAGCCAGCGCGCTCAACGGCGCCTCATCGAGGTCGGTGAGCACCAGCTTGGCGCCCCGGCGCCGCAGCCGGCGGGCCACCTCGGCACCGATCCCGCGCGCACCGCCGGTGATGAAGACGACTTTCCCGTTCACTGAACCCATTGCCGCAACGTACCGCACCGGGGCGCGCGCGACGAGGCCTAGAGTTCGACGCCGAGCAGCGCATCCACGGTAGCGGCAACCTGCTGTGGCGAAGCGGTGTCGTGGCCGCCGTAGGCCAGCGCATCGGTACACCAACCATCCAGTGCGGCAAGAGCTTTCGGGGTGTTCAGATCGTCGGCGAGGTACTGACGCACCCGGGCCACCACGTCGGTCGCATCAGGACCGGCGGGCAGGGCCGTGGCGGCGCGCCACTGGTTCAGCCGGGCGTTGGCCGCCTCCAGTACCGCGTCGCTCCAGAACCTGTCACTGCGGTAATGCTCGGCGAACAGGCCGAGCCTGATGGCCGACGGATCGACGCCCTGCGTACGCAACCGGGACACCAGCACCAGGTTGCCGCGGCTCTTGCTCATCTTGTGCCCGTCCCAGCCGATCATGCCGGCGTGCACGTAGTGGCGAGCGAATCTCCGCTCCCCCGTGACTGATTCGGCATGTGCGGCGGAGAACTCGTGGTGCGGGAAGATCAGATCGCTGCCGCCACCCTGGATGTCCAATTCCGAGCCGATGCGGGTGAGCGCGATCGCCGAGCACTCCACGTGCCAGCCCGGCCGGCCCGCTCCGAACGGTGACGGCCAGCTGGGCTCACCGGGCCGTTCGGCGCGCCACAGCAGGGCATCCAACTCGTCGCTCTTGCCCGCGCGATCGGGATCGCCGCCCCGCTCGCCGAAGAGCCGCAGCATGGTCTCGCGGTCATAGCCCGACTCGTAGCCGAACTGCGCGGTGGCATCGGCGCGGTAGTACACATCGGGGTACCGGGCGTCGTCGACGACGTAGGCCGCACCCGAGGCCAGCATCTTCTCCACCAACTCGACCACCTCGGAGATGGTCTCGGTGGCGGCCACATAGTCGTGCGGGGGCAGCACCCGCAGGGCCGTCATGTCCTCGCGGAAGAGCTGGGTTTCACGGTCACCGAGGTCGCGCCAGTCGATGCCGTCGCGGTCGGCCCGCTCGAACAGCGGATCATCCACATCGGTCACGTTCTGCACGTAGTGCACGGTGTGCCCGGCATCCAGCCACAGCCGGTGCACCAGATCGAAGGTCAGGTAGGTGGCGGCGTGGCCCAGATGGGTGGCGTCGTACGGGGTGATGCCACACACGTACATGGTGGCCGTCGGCCCCGGGGTGACCGGCCGTACCTGCCGGTCGGCACTGTCGTACAGCCGCAGTTGCGGACCATGCCCTTCCAGCACCGGAATTGACGGTGCCGACCACGATTGCATGGCTTCGACTCTAAGGTGCTCGCTCAGGACGGCCTCCCGCCGGTCGGTCCCGCATAGTTCTCCCAAGTCAGACAATGCCGCCGACGATTCCATTCCCGGATCGCAGCGGAGATGGCTCATCGGGCCACGCCGATCGCCTCCAACAGGATCGGTGCCAGCTCTTTACGGCACATCAGGAAATCCGGCAAGTACGGGTCAGCCCTGTTGTAGCGCAGCTCCGAGCCGTCGAGGCGGGACGCGTGGAGGCCCGCGGCCAGCACCACACCCGCAGGTGCGGCCGAATCCCATTCCCACTGTCCGCCGGCGTGGATGTAGGCATCGACGTCACCGCGCACCACGGCCATCGCCTTGGCGCCGGCCGAGCCGATGCGCACCATCCGGAAATCGAGCTGCTCGCGCATCCGCCACAGCACCGCGGGGGGTCGATTCGAACTCGCGGTGATCAACAGCGGACCGTCGCGGCGCGGTGGGGGCGGGCTCACGGTATCGCTGCGGTACACCTCACCGCGGGCGGGCAGACCCACCACGGCATCCGACAGACCGCCGTCGACGCCGACCGAGCGCTGCCACAGGGCGATGTGTACGGCCCAGTCCTCTCGCCCGGGCAGCGAGAACTCATGCGTGCCGTCGACGGGATCGACGATCCACACCCGGTCGGCGTCGACGCGGGCCAGGTCGTCGACCGCCTCCTCGCTGAGCACGGAATCGCCGGGACGAGCCTTCGCCAGCCGGTCCAGGATCAGCGCGTTGGACCGCCGGTCCCCCTCGTCGCCGAGGTAGTAGGGGTCGTAGTAACCGACCTCCTCGCGTACGGCCAGCAACAGCTCGCCGGCCTCCTTGGCCACTGCGGCAGCCAGGTCGGCGTCGGTCGAGTGCACCCGACAAGTATCGGTGGCGCTTCGCATTGGCGTACTGGCGGGGCCCGTTGTGCCATTAAGGTCAGCTGCATGACCGAGCAGACCCCAGTCGACAACCTGTCCGACTCGTGGCGCTGGAAGTTCGATTTCTTCGGAACCTACGGGCTGCCGAGCGCAAGCCCCGAGGCCAAGGCCGCGTACCGCAATCTCAGCTTCATGGCCAAGCTGCGGCTCACGTCGAACATCCTGGCGTTCCTGTTCGGACCGATCTACTTCTTCGTCAAAGGCATGTGGCGCAAGGGATTGGCGCTGCTGGCGTTGACGATCGCGGTGGCGGCGGTGCTGGTGGTGCTCGACGTCAGCGACTCGATCGGCCGGGCCGTCGGCTTCGGTGTCGGGGCACTGGCGATGTCCACCGCCAACTACGCCTACTACCTGCACATCGTCCGCGGCAGCCAGTCCTGGAATCCGTTCGAGGGGTTCGGGCGCGCCCGCTAGGGCCCGGTTAGAAGGCCGGCCACGGGATCGGCCGGTGCCGATCGGGTGTCGGCATCACCGGATTGTTCAGTAGGCCAACAATTCTGGACCGCAGCGCGGCGATCTCCGTGTCGGTGATGTGTGCGCACAACTGCTCTGCCAGGTCACTGAACGCGTCACGCAGCGTGGTGACGTCGGCCAGAGTTTCGTCGTCGACGGGCTTGCCGGCCCAGCCCCACAGCACGGTCCGCAGCTTGTCCTCGACGTGCAGGCTCACCCCGTGGTCCACGCCGTACACGCCGCCGTCGAGCCCGGCCAGGATGTGACCGCCCTTGCGGTCGGCGTTGTTGATGAGCACGTCGAACACCGCCATCCGGAACAGTCGGGGATCGTCGGCATGCACCAGCGTCACCTCGTCGCCGGCGTAGTCGTAGGCCTGCAGGATCGGCAGGAAACCCGGCGGGAGGTGTCCGGCCGGCAGCAGGTCCACCAGATCGGGGCCCGAATCCGGCTCGTCCCCCACCTGATCGCCGGGCTGGTCTACCCACAGCTGCAGCATTCCCGGACCGGCCGGGCCGTCACGAATAATGGTGTGGGGCACGATGTTCCACCCCAAGGCGGCCGAAACCAGGTAGGCGCCGAGCTCGCGGCCGGCAAGCGTGCCGTCGGGAAAATCCCACAGCGGCGCCTCGCCCCGGATCGGCTTGTATACGCAGTGCACCTGCCGCGCACCCAGGTTGGCCTCACACAGGAAGGTGGCGTTGCTGGCCGACCGGATGCGGCCGATCACCGTCAACTCGCCGTCGGCGAGGACCGCGCCGTCAGGATCGATGCTAGGTTTCTGCGTCATCTTCGGATCCGGCCACCTCACCGCGCCGATAACCGTTGGTGCGCACGCAGATGTGGCCATCGGGATCCAGCGGTTCCTCGCACAACGGACAGGGCGGGCGTCCGGCCGAGATCACCCGGTTGGATCGGGTGGCGAACTCCCGGGCCGATTCCGGGGAGAGAAACACCCGCACGGCGTCGGGGCCGTCCTCGGCGTCGTCCAGCACGACCGAGGCGTCGAACTCGCCCTCGGAGACCGCCAGCAGTTCCACCACGACGGTCTGCGCTTCCGAATCCCAGCCCAGCCCCATCGTCCCCACTCGAAACTCGGCATCGACCGGGGTGACCAGCGGCAGCAGGTCACTGACTTCACCGGTGTCCGGCGGGATCGGCGTGCCGAAGCGGCGATTGATCTCGGTCAACAGGGCGGCGATACGCTCGGCCAGCACCGCGACCTGCTGCTTCTCCAGGATCACCGAGATCACTCGTTTGTCGTGGACAGCCTGCAGGTAAAAAGTGCGGTTGCCGGGTTGGCCGACCGTCCCGGCCACAAAACGGTCGGGAGTACGGAAGACGTGAATTGCGCGGGACATGGCACCTTCCAAAATACCGGTAGCGGTACCGCGGGTCAGTTGGTGGACCCACCGACCACGGCGTCGGTCGCGGGTTTGGCGGCCAGTCCGGCGCTCAATTGCGTACCGGTGTGGTTGATGTGCATGACGAATGGGCGCAGTTCGGTGTAGCGGATCACGCTCATCGATGCCGGGTCGGCGGTGATGCGCTGGAACCCGTCCAGGTGCACACCCAACGCGTCGGCGAGCACCGCCTTGATCACGTCGCCGTGCGTGCAGGCCAGCCACAACACATCGGCGTTGTGCTCTTCGGCCAACGCGCGGTCGCGTTCCCGCACGGCAGCGACCGCCCGGGCCTGAACCTGGGCCAGGCCCTCGCCCTCAGGAAACACCGCCGCACTGGGCTGCTGCTGGACCACCGACCACAGGGGTTCCTTCACCAGTTCACCGATGGCGCGCCCGGTCCAGCTGCCGTAATCCACCTCGGTGAGCCGCTCATCGACGATCGGCTGTAAAGCCAGCGCCTCGGCCAGCGGCGCCACCGTGCGGGCGCAACGCAACAGCGGCGAGTGCACGATCGCGGTCACCGGTAACTCCCCGACACGCGCCACCAGGCCGCTGGCCTGTTCGGCACCGCGCTCGTCGAGGTCGACGCCCTCGCTCCGGCCCGCCAGGGTGTGTGCGGTGTTCGAGGTCGAGCGGCCGTGCCTCAGCAGGATCACGGTCATTTGGGCTCCTCGCGCCGGCAGTCGTCGGTCATAGGTCAGCTTTCACTGTCGGGATCATTGCGCGGCAACCACCCCGGTAGCCAGCAGGGCCAGTACCACTGCGCCCAGCACCACTCGATAGCCGACAAACCAGTACATGCTGTGCGACACCAGGAATTTCAGGAACCAGGCGATCGCCGCGAGGCCGACGATGAACGCGATCACCGTGGCCACCAGCAGCTGGACCCCCGTGGCGCTCATCCCCTCCCCGACCGGATGAAACGCATCGGGCAGGGAGAAGATGCCGGAGGCGAAGACCGCCGGAATCGCCAGCAGGAAACCGAACCGGGCGGCCAGCTCGCGTTCCATCCCGAGGAACAGGCCGGCGCTGATGGTCGCACCGGAACGCGACACCCCCGGCACCAGTGCCAGACACTGGGCCAGGCCGACCACGATGCCGTCGCGCCAGGTCAGCTGCTCAACCCGGCGGACCTGCCTGCCGTAGTACTCGGCCGCGGCGATCACCGCCGAGAACACGATCAGCGCCGTGGCCACCAGCCACAGATTGCGGGCGCCGGTGCGGATTTCGTCCTTGAACAGCAGGCCGAACACCCCGATCGGAATGCTGCCGATGATCACCCACCAGCCCAGCCAGTAGTCGGGGGACCGGTGTGCGGCATTGAACAGCCCGGAAAACCAGGCCTTGATGATCCGTCCGATGTCGCGCGCGAAGTACACCAGCACCGCAAGCTCGGTGCCCAGCTGGGTGACTGCTGTGAACGAGGCGCCTGCGTCGTCGTCGAAGAACACCCGGGAGGTGATCGCGAGGTGCCCCGAGGACGAGACCGGCAGAAACTCGGTGAGCCCCTGGACAATCGACAACACAACCACTTGCAGCCAGGACATGGCACCGACGTCAGTCACGACGACGACCGTACCGTGAGACGGGCAGTGAGATGCGTCAGCGAGCGGCGCGCGAAACCGGCTGCGCGCCGGCGACCGCGTCCCGGACGGTTGCCGACAGGGTGCGCTCATCAGACAGGTCGATATCGGTCAGTTTGCGGGTGGCCATGGCCACCACGTCGTCCTCGACCGGAACCGGTCCGGACAGCCGCGGACGGTAGACCTCGATCACGAGTTGCTGACGTTCGATGTGGAAAGAAAAACTCCGGCCATCGCCAACTTGGCCAAACCCACTGGCGTGTACACCAGTGGAAATATCCTCCATAGCAAACTCTCGGTTACCCAGTTCCCGGTCTGCGGCGAGGGTCATGATCGAACCATACCTCTACTTATGCCGCGATGGTTGCAGACGCCACCATTTCCGATCGAGAGCCATGCCTAGACTGGATTCCTGCACGTCACCGACCATCCGCCTCGACCGAGAGCCTTCCGTTGCGCCCAATCCTTGCAGGTCAGCCAGTTCGCGCCGGCCTCGTTGCGCTGGCCCTGCTGATCACCGCGGGCTGCACGTCCGACCCCGCCGACACCCCGCCGCCGACCATCGAGCCCGCTCAGGCCGCAGTTTCGCCGCCGGTCACTGCCCCACCGGACGGTGAGATCCGACAATTACGCGGGCACGCTGTGAGTGCGGTATTCGATCCAGCAACCGGCACCCTGGCCGTCCTGACCCCCACGTCCGAAGGCCAGTCGACCCTGACCCTGGTGACGGGCAAACGACCGCCGCGCGAGGTGACACTGATGCCCGCGGCCACCGCGCTCAGCGTCGACGGCAAGGGCGATGTCCTGGCGTCCACCAGGGGCGGATACTTCCGGGTCGACCTGACCGACGCCAAGGCCAGCAAAATCGACGTGGACGGCGCCCAGGGCGTCGACTTCACCGCGATCGCATTGCGCGCCGACGGCAATCCGGTTCTGGGCAGTGCCGACGGAGCGGTCTACACATTGGGCGGTGACCACACCGTGGCTGCCCGGCTCAAGATCTTCGCCCGAGTGGATTCGCTTGTCACACAAGGAAACACCGCGGTGGTTCTGGACCGAGGGCAAACCTCGGTGACTGCCGTCAACGCCGACGGCACCAGCGCCGCACAGGCACTGCGGGCCGGCGAAGGCGCCACCACCATGGCCGCCGATGCGCACGGCCGGGTCCTGGTCGCCGACACCCGCGGTGACGAGCTACTCGTGTTCGGTGCAGACCCCTTGATCATGCGGCAGCGTTACCCGGTACCCGCCGCCCCCTACGGTCTGGCCGGATCCGACCAGCTGGCCTGGGTGTCGCAGACCGCGGCAAATACCGTGATTGGTTACGATCTCTCCACCGGCATACCGGTGGAAAAGGTGCGTTATCGAACCGTGCAGCAACCGAACTCCGTGGCCTTCGACGATAAGACCGACACTCTCTATGTGGTGTCGGGGTCGGGAGCGGGTGTCCAGGTGATCGGCAGCGCATCGGGTCGCCGATGACCGCCATCCAGCAGGGCCGCATGCCGCCGGGGTGGGACAAGGTCGTCGCCGAAGACCGTTCCGAAGAATACGAGTGGATACCGTTGCGGCTACCGCCCGATGTCACCAGGATCAGCGCCTCGATCCGCTTGTCGATCGAGGCCGAGTACCGCGGCTGGGAACTGACCCGGGTGCGGGCCTATACCGATGGGAGCCGACGGGTGCTGTTGCGCCGCAAGAAATCCGCGTCATCCATGCCAGGCACACCCCAGGCGCCTTCGCTGTGATGTATGCGGCCCTGCGGCGGGCACTGTTCCTCGTGCCCCCCGAACGCATCCACATGTGGGTGTTCGCATTGTTACGCACCGTCACCGGGCCGGTCATCCTGCGTCGCGCGCTGGCGAAGCGGCTGGCCCCCACCGACCCGGCCCTGGCCAGCACGGTGTTCGGGGTGCGGTTCGGCGGCCCGATGGGTCTGGCGGCCGGCTTCGACAAGGACGGCCGCGGGCTGGAGATCTGGGGAGCGCTCGGCTTCGGCTATGCCGAGGTCGGCACCGTCACGGCGCAACCCCAACCGGGCAACCCGGAACCGCGGCTGTTCCGGCTGCCCGACGACCACGCGCTGCTCAACCGGATGGGATTCAACAACGAGGGCGCTGGGGCGTTGGCGATCCAGCTGGCCCGGCACACCCCCGATGTGCCGATCGGGGTGAACATCGGCAAGACCAAGGTCACCCCGCCACACGACGCGGTGGCCGACTACGCCGAGAGCACCAGACTGGTCAGTGCACTGGCCGCCTACGTCGTCGTCAACGTCAGCTCCCCCAACACCCCGGGCCTGCGGGACCTGCAAGCGGTGGAGTCGCTGCGGCCGATCCTGGCCGCCGTCAAAGCCGAGACCAACAAGCCGGTGCTGGTCAAGATCGCCCCCGACCTCTCCGATGCCGACATCGACGAAATCGCCGACCTGGCAGTCGAATTGGGGTTGGCGGGCATCGTCGCCACCAATACCACAGTGTCCCGCGACGGGCTGGCCACACCCGGTGTCGCCGATCTGGGTACCGGCGGCATCTCGGGACGCCCCGTGGCGCAACGGTCCATCGAAGTGCTGCGTCAGCTGTACCGCCGGGTGGGTGACAAGCTCGTACTGATCAGCGTCGGCGGCATCGAAACCGCCGACGACGCATGGGAGCGGATCACCTCGGGAGCCACCCTGCTGCAGGGCTACACCGGGTTTATCTACGGCGGCGGATTGTGGGCCAAACAAATCCACGACGGCATCGCCGAGCGGCTGCATGCCGGAGGATTCGCGTCGCTGACCGACGCGGTGGGTTCGGCCACCCATCGCGAGCAGACGTAAAACTGCCCTATTTCACTTGTTTTTGGGCAGTTTTACGCCTGCTCGGCAGAGGAAAGTTACTTCTGCTCGTAGGTTCCGTGGATGACGGCGCGGGCGATCGCCTGGCCGAACAGGTTGAAGCCCAGGTACGCCGGTGTCGCGCCGTCGGGCAGACCCAGCGATTCGACCGGCAGAGCATGCACGGCGATGTAGTACCGGTGCGGGCCGTGGCCGGCAGGCGGGGCCGCACCGATGTAGCGCTTGGCGCTGGCGTCGTTGGCCAGCGTGACCGCCCCACCGGGCAGATCGCCGCCGCCGCCGGCGCCGGCCGGCAGCTCGGTCACCGTGGCGGGCAGGTCGGCCACCGCCCAGTGCCAGAAGCCCGAAGCGGTCGGCGCGTCGGGGTCATACACGGTGACCGCGAAGCTCTTGGTCTCGGCAGGGAAGCCCGACCAGCTCAGCTGCGGCGAGATATCCGAACCGCCGGCCCCCATGATCCCGCTGACCTGGTCATTGGCCAGCGGCTCGCCATCGCTCACCGACTCGGAGGTCAGGGTGAACGTCGGCAGCTTCGGCAGGCTGTCGTACGGAGATGTGCTCATGGTTCCCTCTCGTCGTGACTCGTACAGTCAGCAGTTCCGCAAAAAGTGTTCCAGAACGCCCGCACCGAAGTGCAGCGCATCCACGGGTACCCGCTCGTCGACACCGTGGAACAGCGCCGCGAAGTCCAGCTCCGGTGGCAACCGCAGGGGCGCGAACCCGAAGCAGCGAATCCCCAACCGCTGGAACGACTTCGCATCGGTTCCACCCGACATCATGTAGGGCACGGTGCGGGCCTCGGGATCCATCGCCAGGATCGCCGCGTTCATCGCGTCCACCAGATCACCGTCGAACGTAGTCTCGTACGACGGCAGGTCCCGCTCCCAGCTGCGGGTGACATCCGGACCGATCAGCTCGTCGACCTCACGCTCGAAAGCCTCCATGCGGCCCGGCAGCACCCGGCAGTCGATCACGGCCTCGGCCGAGGCGGGGATCACGTTGGCCTTGTAGCCGGCCTTGAGCATGGTCGGGTTGGCTGTGTCGCGCAGGGTGGCCGATACGATCCGGGCCACGCCGCCGAGTTTGGCGATGGTGCCGTCGAGGTCCGGCGAGTTCACGTCGAAGTCGTAGCCGGTCTCCTCGGCCACCGCGGTGAGGAACTGTTCCACGGCCGGGTTGAGCACCAGCGGGAACTGGTGACGACCCAGCCGGTCCACCGCACCGGCGATGGCCGTCACGGCGTTGTCGTCGTGCACCATCGAACCGTGGCCGGCCCGGCCCCGGGCCGTCAGCCGCATCCAGGACACGGTCTTTTCAGCAGTCTCGATCAGGTAGAGCCGACGCTCCCCGCCGTCCTTGCGTGGCACGGTCAGGGAGAACCCGCCCACCTCACCGATCGCCTCGGTGACGCCCTCGAACAGGTCGGGCCGGTTGTCCACCAGCCAGTTGGCGCCGTAGGTGCCACCGTGTTCCTCATCGGAGACGAAAGCGAACACCAGGTCGCGAGGCGGGACGATGCCCGACCGCTTGAAATGCCGGGCCACCGCGATGGTCATCCCGACCATGTCCTTCATGTCGACCGCGCCGCGGCCCCAGACGTAACCGTCCTTCACCGCACCCGAGAACGGGTGCACGCTCCAATCGGCGGGCTCGGCCGGGACGACGTCGAGATGACCATGGATCATCAGTGCGCCGCGAGTGGAGTCCGCGCCGGGTAACCGGGCGAAGACATTGCCACGGCCGGGGGCCCCTGCCTCGACGTATTCGGTGGTGTAGCCGACCTCCTGCAGCTGCTCGGCCACCCAGTGGGCACAGTCCGCCTCAGGCTTGGTGGTGGCCGGGTCACCTGTATTGGACGTGTCGAATCGGATGAGCGCACTGACGAGATCGACCACCTCGTCCGCGCTGGAGGCGGGGACAGTCACAGTCACATTCGTACCACTGCAACACCGGTTTGGGTCTGGGCCACTCAATCCGATAACCTTAGGCGCCCAACCCCGAGTGGTTGGCAAGTCCGAGTGGCGGAATGGCAGACGCGCTAGCTTGAGGTGCTAGTGCCCTATTAACGGGCGTGGGGGTTCAAGTCCCCCCTCGGACACCCAACTAAGCCGGGTTCAATTTCCCGGCAGCGGCGGCAACCCAACACAATTCTTCGTGGAAGATGTCGCTGTGCGCACCCGACGGGCCGTCATCCTTGGCCACCACGTCTGACGAATTCAGATTCAGAATCTGACCGGACTGGAACGGATAGCTCGTGCCCTTGGCGCCCAGAGTCTGGGTCGCCGAGTTGTACGCCCCGTGCGATCCCATGGCCCGCCAGCGGAACAGAGGATCGTCGGCCCCGGCCGCGTCCTCGCCCGCCGCAGCCGAGGCCAGCGGATAGAACGTGCCGAGCGCCCGGTCATGACTGGAGAAGCAGACCGTCAGCGGGCCGTCGATCCGGTCGAGGAGACCCGCCAGCTCGCCCGCACCCTTCCGGAACGGCAACCGATCGGTGAAGGTGAAGCGGGAGTACGCGCCCTGCAGCAGGGTCACCGCTTTGACGGGTGAGGGCTGGACCTCACTCATCCCCGCGATGGCGTAGGACACCACACGGGCCCCGAAACTGTGTCCGACCAGATGAATCCGCAGCTCGGGGAAATCGGTGTGCAGCGCATCGATGACGGGGCCCAGCCCGCGCCGGCCCACCACCCCGGCACGGTTCTTCATCTTCCAGTAGCTCAGCTGGCGCAGCGCCTCCTTGGCGCCGTGCCACAGCCGCCCGGCGATGTCACCGAGGCCAGCCGCTCCCCCGCCCCCAACTTCATCGAATTCCACACCGGCAGAGGCCAATTCGTCAGCGAAGGTGGTGAACAACTGTTCCGGGTCCTGATGTCCGTCGAGCATCCCCGGCCCTGCGTCCGGGGCGGCGACCTCACCGTCGTTGAACCCGGTCTGGGTGGCGGCGCTGAACGCGCGCAGCGCATCGAGCAGCTCCGGTAGGCGGTCGCTGCTCGGCGGCACCGCCAGCAGACCGGCGATCGTGTCCAACTGCTCCTTGCCGTCCGGAAACAGGTCCTTGAGCTCGTCGAGCTGGGCCGGATCGATGGTCGCCGGACCAGCCGGCACCACCTCCACCTCGTCACCGAGGGCGGCCGCGCCCCCATCGTCATGCACCGCCGGCCCGGAAAAGTCCGGGATCGGCTCGTCACGCCAGAGTTGCGACGGCCACCGCAAACCGACGAAGCCGACCGCGCGGGCCGGGTCGAGTTGTGGTGCCAACAGACCGAACCACCGCTCGTACAACGACGCCGCGGCCGCTTCGTCGTTGTTCCAGCCGTGGGAGAAGATGATCAGATCGGTCAGCCCCGCGGCGCCGATCCGGGCCTTGAGATCGGCGAGCACCGCCGGCTCGGGATCACCCTCGGCGTCGAACACCAACCGCCAGATCCGTCCTGCCACATCGTTGGTCATCGGAGTTCCTTTCAGGTCAGACGGACTGCAGTGCACGCATGAGATCGACCATCCCACTGCCTTGGAAGGCGGGGTCGCGGTTCAGGGAGGTCGCCGATTCGACGAAGATGCGTTTGACGGCCTCGGGTTCACTGACGAACTCGCGCTGCACCGACAGGAACGCCGCGATCGCACCGGACACATGCGGGGCGGCCATGCTGGTGCCGCTTTCCTCGACGTACACCGGCACGCCCGGCTCGACGTCGATCTGGTTGGTCACGGCCTCCCGGCGCTCCCCGGCCGCGGCCGAGGTGATGCGCTCACCCGGTGCGACCAGGTCTGGCTTACGTCGCCCGTCGCCGGTGGGGCCGCGGGAGGAGAAGTACGAGACACCAAAGGTGT
The DNA here is from genome assembly GCF_055419505.1 of Mycobacterium sp. IDUB_9. Lineage (NCBI taxonomy): Bacteria > Bacillati > Actinomycetota > Actinomycetes > Mycobacteriales > Mycobacteriaceae > Mycobacterium > Mycobacterium sp. IDUB_9. The sequence continues at coordinate 210,336 of NZ_JBVAXU010000005.1, read as the reverse complement.
GCGGAGAACTGCGGTGCGTGGAACCGACGGTGATCGCGCTCTCCGTGTTGCCCGGATCGTTGATCGTCATGTCCGCGGTGAACTTCACCGAATCCTTGTCGAAGGCCGTATTCAGTGACACGTAGCCGGAATTGCCCGCGGCCACTACCACCACCACGCCCGAGCGCACGGTCTTGTCGACCTCGATACACATCGGGCTCTGCCCGCAGGCGTACCACTCGGCATCGAACTCGTATCCGAGGCTGAGGTTCACGCCGTGTATCCGCGGCACCCGCTCACTTCCGGCGTTGAGCTTCCGGACGTAGGCCAGTGCCTGCATCACCCGGCTCACCCGCGAGGTCTGGTCCCCGGGCCCGAGCACCTTGAGGCTCACCAGCTTGGCCTTGGGTGCCATGCCCGCCAAGCGGTCCGGATCAGCGACGGTCCGCGGCGCGGTGATCGGATCACCGCCGCGCTCAGGGTCATTGAGCCGTTTCTCGACCACCACGACGTCCGCGGGCTTGCGGCCCACCAAACCCCCGGCGATGATCCCGGCCACGTGCGTGCCGTGCCCGTCGGTGTCGGTCAGCGGAGCGTCACCTCCGGTGAAGTCGTGGTGTAGATCGATGACCGACGGATCACGCACGTTCTGGTACTCCGCGAAGTGCGCATGCGTCTCGTCGATACCGGAATCAACCACGGCCCAGACGATCCCCTCGCCGAAGCTGGCGAACGACCGCTGCGCCGCGACGGCCTTGATGGTGGTCGAGGAGGCGTCGATCTGCGGGTGCACCTCGAAGTCCGGCCAGATCCGGTAGACCGCCCGCTGAGCCCAGGTCTGCGGGACGGCATCGGCGGACACGAGCGATTTGATCTGGTCCGACGTGAGATCGCCGGCCATGAACTGATCGGCCAGCGGCACCGGAGTACCCGCCCCGCCCACCATCTCCCACAGCCGTTCGACCCTCTCGATCGCGGCCGCCACCGACGGCTGAAAGGTGAGGTTGAGCTCGACCATGATCGGTATGGGCGTGGCGGCACCCTCCCGCGCCATCGCCGTGCGCAGGGGCGCGGTCACCACCCCGGCCAGAACCGGGTCGCGTTTGGGTGGTTCGGGAGTCCCGACCTGTGGTGGTGGTGCATCCGAGGGAGCCACGCCCCGCACCGCCGGCTCGGTCACGGCCTCGGCCCGTTCGCGGGCACCCGCAACAGCGGCACGACCGGTATCGGTCAATTGCACCCTTGTGGTCTTCGGCGCCTTCGCGGCAACCAGCCTCCTCCGGCGCAGTCCGGCGACCGCGTCGTGAACACGGTTGTGCCAGTACGGTTTGTCGTTCTCATACTGCCGGTCGCGCTCATCGAATCTCGACGCGAATTTGGCGGCGACCGTCTCGGTCAGCAGTGTCATGTCCGCGGTTCTGCCGGCCTGATCCAGCTCCCCCAGTGCACTGAGCACCCGATCTGCCCAGACTTCCCCCGTTGAACTCACCACGCTCCTCGGAATACTCAGCCACTCCAGGTTTTCCTGCGTCGATTGATCGTCGCTCAGCCGAGCCATGCACACACGCGTATTCGACTACTCGAAAGGCGGAGGAACCTCACGGATCGGATCGAGTAGCCCACTACTCATGTCATTTCTGCTTCCGTGCACAACAATCGTGGCCGACAGGCTCGATATAGCGGCCGGAGGGAAACAACGAATGGTGACCACGGCAAGACAGGCACCAGCGTTCGTCGCTGCTGTCTGGTCCTGGTCGCGATCGTTGACGGCCACCCTCGCGGCCCGGGTCGCCCAGCAGATCGACCAGACGGTCGGCTGGGCCCGACTGCCCAGGGCGATCGGGCTGGTCGTCCTGATCGGACTGCGCCATCAGCTGCGAACGTCGAATCTGTATGCCGCCGAACCCGCCCCGATCCCGCCGGCCGGTCCGGCGGGCGTGGGCAACTATCTGGGCGCCCGTACCCGCGACGGTTCCTACAACGACCTGAACGACCCGCGGATGGGTGCCGTCGGTTGCCGGTTCGGCCGCAACGTCCCACCCGAACACTCCCGCCCGGAATCCGCCCAGCGGTTGCTCGACCCCAACCCGCGGCTGATCAGTCGCACCTTGCTGACCCGTGACATTTTTCAGCCCGCGACCACACTGAACCTCCTGGCCGCAGCGTGGATTCAGTTCGAGGTACACGATTGGTTCGCCCATGGCTCGGTCACCACCCAGCCCTGGGTGGTGCCGCTGCACGACGATGATCCGTGGCCGCTGCGGCCGATGCACGTCGAGCGCACCCCGCCCGACCCGCACCCCAGTCCGGCCGGCCCGCCCACCTTCGTCACCCAGGAGTCGCACTGGTGGGATGCCTCCCAGATCTACGGCACCACACCCGCATTCGCCAGTGCGCTGCGCGCACCCGAGGGCGGCAAGCTGCGCATCGACGAGTCCGGCCTGGTGCCACCCGACGTCGAGGACACCGCCGACCTCACCGGCACCGCGGGGAACTTCTGGGTGGGCCTGGCCCTGCTGCACTCGCTGTTCATGCGCGAGCACAACGCCATCTGCGACCGGCTGGCGCAGGTGTACCCCTATCTGACCGGCCAACAGCTCTACGACAAGGCACGGCTGGTCAATTCCGCATTGATGGCCAAGATCCACACCGTGGACTGGACGCCGGCCATCATCGCGCACCCGACGACGGTGACGGCCATGCGCATCAACTGGTTCGGGCTGCTGGGCAACAAGCTGGGACCCCGGCTCCGACGAAGCTCCGGACGCCTCAGCAGCAGCCCGTTGTTGTACGGCATCCCCGGCTCACCGACCACCCATCACGGTGTTCCGTATTCGTTGACCGAGGAGTTCGTCGCGGTGTACCGGATGCACCCGTTGATCCCCGACGAGTTCACCTTCCGCTCGCTGGCCGACGACCGCGTCACCGCACGGCACGAACTACCCGAACTGTCGGTGCTCAATGTGCGTGCCCGGCTGAGCGAAAGCCCGATGGCCGACCTGTTCTACTCCTTCGGCCGCGCCCATCCCGGGGCGTTGTCGCTGCACAACTTCCCGCGGCACCTGCAGCACATGCACCGCGTCGACGGCACCCTGATCGACCTGGCCACGATCGACCTGATCCGGTGCCGGGAACGAGGTGTCCCGCGCTACAACGAGTTCCGGAAGCTGTTCCGACTCAAGCCGGTGCAGACGTTCGAGGAGCTGACCGGTGACTCCGCGCTGGCCGCCGAGTTGCGCGAGATCTACGACGACGACGTAGACCTCGTCGACCTGGTGATCGGCCTGTACGCCGAGCCCAAACCACCCGGATTCGGATTCAGCGACACCGCATTCCGGGTCTTCATCCTGATGGCCACCCGCCGCCTGGAAAGCGACCGCTTCTTCACCACCGACTTCCGTGACGAGACGTACACCGTTGCCGGCATGAAGTGGGTTCGCGACAACGACATGCGCTCGGTGCTGTTGCGCCACTTCCCCGAACTGGCCCCCGCCCTGTCCGGTGTGGCCAACCCGTTTGCCCCCTGGAAAGTCGCAGCACCCCGCTGAATCAGAAAGGCATCCGCATGACCGCAGCCATGTCCACCGCCGACGTACGCCGCATCGCCGAGAGCCTCAACCCGGTTCCCTACCGCGACGACCTCGAGCAGCCCAAGGCGGGCGAGGCCCAGGACATCGAGAAGATCATCAAGTCGCTGCACAAGAACAACGAACGGGCCTACAAGAAGTTCAAGCACGGGCTGCGTGACGCGCATGCCAAGAGCCACGCCGTCCTGCGCGGCGAACTCATCGTCAATCCCGACCTCCCCGAGGTACTCGCCCAGGGGATGTTCGCCGCAGCGCGCAGCTACCCGGTGATCGCCCGCATCTCGACCACCTCGGGGGTACTGCGCAGCGACAAGAACCGCGGCGTGCGCGGACTCGGCATCAAGGCCATCGGCGTGCACGGCGAGCGCGCGATGAAGGACCCGAAGGACGAACACAATGTCACGCAGGACTTCGTGCTCGTCACCCACGAGGAATTCCTGTTCGCCGACGCCCACGCGTACCGCAAGCTGGGGATGCTGAGCGCCACTCTGCTGGCCCGGCTGTCCGACGGCACGCTGTGGGCGGTGAGCGAACTGCTCGGCGCGCTCAAGAAGATCCGCCTGCCGATACCGGAGAACCTGGCCGTGTTCGCCGCGCCCAACCGTCCCATCCTGGGCGAGACGTTCTACTCCTCCGCCCCGATCCGGTACGGCGACTACGTGGCCCGCTTCAAATACGAACCGACCTCGCCGGAGGCCAAAGCGCTTGCCGATCAGACCCTTCCGCGCAATCCCGGTCAGGACGAGCACCGCGATCTGATCATGGCATTCTTCGAAAAACACTCCGCGGAGTACACATTCAGCGTGCAACTGTGTCTCGACAAGGACAAGATGCCGATCGAGGACGCCACGAAACCCTGGAAGTCATCCCCGTACCTGCCAGTGGCCAAGGTGGTGTTCCCCCAGCAGAACCCGTACAGCGCGTTACGCCGTGCGTATGGCGACGACGTGCTGTCGTTCAACTCGTGGCGCGGCCTGGAGGCCCACCGGCCGCTGGGGTCCATCAACCGGCTGAAGCTCAAGGTATACGAAGCATCGAGCGACTTCCGGCACAAGATGAATCACATCGACCGGCACGAGCCCACCGATATCGCCGAACTTCCGGATTGACCCGAGCGAACGGGAAATACTTGCAATGGGAAGAACATTCGCCGCTGAGGCCGACGCGAAACGCCCCGTCGACCCTCTGTTCGGCACCGTTCCGGGCCCGGTGCCCCTAGACTCAGGATTCATGCCTGGTCAGTGGCAGCTTTTGGACCGGCCCGTCGAGCACGAGGCCATTCGGGCCGCCCTCAGCGGGACGGACAGCTGCGGAGTCGTGCTCGTCGGAGCCGCCGGCGTCGGCAAGACCACGCTGGCGCGCACGGTCACCGCATCGTTGAGCCGCAAGGTGCACTGGGCCGCGTGCACCGAATCGTCACGCAGCATCCCGCTCGGCGCATTCGCCCACTGGGTGTCGTCATCGGGATCACGCGACCCCATCGCCCTCATCGGATCGGCACGCGAATCGCTTGTGGCCGACGGCGACACCATCGTCGGGATCGACGATGCGCATCTGCTGGACCAGTTGTCGGCGACGCTGTTGCACCAGATCGCCGTGGAGCGCTCGGGCCACGTGGTGGCCACCGTGCGTAGTGGTGAGCCGGTCCCCGATGCCGTCACCTCGCTGTGGAAGGACGGCTACCTCCAGCGCTTCGAACTCCACCCGTTCACCAAACAGCAGAGCATCGCACTGATCGAAACCGTCCTGGGCGGAACGCTGGAGGGGCTCAGCGCCGACGTGATGTGGGAGACCTCCGGCGGCAACCCACTGTTCCTGCGCAACATGGTCGAGGGCGCGGTCGACGCAGGCACGCTGGCCAAGGTCAACGGGGTGTGGCAGTTCCGCGGACCCACCGTCATTCCCTCCGGGCTGGTCGAGCTGCTCGACGAACGTCTGGCGCATGCCGGCGAGGATGTCCTGCACGCTTTGAAGCTGCTGTCGCTGTGCGAACCGCTCGATATCGATGCGCTGGCAGAACTGGCCGGCGAGGACGCGGTCGATGCGGCCGAGATGCGCGGCCTGATCCGGATCGTCGCCGACGACGGCCAGATCAACGTCCGTTTCAGCCACCCGCTGTTCGGCGAGGCGGTGCGCCGCCGGGTCGGCACCGCGTCGGCCCGGAAGCTGCGGGGCCGGATCACCAAGATCCTGCACGAGCGCAACCTCGACTCGCCCGCCAGCCGAATCAAGTTGGCCGAGTTGGCCATCGAGAGCGACCAGGGCACCGACATCGAACTGCTGATCACCGCGGCCAAGGACGCGGTGTTCCTGTCCAACCTGCCGCTGGGCGAGAAGCTGGCGCGTGCCGCCTTCGCGCACGGCGGTGGACTGAGCGCGGCCGCGCTGCTTTCCCGCGCGTTGCTATGGCAGGGCCATCCGGCACAGGCCGACAGCATCCTGGAACAATTTTCCCCCGCTGACCTCAACGAGATGGAACTCGTGCAGTGGGGCGTTCCACGGCTGTCCAACCTGTTCTGGTCCATGGGCGAGGTGGCACGCGCCGGCCAGGTGCTCACCCTGCTGCAGGAACGGGTTACCCATCCGACCCTCCGACTGATCGTCGACGCGTTCGGCGCTGGCATGGCCGTGCACCAGAACAAGATCCCCGAAGGGCTCGAAATCGCCGAACGGATCCTGGCGAACCCCGAGGCGCCGCGGCAGGCCGTGGATTTCGCGGCATTCGCCGCCGGCTTGTCGATGCCGCTGGTGGGCCGGGGAAACGATTTCCTGCCGATCGCATCGCGATGCCGCGCAGAGCGCAAGACCACCGACGGCATGGTCCGGATCATGGTCTTCTACGGCGAGGTGCTGGCCCTCGCGTACACCGGCCAACTCGACCTGGCCCAGCGGCGGGCCACCGAGTACGCCGAATTCTCCTCGGCCGGTCAGTTCGCCGGCTGGGCGATCGCCAAGATCATGGAAGGCGTCGCCGCTACCCACCGTGGCCGCTTCCGCGATTCCATCCTGGCCATCGAACAGGCACTGGCCGCGCTGAACGCCGAGAGCTCTCTGCCCTGGCAGCTCCCCGGCCGGCTGCTACTGGCCCGCGCCTACGCCGGGGTGGGTAACCCCGCCGAGGCCGAACGGGTACTGGAGGACGCCAAGGAGCACTCGGGCGAATTCATGGCGCTGCACGAGCCCCTCCGGATGCTCGCCAAGGCCTGGCTGGCCGCCGCCAAGGGCGGGCACCGCTCGGCGATCGACCTGGCCCGGGCAGCCGCCGATGCGGCACATTCCTCCGGCCAGTACGCGGTCGAGGCCGAGGCGCTGCACAGCGCGGCACGCTTCGGCGACCGCAGTGTCACCCGTCGCCTACAGGACCTCGTCGACAGGGCGGACGGCCCGCTGCCCGCCCTGTACGCCCGGCACGCCGCCGCAGTGGCCGCCGCCGACCCGAACGCACTGGACAAGGTGGCCGGTGCATTTGAGGAGGCGGGCCTGCTGCTCTCGGCGGCAGACTCCGCCGCCCAGGCGGTGCCCCTGCACGACAAGGCCGGACACCGCCGAAACAGCACCGAATCTGCCGCGCACGCACTGCAATTGGCGTCCAAGTGCGGGGGTGCCGCCACCCCGGCGATTCGATCGGCCGCCCGGCCCCTGCCGGTGACCGGGCGCGAACGCGAGGTGGCCGGTCTGGTTGCCCAGGGATTGTCGAACCGCGACATCGCCGAACGACTGACAGTCTCGGTCCGCACCGTGGAGGGCCACATCTACCGCGCTTGCATCAAGCTCGGGGTGGCCGACCGTGACGAGCTCGCCAAGATCGTCTGGAACGACTTGGCCCAATGACGCGAGCCCAATGAGCGGAGCTCAATACACGTCGCGCACGTACCGCTTCTGGGCGACCAGCTCCCGCTTGTAGTCACGCGCGGCGTCCTCGGACATCCCCCCGTGGGTGCGCAGGATCGTGGTCAGCGTGGCGTCCACGTCCTTGGCCATGCGGGCGGCGTCGCCGCAGACGTAGAAGTGGGCGCCGTCGTCCAGCCAGCGCCACAGATCGGCCCCACGGTCCAGCATCTTGTGCTGCACGTACACCCGGTCCGCCTGATCGCGGGAGAATGCCAGATCCAACCTGTTTAAGAATCCATCAGCAGCCATCTCCTCAAATTCGTCTCGATAGTAGAAGTTCTCGCGGCGGTGCTGATCGCCGAAGAACAGCCAGTTGCGGCCGCCGTGGCCCAGCGCCCGGCGCTCCTGCAGGAATCCCCGGAAGGGCGCCACGCCGGTACCCGGGCCGACCATGATCATCGGCGTGCCTGCCTCTTCGGGCGGACGGAAATGCGGTGACCGCTGCAGGAACACCGGTGCGGCCGCAGCACGGTCGGCCATGAACGTCGAACACACCCCACCGCGCGCCGCGCCGCCGGGGCCGCGGTAGCGCACCACCGACACCGTCAGCTGAACCTCGTGCGGACTGACCAGCGGGCTCGACGAGATCGAGTAGTTGCGCGGGGTCAACCGAACCAGGACGTCCTGCCATTCTTCGGGTTCGGCGTGCACCGCGAACTCGGTCACGACATCGAGACCGTTGCGGTTCCGCAACCAATTGCTGCGCCGCTCACCGGAATTGCGCAGGATCTTGGCCGCAGATCGGTCGGTGCAGGAGTCAGCGACGAACCGCAACAGGTCGGGCGTAACCCGGCAGATGTCGTACGACGAGATGAGAGCATCGCGCAACGACTGCTCGACACCGTCGACCTCGATCACCGAGTCCGGGTTGAGCGCGGTCGCCGCCAGCCAGGAGTCGACCACAGCAGGATCGTTGCCGGCATAGACGCCCAGTGAGTCACCCACCGAATAACTCACGTCGTACTCGGAGATGTCGAAGCCGAACTGACGCACCTCCTTGGCCGCGGTCGGCGTCGTCAGCCGCTCGTTGCGCGCCAGTGCGGCCAGAATCGGCTTGGCCCTGGTGAATTCGTCCGGCTCGGTGGGGATGACAGTGCGGATGCCGCCGCCGACGACCGTGGGGACGGGTGGCGCACCAGTGAGCGCCGTGGTGACCGCATCGGCCCAGCACCGCATCGGTTCGTCGTCGTAGGCCTCGCAGTCGGTGCGGTCGAGCAGCTTGGTGGCACCCAGATCGGCCAACCGCTGATCCAGAGATTTGGCGTGTCCGCAGAAGTTGTCGTACGACTTGTCCCCGATGCCGAGCACCGCGTAGCGAAGCCCGTGCAACTGCGGAGCGCCTGGCCCCTGCAGCCGGCTCCAGAAGTCGGCACCGTTGTCGGGTGGCCCGCCATCGCCGAACGTACTGGTGACAACCAGGATGTCGCGCGCGGCGGCCAGGTCGGCCAGCGCCAGTTCGTCCATGTTCACCAATGACGCCCCGGCGATGCGGCCCGCCACGCCCGCCGCAAACTCTTCGGCGGTGCCGGTCTGTGAGGCCCACAACACCAGCGGCCCACCGGGGAGGGACCGCGCGTCTGGCTCACCGTCACCGGCCCGCGAATAGCGTCCGGCCAGTACCCCATCCACCCACAGCCGTACCTTGGCACTGACCGGTGCCGCGCCCGGAAGCACCGGCACACCTACGGGTTCATCGGGAAGGCCGGTGAAAAAGCCGGCCAGATATACCTTTTCATCCTGGCTCAGCGCAGGCTTGTGCGTAGCACTCAGTCCCATCTCGGCCGCCAGCGGATGCAACGCGGGTGTGCCGTCGATCGACCGGACCGGGCGCAGGCTGACTGCACACACCTTGAACTCCGGCTGTAGTGAATCGTGGTCGACGGCGTCGTTGGTCACGGCGTTGACGGTGAGGTACTCGCCGTGTTCGTCGTTCCAGTGGAACGGCGCGAAGCAGTTGCCGGGCCGCACCCGGTCGGACAGCACCGCAGGCAGCACCGCGCGACCGCGCCGGGACGTCAACTCGACCGGCTGCCCCTCGACGATGTCGAGGTCCAGCGCGTCCAGCGGATGGATTTCGACGAACGGCGCGGGGTTGAGCTTGTTGAGCTTGTCCACCTTTCCGGTCTTGGTCATCGTGTGCCATTGGTGTTGCAGCCGCCCGGTGTTGAGCACCATCGGATAGTCGTCGTCGGGCAGCTCCGCGGCATCCATGTGCGGGCGGGCGTGAAAGACGGCTCGCCGCGACGGGGTCGCGAAGGCGAGCTGGGGCCGGTGCCCGTCGGCGTCGACGAACAGGTCCTGGCTCACGCCGTCGTTGAGGTAGCGGATCGGGTGCCGGTCGCCGCCACCGGATCCCTCGACTGCTGGAACCGGCCACTGCAACGGCGTCTGGCGCAACCTCTCATAGCTGGCGCCGCGCAGGTCGTATCCGGTCTTCGGATTGGCGAACCGGCGGATCTCGTCGAAAATCTCTTCCGCCGAGGAGTAATCGAAATGTGCGGCGAAGCCCAGGTGCGCGGCCACCTGGCAGATCAGCTGCCAGTCCGGCCGGGCCTGCCCCAGCGGGGTGACCGACGGGGAAAGCAGGGTCAGATTGCGCTCCGAATTGACCATGACGCCTTCGGATTCCGCCCACAATGCCGCCGGCAGCAGGATGTCGGCGTAGTGATTGGTGGCCGTGGAACGGTAGGCATCCTGGACGACGACCAGCTCGGCGGACTCCAGACCGTTGATCACGGACTTGCGGTTGGCCACGCTGGCAACGGGATTCGTGCAGATGATCCAGCAGGCCTTGATCAGGCCCTGCTCCATCTGCTCGAACATGCCGACAGTTCCGGGACCCACCTCCGAGCGGATGGTGCCGGGTTCGACGTCCCACTGGGTCTCGACGAAGGCTCGGTCATCGGCGGCGAGTACCGACCGCTGGCCGGGCAGACCCGGACCCATGTACCCCATTTCGCGGCCGCCCATGGCGTTGGGCTGACCCGTCAACGACATGGGGCCACTGCCGGGACGGCAGATGGCGCCGGTGGCGAGATGCAGGTTGCAGATGGCGTTGGTGTTCCACGTTCCGTGTGTGCTCTGGTTGAGCCCCATGGTCCAGCAGCTCATCCACTCCCCGGCCTCGGCGATCATCGCTGCCGCGGTGCGGATGTCGGCTTCGGGGATTCCGGTGATCTCGGCGACCCGGGCCGGTGGGTAGTCCACCAGGAATTCCGGCATCGCCTCCCAACCCGTGGTGTGCTCGGCGATGAACTCCTCGTCGATATCGCCGCGAGCCACCAGCAGGTGCAGCAGGCCGTTGAGCAACGCCAGATCGGTACCCGGCTTGATCTGCAGGAACAGATCGGCCCGTTCGGCCGTTGCGGTCCGGCGCGGATCCACCACGATCAGTTTGGCGCCGGCCTTGAGCCGATCGGCCATGCGCAGGAACAGGATCGGATGGCAGTCGGCCATATTGGCACCGGTGACGAAGAACAGGTCGGCCCGGTCGAAGTCGGTGTAGGAACCGGGCGGCCCATCGGCGCCGAGCGACTGCTTGTATCCGGTGCCCGCGCTCGCCATGCACAACCGTGAATTCGATTCGATGTGCACCGTACGCAGGAAGCCCTTGGCGAGCTTGGTGGCCAGATACTGCGCCTCCAGCGTCATCTGGCCGGACACATAGAGTGCGACGGCGTCGGGTCCGTGCTCGTCCACGACGGCCCGCAGTCGGCGTCCGGCCTCGGCTACCGCGTCGTCCACCGGCGTCGGCAGCAGTTCATCGGAACGGGAGGGCCGCAGCAAAGCGGACGTGAGCCGGTCGTCGTCGGCGGCCATCATCTCGGCGTGCATCGCCCCCTTGGTGCACAGCCGCCCGAAATTCGTGGGGTGCAGCTTGTCACCGCTGACCCGCGCGATCACCGTACGGCCGTCGTCGACCCTGGTGGTGACCTCGATGCCGCAGCCGACGCCACAGTACGAACACGCCGTCCGCAGTGTCGTGTCCGGGCCCGCGCCGTCTGCCATGCCCCCATCGTGCGGTGAGGGTGTTGTCGGATCTTTCCGGCGACGTTATCGGGACGAAAACTGATCCTCACCGAGGGTGAGCGGCTCCCGTGAGGTTGATTTTCCCAGGTCACGCCGCCTCTCGCGGCCGGGGCTCAGCCAGCGGGCTTGACTGCGAGCACCGGTTTCGGGCATTCCAGCAGCAATTGTTGCGACACACTGCCGAGCAACAGCTTGCCCACCGGGCTGCGATGCCGGATACCGATCACCAGCAACTCGGCCTCGGGCGCGTCCATCGCATCGAGCAATTCGGTCGCCGCGTCGACACCCACCGGCTGACGCAACTCGAATGGCACGCCGCTCTCCCGCAACCGCTCCTCGACATCGTGGACCTGACCGGAACGGGCGAACCGGGCATCCACGTAGGACTCACCCGCGGTCGCGTTGACCACCAGCAGTCCGGTGCCCCGCAAGGCGGCCTCGGCGATGCCGTGCTCGAGCGCGGCAATACCGAACGCGTCAGCGGTGTAGCCGATGACAATCATTGTCGGGCCGCCTTCTGCTGCTGATCCGCATCATCTTCGACGATCAACAACGTCTCCTCACTACGGTGCATCAGCTTGAGCACCAGCGGCGCCAGCAACAGGATCGCCATGAGTACGTAGGTGACGATCGCGACGGGCTCAGTGAACAAGCTCGTCCAGTCACCGCCGCCGAGTTGCAGGCTCTGGCGCAGTTGCCGCTCGATGCGCGGACCCAGGATCACCCCGATGATCAACGGCAGCACCGGCAATCCGAATCGGCGCATCATCAAACCCAGCAGCCCGAACACCAACAGCAGGACCAGATCCAGCGGCTGTACGTTGACGGCCAGTGCCCCCAGCGTGGCGAAGAACAGGATGCCCGCGTACAGGTAGGGCCGCGGGGTGCGCAGCAGCTTGGCCCACAGCGGCGCCAACGGCAGGTTGAGGACCAGTAGCAGGAAGTTGCCGATGAACAGGCTGGCGATCAGTGTCCAGATCAGCAATGGTTCCTTCTCGAAAAGCGTTGGCCCCGGCTGAATTCCGTAGGAAACGAAGGCGGTCAGCATCACCGCGGCGGTGGCGTTGGTGGGCAGACCGAGCGACAGCATCGGCACCAGCGTTCCCGCCGCCGACGCGTTGTTGGCCGCCTCCGGCCCGGCGACACCCTCGATGGCGCCCTTGCCGAACTCCTCCGGATGCTTCGACAGCCGCTTCTCGGTGATGTAGGACAGGAACGTCGGCAACTCGGCGCCACCGGCCGGCAGCGCTCCGAACGGGAACCCGTAGGCGGTACCGCGCAGCCACGGCTTCCAGGACCGGGCGAAGTCCTGGCGGCTCATCCACGGCCGCCCCACCGGGATCACATCGGCAGGCCGGCGGCGCAGGTGCGCCGCCACCCAGAGTGCCTCCCCGAGGGCGAAGATCGCCACCGCGATCACCACGATGTCGATGCCGTCGGACAGCTGCGGCAGGCCGAAGGTGGCGCGTGGCTGCCCGGTCAGGAAGTCGATGCCGACGACACCGATCGCCAGTCCGAGAAACAGTGAGATCGCCCCGCGCAACTTGGAGGAGCCGAGCACCGCGGTGACCGCGACCAGAGCGAACAGCATGATCGCCAGGTACGAGGGCGCGCCGAGAGTCACCGCGAACCGCGAGATCGGCGGTGCGAACGCGGCCAGCAGTGCGGTGCCGATGGCGCCGGCGACGAACGAGCCGATGGCGGCGGTGGCCAGGGCCTGGGCGGCCCGGCCGGCCTTGGCCATCTTGTTGCCCTCGATCGCGGTGATCACCGACGACGATTCACCGGGCGTGTTCAGCAGGATCGACGTGGTCGACCCGCCGTACATCCCACCGTAGAAGATCCCGGCGAACATGATGAACGCTGCGCTGGGGCTGACGTTGTAGGTCACCGGCAGCAGCAGGGCCACCGTCATGGCCGGGCCGATACCCGGCAGCACCCCGACCGCGGTGCCCAGCAGCACCCCGATCACCGCGTACAGCAGGTTCATGGGAGTGGCCGCCTCGGCGAATCCCTGCAGCAACCATTCGAAGTTACCCATTCACAGAATCCCGTCCAGAATGCCTGCGGGCAGCGGGATTCCGAGCCCGGAGTAGAACGCGTAGAAGCTCGCAACCGACAGCACCGTGCCGATCGCCAGGTTTCGCAGGTAGTGGCGATTGCCGAGAATCGTTGCCGCCCCGGCGAACAGCAGTGCTCCCATGATGGCCCAGCCCAGCGGCTTGACTCCGACGATCACCAGCACGAACAGTCCGACCAGCAATCCGACGGTGCGCCAGTCCCCCGGCATGTTCGGGTCGACATCCTCGCCGGCGTCCGCCTCGCCGACCGATCCGCGCGGGATCGCGATCGCCAGAACGATCGCGAGCGCGATCAGGACGATCCCGATGCCAAGCGGAAACGCCCGCGGCCCAACGGGGTCGACCTTGGCGAATCCCCCGGTCAGCGTGAGCGCGTCATAGATCAGGAACGTGCCCACGGCCACCAGGACTGCGCAGACCAGATACTGGGCCTTGTCGACCTTCACAACAACCCCAATTCGCTCAGCGTCGACGAGACGCGGTTGTCCTGATCGCGCAGGAACTGTTCGAATTCCGCGCCGGTGCTGAACGCGTCGGTCCAGCCGTTCTTGACGAGCGCGTCACGCCACTGGTCGGTGCCGTGCAGGTCGGCCAGTGCCCGGACCATCGCATCCTTGGCCTCACCGGAAACGCCTGGCGGCGCCAGTATTCCGCGCCAGTTGGTGAACGTGAGGTCGACACCGGCCTCGGTCAGGGTCGGCGCATCGATCCCCTCCACACGTTTGGCACCCGATACCGCCAGCACCCGAACCTGCCCGGCCTCGATCTGGTCGACGAACTCGCCGAGCCCGGTGGTGCCCGCCGCAATCTTCTTGCCCAGCAGGGCCGTCAGCAGATCACCGCCGCCGTCGTAGGTGATGTAGTTGACCTTGCGCGGGTCGACGCCCACAGCGCGTGCGGTTTCCATCGGGAACAGGTGATCGGGGCCGCCCGGTGAGGACCCGCCGCCGATGGTGACCTTCGCCGGATCGGACTTCCACGCCGAGACCAGGTCACCGATGGTGCGGAACGGCGAATCCCCCGGCACCAGAATGCCTTCCTGCTCCTCGACCATCTTGGCCAGTGCGGTGGCGTCCGAGGCACGCGCCGAGGAACCGTTGGTGTAAACGGCGCCCACCACGCCGAGCCCCATCATCATCATGAGGTCGTCGTTGCCCTTTTCGTTCATCAGCCGGGCCATCGCCACGGTCCCACCGGCGCCGATGACGTTGAACACCTCGATGCGCCCGGTGATGTCGGTGTCCTCCATGATCTTCACCGCGGTGCGCGCGGTCAGGTCGTAGCCGCCGCCCGGACTGTTGGGCACCATCATGCGCAGCCGATGCAGGCTCCGGGAATCGTCGCCGCGGGTAACGCCGCAGGCCGTCACCGGCATCAGCGCGACAACGGCCACCATCAGCCCGGCACCTAGTCGTCGAAACCTCATGGTCAGCAATACTGGACCCATGACGTGACGCAGGTCACCTATTCGGACGCAAAGGAAGTTTTGTTCGTTGAGTTCACCAAGCGCGGATTCACCGCGGGCACGGGCGTGGTTGCTGCCCAATGGCAGCCTGGCCGCGCGCTTCCTGGTGTTCCAGCTTCTGGTGGTCGCGGTGGTGCTGATCGCGGTGGCCGCGGTGTCGGTGACGCAATCCACCCGGGAATTCCGTGATGTCCGCGGGCAACGGATGATCGCGGTCGCCGAGAACGTGGCGTCGACGCCGATCGTCCGGGACCGCTACGACGACCCGTTGGCCGCTTCGGTGCTGGCACCGGAGGTGGAGCGCGCGGTGGCACTGTCCGGTGCCGGCCGGGCCGAGATCACCGATCCCGCCGGGAATGTGCGGGTGTCGACGGACCCGGACCGTATCGGCCGGCGACTCGACCTGAGCAGCAGCCGGGCCGACGAGGGTCGTGCCTGGTCCGGCGATACCGACGTCGACGGCACACGCCGCTTGGTGGGACAGGTGCCCATCCTGGCCGTCGACGGCGCAGTGCTGGCGATCGTCTCGGTCGGCGAGCCTTACCCGTCGCTGTGGGAGTTGTTGGGCGGGGCCGGTGAGCGTCTGCTGATCTACCTCGGGCTGGGTGCGACGCTCGGGATGCTGGCATCGTGGTTGTTGTCGCGCCGAATCAACCGTCATACCCGTGGCCTGGACATCGCGGAGATCGCCGACCTGGCCGATCACCGAGAAGCGCTGCTGCACAGCATCCGTGAAGGTGTCGTGGCGGTGAACAACCACGGAGTCATCACCGTGATCAACGACAGCGCATCCGATCTCCTGGGCATCGGCGCGGATGCGGTGGGCCGCCGGGCCGACGCCGTCGGCCTCGAACCGGCGGTGGTCGCATTCCTGTTGTCCGGTGAGGGAACTCGCGCCGACGAATCCGACGTGGTGATCACCACGCGCACGCGGGTGTTGGCACTCAACCGCCGCGCCGCCCGCAGCCAGGGGCAACGGATCGGTACGGTGACCACCATGCGCGACAGCACCGAGCTCGCCGCACTCCAGGCTCAACTGTCCTCACACCGGAGCGTGACCGACACGCTGCGGGCCCAGACCCACGAGTTCTCCAATCAGCTGCACACCATCTCCGGGCTGACCCAGTTGGGCGAATTCGACGCCGTCCGCGCTCTGGTGGGCACCCTGACCCGGCGCCGAGCCGAGATCAACGACGCGGTGACCCACCATGTTTCAGACCCGGCGGTGGCCGCGCTGCTGATCGCCAAGACGTCCCTGGCCGCCGAGAGCGGAGTCACCCTCGGCCTGACCGACGACAGCCACCTCAAGGCACTCGACCCGGCCCTGGCCACCGACGTGATCACGTTGCTGGGCAACCTGATCGACAACGCCGTCGACGTGTCGGTAGGCTCACCGGCCGCCCGGGTGGATGTGCGCATCGACGATTCGGCCGGGCTGACGCTGGCGGTGTCGGACTCCGGACCCGGCGTGCCCGAACACCTTCGGGAGACCATCTTCTCCCGTGGTGTCACCTCCAAGGCCGAGGTGCCCGGCGGGAGAGGCATCGGACTGGCACTGGTGCGCCTGGTGACGGCCCAGCACGGCGGCGACGTCGAGGTCACCGACGCCCCGGGTGGCGGAGCCCTGTTCGTGGTGAGGCTGTATGCGTGACGTACTGGTGGTCGACGACGACTTCATGGTGGCCGAGATCCACCGCCGCTTCGTCGAGCGCGTCGACGGGTATCGCCCGGTCGGAGTGGCCCGCAACGGAACCGACGCCCTGGCAGCAGCGGCCGAGCTGCGCCCCGATCTGATCCTGCTCGACGTCTATCTGCCGGACATGACCGGGCTCGAGGTGCTCCGGCGGCTGCGTGCCCAGGGCAACCGCGTGGGCGTCATCATGGTCACCGCAGCCCGTGAACTCGACACGGTACGGGGTGCGTTGGACGGCGGAGCCGCCGATTATCTGGTCAAACCGTTCGACTTCGATCAGTTGCAGACGAAGTTGGCGGCTTTCGCCGCCCGCGCTGAGGCGCTGGCGAGGGCCGGGGGTGCCGATCAATCGACCATCGACGCGCTGTTCGGCGGCTCGGCGGTTGTCCTGCCCAAAGGGCTCGGCGCCGAGACCGGGCGGCTCGTCATGGCCGCGGTACGCACCGCGGGCGAGGTTTCGGCGATGGAATGTGCTGAGCTGGTGGGCATTTCACGCGTCAGCGCACGGCGCTACCTCGAGTACTTCCTGAGCACCGGCAGTTTGGAGCTGCGGTTGCAGTACGGCACCGGCAGGCCCGAACGGCGCTACCGGGCAAGGTGAAGGCTCGGCCGGTGTCCGGAATCGAACTGAGGTAGCCCGCTACTCACGACCCGCGGGGTCAACCGGACCAGCATCACTATCAGCAGGTTCTCGCCCGATCACGCGGAGGCCGTCATGACTCTGGTAACCGATGCCGACCTTCCCCAGCTCGACTACGAGCACGAGACCGACCCGGAGGCAGTACACCGGCTGATCGCGCAGGCCCGCGCCCAAGGCCCGATCGCGATGGGGCCGCACGGTCCGGAGTTGCTGAGCTACGACCTGGTCCGCGCCACCCTGCGCGATGCGCGCTTCGAGGTCCCCAAGGGCGTGTTTCTGGCCGCGCAGGGCATCACCTCCGGCCCGCTGTGGGACCGGGCGAACACCAGCCTGCTGGGTGTCGATGGCGACTCACACGCCCGATTGCGCCGCCTGGTGGCCAAGGCGTTCGCACCCCGCAGCGCCGACCGGCTCCGGGAGACCTGCGTCGACATCGTCACCGAACTCACGGACCCGCACCTGTCCGAAGGACACTGCGACGTGGTTGCCGACATCGCGGTGCAGTATCCGATCCCGGTGATCTGCGCCTTGCTCGGCGCCCCGCGCCAGGACTGGCATCTGTTCTCCCAGTGGGCCGATGACATCTTCAAGATGTTCAGCTGGAACCTCGGCGACCACGCCGACACGGTCGAAGCGGCATGGCTGCGGCTCGACGATTACGTCGACGCCATGGTGGTGCGACGGAACTCCAGCCTCACCGACGATCTGCTCTCGGATCTGATCCGGGCGGAGGTCGACGGTGACCGCCTCACCCATTCCGAGCTGCTGATGCTGGCCGGCGGCGTCATACTGGCCGGTACCGATACCACCCGCAATCAACTCGCAGCGGCCGTCCAGGTGCTGTGCGACTACCCTGACCAGTGGCTGATGCTGGCCGAGAATCCTGATATGGCACCACTTTTCGTCGACGAGTTGTTGCGTCATACACCAATCGCACTGAGCAGCGTGCGGATCGCTCGCGAGGACGCCGAACTGGGCGGCCTCACTGTCCCGGCCGGAACCCAGGTGGTGGTGAACTTCGCTGCGGCCAACCGGGATCCACAGGTATATGACGAACCCGAACAATTCGACGTCAACCGCATCGGACCGCCGGCCATGATGACGTTCGGCGGTGGGTTGCACTACTGCCTGGGGGTACACCTGGCCAGGATCGAGCTCGCCGAGGCATTGCGCGTGCTCACGCGGAAGCTGCACAATCCCCGGTGCCAGGGACGTGCCCCGTGGAAGCCGATGACCGGGATCACCGGCCCCGCGTCACTGCCGCTGATCTTCGAGGCCGCCTGAAGGTCCAATAATTGGACCTGAAATGCGGCCGGCACCGGGTGGCGAAATAATGACGGCGTGACATCGAAGGTTCTGTTCCTGCGCAACGACAGCACGGCCACCGAGGCCATGCTGGCCGACGTCTTCACCGAATGCGGATTCGACATCGACACGTTCGACGTCGTTGCACCCGAGCGGGACGACGATCCCGCCGGCGAGGAGACCTTCCCCGACCCGACCGACTATGACGTCATCGTTCCGCTGGGCGCCCGCTGGGCGGTGTACGACGAGGCCCTGCGCAACAGCTGGGTCGGAGCCGAGATGGCCATGGTGCGCCGGGCTGTCGACACCGGCGTCGGCGTACTCGGCGTGTGCTTCGGCGGACAGCTCGTCGCCCAGGCCCTCGGCGGATCGGTCACCAGGTCGCCGGCGCCCGAGGTGGGCTGGTATGACGTCGCCACCGATGACGAGCAATTGGTTCCCGGCGGCCGATGGTTCCAGTGGCATTTCGACCGCTGGACACTTCCGCCCGGTGCCACCGAGATCGCCCGAACGCCCGCTGCCTCGCAGGCCTTCGTGCTGGGCACGGCGTTGGCGCTGCAGTTTCATCCCGAACTCGACTCCGGGCTGCTGGAGATCTGGCTGGCCCACGACCGCGACGGCGACGTAGCCGGCATCGGCCGCAGCCCCGACGAATTACGCTTGCAAACAACGGAATTCATCGACGACGCGGCAGCCCGGCTGCGCATGCTGGTCCGGGGGTTCCTCAGTCGGGTGGTCCGGGCTCAACCATCGACGTAGGCTGGCATCAGCCGGTGCAATTGCTTCAGCCGGCCACAATGCTGATGAACGCCTGGAATCTGCGAGCGAGCAGGGAACGCACCTACCAGGACCGCCACGAGGCCGGCCGGGTCCTGGCCGAGCAGCTGGTGTCCTACCGCGACCGACCCGAGGTACTCGTTCTGGGCCTGGCCCGCGGCGGAGTGCCGATCGCCCGGGAAGTCGCCTCGTACCTGCACGCCCCGTTGGATGTCTTCGTGGTCCGCAAGCTGGGCGTGCCGCAGTGGCAGGAACTCGCCATGGGCGCGGTGGCCTCGGGGGGCGGGTTGGTGATCAACGACGAGCTGGTGAACCGCCTCCGCATCGACGACGACACCATCGTCGAGACGATCCGGCACGAGACCGCCGAGATCGAGCGACGCGAACAAGCGTATCGAGGCGGGCGCCCGACGCCGGACTTCACCGATCGAACAGTGATCCTGGTCGACGACGGCATCGCCACCGGGGCCACGATACTGGCCGCGGTCCGTGCCGTGCGGGCGGCCCGACGGGTCGTGGTGGCGGTACCGGTCGGACCGCCGACGGTAAGCAGTCAGCTCTTGGAAGAGGCCGATGACGTGGTGTGCATCAGCACCCCACCCCAGTTCGAAGCGGTGGGCCAGGCGTTCGCAGACTTCCACCAGGTCAGCGACGACGAAGTTCGCCGCCTGCTGGCAGAGCCCACCACGGAGCCCCGCGAGGGTTAGTTCTTGTTGTACTTCTCGGCGGAGTCGTCGGCCTCGACGTCCACCTCTGCGGCGTCGGGCTCCACCGCCACGTCCGATTCAGGTTCGGCCACCAACTCGTCGGGATAATCCACGGGCGCCTCGACCGCGTCGAAGGTCTCGGTCGTCTCGGTGGCATTGGCCTCGTCGGCGGCCACGGTATCGTCGCCGGCCTTCGCGCCGCGCGAGCGTTCCCGCAACGCGTCGACGATCAGCAGCAGCACGCCGATCACGCTGGCACCGATACAGACCCAGGCGATCAACTCATTGCTGGTGACCACGGCGGTCACCAGCGCGGCCAGGCCGATGACGGCAAGCACGAGCGCAATGATCAACATCGTTCAACCCTAAGTGTGGTGGCCCGTGCTCGGGCCGGTTCACGACAGTGCGAGAAAGTCCGTCTTGGCGGTTAGTTGTTACCGCGGTTGAACTGGCTGAAACCGCCCGCCGAGTCGTTGTTGGCGCTGGAATCCACCGGCGCGGCAGAACCGCGCTGGCCCAGCTCCTCCAGCTGAGACTCCAGGTACGTCTTCAGACGTGTCCGGTACTCACGCTCGAACGTGCGCAGCTGCTCCAGGCGGCCCTCCAGGACCGTGCGCTGCTGATTGATCGTGCCCATGATCTCGGAATGCTTGCGCTCGGCGTCGGCCTGCAGAGCATCGGCCTTCTCCTGAGCCTGACGCAGCTGCGTCTCCGAACGGGTCTGCGCATCGGCCAACATCGCATCGGCACGGGTGCGGGCCTCCGAGACTGTGGTCTCGGCGGTCTTTCGGGCGTCGCTGACCATGGCGTCGGCCTGCGCCCGCGCATCCGACAGCAGCTTGTCCGACTCGGCCTTGGCCGTGGAGGTCAGGCGGTCAGCGGTGTCCTGCGCCAGGCTCAGCACCCGGGCGGCACGTACGGCGGTGTCCTCGCTGGGCGGCGCGGCAGGGGCCACCGGTGCCGCCGGGGCCTCGTACACCGGCTGCGGGGCCGGGGTGGGCTCGGGCTCCGGCTCGTAGAGCGGGATGGACTGAGTGGACTGCGAGCCGCCCGCTCCGGACCGCGCCGATGCCAGCTCCTGATCGAGCTCGGACACGCGCTGCCGAAGGTCGGCGTTCTCCTCGATGAGCCGAGTCAGCTCGTTCTCAACCAGATCGAGAAAGGCATCGACCTCGTCCTCGTTGTAGCCACGTTTGCCGATGGGCGGCTTGCTGAACGCGACGTTATGGACGTCCGCTGGTGTGAGCGGCATTGTCTGCCCCCTTGAAGTCTTGGACCGTCAACCGATCTCAAAGTGTAAAGCCTCGCTTGATCGCAACTGGAGTCCATCCTGTCACACCAGACCCGGCGGTTGCAGTGGAGGCCTATTTTTAAGAACGAATTTCAATCTTCTTACGCAATTGTGGACCATTCGGCAAACGCCGAGAGCGAGTCTCCCCCACGGACCCGCAATGACGTTCTACATCGCCGCACTGAACGCCAATTGCATCCCGATGAAGGCCGCGAGCAGCAGCACCATGATCGACAGGTCGAAGCGCACGGCGCCTATCGTGAGCTGGGGAATGAGCCGTCGCAGAAGTTTCACCGGCGGATCGGTCACGGTCATGATGAGCTCCAGGACCACGACGGTCAGCCCCTTGGGGTGCCAGTCGCGGCTGAAGGACCGGATGAACTCGACGACGACGCGCGCGATGAGCAGCAGCCAGAAGACGAACAGCGCGAAACCGAGAATTTCGAAGAACAGCGACAACTGAGCCGACCTCACTACAGCAGGATGTGTGACATTGGATACAGGTCGCCGTAGGTCGGACACATCTCACACAGAAGACGTGGTCAACCGATAGTGCGACGCCGCCAGCCTACCCGGGCCCCTTGCGGAGCATCGGGCGTGCGCGGCGGCGCCACGGAGCTGCGGCGTCGCGGCTCTACTGATATGCGTAGAAGCCGGCCTCGGCGATCCGACGCCGCTGCTCGGCACTGACGTCGACGTCAGCCGGCGACAGCAGGAACACCTTGGTGGCCACCTTGTCGAACGAGCCGCGCAATGCGAACGCGAGACCGGCGGCGAAGTCGACCAGGCGCTTGGCGTCGGCGTTGTCCATCGACACCAGGTCCATGATCACCGGGGTGCCGTCGCGGAACCGCTCACCGATGGTGCGGGCCTCGCTGTAATCCTTGGGCCGCAGCGTGGTGATCTTCGCCAGCGGGCTGCCCGCCTCGAACAGCTCTGCCATCCGGCGAGGATCCATCGCCAACGCACCCCGGGTGGATCCGGACAGTGCACCGAGACGTGGTGAGGGACGGTCGAATTCGCGGGGGGCACGCATCCGCGCGTCAAACCGCGGCTCCTCGGCGAAACCACCCGGATAACCGCCCCGATACGCCGGACCCTCGTCGTACTCGGGGCCCTCGTACCCGTAGCTGTCCTCTTCGAAACGCTCGTCACGGGGGCGACGGGCGTAGCTGCGGGCCGCCCCTCGATCGTCGTCCTCGTAGTACTCGTCGTCGTAGTCCTCCATCGGCGCCATCCCGAAGTAGGCCTTGACCTTGTGCAGTGTGCTCATCTCGGCGACCCTTCTGCTGACGATGGGGGTGGTGGTGTCTGTGATGAAGATGTGACTGGTGTGACTACTTCCGGTGACGTTAGCGGGCGTTGCCCCATGAGCGCGGTTCCGACACGCACACACGTCGATCCATGTTTGACGGCACTTTCGAGATCCCCGGACATCCCCGCCGACAGTTCGAGCCGGTGCTGGTAGTCGCGCTGCACCCGCTCTCGTTCGGCGGCCAACCGCGCGAACGCGTCGTCGGGATCCCATGCCAGCGGCGGGATTCCCATCAGACCGGCGAACTCCAACGCTTCGGCGGAGTTCGCTGACCCACAGATTTCGTCGACCTCGTCGGGGGCATTCACATCCACGCCGCCACGTTCGGTATCGCCGTCGAGACTGATCTGGATGTACACGCGCAGCGGCTGAGTCCGCGTGCCGGCGGCCAGCGCCTCACCCACGGCCCGGTCCAGTGCGGTCAGCAGGCGGATGCTGTCGACCGAGTGCGCGGTGTGGGCCCAACCCGCGACAGCCCGCGCCTTCTTCCGCTGGATGCGCCCCACCATGTGCCAGCGAATCGGAACGTCCGTTAATTCCGCCCGAACAGAATCGACTTTCTCGGCGGCCTCTTGTTCGCGGGATTCACCAAATGCGAAGCACCCTAATTGGTTGAGAATAATGACATCGGAGGCCGGAAAGTATTTCGTGATCGGAAGTAATTCAATTTCATTGACATTTCGCCCGACCGATTCTGCGGCCCGCGCCAGACGCGCCCGCGCGGCACCGAGTGCGGCGGTCAACTGGGCTGTCCGGTCGACGTCACGCCCGCGCTGCACGGTGCTCATCTCACACCCACTCCAGGCTCATCGGGGGCTCGTTCCAGGCTTCATCCGGGGCGCTGCTCCATCCACACCACACTCGCCAGGCGGCCGGTCGGTGCATCCCGGCGATGGCTGAACAGCGCACGGTCGGCGACCGTGCAGCGGGGGTCCACGTCGATCGCGGTGACACCCAAATCCTTTAACTGCCGGGAGATTCCGGCCCGCAGGTCCAAGCCGGGCGTGCCGCGCGAGGTTGTCGTGCGAGCACCCGGCAGGACCGATTCCACCTCGGCCGCCATCGCTTCGGGTACCTCGTAGTTGGCGCCGCTGACCGCAGGCCCGAGCAGAACCGAGATATCCCCGACATGTGCGCCGGCGGCCAGCATCGCCTCCACCGTCCGGACGACGATGCCCTTTTGTGCGCCGACCCGTCCGGCATGGACCGCGGCGATCACCCCGGCATGTGCATCGCCCATTAATACCGGGACACAATCAGCGGTCACCACAGCCAATGCCAAACGCGGGGTCGCCGTCACCAATGCGTCAGCATTTTCGACCGCGGTGTCGCGCGGTCCGTCCACCGTGACGACATGATCGCTGTGCACCTGGTTCATCCAGACCAGCGCATCGGCTCCGACTGCGGTAGCCAAGCGACGCCGGTTCTGGGCCACGGCCCCCGGATTGTCGCCGACGTGGTCGCCGAGGTTGAACGAATCGAAGGGCGGTGCCGAGACACCACCGGCGCGGGTTGTCGTCACCCGCCGAATACGAACACTCACAATCCCAGTATCCGAACCGGCCGCCGGGCCCCGCTCAGTGCCGCATGAACGGCGGCACGTCGACATCGTCGTCGGCGATCCCGCCGTCTCCGTCGCCACCGACACTGACGGTGGCGCCATTCGTGTGTGCCGGGACGCTCACCGCATCCGTCGGTTCGAACAGTGACGTCGTCACCTTGCCGGAGCGGGCCGAGGCGATCGGTTGAGTCGGCGCCGCGCTAGGGCTGACCACCGGCTTGCGACTCGGCCCGGCCATGTCGAAGCCGGCCGCGATGACGGTGACCCGCACCTCGTCACCGAGCGAGTCGTCGATCACCGTGCCGAAGATGATGTTGGCCTCGGGATGGGCCGCGTCCTGCACCAGCGAGGCGGCCTCGTTGATCTCGAACAGGCCGAGGTCACTGCCACCGGCCACCGAGAGCAGCACACCCTGTGCGCCTTCCATCGAGGCTTCCAGCAGCGGCGAGTTGATCGCGATCTCGGCGGCCTTGAGCGCCCGGCCGTCGCCACGCGCCGAGCCGATGCCCATCAGCGCCGTACCCGCACCGCTCATCACACCCTTGACGTCGGCGAAGTCGACGTTGATCAGACCGGGCGTGGTGATCAGATCGGTGATGCCCTGGACGCCGTTGAGCAGCACCTCGTCAGCGCTACGGAACGCGTCCATCAACGAGACTGCGGCGTCACCCATCTGCAACAGCCGGTCGTTGGGGATCACGATCAGCGTGTCGCAGCTCTCACGCAGCGTCTGAATACCGTTCTCGGCCTGGTTACTTCGGCGCTTGCCCTCGAACGAGAACGGTCGCGTCACGACGCCGACGGTGAGCGCACCGAGCTTGCGTGCGATCGACGCGACGACGGGTGCGCCACCGGTTCCGGTGCCGCCACCCTCACCGGCGGTGACGAACACCATGTCGGCGCCGCGCAGCAGCTCCTCGATGTCGTCCTTGGCGTCCTCGGCAGCCTTGCGGCCCACTTCGGGGTCCGCACCTGCGCCGAGCCCACGGGTCGAGTCGCGGCCGACGTCGAGCTTGACGTCGGCGTCACTCATCAGCAGTGCCTGTGCGTCGGTATTGATGGCGATGAACTCGACGCCCTTGAGGCCCTGTTCGATCATCCGGTTGACGGCGTTGACACCGCCGCCGCCGATACCAACCACCTTGATTACCGCGAGGTAGTTATGCGGGGGGGTCATGGTTCGTCTTCCTCCCAGGTTGGGTGTTCAAAGTGTTCCTGGCGCCGAATCTTCCCCGGGGCAAACCCTCAACCTCAACCATAGGCTTAGAGTTATGTCAAGTAGTTCTGCGCAAACAGAACGGTAGGGGGCCGACGGCGGTGATCGCCGCAGGCGCGCCGACGCGCCGCACGGCAATTTTTCGTCGAACTACTTGACAGTGGGCAGATCTGGGCTGGACACGT
Source organism: Mycobacterium sp. IDUB_9 (assembly GCF_055419505.1). Taxonomy (NCBI): domain Bacteria; kingdom Bacillati; phylum Actinomycetota; class Actinomycetes; order Mycobacteriales; family Mycobacteriaceae; genus Mycobacterium; species Mycobacterium sp. IDUB_9. The sequence continues at coordinate 184,614 of NZ_JBVAXU010000005.1, read as the reverse complement.
CGTACGTATGACCCGGCTGGGTCAGCAGGGCAGCCAGCTTCAGCGCTTTCTCGTCGGTCCGATCGTTGGTCCCCCACACCACCACCCGGCCGTCGGTCAGCGTCAGCGCAATCGAGGCCACCGACGGCGCCGCGATCCGACCCACCTGCGCGACCACATCCGGCGGCAGCGCCAGCATCACCTCGAGCGCAGCTTTGGTGGCCGGATCGGCCGGGCCCGGATTGTCGGCGTCCAGATACGGCAACGTCGGCGGCGGCGGTTCGGTGGCGAAGTCGACGCCGTCGCGGTCGAACAGATGCGGGCCGTCGGGGTAATCCTTGACGACCACCGGCACCCGCTCGACCACCGTGATCCGCAGGGTCGACGGATATTCGCGTTGCACCCGGGCGGTGGCGACCCGCCGGATCAGGGCCACCCTCTCGGCGACGGCGTCCGTGTCGATCTGCAACAGCGGCGTGCCGGATGCCACCGCGGCGGCCGCCAGCACCTGCTCCTGCGGCACAGCGGCCGCTCCGCTGACCACCACATTGCGCGCCGACATCGCAGGCGTGAAGTACAGAACCAGACCCAAAGCCACCGCGACCACACTGGCCAATGCCGACCAGAGCAGCACCTTAAGGCCACGAATAGTGCTGCGGGCCACCGCATTCGGCGCGTCCGAAGGTTGACCGTTCACCTTACGCTTGGCTTCGCGGCGGGCATGCTCGATCGCCACGGCCCGGTCGCGCGCAAGCCGGCGCTCCTCGCGCTCGCGGCGGGCGCGGCGGCGGGGGCCCTCATAGTCGGCTTCTGCCGCGGGCGGCACATCAGGCCCGGCCGCGGGCGGCACATCGGATCCGGCCGCGGGCGGCACATCAGGCCCGGCCGCGGGCGGCACATCGGATCCGGCCGCGGGCTCGCCGGGCCCGGCCGGGCCGGGTTCCTCCTGAACCGGGCCGGATTCGACCGGAACGGTTTCCTCGGCCGCTTCGTCGGAACCGCCGGGGCCCGTTTCGGTCACGGCGAATCCGTCGATGAACTGCCCGGTGCGCTGCGATTCGCCTTGATTCCGAGCTCGGTCACGATCTCCTTGCCCAGCATGGTGACGTCACCGGCACCCATCGTGAGCACCACGTCACCGCCGCGGGCCGAAGCGGCGACTGCGGCGGCCACCGCCGAGAAGTCGGGGACATAGGTGACCGGCGCGCTGACATGCTCGGCGACCGTGGCACCGCTGATACCGGGCAGCGGCTGCTCACGCGCGCCGTACACATCGAGCACGAAGACCTCGTCGGCAGCACTGAGGGCCGCGCCGAACTCTGTTGCGAAAGTCGCTGTGCGCGAATACAAGTGCGGCTGGAAAGCGACGACGACCCGGCCACCGGTCTGGTCCACTATCGTCCTGGCAGCCTCGAGGGTGGCCCGTACCTCGGTGGGATGGTGCGCATAGTCGTCAAAGACCCGGACGCCGCCGAGTGACCCGACCAGCTCGAACCGCCGCCGTACCCCCTCGAACCCGGCGAGCCCGTCGAGCACGGCCTCCGCCGGCGCGCCCACCTCGATGGCGGCCAACAGCGCACCGAGCGCGTTGAGCGCCATGTGCCGGCCGGGTACCGCAAGCCGGATCGCGCGCGGATGCGGTTCACCGGCGAGCTGGATATGTGCCACTGCCCCGGTCCCCTGCTGTTCCCAGCTCAGCAAGGTGCCGGCCAGGTCGCCGGCGGGCGTGCTGCCGTAGCGCAGCACGCGGATCCCGAGTGAGTCGGTGTGTTCGGCGAGCGCCGCAGCCCCCGGGTCATCGGTGCACACCACGAGCGCGCCGCCGGGTGCGATGCGATCGACGAATGCGGAGAACACCGCGGTGTAGGCCTGCTCACTGCCGAAGAAATCCAGGTGGTCGGCCTCGATGTTGGTGACCACCGCGACATTCGGGGTGTACTCCAGCAGTGAGCCGTCACTCTCGTCGGCCTCGGCGACGAAGCATGTCCCGCTGCCGTGATGGGCGTTGGTGCCCGCCTCGCCCAGTTCGCCGCCCACCGCGAACGACGGGTCGAAACCGCTGTGCTGCAACGCCACGATGAGCATCGAGGTTGTCGTGGTCTTGCCGTGAGTGCCCGTCACCATCAGCGTGGTGTAGCCGTCCATGAGCTTGGCCAGCACCACCGGGCGCAGAATCACCGGGATTCCGCGGCGTCGGGCCTCGACCAGTTCCGGATTGGTCTTGGGGATCGCGGCGTGGGTGGTCACCACCGCTGTCGGCCCGCCCGGCAACAGGTCCAGCGACGATGCGTCATGACCGATTGTGACCTCGGCGCCGCGGGCCCGCAGGGCCACGACACCGCGTGACTCCTTGGCGTCCGATCCGGACACCAGGCCGCCCCGGTCCAGCAGGATCCGGGCCACGCCCGACATCCCGGCGCCCCCGATCCCGACCATGTGCACTCGCTGCAGCTCAGCCGGAAGTGAATTACCGTTCACTGCAGCCTCTTTCGTTGAGCGCGGGCGACATCCAGGGCGACCTGAGCCACCCGCCGAGCGGCGTCGGGATGGCCCGACAACGAGGCAGCGGCCGTCATCGCCACCAACCGTGCGTCGTCGGTCATCAGGCCGGCGACCGTATCAGCCACGAATCCACCGTCGAGCCTGGCGTCGTCGACGACGATGCCGCCACCGGCCGAGACGACCGGCAGGGCGTTGAGCCGCTGCTCACCGTTGCCGATCGGCAGCGGGACGTACACCGCGGGTAGCCCGACAGCGGTCACCTCGGCAACCGTCATCGCCCCGGACCGGCAGATCGCCAGATCGGCTGCGGCATAGGCCAGATCCATCCGGTCCAGGTACGGCACCGCGACATACGGCGGTGTTCCCGGCGCAGCGGGCGGCAGATCAAGGGTGTTCTTCGGCCCGTGCGCATGCAGCACCGAAACACCGGCAGTCCCAAGGGCTTCGGCAGCCGACGAGACCGCGCGGTTGATCGACTGCGCTCCCTGCGAACCGCCGAACACCAAGAGCACCTTGGCATCCGATGCGAATCCGAAGTACGCCCTGGCCTCGGCGCGCAACGCCGCACGGTCCAGCGACGTGATCGCCGCCCGCACCGGCACCCCGACCACCTCGACCTTGCGCAGCCCCGGTTCGGGCACCGCCGAGAGCACCCGGCGGGCCGACACCGCGCCGACCCGGTTGGCCAGGCCGGCACTGGCGTTGGCCTCGTGGACCACCACCGGGACGGCACGCCGACGCCCGTGCATGCCGAAGCCACCACGCGCCGCGAGATAGGCAGGCAGCGCGACATACCCGCCGAAGCCGATCACCACATCGGCCTCCACACCAGCCAGCACCGAACGGGTCTGGCGAATCGCGGCACGCACCCGCAGCGGCAACCGCACCAGATCTCCCGACGGCTTGCGGGGCAGCGGCACCGGGGTGATCAGCTCCAGGTCATAGCCGCGCTGCGGGACGAGGCGGGTTTCCAGCCCCCGGGCGGTTCCGAGAGCAGTGATCCGCACCTGTGGATCGAGTTCACGCAATGCGTCGGCCACCGCCATCGCCGGTTCGACGTGACCTGCCGTGCCGCCACCGGCCAGAACCACGGATATTGCCCGGGCGCTGTGCTCCTGCCCCGATGGACCAGATAGCCCGCGGCCCGTCTTACCCTCGCTCACCCGTAACGCTGACCTTCCAAAGTCCGGGCCCGTTGGCCCTGTTTCCGCTGGCCTGCAGGATATCGGACCGCGGACTTCCCGCCTCCGCCCGGCTGTTGACCAGCGGCGCGTCCGGACCGGCGGACCGGCCGGTCACCGCCATGGGGTGCGCGGCGGCGGGCTCCTGTCTGAGCCTGCTTGGCCGCCTGCTTACCGGTGGGCTTGGCGCCGGCCTTGCCGTTGGGCTTCCCCGCACCGCGCGACGGCGACTTCCGGCGATCGTGCAGCCGGTTGCGGGCAACCTCAAGGCGGGTGGGGACGTAGGGCTCGGGCAGCGGCAGCCGCAGCAGCCGGGTCACCCGGTCGTCGCGCCCGGCCCGCAGCGCCGCCACGGCCTCGGGTTCGTGCCGCGCGGCGTTGGTGATCAGACCCATCATCAGAAGTGTTGTGGCTTGCGAAGATCCGCCGGCCGAGATCAGCGGCAGCTGCAGCCCGGTGACCGGTAGGAGACCCACCACGTAGCCGACGTTGATGAACATCTGACCGACCACCCAGAGGGTGGTGGTGGCCGTCAGCAGACGCAGGAATGGATCGGCCGACCGTCGCGCGATGCGCATCCCGGTGTAGGCGAACAGTCCGAACAGGGCCAGCAGGCCCAGCGCGCCGACGAATCCGAGCTCTTCGCCGATGATCGCGAAGATGAAGTCGTTGTGGGCGTTGGGCAGGTAGTTCCACTTGGCCGTCCCCTGGCCCAGCCCGTCACCGAAGATACCCCCGTTGGCCAGGGCGAACCGGGCCTGCCGGGACTGGTATCCGATCCCCTGTGAATCGGCCGCCGGGTCGAGCCAGGACTGCACCCGGTCGGAGCGGTAGCCCGCGGACAGCGCCAGCACGCCGGCCGCCAGAACCGCGGCCAGCAGCGAGGACAGGAACACCCGCAGCGGGAGGCCCGCGTACCACAGCAGACCGAGCAGGATGATGCTCAACGAGACCGTCTGTCCGAGGTCGGGCTGGGCGACGATCAATGCCAGCGCGATCACCGCGGCGGGCACCAGCGGGATCAGCATCTCCCGCAAGGACGCCCGCTCCAGACGCCGGGCCGCCAGCAGGTGCGCACCCCAGATGGCGAAAGCGATCTTGGCCAGCTCCGAGGGCTGCATCGAGAAGCCGGCAACGACGAACCAGCCGCGAGAGCCGTTGGCCACCTTGCCGATTCCGGGGATGAGCACCAGGATCAGCAGCACGATGGTGAAGACGAACCCGGGGAACGCGATCCGGCGCAGGGTGCGTACCGGCATCCGCAGGGCCACGTAGAACGCGACCAGCCCGACGCCCGTCCACATCACCTGGCGGCCGAACACTGCCCAGGGCGACCCGTCGAAGTCGTAGGAATACACGCCCGATGCCGAGAGAACCATGATCAGGCCGAGCGTGGTGAGCAGTGCGGTGACCGCGATGATCAGGTGGAACGAGGTCATCGGACGGCCCAGCCAGGCGCCGAACCGGGTCCGCGGAGCCTCGGACGATCCAGCCGTGGCCTTCGAGCTGGGTGCGGCCTCAGATGATCCGCCTGCGGCTGAATCGGAGGTTTTACCGGTCGCGTCACCGTCACGGCGGCGCAGCCGGGCCAGGATGCCGGCCACGTCGGCTACCCGATCGCGGCGCGGACGGCGCCGGCGAACGCATCGCCACGCTGGCCGTAGCCGCTGAACTGATCGAAGGACGCGCCTGCCGGGGCCAGCAACACGGTGTCACCCGCACCGGCCAGCCCGCGGGCGACATCGACGACCGCCGCCATGACCGCGTCGGAGACCGGACGGTCGCCGACGTGGATCACACGAGTCACATGATCACCAATAGACTCATTTGTCTCAAGCACCCCAGAATCCTCCCCCGTCACAACCTCGACAACGGGGACATCCGGGGCGTGTCGCGATAACGCATCGGCAACCATCTGCCGGTCCTGCCCGATCAGCACCACAGCAACCAGGCGATTCGCCACGTGACGCACCAATTCATCGACCGAAGCGCCCTTCAGCAAGCCCCCAGCGATCCAGATCACGCGGTCGAATGCGGTGATCGAGGCCTGCGCGGCATGCGGATTGGTGGCCTTGGAATCATCGACGTAGCGCACCCCGTCGGACTCCCCGACCAGCTCAGCACGGTGCCTGCCCACCTGGAACGAGGCCAACGCGCTCGCGATCGAAGCCGGGGCCACACCGACCGCACGGGCCAGCGCCGCGGCCGCCAACGCATCGAGCACCCCGACCGGACCGGCCACACCGATCGTCGCGGCATCAGCCAACTCGACGTCGTCGTCGAACGCGCGATCGACGAGCTTGCCGGCACGCACCCCGAGTTCGCCCGCCGCCGGTTCGCCCAACCGGAATCCGACCCGAACCGGAGCCTCGGCGGCCGGCAACAGACCGGCGGCCACCGGATCGTCGAGCCCCACCACCGCCACCCGACCGGCCAGCGCCCGGGCCTTGTCGGCGGCATAGCCGGCCATCGAACCGTGCCAGTCCAGGTGGTCCTCGGCGACATTGAGCACTACGCCGGCATCCGGGCGCAACGAGGGAGCCCAGTGCAGCTGAAAACTGGAGAGCTCGACCGCCAGCAACTCCGCGGGCTGGTCGAGAACGGCCAGCACCGGGTCACCGATGTTGCCGCACAACAGGCTTCGACGCCCATCGGCCAGCAGCATCTCGTGCAGCATCGACGTGGTGGTGGTCTTGCCGTTGGTTCCGGTGACCACCAGCCAGCGCCGGGTCGGACCGTAACGGCCCGCGGCGTCGAGGCGCCAGGCCAGCTCCACATCGCCCCAGATCGGCACCCCGGCCCCGGCCGCCGCGGCCAGAACGGCAGCTGTGGGCGGGAATCCCGGGCTGGTGACCACCAGCGCATAGTCGGCGATGGCGGCGATGGCCCCGGCCGGATCGATGACAGCGGTGCCCTGCCCGGCGAGTGCACGCAGGGCCTCGGCATTGTCGTCGCACAGCGTCGCAGCCACGTTCAGCGGGGCAAGCGCCGCCAGCACCGCCCGTCCGGTCACGCCCGCACCGGTCACCAACACCGGGGCACCCGGGGTCAGCAGCGAGAGATCGTCGTCACCGCCGCGGCCGCCGAATGGGCCGGTCACGTCAGGCCCCGACTGCGGTGAGCCACTCGCTGTAGAACAGGGCCACGCCCAGACCACAGGCGATCGCCGTCAGCAGCCAGAACCTGATGATGACCGTGGTCTCGGCCCAACCCACCAACTCGAAATGGTGATGGAACGGCGCCATCCGGAACACCCGGCGACCCGTCGTACGGAACGCCAGGATCTGCACCACCACCGAGGTCACCTCGGCCACGAACAGTGCGCCCAGAACGACCGCGAGGATCTCGGTGCGGCTGGTCACCGACAGCCCGGCGATGATGCCACCCAAGGCCAGCGAACCGGTGTCACCCATGAAGATCTTGGCCGGCGCCGCGTTCCACCACAGGAAGCCGATACATGCGCCCGCGGTCGCGGCCGCGATGATCGCCAGGTCCAGCGGGTCCCGCACGTTGTAGCAGCCCAGACCCGGCGCCGTGGCGCAGGCATTTCGGTACTGCCAGAACGTGATCAACACGTAGGCCGCGGTCACCATCGCCATGGCACCCGCCGCCAACCCGTCCAGGCCGTCGGTGAAGTTCACCGCGTTCGACCAGGCACTGACGATCACGACGCAGAACAACACGAATACCCATGACGCCAGCGTCACCGTGGCGATCTCGCGGACATAGGACAGCTCCGGGCTGCCCGGGGTCAGACCGTCGCCGTTGCGGAACTGCAGGGCCAGCACACCGAACAGCACCGCAGCGGTCAGCTGGCCGACTGTCTTGGCGGTCTTGTTCAGACCCAGGTTGCGCGAACGACGCAACTTGATCAGGTCGTCGACGAAGCCGACCAGGCCGAGCATCGTGGCCAGCCCCAGCACCAACAGCCCCGAAGCCGACGGACCGTCACCGCCGAGCGCCACCCCGACGAGATGGGTGCCCAGGTAGCCCGCCCAGATGCCGGCCACGATCGCCACGCCACCCATCGACGGCGTCCCGCGCTTCTTCGCGTGGCTGGCCGGTCCGTCCTCACGGATCTCGTGCCCCAGCCCGCGCTTGGTGAACAACCGGATCAGTGCCGGGGTGAGCAGGATCGAGACCGTCAGTGCGATACCGACGGCGATCAGGATGAGCTTCATCGGTCGGCGTTCCCCATTTCCGTCGGAGACGGCGATCCGGCTTCTGCCGTCGGAGACGGCGATCCGGCTTCTGCCGTCGGAGACGGCGATCCGGCTTCTGCCGTCGGAGACGGCGATCCAGCCTCAGCGGCAACCAGCGCATCGGCCAGCGCACCCAACCCCACTGAGTTGGATGCCTTCACGAGCACCACGTCCCCGGGCTCCAGCTCAGCCTCCAGCAGGGCCAGCGCGGCATCGACGTCGTCGACCATCGTGGACTCAGATCCCCACGAACCCTCCATCACCGCGCCGTGATGCATGGCGTTCATAGTCCTCCCGGTTCCGACGACGATTAACCGAGACACATCTAAGCGCACCGCGAACCGTCCGATGGCGTCGTGCTCGGTTATCGCGTCGTCACCGAGTTCGGCCATCTCCCCCAGCACCGCCCAGCTACGGCGCTTTCCCTGCAGGTCACCGGCGTTCTTGCGGGCCATCCAGGCCAGCGCCTTGAGACCGGCGCGCATCGAATCCGGGTTGGCGTTGTAGGCGTCGTTGATCACCGTCACACCGTCGGCGCGGGTAGCGACCTGCATCCGGTGCCGCGAGACGGGGCCGGCGCCCGCCAGCGCCGTCGCCACCTGTTCCAGGCCGGCGCCGCATTGCAGCGCGACCGCGGCCGCACACAACGCATTGCCGACCTGGTGATCACCGTGCACCGCGAGCGCCACCTCAGTTTCCCCTCCGCCCGCGTGCAGCGTGAACCGCGGGCGGGCCAGCTCATCGAGGGCCACCGGACCTGCCCACACGTCGACCTCGGAGCCGGGCTCACGTGACACGCGCACGACGCGGGCCGCGGTCTTACCGGCCATGGCCGCGACCGCGGTGTCGTCGACGTTGAGGATCACCACGCCCGAATCCGGAACAGCTTGCGGCAACTCGGCTTTGGTATTCGCAATTGCCTCGCGCGAGCCGAACTCGCCGAGGTGCGCGGTGCCGACGTTGAGCACCACCGCGATCTGGGGCGGGGCAATGGCTGCCAGGGCGGCGATATTGCCGGGATGCCGGGCCGACATCTCCAGGATCAGGTAATCGGTCTCGGGTGTCGCGCGCAGCACGGTCCACGGATGACCCAGCTCGTTGTTGAACGAGCCCGGCGGCGCGATCACCTGCCCGAGCGGGTCCAGCACCGCGGCCAGCAGATCCTTGGTCGAGGTCTTGCCCGAGGATCCCGTCACACCGATGATCGTCAGCCCCTCGGCGACCAGCTCAGCTGCCACCGCAGCTGCCAGCGCGGCCAGGGCGGCCAGGACTGCCGCACCGGAGCCGTCGGTGTCGAATTCCAAAGCGCCAGAATCGGCGTCAGCCGCACCCGGTTCGGGCTTGACGACGACTGCGGGCACCCCGACCGGGCGGGCGGCCAGCACCGCCACGGCCCCGGACTCGACCGCCCTCGCCGCGAAGTCATGGCCGTCGGATCGGGCACCTGGCAGCGCCAGGAACAATCCGCCGGGGCCGATCGCGCGGGAGTCGAATTCGACGGTGCCCGTGACGGTGGTGGCGGCCGCCTCTTCGGCGCTGATGTCGGCCAACTCGCCACCGACGATCTCGGCGATCCTGGCGATGGTCATCTCGATCACGTGCCCGGCTCCCCTTCCTTACGTGCCTCCAGCGCCGCCGCCAACTCGTCACGGTCATCGAACGGCCTGGTGTGGCCGCCCCCGGTCTGGCCGCTCTCGTGCCCCTTGCCGGCGATCAGCACGATGTCGCCGGGCCCGGCCCAGGCCACCGCGCGGTCGATCGCCGCCCGCCGGTCGGCGACTTCCACGACCTCGGCGCCCGCCTGCGCTTCGGCGGCCCCGGCCATGATCGCCGCGCGGATCAGTGCGGGGTCCTCGTCGCGGGGATTGTCGTCGGTGACGACGACGAGATCAGCCAGTTCGGCCGCCACCCGCCCCATCGGAGCTCGCTTGCCCGTATCCCGGTTGCCGCCGGCCCCGAACACGACCCCGATGCGGCCCTGCCCCGCCGCACGTAGCGTCTCCAGCACCGCCTGCAGAGCGCCGGGCTTGTGCGCGTAATCGACCAGTGCCAGGAACTGCTGCCCGCGGTCGATCGGCTGCAGCCGCCCGGGCACGGTCGCCGTGCGCAGTCCCGGAGCCGCCTCCTCGGGCGACACCCCGGCGCCGTCCAGTAGTGCGATCGCCAGCGCCGCATTGGCGACGTTGTAGGCACCGGTCAGCCCGATCCGAATCTCGTGAGCCGACCCGGCCGGATCTACGAGGGTGAACTCCTGGGACCCGACGCCGACCGCCGAGACGTTGCGCACCTGCCAGTCGGCCGGCACGCCCGCGGCGCTGACGGTCGTCACCTTCTCGGCGCGGCCGGCCATCGCCGCCCCCGCCTCGTCGTCGACACAGATCACCGCGGCGGCGGCATGGTTGCGCGACCCGGGATCGAACAGACCGGCTTTGGCCTCGAAGTAGTCCTGCATCGTCGGATGGAAATCCAGGTGGTCGCGCGACAGGTTGGTGAACCCACCGAGCGCGAAGACGATCCCGTCGACACGGCCCAGCGTCAGCGCATGGCTCGACACCTCCATCACGACGGTGTCGACACCACTCTCGACCATCACAGCCAACAACGCCTGGAGGTCCGGCGCCTCGGGCGTGGTCAGCGCGCTCGGCACATCGCGTCCGGCGATGCGCACGCCCACTGTGCCGATCAGTCCGGCCACCCGGCCGGCAGCCCGGAGCCCCGCCTCGGCGAGATACGTCGTGGTGGTCTTACCCGAGGTTCCGGTCACCCCGATGACCCTCAGCTGCTCCGACGGCCGCCCGTACACCTCGGCCGCCACCTCACCGAGCACCGAACGAGGGTCGGGATGGATCAGGACCGGGACGTCGAGGTCACCCAGATCCGCGGCACCGTCAGCATCGGTGAGCACCGCCGCCGCACCGGCGGCGACCGCGTCGGCCGCGTAACGCGCGCCGTGTACCGCTGATCCCGGCAGCGCGGCGAACAGATCCCCGGGCCGGGCATCCTGGCCGCGCAGCGTCACTCCTGTCACCCGAAGTTCCGGCAGGGGATTTCCGGTGGCGGACACCGCTTGGACCTGTTCGGCGAGCGGCACGAGGTATTGGCCGGCGGGACGGCTGGGACGCAGCTTCATGGCCATGCCACAGTACCCATCTGCGGTCCGCCGACCGCACCACCCACGACTATCGCGGTCAGGTCGCCTGCAGCGTCAACCGCGGCCCCGGATCGGCCGACAACGGGACGTTGTGGCGTTGCAGCAGCCACGAGGCGATGTTGTGGAACAACGGTGCCGCCGAGGATCCCGGTGAGCCGTCCGCGGCGCGGTGCGGTGCGTCCATCATGATGCCGACGACATAGCGCGGATCATCGGCAGGCGCCAAGCCGGCGAAGGTGATCCAGTAGACGTCGTCGTAGTAGCAGCCGCACGCCGGATTGATCTGCTGCGCCGTACCGGTCTTGCCGGCGATCTGGTAGCCCTCGACCCCGGCCTGCGGGCCGGTCCCCTGCTGCGCGCCCATGGGATCACGCTGGACGATGGCGCGGAACATGTTGCGGACCGTGCGGGCGGTCTCCGGTGTGACCACCCGAACCCCTTCGGGCCGTGGCTCATCGGTCCGGGTGCCATCGGGGGCAATCGTGGACTTGATGATCCGCGGCGGCATGCGCACCCCGTCGTTGGCGATCGTCTGGTACATCCCGGTCATCTGCAGCAGCGTCATCGAAAGACCCTGTCCGATGGGCAGGTTGGAGAACGAGCTGCCCGACCACTGATCCACGGGCGGCACCAGACCCGAGCTCTCGCCCGGCAGGCCGACGCCGGTGCGCTGACCCAGCCCGAACCGGCGCACCATGTCGTAGAACCGATCCGGGCCCACGCGCTGGGCCAACATCAGGGTGCCCACGTTGGACGACTTCCCGAACACGCCGGTCATCGTGTACGGCATCACGCCGTGGTTCCACGCGTCGCGGACGGTGACGCCGCCCATGTCGATCGATCCGGGTACCTGCAGCACCTCGTCCGGATTGGCCAGACCGTACTCGATCGCGGCGGAGGCCGTGATGATCTTGTTCACCGAGCCGGGCTCGAACGGTGAGGACACCGGCAGGTTGCCCATCTGCCGACTGTCCTGCCGACCGAGATCCTGGCTCGGGTCGAACGTGTTGTCGTTCGACATCGCCAGTACTTCACCGGATTTCGCGTCGAGCACCACCGCCGAGACATTCTTGGCGCCCGAGGCGTCCTTGGCCTGCTGCACCTGCTGCTGGACGTAGTACTGGATGTCGTCATCGAGGGTCAGCTGCACATTGGAGCCGTTGACCGCGTCGTGCCGGTTTCGGTAGCTGCCCGGGATGACCACACCGTCCGAACCCCGGTCATAGGTGACCGAACCGTCGGAGCCGGCCAGCACCGCGTCGAGCGAATCCTCCAGTCCCAGCAGGCCGTGACCGTCCCAGTCGATGCCGCCGACGATATTGGCGGCCAGCGAACCTCCCGGGTACTGGCGCAGATCCTGGCGCTCGGCACCGACTTCGGGGAACTTGTCCATGATGGCGCCGGCGATCGCGGGATCCACCGCGCGGGCCAGATACACGAAAGTCTCGTTGCTCTTGAGCTTCTTGAGCACCGTCTTGGCGTCCGGCCGGTTGTCCAGCCGGGTGGCGATCTCCTTGGCGATGTCCGAGAGCCGGCGATCCGGGTCCGGCGCCTCACTGGATTTGGCCTTGGCCTCGGCGAGCTGCTTGCGGACCCGGACCGGCTGGAATGTCAGCGCCTTGGCCTCGATGGTGAACGCCAGCTTGTCGTCATTGCGGTCGACGATGCTGCCTCGCATTGCCGGGTTCACGTCGGTGACCTTGAGCTGGCTGGCCGCTTCGGCGCGCAGGCCCGCCGCCCTGGGCACCTGGAGCGTGAACAGCTGCACCGCCGCGATCACCAACACCGCGAGCATGACGAGGTTCCCGGTGCGATGCCGGAACACGAACGACGAGCTGCGCAAGCCTGTTTCGGCGGCAGCAACCCGCGTACGGCGGTCGCGGGCCTCATGCCCTGGACCAGGCGAGGCCTTCTTGGCCCGCTGCGGCTTGGGCGACTGACCCTGGCGGCCCGGGCGGCGGCTCATGCGGCCGGCGCCTGCGCGTTGACGCCGGCAGCCGGGACATGTGCCGCCGGGGCCGCCGGTGGGCTGAACTGCTCCAGCGGAACGGCGGGGCCTGGGGCCGGAGCGGCAAGTGCCTGCGCGACCGGTGCAGGCACGGCCGGTTCCGGCAGGACCGGTCCGGGCGCGGTCGGCACGCCGGCGGTGGGCATGTGCGTCGGATCGGTGATCTGTTGCGGTGCAAGCTGCGCTGTGTCAACCGGCGCGGGCGCTGCCAAGGGCGCCGGCATCGCGAGAACGTTCGGTGCCGGCGCAGTCGGTCCCGGTAGGACCGGCCCCGGCACCGGCGGAACGGCTCCCGGCACACCATGAGGTGCGTCGGCCGGCGGGACCGGGATACCCGGAATAGCAAGGGAACCCGGGCGCGGCGTCCGTACCGTCAGCTCCCGCGGATCGACCACCCGCGGAGCCGGGGCCGCGGGCGGGGCCGGCGGGGCTTCCTCGGGCAGCGGGGTGTTCAACGGGGGTGGAGGCACCCCTTCGGCCGGCTTGGGGGTGCCGACGACGGTCCAGTTGCCGGCAGCATCCTGCACCAGGTGTGCGGTATCGCGCGACGGGATCATTCCCAGATTGCGGGCAGACTCGGCCAGCGCCGGTGCGGCCTGCGCCTCGAGCACATCACGTTCCAGCGCTTCTTTCTGTTGCAGCAGGCCCTGATTGACCTGGCGGGCATGGCCCAATTGGTAGGACCGCTCGGCCGAACCGGTCGACAGCCACAGCGTGACCGCGAGTCCCAGACCCAGCGCCGCGATCACCAACACGACGAACGGGACACGGGAGACCAGCACGCGCGGGTTCAGCTCGATCGAGGCTAGCCGGACCAGCAGACGTTCCCTCAGCCGAACCCGCAGTGGCGGACGGACTACCTTCGGAGCCTTGGCTTTACGGGCCTTCGCCCGTGCCTTGGCCTGGCTGGCACTCTTGGGCCGGGCCGGACGGGTGCCCGGCCGCTGAATCGGCCCGGCATTCGGTGCCGTACGCGCGGGCCGCTGTTCGGAACCAGGCCGCCGCTTGCGCGGCGGGGCCTGATCGGTGCGCCGCCCGCCACCTCGCGCGGGTTGACGCACCGGACGCCTGCGGTCTGCCTCGCGCAGCTGTTCGGGCCGTTTGACCTTCATGAGTTGCCCTCTCCCCCAACCTTTTCCAGTGCCCGCAGCCGCACCGGAGCGCTACGCGGATTGCGATCGATCTCGACTTGGCGGGCCTTCTCGGCTCCGCGGGTCAACGTGACGAATTCGGGTTCATGGCCGGGTAGTTCGATGGGCAGGCCGGGTGGGGTCCGCGATGCCGTCGCCGCGGCGAACGCCTGCTTGACTATCCGATCCTCCAGCGACTGATACGACATCACCACGATCCGTCCGCCGTCGGTCAGCGCGGCAAGCGCGGCAGGCAGTGCGACGCGCAGCGAATCCAGTTCGCTGTTGACCGCCACCCGCAGCGCCTGGAAGGTGCGCTTACCCGGATGCCCTCCGGTACGGCGGGCCGGTGCCGGGATCGCCTCGTAGAGCAGCTCCACCAGCTCACGGGTTGTCGAAAATGGTTGCAGTGCACGCCGTTTGACGACCTTGTCGGCAATGCGGCCGGCGAAGCGCTCCTCGCCGAAGTCACGCAGAATCCGCGCGATCGACTTGGCGTCGTAGGTGTTGAGGATGTCCGCGGCCGTCAACGGCGCGTCGGGATCCATCCGCATGTCCAGCGGCGCGTCCGTCGAGTAGGAGAAGCCGCGTTCGGTCTGATCGAGCTGCATCGAGGAAACGCCCAGGTCGAACAGCACGCCGTCGATTCGGGTGAAGCCGGATTCCGCGATCGCCCCGGCGATTCCGTCATAGCGGGTCCGCACCGGCCGCATCCGGTCACCGAACGGCGCCAGGCGGGCACCGGCGATGCCGAGCGCGTTGGGGTCACGGTCCAGGCCGATCACGTGGAGACCGGGAAAGTCGGTCAGAAAGCGTTCGGAGTGGCCGCCCGCGCCGAGCGTGGCGTCCACCAACACTGCGTCCGTCCCGTCGGTGTGGTGACGGGTGAGCGCGGGGGCCAGCAACTCGACGCAGCGGTCGAGCAGAACCGGGATGTGGCCGTGGCCCCGGGAGTCGGACTGATCTGGGGAATCTGGCACCGCTGAAACACCTCCGCTCGGAATGGCCCCTGCACCGGGGTCTCTGACCGAATTAACGGACCTGGCGTCGGGGAAGTACGCCAGGGCCAATTCGGGCAGAGGCCTCGCTGCACGGGCTAAGTCCAGGCCGGCCGCCGGTTGACGGGCCGTATCAGCGGCACCATCAGAGAACGTCACGAGTTTCATCGGTGGCCGCGGAGAAGTTTTCTTCGTGGGTCTGCTGGTAGGACTGCCACGCGTCGGCATCCCAGATCTCCAGGTAGTCGACCGACCCGATGACCACACATTCCTTGGACAGGTTTGCGTAGCGACGGTGATCCGCCGACAGGGTGATCCGACCCTGACTGTCCGGGCGCTGTTCGTCGGCGGCCGCGGCGAATACCCGCAACTGCGCGCGACGTTCCGGATGCGCCTTGGCCTCCTCCACCGCTTTGCGTGCGCGTTCCTCGAACTCGTCCCGCGGGTACACGGCCAGGCTGTGATCTTGACTCTTCGTGACCATCAACCCTCCTGCCAGTACGTCGCGGAACTTGGCGGGCAGCGTGAGCCGCCCCTTGTCGTCGAGCTTGGGCGTGTAGGTACCCAGAAACATCTGGACACCTCCCGCCACCCGGTTCGGATCCCGAGTCGCTTGTGAGATCCAGGCCAGGCTTTCTGCCCTCCGAACGGGGCTCCGATTTCCCCGTTGGCCGCCACTTTACCCCACGATCCCCCACTTTGCTCCATTTAATGCGCCACGTTTGGGCGGCGGCCCCACTCGAACCGCCCAGAACTGCGCCCTCAGCGCGCCTTCGCACTCAGACGGGGGCCAGAGAAACAGAAAAACCGCAGGTAGACACCTGCGGCGAAAGGGTGGGGGGTTGTGGGGCGAAATTCCCTGAGAATCCGCGACTCTCCCCCACACCGCCCCACAAGGGGCGCGGGACTCCTACGCCCGGCGTGTCGCTGGACCCACCCCGACACCTGGCCCGGCCACCCGACGACACACAAAAAAAGGGGCAACCCGTTACGGGCTGCCCCTTACTGCTTACGGCGCCTGACGGCTCAGTCGTCGAACCGGCGTCGGAACCGATCTTCCATTCGAGTGGTGAAGGACCCGCCGCGCTGACGACGCTGCCGCGGCGCATTGCCGGACCCCTGGGCCGCACGCCCCGGGCCACCCGTCACGCGCGGACCCGTGATGGCGAACACCACGCCACCGAACATCACCACGAAACCCACCACCGACAGGATCGGGAATCCACCGATCATGGTGGCTTTCACCGCGACACCGACTACCAGCAGAGCCAGGCCCACCACGAAGAGCAGTGCGCCCTGAAGCCTGCGCCGAGCCGATGGCGCGCGCAAGGACCCACCGCGAACGCTCGAGGCGAACTTGGGATCCTCGGCATAGAGCGCGCTCTCGATCTGGTCGAGCATGCGCTGCTCATGATCGGAGAGTGGCATTCGTCCCTCCTTGCCGACGCCGCCGTCGCTTTTCAAGATTTCACGTGCCCGCAATCACGGGCACCTAACCCTAATGATACGAGGTCGATCCGAGCCGTACCACCTTGTTCGCCGTCGATTGTAGGTCGTCGTGAGATAGCTCGGGTCGACGGGACCGACCATCTCTCAGCCGGATAATGCTGAAGATAATGAATCAGGCAGGACACCGGACGGGCGAAGGGCGAAGGCATTGGCGACGTATCTCATCGATCTGTCGCCGGACGATATGAAGCGCCGGCTTCCCGAGGCACTGCGCGTGTACGTCGACGCCATGCGCTACCCCCGCGGGACCGAGGACCAACGCGCCGCACTGTGGCTCGAACACACCCGGCGCGCCGGCTGGAAATGCGTGGCCGCGGTCGAGGCCCCCGAAGCCGATCCCGGATCCGGCGCGGGCCCAGACCGCGCAGATCTGCTCGACGCACCGCTGAACGGCATCGCATACGGCTACAGCGGCGCGCCGGAGCAGTGGTGGCAGCAGCAGGTCATCTCCGGCCTGCAGAGAATGGGCACCAACCCCGGACAGATCGCCGACCTGATGGCCAGCTACTTCGAACTCACCGAGCTGCACATCGAGCCCCGCGCCCAAGGACAGGGCCTCGGCGAGGCTCTGACCAGGCGACTGCTGGCCGGACGGGATGAGTCTCACGTGCTGTTGTCGACTCCTGAGATCAACGGCGAGGCCAATCGGGCGTGGCGGTTGTACCGGCGGCTGGGCTTCACCGACGTCATCCGCGGCTACCACTTCGCCGGCGACCCCCGGCCGTTCGCCATCCTCGGTCGCCCACTGCCGTTGTGAGATCTGGCACGATGACCAGCGTGCACGTCCGAGTAGCCAGCCGCCCTCCCAGACGTAACAGCCGGACCCGTCTGCTCACGTTGGTGATGTTGTTGCTGATCCTGCCCATGGCGGTGGGCTGCGTCCGCGTCCGCACCTCGATCACGGTCTCCCCCGACGACCGGGTGTCCGGTCAGATCATCGCCGCAGCCAAGCCGCGGGACTCCGACGACAAGGGCCCGCAACTGCTGAACAACCTCCCGTTCGCCACGAAGGTCGCCGTCTCGGAGTACAGCCGGGACGACTTCGTCGGTTCCCAGGCGGTGTTCTCCGACCTCACCTTCGCCGAACTACCCCAGCTGGCCGGCATGAGCCGGGATGCCGCCGGAGTCGACATCTCCCTGCGCCGCGCCGGTGACCTGGTGATCCTGGACGGCCGGGTGGACCTCACCTCGCTCAACGATCCACAGGCCGACGTCCTGCTGACGGTGTCGTTCCCCGGCGAAGTCACCTCGACCAACGGCGATCAGGTGAGTTCCTCGATCGTGGAATGGAAACTGCGGCCCGGAATCGTCAGCACCATGAACGCCCAGGCCCGCTACACCGATCCCAGCGCCCGGTCCTTCACCACCGCGACCATCTGGCTCATCGTCGGCGCATTCCTGGTGGCCGGCGTGATCGGCGCCTTGGCCTGGATGAGCCGGGACACCTCCCCGAAACCGGGTGACCCGGTCGCCGGGAGCGACTGACCGCGCACCGTCCCCACCGAGCACATTGCTACGCCGCCCTCACTTGGTACAAAACGCGCGGCACGCTCTACGCTGAATGCACACTCGGGGACACACCGTTGACGACAGAAAGGGGCGGGCGCTGAGCGTGCAAACATCGGCTCCGTCAACCGTCGAGCTGGCCGGGGCCGTCACCGACCAATTGCGCGACTACCTGCGTGAGCGCCGCCGCGACTGCGAGTACATCGGAACCGACTACGCCGAGCTGACCGAGGCCCTCGAAGAATTCGTGCTCCGCGGCGGCAAGCGGATGCGCCCGGCCTTCGCCTATTGGGGCTGGCGCGCAGTGATCGATCCGGCCGACCGCCCCGCCGGCCCCGATGTGTTGAGGTTGTTCGCGGCGCTGGAATTGCTGCAGGCCTGCGCCCTGGTGCACGACGACGTCATCGATGATTCGGCCACCCGCCGCGGCCTGCCCACCGTGCACCGGGTGTTCGCCGACCGGCACCGCGACCGCAACTGGCACGGTTCGTCGCGGCAGTTCGGTTTGTCGGCGGCCATCCTGGCCGGCGACCTGGCGTTGTCCTGGGCCGACGACATCGTCGCCTCGGCCGACATCCCCGCCGACGCGCAGCAGCGCGTCCAACAGGTCTGGCGCCACATCCGCACCGAGGTGCTCGGCGGCCAGTACCTCGACATCGTCGCGGAATCCAGCGGTGCCGAATCGGTGGCCTCGGCGATGAACGTCAACACCTACAAGACCGCGTCCTACACCGTGACCCGGCCACTGCAGCTGGGCGCGGCCGCGGCCGCCGACCGACCCGACGTCCAGCAGATCTTCCACCAAGTCGGCAACGACCTGGGCGTCGCCTTCCAGCTCCGCGACGACGTGCTCGGAGTGTTCGGCGATCCGGCGGTGACCGGCAAGCCGTCCGGCGACGACCTGCGATCCGGCAAGCGCACGGTGCTGCTGGCCGAGGCACTCGAGCTCGCCGACAAATCCGACCCCGCCGCCGCAGAGCTGCTGCGCACCTCGGTGGGCACCGTGCTGTCCGACGCCCAGGTGGGTGACCTGTGCCGGGCTATCGAATCAGTAGGCGCCCTGGCCGCGGTCGAGGCGCACATCGAGCTGCTGACCAACCGCGCCCTGGACACGCTGGCCGCCGCCCCCATTCACTCACAGGCAAAAACCGGCCTGGCCGAGATCGCCCGGTTCGCGGCGAACCGGTCGGCGTAGGAGCACAGCCCGCACGTCATGACACACACACCGACCGAGACCCCGAGCTCCGGGATCGCGCAACACGTCTCACGCCTGGCCGCATTCGCGGTGTCCGCCGATGCCCGCCCCGCCCGGCTGGGTTTCCTGGGTGCTGCCCTGCTGACCATCGGCGGGCTCGGCGCGGGCAGCACCCGGTTGCACGACCCGCTCCTGGAGTCACTGCACCTGTCCTGGCTGCGATTCGGCCATGGCCTGGTGCTGTCCTCGATCCTGCTGTGGGTTGGCATCGCAGTGATGCTGATCGCGTGGCTGTGGCTGGGCCGGCGCGTGATCGACCGCACCGCCACCGAATACACCATGGTCGCCACGACAGGTTTCTGGCTGGCGCCACTGCTGTTGAGCGTGCCGCTGTTCAGCCGGGACACCTATTCATACCTCGCCCAGGGGGCATTGCTGCGCGACGGCTTCGACCCCTACGTGGTGGGGCCGGTGGAGAATCCGAACCTCCTGCTGGACAACGTGAGCCCGATCTGGACGACGACCACCGCGCCCTACGGACCGGCCTTCATCCTCGTCGCGAAGTTCGTCACGATGCTGGTGCGCGACGACGTCGTGGCCGGCACCATGCTGCTGCGGCTGTGCATGCTGCCCGGCCTGGTATTGCTGATCTGGGCGACGCAGCGCGTCGCCCGCCACATCGGCGCAAGTCCGGCCACAGCCCTGTGGGTCTGCGTGCTCAACCCGCTGGTGATCATCCATCTGATGGGCGGCGTGCACAACGAGATGCTGATGGTCGGGCTCATGATGGCCGGCATCGCACTCACGTTCCGACACCGCCCCGTCTGGGGCGTCGGCCTGATCGCCATGGCCGTCGCGGTCAAAGCGACCGCAGGACTGGCACTTCCGTTCGTCGTATGGGTGTGGACGCGGCAGCTTCGTGACCGCCACGACCACCCGCCGGTGCGGGCATTCGTCCTGGCGACTGCCGCTTCCATGGCGATCCTCGCCGCAGTGTTCGCGGTGATGTCATGGCTGGCCGGCGTCGGCCTGGGCTGGCTGTCCGCCCTGGCGGCCGGCAACGTGAAGATCATCAACTGGCTGACCGTGCCCACCGCCGCCGCCAACCTGATCAACGCGATCGGCGGCCTGATCTTCCCCGTCAACTTCTACGCCGTGCTCGAGGTCACCCGCATCATCGGCATCCTCACCATCGTGGTCGCGCTGCCGCTGTTGTGGTGGCGCTACCGGCACACCGACCGCGAAGCCCTCACCGGCACCGCCCTGGCCATGGCAGTGGTCGTGTTGTTCGTTCCGGCTGCGCTGCCCTGGTACTACACCTGGCCGCTGGCCGTCGCGGCCGCCCTGATCCAGACCCGGCCCGCCATCGCGGTGGTGGCCGGGCTCTCCACGTGGATCATGGTGATGTGGAAACCCGATGGGGCACATGGCATGTACTCATGGGCGCACGTCCTGCTGACCACGGCATGCGCAGTGGTGGCGTGGTACTCGCTGTACCGCGCACCCGAGACGCCCGCGCCGGAGCCGGCGGCTGAGAACCAGCCGTCAGTAACCTAGCGCCTGGGCGCGACGCAGCACCTCACGTGCCTGGTGGGAATGCAGAGCGTCGACCGGGCGGGCATTGGAGACCTGCTCGGTGCGACCGTCGGCGGTGATCGTCAGCGACTCGTCCGGGGTGAACAACCAGCGCACGATCTCGGTGTCGCGGAAGCCGCCGTCGCGCAGCACGATCAGGAGGCCGGGCAGGTGCTTGACCACATGACCGTCGCCATCGAAGAAGATCTGCGGCACCACCATGACGCGGTCGCGGCGCACGGCAATCAACTGCCCGTCGCGCAACTGTTGATGGACCTTGGTGACCGGAATACCGAGCAAACCCGACACCGTCGGTAGGTCGTATACGGGCTCGTCGGGGTCCAGGACGTCATCGGCGACCGGAATGCTGCTCACCGCACTGATTCTAGGACCACGCCCACGACTCGTAACATGTGTCCGGTGGAGCAGCAATCGGATCCACTCGTCGGCACCATGCTCGACGGGCGCTATCGCGTGGACACCGCCATCGCCACCGGCGGCATGTCCACGGTCTACCGCGGCCTCGACGTCCGCCTGGACCGCCCGGTGGCGCTCAAGGTGATGGACTCCCGCTACAGCGGCGACAGCCACTTTTTGACCAGGTTCGGGCGCGAGGCCAAGGCTGTGGCCCGGTTGAAGGACCCTGGACTGGTTGCGGTTTACGACCAGGGCGGCGGCGGGGCCGGAGGCCAACCCCCCTTCTTGGTGATGGAGCTGATCGAGGGCGGCACGCTCCGTGAACTGCTGGCCGAACGCGGCCCGATGCCCCCACACGCGGTCGCTGCGGTGCTGGCACCGGTACTCGGCGGGCTCGCGGTGGCCCACCGCGCCGGCCTCGTGCACCGCGACGTCAAGCCCGAGAACGTCCTGATCTCCGACGACGGGGAGGTCAAGATCGCCGACTTCGGCCTGGTGCGCGCCGTCGCCGAGGCCAAGATCACCTCGACGAGCGTGATCCTGGGCACCGCGGCCTACCTGTCCCCCGAGCAGGTGAGCACCGGCGACGCCGACCCACGCAGCGATGTGTATGCCGTCGGCATTCTCACCTACGAATTGCTGACGGGCGTCACACCGTTCACAGGAGACTCGGCGCTCACCGTGGCCTATCAGCGCATGGATAACGATGTGCCCGCACCGAGCGCGGTAATCGCGGGGGTGCCAACGCAATTCGACCAGCTCGTGCGCCGCGCCACCGCACGCGATCCGGGACAGCGCTTCGCCGACGCCGACGCCATGCGGGCCGAACTGGCCGAGATCGTCGAGGAACTCGGCCTGCCCTCGTTCCGCGTGCCCGCACCGCAGCATTCGGCGCAGCACCTGGCCGCCACCCGTGTGCACGACCTCGGTGAGCCCGACGGTCGCCGTGCCGAGACGACGACAGTCGTGACGGCCGCTCCACCGTCCCCCTCGGTGCCGCCGCCGGCGGCTCCCGCACCGCGTCAGCCCACCCGCGAGATCACCCGCGACCAGCACGACTGGGCGCCGATCCCCGCCGATCCCGAAGCGGACGAATATTCATTCGGGGCAAGGCAATTCGCCGGTATCGAAATGAGCGAGTTCCACTGGGCCCGCCAACGTGCCCGACGTGCGCTCGCGTTCTGGGTGGTCGCGGTCCTCACCCTGACCGGCCTGGTCGCCGCCGCAGCGTGGACGCTGGGCAGCAACGTGGCCGCACTGATCTAGCTAGCCGCGCAGCATCTCCGCGACGAGGAACGCCAACTCCAGGCTCTGCTGGGTGTTGAGCCGCGGATCGCACGCGGTCTCGTAGCGGCCGGCCAGATCCGAATCCGAGATGTCCTGCGCCCCACCGAGACATTCGGTGACGTTCTCTCCGGTGATCTCGACGTGGATGCCGCCCGGGTGCGTACCCAGCGTGTGGTGCACCTCGAAGAACCCCTGCACCTCGTCGACGATGCGGTCGAAGTGGCGGGTCTTGTAGCCGGTCGAGCTCTCGTGGGTGTTGCCGTGCATCGGGTCGCACTGCCAGATCACCTGGTGGCCCGTCGCCTGGACCTTTTCGATGATCGCCGGCAGCAGATCACGCACCTTGTTGTTGCCCATCCGCGTCACCAGGGTCAGCCGGCCGGGCTCATTGTTGGGATCCAGCCGCTCCACGTACTCGACGGCCATCTCCGGCGTCGTGGTCGGCCCCAGCTTGATCCCGATCGGGTTGGCGATCACCTCGGCCAGCGCCACATGGGCACCGTCGAGCTGACGCGTGCGCTCACCGATCCACAGGTAGTGCGCCGACTGGTTGTAGAGCTTGGGCGGCCCGTCCGGATTCTCGGCGGGATCGGCAAGCCGCAACATCGAACGCTCGTAATCGATCACCAGAGCCTCGTGGCTGGCGAAGATGTCGGCAGTCTGCAGATTGCGGTCGGCCACCCCGCAGGCGGACATGAATTTCAGGCCCCGGTCGATCTCCCCGGCCAACGCCTCATAGCGAGCTCCGGCCGGCGAAGTCCGGACGAACTCGCGGTTCCAGTCATGCACCAGGTGCAACGACGCCAACCCGGAGGACGTCAGGGCGCGCACCAGGTTCATCGCGGCGCTGGCATTCGCATAGGCCCGTACCAACCGGGACGGGTCGTGCTCACGCACCGCGGCGTCCGGAGCGAAGCCGTTGATCATGTCACCGCGGTAGGACCTCAGGCCGAGCGCGTCGAGATCGGCCGACCGCGGTTTGGCGTACTGACCGGCGATGCGGGCCACCTTGACCACCGGCATGCTGGCGCCGTAGGTCAGCACCACAGCCATCTGCAGCAGTGTGCGGACGTTGGCCCGGATGTGCGGCTCGGTGTTGTCGACGAAAGTCTCGGCGCAGTCGCCGCCCTGCAGCAGGAAGGCCTCGCCACGGGCGACGTCGGCCAGCAGACCCTTGAGCTTCTCGATCTCCGACGGCACCGTCACCGGCGGCACGCTCTCCAGCACCGTACGCATGGCCTTCGCCGCGTCCGGGTCCCAGCTTGGCTGCTGCACCGCCGGCTTGGCCAGCGCCGCATCGAGCCGTTGACGCAGCTCGTCGGTCAGCGGAGGCAGTGGTGGCAGCTGGTCGATGGGGATGTCGACGGTCCAGTTCACCCGTTCATGGTAGCCGCCGGTGAATGGCCGTTTTCAGGGTTGTGTGGTGCCCGATTCCCGCGCCGGTGCGAGCCCGATCCCCGTCATCAACTGGAACCGGTTCAGATTGTGCCGGGCGTCGACGAGCGCGTCGTGCGCATCGGTCGGTTTCGCGGGCATCCGCGGTGATCCACGGTCCTCCCAGAACTGGCGCAGTTCGCGGGTGAACCGCGGCATCGCCGGAGGCAGATCGGTCATGGGGCCCCACAACTGGCACAGCACCACGTGGTCGTAGGCGCCCACCCACGCCCACAGCTCGATCGGCTCGTCACCGTCGATGTTGAAGAAATCCTCGAGCTCCGACCGGATCTGTCGCCGTGACCGCCACAGCTTCGACGCCGGGGACGGCAGCTTGGGCAGCACGTGCTTGCGCACCCACCGGCCCGCCCGGTCCGGGTTGAACTCCGTCGAGATCGCGTAGTACTCGCGGCCGTCCTCTGCGGCGACGCCGATCGAGATCAGCTCGATGGTGCGACCGTCGTCGATGAACTCGGTGTCGTAGAAGTAGCGCATCAGCCGATCCGCCCGGTCCGCTCCGTGGTGTCCGTGGTGGACGCCGGCGCGGGGGCGGCGTGGATCTCACGGTCCAGTTGCGCGTCGACGGTGGCGTCGTCGGGGAACTTCGGCATGCCGGTGATCGCGTCCTGCAACCACAGCTTGGCCTGCACCACGGGACGGCGCAGCCAGCGCTCCCGCTCCAGCGCGCGGTGCATCTTGCGTGGATGGCCGGTGTAGCGCCAACGCGCCCACGGCGCATGCGGCCGCGACAGCCGAACCGCCCCGACGAACAACAACGGGGTTATGAACATGCCCACCAATCCAGTCCACACCTTGCCTTTGAGCAGCACCACCACCGCCAGGAGCAGCGTCAGTACCGCAACCGTGACCACGAATGCCCGCACGGCCGGCGATTGGTCCTCGCGCCAGATATCGATATCAAAGAATGACAGCGGATTGAAACCCAGGATCAACAGCCCCGCCACCGCGACCGCGGCGAACACCGCATCCACCGAGGTGCGGCCGTCCTCGGCCCAGTACACGTCCGACAGATGCAGGATCAGTGCGAACTCGTCCAGCACCAGGGCCGCACCGATGCCGAAGAACACCGCGGCCACGGTGAACTCGGCTACACCGCCGTTGACCGCGAGCGTCACCATCGTCACGCCAGAGGCCATCACCAGCACGACGCCGATCACCATGTGGTGGATGTGCACGGATCCGTGCCCCATGTTGCGGGGCTGCCACCACCTCGGCGGCCGGTCGCTGCCGGCGTTCCGGCGGATGTAACGCACCACGAGACGCGTCACGAAGAACGTGAGAATGAACGCCACCAGGCAGCACAGCAACGGCAGGCGATCGCGGCTGAGGAAATCGAGGTGAACGGTCGCATGCACGGACAGAGAACTTACGCCGACGTGCGCGCGTCGCGAGTGCGGATGCGCCGTCCGGGGGTGGCCCCCGATAGTCTGTTGAGGACATGAGTAAGCGGCAGTCGCCCGGCGGGGCTGGTTGGGCACCGACGATCGGGTGGCGGCTTTTTCAGTTGCTCACTGCTGCCGGGTTGATCCTGGTCGGCTGGAGGCTTCTGGGGCACGTGCCCTATCGCATCGACATCGACGTGTACCGGATGGGCGGGCGCGCGTGGCTGGACAACCAGCCGCTGTACGCCGACGGCGCCATCTTCCACACCCAGGGCGGCCTGGACCTCCCCTTCACCTATCCGCCGCTCGCGGCGATCATGTTCGCCCCGTTCGCCTGGCTCTCGTTGCCTGCGGCGAGTGTCGCGATCACCGCCACCACGCTGATCCTGCTGATCGTCTCCATGATGATCGTGCTGACCCGGCTGAACGTCTGGCCGGACACCACGATCACCTCCGAACCCGCCTGGCTGCGGCGCTGCTGGCTGGCCACTGCGCTCGTGGCACCAGCAGTCATCTGGCTGGAGCCGATCCGGTCGAACTTCGAGTTCGGGCAGATCAACGTCGTGCTCATGACGCTGGTCGTCGCCGACTGCGTTCCGCGCCGCACGCCGTGGCCGCGCGGTGTGCTGTTGGGTGTGGCGATCGCGCTCAAGCTCACCCCCGCGGTGTTCCTGCTGTACTTCCTGTTGCGCCGCGATATCCACGCACTGCTGCGGACCGCCGTGGCCGCGGTGGCAGCGACACTGGCCGGGTTCGTCCTGGCCTGGACCGACTCGATCGAGTACTGGACCGAGACGGTGCGCAACACCGACCGGATCGGTACGGCCACGCTCAATACCAACCAGAACATCGCAGGCACTCTGGCCCGCCTCGGCCTTTCCGAGGGCCCGCGGTTCGCATTGTGGGTCGTCGCCTGCTTCGCGGTGTTGGCTCTGACGGTCTGGGCCTCCCGGCGTGCCCTGCGCACGGGCGCCGATGAGGCTCCGGTGGTAGCCCTGATCTGCGTGGCGATGTTCGGCCTGGTGGTCTCGCCGGTTTCGTGGTCGCACCACTGGGTCTGGTCACTGCCCACCCTGTTGGTGACCGGCGTGCTCGCCTACCGGATGCGCCAGTACCTTTTGCCTGCCCTCGCCCTGGCCCTGGTGACCCTCATCGGACTCGCGTTGATGGTGTGGACGCCCATCGCGTTGTTGACCCCGCACCACGAAACCGCCGCATCGGTGATGCGTCAGCTGGCCGGTGACGCCTACCTGTGGTGGGCGCTCGCGGTCATCGCCGTCATCGGGCTCGTGCCCGCTTCGAGGACGGGCCAGACCACCACGGCGCCCGCCGCCCCGCTGGTCCGTCTCAGCGGCGGCGAAGCCGCCTGATCCAGCCCCTAACCCGCTGCGGCGTGCGGTAACCGGGACGCGGGCTTGTCTGCCTCGGCCGGCTGGCCGTTGGTCTGCTGCGCAGACTCCTTGAGCGTCGCAGCGTAGATGTCGACGTATTCCTGATCCGACAGATCCATCAGCTCGTACATGACCTCGTCGATCACCGCGCGCTCGATGAAGCGGTTGCCGGCGAGGCCGTCGAACCGGCTGAAGTCCATCGGCTTGCCGAACCTGACCTCGACCCGGCCGAACCGCAGGCCTTTCGACCCCGGGGGGTTGACGACATCGGTCCCGATCATGGCGACCGGGATCACCGGCACGCCGGTCTCCAGCGCCAACCGGGCCAGTCCGGTCTTGCCCTTGTAGAGGCGCCCATCGGGGGAACGGGTGCCCTCGGGGTACATCCCGAGCAGCTTGCCCTCGCCGAGAATCCGCGTGGCGGTCACCAGAGCCGCCTGCGCCGAGTCCGCATCGGTGCGGTCGATCGGCACTTGACCGGCCACCGTGTAGAACCAGGCCAGGATGCGGCCCTTGATCCCGGTGCCGGTGAAGTACTCCTGCTTGGCCAGGAACGTGATGCGGCGGTTGACCACCAGCGGCAGGTAGAAGCTGTCCATCACCGCCAGGTGGTTACTGGCCAGGATGGCCGGGCCGTCACTCGGGACATGTTCCAGCCCAGTGATTTTCGGCCGGCCGAGGACGGCCAGCATTGGGCCCAACAGGATGTACTTGAACAGCCAATACCACATGGACCCTCCACCTCGGGCGCACCGCGCAACGCTCTGCGACAACTGTACCCAGGCCATGTTGTGGCTACCACATCAAGCCCTGGATGCCTGCTGAGTCTCAGCGGTGTCTCAGTCTGCTGGGCCCTCCACGGTGACCGGGATGTGCTGGTAGCGGCCGGGAGGCGGCGGGGGCGGGTAATCGGCGGGCGGAGGCCCGTCCGGACCACCGTCGGGGCCCGGGCTATCTCCACCCGGACCGGTACCGCCGCCACTGCCGGACCCGTCGGCTCCCTCATCGAGGACCGCGCGGATCACCGTCAGCAAGGCCACGCTGTGCTCGGCGATGACCGACAGCAACGGATGCTGCTCGCCGTTGGCCACCGCCGCCAGCGCACACACCGGGCACCACACCTGCTGGCATTTGCCGGGTTCGCTGTCGGCCGACGCCGCGAAGTTGGCCGCCGCCAACCGGACCGCCGGATCCAGCCGGTCCAGGATGTCCTGCGCCAATTGCCGCAGCTCCGAACCCAGCTCGGGATGAGACCCCGTCATGCCGGCCACACCTCCGGGTTCGGACGAAAGCGAACAGTCAGCTCGCCACCTCGCAATTGGGCATCCGTCACGATGCACCGACGCAGGACGGAGGCCAACCGCACACGGCGACGCATGCCTGCGACTCCGATGATCAAGTCGTCATCGACGCGGCCCAGCGTGAGGCCGGCCGAATCGATCTGCGGCAACTCTAACCGCAACCGGTACACCGCTTCGAGTCCAGACCCCGACTCACGGTCGACGATGGGTCGCAGTGGTCCGGGCGGCGGCGATCCGTCGCGCCGCCGAGCACTGTCGATCAGCTCCCCCAGCGCCTTGGGACCGATCGGCTCGCCGGGCACGTGTGGAACCAGCACCAGCTGCACGTCACCGATCGTGGTGTCGAGTTCGTCGAGCACGGTCTGCTGCTCGGCGATCCGCTCGGTGTACCAGTCGAACGCGGGATGCGCCGGCAGGTTCTGGTACTCGAACGAATCATCTTGCACCAGAATCTGATTGACGATTATCTCGGCCACCTCGACGCCCATCAGGGCAAGCGATCCCAAGGTTCGCGAGGCCTCTGCGGCCACCACCCGCTCGGGGGTGAGCACCAGATATGCGCTCACCCGTGAGCCGTCGGTGAGCAGGGTGCCGAGCCGGCGGATACCGGCGTCGACGCGTTCGATCAGGGCGACGATGGCCGCACTCACCGCATCGGGCGAACCCGACAGTCGGCGGTGCCGGGGCCAGGCCCGCTCCAGATAGAGGCCGAAGGTCTCAGGCAACGTCAGCATCCGCAGCGCATCCGCAGTCGAGGCGCAGTCCACCACCACGTGATCCCAGCGCCCGGAATCGGCGAGCTCACCCACCTCGTGCAGCCCGAGGACTTCCTGGATTCCAGGAAGTGCCGAAAGTTCTTCAGGGGCAACGTCCCCCAGATCGGACTCGGGGAACCGGGCTGCCAGCGGACCGGCCGTCTCCACCCAGCGCGCACCCAGCAGCGCCAGTGTGTCGAGAGCCAGTGCGTCCAGGACGCCACCTGCATCGGTCAGGCCGGTTTCCAGATCGCTGAGCACGCGGGTGGGGGCCCGCTGTCCCGTGGGGGCGAGCGCGATCCCGAGGACGTCTCCGGTGGAATGCGCCTGATCGGTGGACACGATCAGAACCCGCTGCCCGGACGCGGCATCACGGACCGCGGTGGCGGTCGCGAGCGTCGACTTACCTACCCCGCCCTTGCCGACGAACAGGCTGATTCTGGCGGGGGTCCGTGCGCTCCCATCCGGCGAAGTCACTCAGCCCTCTGCTCGTTTCTTTAGATCTTTGAGCGCGGTGTCGGTGAGCCGCCGCTCGGCCTTGCGCTTGAGCAGGCCGATCATCGGGATGACCAGATCTACCGAGAGTTCATAGGTCACCTCGGTGCCGGAGCCCTTGGGCGCCAAGCGATATGCCCCCTGAAGAGATCGCAGCAACGAACTGGATACCAGCGACCAGGTCACGGACGTGCGGTCGGCGGGCCACACGTAGGCCAGCACCATGGTGTCCTTGAGTACCGCGGCATCGAGCACCAGCCTGGCGGTCTGGGGATTGCCCTGAGCGTCGGTCTCGAGGACCTCGGCCTCCTTGTATTCGGCCACCCACTCCGGGTAGGAGCCGATATCGGCGATGACGTCCATCACCGTCACCGGATCAGCGTCGATGTAGATGGTCTGTGTCGTCTTGTCGGCCACCGCCACACCCTTCTCCCCGCCCCGCAGGGATGCCTATTCTCCCCCACCCCGCGGGGGCGCCTGGCTCTCGCCGAGAAATCTACCCTCCCGCAGATAGACCCGCTCAAACGCGCCAGATCTCAGGCCAGGCGGGACACCCCGACCGGGCGTGCCGCCTCCAACCGCTGCTTGATCCCGAAAGCCATCGTCTTGCCCGCCACGCGGCGTTGGTGGTTCACCTTCGCCAGATCCATGCCGGCCAAGTCCTTTGCCGTGGCGCCGGACG
Source organism: Mycobacterium sp. IDUB_9 (assembly GCF_055419505.1). Classification (NCBI taxonomy): domain Bacteria; kingdom Bacillati; phylum Actinomycetota; class Actinomycetes; order Mycobacteriales; family Mycobacteriaceae; genus Mycobacterium; species Mycobacterium sp. IDUB_9. Next base: position 154,513 of record NZ_JBVAXU010000005.1, on the reverse strand, counting down.
GTTCGGCGTGCAGGAAGTAATGCAGCACCACGCCGTCCATCACCTCCTCCAGCCAGACCTCCATGGTGCCGGTCAACGCACCGGTCACATTCCAGCGGTGGCCCTTTTCGGCACGATCCTCGACGACCTTGAGCACCAGGTCGGGCCACCACCGCCGCCAGCCGGCGGGGTCGGCAACCGCGGCGCCCACGGCGACCGGATCGGCGCAGACGAACGTCTCGTCGGCGATCTGAATGCTGTTCATCGCGGACTAGCTTCACACATGCGCGATCACCTGCCTACCGCGGCCGACTAGGCTGACCCGCAAAGCCGGTATCACAAGCCTGGAGGGCAAGATAGTGCGTGAGTCAATGCGGGAGTACAGCGTCCCCGCGTCGTTTGCCGTCGGCGAGCACGACAACATCGTCAGCTCGGTATCCGCGCACGCGGCCGACAGCCCCGACCACGTAATCTTCCGGCGCCTGGTCAACGGCACCTGGACCGATGTGACCTGTGCCGAAGCGGCCGACCAGATTCGTTCGGTCGCCCTCGGCCTGATCGCCGAGGGCATCCAGCCCGGCGATCGGGTGGCGATCCTGTCGGCCACTCGCTACGAGTGGCCGATCATCGACTTCGCGATCCTGTCGGTCGGCGCAGTGACGGTGCCGATCTACGAGACCTCGTCGGCCGAGCAGGTCCGGTTCGTCCTCGACAACTCCGCGGCCAAGATCATCTTCGCCGAGTCCGACGCGCACGCCGAGACCGTGGAACAGCTCCGCGGCCAGCTGCCCGAACTGCGCAAGGTGTTGCAGATCGACGGCACCGGCACGCCTGCCCTGGAGGCCACGGCCGAGGCCGGTAAATCCGTCGACGCCGCCGAGCTCGACAAGCGCCTGGCCGGAATTCGCTCGGCCGACCCGGCCACCCTGATCTATACCTCGGGAACCACCGGCCAGCCCAAGGGCTGCCAGCTGACCCACTCGAACCTGCTGTACGAGATCAACGGAGCCAAGGCCTGCTTCCCCGCCGAGCTGGCCAAGGGTGAGCGGATGCTGGTGTTCCTGCCGCTGGCCCACGTGCTGGCCCGGGCCATCACCATCGCGGCCTTCGCCAACAAGGTCACCCTCGGCTTCACCAGCGACATCAAGAACCTCGTGCCGACTTTCGGTGTGTTCAAACCGACCCTGGTGGTCTCGGTGCCCCGGGTGTTCGAGAAGGTCTACAACACCGCCGAGCAGAACGCCCGCAACGACGGCAAGGGCAAGATCTTCTCGATCGCCGCCGACACTGCGATCGAGTGGAGTAAAGCCCAGGACACCGGTGGTCCAGGCCTGCTTCTGCGGGTCAAGCACGCATTGTTCGACAAGCTGGTCTACGGCAAGCTGCGCGCCGCCCTCGGTGGCGAATGCCGCGCCGCGATCTCCGGCGGCGCACCGCTCGGCGCGCGGCTGGGCCACTTCTATCGTGGTGTGGGACTGAGCATCTACGAGGGCTACGGGCTGACCGAGACCAGCGCGGCGATCACCGTCAACCGGGTCAACGACCTCAAGGTCGGCTCGGTCGGCAAGCTGATGCCCGGCAACAGCATGCGCATCGCCGAAGACGGCGAGCTGCTGGTCAAGGGCGGCGTGGTGTTCAGCGGCTATTGGGGCAACGAGGCCGAGACCAATGCGGTGTTCACCGACGGGTGGTTCCACACCGGCGACCTCGGCGCCATCGACGACGACGGTTTCCTCACCATCGTCGGGCGCAAGAAGGAGATCATCGTCACCGCCGGCGGCAAGAACGTCGCACCGGCCCTGTTGGAGGACCGGCTGCGGGCCCACCCGTTGATCAGTCAGGCCATGGCCGTCGGTGATCAGCAGCCGTTCATCGCCGCACTCATCACCATCGACCCGGAGGCGTTCCCCGGGTGGAAGCAGCGCAACAGTAAGGACGGCGACGCCTCGGTCGGCGATCTCGCCGAGGACCCGGACCTGCTGGCCGAGATCGACCTGGCGGTCAAGGACGCCAATCAGGCGGTGTCCCATGCCGAGTCGATCCGCAAGTTCCGGATCCTGCCGGTCGATTTCACCGAGGACACCGGCGAGCTGACCCCGACCCTCAAGGTCAAGCGCAAGGTCGTGGCCGAGAAGTTCGCCGCCGACATCGCCGCGCTCTACGGCTGATCTAGGCCCGATCGTCGGGCTGATCCGAGGATCAGCCCGACAGCAGCGCGGTCAGCTTGGCGCCCTGGGAGCGCCACTGCCAGTTGTCGACGGCCCAGTGCCGCCCGGCCGCTCCCATCGCGGCGGCGCGTCCCGGATCTGCCAGTAGATCGGAAATGGCGGACGCGACGACTCCGACATCATTGCCGTCCACGACGGTGCCGGTCTGGCCGTCCAGAACGGTTTCCGGTGCCCCGCCAGAGGTTCCGGCGATCACCGGCACACCGCACGCCGAGGCCTCCAGATACACGATGCCGAGCCCTTCGACGTCCAGGCCCGCCCCGCGGGTCCGGCACGGCATGGCGAACACGTCGGCCATCGCATGGTGCGCGGGCAGTTCGGAGCCGGGCACAGCACCGGTGAAGATGATGTCGGCGGCCACATCGTGGGTGTGCGCGAGCTGTTGCAGGCTCTGCAGATACGGTCCGCCGCCGACGATGACCAACGCTGCGTCGGGAACGCGGCGCCGGATGGTGGGCCAGGCACGGATGAGCATGTCCTGGCCCTTACGCGGCACCAGGCGGGACAGGCACACGACCACCGGGCGCTGCCCCAGCCCGTAGCGGGCACGCAATTCGGCGCGGGCCACCGGGTCGGGTACGAAGCGGTCGGTGTCGACGCCGGGCGACAGACGTTCCAGCGCCGCGCGGGGACCGAACGCCGACGCGAACCTGCCGCGGGTGTAGTCGCTGACGAACGTCACGACGTCGGCGTCGTCTCCGATGCGGCGCAGTGCGCCGCGCGCCACCGGCAACATCGACCAGCCGACCTCGTGGCCATGGGTACTGGCCACCACCCGCCTGGCTCCGGCCCGCCGGGCCAGCGGCCCCAGCAGTGCCAGCGGAGCGGCCGCCCCGAACCACACCGTCTCGATGTCGTTGTCGGCGATCAGCCGCTGCATGCGGTTCGCAACCATCGGCTCGGGCACCATCAGCGTGGTCGGGTGCCGCACCACCTGGTATCCGGCCGCGGCGGCCCGGCCATCGAAGTCCGGGCTGCCCTTCCACTTGGGTGCGTACACCGTGAGCTGGTGTGAGCCGTCGCGCATCAACTCGCCGACGAACGCCTCCAGGTAGGACTGGATACCGCCGCGCCGCGGTGGAAAGTCGTTGGTGACCAACAAAACCCGCGTCATCGCGCTATCCCCTGCCATGTGCTCCCCATCGGCGACAGGTTATCCGGTCAGCCAGCGACGCCAACCGGCAACCACGTCGTCGAGGTCGGCGCCCAGCGCTTCTCGCACCGCGGTGGCCACATCCGGATGATCGGGTCCACATGCACGCTGATACAGCTCACGCAGCTTCGGAACCCCGTAGGCGTCGGCGACGTAGCGACTGAACCACCACGCCCGGTCGTATGCCAGGCTGCGGGCCACGCCGGGTGTGTCGAGATCGGCATCGGTGGGCAGCTGGGCCAGTGCCGCCGCCTGTGCCGGACCGGGTGGCGCGGCAGGTGGTCGGCCGACGTAGTCAGCCACTCCCTCGGTGAGCCAGCGCGGCGCATCGGCCGCGGTGCGCGACCGGGCCGCGTAATGAAACAGCTCATGGCGCAACACAATTCGTAACGCGGCCGGGGTCATGCCGGCGGCGCCGGGGGCGAACATGATCCTCTGGGCCGTAGTGGTCGCCGCGATATCGGCGGCTCCGCCGGCCAGCACCCGGAACTGCTGATCGGAGCCTGCGACCGCGATCTCGATGTCGCGCGGCCAGTCCGGACCCCAGAACGCCGTGACCGCAGCGGCTGCGTCGGGAAGTTCGGCGCCAAGCCGTTGAAGCAGGGCCGGGGACTGCGAGCCGCCGAGGGCGAGCAGCAGGGCGGTGCGCCCGTCGGGCAGCACCGCCACGGTGACCGGGTCGGGTGCTGGGGTACCGGGCACGGTGGTGACGTCCGACGGCACCGCCGAGTCCGGCGATGGGGTCGGTGCAGATTTCCACAACAGCGCCGCTGCCAGTGCCAACTCCACCAGCAACAGCGCGACCAGCAGACGCCTGCGGACGCTCAGGGCGACGCCGCTATCGGGATTTCTCAGTGCCCTCAGTACCGGCGGACGTTATAGATCGGCGCATTGTTGACCGGGGCGACCCGCACCGGGGTGCCGTACGTCGACGCGTGCACCATCATCCCGTCGCCGATGTAGATGCCCACATGGGAGGCATCGGAGTAATAAGTCACCACGTCACCGGGCTGCATCGAGTCAGACGACACCGGCTGGCCACCGCGGGCCATGGCCTGGCTGGAATGTGGCAGCGAGATTCCGGCGTGCTGGAACGCCCACATCACCAGACCCGAACAGTCGAACGAGCTGGGACCGGCTGCACCCCAGGAGTAAGGCGAGCCGATGCGGCTCAACGCCGCCTGGATGACGGTGCCGGAATGCGCGTCGCCTCCACCCGGGAGGGCGCCTTCCGGCGGGGCGACGTCACCAGGCGGGATGCCGTTCGGCGGGTCAGCCAACACGGCAGGATCCTGCGCCGGCGGCAACGCCTCGGGCGCAGGCACCGGCGGAGCCGGCGGCAGGGCCGTCATCGCTTCACGCTGAGCCGGGCTCAGCGCCTGGTACTGCGATTTGACGATGGCGATCTGCACCTGCAGCTGACTTTGCTTGGATTGCAGGTCGGCGCGTACGGCGGCGGCCTGCTCGGCGGCGGTCTTGGCTTCGGCGGCCGATGTGGCCGACTCCCGCTCGATCACTGCGGCCTTCTCGCCCACCGAACGGAAGTTCTTCATCTGCGCCGACATCTCGGTCGCCATCACCCGCTGCACGGCGAGCTGCTCGATCAGCTGCTGCGGCGAGCCGGCGGTCAGGATGGCGTCCACTCCGGAGGTGCGCCCCCCCATGTACTGGGCTGCAGCTACCTTGTTGACCGAAGTTTGAAAGGTTGCCAGCTCCGACTTGGCCTCTTCGACCGCCGAGCTGTCGTCGGTGTGCTTCTTCTCGGCAGCCTCTTGTGCCGCAACCTTTTTGTTCAGGTCGAGCTGGGCTGAGTGCATGGCCTCGGTGGTCTGCTCAGCCTGACGGGACAGCTCATTGAGCTTTGCCATGGCATCGTCGGCGGGATCGGCCTGCGAACTCCCTGCGAGGAATCCGGGTATCAAGATCAAGCCCGCTATCACACCTGCGATGGGTCGCTTGACACGACTTGTGGGCCGGTGCGCGCGGTCGTGCCTCAAGTTTTCGTCCTCACAACTGGCGATGGCGAGCCGCCTCGAACTGCTCTTAGGTCTCAGATAGGTTACGAAACGGCATCGGGCTTGTCCAACAGAAGGTGCAAATTTAACAGCCAACCCTGGATATTTTCCTGTGGACGAAGCGCTGCGTGTCGTCAGGCGACTCCAGATCTGCCGTTCCGGTGAATCGGAACGAGCCGCAGCCGCGGCGCAAGGCCCACGTCAGCGAGCACTTCCAGCGCATGACGCTCGTCATCTAGCAAAGTTTCCGGAACCCCCAGCAGAACACTGACGACGCAGTCCTGGCATCCGGGCCCCTGTACCGCGCAATCGTCGCAGTCGATGGTCACGCTGCCGGTGTCCGGCTCGTCGGGGCAAGGCTCGTCGGCCCAGGACCAGTTGTCCTGCCGCACTCCGCTCATCTTGACCGTCCTCTCGATCGGTATTGCGCGCACCGTATCGCCGCGTACCGACAAGGAGCGCAGCGGATTGGAGCGAGGGCCCGACAAGGAGCGCAGCGGATTGGAGCGAACACCCGACAAGGCCCGACGAGCCCGGGCGTGGCGACCCGAGGTTGTCGGTGCCGGTACCTACCGTCATCCCCATGGGCCAGCGCAACACCGCCGACGCAGAGCAGCTGGCCCTGCAATTCGATCCCGGCTCCGGCTTCGATGCCGTGTCACTGGCCGACACGACCTTCGTGGTGGTCGATCTGGAGACCACCGGGGGTCGGGCCACCGCGAAGGCGCCGGGCGACGGCTACGACGCCATCACCGAGATCGGCGCGGTCAAGATTCGCGGCGGCCAGGTGCTCGGCGAGCTGGCCACCCTCGTCGATCCCGGCCGTGCCATTCCACCGCAGATCGTCGAACTCACCGGGATCACCACCGCGATGGTGCGCGATGCACCGCGCATCGAATCGGTGCTTCCCGCGTTCCTGGAATTTTCCCGGGGCGCGGTGCTGGTCGCCCACAACGCCGGGTTCGACATCGGGTTCCTGCGCGCCGCGGCCCAACGGGCGGAGCTCGGCTGGCCACGCCCCCCGGTGCTGTGCACGGTGAAACTCGCCCGCCGCGTCCTCACCCGCGACGAGGCACCCAGCGTGAAACTGTCGGCCCTGGCGCGGTTGTTCGGTGCGTCTACGACACCCACCCACCGCGCCCTCGACGACGCCCGCGCCACCGTCGACGTCCTGCACGGGCTGATCGAGCGGGTCGGCAACCAGGGCATCCACACCTTCGCCGACCTGAAGAACTATCTGCCCGACGTCACCCCGGCCCAGCGCCGCAACCGCTCACTGGCCGACCGGCTGCCCAACCGCCCCGGCGTCTATCTGTTTCGCGGCCCGTCCGACGAGGTGCTCTACGTGGGCACCGCGGTCGACTTGCGACGCCGGGTCCGGCAGTACTTCACCGGCGCCGACCCCCGGGCCCGCATGAAAGAGATGGCCTCACTGGCGTGCGTCGTCGACCATGTCGAATGCGCCCACGAGCTGGAGGCCGGTGTCCGCGAGCTGCGACTGCTCGCGGCCCACGCGCCGCCGTACAACCGGCGCTCCAAGTACCCGCAGCGCTGGTGGTGGGTGGCCCTCACCGACGAGGCCTTCCCGAGATTGTCGGCGGTGCGAAACCCTGGGCACCGCACCGCTTTCGGACCGTTCTCGGCCCGGTCCGACGCTGTGCAGTCGGCAGCGCTGCTGGCGAGGTTCACCGGGGTACGCACCTGCACGGCCCGCTTCGGCACGGCAGCCAGCCACCGCTGTCCCGAGGTCGAACTGTCCCCGTGCCCGGCCCCGCAGGACGTCGGGGCCGCGCAGTACGCGGCCTCGGTACAACGTGCCACAGCACTGATCGAAGGCACCGACCACAGTGCGCTGGCGGCCACCCTGACCCATATCGGTGAGGTGGCGGCAGCCCGGCGGTATGAGACCGCGGCCCGGTTGCGCGACCACGCCGCGGTGGCCATCGAGGCGCTGTGGCGGGGGCAGCGGCTGCGCGCCCTGACCGATCTCCCCGAACTCGTGGCCGCCCGCGCCGACGGCAACGGTGGTTGGCATTTCGCGGTGATCCGCCACGGCCAACTGGCCGGGGCGGGGACCGCCGGGCGCGGGGTTCCGCCGATGCCGGTGGTCGACGCGATCTGCGCGGCGGCGCAGGTGATCCTGCCCACCGCAACGCCTTTGGGCGGCGCGCTGGTGGAGGAGACCGCGCTCATCGCTCGGTGGCTGGCCGCGCCCGGGGTCCGCATCGTGCGGACCGACAGCGGCTACGCGACGCCGATCGGTGCGGCGGGCCGCTACGCGGAGTGGGCGGCCGCGGCCCGCTCGGCACGGCTGGCCGCGGCACAGCAGCAGAACTCAGAACTGCAGGCTGAACCGCACCCAACGCGCGAGCAGTTGTTCGGCCGCACCCGAGTCGATCGCCTCGACAGCCCGCGCCAGACCGGACTCCCACGCCGGCACCCACTTGGCGTCGCTGGCTAGCCCGGCATGGGCGACCATGGCTCCTGCTGCGTTGAGCACCACAGCGTCACGCACCGGCCCCTTGGCCCCGCCCAGCACGGCCCGCGCCTCGGCGGCGTTGGCCGTGGCGTCACCGCCGACCAACTCACTGATATCGGCGCGCTTGAAGCCGAACGCCGCGGGGTCGAACTTCAGCCGGTCCACCGTTCCGGCCTGTACGCGCCAGATGGTGCTGGTGGTCGTGGTGGTGAGCTCGTCGAGACCGTCGTCGCCGTGCACCACCAGCACGCTGGAACCACGGGCTGCGTACACCCCGGCCATCACCTCGGCCAGGTCGTCGAATGCGCAGCCGATCAATCCGGCCCGCGGCGCGGCCGGATTGGTGAGGGGTCCGAGCAGATTGAAGACCGTGGGAACGCCGATCTCCCGGCGCACCACCGACGCGTGCCGATACGACGGGTGGAACTGCGGGGCGAAGGCGAACCCGATGCCGACCTGGGCGACACTGCGCGCCACCTCGTCCGGGCCGAGGTCGATCCGCACCCCGAGAGCCTCCAGGGTGTCGGCACCACCCGACAGTGAGGATGCCGCCCGGTTGCCGTGTTTGATCACCGGAACGCCGCAGGCCGCCACCACGATGGCCGCCATGGTCGACAAGTTGACCGTGTTGGCCCCGTCGCCGCCGGTGCCGACGATGTCGACGGTCTCGTGACCGATCTGATCCGTCGGCACCCGACGTGCGTGCGACAGCATGATGTCGGCCAACTCCCCGACCTCCGCCGAGGTGGGTCGCTTCATTTTCATCGCGACGGCGAAGCCGGCGATCTGCGCCGGGGTCGCGACACCGGTCATGATCTGGTCCATGGCCCATCCCGCGTAGCCGTTGGGCAGGCTCTGCTCAGTGGTCAGGCGCCCGAGAATGAGCGGCCAGGACGGCGCCGCCGGGGAACGTGGGGACGACGGTGCCGCCGGCTGGAACTGAGACGAAGATGCAGGAGCCACCGCCGAATGCTATCGCTGCGCGGGTGCGCGCCCCCCGGCCCGGCCAGCACGAAGGCGACACGTTTGAGATGAATTGCTCGACCCGGGTGGAGTTCGACAACTACAAAGCGTCATACTTGCGGATGTGACGAGCGCTGTAGGTACCTCGGGAACGGCAATAACGTCGCGCGTTCATTCGCTGAACAGACCGAATATGGTCAGTGTCGGCACCATCGTGTGGCTTTCCAGTGAACTCATGTTCTTTGCTGGGCTCTTCGCGATGTACTTCACGGCGCGCGCTCAAGCCGGTGGCAACTGGCCGCCCGAGCCGACCGAACTCAATTTGGCCCTTGCCGTTCCGGTGACGCTGGTTCTGATCGCGTCATCCTTCACCTGCCAGATGGGCGTGTTCGCCGCCGAGCGCGGCGACGTGTTCGGGCTGCGCCGGTGGTATGTGATCACGTTCCTGATGGGCCTGTTCTTCGTACTGGGCCAGGGATACGAGTACATCCACCTGGTCGAGCACGGCACCACCATCCCGGGCAGTGCCTACGGATCGGTCTTCTATCTCGCGACCGGTTTCCACGGCCTCCACGTCATCGGCGGACTGGTTGCGTTCATCTTGCTGCTGGCCCGCACGAAGATGAGTAAATTCACGCCCGCACAGGCCACCGCGGCGATCGTCGTCTCGTACTACTGGCACTTCGTCGACATCGTCTGGATTGCGCTGTTCGCCACCATCTACTTCGTCCGCTGATCGGCCGGCCGATGTTCGATTCGATGAGAAGGGGTTCGATGACCAGCAAGTCGCGCCGACGACTGCGCCGACGACTGTCAGCAGGTCTCCTGCTGTTGGTCGGCCTGTCAGTCGCAGGTGGTGTTGCGGCCACGTTGACACCCACACCGCAGGTCGCAGTCGCCGACGAATCTCAGTCGGCGCTGCTGCGTACGGGTAAGCAGCTGTTCGACACGTCGTGCGTTTCCTGCCACGGCGCCAACCTGCAGGGTGTGCCCGATCGCGGGCCCAGCCTGATCGGCACCGGCGAGGCTGCCGTGTACTTCCAGGTGTCGACCGGTCGCATGCCCGCGATGCGCGGTGAGGCCCAGGCACCGTCCAAGCCCGAGCACTTCGACGAGAACCAGATCGACGCTCTCGGTGCCTTCGTTCAGGCCAACGGTGGCGGCCCCACCGTGATCCGCGACGAGCACGGCGGCGTGGCCCAGGAATCGCTGATCGGGTCCGACGTGGCCCGTGGCGGCGACCTGTTCCGGTTGAACTGCGCGTCCTGCCACAACTTCACCGGAAAGGGCGGCGCGCTGTCCTCCGGCAAGTACGCGCCCGACCTCGGTGACACCGAGCCGGCGGCGATCTACACCGCGATGCTGACCGGGCCGCAGAACATGCCCAAGTTCTCCGACCGGCAGCTGTCGCCGGAGGAGAAGCGCGACATCGTCGCCTACGTCCGCGAATCGGCTCAGACGCCCAGCTACGGCGGCTACGGGCTCGGCGGCTTCGGCCCCGCGCCCGAAGGCATGGCGATGTGGATTATCGGAATGGTCGCCGCTATCGGCGTGGCAATGTGGATCGGGGCACGAGCATGACCGATAACACCCCGAAGCTTCCGAACGACGACGAGCTCGCCTCGATGTCGCGTGAGGAGTTGGTCGAGCTCGGCGGCAAGATCGACGGCGTCGAGACCATCTTCAAGGAGCCGCGCTGGCCGGTCCCCGGCACCAAGGCGGAGAAGCGCACCGAGCGGCTGGTCGCGTACTGGCTTCTGCTGGGCGGGCTTTCGGGCCTCGCGCTTCTGGTGATCTTCCTGTTCTGGCCCTGGGAGTACCAGCCTTTCGGCTCGAAGGGTGAGTTCCTCTACTCGCTGGCCACCCCGCTGTACGGCCTCACGTTCGGCCTGTCGATCCTGGCGATCGGTATCGGCGCGGTGCTGTTCCAGAAGAAGTTCATCCCCGAGGAGATCTCGGTCCAGGACCGCCACGACGGGCGCTCCCCCGAGCTGCATCGCAAGACCGTCGCGGCCAACCTGACCGATGCCCTGGAGGGCTCGACGGTCAAGCGCCGCAAGCTGATCGGTTTGTCGCTGGGCATCGGCCTCGGCGCATTCGGTGCCGGCACCCTGGTGGCCTTCATCGGCGGGTTGATCAAGAACCCGTGGAAGCCCGTGGTGCCCACCGCAGATGGTAAGAAGGCCGTGTTGTGGACCTCGGGGTGGACGCCCCGTTTCCACGGCGAGACCATCTACCTGGCTCGCGCGACCGGGCGTCCCGGTTCGTCTCCGTTCGTCAAGATGCGGCCCGAGGATCTCGACGCCGGCGGCATGGAGACGGTCTTCCCCTGGCGCGAGTCGGACGGCGACGGCACCACCGTCGAGTCCGAACACCACCTCACCGAGATCTCGATGGGTGTGCGTAACCCGGTCATGTTGATCCGCATCAAGCCGGCCGACATGCCCCGCGTGGTCAAGCGAAAGGGCCAGGAGAGCTTCAACTTTGGTGAGCTGTTCGCTTACACCAAGGTCTGCTCGCACCTGGGCTGCCCCTCGTCGCTGTACGAGCAGCAGACCTACCGCATCCTGTGCCCGTGCCACCAGTCGCAGTTCGACGCGTTGCACTTCGCCAAGCCCATATTCGGTCCGGCTGCGCGCGCGTTGGCGCAGCTGCCCATCACCATCGACAAAGACGGCTACCTGGTCGCCAACGGCGACTTCGTCGAACCCGTCGGACCGGCATTCTGGGAGCGCAAATCATGAGCCCTGACCTTGCCAAGATCGCTGGCGCACAAGGCGATGCGATCGATTCCCGTTATCACCCGTCGGCAGCGGTGCGCCGGCAGCTGAACAAGGTGTTCCCCACCCACTGGTCCTTCCTGCTGGGTGAGATCGCGCTGTACAGCTTCATCGTGCTGCTGATCACCGGTGTCTGGTTGACGCTGTTCTTCGATCCGTCGATGGCGCACGTCACCTACGACGGTGTGTATCAACCACTTCGCGGTGTGCAGATGTCGCGGGCCTACGAGTCCGCACTCGAGATCAGCTTCGAGGTGCGCGGCGGGTTGTTCGTCCGCCAGATCCACCACTGGGCCGCGCTGATGTTCGCCGCATCGATCATGGTGCACATGGCGCGCATCTTCTTCACCGGCGCGTTCCGCCGCCCGCGTGAGGCCAACTGGGTGATCGGCTCACTGCTGCTCATCCTGGCGATGTTCGAGGGTTACTTCGGTTACTCGCTGCCCGACGACCTGCTGTCCGGCATCGGCCTGCGCGCCGCGCTGTCCTCGATCACTCTGGGCATGCCGATCATCGGAACGTGGCTGCACTGGGCGCTGTTCGGCGGGGACTTCCCCGGCGAGATCCTGATCCCGCGCCTGTACGCGCTGCACATCCTCCTGATCCCGGGCATCATCCTGGCCCTCATCGGTGCGCACATGGCGCTGGTGTGGTTCCAGAAGCACACCCAGTTCCCCGGCCCCGGCCGGACCGAGCACAACGTGGTCGGCGTGCGCGTCATGCCGGTGTTCGCGGTGAAGTCCGGTGCGTTCTTCGCGATGATCACCGGTGTGCTCGGCCTGATGGGCGGCCTGCTGACGATCAACCCGATCTGGCAACTGGGTCCCTACAAGCCCTCGCAGATCTCGGCGGGTAGCCAGCCCGACTTCTACATGATGTGGACCGAAGGCCTGGCGCGTATCTGGCCGGCCTGGGAGTTCTACCCGTTCGGCCACACCATCCCCGCGGTGGTCTGGGTCGCGTTGATCATGGGCGGTGTCTTCGGCCTGCTGATCGCCTACCCCTTCATCGAGCGGAAGGTCACCGGCGACGACGCGCACCACAACCTGCTGCAGCGTCCGCGCGACGTACCGGTGCGAACTGCGATCGGCGCCATGGCGATTGCGTTCTACATGGTGCTGACCCTGGCCGCGATGAACGACATCATCGCGCTCAAGTTCCACATCTCGCTGAACGCGACCACGTGGATCGGCCGTATCGGCATGGTGGTGCTTCCGGCCATCGTGTATTTCATCGCCTACCGGTGGGCCATCTCGTTGCAGCGCAGCGACCGCGCGGTGCTGGAGCACGGCATCGAGACCGGCATCATCAAGCGTCTGCCGCACGGTGCCTACGTGGAGCTGCACCAGCCGCTGGGACCGGTCGACGATCATGGTCACCCGATCCCGCTGGAGTACCAGGGTGCTGCCCTGCCGAAACGGATGAACAAGCTCGGTTCGGCCGGCTCACCCGGCACCGGCAGCTTCTTGTTCGCCGATCCGGCGGTCGAGCACGACGCGCTCACCGAGGCTGCGCACGCCTCCGAGCACAAGGCCCTGACCGCTCTGCGCGAGCAGCAGGACCGAAACGGCAACGGGGAGACCAACGGTCACCACTGACCACTCCCCTACCCCGAACAATCGCCGCAACTCTCTCCGGAGGGTTGCGGCGATTGTCGTATGTGGCGGTGGTGTTGGGCTGACGGTCATCGAGATTGCAGGCAGGGACCAATCCGACGCCGATGTTGTCCCTGCCCGCAACCTCGGTGCGGCGGTGCGGCTCGTCGAGGTGACTCGGGGGGCGATTTGGGTGGCCGGCAGCTCTCCATGCTGCAACTCAGGAGGACACCCGCCGCCTGTGCAACCCCGGGAAGCCCGGAAGCCGCGTGCCGAGGATCAGATCAGCTGAAGACTCAGCGCGAGGAGGTATCCAGCTGCCGCACCGCGACGATCGGCAGCGCGATGATGCCCGCGGTGACCACACCGGCCAGGCCGTAGAGGCACCAGGCCGCCACGTCACTGCCCGTCGCCATCAGATAGGTGGCCAGCCCGACGGCCGCCGCCCCCAGTCCGATGGCGCAGGCGGTGGCCAAAATGAACCGGCGCCACACCGCCTCGGCCGCGCCGGCGGCGCCGTTGCCGGCGCTGTAGCGGCTCATCGCGACCGGTGCCGCCCGGTAGCTGCCCCCGATCGGGCGTGGTGAGCGGGCCGGAGGCTGGGGCCGCCGTCCGGGCTGGCGATTGTCGGCCTGGGCTCGGGCGCGCAGCAACAGCGGCACCGCCCCGGCGATCACCAACACGGACAGGCCGATCACGGTGTACAGCACCCAGGGAATGTCAGCGCTCTCGGAGCCTTGCGGATGACTGCGGCCGAGGTCCACCAGGGCCACGACGGCCGCCACCCCGGCACCCAGCGCGGCGAGCCACACCGCGGCGCACGCGCCCAGCAAAACCCGGTCGGTGTTGTCGAGTTCGCTGAGGGGCCCGGACATCAGCAGGCAGTCTGCGCGGAGTTGTTGGCGTTGGACGAGAGCACCGTGCCGTCGCTGGCCGTGATCGAGCAGTTCAGTCGGCTGACGAGGAACAGGCTGGACGCCTCGACCGATCCCACATCAGAGTTGGAGATCGGCGTCATGGTGAAGGTCCACGGGATGTAGACGTTGCGCAGGGTGCGCCGGTTTCCGTTCCCGTCGACATAGGTGATCGTGATGATGTCGCCCGGCGCCTTGGTACCCGTGACCGAATAGGTGACCTGACGCGGTCCGGCATGCGTCGTGGTGGTGGTCGGCGGCGCTGATGTGCCCGGGGCCGGCGGGGGCGCCTCATTGGTCGGCGCGGGCGCGGGCGGTGGCGGCTCGGTAACCGTCACGGTCTCCGGCGGCGGCGGAGGCGGTAGCTCCTCCGAGGTCGGAGGGGGCGGTGGCGGCGGAGGTGGAGTCGTCGTCGTGATCTCGTCCTGCACCGGCGGCGCCGACGTGGTGGTACTCGGCTTCGGGGTCGCCAGGTTGGCGGTGTCGTCGTCGCGTGTCACCAGGACGGCCACCGAAGCCACCAGGGCGACCGCGGCGATGATGGCGGTGACGCCGACCACCCACGGCCAGCGCGGCGGCGGGGCGGTGTCGACGAGTTCGGTCGCCGGGTCGTAGTCGTCGTAGTCGTAGAGCGCCACCTCGGCGGGCACGTAGGGCCCGCTGGTGAACTGTTCCGACTCCGGCGCGGAGTACGCCTGCGAGTAGAACTCCGTCTCGCCGCCGTCCGCGTCTGCGTCCGCCCCCTGAGTCAGATCCTCGGGTGCGGAATGTTTTCCGGGTTGATCCGGCAAATCAGAACCGGAGGCACCGGGTTCCGGGGGATTCGGCCCGCTCATCTACGCCTATCCTTCTCGACAACTTCACTGCCACGCGGAGCGAAACGGTTCGCTGGTGACAGTGCCCCGGCAACATTACCGAACGAGGTGAAGCCGGCGACTCCGGCGCTGCCGGTGGCGGATGAAGTGACGGCCCGATTGTGACCTTGATCAGGCCACAATCGGCACGTCCGGATGGGTCAGTGCTTCTCAGGACCCCAGTAGTACTCGAAGACCAGGCCGCTGACGGCCGTCAGCACGAAGCAGATGCCTGCCACGATCAGCCAGGGAAGCCACAGGGCTGCGCCCACCGCGGCGACCGAGAAGGACAGCGCGATCAGGATCGGCCACCAGCTGTGGGGCGAGTAAAAGCCCAGTTCTCCGGCGCCGTCACTGATCTCGGCATCTTCGTAGTCTTCGGGGCGGGTGTCGAGACGCCGCGCCACGAAGCGGAAGAACGTGCCGGTGATCAGCGTCAGTCCGGTGGTGAGTACGAGCGCGGTCGTACCGGCCCACTCCACGCCACCGGTGGCGAACATCGCCGTCAAGACGCCGTACACCACCGCCGACAAGGCGAAGAACGCCGTGAGGATCTCGAACAGTCGAGCTTCAATATGCATAGCGTGTAGCCCCTACTTGCTCGCCTGCGGTGCCTGCTCACCGCGTCGGGTATCGAACGGGTGAGTGGTGGTGGCCAGCGGCGGCTGATTGATCGCCGCCAACGCCTCGGCATTGGTCTTACCTGCATTGCGCTGATCGATGTAGGCCTTGAAGTCGTTGGGCTCTACGACCCGGACCTCGAAGTTCATCATCGAGTGGTAGGTACCGCACATCTCTGTGCAGCGCCCGACGAACGCGCCGGTCTGCTCGATCTTGCTGACCTGGAAGATGTGGTCCGAGTGGTTGGCCACCGGCTCGGGCATCACGTCACGCTTGAAGAGGAACTCCGGCACCCAGAAACCGTGGATCACGTCCGCGGAGTTGAGCTGGAACTCGACGCGCTTGCCCACCGGGAGCACCAGCACCGGGATCTCGTCGGAGGTACCCAGAGTCTCGATCTTGTCGAAGTTCAGGTAGGTGCGGTCCTCAGGGTTGAGACCGTGCACCGCGCCGACGCGCTCCTCGCCGTGCGCATCCTTGCCCTCCGGCTTGGACGTCATCGCGGCCTTGCGCGCTGCGTCGACACCGTCATAGTCGAACGTGCCGTCGGCGTAGTCGATCTTCTGGTAGCCGAACTTCCAGTTCCACTGGAAGGCGGTCACGTCGATGACGACCTCAGGGTTCGGGTCCTTGTGCAGCATGCGCTCCTGGACCACCACGGTGAAGTAGAACAGCACCGAGATGATGAGGAACGGGACGACCGTCAGCACCAGCTCCAGCGGCATGTTGTAGCCGAACTGGCGCGGCAGCTCGGTGTCGCCCTTCTTCTTCCGGTGGAATGCACTCGACCAGAAGATCAGAGCCCACACGATGGCGCCCACGACGAACGACGCAATCACGGAGCCGATCCACAGCTCTCGGTTGAGTTTGCCCTCCGGGGTGATTCCGGTCGGCCAACCGAGCGCGAGTGCGTCCTGCCAGCTGCAGCCGCTCAGCAAGAGCGCCGAGCCACCCAGGACAATTGTCAACAACGCCGCTCGGGCCACCTTCTTAAGCCCGCGAGGTGTCACGTTGGCGCCTCCTAGATCGGTATTTCGCGACCGCGACCGGTCGTTGTTTTGCGAATACTACGCAGCGTAGACCACGCCAGTCCACGGGAGCGAAGCGACTCGGGAATGGGATCGCGACGGCGGCGGAGCATCCCGCACCACGGCCCGGGTGGTGGTCTCGGCGAGCCGCCGGATCAGACATACTGGCGCGGTGTGCGGACTGCTCGCGTTGGTAACTGACCCATCGGAATCCTCCCGGGGCGACGTCTCCCCCGACGCCGGATCGCGGCTGGTCGACGCGGTGGCGGGCGCCTCCCACCTGATGCGTCACCGGGGTCCCGACGAGCCCGGCACCTGGGCGGATACGAGCGGCGACGCCACCGTGGTGCTCGGTTTCAACCGGCTGTCGATCATCGACATCGCGCACAGTCACCAGCCGTTGCGCTGGGGGCCCGCCGACGCGCCGGACCGGTACGCGCTCGTCTTCAACGGTGAGATCTACAACTACGTCGAGTTACGCGAAGTGTTGCGTTCCGAACACGGTGCGGTATTTCACACCGACGGCGACGGCGAGGCCATCGTAGCGGCGTATCACTACTGGGGCGTCGACGCGCTGAAGCGGCTGCGCGGCATGTTCGCGTTCGCGATATGGGACACCGTCGAGCGTGAATTGTTCTGCGCCAGGGACCCGTTCGGCATCAAGCCGCTGTTCATGGCCACCGGGCCGGGAGGCACCGCGGTGGGCAGCGAGAAGAAGTGCCTGCTGGACCTGGCCGACCTGCTGGGGCTCGACCTGGGCATCGATGATCGGGCCGTTCAGCACTACACGGTGCTGCAGTACGTGCCCGAACCCGAGACGCTGCACCGCGGTATCCGCCGGCTGGAATCGGGCAGCTACGCGCGGTTGAAGCCTGGTGGCCGCCCCGAGGTGACCCGCTATTTCGTCCCGAAATTCAATGCGGTCCCGTTCGTCAAGGGTGCCGAGCAGTCGCGCTACGACGAGATCACCGCCGCCCTGGAAGATTCCGTCGCCAAGCACATGCGCGCCGATGTGACGGTCGGCGCCTTCCTGTCCGGCGGCATCGACTCGACGGCTACCGCCGCGCTGGCGATGCGCCACAATCCCCGGCTGATCACGTTCACCACAGGCTTCGAGCGGGAGGGATTCTCCGAGGTGGACGTGGCCGTCGCGTCCGCGGAAGCCATCGGCGCCCGGCATGTCACCAAGGTGGTAACCCAGGCGGAGTTCGTCGAGGCGCTGCCCGAGATCGTCTGGTATCTGGACGAACCGGTGGCCGACCCGGCCCTGGTGCCGCTGTTCTTCATCGCCCGCGAGGCCCGCAAGCACGTCAAGGTGGTGCTGTCCGGCGAGGGTGCCGATGAGTTGTTCGGCGGATACACGATCTACCGGGAACCGTTGTCGCTGCGGCCTTTCGACTATCTGCCGCGGCCGGTGCGCAAGTCGCTGGGCAAGGCGTCCAAGCCGCTGCCCGAGGGCATGCGCGGCAAGAGCCTGCTGCACCGCGGTTCGCTGACCTTGGAGGAGCGCTACTACGGCAATGCCCGCAGCTTCTCCGATGAGCAGCTGCGGGCAGTGTTGCCGGGCTTCCGGCCGGAATGGACGCACACCGACGTCACCGCTCCGGTGTACGCCGAATCGCGCGGCGCCGATCCGGTGGCCCGGATGCAGCACATCGACCTGTTCACCTGGCTGCGGGGCGACATCCTGGTCAAGGCCGACAAGATCACCATGGCCAACTCGCTGGAACTGCGGGTGCCGTTCCTGGACCCCGAGGTGTTCGCGGTGGCCTCCCGGCTGCCGGTCGATCAGAAGATCACGCGCTCGACGACCAAGTACGCGCTGCGCCGCGCGCTGGAACCGATCGTGCCGGCCCACGTGCTGAACCGCCCCAAGCTGGGTTTCCCGGTGCCGATCCGGCACTGGCTGCGCGCCGGTGAGCTGATGGACTGGGCGTACGCCATGACGGCGTCATCACAGGCCGGGGCTCATGTCGATCTGGGTGCGGTCCGCACCATGCTCGACGAACACCGCGGCGGCGTCAGCGATCACAGCCGCCGGCTGTGGACGGTGCTGACCTTCATGCTGTGGCATGCCATCTTCGTCGAGCACAGCGTGACCCCGCAGATCAAGGAACCGCACTACCCGGTGCAGCTCTAGGCGGACTCAGAGCTGCACCGGTGAGCCGGAACTGTCAGCCCAGCGCCTTACCGATCTCGGTACCCGCCTCGGCGCCGTAGGCGTCGGTGAGCCGCTGCACTGCCTCGGCCGCGTCCCAGGTCCATTCCTGCGGCCCGGTCGCCTCCAGCACCAGGACCGCGACCAGGGATGCCAGTTGAGCCGAGCGCTCCAGGCTCAATCCGGCGCTGCGGCCCGTCAGGAAGCCCGCCCGGAACGCGTCGCCGATACCGGTGGGGTCGGCCTGATGCTTCTCGGGCACGACGCCGACGTGCACGAACGTGCCGTCCGAGCTGACCAGGTCGACGCCCTTGGCGCCGAGCGTGGTGACGCGCATGCCGATCTGGCTCATCACCTGGGCCTCGCTCCAGCCCGACTTCTGCAGCAGCAGGTCCCACTCGTAGTCGTTGGTGAACAGGTAGGTGGCGCCGTTGATGAGCTTGCGGATCTCCTCGCCGGAGAGCCGGGCCAGCTGCTGGGAGGGGTCGGCCGCGAAGGCCAGGCCGAGCGTGCGGCATTCCTCGGTGTGCAGGAACATCGCCTCGGGGTCGTTGGCGCCGACGATCACCAACTCCGGTTTCCCGGAGCGGGCCACCAGATCGGCCAGCGAGATGTTGCGGGCCTCCGACATGGCTCCGGGGTAGAACGAGGCGATCTGGGCCATGTCCTCATCGGTGGTGCAGACGAAGCGGGCGGTGTAGGCGCTCTCGGAGATCAGCACGCTGCCGCAGTCGACGTTGGCGCCCTCCAGCCAGGCCCGGTATTCACCGAAATCCTGGCCTGCGGCGCCCACCAGGGCGACGTCACCGCCGAGGGTGCCGATCGCGAAGGCCATGTTGCCCGCGACTCCCCCGCGGTGGATCACCAGATCGTCCACCAGGAAGCTCAGCGACACCTTCTGCAGGTGGTCGGCCAGCAGTTGCTCGGAGAATTTGCCCGGGAACCGCATCAGGTGGTCGGTCGCGATGGATCCGGTAACTGCGATGGTCACGTAGTGTCACCCCTCATTTCGTTAAGTCGGCTACATAACAGTACCCGCGCGGGCCTTGTGGCGATCTGCGCGCACGGTCGCACTTCGCGGGTTGCGCTAACCTGCGTGTAACCGTATTCCCGGTCACCGTAGACGGCTGACCCACCTCCAGATCACGCGGGGAGCGTCATTTGATGACTGGTTCCTACCAGTACCCCGAGCACATTCCGCCGCAGTCGTATCCCGAGGCGGTGCCGACCGCACCGTCGGCGTATCCCGGGACACTTCCGCCGCCGGTGCCCTACCCGACGCGGCGGCGCTGGCCGAAGATTCTGGCGGCTCTGCTGGTGGTGGGGGCGCTGGGAGGCGTGCTCACCGCGGTATTGGTCACCGGCCGCCGCGGGGCCGCGGTACCGGTCGTGGTCTCCGACGCGCGGGCTCAGGCTGCAATCCAGGAGTATCTAGACGCGCTGACCGACGGGGACGACGAAACGATCGCGCGGCACACCCTGTGCGGGTTGTACGACGGGGTCAAGGACCGCAAGGCCGATCTCGCGGTGGCCGGTCTGGCCAGCGACGCGTTCCGTAAGCAATTCAGCCAGGTCGAGGTCACTCACATCGACGCGAACGTGCCGTGGTCCACCACGCAGGCACAGGTGCTGTTCACCATGCGGGTCGCGCCGACTGCCGGCTCGGCACGCGGACAACGCCCCACCGGTGACGAACAGCAGGGCGTGGCACAGCTACTGGTGCAGAAGGACGGGAAGAACGAGCAGGTTCTGGTGTGCTCGTATGTGCTGCGCACCGGCGGCCAGTACTGACCGCCGGGCCGTCAGCTCACGTCAGTTGAAGGAGTCGCCGCAGGCGCAGGAGCCGGTGGCGTTCGGGTTGTCGATCGTGAAGCCCTGCTTCTCGATGGAGTCGACGAAGTCGATGGTGGCTCCCTGGATATACGGCGCGCTCATCCGGTCCACGACCAGCTTCACGCCGCCGAATTCTGCGGTGAGGTCGCCGTCGAGGGTGCGGTCATCGAAGAACAGGTTGTAGCGCAGGCCGGCGCAGCCGCCCGGCTGCACCGCGATACGCAGCGCGAGGTCGTCGCGGCCTTCCTGGTCCAGCAGCGCCTTCGCCTTCGTCGCCGCAGCGTCGGACAGGGTCGCACCGTGGGTTTCGGTGGTGGTCGCGTCCTGAACAGTCATAGCTCTCCCTAAAGATCCCGGGGCATCAAGGAAACGCGTGGGTGTACCGCGCGTCTACTACCTCAACGGTACCTTGTTCCGACGCTATTCCCGACTTATCCACAGGCCGGGGCATGTGGCCGGGCCACCTGCGGCGGGCAGTAACCTGGCAGTCGTGAAGCTGCTGGGCCGCAAGAAGGACAACGAAGGCGAACCCGCCGGGACCGACCAGGTCACGAGCGTCGACGGGTCGGCCGGATCAACCGCCGCAGAATCGGCGGCGGGCACCGCCCCCAAGGGCAGGCCGACGCCCAAACGCAACGAAGCCGCCAAGCGCCGCGGGCCGGTCGCGCCCGCCCCGCTGACCTCGGCGGAGGCGCGGCAGCGTCGCAAGGAGCTGCGCGGGCCCAAGCTGTCCAAGGAAGAGCGCAAGATCGAGCGGCTCACCCGCCGCGCGGACATGTCCGACCGCCGCGAGAAGATGATGGCGGGCGATGAGTCCTACCTGCTTCCCCGCGACAAGGGCCCGGTTCGCCGCTACGTCCGCGACGTCGTCGACTCCCGGCGCAATGTGCTGGGCCTCTTCATGCCGGCCGCCCTGGCGATGATCTTCTTCATGCTCGCCCTGCCGTCGCTGAAATTCCAGCAGATCCTGTCGTACGCGATGCTGATCCTGGTGGTCATCATGCTGATCGACGGGTTGCTCGTCGGCCGCAAGGTGAATCAGATGGTGGACGAGAAGTTCCCCGACAACACCGAAAGCGGTTGGAAGCTAGGGCTTTACGCGGCCAGCCGGGCCTCGCAGCTGCGCCGTATGCGGGCGCCGCGCCCTGCGGTCAACCGCGGCGACAAGATCTCTTGATGCCATTCCAGGCGGTCTGAGGAGTGCGCACGCTGGTGCTCGGCGGTATCCGCTCGGGTAAATCGCACTGGGCCGAAACGGCCATCGCCCGCACCGCCGGGGATTCTGCGCCCGTGCGGTACCTGGCCACCGGCCCCGCCGCCGACACCGATCCGTCCTGGGCTGACCGCGTGGGCGCACACCAGGCGCGTCGGCCCGCGCACTGGCAGACCGTGGAAACCGCCGACCTTGCCGCCGACCTGGGCGCCGCCCGGCTCGGGACACCGGGCACCGCCACGCTTGTCGACGACATCGGTGGCTGGCTGACCTCGACCATGGACCGTATCGGCGCCTGGACCGGAGCACCCGTTGCCCCCGAGGTCGACGTACTGGTGCGGGCGGTGGGCGCGTTCACCGCTCCCCTGGTCCTGGTCAGTCCCGAGGTCGGACTTACCGTCGTCCCCGCCACCGAGGCGGGGCGCCGGTTCGCCGACGAACTGGGCACGGTGAACCAGCGCCTGGCCGCGGTGTGCGACCGCGTGGTGCTGGTGGTGGCCGGCCAACCGCTCACGGTGAAGGAGCCGTCATGACGGAATCGGATGCGGCCTTCGCCCCGGTCAGCGCACCGGACGCCGAGGCGGCCGCAGCGGCGCGGGCCCGTCAGAAACGGCTCACCAAACCGCCCGGCTCCCTCGGCCGGCTGGAAGACCTCGCGGTCTGGGCGGCCTCGTGCCAGGGCGTGTGCCCGCCGCGAGCGCTCACCCGGGCCCGCGTGGTGGTCTTTGCGGCCGACCACGGGGTTACCGCCGCGGGGGTTTCGGCGTTCCCGCCCGCGGTGACCGGCCAGATGGTGGCCAACTTCGATGCGGGCGGGGCCGCCATCAACGTGCTCGCCGAGTTGGCCGGAGCCACCGTGCGCGTCGCCGACATCGCCGTCGACTGCGACGAGCCGCTGTCTCCCGCGATCGGTGGCCACAAGATCCGCCGCGGCTCGGGCAACATCGCGGTCGAGGACGCACTGAGCGAAGAGGAAGCGGTCGCGGCAATCTCGGCAGGGCGCCAGATCGCCGACGACGAGATCGACGCGGGGGCAGACCTGCTCATCGCCGGCGATATGGGAATCGGAAATACCACGGCGGCAACAACTTTGGTGGCGGCACTGACCGGCACCGAACCTGTCGTCGTGGTGGGCCGCGGCACCGGCATCGACGACCTGGGCTGGATGCGCAAGGCCGGCGCGGTACGCGACGCGCTGTACCGGGCGCGCACCGTGACCGGCGATCCACTGGGCCTCTTGCGGGTGTGCGGCGGCGCCGACCTGGCCGCGATGGCCGGGTTCCTGGCCCAGGCCGCGGTGCGGCGCACCCCGGTTCTGCTGGACGGCATGGTGGTGACGGCTGCGGCCTTGGTGGCCGAGAACCTGGCGCCGGGTGCGCGGGCGTGGTGGCAGGCCGGCCACCGGTCGACCGAACCGGCCCACACTCTGGCGTTGTCCCAGCTGGGGCTCGAACCGATCATCGACCTCGGCATGCGCCTGGGCGAGGGCACCGGCGCAGCGGTGGCGCTGCCGATCGTGCGGGCGGCGATCGCCACGCTCGCCTCGATGGCCACCTTCGCTGAAGCCGGAATCTCCGAAGAGACATGATGTCCCCCCGCGGCGGAATGTCCGCACTCGGCGGGGCTTTCGCGTTCGGCACGGTGCTACCGGTGAGAACGTCAGCCGGCATCGGCCGTGGGGCGCTCACTGCCCTGCCGCTGGTCGGCCTGGCGCTCGGCGCGCTCGCGGCCGCGGTGGTCGCCGGAGGCCAGTGGGCCTTCGGCACCGGGAGTGCACTGCCCGGCCTACTGGCGGTGGCCGTACTTCTGCTGGGCACCCGTGGGCTGCACATCGACGGCTTCTGCGACACCGTCGACGGTCTGGGGTGTTACGGCCCGCCGGAGCGCGCGCTGGCGGTCATGCGGGACGGTTCGGCCGGGCCGTTCGGCGTCGCCGCGGTGATCGTGGTGATCGGTTGCCAGGCAATGGCATTCGCTCAGCTCCAGGCGGTCGCGATCGTCGTCGCCGTCACCGCCGGCCGGGTGGCGGCGGTGATCGCCTGCCGCCGTTCGGTGCCCGCGGCGGCGGGCAGTTCGCTCGGCGGCGCCGTGGCGGCCAGTCAGCCGATGGCTGTGGTGGCCGCCTGGTTGATCGCGGTGGCTGCGGCGGCCGCGTGGGCGGGCCCACGGATGTGGCAGGGCCCGGTCGTGGTGCTGGTCACGGTGGGCTGTTCGGCTCTGTTGGTAGCCCATTGCGTGCGACGGTTCGGCGGCATCACCGGCGACGTGCTCGGTGCGGCCGTCGAGGTGACGACGACGTTGACTGCCCTCGGCCTGGCGGTCGGCTAGTTCAGCCGGGCCATCCAGCCGTGGGTATCGGCGAAGGTGCCCCGCTGGATCCCGGTCAGGGTGTCGCGCAGCGCCATGGTGATCTCGCCGGGTTGCCCGTCGGCGATGGTGAATTCACCGTCTGCGTATTTCACGTGAGAAACCGGGGTGATCACCGCGGCCGTACCGCAGGCGAACACCTCGGTGATCTCGCCCGCGGCGGCCTTCTTCTGCCATTCGTCGACGTCGATCTTGCGTTCCTCGACCGCGAATCCGGCATCGGTGGCCAACTGCAGCAAGGAATCTCGCGTGATACCCGGCAGCAGCGAGCCGGACAGCTCCGGTGTGACGAGGCGGGCCGATCCGCCGCTGCCGAAGACGAAGAACAGGTTCATCCCGCCCATCTCCTCGACGTAGCGGCGCTCGATCGCGTCGAGCCAAACCACCTGATCGCACCCGTTGTCGGCGGCCTGGGCCTGCGCGAGCAGTGAGGCCGCGTAGTTGCCGCCGAACTTGGCCGCGCCGGTGCCGCCGGGTGAGGCCCGCACGTACTCGTGCGACAGCCACACGCTGACCGGCTTGATGCCGCCCTTGAAGTAGGCACCGGCCGGCGAGCCGATCACCAGGTAGCGGTACTCGTTGGCCGGGCGCACACCCAGGCCCGGCTCGGTGGCGATCACGAACGGCCGCAGGTACAGCGATTCCTCGCCGCCGGCTGCCGGCACCCACTTCTCGTCGACCGCGATGAGCTGGCGCAGCGATTCGATGAACAGGTCCTCGGGAAGTTCGGGGATGGCCAGCCGCCGCGAGGAGGTACCCAGCCGCGCAGCGTTGGACTCCGGCCGGAAGGACACGATCGAGCCGTCCGCCCAGCGGTACGCCTTGAGCCCTTCGAAGACTTCCTGCGCGTAATGCAGCACGATGGCCGAGGGGTCGAGCTCGATCGGCCCGTACGGGATCACCCGCGGATCGTGCCAGCCCTGCCCGGCGGTGTAGTCGATGGCCACCATGTGGTCGGTGTGATACTTGCCGAAACCCGGGTTGGCCAGAACGGATTCGCGTACCGCATCGGTCGCCGGATTCGCGTTGGCTGAAACCGTGAACTCGAGATGGCCGCTAGTCATGCAGCGATTGTATCGCCCGAGCACTAACGTATTTCCCCGCGGGAGCGGGGCCTCAGCGGGTTTTCGGAGCCACGAACGGTGGCTTGACCACTTCGCATTCGACGGCGCGGCCACGCACGTCCACATTCACCCGCTGCCCGTCGGCGACGTCGTGGGCGGTGTCGATGAGCGCCAGGGCGATGCCGACTTTCAGTGACGGCGAAAACGTTCCCGAGGTCGTGATCCCGATCTGGGTGTCCCCGTCGAGCACCGCGAGGTCGGCGCGCAGCACCCCGCGGCCGACGGCCTTGAGCCCGCGCAGCACTCGGGCCGGGCCGGTCTCCTTCTCGGCCAACAACGCCTCGCGCCCCCAGAAGGAGTCCTTCTTCCAGCCGATCGCCCAGCCGCAGCGGGCCTGCAGCGGCGAGATGTCCAGCGACAGCTCGTGGCCGTGCAGCGGGTAACCCATCTCGGTGCGCAGGGTGTCGCGGGCGCCGAGGCCCGCAGGTTCGCCGCCGGCAGCCCGCACCGCCGCGACCAGAGCGTCGAACACCACGCCGGCCCGGTCCCAGGCCGGCAGCAGCTCGTAGCCGTGCTCGCCGGTGTAGCCGGTGCGGCAGACTCGCACGAACACGCCGTCATATTCGGCATCGGCGTAGCCCATGTAGTCCATGTCGGTGGGCAGCCCAAGCGCGTCGAGTACCTCGGCGGATTCCGGCCCCTGCACGGCCAGCACGGCGTAGGAGCGGTGCTCGTCGGTGATGGTCAGCTCTTGCGGGGCGTTCTTCTGCAGTTCGGCAACGACGGCCGCGGTGTTGGCGGCGTTGGGCACCAGGAAGATCTCGTCGTCGGAGACGTAGTAGGCGATCAGGTCGTCCACAACACCGCCTGACTCGGTACAGCAGAGGGTGTACTGCGCCTTGCCCACGCCGATCCGGTTGAGGTCGTTGGTGAGGGCGGAGTTGACGTAGGCCGCCGCCCCCGGACCTTTGACCAGCGCCTTTCCGAGGTGGCTGACGTCGAAGAGGCCCACGGTGTCGCGCGTGGCGTTGTGTTCGGAGACAGTTCCGGCGTAGGACACCGGCATCAGCCATCCACCGAATTCGGCGAAACTGGCTCCCAGTTCGCGATGGCGGTCTTCCAGCGGTCCGTGCAGCAGATCGTCAGTCACGGTTTCACCCTAATCCGCACGCCAGAACGGACCGCCTGATCGGGCCACCGGCTGCACACTTGTCTGGTGGTCGATTTGGATGCACTCGCGGCGGCCGGGATCACCGACGCACACGAGCGCGCCCCGCTCATCGAGTACCTGGACTCTCTCGGGTTCACCGCCGAGCAGATGGTCGAGGCGGAGTCGCGCGGCCGGTTGTTCGGGCTGGCCGGCGATGTCCTGCAGTGGTCGGGGCCGCCGGAATTCTGCCTGGCGGATGTGGCGGCCGAGATCGGCGTTCCGCTCGATGACGTGCAGCGGGCCTGGGCCGCACTGGGCCTCACGGTGGCCGGCTGCGACGTCAAGACTCTGAGCCGGGCCGATCTGGAGACCCTGCGAACGTGGGCGGAGCTGCGGGTACTGGTCGGCGACGCCGAGGCCACCGGCCTGCTTCGCGTGGTGGGCGCGGGTATGGCCCGGCTGGCCGAGGCGCTGTCGTCGATGAGCCGGGCCAACACCCCCGACATCCAACTGGGCATCACCCACGATGAGCTTGTCACCGCCAAGGCCTACCGGGCCGCCGCCGGTTTCATCCCGCGGATCGGGTCGATGGTCGATGCGGTGCACCGCCACCACGTGATGAGTGCGCGCAGCTATTTCGAACATGTGGTGCGCGACGGAACATCCAGCGTCTACTGCGGCATAGGTTTTGCCGATCTGTCGGGATTCACCGCACTCACCCAGATGTTGACCACCACCGAACTCTCGGCACTGCTCAACGAGTTCAGCGCCACCAGTACCGCGGTCGTCCACGCCGCCGGCTGCCGCGTCGTGAAGTTCATCGGGGACGCCATCATGTGGGTCGGCTCCGAACCCGCCGACGTGCTGCAGGTGGCCTTCGACCTCGTCACTCATCCCCGCGCCGCCCAAACCGGCCTGCAGGTGCGGGCCGGTCTCGATTTCGGTGAGATGCTGGCCGTCGGTGGCGATTACTTCGGTAACCCCGCGAATCGGGCAGCCCGACTGGTCGCTGCGGCCGAACCGGCCCAGATCCTGGTCTCCGAGCCGCTGCGCGATCTGCTGCCGACCCGGGCGTTCGCGCCGGTCCGTTCGCTGACGCTGAAGGGTTTCGACGCACCGGTCCCGGCGTATCCGCTCGCCGGACTCTAGGGTGAACCGGGTGAGCAGCGCACCCGGCTACCAGGCCCCCACCGTCACCGTCAGCTCGTCGTTGCCCCGCAAGGGGGTCGCCGAGGCCGTCCTCGTCATCGGCGTCGTCAGCGACGACGCGGGTCCGAAGGTCCTTGCGGCGGGGCCCTACCTCGACGCCGACGCGGTGGCCGCCGTCGAATCCGGCCTGCAGGCGTTGGGAGCCACCGGCGGCGAGGGGCAGACACACCGTCTGGTCGTCGCGTCGCTGCCGGTCGCCAGCGTGCTGACCGTCGGTCTGGGCAAGCCGCGCGACGAGTGGCCCGCCGACGTGATCCGTCGGGCAGCCGGTACCGCTGCGCGGGCTTTGGACAAGGTCGCCACGGTGGTGACCGTGCTGTCGGCTGTCGATCTGGAGGCCGCCGTCGAGGGATTGATCCTGGGCGCCTACCGCTTCAGCGACTTCCGCAGCGCCAAGACCGCACCCACCGACGCCGGGTTGACCGCGATCACCGCGCTGGCCGCCGATTCCAAGGCGGCAACCAAGGCAGAGGCACAGCGAGCGGTGGACGTAGCCTCCGCCGTGGCCACGGCCCGCGATTTTGTGAACACCCCGCCCAGCCACCTGTTTCCCGACGAATTCGCCAAGCGGGCAAAGGCTTTGGGCGACGCGGTAGGACTTGAGGTCGAGGTGCTCGACGACAAGGCCCTGACCAAGGCCGGCTACGGCGGCATTGTCGGGGTCGGCAAGGGCTCCGCACGCCTGCCGCGCCTGGTGCGGTTGATCCACCGGGGTGCCGGTAACAAGAAGGCCAAGCGCGTCGCGCTGGTCGGCAAGGGCATCACGTTCGACACGGGCGGCATCTCGATCAAGCCGGCCGCCAACATGCATCACATGACCTCGGACATGGGTGGGGCCGCCGCGGTGATCGCGACCGTGGCGCTGGCCGCCAAGCAGAATCTGCCGATCGAGGTCATCGCGACCGTGCCGATGGCCGAGAACATGCCGTCGGCTACCGCGCAGCGCCCGGGCGATGTCCTGACCCAGTACGGCGGCATCACGGTGGAGGTGCTCAACACCGACGCCGAGGGCCGGTTGATCCTGGCCGACGCGATCGTGCGGGCGTGCGAGGACGAGCCGGACTACCTGATCGAGACCTCCACGTTGACCGGTGCGCAGACCGTCGCGCTCGGTGCGCGTACACCGGGCGTGATGGGCAGCGAGGAGTTCCGCGACCGAGTGGCCACACTGTCGCAGGCGGTGGGTGAAAACGGTTGGGCGATGCCACTTCCCGAGGAATTGAAAGATGACCTAAAGTCATCTGTCGCCGACCTCGCGAACGTCAGCGGATCGCGCTTCGCCGGGATGCTCGTGGCCGGGACATACTTGCGCGAGTTCGTCGCCGACGGGGTCCAGTGGACGCACATCGACATCGCCGCACCGGCCTACAACACCGGAGGCCCCTGGGGTTACACCCCCAAAGGCGGCACCGGGGTGCCGGTGCGGACGATGTTCGCAGTCCTGGAGGATATAGCCGTGAACGGCTGATCATGTTGCCGCCCAAAGTGAACAAGATGCCGAGATTGCTTCGCGATGTCGCCATCTTCGTCACGTTGGGCGCCGCGCTTGCCGGCTGTTCGGGGTCACCGAACCCGCCGGCGCCCGCTTCACCGAGCACGACGACGTCGACGATGCTCCCCGCGACCACCACGCCGGCCGCCCCCACCGCCGCGCAACCTCGCCTGGCGGCAGACCCGGCCCGGCTCGCGGCGGATCTGGTCGCCGACGAGCGAGCCCTGCGCAATCCGTCGACGCCGGAGGCCGCGCTCACCCAGGCTGCCCGGCGCCAGCAGGTGGCCTACCGCGCCATCGGCCGTCATCCCGAATGGGACGCGATCGTCCGGCCCCGCATCCCGGCCGATCTGGTCGCGTTCTACGACCACAATGTCGACGCGCGGCGGCAGCTCGCCACGCTGGCCGAGCCGCGGGACACGCTGCCCGCGTGGCGCATCGAACCGCCGCCGCCTGCGGACCTGCTGCTCGATTCCTACCGCGAGACGGAGGCTGCCTCCGGCGTGGGCTGGAACTACCTGGCCGCGATCAACCTGATCGAAACCCGTTTCGGCAGTGTCAGCGGGACCAGCCTGGCCGGGGCGCAGGGCCCGATGCAGTTCATGCCGTCCACGTTCGCGGCCTACGGTGCGGGCGGTGACATCCATGCGCCCCGGGACAGCATCCTGGCGGCCGGTCGCTATCTGGCCGCCAACGGTTTTGCGAACAACCCCGACCATGCGCTGTTCCGCTACAACAACGCCGACGAGTACGTGCGTGCGGTCCACGCCTACGCCGCGGCACTCTCGGCCGATCCGGCGGCGTTCGGCGCGTTCTACCGCTGGGACGTCTACTACGTGTCCACCGCGGGCGACGTCCTGCTTCCGGTCGGATATGCGACCGAATCACCGATTCCGGTAGGCGAATACCTCGCCGCCCATCCGCAATAGCGCTACAGCGAGCCGGAGCGCGCCACCCGGCGCAGCGCCGAGGGCACCAGACGTGCCACCCCGTAAGCGGCATAGGCCTCGGGGGTGACGGGGCGGATCGCTTTGTCCTTACGGACGGCCTCGACGACGGCCTTGGCCACCTTTTCCGGCCCGTAGCGCCGCGCGGCAAACACCTTCTTAGTCTGGGCCCGCAACTGTTCGACCTGCCCCTGCTTCTCGGCGGGTACGTCGAAGCGGGTGGTGTCGATGATGTTGGTGTCGATCATGCCCGGGCAGATCGTGGTCAAACCAACTCCCGCCGACTTCAATTCGGCGCGCAGGCAGTCGGAGAACATGAACACCGCGGCCTTGCTGGTGGAGTAGGCGTTCATCGATGCCGACGGCGTATAGGCGGCCATCGAGGCCACGTTGACGATGTGGCCGCCGGTCCCCCGTTCGATCAGGCGTCGCGCAAATGACCTGCAACAGTTGACGACTCCGCCGAAGTTGACGTCGAGCACCCGGTCGTACTGGTCGGCGGGGGTGTCGAGGAACTTTCCGCCGTGGCCGATTCCGGCGTTGTTGACCACCACGTCGGGTACCCCGTGCGTGCTGCAAACCTGTTCGACGAAACTCTCCACCGCCTCGGCGTCGGACACGTCGAGGCCGTAGGCGTGTGCCAGCCCGCCGCGCGACACGATCTCGTCGGCAGTGGCTTTGGCCGAAGCCTCGTCGACGTCGCTCAACACCAGTTCGGCGCCATGAGAAGCGAAGGCCATAGCCGTGGCGCGGCCGATGCCGCTGCCCGCACCGGTCACCGAAACCAGTGTGTCGCCGAAGGATTCGCGTGACCGGCCGACTTGTGCACGTCGCAGCGCACGCGATGCCGGGGCGCCCTCGATGTGATCGATCAGCTCGCCCGTCGCGTTGGCGATCGCACGCCAGTGCGAGAACGGGGCCCAGTGCCCGGCCTTCAGGTCGCGACGCCACAGCAACGGCACCCACTTCGACGCTTCGTCATAGCCGTGCCCCCGCACCACGGGATCGTGGTCGTTGCAGATCAACTGCACGGGCACCGTCACATAATGGTCGCTCCGCAACGTCGTGAACGAGCGAATGGCGTTGGCGCGGTATATCTTCAGTCCGTTTGCTGCATCGATATCGAGCGTCTCGGACTGGAATTTGGGACCCGCGGTGTCGATGGCCTGCAGTCGGCGCGCCGCACCACGCCGCATCAACGCGGGCGCGACGACGGGGACCGAGAACGGGATCCAGTAGCTGAACCGCGATGCCAGGTTCACCGCCTTGGCGAACCGGATGGGCCGGTACGGACGGGCCAATCGACCGCGCACGAATGAGCCGTAGTGGTCGGTGCTGGGTCCTGATACCGACGTGAAGGAAGCCACCCGCTCGGAGGCCTCGGTGCGGCTGAGGTACTCCCACACCCCCACCGATCCCCAGTCGTGGGCAAGGACGTGCACGGGGCGGCCGGGGCTGACGGCGTCGATCACCGCGGACAGGTCGTCGGCGAAGCAGTCCATGCGGTAGGCGGCGACGGGTTTAGGGACATCCGAGGCTCCGGCACCGCGGTTGTCGTACCGCACGATGTGGAAGCGGTCCCCGAGTTCGCCCGTCACGCCGTTCCACAGCACGTGCGAGTCCGGCCATCCATGTGCCATCACGAGCGTGGGGCGCTGCCGGTCCCCTTGTTCGTAAACCGCGATGCGGGTTCCGTCCGCACTGTCGACGAAGCGCTGCATAGTCCACCCTCCACGAGGTACCTGTGACGAACAGTATCCAATACCGGAGGTACCGGTTGCTTTGACTCTAACGGTCGTCGAGTTCCCGGTACACGGCGCGCTGACGTTCGATCCGGCGACGCGCGTCGTAGTCGCGCATCCGTTGCGGATAGCCCACCTTCTGCACGTCATAGACCGGGATCTGGAGCCGGTCGTTGAGCCGACGCGCGCCTGCCTCGCCGCCCGTGCGGCGCCGCGTCCATTCCCCGTCGGCAGCAACGAGCACCACAGTCACCTCGGTGACCGTCGTGCGGGGCTCGACAAATGCCTCGACTCCGACATGCTCAGCCACCCAGCGTTGCAGATACTGCAGGTCCCCGGCCTGATCGTTGCCGGATCCGCGCGCCCACCGGTCTCGGCGGAACGAATCGAACAGGCCCAACGGACGGATCTCCTCAGCTCTGGGGAAGTTCGACGAACCGCCCTGCAAACCCTCACTCGATAGTGCCAGAGGATCAGCAACCCTGAGTGAGTGCGAATGGTGCTGCAGTGACAGGATGGTTCCGACAATCCATCTAGGTGCCGTACCCAGTGCACCTAGCTGTGGTAAGCCAGAGTTCGAGTCGTCACAAGTGACCGTCCGAGGAGTCAATACATGGCCATCTCCGTCCAGATGCCCGCGCTAGGTGAGAGCGTCACCGAGGGGACCGTCACCCGCTGGCTTAAACAGGAGGGCGACACCGTCGAGGTCGACGAGCCGCTGCTGGAGGTGTCCACTGACAAGGTCGACACCGAGATCCCGTCACCCGCCGCGGGTGTATTGACGAAGATCGTCGCCCAAGAGGACGACACCGTAGAGATCGGCGGCGAGCTCGCCGTCATCGGCGACGCCTCCGAAAAAGCCTCCGAGGGAGCTTCAGCGGCGCCGTCCTCGAAGCCCGAACCGGAACCAGAACCAGAAGCCACCGCACCGTCGGCCGCTCCGGCGGAGACCGCGGCACCGGAGCCGGAAGCCCCGGCGCAGCCGGCACCGGCCGCCGCCCCGCCGGCCGCCGCCTCCGGCTCGGCGACCAGCGTCGTGATGCCCGAGCTGGGCGAGTCCGTCACCGAGGGCACTGTCACCCGGTGGCTCAAGAAGGTCGGTGAGTCCGTCGGCGTCGACGAGCCACTGGTCGAGGTATCGACCGACAAGGTCGATACCGAGATCCCGTCCCCGGTGGCCGGCACCCTGCTGGAGATCACCGCGCAGGAGGACGACACCGTCGCCGTCGGCGGCGAGCTGGCCAAGATCGGCGACGCCGCCGCAGCGCCGGCCGCAGCCCCGGCGCCCGCAGCACCCGCTCCCGAACCCAAGCCGGAACCGAAACCCGAACCGAAGGCCGAGCCTGCACCCGCGGCGCCGGCTCCTGCCGCACCTGCTCCCGCAGCACCTGCCCCCGCGGCACCCGAAGCTGCGCCCGCAGCCGGAGACGGCTCGCCGTATGTCACCCCACTGGTGCGAAAGTTGGCCGCGGAGAACAACGTTGACCTCGCCGCGGTGAAGGGCACCGGCGTCGGCGGTCGCGTCCGCAAGCAGGACGTGCTCGCCGCAGCCGAGGCCAAAAAGGCTCCCCCGGCTCCGGCCGCACCGGCAGCCCCTGCCTCGGCCGCACCCGCCGCCGCGTCGGCTGCCCCGGCACCGGCCCTGGCCCACCTGCGCGGAACTACGCAGAAGGCCAACCGGATTCGCCAGATCACCGCGAAGAAGACGCGGGAATCGTTGCAGGCGACCGCGCAGCTGACCCAGACCCACGAGGTCGACATGACCAAGATCGTGGCGTTGCGGGCCCGGGCGAAGGCGGATTTCGCCGAGCGCGAAGGCGTCAACCTCACCTACCTGCCGTTCATCGCCCGCGCTGTCATCGACGCGTTGAAGATCCACCCGAACATCAACGCGAGCTACAACGAGGACACCAAGGAGATCACCTACTACGACGCCGAGCACCTCGGCTTCGCGGTCGACACCGACCAGGGGCTGCTCTCTCCGGTGATCCACAGCGCCGGAGACCTGTCGCTGGGCGGGCTGGCGCGCGCCATCTCCGACATCGCGGCACGGGCCCGGTCGGGCAATCTCAAGCCCGACGAGCTGTCCGGCGGCACGTTCACCATCACCAACATCGGCAGCCAGGGCGCGCTGTTCGACACCCCGATCCTGGTGCCGCCACAGGCGGCGATGCTGGGCACCGGGGCGATCGTCAAGCGGCCACGGGTGATCTCCGACGCGTACGGCAACGAGTCGATCGGCGTCCGTTCGGTGTGCTACCTGCCGCTGACCTACGACCACCGACTGATCGACGGCGCCGACGCCGGCCGGTTCGTGACCACCATCAAGCGCAGGCTCGAAGAGGGTGCTTTCGAGGCCGATCTCGGGCTGTAACGCCGTTAGGAGGGGCTCCCCACTGTGGCGGACGCCGTCATCGCGATAGCGGGATCATCCGGTCTGATCGGTTCGGCGCTGGTATCAGCGCTGCGCGCCGCCGATCGCCGGGTGCTCCGGATCGTACGAAGGGCACCATCGAACGGCGACGAGCTGTTCTGGAACCCCGACACCGGGGAGTTCGACGCTTCCGCGCTCCAGGGCGTGGACGCGGTGGTCAACCTCTGCGGCGTCGGCGTCGGGGAGAAGCGTTGGTCGGGCGCATTCAAACAGAGCTTGCGCGACAGCCGGATCGGGCCCACAGAGGTGCTCGCCGGCGCTGTGTCCGACGCCGGGGTGCCGGTGCTGATCAACGCCAGCGCCGTGGGTTACTACGGCGACACCCGGGACCGGGTGACCGACGAGTCCGCACCCGAGGGACGCGGGTTCCTGGCCGGACTGTGCGCGGACTGGGAGGCGGCCACCGCGCCGGCAGTCTCCGCCGGATCTCGGGTGGTTCTGCTGCGCACCGGTCTGGTCATGTCCCCCTCGGGCGGCATGGTGAACCGCCTCAAACCGTTGTTCGCACTGGGCCTGGGCGCCCGGCTGGGCAACGGTCGGCAGTACATCCCGTGGATCAGCCTGGAGGACGAAGTCCGCGCGGTGTTGTTCGCGATGGCGAACGACAGCCTGTCGGGCCCGGTCAACCTCACCGGCCCCGCCCCGGTGACCAATGCCGAGTTCACCGCGGCGCTGGGCCGCGCCCTCAATCGGCCCACCCCGGTGATGGTTCCGGGTTTCGCGCTGCGCACCCTGCTGGGCGAGATCGCCGACGAGGGACTGCTGGTGGGCCAGCGCGCCATCCCCGCCGCACTGGAACGCGCAGGCTTCACGTTCCACCACAACACGATCGGCGAGGCGCTCGCCTACGCCACCGCACCCAAAGACCTGTGACCGGGGTCCGGGGTCCGGGAGCAAGCTGGGTGGGGCCCCCCGCAAGCTGGGTGGGGTCCCCGCGCAAGCTGGGTGGGGTCCCCGCGCAAGCTGGGTGGGGTCCCCGCGCAAGCTGGGGCGTACCGTCGACGCTGTGACATCCATCCGTTCAAAGGCCTCGCCCCTCGAGGTTCGGCGGCTGGGCAGCATCGGCTATGAAGAGGCGTGGGAGCTGCAGCGCGAGATCGCCGACGCCAGGGTGGCCGGCGGTCCCGACACGCTGCTGCTGTTGCAGCATCCCGCCGTTTACACCGCCGGTAAGCGCACCGAAGCCCATGAACGTCCGATGGACGGCACCCCGGTGGTGGACACCGACCGCGGCGGCAAGATCACCTGGCACGGTCCCGGGCAGCTGGTCGGCTACCCGATCATCGGGCTGACCGAGCCGCTGGATGTGGTGAATTTCGTTCGGCGCCTTGAGGAAGCACTCATCAGCGTGTGCGCGGACCTCGGTCTGCAGACGGGTCGGGTCGAGGGACGCTCCGGCGTCTGGGTTGCCGGCAACGGGCTGCGGCCGGCCCGCAAGGTCGGGGCGATCGGTATCCGGGTGTCCCGGGCGACGACGCTGCACGGCTTCGCGCTGAACTGTGACTGCGACCTGTCCGCCTTCTCCTCGATCGTGCCGTGCGGCATCGCCGATGCTGGGGTGACCTCGCTGACGGCCGAACTCGGCCGGCTCGTCACCGTCGACGACGTCACCGACCGTGTCGCCGCCGCGGTGTGCGACGCACTGGACGGACGGCTGGAAGTAGCTCTGAACGTAGGATGAATCTGTGACTGTGGTGCCTGAAGGCCGGAAGCTGCTGCGTCTGGAAGTGCGCAACGCGCAGACGCCGATCGAACGCAAACCACCGTGGATCAAGACCCGGGCCAAGATGGGCCCCGAGTACACCGAGCTCAAGGGGCTGGTGCGCCGTGAGGGCCTGCACACGGTGTGCGAGGAGGCCGGTTGCCCCAACATCTTCGAATGCTGGGAGGACCGGGAGGCCACGTTCCTGATCGGCGGCGAGCAGTGCACGCGTCGGTGCGACTTCTGCCAGATCGACACCGGCAAGCCGGCCGAGTTGGACCGTGACGAACCCCGCCGGGTCGCCGAGAGCGTGCAGGCCATGGGTCTGCGCTACTCGACCGTGACCGGGGTGGCCCGAGATGACCTGCCCGACGGCGGTGCGTGGTTGTACGCCGAAACGGTGCGCTACATCAAACAGCTCAACCCGAACACCGGCGTGGAGTTGTTGGCCCCGGACTTCAACGGCGAGCCGGCACAGCTTCAAGAGGTGTTCGAATCGCGCCCAGAAGTGTTCGCGCACAACGTCGAAACGGTGCCGCGCATCTTCAAGCGGATTCGTCCGGCGTTCCGTTACGACCGCAGCCTCGCGGTGATCACCGCCGCCCGCAACTTCGGCCTGGTCACCAAGTCGAATCTAATCCTCGGGATGGGCGAGACCATCGACGAGGTGCAGACCGCGCTGCGCGACCTGCACGAGGCCGGTTGCGACATCGTCACCATCACCCAGTACCTGCGGCCGTCACCACGTCACCACCCGGTGGAACGCTGGGTGCATCCCGACGAATTCGTCGAGCTGTCGAGCTATGCCGAGGGCCTGGGCTTCGCCGGTGTGCTGGCCGGACCACTGGTGCGCTCGTCGTACCGCGCGGGCAGGCTCTATGCCCAGGCCGCGCGGGTTCGGTTCGCCGATCAGCCCCCCGTATCCTGAAGTAATGGCGAAAACCCGCACTGCCGCAGAAACGAAGGCGGCAAAGGCCGAGGCGAAGGTTGCCCGCAAGGCGGCCTCCAAGCAGCGGCGCAGTCAGCTCTGGCAGGCATTCCAGATCCAGCGCAAAGAGGACAAGCGCCTGCTGCCGTACATGATCGGCGCATTCGTGCTGATCGTGGCCGCCTCGGTGGTCGCCGGTCTGCTCATCGGCGGGTTCACGATGTACACGATGATCCCCCTCGGCGTAGTGCTGGGCGCGCTGGTCGCGTTCATCATCTTCGGCCGCCGGGCCCAGAAGTCGGTATACAAGAAGGCCGAGGGCCAGACGGGTGCAGCAGCCTGGGCACTGGACAACATGCGAGGCAAGTGGCGAGTCACCCCCGGCGTCGCGGCGACGGGCCATTTTGACGCGGTGCACCGGGTGATCGGTCGGCCCGGCGTCATCTTCGTCGGCGAGGGTTCCGCAACTCGGGTCAAGCCCCTGCTGGCGCAGGAGAAGAAGCGCACCGCACGCCTGGTCGGCGATATCCCGATCTACGACATCGTGGTCGGCAACAGCGAGGGTGAGGTGCCGCTGTCGAAGCTGGAGCGCCACCTGAACAAGCTGCCGGCGAACATCACCGTCAAGCAGATGGATTCGATCGAGTCCCGGCTCGCCGCACTCGGCACCAAGGCCGGCCCGGCCGGGATGCCCAAAGGTCCCATGCCCGCCGGGGCGAAGATGCGCGGCGTGCAGCGCACCGTCCGCCGCAAGTGACCTAGCAAATGACGTAGCCGCCGAGCGTGAACAAGATCGCGAGAATTCTCGATAATCTCGCGATCTTCTTCACATTGGCGGGTTCACCGGGTTCACATTGGCGAGCGCTACCGTCGCACCACCGCGGTCTTCGATGCCAGGTCATGCAAGCCGCGATGATCGGCGTCGGTGAACAGCGCCGGGATCACCAGCACGATCAGCAGGTTGCGGGTGAGCGCTCGGCCCAACCCGACGTGGTCGCGGCCGTCGAGTGGAATCACCGCCAGATCCAGCAGGTACTGGCCCGGGGTGAAGCCGAACAGACGCACCGCGGCGACTCCGATCACCAACCACACCAGCAGGGCAATATTCCGGAAGTCCATCGAGTACAACAATTGCTCACGGCTCATCAGCCCGAAGGACACCGCCAGCACAGCCGTCAGCCCCAGGGAGATCAGCCAATCGGCCAGGATGGCACCGATACGCCGGCCGAACCGGGCGATCGACCCCGGCCCCTGCGGGGGCAGTCCAAGCCGCTCACCGGGATATCCGCTGGCGGGATCGGAAGACGGTCCGGACAGCCAGGTTCCCATCGTGCGCGACATAGGGCCAGAATAGGCGGGGCCGGTTGAACCACGGTCAGTAGCTCATGTCACAGCGAACAGTCATCGCGTAACTTGCACGCAACATATGGTTGACGACTGCGCAACATCGTGTCCTTAGCGTCAACCCGCGGGTTACCAGTAAAGGAGAACACTCAGTGGCAGAAAAGACGTCCGACGACATCTTCAAGCTGATCAAGGACGAGAACGTCGAGTACGTCGACATTCGCTTCTGCGATCTGCCCGGCGTCGTCCAGCACTTCTCGATCCCGGCGTCGGCATTCGATGCGAGCGTCTTCGAGGACGGCCTCGCGTTCGACGGCTCGTCGGTCCGCGGCTTCCAGTCGATCCACGAATCCGACATGATGCTGCTGCCGGATCCCGACACCGCCCGCATCGACCCGTTCCGCGCCGCCAAGACGCTGAACCTGAACTTCTTCGTGCATGACCCGTTCACCCGTGAGGCGTACTCCCGCGACCCGCGCAACGTGGCCCGCAAGGCGGAGAACTACCTGGCCAGCACCGGTATCGCCGATACCTGCTTCTTCGGTGCCGAGGCCGAGTTCTACATCTTCGACTCGGTGAGCTTCGACTCCAAGATGAACGGCACCTTCTACGAGGTGGATTCCGAGTCGGCGTGGTGGAACACCGGCGAGCCCTTCGAGGCCGACGGCAGCGCCAACCTCGGTTACAAGGTCCGCCCCAAGGGCGGCTACTTCCCCGTCGCGCCGTACGACCACTATGTCGACTTGCGCGACGAGATGTCGACCAACCTGATCAACGCCGGGTTCACCCTGGAGCGCGGTCACCACGAGGTGGGCACCGCCGGCCAGGCCGAGATCAACTACAAGTTCAACACCCTGCTGCACGCGGCCGACGATGTGCAGCTGTTCAAATACATCATCAAGAACACCGCGTGGCAGAACGGCAAGACCGTCACCTTCATGCCCAAGCCGCTGTTCGGTGACAACGGTTCCGGCATGCACGCCCACCAGTCGCTGTGGAAGGACGGCAAGCCGCTGTTCCACGACGAGTCGGGGTACGCGGGCCTGTCGGATCTGGCGCGGCACTACATCGGCGGCATCCTGCACCACGCCCCGTCGCTGCTGGCCTTCACCAATCCGACGGTGAACTCCTACAAGCGTCTGGTGCCGGGCTACGAGGCCCCGATCAACCTGGTGTACAGCCAGCGCAACCGCTCGGCCTGTGTCCGTATCCCGATCACCGGCAACAACCCGAAGGCCAAGCGTCTCGAGTTCCGCTGCCCGGACAGCTCGGGTAACCCGTACCTGGCATTCGCGGCCATGCTGATGGCCGGCATCGACGGCATCAAGAAGAAGATCGAGCCGCTGGCCCCGGTCGACAAGGACCTCTACGAGCTGCCGCCGGACGAGGCCGCCAACATCCCGCAGGCGCCCACGTCGCTGTCCGCGGTGATCGACCGCCTCGAAGAGGATCACGAGTACCTCACCGAGGGTGGCGTGTTCACCGAGGACCTGATCGAGACCTGGATCTCCTACAAGCGGGAGAACGAGATCATGCCGATCCAGATCCGGCCTCACCCCTACGAGTTCAGCCTGTACTACGACGTCTAGGTCGGCACCGCCGACGCGACGTTTAGTCGGCACCGCCGACGCGACGTTTAGTCGGCACCGCCGACGCGACGTCTAGCCGGCAACACACGAAAAAGCCGGGTGGTTTCCTTCGGGACCGCTCGGCTTTTTCGTGTCTGCCGTCGCCGGTTTCTGCACCAGGGTCGTCGAACCTCGAGAATCTCAGCCCAGGCGTAGAAGTCGAGACCCTCCCCCGCACAATGGACCGATGCGTGTTCTGGTGCAGCGGGTGACATCGGCGAGCGTGACGGTCGACGGCGCGGTGGTGGGAGCCATCGACCCGAACCCCCAGGGGCTGCTCGCCCTGGTCGGTGTCACTCACGAAGACGACGCCGCCAAAGCTCAGAAGATGGCCGAAAAGCTCTGGCAGTTGCGGATTCTCGATGGCGAGCGGTCAGCCGCCGACGTTGCTGCGCCGATCCTGGTGATCAGCCAGTTCACGCTGTACGCCAACACCGACAAGGGCAGGCGGCCGTCCTGGAATGCAGCGGCACCCGGCCCGGTCGCCGAGCCGTTGGTGACTGAATTCGCCGACGCGCTCCAGAAACTGGGCGCCGTTGTACAAACGGGAGTTTTCGGCGCGGACATGCAGGTGGAACTGGTCAATGACGGACCGGTGACGGTCTTGCTGGAGCTGTGAGATTCCTGGGCGTGACGCGTATTGTCAGCCCATGACGACCAATTTTGATGCACGGCTTGCGAGCTATTCCTCGCCTGTGCTGAGTATTTTTCGCATCGTCTTCGGGCTGTTGTTCATGCTGCACGGCAGTATGAAACTCTTTGGCTGGCCATTGGGCGCGTCGATTCCGGTCGGCACGTGGCCGTACTGGTGGGCGGGGCTGATCGAGTTCGTCACCGGTCTGCTGATCACCGTCGGATTGTTCACGCGCATAGCGGCTTTCATCGCTTCGGGTCACATGGCCGTGGCCTACTTCTGGATGCACTGGCCGCCCCTGGAGGGCCCCGCCGCCAGCTTCTGGCCGTTCGACAAGGCAATGGGCGGCAACGGCGGCGAGATGACGATCATGTACTGCTTCGCCTTCTTGCTACTGGCCACGATCGGTGCCGGCACACTCTCGGCGGACGCTCGACGACGTCCGGCGGCACGGACAACCACCGCACCGCGCCGCGGGTTGGGCCGGCTACGGCGTTAGTCCAGCGCGAGATCCTTCCGGAATCGCTTCATCCCGTCGATCTTCTCGGCCAGCGTGGCGCCGGGGCCGGGGCCGGAGTAGAACATCCACGGCATGGTGATGACACCGTGGATTCCGCCGGCCTCGGCACGCGCATAGTGCTCGGGGGTGAAGGCGTCCGTGAGAGGTGTGATGATGGTGAAATCATCCATCGTCAAACCCTTTTCGGCGCGCAGGTCGCGTAACCGGTCGACTCGCTGCAAGGCGGCGTCGGTGGCGATCAGATCGCCGATCCAGCCGTCATGTCGCGCCGCGCGGCGCAGCGCGATATCGGACAGACCGCCGACATAGATCGGGATCGGCGGCGGAGTGGGCTCCATCTCGAGGCGCGGTGTGGAGTAGAACTCGCCGTCGAACTCGGTCCAGCCGGGCTCCCACAACTTCTTCATCAGCTCGAGCATCTCGTCGGTGCGCTTTCCGCGCCGCGCGAACTGCTGGCCCAGCAGCTCGAACTCCTCTTCGCACCAGCCGACCCCGATGCCCAGTTCCAGCCGCCCGCGGGCCAGATAGGCAGCAGTGCCAATGGCTTTGGCGGCCGAATATGGGTCGCGCATCGCGGGCAGATAGACCGTGGTGACGAACTTCAGCCGGGTGGTGATCAGCGCCAGCGCCCCGATCATCACCCACGGGTCCGGCCAGTCGCTGAACGCCTCCCAGCGGCGCTTGCCGTCCTTGGTGTACGGATACGGCGTGGACAGGGTCTCCAGATTCACCACGTGATCCGGGATCCCCATCCCGTCGTAACCGAGATCGTCAGCGGCCTTCGCCACTTCGACGGCCTCCCCGGTGTCCATGAAGGCCATGCTCACGTAGAACTTCATCCGGCGTCCCGTGCCCAGGCCGGAGTGATGAAGACGCCTTCCGCCTCGACGGTGATCCCGTCGCCGTCACTGATGTGGCCCCTCGCAAAGGTTTTGACACCTTCGGTCCGGTCGATGTACGCCTCGGCGCGCAGCGGCCCCAGCGGCGTGCCGCGGCGGTACCGGCACGTGATGGTGCCGGTGTAGCGAGGCTCGTTCAGTCCCCCACTGGCCACCTCGCCGAGAATGTGGTCGAGCACCAGCGCACAGATCCCGCCGTGCACCCAGCCCAGCGGCCCCTCGTAGGCAGCGCCCAGCACGAATTCACTCCAGCAGCTGCCATCGTCGGCGTGCTCGATCACCAGTGGCGGGGCCAGCGCATTACGTAGACCGACGACCGGGTTTGCCCACACCACCGGACGGTTCGTCTCGGCGTGCAGCATGGCTTGTGGCCCGTCGCGCTGTTCGCGGCGCAGTGCCGCGGTGACGGCCTCGACAGCCGTGGTCGCCTCGGCGATGGTCTGCGAGTCGACCTCGGTGCGCACCCCGGCGTCGACGAGTTCGCGCATGGCCCGGGCAAACGGCTCATAGAGTGCTTCGAGCCGGTCGTGCTCGGCCGCGGTGATGACGTCGAACGTGTGCTTCATCGGACTCCCAGTGAATTGGTTATACGCCCTTATTAACACCACCCACTGCGACGCCCTGCACGCGGGGCACTACTCCCCGCTGCATCCATCGGCGGCTCAGCCGCCGAAAATCTTCCGAACCACGCCCTTCGCCCGCCGCGTCACCCGCAGGTAGTTGTCCAGGAACTCCCCGCCGTCGTCGCTGCCCCACCCGGCCGCCAGAGCGACCGCGTTGAGCTGACGGCCCGGGCCGGGCAGCTGATCGGTGGGCTTGCCGCGCACCAGCACCAGGGCATTGCGTGCCCGCGTGGCCGTCAGCCAGGCGTCCCGCAACAGCTCGACGTCGGTCTCGGCGACCAGTTCGGCCGCGCCGATTGCGTCGAGGGTCTGCAAGGTCGAAGTGTTGTGCAGCGCAGGCAGATTGTGTGCGTGGCGCAGCTGAAGCAACTGCACGGTCCACTCGATGTCGGCCAGCCCGCCACGGCCCAGCTTGGTGTGGGTGTTGGGGTCCGCACCGCGGGGCAGCCGTTCGGCATCGACGCGTGCCTTGATCCGACGGATCTCCTGGACGGCTTCGGCCGACACCCCGCCGGCGGGATAACGCGTCTTGTCGGCGATGAGCAGGAAGCGTTCGCCGAGTTCCAGATCACCGGCCACCCGGTGGGCGCGCAGCAGAGCCTGGATCTCCCACGGTTGGGCCCACTGCTCGTAATAGGCCGCATATGACGCCAGCGTGCGCACCAGCGGCCCGCTGCGGCCCTCCGGGCGCAGCCCGGTGTCGACCTCCAGCGGGGGGTCGGCGCTCGGTGTCCCCAACAGGGCCCTGACCTGTTCGGCGATGCTCACCGACCAGCGCACGGCGGCCGATTCCTCGACGCCGGTGTTCGGCTCGCACACGAACATCACGTCGGCGTCGGACCCGTATCCCAGCTCACCGCCACCAAGTCGGCCCATGCCGATCACGGCGATGCGTGCGGGCGCACCGGATTCGGGTGTACTGGCCCGGATCACCGCAACCAGTGCAGCCTGCAGCACGGCGACCCAGACCGCGGTCAGCGCCCTGCACACGTCAGTCACGTCGAGCAGGCCCAGCACGTCCGCCGAGGCGATGCGGGCCAGTTCCCGACGGCGCAGCGTGCGGGCGGCGGCGATGCCGCGCACCGGGTCAGGGTGTCGGCCGGCAGAGGCCACCAGCGCGCGGGCCATGCTGTCGGGATCGCCGTCGAGCAGCTTCGGGCCGTTGGGCCCGTCGGCGTACAGCTGGATCACCTCGGGGGCGCGCATCAGCAGTTCGGGGATGTAGGCCGAGGTGCCGAGCACCCGCATCAACCGCTTGGCCACCGCCCCCTCGTCGCGCAGCGTCGACAGATACCAGCGCTGCTCGGCCAGCTCCTCGCTGATCCGGCGGTACGCCAGCAGGCCGGCGTCCGGGTCGGGGGTGTCGGACAACCAGTCCAGCAGGGTCGGCAGCAGCACCTGCTGTACCCGGCCGCGGCGTCCGCTCTGGCCGGTGAGTGCCGCCAGGTGGGTCAGCGCGCTCTGTGGCCCCTCGTAACCCAGTGCGGCAAGCTGTCGTTCGGCCGCCTCGGTGCTCATGCCGGCGCCGATGCCCAGCGCCGGCTGGCCCACCGATTCCAGCAGCGGTTGGTAGAAGAGCTTGGCGTGCAATCGCGACACCCGCATGCTCTGCCGCTTGAGTTCCTCGCGCAGTACGCCCTGAGCGTCGTGGCGGCCGTCGGGGCGCACGTGCGCGGCCCGGGCCAGCCAGCGGTACGCCTCGTCGTCGCTGTCGTCGGGCAGCATGTGGGTGCGTTTGAGCCGCTGCAGCTGCAGCCGGTGCTCGAGCAGCCGCAGGAATTCGTAGGAGGCAGTCAGGTTGGCAGTGTCGTCGCGACCGATGTAACCGCCCTCGCCGAGGGCCGCCAGCGAATCGACGGTGGACGCCACATGCAGGGATTCGTCATTGCGTCCGTGCACCAATTGCAGGAGCTGGACGGCGAATTCGACGTCACGCAGGCCGCCGGTGCCCAGCTTGAGCTCGCGCGCCCGCACTCCGGCCGGGACCAGTTCCTCGACGCGGCGGCGCATGGCCTGCACCTCGGGAACGAAATCCTCACGCTCACAGGCAGTCCACACCATGGGCATGAGTGCCTCGATATAGGCCTTGCCGAGTTCGGCATCGCCCGCGGCGGGCCGCGCCTTGAGCAGTGCCTGGAATTCCCAGGTTTTCGCCCAGCGCTGGTAGTAGGCGACATGGGAATCCAGCGTCCGAACAAGTTGGCCGCGTTTGCCTTCGGGGCGCAATGCGGCGTCGACTTCGAAGAATGCGTCGGCGGCGAACCGCATCATCTCGCCGGCCACCCGGGTGACCGTGGCGAGGTTGTCGTCCGTCTTACCGTCGGCTTCAT
This sequence comes from Mycobacterium sp. IDUB_9, assembly GCF_055419505.1. Taxonomy (NCBI): domain Bacteria; kingdom Bacillati; phylum Actinomycetota; class Actinomycetes; order Mycobacteriales; family Mycobacteriaceae; genus Mycobacterium; species Mycobacterium sp. IDUB_9. The sequence continues at coordinate 109,687 of NZ_JBVAXU010000005.1, read as the reverse complement.
CTACCAAAGGCTCCCCGACGAAGATGACGTCGACGTCGCTGACGTAATTCAGTTCGCGTGCACCGCATTTGCCCATGGCGACGACCGCCAGCCGGGGCTGCATCCCGTCCTCGCACACCACGCGGTTCGCCACCGTCAGGGCTGCACCCAGCGCGGCGTCGGCCAGGTCGGACAGGTGAGCTGCGACCTCGACGAAGGGCAGCACCGGCTCGTTCTCGACGGTCGAGGCCACGTCCAGCGCGGCCAGGACCAGCAACCGGTCACGGTAGAGATCCCGCAGTGCAGGCACGGCACTGCTTGTGCCCCGGTCGATCTCGGCAGCGTGTCCGGCCGAGGTGAAGATACTGTGCAGCTCGTCGGCGCCGGGGAGTGTCACCGCACCGGCCAGCAACCGCCACGATTGCGGATGGGCTGCGAGGTGATCACCGAGGGCCAACGAGGATCCGAGTACACCGAACAGCCGGCCCCGCAGTGCCTTGTCGGTCAGGAGCTGACGGTTGAGTTCGTCGGCGCCGGCCCCGAGCGCATCGGCCAACCGGACCATGGCCGCCAGCGCGACATCGGGGTCCGGTGCGCGCGACAACGACCACAGCAGCTCGACGTGCGCCTCGGTGTTCCAGCCGAGGTGTTCCAGTTCGGCTGCGGCTTGCGGATGCACCAGACCGAGCCGACCGACACTGGGCAGTTTCGGGCGATCGCTCGCAGGCTTGGCCATCCCCCGACGTTACAGCGACAGGTAGTTCTTCAGCTCGTAGGGCGTGACATGGCTGCGGTAGTTCTCCCACTCTGCGCGCTTGTTACGCAGGAAGTAGTCGAATACGTGCTCCCCCAACGCTTCCGCAACAAGCTCGGAGTTCTCCATGGACTCCAGCGCATTGCCCAGGCTGGACGGCAGTTCGCGGTAGCCCATGGCACGCCGCTCCTCGGGTGTCAGGCTCCAGACGTTGTCCTCGGCCTGCGGGCCCAGCACGTAACCCTTCTCGACACCGCGCAGACCGGCGGCCAGCAGGACGGCGAACGTCAGGTAGGGGTTGCATGCCGAGTCGGGGCTGCGGACCTCGACGCGCCGAGACGATGCCTTGCGGGGGGTGTACATCGGAACCCGCACCAGCGCCGAGCGATTGGCCGCGCCCCACGAGGCCGCGGTGGGCGCCTCGCCGCCGTGCACCAAGCGCTTGTAGGAGTTCACCCACTGGTTGGTGACGGCGCTGATCTCGCTGGCGTGCTCCAGAATGCCGGCGATGAAGGACTTGGCCACATCGGAGAGCTGCAGTGGGTCGTCGGGGCTGTGGAAGGCGTTGGTGTCGCCTTCGAACAAGCTCATGTGTGTGTGCATGGCTGAGCCGGGGTGCTCGCCGAACGGCTTGGGCATGAACGATGCGCGCACGCCGTCGGCCAGGGCGACCTCCTTGACCAGGTAGCGGAAGGTCATCACGTTGTCGGCCATCGACAGCGCGTCGGCGTAGCGCAGGTCGATCTCCTGCTGGCCGGGTGCGCCCTCGTGGTGACTGAACTCCACCGAGATGCCCATCTGCTCCAGTGCCTCGATGGCGTGGCGGCGGAAGTTGGGGGCCGAATCGTGGATCGCCTGGTCGAAGTAGCCGCTGTTGTCGGCCGGAATGGGCACCGACCCGTCGTCTGGTCCGGCCTCGAGCAGGAAGAACTCGATCTCGGGGTGCACGTAGCAGGTGAAGCCCAGGTCGCTGGCCTTGGCCAGCTGGCGACGCAGCACGTGCCGGGAGTCGGCCCACGAGGGCGAGCCGTCCGGCATCGTGATGTCGCAGAACATGCGCGCCGAGTAGTGCTTGCCCGCACTGGTGGTCCAGGGCAGCACCTGGAAGGTGGACGGGTCGGGCCGGGCGACGGTGTCGGATTCCGAGACGCGGGCGAAGCCCTCGATCGAGGACCCGTCGAAACCGATGCCCTCCTCGAAGGCCCCTTCGAGTTCGGCGGGCGCGATCGCTACCGACTTGAGGTAGCCGAGGACGTCGGTGAACCACAACCGAACGAACCGGATATCGCGTTCCTCCAGGGTGCGCAGCACGAATTCCTTCTGGCGGTCCATGCCCGCAGCGTAGGCATCGGCTGTTAAATCTGTGTTACAGCCCTGCAAGGAGTTAGCAGGAGAGGTCGCCCGGGGAGACTTGATTGACGAAGAAACCCAGCACCGCGGTATCGACGCAGGCGTTCCCGTTGAACACCACGGTGTGTTGGGTGCCGGTGAAGGAGATCAGTGCCGCGCCCATTTGCCGGGCCAGATCCACCCCCGCCTGATATGGCGTGGCCGGGTCGCCGGTGGTGGACACCACCACGACCTTGCCCGGTCCGGGGCCGGTGATCGGGTGCGGCGCCGACGTCGCGGGCACCGGCCACAGGGCGCAGATGTCCCGGGGCGCGTACCCGGTGAACTCGCCGTAGGACATGAACGGTGCCGCGGCACGGATCTGCTGATCGGCGTCGGCCCACACCGCCGGGTCGGTCGGGAACGGCGAGTCGACGCACCGGATCGCGGTGAACGCGTCCTGCATGTTCTGGTAGTGCCCGGCTTGGTCGCGACGCCAGTAGTCATCGGCGAGCAACAGCAGGTCCCCGGCGTCGGCGCCGCGCGTCAAGCCGAGCAGTCCGCTGGTGAGGTAGGGCCAGTACCGCGCTGAGTAGAGGGAATTGCCGGTACCGGTGATCGCGTCGGCGTAGCCGAGTCCGCGCGGGTCCGCGGTGAGGTGCGGCGTCGTCACCAATGGATCCACGAGCTGCTGGAACCGCCTGACGAACTGGGCCGGGTCGGTACCCAACGGGCAGTCGGCTGATTTCGCGCAGTCCGCGGCATAGGTGTCGAAGGCCTTCTGGAAGCCGGCGAGTTGGCGGACGTTCTTGGTGATCGGATCCTGGCTGGGGTCGATGGCGCCGTCGAGCACCATGGTGCGCACCCGGTCGCCGAACTGTTCGGCGTAGGCGCCACCCAGCTCGGTGCCGTAGGAGAAGCCCAGATAGTTGATCTGTTCCTCCCCCAGCGCAGCCCGCACCGCGTCCATGTCCCGCACCGCCGACGCGGTGCCCGCGTTGGCCAAGAACGGTGCGCCCATGCGGTCCAGGCACTGCTGGGCGAATTGCCGGTAGACGTCTTCGATGTGGGCGACCCCGGCCGCGCTGTAGTCAGCCAACGGCTCGCGGCGGTAGGCGTCGATCTCGGCGTCGGTGCGGCAGCGCAGTTCCGGCGTGGAATGCCCGACGCCGCGCGGGTCGAACCCGACCAGATCGAAATGATCGGTGAGTGGGGACCCTGCCAGTGCTGCGCCCATGCCGGCGACGGTGTCCACCGCCGACGCGCCGGGGCCGCCGGGGTTGATGAACAGGGCACCGATCCGGTTGCCGGTGGCCGGAATCCGGATGACGGCCAATTGAGCTTGTGCGCCTTGGGGATCCGCGGAGTTCCAGTCCAGCGGTACCGGCAGGGTGCGGCACTGCGCCGTCGGAATCCGTGCCGGGTCTGGCACCCATTGGGCGCAACTTCCCCACTCCGGCCCGGATTCCGGCACGGCGCCCGCGACCGGTACGGCGACGGGGCACAGCACGGTGGCGGCGCCGAGGAGCGCCGCCGCCATAACGCGTATCGCCCCGCCCGCCCACCGCACGGCTGTCATGGTCGCACGGCGGACGCCGCCGGGTCTGTGCCTGAGGCCGAGCAGAGACCGGCCGGAGACCCTCCGGTGACCTTGCCGTTCGGATCGGTCAGCAGCGAGTCCCGGGCGGCGGCACCGTCACGTCGACGAGGTAAGTCGCGGCGATGTCATCGATGCACTGGTTGCCCTGGAACACCACGGTGTGCTGGGTGCCCTCGAAGGTCACCAGCGTGCCGCCGAGTTGGCGCGCCAGGTCGACGCCCGCCTGGTAGGGAGTCGCCGGGTCGTTGGTGGTCGAGACCACCAACGTCGGAGGCAACCCCTTCACCGAGATCTCGTGCGGCTTGCTGGTGGGGGGTACCGGCCAGAACGCGCAGGTTCCCATCGGCGCGTTACCGGTGAACTCGCCGTAGCTCATGAACGGAGCGACCTCGCGGGCTCGCCGGTCCTCTTCGACGACGGTGGCCCGGTCGGTGATGGCGGGCTTGTCCACGCAGTTGACCGCGACACGCACGTCGGTCGAATTGTTGTAGTGGCCCTTGGCATCTCGACCCATGTAGAGGTCGGCCAAAGCCAGCATCACATCGCCGTTGCCGTTCTTGAGCCCGGTGAGGCCCTCGGTCAGGTGGCGCCACAGGTTCGGCGAGTACAGCGGCAGGATGGTGCCCACCGTGGCGTCGCTGTAGCCCAGCCCGCGCTGATCGCGGGTCTTGGCCGGGTGCTCCACCAGTGGATCGACCAGGCTCTTGTAGACCTCGACGGCCTTGGCCGGGTCGGTGCCCAGCGGGCAGTCGGGGTTCTTGGTGGTGCAGTCGGTGGCGTAGTTGTCGAATGCCTTCTGGAATGCCGCCGCCTGACGGATGTCTTCTTCCACCGGATCCGCGTTGGGGTCGACGGCACCGTCGAGGATCATCGCGCGGACCTTCTGCGGGAACTGCTCGGCGTAGGTCGCGCCGATGCGGGTGCCGTAGGAGTACCCCAGGTAGGTGAGTTTGTCGTCGCCGAGGGCGGCGCGGATCGCGTCCAGGTCCTTGGCGACGTTCTCGGTGCCGACATTCTCGAGGAACTCTTTGCCCATCTTGTCGACGCAGCGCTGAACGAACTTCTTGGTTTCGCTCTCCAGGTGCTCGACGCCTTCGGGGGTGTACTCCACCGTCGGATCGGCCCGCAGCCGGTCGTTGTCCTCGTCGGAGTTGCACCACACCGCGGGAGTCGAGGAACCGACACCGCGCGGATCGAACCCGACGATGTCGAAGCGGTCCTTGACCGACTGCGGTAGACCCGACAGCAGGGACACGGCCGATTCCACGCCGGATTCGCCGGGCCCGCCCGGGTTGATGACCAGCGAGCCGATCTTCTGGCCGGCGGCCGGGAATCGGATCATCGCCAGGCGGGCAATGTCACCGTCAGGCTTCGAGTAGTCGACCGGCACCGACAGCATCCCGCATTCGGCGTTGTCGGGGATCTGCACGTGGTCACCCGAACCGGCGTTGCACGGCAGCCATTGCACCGGCGTTCCGGGCCGTGGGACCGCGATCCTGGCCTGGCCCTCGACCACCTGGGTACAGCCCGCCACGGCCACAGCCGTCAGCGCCAGCAGCGCGCCGAACCTCATCCTGAACTTCATGGCTGCCCATGCTGCCATGACGTGACATCGCCGCAGGCCGGGCCTGGTCACGAGGCGTCGTGACACTATCGGGTAGCGGCGAGGAGTTCGTCGAGCGCGACATGGAAATCGTCGGCCATATCCCACAGGTCAGGCAGCAATTCCGGGCACGACACGATGCCGACGTCGAGCATGCCGGTCAGCGACATCACGGTGATGTTGAGCCCGGAACCATGGAAGATCGGCCCCAGCGGGTACATGGCCTTGACCTCGCAACCCAGCAGGTACAGCGGGTCCTGGGGCCCGGGCACGTTGGAGATGACGAGATTGTGGACGGGCTTGGCCCCCGACAGCCGGCTTGCCGCGTACACCCGCATCGCAGCACCGAACACCGCCGGTGCCGCGAACTGTGTCCAGTCCTGTAGCAGCGTCGCGCCGATCGCAGAACTGTGTTGCTTGGCAACCGAATTCGACGCGGCGATGGCCGCGAGCCGCTCGGCCGGATCGTCGATGGTGGTCTCCAGCTTGGAGAACATCCCGGACACCTGATTGCGGCCGGGCCGGTTGGAACGGTCGTGCACCGACACCGGAACCATCGCGACCAGCGAGCTTTCGGGTAGCTCGTCGCGGTCGCGCAGGAATGTGCGCAGCACGCCGGACACCAGCGCCATCACCACATCGTTGACCTTGACGCCGAAGTGGTTCTTGACCGTCTTGATGTCCTCGAGGTCCAGCTGCGCGAACGCGACGCTGCGGTGGCCGGTGATGTTGTTGTTGAACGCGGTTTTCGGGGCGTTGAACGGGGCCGCCATCGCCTGCCCGCTGATCGCCCGGCGCACCGTGTCGACGACCGTCGTCGCCGTGGTGGGCAGCACATTGGCCAGCTTTAGTGGGCGCGCGGCGAACCTCAGTGCCCCGCTGATGGCGATCTCGGCGGCGGTGGCCCCGCCCACGCCGTCGACCGCATCGGGTGGCGGAGCGTCGGCCTCGGTGGTGCACAACTGCGACATCAGGTTGGCCCCGGTCACGCCGTCGACCCCGCAGTGGTGGATCTTCGTCATCAGCGCCAGGCGGCCACCGTCGTGTGCATCGGTGCCCGCCACGTTCTCGATGACCCACATCTCCCACAGCGGCCGGGTCCGGTCCAGCGGCAGTGAGGCGATGTGGCCGCAGATCTCGGACAGCTCGGCACGCCCACCCGGGGCGGGCAGCCCGATCCGGTGCAGGTGCCGGTTGACGTCGAAGTCCGCGTCTTCCACCCACACCGGATGGTCGAGATTGAACCGGCTGTCGGCCAGTTTCTCCCGGAATTGCGGCATGGCCTTGATGGTCAACGAGAGCGCGTCACGCATCCGGTCGAACGTGTAACCGCCCGGCATCGTCGAGCTGTCCAGTTCCAGCACCGAGCACACGTGCATCGGCTGGGCGGCGGTTTCGAGGTACAGGAAGCTGGCGTCGAGTCCGCTGAGCCGTTGCATGCCGCTGATGTTAGGGCTCCGCACACCAACTGTGAGGAAATCCACTCGAACGTCGCTTTTGCCTTCATTGCCCGCGGTGGCAGACTTGCAGTTGTCAGCCGAACCCGGGGACCGCGATGCGGCCTCGAGGATCGAACCGACCACCACTAGGGACGACGATGTCTGAACAATCTGTTTATGGTGCTTCCGTTTCTGCCGAAGCCAAGCCGCGCACCAAGGTCCGTACGCTCACACTGCAGAAGTGGAAGTCCGAAGGACACAAGTGGGCGATGCTCACGTGTTACGACTACTCCAGCGCGCGGGTGTTCGATGAAGCCGAGATTCCGGTACTGCTGGTCGGCGACTCGGCCGCAAACGTGGTCTACGGCTACGACACCACCGTGCCGATCTCCATCGATGAGCTGATCCCGTTGGCCCGCGCGGTCGTCAAGGGCGCCCCGCACGCCCTTGTGATCGCCGATCTGCCGTTCGGCAGCTACGAGAGCAGCCCCGCCCAGGCCCTGGCCACTGCCACCCGCTTCATGAAGGAGACGGGCGCGCAGGCGATCAAGCTGGAGGGCGGTGAGCGGATGGCCGACCAGATCGCGACGCTGTCCGCCGCGGGCATCCCGGTGGTGGCGCACATCGGCTTCACGCCGCAGAGTGTCAACGGGCTGGGCGGGTTCCGCGTGCAGGGCCGCGGTGACGCCGCCGACCAGACGATCCACGATGCGATCGCGGTACAGGAAGCCGGCGCGATCGCGGTGGTACTGGAGATGGTGCCGGCCGAGTTGGCCACCCAGATCACCGGCAAGCTGACCATCCCCACGGTGGGCATCGGTGCCGGCCCCAACTGCGATGCCCAGGTGCTGGTCTGGCAGGACATGGCCGGGCTCACCAGCGGCAAGACCGCCAAGTTCGTCAAGCGTTTCGGTGACGTGGGCGGCGAACTGCACCGTGCGGCAACGCAGTACGCCCACGACGTGGCGAGCGGGGTGTTCCCGGCCGAGGAGCACTCCTACTGACCACCCTCGCCGCACCGACCGGCGGCGCGCACGATGGTCGATCTCAGGCCAGCGCGTCGCCGAGTTTGGTGAGTAACTGGGTCAGCAATTTCTTGTCGTCGTCGGTGAACACGGCGAGCAGCTCGTGCGCGGCGGCGTGGTAGTCGGCTCGCCAGCGTCGCGCTTGCTCCCCACCTGCCGTCGTGGTGGTCAATTGCACTGCGCGACGGTCATTTTCGTCGGGCGCGCGGGCTACCAGACCTTCCCGCACCAACGCTTCGACCAGGGTTGACGCGGTTGCTTGGGTAACGCCGACCGCTCGCGCCACCTCCGCTGACCGGACCGGCTGCAGCCGTTCGATCTCGGCGAGCAGCTTGGACCGCGGTGTCGACACGCCCCGATCGCCGAGGCGCTCGTCGAAAGCTCGGACCACAGATTTGGCGGCACGGCCGAAAGCGTCGGCAAGTTCAGCCGAAGTCTGCAGATCGTCGCCCACGACCGGTTCTCCTCTGTTTCGTTGACAGAGAATATCAGCCCTCATATAGTTCGGTCTCATATAGTTAGATGTCTAACGAAAGGTCGGACATGTCCCTTCCCCAGACGTTCCCTCTCGGCTCGCTCACCGTCCGCCGCGTCGGATTCGGCGCGATGCAATTGCCAGGGCCCGGAGTGTTCGGACCGCCGCGCGACCACGACGAGGCCATCTCCGTCCTGCAGCGTGCCGTCGAGCTCGGGGTCGATCACATCGACACCGCTCAGTTCTACGGGCCGGCGGTGGCGAACGAACTCATCCGCGAGGCGCTCTATCCCTACCCCGCGAACCTGGCGCTGGTCAGCAAGGTCGGCGGCAAGCGCGATGACCAGGGCAACTGGCTGCCGGCATCACAGCCGGACGAGCTGCGCCGCAGTATCGAAGAGAACTTGCACACCCTGGGCGTCGACCAGCTTGCCGCGGTAAACCTGAGGGTCTTCGGAACAGACGCCGCGAGCCCGGGCGAGGTCGATCGCGACCTGTTCGAGAAGCAACTGGAGACCATGATCGCCGCCCGCGACGAAGGTCTGATCGCTGGTATCGGGCTGAGCAGCATCACGCGCGAACACTTGGAAATCGCGCTCCAAGGTACCGACATCGTCTGCGTGCAGAACGCTTACAACCTCGCCGACCGGACCTCTCAGCCGGTGCTCGACCTCTGCATCGAACGCAACATCGCCTTCGTCCCGTTCTTTCCGCTGGGCTCGGCGTTTGTGCCGGAGAACCCGGTGCTGGGCAATCCGGCCATCCGGCGAGTCGCCACCGAACTGAACCTCACGCCGGCGCAGATTGCGTTGGCGTGGACGTTGAGTGCGGCGCCGAACATCCTGCTGATTCCAGGTACGTCATCGGTGGCTCACCTGGAGGAGAACCTGGCCGTCGCCGACATCGAACTGCCGGCGGATCTCACGCTCTAAGCGAAGTCAGGCCGGCGCTTGGCCAGGAACGCGTCGACACCCTCGCGGCCGTCGGTGGAGTTGGCCCGCTCGGCGATGAACCGGCCTTCGGCCGCCATCTGCTCTTCGAGGCTGTTCTTGAACGAGGACACCAGCAGCGACTTGACCGCCCCGTTGGATCCGCCGGATCCGGCGGCCACCTGCTCGGCCAGTTCGGCTGTGCGCGCGGCCAATTCGTCGCCGACGACCACCTCGGTGACCAGTCCCCACTCCTGCGCCTCGGCGGCCGAGAGCGTGCGGTTGGTGAGGATGAGCTCCTGCGCCCGACGCAGGCCGACGAGTCGCGGCAGGTGATAGGACGCGCTGCCGTCGGGACTCAGTCCCACCTTGGTGTAGGCCATGGTGAACGTGGCGGGCTCGGCGGCCAGGACCAGGTCGCCGGCAACGGCGAGGCTGAAGCCGGCGCCGGCCGCGGTGCCGTTGACCGCGGTGATCAGCACGGCGTCCATCCGGGCGAAGGACGAAATGGCCTGGTGCAGGTCGTCGGCGACACCCTTGATGAAGCGGCCGCGGTCGGGCGCGGTGGCGAACGATTTGAGGTCGCCGCCGGCGCAGAAGAACCGGCCCGCACCGGTCAGCACCACGGCTTTGACACCGGGGGTGTCGCAGCGCCGGGCTGCGTCGGCCAATTCGCGAGTCATGGTGTCGTTCATGCCGTTCGCGGCGTCCGGGCGGTTCAGCGTGATGCGCGCGACGGCGCCGGACTGCTCGAACGAGATGGCTTCATAGGTGGGCTCGGTCACGGCCCGAACTCTAGCGGGCCGGAGTTCGCGGCGGTCGCACGCCCAGCCGGGCCGCGGTGGCACTCACGAGTGGGCCGAAATCGCCGTGGAATCCGAGGACCCGAAGCGCCCCTCCCGCGATCACCCAGGGCTGCGCCGGCGTGCCCTCGACATCGTCGGAACGGGTGTTGATCACCGATTCCACCAGCCGGAACGGCAGGTCGGCAGCATCGGGCGGACCACCGCACTCGGCAATAACCGCCTCAGACAGCCTGCGGTACACCTCGCGAAGGTCGGCGCGCCGGCGCCGGAACGGGTCGAACCGGTCGGTGCGGAGTTCGGGAAGCAGATAGAGGGCGCCCAGGTTCCACCGGCCCGCGCACAGTTGGTGCGCATCGGCGACGGCCAGGGTGTGCAGATGCGCAGCCGCCGGGCCCGAGCTGTCGAGCAGTTCGGCACCCAGGTGCAGGGCTTCATCGACCGTGCCGGCCAGCAACGCATCGAGGATGTCGTCCTTGGTGGCGAAATGGTGATAAAGCGAGGCCTGTCGCACCCCGACTTCATCGGCGATCCTCCGAGTCGAGGTACTGGCGTACCCGTGGTTGGTGAACAGCTCGGCAGCCGCGTCGAGGATCTGCTCGCGGGCGGTGGTGCCCGGGCGACGTGGCCGCGTCAGACGTGGACGCCCGCGCCCTGCCGCGGTGTTCGCCGGTGTCGTCTCAGCCATGTCAGCAACACTAAGAGACATCCTCGGGTCTGACCCGCGGCGCGGTGGGGACAGCGGCAAGTCTTGATGTGGCTGTGACCAAGACACAGGTCGTAGCGCCTGCCCGGATGTGGCACGCTGGTGCCATCCAATCTCCCGCCTCCGGTACAGCGAAGGTGACTATGGCCTCCGGCAAGCCCAATACCGCCAGGTACACCGAAATCGAGCGGAAGTTCGCGGTCACCGAGAACACCGTCTCGCCGTCGTTCGAGGGTTTGTCGGCCGTCACCGAGGTTGAGCGCACGCAAACACAGCATCTGGATGCGGTGTACTTCGACACCCCGGACCGCGACCTGGCCGCACACCGCATCACCTTGCGGCGCCGCACCGGCGGCAACGACGCGGGCTGGCATCTGAAGGTTCCGGCCGGGGCCGACACCCGCACCGAGATCCGCACGCCTCTCGGCGCCGGCACCGACACGGTGCCCGAGGATCTGCGCGACATCGTGCTGGCAATCGTCCGGGATCGTCCGCTGGCCCCGGTGGCCCGGATCAGCACCGAGCGCAACGTCGAGGTACTGCACGGAGCCGACGGCGTCGCGCTGGCCGAGTTCTGCGATGACCGGGTGACCGCATCGGCCACCGGCCAGGAAGCCGATCAACAAAGTTGGCGGGAGTGGGAGCTGGAGCTGCTCACCGCCGATGTGCCCGATGACCTGATGGATCGGCTGGCGAATCGCTTGGCGGATGCCGGGGCGGCGCCGGCCGGGCATGGTTCGAAGCTGGCCAAGGTGCTCGGCACCGATCAGGCCCCGGCGCCGACTCCCCCGGCCGACCCGGTGCACCGGGCCATCGCCGAGCAGATCGAGGCGATGCTGGTGTGGGACCGCGCCGTACGTGCCGACGCCTACGACTCGGTACATCAGATGAGGGTGACAACCCGCAAGATCCGCAGCCTGCTGCAGGAATCCAAGGACTCGTTCGGACTGGACGACGACGGCTGGGTGCTCGACGAGCTGCGGGCGTTGGCCGCAGTGCTGGGGGTGGCCCGCGACGCCGAGGTGCTGGGCGAGCGCTACCAACGTGCGCTCGACGAGATGCCCGCCGAGCTGGTCCGGGGCCCGGTGCGCCAGCGACTGGTCGAGGGCGCGAACCGCCGCTACACCGCGGGCTGGCGTCGTTCACTGCTGGCGATGCGGTCGCCGCGCTACTTCCGGCTGCTGGACGCTTTGGAGGAGTTGGTCAGCGCCGAAAAGCCGGAATCCGCGGACGCCTCTGCGCCTTCGGTGACCATCGACGCCGCGTACAAGCGGGTTCGCAAGGCCGCCAAGGCTGCCGCGGCGGTGGCGGCCGACGATGCCAGCGCCGAGGAGAAGGACGAGGCGCTACACCGGATTCGTAAGGGCGCCAAGCGGCTTCGTTACACCGCGGCGGCTACCGGGGCAGACAAGGTGTCCGATCGGGCGAAGACCATCCAGACGTTGCTGGGCGATCACCAGGACAGTGTGGTGAGCAAGGCCCACTTGAGCACTCAAGCCGACGCCGCACACGCCGCCGGTGAGGACACGTTCACGTACGGCCTGCTCTATCAACAGGAGCACGACACCGCCCAGCAGTCCCGGGCGGTGCTCGACGACGCGCTGAAGAAGCTCGCCAAGGCGGTACGCAAGGCCCACTAGGGACCGGTTGCGGGTTGGAGCGAACGAGTTGGCCTGTAAGCCGGATTCTGTCCCTTGCCCCGAAAGGCAAGGCAGCGACCATCCATCTGGACACACCGTCGCCGGGTGCCTCGAGCGGTCTACCCGCAGGCTCGGGCGAGCAACCCTCGAACGCCTGCGCGGCCGCAACCAGGTTGCGGCCTTCTTGACCTTGCTTCGGGTGGGGTTTGCCTAGCCACCCCGGTCACCCGGGGTGCTGGTGCGCTCTTACCGCACCGTTTCACCCTTACCCCCTGGCCTCAAGGACTCAGGTGGCGGTCTGTTTTCTGTGGCACTTTCCCGCGAGTCGCCTCGGATTGCCGTTAGCAATCACCCTGCTCTGTGAAGTCCGGACTTTCCTCGACACCCAAGGGTGCCGCGGCCGCCCAGCCAACTCGTTCGCGCTGATCACCGTACCCTCAAACTCATGGCTCAGGTGCCACCGGCACGATATTTGCTCCGCGCCAAGGATCTGGCGGATGCCCGCTATGCGGATCCGATCACCGTGGACGACCTCGCCGCGGCGGCAGGTTTGTCCCGCGCACATTTCAGCCGCATGTTCACCCGCACCTTCGGTGAGTCCCCGCGGGCCTATCTGCAGACGCGGCGTCTCGAGCGGGCCGCGGCGCTGCTGCGCAACACCGACCGTTCAGTCGCGGATATCTGCGTGATGGTCGGGCTGCACAGTGTCGGCTCGTTCACCACCAGCTTCGCCCGGGTGTACGGCAAGCCTCCGGCGGCCTACCGAGCCGGCCTGCCGTCGGCGATGCTGCGCGCCCCGGTGCCCAGTTGCATTCTGGCGCGCGATACCCGGCGTTCCCATCCCGGCCGAGCCAAGACAGCACAAACGGAGAAGACGCCGGGGCCGGACCGAACGTAGCGTCAGGCCATGATGAAAATCGCATACACGCATCTGTGGGTTCACGATCAGGAAGCCGCACTGAATTTCTGGACCGAGAAGGTCGGAATGGAAGTGCGCGAAGATGTTTCGTTCCCGGAGGAGATGGGTGAGTTTCGGTGGGTCACCGTCGGTCCGCCCGGGCAGGACGATGTCGGCATCGTGCTGATGGCGGTGCCCGGTCAGCCGGTGATGGATGAATCCACCCGCAAACAGGTCCTGGACCTGACCGCAAAGGGCTTCGCGGGCACGGTATTTCTGACCACCGAGGACTGCCAGAAGAGCTACGAGGAGCTGACCGCACGCGGTGTCGAGTTCACCGAACCGCCCAACCAGATGCCCTACGGCATCGACTCGGGATTCCGCGACCCGTCGGGCAACAGCATCCGGCTGACCCAGCGCACCGACTGAGCCGCGACTAAGCAGCCAGCGCGCACCTACCGAACTCGATGGCCATTCGTAGTTCGGTGACGCATTCATATATTTCGACGGGCCCAGGTGGTGGCGGCGCGGTGGAGCGGTAACGAACTCCGGTCGGAGTCCCGAATTCGGCTGTGTGCACACCGTTCTCGTCACTGGTCGTCACCGTCCATCCCGGTGATTCCTTGACGTAGTTGCACCGTTCGCACTCACCTAGACCGTTCAGCGCAGTGGTGGCACCACCCCGGGCATGCGGTCGGGCGTGGTCGTGATGGCGGATGGGCGCATCACAGTACGGCGTTCTGCAGGTCTGATCCCGCAACCCGATGAATTGGGCCAGCCCCTTGGGAAACAGCCGCGACCGTGACTCCATCGCCACCAGCGCACCGGACTTCGGGTGTCGATAGAGCCGCCGCAGAGTGGCGCGCGAACTTTCGTCGGCCACCGCGTCACTCACCAGGTTGCGGGCCACCGTCGCCGGCACCGGCCCATAGCCGTCCACCACTGCCGGATTCTCGTCGCCCCCGAGCAGAGTCTGGTCGGAGAGCACCAGGTCGACCGCCACCGGTTCGGGCACCTCGGCCGGGCGGCCGGTCACCCGCTCCGCCACGGTGTCGGCCATCACCTGGCCGCGGGTCCGGCCGTCGAACGTCGTATCAGCGCTGCGCTTGAGTACCGCATACACACCGACGCCCTTCTGTACCGGCAGCAACACCGTCAGCCGCGCCATGCAGTCCGGCGCCGGCCGGATCCAGACATTCCGATCCTCCGCCGCCTTCGCTGCCCGGTCGACGACCGCCTGCGGATCCAGGCGGTAAGCGATCTTCTTGGCGTCTGCCTCAATCCGCTTGTCCCCCATACCGTCGAGCTTCGTAACGTCGGCGCACATCTCGGCATCCAGCGCCTGGCGATCCTCGATCATCAGACATGCCGACTCCCGCACGATCAGAGTGGCCCGCCATTCCGACAACACGCCGGACTCCAGCGCCGCCAACGTGTGCGGCATCTCGTGCACCAACGCCTTGGCAAAGCCGAGATGCCGACTCCCCCGGTTCGGCGAGTCATGACGAGCCAGCGCGACCTCTGAACCCACCCCGCGGCCCCGTTTGGCGCGAGGCACTCCCGCGGCCGCCTCGGCAGCCCGGCGCATTGCGTCCAGCAGGGCCGCGCACCGGGCCTGACCGGCGGCCGCGGCCGACTTCGCCCGCTCGAGTTCTTCGATGCGTCGATGCAGGTCGCCCTCATCAGCATGCGGGTTGACCTGCGCCAATCCCGAGATATCGAACATACTTGCGATTATTCCATGCCGGTACGACAACGCGTTGACTCATCAGAAATGCGGCGCTGAGCTGCTCTTCCAGGTTCTCACCGAACGCGAGGAGAAGAACTCCGTGGCGATCGCCTCCAACGACAGCTACTCGGGCTGAACTAAGACCTTCACCGACCCACGGCTGTGCGCCGCCATTGTCCATCGCCTCACCTTCGGTGGAAGCATCATCGAAACGGGCACCCACAGTTACCGACTCGCCACAACAAAGCCCGCGCAGCCGCGGCCGTGGCCGTGGCAAGCTGATTACCGGAAGGGAAGTGCGAGTGGATCATTACAGTCGCGGGGAGCAGGTTTTCGACGTCATCGATGCCGGCCCTGCCGACGGACCCGTCGTGATTTTGTTGCACGGCTTTCCTCAGATGAACACCAGCTGGGACGCGGTGACTCCGAGACTCACCGCTGAGGGCTATCGCTGCCTCGCACCTAACCAGCGGGGTTACTCACCCGGCGCACGACCAACACGCCGCCGGGATTACCGGATGTCAGAGCTGGTCGGGGACATCCGCACGCTGATCGACTCCAGCGGCGCACAGCGTGTACACCTTGTCGGTCACGACTTCGGCGCCCTTGTGACGTGGTTCGCCGCGGCACAGATACCCGATCGCTTGGCCACAGCGACAGCGTTGTCGACGCCGCATCCCATCGGTGGCCTCAAGGCGCTCGTATCGAGTCGGCAGGCTTTCGCGTCCTGGTATGTGTACCTCTTCCAGCTGCCTCGCATCCCCGAGCGCGTCTTCATGGGCAGCCGCGGCACTGCGGCCGGACTATCGAAATTCCTTCGCGCGCATGGGCAGACAGCCGAGTGCGCCAAACGCGACGCTCAGGCGATGGCCTCACCAGGCGCGTTCACGGCCGCCCTCAACTGGTACCGGGCGATGCCGCTGAATAATTTTCTTCGCCTCCTCCGCACCAAGATAACGGTGCCGACGATGCACGTGTTCAGCGACGGTGACACTTTCCTTACTGCTGAAGGTGCGCATGCGTGCGGCCGCGGTGTCAGCGGCGAGTACCGCTTCGAGATGCTGCCCGGGGTGTCTCATTGGATCCCTGACGAGGATCCCGAGGCGGTAGCCGATCTACTGCTCGAATGGTTCGCCGCCCATCCGGTCTGAACATCAACGCCAGCGATTGCACGAGCTGACCGATGCGGCGTTTCTGCCGGGCGTTTGTTGGCTGTGTCGGCGCGCCACATCATGCAGAGGTAGTAATGCGACGCCGTACCTGTTGAGCAACCTCGTCGATGGCGGTGGTTCTCCCGCACGATCAGTAACAGTTTTCGGCCAGAACGGTCTGACTGGCCGGTGTGGTCATGTTCGCTTCGAACGGAGGCTCCGGAGGCTAGAGTTTCCGCAGCCGCCGCAGGATCCTGACGAAGGGGACGCTCGCGGCCATGCCGCGCTTCATATCAGGTTGCGCCGCACTCATGTTGACCACCACGGCGTAGCGCAGTCCAGCGTCACGCAGCTCCGCCGCCTGTTCCATCACCTCGTCGGGCGTGCCGTTGAGGATGCTCGCGGTCAGCAGTGACTGCGGAACGTTCTTGGTCGCGGCCAGCACGGCCTGCTCGTCGAGGGTCTGCGGAATGAGATCCTGCATGCCGGTGAAGTCGTCCCCGAATGGGTGCCGCGCCCCGTGCCGGGACCATTCGGAGGCGGGGATATTGAGCGCGAAGGTGCGAATGAGCTGGGAGCCGAGCGTTTCGTCGACCTCATCGCGGCTGCGGCCCGTCACAACCATGACGAGGCCGGCGGGCACGATTGACATCGGGTCACGACTTGCGTCGGAAGCCGCCGCCCGGACGACATCGAGCGCGGCCGCGTAGTCCTTCGGATGGACAAGCGCTGCAGGAAACCAGGCGTCGGCGTAGCGACCGGTGGCCTTCAGCATGCGCGGGCCATGGGACGCCACCCAGATCTCGGGCCATTTCCCGCGATAGGGCGGTAGCTCGAAGATCGCGTTGTGCAAGGGAAAGAATTCGGATTCGCGGGTGACGAGTTCACCGTTCGAGTCCCACAACGCGCGAATCGTGGCGAGGGCTTCGATCAGCCGTCCGACCGGTTTGGACCATTCCACGCCGTAGGGCTCGTTGGTCACGCGTTCGCCGGTGCCGATGCCGAGGATCGCCCTGCCCTTGGTGAGCAGGTGCAGCGTGGCGGCCGCCTGCGCGGTCACCGCGGGGTTGCGGCGGCCGGCGTCGGTGACGGCGGTCCCGAGTCGCAGTCGTGCGAATCGATTCTTGGCGGCCAGGTACCCCAATGCCGTCCACGGCTCGCTGACGGCGTCGGGTCTGGGCATCAACTTGGCGGCCGTGGAGCCGAGGTACTTTTCCGTCATGATGGACCGCGGTGTCAGGGCATTGAGGTGATCGGCCACCCAGAATGAGTCGACCCCTGCCGTGACGGCGGTGAGGTAGTTCGCGCGAGTCATGGCCAGCGGGCCGATGCGCGTGTAGGCAAGTGTGTCGATTAGGCCGACTCGAAATCCTGACATGGAAGTTCCTCACGTCCGACGGAAACCCGATTATCAGCCGCCGCGAACGAGCCTGCCTGAGTAACGGACTACCCGCCTGACACGCGGTCATTGAGCACTGCTGGTCGCGATCAAAGCCACGAGGTCTAGGTCAATCAGCTAATCGCAGAGCTCATGTGCGCGTGCATGGATCCCGGCAAGTCTGACGGCGTTGGTCCTCACGGGCCGCCTCGCTCCGTTGGATTCGGCGCCGACGCTGTCTCGCCTACTCCCGCGCAACCCGCCACGAGTCCCGCGACGGCGATGACAACACCCACCCCGACGGTCCTCATCCGTCGATGTTAGTCATGGGAACTGTCGAAAGCCCCTACGACAAGCCGGTTCAGCCCAGACGCCGCAGCACCATCACGTTGTCGATCAAGGTGCCACGTTGCCCGTCGGGCCCGGTGGCTTCGCGCTCGTCGGTGCCCACCTGGATTCGTTCCCATTGCCCGTCATCCAGGTTCAGTGAGTCGACGACCTCGCCGGCGCTGGGGAAGGCGAATCTCCGGACGTGCTCGGGGGCCCAGGGCGGCGCGGCCCCGTGGTCGACGATGACCAGCAGTCCTCCGGACGCGACGGCACCGGCGGCGCGACGCAGCACGCCGGCGCGGTCCATCGCGATCGGCGACTGCAGGAACTGGGCCGAAACCAGGTCGAAGCGGCCGTCCGGGATGCTCTCGGACAGGTCGTGGCGTTCGAACGTGATCTTCTCCGCCACACCCCGGGCCTGCGCTTCGGCGGCGGCCCTGCCGAGCGCGGTGTCGGAGACATCGACGCCCGTGACCTGCCAACCTTTTTCGGCCAGCCAGACGGAGTCCCCGCCCTCGCCGCAGCCGAGATCCAGCGCCCGGCCCGCGGGCAGATCCGCGGCGATCTTGGCCAGTTGGGCGTTGACGCGACCACTCCAGATGCGGCCGCGCTGTCCGTAGTGGCGTTCCCAGTACTGGGCCGTGACGGCCGTCTGCGCGGGCCACGGCGGCACCGGGAGTCCGACGTCCTCGCCGAGCAGATGCTGCACGACGGCGGCACCGGCCTGGCTGCCCGAAGCCACCGCCGCAGCCACCTGCGGCATCTGCGCGCTGAGGTCACCCGCGGCGAACAAGCCCGGCACCGAGGTGCGGGCGAACCCGTCGACGACCAGTGCATCCGCGGCGATCGGTCCGGGTGCCGAGACTGCGCCGAGTTGCGCGGCCAGCGGCGACCGTTGGTGGAGCGTGGCGGCGACGAGTGCGCCGCGCCTGGCCAGCCGGGCGCCGTCGGCGAATTCGACTGCCTCCAGTGCGCCGTCGTGAGCCACGAGTCGTGCGATCGAACGCTCGTCCACCCCGATCCCTGCGACAGCCAGCTGCTTGCGCTGTGCTTCGTCCAGACCGCTGTCCCCGTTGGTGAGTACCACCAGGTCGTCGGTCCAGCCGCGCATCATCAACGCCGAGTGCACGGCGCGATCCCCCTGCGCGATCACCGCCACCGGCGCATCGCGCATCTCCCAACCATGGCAGAACGGACAATGAAAAACCGAAGCGCCCCAAAGCCCTTCGACCCCGGCAATACTTGGACCCCGGTACTCCATGCCGGTGGCCAGCAGCACCGTCCTGGCCCGCTCGCGGGCCCCGTCGGCCAGCTCGAGCATGAATCCCGGCTCCCCACGCACGACTTCGCCGGTACGCACCTCGACCGTCGGATAGGTGGCCAGCTCGGTGCGGCCCGCCGCATAGAGGTCGGCGGGCGGACGGCCGTCGCTGCCCAGCAGGCCACCGATTCCATGTGCGGCCAGGTTGCTCTGATTCCCCGCGTCGACCAGCAGTACGCGGCGTCGGGCCCGGCCCAGCACCAGCGCCGCACTCAGGCCGGCCGCTCCCCCGCCGACGATGACGCAATCCCAAACATTGTCCATGCCTCGAGCTTGCCGAATCACATGGCAAAATGCCAAGCTATTTTGCCATGCAGGCAAACGCGGCCGAGCCGGCCGACATCGACGCCGTGGTCCGCGGCCGGCTTCGCGAGCTGCGGGCCGAACGCGGACTCACCCTGGAAGACGTGGCGCGGCGCGCACAGATCGACGTCTCCACGCTGAGCCGGCTGGAATCCGGCAAGCGCCGACTTGCCTTGGACCACCTGCCACGGCTGGCAACCGCCCTGTCGGTGACCACCGACGAGTTGCTGCGCGCACCGCAGGCCGAGGATCCCCGGGTCACCGGCAGCTCACACACCCACCACGACATCACGTACTGGCCGTTGACCCGCCAGGGCCCGGCGGCGGGGCTGCACGCCTTCAAGATCCGCATCAGCGCCAAGCGCCGGAAGCCTCCCGCCGAATTCCCCGTGCATGAAGGACGCGACTGGATGTATGTGCTGTCCGGACAGTTGCGCCTGATCCTCGGCGAACAGGACTTCGTCGTCAATCCCGGTGAGGCCGTGGAATTCTCGACGTGGACGCCGCACTGGTTCGGGGTGGTCGACGGCCCGGTCGAGGCGATCACCATCCTCGGCCCGCACGGCGAGCAGTTACACCTGCACGCCTGACCTACAGGTAGGCGGTTTGGTTCACCAGCCGCACCGATGAGCCTCCGTCGCCGTAGAACTCGGCGATCGACAGCGATGCCAGGTCCAGGTGCAGCCGGTACAGGATGCCCTCGCCGGCATCGAGTGCCAATCGGAGGATCGTCTTGATCGGGGTCACGTGCGAGACGACCAGAACCGTTGCCGCACCGTGCTCGGCGATGATCCGGTCGCGGGCCCGACGGACCCGGCGCGCCACCGTGTCGAAACTCTCGCCACCAGGCGGCTCGACGCTGGTGTCCCGCAGCCAGCGCCGGTGCAGTTCCGGATCCCGTTGCGCGGCTTCGGCGAACGTCAGCCCTTCCCACTCACCGAAATCCGTCTCGATTAGGTCATCGTCGACACGGACGTCGACACCGAGCGCCTTGGCCGCCGCCGCGGCCGTCTCATATGCCCGCTCCAGTGGCGAGCTGACCACGGCCGCGACGCCCCCGCGTGCGCCCAGATAACGTGCGGCGGCGTCGGCCTGCCTGCGCCCCTCCTCGGTCAGCACCGGATTGCCGCGCCCCGAATAACGCCGAGCGATGGACAATTCGGTCTGGCCGTGGCGTAGCAGCAGCAGCCGGGTCGGAGCTCCGGTGGCACCGGTCCAGCCGGGTGCCGACAACGCGAGCTTCTCGGCTTCGGCGGGTTTCTCGGTGCCGAGGTCGGCCGCCGCGTCCATGGCTTCGTTGGCCAGCGCGTCGGCATGGCTGTTGCGCTCCCGCGGAATCCACGTGTAGCTGACCTGATCGAAGCCGGCGGCCAGCTCAGCCGCCCGGCGCTGCAGTTCGATCAAATCTGGATGCTTCACCCGCCAGCGCCCTGACATCTGCTCGACCACGAGCTTGGAATCCATCGAGACCGCCACCTGGGCGGCGCCGAGCTCGGCGGCAGCCTCCAAACCGGCGATCAGACCGCGGTATTCGGCGACGTTGTTGGTGGCCCGGCCGATCGCCTCCTTGCGTTCGGCCAGGATTGCGGTGTGTTCGGCGTCGAACACCACCGCGCCGTAGCCCGCCGGTCCGGGATTTCCCCGGGACCCGCCGTCGGCCTCGACGAGAACTTTCACTGCTTGAACCTCAAGAGGATCGCCCCGCACTCGGGACAGCGCAGTACGTCATCTTCGGCAGCCGCGGCGATCCGGGCACTCTCGCCGCGGTCGATCTCGATCCGGCAGGCACCGCAGCGCCGGCCCTGCAGCAACCCGGCGCCCGCACCGCCACGGGCTCGCTGCTTTTCGTAAAGTTCGACGAGTTCAGGATCGATGAGACCAACCAGGCCTGCGCGGCGAGTCACCGCCTGATGCTTGGACTGGTCGATCTCCACCAGTGCCGCATCGCGGGCCTGCTGTGCCGACGACAGCGCGGCCTGCAGGTCATCGATGCGCTGTAACGCCTCGGCTTGCCGGCCGGACAGTTCCTCGCGGCGTTCCATGAGTTCCAGCAGCGAGTCTTCCAGGCTGGATTGCCTGCGTTGCAAGGTTTCCAGCTCATGCTGGATTTCGGCGACCTGCTTGGCGCCCACTGTGCCGCCGTCAATCAGTTTGCGGTCGCGATCCTCACGCTGACGGACCGAGTCGATCTCGCTTTCGAGCTTGGTCACCTGGGCGTCCAGGTCTTCCAGCGCGATGCCCAGAACGCCCACCCCGTCGCCGGCGGCAGCGTGCTCGGCCTGTGCCTCGTCCATCTTCTTCTGTTCGGCCAGGTTCTTGGCACGGTGTGCGAGGCGTCCGAGTTCGGCATCGACCTCGGTCAGCGCGAGAAGCGAACGTTGTTGTTTTACTTCGGCTTTCATGCCCTGACTTTCATGTTGCTATGGGATTCTTCTGTGTTCGTACGTTTACTGTGGTCAGCACTCGACGTTCCACGGGTCGGTGCGCACCGAGGACACCCGCACCGCAAGCGCGTCACCGAACTGCTCGCGCAGTACCCCGGCGGCCTGAGCGCACCAGGGGAACTCGCTGGCCCAGTGCGCCACGTCGACGAGCGCGACCGGTGAGGCGCGCCGGTGCTCATCAGCGGGATGGTGCCGCAGATCCGATGTGACGTAAGCCTGTACGTCGGCACGGGCCACGGTGCCCAGCAGTGAGTCACCGGCACCCCCGCAGACCGCCACCCGCGACACCATGGCGTCCGGATCCCCCGAGGTCCGCACCCCCCACGAGGTGGCCGGCAGCGCGGCCCGTACCCGGGATGCGAAGGCCGACAACGGCTCCGGCCGGCCCAGTGCACCGATCCGGCCGATGCCCACATCGCCGGGGATCGGCGCCAGGGCGAAGATGTCGAAGGCCGGCTCCTCGTAGGGGTGCGCAGCGCGCAGCGCGGACAGGATGGTGGCACGCAGCCGCGAGGGCGCGATCACCTCTACCCGGTCCTCACCCACCTGCTCGACGGTGCCCACCTCGCCGATGGCCGGGGCGGCTCCGTCGTGCGGGAGGAACTGCCCGGTTCCCGGCACGCTCCAACTGCAGTGCGAGTAGTCGCCGATGCGCCCGGCCCCGGCGTCGAACAGCGCCTCGCGCAGACCCGCCACGTCAGATGCAGGCACGAATACCACCCATTTGTCCAGGTCGGGGCCCGGCGCTGCCGGCGACAAAACTGCCTCGACGGTCAGGCCCAACGCCTCGGCCAGTGCGTCGGACACACCGGGCGACGCGGCATCGGCGTTGGTGTGGGCGGTGAACAGGGCCCGGCCGGTGCGGATCAGCCGGTGGACCAGGCCGCCCTTGGCGGTGTCGGCGGCCACGGTGTCCACACCCCGCAGCAGCAGCGGATGGTGGGCCAGCAGCAGCCCGCGGTCGGGCACGTCGTCGATCACGGCGGCGGTCGCGTCGACCGCGATGGTCACGGATTCGACGGCTTCGTCGGGGTCGCCGCACACCAACCCGACCGAGTCCCAATCGTGGGCCAGGTGCGGTGGGTACGCCGCATCCAGGGCGGCGATCACGTCGGCAAGTCTGATTCCGGCCAACGGCGCCCCGGCCGGTCGCGCGCTCATTGCAGCACCTCCCTCATGGCGTCGATGAGTACCGTCCACTCCGGCCGCACGGCGGCACGCAGGTAGTTCTCCGGCAGGCCCACGAAAGTATCGCAACGCCGTACCGCGATGCCTTTGCTTTCCAGATGTTTCCGCATCAACTCCGCGTCAGGCACTGTGAACAGTACAAATGGCGCCTCGCCGGCCACCACGCCCAGCCCGAGCGCACGGAGCCCGCCGACCATCGAGGCCCTCAGCCCAGCGAGCCGCCGCGCACCGGCATCGGCCTCGGCCACCGCTTCGGGACTGCCGGCCGCGGCGATGGCCTCCAGTTGCAGGGTGCCCAGCGGCCAGTGCGGCCGCGGCGCGGTGAGCCGGGCCAGCACGTCGGGCGCACCGAGGGCGTAGCCCACCCGAAGCCCGGCCAGTGACCAGGTCTTGGTCAGGCTGCGCAGCACCAGCACGTCGGGCAGCGATTCGCCGGCCAGCGTCTGCGCCTCACCGGGAATGCCGTCGGCGAATGCCTCGTCCACCACCACCAGCCGGCCCGGCCGTCGCAGCGCGAGGATGTCCTCGCGGCGGTGCAGCACCCCGGTCGGATTGGTCGGGTTCCCGATCACCACCAGGTCTGCCTCGTCCGGAACCGTCGCACCGAGGGTGAACGGGAACGGCAGCACCACATGCTGAATCGGCACACCGGCCGCGGCCAGCACCGCTTCCGGTTCGGTGAACGACGGGGCCACCAGGGCGGCCAGCTGCGGCCGCAAGCCGGCCAGCAGGGCGAATCCCTCGGCTCCCCCGGCCAGCAGCGCCACCTCGTCGGGAGCGCGGCCATGCCGGGTCGCGACGGCTTCGGTGGCACGGCGCTGATCGGCCTGGCTCGGGTAGCCGCCCAGGTCGGGCAGCCGGGAGGCCAAGCGGTCGGTCAGCCAGGCCGGCGGACCACCGGGGCGGACGTTGACCGCGAAGTCCAGCATGCCCGGCAATGCGGCCTGGTCGCCGTGATAGCGGGCCCCCGCGCGGGTCTCGCCTTGGGGTGGACACAGCACAGCACGACACTAGTGGTCAGGGGCTCTCAACTGGGCATCCGGAGGACTCGCAGCGACATACGGGAGAATGGGCACGTGACTGACACGCTGGAACTCACCCGACCGCAGCTGGTGCTCTTCGACCTCGACGGCACCCTGACCGATTCGGCGGCCGGGATCGTGTCGAGTTTCCGCCACGCACTGGCCCACGTCGGTGCCGATATCCCAGACGGTGACCTGGCCGGACGCATCGTCGGCCCGCCGATGCACGAGACGTTGCAGGCGTTGAGTCTGGGCGAGTCGGGCTTCGATCCCGACGCCGCGATCGCGGCCTACCGCGCCGATTACACCAGCCGCGGCTGGGCGATGAACAGCCTGTTCGACGGCATCGAGACACTGCTGGCAGACCTGCAGGCTGCAGGGGTGCAGCTGGCGGTGGCCACCTCGAAGGCCGAGCCCACCGCGCGGCGCATCCTCGAACACTTCGGCCTGGACGGGTACTTCGAGGTGATCGCCGGAGCCAGCCCCGACGGAGTCCGGGCGGCCAAGGCCGACGTCGTCGCCTATGCGCTCACCCAACTGCAACCCCTGCCGCAACGCGTCCTGATGGTCGGTGATCGCATGCACGATGTCGAGGGCGCGGCCGCGCACGGCATCAACACCGTGGTGGTCGGCTGGGGCTACGGCGCCACGGATTTCACCGGCCCCACCGCGGTGGCCGCCCACGCCCACGTCGACACCGTCGCCGGGCTGCGGGAGGTGCTCGGTGTCTGAGTCCTGGAGTGCACCGCTTCTGCATGTGACGTTCGTATGCTCGGGCAACATCTGCCGGTCCCCGATGGCCGAGAAGATGTTCGCCGACCAGATCCGCGATCGTGGCCTGGCCGAGGTGGTCCGGGTGAGCAGCGGCGGTACCGGCGGCTGGCACGCCGGTGACGGCGCCGACAGCCGCGCCTGCCTGGTGTTGCGCGAGCGCGGTTATCGCAGCGACCACGTCGCCGCCCAGGTCTGCGATGACCATCTGGGTGCCGACATGGTGGTCGCGCTGGGCCGCAACCACGTGCGCATCCTGACCGATCTGGGCGTGGCGGGCGACCGGCTGCGGATGCTGCGCTCGTTCGACCCGCGGTCGGGCGCACACGCCCTCGACGTGGAGGATCCGTACTACGGCGACAAGACCGATTTCGAGGATGTGTTCACCGTGATCGAGGCGTCCCTGCCCGGTCTGCACGCCTGGGTCGACGCGGAGCTGGCCGGCCGGGGAATCGTGGCCTGATGCGGCGCCTGACCTTCCTGCTGCGACCCCAGTGGGTGGCGTTGTTCATCGTGGTGGCGGCCTTCGCCTACCTGTGTTTCACCGTGCTGGCACCGTGGCAGCTGGGCAAGAACACCAAGACCTCGCGGGAGAACGACCAGATCTCACATTCGCTGCAGGCCGATCCGGTTCCGGTGACCAGCGTTCTGCCACAGCAGGATTCGGCTGCAGCCGATGCCCAGTGGCAACGGGTCACGGCGACCGGGCACTACCTGCCGAAGTCAGAGGTGCTGGCCCGGCTGCGGGTGGTCGACGGTGAGCCGGCCTTCGAGGTCCTCACGCCGTTCGCCGTGGACGGTGGGCCGGTGGTGCTTGTCGATCGCGGCTTCATCAAGCCGATCGACGGAAACAAGGTGCCGCAGTTCGCGTCCGCTCCGGCCGGCCGGGTGACGATCACCGCCCGGGTGCGTGATGCGGAAGCCCTCGTCGTGGGCAAGGAACCGTTCCGCGGCGACGACGGCGCACAGCAGGTGTACTCGATCAACACCGACCAGATCGCCTCGCTGACCGGCGTTGCACTGACCGGGTCCTATCTGCAACTGGTGGGCGATCAGCCCGGCGGTCTCGGGGAGATTCCGCTTCCGCACCTCGACGCCGGGCCGTTCCTGTCCTACGGAATCCAGTGGATCGCGTTCGGCATCGTCGCCCCACTCGGAATGGGCTACTTCATCTATGCGGAATTGCAGCAGCGCCGGCGCGAGCGGGCCGCCGCCCAGAAAGCGTCCGACGAGCCGGCCCGGGAGCTCACCGGCGAGGAGAAGATCGCCGACCGCTACGGCAAGCGCCGCTGACCGCCAGCAGCACCGCCACCATGGCTGCCGAGGCCTGCACCGCGCGCGAGAGTCGCACGGCCCGGGCCACATCCATCACCTCGGGGATGCGGCCGTCGCCCAGGGTGGGCCGGATCTCCAGTTGATGCGCGTACTGCGTCGGACCCCCCAGGCGCACCCCGAGCGCGCCCGCGAAGGACGCCTCGGCCACGCCAGCGTTGGGGCTGGGATGGCGGGATGCGTCTCGTCGCCAGGCGCTCAGCGCCGCCCGTGGTGACCCACCCACCGCCGGTGCACACAGCACTGCCAGCACCCCGGTCAGGCGGGCCGGCAGATAGTTCAGCACATCGTCGAATCGGGCTGCCGCCCAACCGAAGTAGTTGTACCGCGGGGAGCGGTGCCCGATCATCGCGTCCAGCGTGTTGGCACCCCGGTACACGAGCACCCCGGGCACTCCGCCGATCGCCGCCCACAACAGCGGCGCCACCTGTGCGTCAGAGGTGTTCTCGGCCAGCGATTCCACCGTGGCCCGGGTCAGGCCCGAGACGTCCAGCGCGGCCGGATCCCGCCCGCACAACGAGGGCAGCAGTTGTCGGGCCCCCGCCACGTCGCCGTCGGTGAGCAGCGTCGCCATCCGGTGGCCGACCCGGTTGAGCGAGGTTCCCCCGAGCGCGACGTAGGTGGCCACCGCAGTCACCCAGACCCGGTCGCCGCGTCCCGCAGCCCAGCCCAGCCCGGCCAGACCACCGAGCAGCAGCCCGGTGTGGACCGCACCTGCCCCGCGTTTGTCGGCATAGGTCAGCTTTTCCAACCGTGCTGCGCCAGTGCCGAACCCGGCCACCGGATGCCCGCGGCGCGGATCGCCCAGCAGCAGGTCGGCCAGGAACCCGACGGCGATGCCGGCGGCCCGCCGGTGGCATCTACGCGCAAACACCCCGGCAGCGTCTCACAAGGTGGTCTACTCGACGTCATGAGGCTGGGTCCGCCACGAAGGCAGCAACGGGACAGCCGACGACTCGGCACGCGGGTGGTCTGATCTCGACTCAACCAGGAGGCAAAGATGACGTTCCCCGCACTCGCTCATGTGGCGGTCACCGTACGAGACCTGGCGGTCAGCGGGCCGTGGTACCGCACGTTGTTCGGCGCCGATCCGGTGCTCGACGAGGACACCGACGCCGGCTTCCATCACCTGGTCTGGCTGCTGGACGGCGGCACGCTGTTCGGCATCCATCAGCATCAGACTCCGGCTCCCGATGAAGGCTTCAGCGAGTTCCGGGTGGGCCTGGACCACGTCGGTTTCGGTTGCGCGTCGCGTTCGGAACTGCAGACCTGGGTAGACCGGCTCGACGGGCTGGGCATCGCCCACGGCGGGATCATCGACGCGCCGTACGGGTCCGGGCTCAGTTTCCGCGATCCCGACGGCATCGCACTGGAGTTCTTCGCCGGGGCCTGAACTCTGGCGGTAAGGCCGGGTGTCGCCGCGTCGGTGGATATGATCCGACGCGGAGGAACCCTTGAAAGAGCTCATTGCCCCGGTTGCCGCTTCTCTGGCAATCGGTTTCGCGATCGGCGGCCTCCCGTCATCCGGTCCGCCGGTGGCCGCCCCGGAGTCACCGGTTCCCCCGCTGCCTCGGCCAGGCCTCTACACGGTCACCGAGACCTCTGCCGACCGCGCGCCGGAGCCCTACAACTGGACTTTGTCGGGGTGCGGCCCGCAGTGTCTGCGGGTGCTCTCGCCCGCGCCGGAGGGCGCGTGGCAGCTGGATCTGGACTGGGACTCGGCCGCCGATCGCCACCAGGGCGCGTGGGTTGGTGAGCGCGTCAACCCCGGCATGCGGTGCCGGCCGGGCAGTCCCGAGTACAAGACGGGCCCGGTTCCGTTCAAATACGTCATCCGGCCCGATCTCACGGGATTCGTGAACATGAAGTTCTCCCGGGAAAGCCCCTCGTGCCGTGGCGATACCGCGATGCGCGGCCAACGGCTCGCGCTGCAGCGCGCGAAGGCGGTGTGGTCGTAGGACCAGGGATTTGATGGTGGGCGCGGACGGTATCGAACCGCCGACCGCTGGTGTGTAAAGGGACCGAAGGACGTAAACCCTTGTTCGGATAGCGTCCATAACGTGCACGTCAACTACCTGTCAACGTGCACCGCGCGACGCTATGTCCACCGCGTCCGGCCGTATCTTGGCAAGTTTGAGTCAGTGGAGCGGCAACACCGCGAACGCCTGTTCGAGCACCGCAGGCTGCCGACGGCGTGACGCCCTCTGTATAGCCGCCTTCGGTGATTTCGTGGTGTGGCGACTTCCATATGGCTGGGTCCGGCGCAGCCGGTCCGACGGTGGTGAGGCTGTCCGGGACCGGCTCACCGATTGGGCCTACGAACACTTCGATGGGCTCGTCCACGGTGGTATTCATGACAACCGCATCTGTGCTGAGCACGTCGGGATCGACAGTCAGCAGACCTTTATCGATCAACCCATGAGCATGATCCGGGTATAGATCACGCGGTGGCGGATGCGCGATGCCGGGAGCGGCGGCACGGTGACGGCGGTCGATACTCAGGCCGCGAATAACCGGCGATCTGGACGATTTCGCGTGAATCACATCGCCGTACAGCCACACGTACATCAGTTTCCGGTCGGTGGTTGAGCCGTCGGGCGTCGAGACCCAGAATGCCTGCGCTTCCAGATTTGCATCGACCGCATGCCGCTAGTAGCACGCCACCACGCCAGGTCAATCTCGTCGTTCAATACCTCGGCCCCAACCAGGTCCTCCAACGCGCTGAGCGCCTTGTCGTAGTAGATGGGCTCCGAGCTCAAAATCAGCGGGCGGACTCGGCTCGCCAGCGACTCGAGCGCCTCCTCAAGAGGGACTCGCCCTTGATCCGGTGGGCTTCTCACTCGTCTTGGTGTTCACCGTGACCAGCAGGATGACCGCACCGGAATGCAGCTTCGACATCAGCGCGGTCTGTTTGCGGATCAGCGAGTGGGCGATCACCCGACGCGACCGCAACAGGAATCCCTCGATCACAGCTTGCGGTGTTGGACTTGGTGCCATGGCCGGACTCTACGACCGCGCACCGACACCTCGCCGCCGGTCGGGCCATCCACGGCCACACGCATGCCCACCCCCAGCACGCTCAGGCCTCGTCGCCGCCTCTCCTGCGAGTGCCCCACCGTAGCCAGTACGCGAAATATGGGTCGGAGATGTAGAGGGTCGCAAGGTCACCGTCGTAGTCGACCACGGGCTCGCCGTCGATTTGCTCGCGGGCAATGCGGGTCATCTCGTCCAAGACTCGCGTGACTTCATGCTTTTGGGGTGGTTCGTCAGCTGCTGCGAGAACCGCGCGGAGAGCCGCACGAAGCTGCTCATACGTGAGTTCGGTGAGCGGGCCTGTGTGCGCGATGGCTCGTAGGACGGCGCCGTAGATGTCGGTCTCCTGTCCGTCTCGTAGATGCCGAACCTTCCGATCTGTGCGTTGACGGGGACCCCGCGCGAGAAGATCGAACGCAGCCTTGGATGCGCTCGGAGCAAGACGTGCAAAGAACGCGTCCCAATCAGGGTCACCGATGCCGGTCGGCGCTTCGCAGGTCTCGCTGATCTCGTTGTCCGCGCACAACTGCTTGCAGAATTCCTGCATCAGGTGCGGGCTCTGAAACGACTCCTGCACAAGCCGAGTGACGAGGGCATCGTTTACGACCACGTTCAGTGCGGAGAATCCTGACGTCGCAATCTTTTTGAGGTCGTCATCACTCCAGAAACCGACCTCCAACTGGGCAACTCGCCCCGTCATTTCCTTCTCGACCTTGACTACGTCGTATGCACGATGCGGCACAGCAGCCACGATGAACCCCACACCGTCAAACACAAGGTCCTTCAGACCACGGACGACCTCGACCTGCACGTCAGGCGGGACATAATGAAAATCGTCAATGATGATGACCTGGTCTGGATTCTCCTGCAGCTTCTTCCTGCTCGCTCTTTTTGGTGACACCGACGTGCGTTCGGTCATCTTGCGATCTCGGGTGACGCTGCTGCCCTTGTCGCCGCCGCCCTTGATGACGCCACCAGATAGTTCGCCGCTGATCTTGCCGGACTGCGTGTGGCTGACGCCGCCGTCCATCCCCGTTTCAGTGGGACTCCGTTGGAGCGCGGTCGATCTCGACACAGGCAAACTGGCGGTTTCCGGTACGAAATTCAGCCGAAACGAACCCCCGGATTTCAGCGGATTCATCTTCCCTCAGACGGACGCCAATGACACCAACGAGGTTGCGCCGCCAGGCCAGTAGCAGCGCTGCCGCCGTCCGCTGACAACCTCTTGGCAACATGGCCGCGAATCGGTGTGCCTTTCTCAAATTTGCCATGACCGCCAAACATGCCCTGAACTGGAGTTTTGATGGTGAGCGTGGACGGTATCGAACCGCCGACCACTGGTGTGTAGATCTATGTCGATCTGCTTACCTGGCGTTTTTCCGCATCACCTAGTTGGTGAAATTCACTATGGCACAACACTTTTCATATGTTCCATGCCGTCTCGTATCGACCAGTTACTGCGCGTACTGACCCATTCTTGGCCCAGCTGGGGTCGCCTCGACCAGCTGTTCGAGTCGGCTTGACCCTGACCCATTCCCCCCCAACGGGCTGGGTAACCTTCTGCCGTAGGTTGACCTGTTGGGGGGATGGCATGGCAAACGATCTGAACGTCGATGCGGACGGCCTCCGTGTGGCTGCCGTCGGTAGCGATGATGTAGCCACCGCATTGACCGGCGTGGCCGCATGCGCGTCGCGATCACAGCCCAGCAGCGCCGGGGTTGCCGCGCTGCATGCGGCGTTGGCCTCTGCGCGCCGCCGCCAGTCAAAGCGCATGTCTGGCCAGGCTGCCGACCTTTCGGTGAGTAGCGCGCGGTACGACAGCATAGACGGCAACAGCGCAGACGCCATCACGACGGTGAGGCTGTGAGCCCAGCCGCCAGCGGTTCTGATGGCTTGCCGACCCGCTCAAAGATCGAAAACTGGGACACTTCCGACCTCACCACTGCTGCGTTGACGTGGCGGCAGGCAGCTGCCGAATCCGACGACGCGTTCGACCAGCATCGTCAGAACGTCGCGTCACCCGGCGGGACGACCTGGGATGGTGACGCCAAAGACGCCGCACTGGACCGGGTGACCAACGACCAGGCCGTGGTGCGCCGACAGGGGGACGTGCTGCGCGACGGTGCCAACCTTGCCGAGGACGGCGACCACGACATCCAGGCTGCCAAGCGCGATGTGCTGACGGCCATCAGCGAGGCTGAGGCAGACAGCTTCAAGGTTTCGGAGAACTTGAGGGTCACCGACACCCGCCGATACGACATCACCACTATCCGAGACCGCAACCGCGCTGCCACCGAGCACGCCGAGGACATCCGCTGGCGTGCCGGGCAGCTCGTCCAGACCGACAGTCTGGTGGGTCAACGGCTTCAGGACAAGGCCGCCGAACTCGACGGAATCCGGTTCGACGGCGAGGGCGACGGGCGCGATGGCTCGGTGCATCTGGCCAGCAACGAGATCAAGCTGGACCCGCCGCCACCGGTTATCCACCCGACACCGTCGGAACGGAACTTCACCGACATCGAGAATTTCATCTACGACGAGATGATGCACAACGCCAAGTCCCGCTTCACCGAGGACTCCCGCGAAAAGTGGCAGTCCGGTATCTGGGGGAAGTACCAGGCCGCAACGCAACTCAAGGAAGCGTTCAAGGCGAACGGCATCTGGGACCACAAGCCGGTGATTCGGCGCAAGGTCGGCATTCACGAAGGCGATGGCCTGTACTTCCAGGAACCTGGGACAAATCGCCAGGTGTACTACGACATCTATTCCAACATCCACTATGGCTACGCCGCCCGAGCTGCCGGGCTACCCGACGAGATCATTGAACTGGCACCGACCTTGGGGACCGCCGACACGGGCGTCAATGATGACGGTGACCTCATCACCGTATCGGCGGGCATCGCGATGTTCGATAAGTACGGACCCGACATGACACGCGCGGAGTTTCACTCCGCGTTCCTGGAGGCTGTTAATCAGTTGGACTCGGCGAAACAAGAGGGGAAGAACGTGTCGCTGAAATACGGGTACAAATAATGCCGAAATGGGCAGTCGTGCTTCTGGGGTGCGTCATGTGCCCTCTGCTGGCAGTGGTTGTCTTCTTCGTCGCGATCAAGCTGAGAGCGGAAATACTCGTCGCCTGCGAGATTGAGACAACCCCCGGCGAGGGTCTAGGGGTAGTCGTTGCTGCACCGATCATCATCGTCGGAACGCTGATTGCGACGGCGGTGCTCTATTCGCTGACGGTGATGCTCGTGCAGCGAACATGGTCTGTGTACGCCGCCGCCACCCTGGCAATAGTTGCTGCTGCGGTCATCATGCCGGTTGCCGTCAATCAGATGTACGAGCCGGTAGCAACCTCAAGGTGTGCCGATGGCACTCCGTCCTGGTGGCCGTTCTAGACGCCAAGCACCGGCAACGTGACCACCTCGCAGCCGTCGGCGCTGGCCGGGACCGGCCGCAGCGTTACTGCGTGGCTGCGGAGGTTGCCGGTGATCCGGCTGCACGACGTTCGGCACACGGCCGCCACGATGCTACTCGACGGCCGCACCACACCTTCGGCAACGGCCAAGTGGCTGGGCCACGATCCGGCCATCACGCTGCGGGTGTACGGCCACGTCTACGACGATCCGCTGGCCTCAGCGGGTGATGCGCTGCTGGGCCGGTCACGCGCCACCGGCAGCGGCGAAGCCTGATCCGTTGGCCCACTGGGGGTTAATCGGGGCCAAGCGCCACGCCGGAAAACCGGCCTCTATTAGGGGATTTGATGGTGGGCGCGGACGGTATCGAACCGCCGACCGCTGGTGTGTAAAACCAGAGCTCTACCACTGAGCTACGCGCCCCGTCGCAGGCACGGTACACGCCGCAAGGGCGTCACCGGAAATTCAAGCCTGCTCAAGCCTGCATTGCCGCCAATGCCTCCCGCCACACCGCCTGATCGCGCGCCTGGCCTGGGTCCATCATCTCGGCGAAGCGGATCTGCCCAGCCTTGTCGACCACGAACGTGCCGCGGTTGGGGTATCCGGCGTCGGCGTTGAACACGCCGTAGGCCTGGGTGACGGCGCCGTGCGGCCAGAAATCCGACAGCAGCGGGAACGTGAATCCACTTTCGATGGACCAGATCTTGTGCGTCGGAGGCGGGCCGACCGAGATGGCCAGGGTCGCGGTGCGGTCGTTCTCGTACAGCGGCAGCTTGTCGCGGATCTCTCCGAGTTCGCCTTCGCATACGCCGGTGAACGCCAATGGAAAGAACACCACCAGCACGTCCTTGGCACCCCGATATGCGCTGAGGGTGACCGGCCTGCCGTTCTGGTCCCGAAGCGTGAAATCGGGTGCCGGGGTCCCGACAGCGAGCATCAGGTGCGCTTGCCCGCGGCCTTCGATTTCGGCTGCACCAACCGGCTCGCCGTCCAGTCCCCCAATTTCGCCGACGAAGTCTGCATCAGCCCGGCCGTCGGCGCCGATTCGGCGATCTCGGCGGGCTGCACATGCCCGGGTTTACCGGTCTTGGGAGTCACCACCCAGATCACGCCGTCCTCGGCGAGTGGGGTGATGGCATCCATCAGCCGGTCGACAAGATCCCCGTCGTCGTCCCTCCACCAGAGCAATACGACATCGACTACTTCGTCCGAATCCTCATCGACCAGCTCAGATCCGCACGCTTCTTCGACGTCGGCCCGGATGTCGTCGTCGCTATCCTCGTCCCAACCCAGTTCCTGGACAATCTGATCCTTATGGATGCCCAGTATTTGGGCGTAGTTCGGGCCTGAGTCCGTCCCCGCCGCGACCACCTTCGGTCCTCCTTAACTTTTCTTCGAGCCTCTCTCAAGACTTGACCATCACTCATTCATGCGCGTGCGCGATGCGTGTTGCGACCTATCGTCGCACGGCGAGGCATCAGTGCGGGTGTCCGGCGGGCGAGTTTGTGCCGTCCACCTGTCAGTAAGCCTTGTCGCATCTGGTCAGTGCGTTCTCCCGGGCGGTGTTCGAGCGCTGTGATGCCGAGTTGAACTCGTCCGGGCCGACATGGCCGGAAATGGCGCTGACGAGGACTCTCGCCGAGTCGATCCACTCGGTCAGGGCGGCATGCAGATCCGGGGACAGCGCGTCGGACAGGCCGGAACTGACCAGATCTGCGCTCCGGTTGAGCCCGTCGATCGCCGGGCCGGCCTTGGCCGCGGTGTCGCCACCGTTGTTGACGGCCTCGACGTAGCCGTTGACGGCATTGACCGCGTCCACGGCAGAGGTGCTGAGGTCCTCGCACACGGTGTGTACGGCACGCGTGGTCAGTGAGGCCTGGCGTTCGGATTCGCGGGTCACCGAACTCGCCGAGGACTCTTCGACGGACGCCTTCACCGACGCGCGGTAATCGGGGGCCGCGGCCGAATCGACCTCCGCGGTACCGCCGGTAACGGACGTGCAACCCACCACGACCATCGCGATCACCGCGGCGCCACCCAGTGCGCGTGCGGCGATCCTCGCCTTTGCCCCAAACCGCCCATCAACCGGCACGATCTGCAGACGTTACCGGTTCACAAAGCAACCGATGGGTAACTTGCGCACCGCCACCCCCAGCGGCACGGAGGCGGCAAGATGGGGGGACGATAGAAGGTGCCACAAGCACTGTCAGTTGTTACCGCCTAACAAGGAGCGGAAGTTGACCACCGAGTTCGTGCGCCAGGACCTGGCCCAAAACTCCTCTACCGCAGCCGAACCCGACCGGGTACGGGTCATCCGGGAGGGGGTTGCCTCCTACCTTCCCGACATCGACACCGACGAGACCGCGGAATGGTTGGAGTCGTTCGACGAGTTGCTGGAGCGATCGGGTCCGGCCCGTGCCCGGTACCTGATGTTGCGACTGCTGGAACGCTCACGCGAGAAGCGGGTCGCCATCCCGGCCCTGACGTCGACCGATTACGTCAACACGATCCCCACCGAACTGGAGCCCTGGTTCCCCGGCGACGAGGACGTCGAACGACGCTACCGCGCCTGGATCCGGTGGAACGCGGCCATCATGGTGCACCGCGCCCAGCGCCCGGGAGTGGGTGTGGGCGGGCATATTTCGACGTACGCGTCGTCGGCGTCGCTGTACGAGGTCGGGTTCAACCACTTCTTCCGCGGCAAATCCCATCCGGGTGGCGGCGACCAGGTCTTCATCCAGGGGCACGCCTCCCCCGGCATCTACGCGCGCGCCTTCCTGGAAGGCCGGCTGACGACCGACCAACTGGATGGTTTCCGCCAGGAACACAGCCATCCCGGCGGCGGCCTGCCGTCCTATCCGCACCCGCGCCTGATGCCCGATTTCTGGGAATTCCCGACGGTGTCGATGGGGCTGGGCCCGATGAACGCGATCTACCAGGCCCGGTTCAACCACTACCTGCATGACCGCGGCATCAAGGACACCTCCGATCAGCACGTGTGGGCATTCCTCGGCGACGGCGAGATGGACGAGCCGGAGAGCCGCGGCCTGATCCAGGTGGCCGCCAACGAGGCACTGGACAACCTGACCTTCGTGGTGAACTGCAACCTGCAGCGCCTGGACGGGCCGGTGCGCGGCAACGGCAAGATCATCCAGGAACTGGAGTCGTTCTTCCGCGGTGCCGGCTGGAACGTCATCAAGGTCGTGTGGGGCCGCGAGTGGGATGCGCTGCTGCACGCCGACCGCGACGGCGCGCTGGTCAACCTGATGAACACCACGCCCGACGGCGACTACCAGACCTACAAGGCCAACGACGGCGCCTACGTGCGGGACCACTTCTTCGGCCGCGACCCCCGCACCAAGGCTCTGGTCGAGCCGATGACCGATCAGGAGATCTGGAACCTCAAGCGCGGCGGTCACGACTACCGCAAGGTGTATGCCGCATACCGTGCCGCGATGGAGCACAAGGGCCAGCCCACGATCATCCTGGCCAAGACCATCAAGGGCTACACACTGGGCAGCCACTTCGAGGGCCGCAATGCCACCCATCAGATGAAAAAGCTTGCGCTGCAAGATCTCAAGGATTTCCGTGACGTCACGCGGGTGCCGATCACCGACGAGCAGCTCGAGCAGGACCCGTACCTGCCGCCGTACTACCACCCGGGACCGGAAACCCCCGAGATCCGGTACCTGCTGGATCGGCGCCGCGCCCTGGGCGGGTTCGTGCCGGCCCGCCGGAACAAGTCCACGCCGCTGGCGCTACCGGCGGCTGACGCCTACTCGGCGCTGAAGAAGGGCTCGGGCAACCAGTCCGTGGCCACCACCATGGCGACGGTGCGTACGTTCAAGGAACTGTTGCGGGACAAGAAAATCGGCCCTCGCCTGGTGCCGATCATCCCCGACGAGGCGCGTACCTTCGGCATGGACTCGTGGTTCCCGAGCCTGAAGATCTACAACCGCAACGGGCAGCTGTACACGTCCGTGGACTCGGCATTGATGCTGGCCTACAAGGAATCCGAGATCGGCCAGATCCTGCACGAGGGCATCAACGAGGCCGGGTCGACATCGTCGTTCACCGCGGTGGGCACCTCGTACTCCACCCACAACGAGCCGATGATCCCGATCTACATCTTCTATTCGATGTTCGGGTTCCAGCGCACCGGCGACGGCCTGTGGGCGGCGGCCGATCAGATGGCCAAGGGCTTCGTGCTCGGAGCGACGGCCGGGCGCACCACGTTGACCGGCGAGGGTCTGCAGCACGCCGACGGCCATTCGCTGCTGCTCGCGTCGACCAACCCTGCCGCGGTGACCTATGACCCGGCGTTCGCCTACGAGATCGCCCATATCATCGAGAGCGGTCTGCAGCGGATGTACGGCGAGCACGCCGAGAACGTGTTCTTCTACATCACCATCTACAACGAGCCCTATGTACAGCCCGCAGAGCCGGCCAACCTGGACACCGAGGCGCTGTTGCGCGGCATGTACCGCTACCGCCGGGCTCCCGAACAGCGCACGAACACCGCCCAGATCCTGACGTCAGGGGTATCGATGCCCGAGGCACTCCGGGCGGCGGACATGCTGGCGGCAGAGTGGGATGTCGCGGCCGACGTGTGGTCGGTGACGAGCTGGGGCGAGCTCAACCGCGAAGGCGTGGAGATCGAGCGGCACCGGCTGCGCCATCCGGATCAGCCCGCCCGCACCCCGCACGTCACCAGCGCCCTGGCCGATGCGGCAGGCCCGGTGGTGGCGGTGTCGGACTGGATGCGGGCAGTGCCCGAGCAGATCCGGCCGTGGGTCCCGGGCACCTACATCACGCTGGGTACCGACGGCTTCGGCTTCTCCGACACCCGGCCGGCGGCACGGCGTTTCTTCAACACCGACGCCGAGTCCGTGGTGGTCGCGGCGCTGGAGGGGCTGGCGCGGGACGGCGAGATCGATCCGTCGGTGCCCATCGCGGCAGCCAAGCAGTACAAGATCGACGACGTGTTCGCCGCGGCCGTGTCCTACGTGGACACCGGCAGCGCCTAGCCGAGTTTCTTGGGCGGGTGGTCGCTCAATAAGGAAACGACCGCCCGCCCGAGAAAGGCGCTTGGAGGAATCCACCAGAAAACTGGCGTAGCTTTTAGGAATGCCCGACAAGCGGTTCATTCCGCCGAAATCCACGGTCGAGGTCCTTGAGACCGTGCCTGACTCGACGCTGCGCCGGCTGAAGCAGTATTCCGGGCGGCTGGCCACCGAGGCGGTACACGCCATGGCCGAGCGTCTCGACTTCTTCAGTGATCTGGACGCGTCGCAGCGGGCCAGCGTGCAGCTGGTGGTGCAGACCGCCGTGGTCAACTTCGTCGAATGGATGCGGGACCCCGAAAGCGACGTCAGCTACACCGCCCAGGCCTTCGAAGTGGTGCCGCAGGATCTGCGCCGCCGGATCGCCCTGCGCCAGTCGGTCGAGATGGTGCGGACCTCCATGGAGTTCTTCGAAGAGGTGGTGCCGCTACTGGCCCGGTCCGAAGAGCAGCTCAATGCGCTCACCGCGGGCATCCTGCGCTACAGCCGAGACCTGGCGTTCGCGGCGGCCAGCGCCTACGCCGACCAGGCCGAGGCGCGGGGGGCCTGGGACCTCCGGATGGAGGCCAACGTGGTGGACGCGGTGGTGCGCGGCGATACCGGACCCGAGCTGACGTCGCAGGCCGCAGCGCTGAACTGGGACGCCACCGCGCCGGCCACGGTGATCGTGGGCCTACCTCGTCCGGATCGGTTGGATCTGGCCCGCGATGACATCCACGACGTCGTGAAGCGCCATGCCCGGGCGGCTCTGTCCGATGTGCACGGGACGTGGCTGGTGACGATCGTGTCGGGCCCGCTGTCAGCAACCGACCGCTTCCTGGGTGACCTGCTGTCGGTGTTCGCCGACGGCCCGGTGGTGGTCGGGCCGACCTCCCCGACGCTGACGGCCGCGCACCGCAGCGCCACCGAGGCGATCTCCGGGATGAACGCCGTGGCCGGCTGGCCCGGCGCACCGCGACCGGTGTCGGCGCGCGAGCTACTGCCCGAACGGGCCCTGCTGGGCGATGGGACCGCCGTCGCGGCACTGGAAACCGAGGTCATGCGGCCCTTGGCCGATGCAGGCCCAGCGCTCACGGAGACGCTCGACGCGTTCCTCGATTCCGGGGGCGCCATAGAAGCTTGTGCACGCAAATTGTTCGTTCATCCAAACACGGTGCGCTACCGCCTGAAACGGATCGGCGATTTCACCGGCCGCGATCCCGCCGTGCCGCGGGATGCTTACGTGCTGCGCGTGGCTTCGACCGTTGGCAGGTTGAGCAAACAGGCATACCAGCCGAGCACGCCAAACGCCGGAACCATCGTGATCCCGGCGATTCGCCCGGCGCATTCGGTCAGACCGGGGGCCTGAACTGGGCCGGCGGGGCGTCCCGGAGGGTGTGACATATTTCGCTGCGGTGAAGGCAATGTCGCATCACATGCACTTTTGTGGAGAACCTACAAAAACATAAGACAAGGTTCATAATCTCTTACACCCCACAAAACCGACTTCACAGTGTTCTCTTAAAGACGTGCCTCAACCCATGCTCGCATTGCTTGCTCCCGGACAGGGATCGCAGACGCCCGGCATGCTCTCCGGATGGCTGGAGCTGCCCGGTGCGGCCGACCGCCTCGCCACCTGGTCGCAGATCAGCGGCCTGGATCTGGCGCGCCTGGGGACCACCGCCACCGCCGAGGAGATCACCGATACCGCGGTGACGCAGCCGCTCGTGGTGGCCGCCACGCTGCTGGCTTATGAGGAACTGACCAAACGCGGCGTCCCCGAGACCGCCGAGACACTCGTCGCGGGCCATTCCGTCGGCGAGATCGCCGCCTACGCCATCGCCGGCGTCATCTCTGCCGACGACGCCGTCAAGCTGGCCGCCACCCGTGGCGCCGAGATGGCCAAGGCCTGCGCGGCCGAGCCGACCGGCATGTCCGCGGTGCTCGGTGGCGACGAGGCCGAGGTGTTGGCCCGGCTCGAGTCGCTCGACCTGATCCCCGCCAATCGCAACGCCGCGGGCCAGATCGTGGCCGCCGGCGCGATCGCGGCGCTGGAGAAGCTCGCCGAGGACCCGCCGGCCAAGGCCCGCGTCCGTCAGCTGGCCACCGCAGGCGCCTTCCACACCCGATACATGGCCTCCGCGCTGGACGGGTACGCCGCCGCCGCCGAATCTGTAACAACCTCTGAGCCCACCGCGACACTTCTGTCGAACGCGGACGGCCGGCCCGTCACCTCGGCCGCCGATGCCATGGAGAAGCTGGTGTCCCAGCTGACCAAGCCGGTGCGCTGGGATCTGTGCTCCGCCACCATCCGGGACCGCTTCCAGGGCGCCGAGCGCGCCGGGATCGTCGAGTTCCCACCGGCGGGCACCCTGGTCGGTATCGCCAAGCGCGAACTGAAGGGCACACCTACGCGGGCGATCAAGGCCCCCGCGGACCTGGAGGGCTTGGACGAGCTGTAAGTCCAGCGACAACTGAATAAGCAGTAACCAACAGAACGTCCCGAACAGCCCTCCGCACCCGGAGGGCGCTGTCAACAACAAGAAGGAGCCATTGTGGCCGCCAGTCAAGAAGAAATCATCGCCGGTCTCGCCGAGATCATCGAAGAGGTCACCGGCATCGAGCCGTCTGAGGTGACCCCGGAGAAGTCGTTCGTCGACGACCTGGACATCGACTCGCTGTCGATGGTGGAGATCGCCGTGCAGACCGAGGACAAGTACGGCGTGAAGATCCCCGACGAGGACCTGGCCGGCCTGCGCACCGTCGGTGACGTCGTCTCCTACATCCAGAAGCTCGAAGAAGAGAACCCCGAGGCCGCTGCCGCCCTGCGCGAGAAGTTTGGCTCGGAATGACCAAACCTTCCACTGCTAACGGAGGCTTCCCGAACGTCGTGGTGACCGCCGTGGAGGCCACCACGGCGCTCGCTGCTGACATCGAGAGCACGTGGAAGGGCCTCCTGGCCGGAGAAAGCGGCATCCGTGAGTTGACCGACGACTTCGTCACCAAGTGGGACCTTCCGGTGCGTATCGGTGGTCACCTTGTCGACGACATCGACAGTCACCTGACTCGCATCGAGTTGCGCCGTAATTCCTACGTGCAGCGCATGTCTCTGGTGCTGGCTCGCCGGCTATGGAAAAACGCGGGTGCGCCCGAGGTCGATCCGGATCGTTTCGCGGTCGTGATCGGCACCGGTCTCGGTGGTGGCGAGAAGATCGTCGAGACCTACGACGCGATGAACGAGGGCGGGATCCGCAAGGTCAGCCCGCTCGCCGTTCAGATGATCATGCCCAACGGTGCGGCCGCAGTCGCCGGCCTGGAGCTGGGTGCTCGCGCCGGGGTCATCACCCCGGTGTCGGCATGCTCGTCGGGATCTGAGGCCATCGCCCACGGCTGGCGTCAGATCGTGATGGGTGACGCGGACTTCGCCGTCGTCGGCGGCGTGGAAGGCGGTATCGAGGCACTGCCGATCGCGGCGTTCTCGATGATGCGCGCCATGTCGACCCGCAACGACGATCCCGCGGGCGCGTCCAGGCCGTTCGACAAGGATCGCGATGGCTTCGTGTTCGGTGAGGCCGGCGCGATGATGATCATCGAGACCGAAGAGCACGCCCTGGCTCGTGGCGCCAAGCCGCTGGCCCGGGTGATGGGTGCCGGTATCACCTCGGACGCGTTCCACATGGTGGCTCCGGCCGACAACGGTCAGCGTGCCGGTGCCGCGATGAAGCGTGCGCTGGAGACCGCCGGCATCGAGGCCAAGGACATCGACCACGTCAATGCCCACGGCACGGCCACCCCGATCGGTGACACCGCCGAGGCCAATGCCATCCGGGTTGCCGGATGTCAGAACGCTGCGGTCTACGCACCGAAGTCGGCGCTGGGCCACTCGATCGGTGCGGTCGGTGCGCTGGAGTCGGTGTTGACGGTGCTCGCATTGCGGGACGGGGTGATCCCCCCGACGCTGAACTACCAGACACCGGATCCCGAGATCGATCTCGATGTGGTTGCGGGCGAGCCTCGTTATGGCGACTACAAGTACGCCATCAACAACTCATTCGGGTTCGGTGGCCACAATGTGGCTCTGGCCTTTGGGAAGTACTGAGGCGGGCACACGGCCCGGTAGGTAACCCCGGACGGTGAAACAACCGAGGGAATGCACGGAAGGAAGAACTCCGTAAATATGGCGGGATTGTCCACGGGGAATGGTTTTCCCAATGTGGTTGTCACCGGCGTAGCCATGTCAACGGCGCTGGCAACTGATGCTGAAAGCACCTGGAAGAAGCTGCTCGATGGCCAGAGCGGCATCCGGTTGCTGACAGATCCATTTGTCGAGGAATACGACTTGCCGGTTCGCATCGGCGGTCATCTCCTCGAGGATTTCGATCATGAGCTGACGCGGGTTGAACTGCGCCGATTGTCATATTTGCAGAAGATGTCGACGGTCATCGGCCGCCGGGTTTGGGCCAATGCAGGCTCCCCGGAGGTCGATGGTCGCCGCCTCATGGTGTCCATCGGCACCGGTATGGGGTCTTCCGAGGAACTCCTGTTCGCCTACGACGGCATGCGGAACAAGGGCCTGCGGGCGGTGTCGCCGCTGGTCGTGCAGATGTACATGCCCAACGGGGCAGCCGCAGCCGTCGGTCTGGACCGCAAGGCCAAGGCCGGGGTCAGCACCCCGATCTCGGCCTGCGCGTCGGGGTCCGAGGCCATCGCCAATGCGTGGCGCCAGATCGTGCTCGGTGAGGCCGACATGGCGATCTGCGGCGGTGTGGAGACAAAGATCGAGGCCGTGCCGATCGCCGGGTTCGCTCAGATGCGGATCGTGCTGTCCAACAACAACGACGATCCGCCTGGCGCCTGCCGACCGTTCGACAGAGACCGCAACGGTTTCGTCTTCGGCGAGGCCGGCGCCTTGATGGTCATCGAGACCGAGGAGCACGCCAAGGCGCGCGGCGCCAACATCCTGGGTCGGATCATGGGTGCGAGTGTGACGTCGGACGGCTACCACATCGTGGCGCCGGACCCCAACGGCGAGCAGGCCGCTCACGCCATGACCCGCGCCATTCAATTGGCGGGCCTGCAGCCCAACGACATCGATCACATCAACGCGCATGCCACCGGCACCAGCGTCGGCGATGTGGCCGAGGGTAAGGCAATCAACAATGCGATGGGCGGCCATGTGCCCGCGGTATACGCGCCCAAGTCCGCGCTCGGCCACTCGGTCGGTGCGGTCGGTGCGGTCGAGTCCATCCTGACGGTGATGGCGCTGCGCGATGGCGTCATTCCCCCGACGCTCAACCTGCGCAACCTCGATCCGGAGATCGATCTGGACGTGGTGGCCGGTGAGCCGCGACAAGGCGACTACAAGTACGCCATCAACAATTCATTCGGATTCGGTGGGCACAACGTCGCGCTCGCCTTCGGGAAGTACTGAGCTTCCGAACTACGGCGACCCAGCGCTTTCCACTAGAGGAGACCTTTATGACGATCATGGCCCCCGAAGCTGCCGCTGAATCGCTCGACCCCCGCGATCCACTGCTGCGCCTGCAGACCTTCTTCGATGACGGCAGCGTCGAGCTGCTGCACGAGCGGGACCGCTCCGGCGTGCTGGCCGCGGCCGGCACCGTCAACGGCGTTCGTACGGTGGCGTTCTGCACCGACGGCACCGTGATGGGCGGCGCCATGGGCATCGAGGGCTGTGCCCACATCGTCAATGCCTACGACAACGCGATCGAGGAGCAGAGCCCGATCGTGGGGATCTGGCACTCCGGCGGCGCTCGGCTGGCCGAGGGCGTCAAGGCGCTGCACGCGGTCGGTCTGGTCTTCGAGGCGATGATCCGGGCGTCGGGTTACATCCCGCAGATCTCGGTGGTCGTCGGCTTCGCCGCCGGCGGTGCGGCCTACGGGCCCGCCCTGACCGACGTCATCATCATGGCGCCGGACAGCAAGGTGTTCGTCACCGGTCCGGACGTGGTGCGCAGTGTCACCGGCGAGGACGTCGACATGGTGTCGCTGGGCGGCCCCGACGCCCACCACAAGAAGTCCGGTGTGTGCCACATCGTGGCCGACGACGAGCT
Source organism: Mycobacterium sp. IDUB_9 (assembly GCF_055419505.1). Taxonomy (NCBI): domain Bacteria; kingdom Bacillati; phylum Actinomycetota; class Actinomycetes; order Mycobacteriales; family Mycobacteriaceae; genus Mycobacterium; species Mycobacterium sp. IDUB_9. Next base: position 65,973 of record NZ_JBVAXU010000005.1, on the reverse strand, counting down.
CGATGCCTACGAGCGCGGCCGCCGTCTGGTCGGATTGTTCAGCCAGCAGGGCCATTTCGATCGCAGCAAGGCCGAGGCAGGCGACACCGACCTGACCGCGCTGATGCCCGAGTCGGCCCGCCGCGCCTACGACGTGCATCCGATCATCGAGGCATTGCTCGACGAGGGCGTGCCGTTCGAGGAGTTCCAGGGCAAGTGGGCCCCGTCGATCGTGGTCGGTCTCGGCCGGCTCGCCGGCCGGTCGGTCGGTGTGATCGCCAACAACCCGCTGCGCCTCGGTGGCTGCTTGAACTCCGAAAGCGCCGAGAAGTCAGCACGTTTCGTGCGGCTGTGTGACGCGTTCGGCATTCCGCTGGTGGTCGTCGTCGACGTCCCCGGTTACCTGCCCGGCGTGGATCAGGAATGGGGCGGCGTGGTGCGCCGCGGCGCCAAGCTGCTGCACGCCTTCGGTGAGTCCTCGGTCCCCCGCGTCACCCTGGTGACCCGCAAGATCTACGGCGGCGCCTACATCGCGATGAACTCGCGGTCGCTCAACGCCACCAAGGTATTCGCCTGGCCCGACGCCGAGGTCGCCGTGATGGGCGCCAAGGCCGCAGTGGGCATCCTGCACAAGCGCAAGCTGGCGGCTGTGGAAGACGCTGCAGAACGCGACGCGCTGCATGAGGAACTCGCGCTGGAGCACGAGAGGATCGCCGGCGGTGTGGATTCGGCGATCGAGATCGGCGTGGTCGACGAGAAGATCGATCCGGCCCACACCCGCAGCAAGCTGACGCAGGCGCTGGCCGAGGCCCCGCACCGCCGCGGTCGCCATAAGAACATCCCGCTGTAACTCTTCAGCGCGAGCACCTTCTCCCCGCGAGCAGACACAAACCTGCCCATTTCCGCGTGAAAATGGGCAGGTTTACGTCCGTTCGGCGTGCTAGCGGGTGGTGTAGCCACCATTGGCGAAGATGGTCTGCCCGTTGATCCAGTGCCCCTCGCCGGCGAGGAAGACGACGAGCGGGGCAATGTCGGTGATCTCGGTCAGCCGGTTGCCCATGGCCTGCGACTTGTGGAACTCGACCCGCTCCGGGGTCTCCTGCGGATAGAAGAACGGCGTGTCCATCGGACCGGGAGCGACGTTGTTGACGTTGATGCCGCGGACGCCGAACTCCTTGGAAGCCGCCCGGGTGAAGTGCTCGACCGGACTTTTGGAGCCTGCGTAGGTCGAGTACCCATCGGTGTAGGCCGCCAGCAACGCGGTCACGATGGTCACCACCGAGCCGTTGTCGTTGAGCCGCTTGCCCGCCTGCTGCAGGAAGAAATAGGCGGCTTTGGCGTTGATGTCGAACATCGAGTCGTATTCGCCCTCGGTGGTTTCCACGAACGGCTTCCGCAACACCTTGCCTACGGTGTTGATCGCTATGTCGACGCTGCCGAATGCGTCGACGGCAGTGTCGAAGAGTCGTTCGACGTTGGCCGGGACGGTCAGGTCGCCTTGTACTTTGACGGCCTTGACGCCCGCATCATGCACTGCCGCCACCGTCTTGTCGGCATCGGCCTCACTGCTGGCGCTGTTGAAATGGACAGCGACGTTGACACCGTTGGCAGCCAACGTCGTGCTGATCAGGCCGCCAAGGTTCTTCGCGCCGGCAGCAACGACTGCCGACTTGCCTTCCAGTTTGCTCATGGCTAGCAGCGTAGTTTCGCAATCCACATATGGATAACGCAAAAGATCGAAGTATCCACAAGCTTTGGTTGTGGATAGGATTGACGGATGTCAGAGACAGTCCCCGATCTACGACGTTTGCGTCAATTCATCGCGATCGCAGATTCCGGCAGCATCACCGCGGCGGCCGCCGCGATGCACATTAGCCAGCAAGCCCTCAGCAGCTCCATGCAGCAACTGGACAAGGAGCTCAACGCCACACTGTTCCGGCGCGAGGGTCGTCGTCTGACACTCACTCCGGCCGGCGAATTGCTTCTGGCCGAAGGCCGAACACTGCTGGCAGCGGCGCACACCGTGGCCGACCGAGTGGAACAGACCGCCGAGGGTGCAGCCGAGGTCTTTGTCGTCGGCCACACCCCGGCACTGAGCGGCGGCGAAGCCTACACCCGCCTCGAACCGGCCATCACGGCGTTCCCGGAGACCTCCTTCACGTTCCGCCAGCTCTACCCCGATCAGCTCATCGATGCGGTATTCGACGGCACAGTGCAACTCGGCTTGCGCCGCGGAGTGGTGCCCACCAACGAATTGGCCACGGCCATCCTGGGTTACGACCGCGTGCGGCTGGCCGTACTCCGCGAACACCGGCTGGCAGGGCAGCCCACCGTCGACGTTCACGAACTCGCTGGGGAGCGCATCGCGTTGTGGGCACCTCCGGGAGCGTCGTACTACAGCGACTTTCTGATGGGTGCGTGCCGGCGTGCCGGTTTCGAACCCGACTACGTCGTCAGCCGGGTCCAGGGCGCGGCCACCGTCGCCGCCCCTCTCACCACCGGCGCCGTCACGTTCGTCACCACTCCCGCCGGCCCGGCCATGGACGGGCGCGTGGTGGTCACCGAACTCGAGCCTCCTTTATTGGTGGGCGCCCAGGCAATGTGGCAGCGGCACACCAGTTCAGCGGTGCGCGACGCACTGCTCTCGCACGTCTAGCCGATCCGGCTCAAATTACCCACTTCGATCGGCACGACCCGTTGCTCCGGATCGTTGTTGGGTACAGGCGCTTTCCACCAACCACGTAACCGCTGATGCCGGTCGACTGTCGAGGCAATGTACTCGTTGCCGCCTGCTCCGCCCTCGCGCGAGTGTGGCGGTAAGAAACGGTAGATGCCTTTGCGCGAATTCTGCGCCGCCTGGGTGGGATTCGGATTGATGCGAGTGTATGCGTCAACAATGTCGTCGACCGTTGTCGCCTCACCTGGGAACACGCCGGGCCGGAATGCTGTGTCGACGAACGCCAGTCCCGCGCCCCGAGCTTTCTCCAGCATCCAGCACAACGCGATGTCGCTGAGTCCGTGGTTCTCGTTGCCGCCGCCCACATCGGAGTGCGCTCCGGCGAACCACACCTGTTCCAGACGCTGCGCGGCGGGAGCCATATTCGACTGGGACCAGATGGTGGGTACGAACGGACCGCGCCGCTCGTCGATCGCGAGTGCCTGGTACGCCTCCCCGACCCTCGAACTCAGAGTGGTGTCGTGAAACTCGTACCGCTTGTTGAATTGACGGGCCAGCCACCCCCCGACTGACGGAATCCCCAGGGCACCAACGGTGTCCCAGACACCGATGAACCGGATCTCGGGTTCGCAGGAGTACATCTTCCGGAACAGTGCCGCCGCAACGCTGCGCGGATTGGTGTTCTTGTTTCCGGCCCGGTACAGCGCATACGCCTGTTCGATCTGATCGGCACTGTCGCGATGCAGCACGCCCGAGTTGCGGATGAGGCCTGCTGTGCTGCGTGCCGTGTACGCCCCGCGGCTGAATCCGAAGAAGAACAACTCGTCGCCCTCTTCGTAATTCTGGACGACGAATCGATAGGCCTCGCAGACGTCGCGGAACAGACCGGCACCGAAGGCCCCGCCGAGCAGGCGGTCCGACCGGGTGGTGCCCACCCCGCGGTGATAGAACAGGCGCTGCTCTCGCCCTTCACCATCGTGAGAGGCCAGCGCCATCGCCACTTTCGCGACATTTGTCGGCGTGGGCTTGCCATCTGTTGTCTGATCAGGTGTGTTCCATGTGCCGTCGCAGCACACCACCAGTCGCTTCGCCATGACTGAGCTCCCTCACCGCACCGGTACGCGCCTCATGCTCAGTGTGCGCGTGCCGGGCGATCACGCCATGCGTAGTGGACTACTCGAGTTCCCCGAATTCGGCGAGCATCTCGGCAGCCGCCTCAACTGCACGATCCCGGTCGCCGCTCACGAGCCCGATACGGGTACGCCGGTCGAGGACGTCGTCGACGCACAGCGCGCCTTCGTGGGTGACGGCGTACTCGAATTCGGCACGGATGACGTCGATTCCGTCGGCCACCGGGTCGGTGGGGCGGGCGCAGCGAGCCCGGGCGATTACGGTAGGCGCCTCGGCTCCGTACCGGGCCACCAGCGAGGACGGCAATGGGTGCTCAGATCGCAGGGTGGACACCGGATTGGCCGGGGCACCCACCAGTGGCAGGTTGGCAGTGCGGCAGGCCGCGGCGGACAGCCCGCGCAGGGCCAGCGCCCGGTCCAGGACATCCTGGGCCATGTACCGGTATTCGGTGAGCTTTCCGCCGATGATGCTGATCACGCCGCTCGCCGATTCCACCACCGCGTGCTCGCGGGACACGTCGGCGGTCTTGCCCTCTCCGGTGTCGATCAGCGGCCGCAGCCCGGCATAGGAGCCACGAACATCTGAAGTGGTCAGCTCGGTGGCCAGTGCGGTGTTGACGGTGTCCAACAGAAAGCGGATCTCCCCCGGAGTCGGTTGTGGCACATCGGGAATGGGCCCCGGCGCGTCTTCGTCGGTCAGCCCGAGGTAGACGCGGCCGAGCTGCTCGGGCATGGCGAAGACGAACCGGTTCAGCTCCCCCGGTATCGGAATGGTCAGGGCCGCGGTGGGATTGCCGAAGGCCTCAGCGTCGAAAACCAGATGTGTTCCGCGACTGGGCCGCAGCGTGAGTGCCGGATCGAGATCGCCCGCCCACACTCCGGCGGCGTTGATGACCATGCGCGCGGTCACCTCGAAGGAATCCCCGGTCAGTTCGTCGGTCAGGCGTACCGAGGTGGCGTCGGCCGCGCCGGCAGAGACTCTCGTGAGGATGCGCGCCCCGTGTTGCGCCGCGGTGCGGGCGACCGCGGTCACCAGTCGGGCGTCGTCGACGAGCTGGCCGTCGTAGGCCAGATAGCCGCCGTCGAGCCCCTCGGTGCGCACGGTAGGCGCCAGTTCGACGGCACGATGTGCGTCCACCCGGCTCGACCGCGGCAGGGTCGACGCGCTGGTTCCGGCGAGCCTGCGCAAGCCGTCACCGGCGACGAATCCGGTGCGCACCAACGCGCGCGACGCGCGGCTCATCGAGGGCAACAGGGGCACCAGTTGCGGCATGGCCTTGACGAGATGAGGTGCGTTGCGGGTCATCAGAATTCCGCGCTCGATCGCACTGCGGCGGGCGATCCCGATGTTGCCCGTGGCCAGATAGCGAAGCCCGCCGTGCACGAGTTTCGAGCTCCACCGACTGGTCCCGAACGCCAGATCGTGCTTCTCCACCAGCGCCACACTCAGACCTCGGGCGGCCGCATCCAGCGCGATGCCCGCGCCGGTGATCCCGCCGCCGATGACGATCAGGTCGATCTGTTGCCCGTCGGCCAGCGCGGCCAGTTCGGTTGCGCGCCTGGTGCGGTTGAGTGCTGTCGGGCCGGTCACGATTCCAGGTATCCGTTCAGAGCGTGGGTGAGCTCGGCCGCCAGGGCGTCGGCATCGAGGATGGGCTCGACCATCTGCGCGGACTGGATTGCCGACTGGGTGATCAGCAGGCACATGGTGGCCAGCTGGCGGGGATCCCCGGCCCGGACGCGGTCTCCTTTCGAGCGCACTTCCTGCGCGAGCTTGAGCTCCCCGGCCAGTGCGTCGATCAGGATCTGCTGGCTGGTGCCCAGCCGCTCGGCGATGTAGACCATCGCCACCTCCGGCGCGGAGTGCAGGACCGCCATGATCACCTCGTCGTGGCGCAGCCGTGCGGCCACGGTGACCATGCGGTCCACCAAGGCGGTCCGGCCTGGCCCCTGACCCCCGGTTTCGTCCAGAACACCCACGATCCGCGCGGTGAGCAGCGCAGCCAGGATCGACTGGGTGTCGGGAAAGCGCCGGTACACGGTGGGCCGGCTGACCCCGGCCCGCCGGGCGATCTCGGCCAGCGTCACCCGGTCCACGCCGAATGCCAGGACGCAACTGGCGGCCGCATCCAAGATCTGGTCGCTCAGCGATCCTTCGTTACTGATTGACATCATGTGTAATACTGTAACGCATGACTCAGCCGGCCGAACAGTTTCTGCCTCCGATGAAATGGAATGCCTGGGGCGACCCACAGGCAGCCAAGCCGCTCTCCGACGGAATCCGGGCTCTCTTGCAGCAGGCGCTGGGCGTCGACAGCGCGCCGGTCGCAGAGCCGGCACCCGAGCAGGTGCAATTGCGACCGTCGGCATTGCCCGACGGCGATCGTGAGGCACTCGCCGCCATCGTCGGCGCACCGCACTGCGGTACCGATACCATGTCCCGCCTGCTGCACGCCGGGGGCAAGTCCACGTTGGACCTGTTGCGCCGCAACGGTTCCGCCATGCAGGATGCGCCCGATGCAGTGCTGCTCCCGGCTACCGAAGACGAAGTCGCCGCAATCCTGGCCTACTGCACCGAACACCGGATCGCGGTCGTCCCGTTCGGTGGCGGGACCAGCGTGGTGGGTGGCCTCGATCCGCTGCGCGGTGATTTCACCGCGGTTGTCGCGCTCGACCTGCGCCGGTTCGACGAGCTGCACAGTCTCGACAAGGTGACCGGTGAGGCCGAACTCGGCGCGGGCGTCACCGGGCCCCAGGCCGAGGCGTTGCTTGGCGCACAAGGCTTCTCACTGGGCCACTTTCCGCAGAGCTACCAGTTCGCCACGATCGGCGGGTTCGCCGCGACCCGCTCCTCGGGGCAGGATTCGGCCGGCTACGGCCGCTTCGACGATATGGTCCGCGGCCTGCGCGCGGTGACCCCGGCGGGGACGCTGGACCTCGGTCGCGCTCCGGCCTCGGCAGCCGGACCGGACCTGCGTCAGCTACTTCTCGGCTCGGAGGGCGTGTTCGGCGTCATCACCCGGGTCCGGGTCCGGGTGCATCCGGTGCCCGAAACCACGCGCTACGAGGCCTGGTCCTTCCCTGATTTCGCCACCGGAGCCGAGGCTCTGCGGTCCGTCACCCAGACCGGCACCGGCCCCACGGTGATCCGGCTTTCCGACGAGGTCGAGACCGGGGTGAACCTGGCCACGACGGATAGCATCGGCGAGCAGAGCATCACCGGCGGCTGCCTGGCCATCACGTTGTTCGAGGGCACCGCGGCGCACGCCGAAAGCCGCCATGAGGAGACTCGCGCGGTGATGGAAGCCCACGGCGGCACCTCACTGGGTGACGCGCCGGCCCGGGCTTGGGAACACGGCCGGTTCAACGCACCGTATCTACGCGATTCGCTCCTGGCCGCGGGCGCATTGTGCGAGACGCTGGAGACCGCCACCACGTGGTCCAACCTGGCCACGCTGAAGGCCGCGGTCACCGGCGCCCTGACCTCCGCGCTCGCTGAATCGGGCACGCCGGCCCTGGTGATGTGTCACATTTCGCATGTGTACCCCACCGGCGCCTCGCTCTACTTCACGGTCGTCGCCGCCCAGCGCGGCAATCCGATCGAGCAGTGGCACACCGCCAAGACCGCGGCCTCCGACGCGATGGTGCGGGGCGGCGGCACCATCACCCACCACCACGCCGTCGGCGCGGATCACCGCCCTTGGATGCGTGAGGAGATCGGCGATCTCGGCGCCGAGGTACTGCGCGCAGTCAAGGCCGCGCTGGATCCGGCCGGAATCCTCAACCCGGGCAAGCTGATTCCGTGAATCGGGTCACTGTTCTGACCAATCCCATGTCGGGACACGGCAATGCGCCGCATGCCGCCGAGCGGGCAGTCGCACAGCTCCAGCGGCGCGGCATCGACGTGTGCGCGATCGTCGGGACCGACGCCGCGCATGCCCGCCGTCTGGTCGATGAGGCACTCGACCGCGGCACCGACGCACTTGTCGTGGTCGGCGGCGACGGGGTGATCTCGCTGGCCCTGCAGGCGCTGGCCCAAGGCGATGTCCCGCTGGGTATCGTCCCCGCCGGGACGGGAAACGACCATGCCCGCGAATATCGTCTGCCGACAGGCGATCCCGAGGCGGCGGCCGACATCGTGGCCGATGGCCACACCGAAACGGTCGATCTCGGCCGCATCGAGGACGTCGCCGGCGCAGTCAAGTGGTTCGGCACCGTGATGGCCGCCGGGTTCGATTCGCTGGTGAGCGACCGGACCAATCGGATGCGTTGGCCTCACGGCCGGATGCGCTACAACGTGGCGATGGTCGCCGAGATCTCGAGGCTACGACTGCTGCCGTTCCGTCTCGCATTCGACGACGGCCCGGAGATCCGCACCGACCTCACCCTGGCGGCATTCGGCAACACCCGCAGCTATGGCGGCGGCATGTTGATCTGCCCGGGCGCCGACCATTCGGACGGACTGCTCGACGTCACGATGATCACCTCGGCGTCCCGCACCAGGTTGGTGCGCCTGTTCCCGACCGTTTTCAAGGGCACCCACGTCGACCTCGACGAGGTGACGACCAAGCGTGCCAAGACAATTCATGTCGAGTGCCCGGGCAGCTCCCCAAGTATCAATGCCTACGCCGACGGGGATTTCGCCCTCCCGTTGCCGGTCACGGTGTCAGCGGTGCCGGGGGCACTGCGCTTGCTCGTGCCCAAACAGTCCTGAATGAACTCCACGATGTAGTCGCGGGCCTCACGGCTCTCCGGCAGAAACGGCAGGAACGCCGGGAAAGCGTGGAGCTGTCCTGGCCAGAGCTTGAGGGTGCTCGACCGGCCGGCTTGTGTCAGCATCTCATGCATGCGTTCGGCGTCGCAACGCAGAGCCTCGGACTCCGCCGCGATGATCAGGCTGGGCGGAAAGTCGGTGAGTACGCCGTTGACCGGGGACAGCGCGTGGTGGTCAGAGTTCTTGGGGCCGACGCATCCGACGACCATCGGCAGGGCCAGTCCGATCCCCATCCGATCGGCAGTGAAGTTGGGATGGCCGGCGCGGCGTTCACCGTCGAGTTCGAGCAGCGGGCTGATGCCGATGACGCCGGCCGGCGCATCCAGCGCCTGCTCCTGGGCGGCGAGAACAGTTGCGAACGCGAGGAATCCACCTGCCGAATCGCCTGCGATGACCGTCTTGGCCGGCTCCGCGCCCTGGTCCAACAGCCAGCGGTAGGCGCGTAGGCAGTCCGCGACGGACTCGTCGACCGTCACGTGGGGGTGCTGACGGTACTCGACGTGCACCACGGGAAGTTGCGTCTGTCGAGCGAGTGCGACCACGACATGCGAGTGGGTGTCGAAGCCGCCGAGAAAGAACCCCCCGCCGTGCAGGTACAGGATGGCGCCGTCGGAAAGCGGGCGGTGAGCCGACTCGGCTGTCCGGACGGACTCGATCGTGACATGACCGAGCGTGATACGGCTGACCCGCAACCCCCGCCGCGGGCGAAGGCGCTGGAGCCGCGCGAGCGCGTTGATGCGACGACCGATCGCGGAGAGGCGATCCTCTGCGGATCGATCCCCTTGGTAGGCAACCGATCTGCGTATCTGTACGAGAAGGGTTCGGCGAGCGATCGCATAGCACGCGCGGGATCTGCGGCTGGGCCGTCGTGTTGACAGTGCGGCGGCGGGTAATGCCATCCCAACTCCTTCGGTTTACCTCGGCGCCCCAAGGGCGGCAAGCAGTTTCATCAGATGGCCGAAAGCGTCGGTGAACGGCCGAGCAGGCACCGTCGGGTCGATGGCCCGCTGGATGCCGAGGCCGATGCCGGCACTGAGCAGTAGGTTGCCGAGATCCGCCAGGCTCGCCGCGACGTCGTTGTTCGCCATCTGCGCTTCGGTGAGGCCCAGCTCTGCCGACATCGACTGCAGCACGTCGATCACCATCTGCGCGGCCTCGTCGCGCAGGGCCGTGATCATCTCGGCAAGCTCGGGATTGTTCCGAGACAGCACTGCGAATTCGAGTTCGAGCATGGTCCAGCCGACATCGCCTGCGGTGCGCTCGAGCCAGGCGCTCAACGCCTCCACGCGATTGTCGAGCTCCGCGTCGGATATCGCGAGCTCGGCCATCTCGGCGAACTTCTCGCGGTGGATCAGCTCGAGCACATCACGGCACAGGTTGGTCTTGCCGCCGAAGTTGGAGTACACCGCGCCTTTTGAGTAGCCCGCGTCATCGGCGATGTCTTCGAGGCTGGTGGCGGCGTACCCGTGGCGCAGGAAGCGCTGTTTGGCGGCCTCCAACAGTTCGGCTCGCGTCTGTTCCTGGCGTTGAGCCCTGGTCAGCCGCGGCATTCGCTGATGATAGTTCGGAGCGGACTTTGGGTATTGAATTAACTCAAAGTATTCGGATACCGTCAGTATGCGAACGGTCGTGAGGCGACTCAAGGGGAGGAATGACGTGCGGTTTTCACAGCGGCAGGGGTTGGCGGACGGGGCGGTGGTCATCGTCACCGGCGGGGCGCGTGGCATCGGCGCCAAGACGGCGGAGCTGTTCTCCGCCCGCGGCGCCACCGTGTGGATCGGCGATGTCGATGCCGATGTGGCCGCGACGACCGCGGCCGGTATCCCCCGCTGCCGGGCGGCATATCTCGATGTCACGCAGCGGTCGTCGTGGGATCGATTCGTCGCGGACGCCGTCCGCGAATCAGGCGGCATCGACATCCTGGTCAACAACGCCGGGGTCATGCCGCTCGGCGCGTTCGCTGCCGAACCCGAGGCCACCACTGACCTGATCCTCGACGTCAACGTGCGTGGCGTCTTGAACGGCATGCGCGCCGTCGTCCCGTCGATGGTGGACCGTGGTTGTGGTCACGTCGTGAATGTGGCGTCGATGGCGGGCATGATCCCGATCCCGGGCATGGTGACCTACAACGCCAGCAAGTTCGCCGCACTCGGCGCCTCGCTGGCGGCACGTCGCGAGTACGCAGGCACCGGGGTCTCCGTGTCGGCCGTGCTGCCGTCGGCGGTTCGCACCGAGCTCACCTCGGGTGTGCGGCTCGGAAATGGTCTCCCCACCGTGGATCCCGACGACGTCGCGCGAGCGATCCTCAAGACCCTGCGGAGCCGGGCCGCCCGCACGTCGGTCCCAGGTTGGGTCGCCCCCGGGTGGGCCCTTGTCGACGCCCTGGTACCCGAGGCGATCCAGCGCGCGGTGCGAGACAGGATCGACGACCGCCGTGCCCTGACCGCCCTCGACGAGAAGGGCCGGTCCACGTACCTGCAGCGCATCGACCGGCAGTCGAAAGCCCATGCCGTGCAGCCCGATTCCGGGGTGACTCCATGACGAGGGCAGTGGTGATCGGTTGCGGTGGCACCATCGGAGGCGCGTGGACGGTCGCGGCGCTGCACGCCCTGGCCGAACAGACCGGGTGGGATCCGCGTGACACCGCCGTGCTGCAAGGCACTTCGGCGGGCGCCGAGCTCGTCACGATGCTGGGCGGCGGCGCCACAGTGGACGATCTCGTCGCGATGCACCGCGGCACCTCCACCGACGAGCGCCTGCGCCGGCATGTCGCGGACACGCCGTCCAGCATGCCGCCGATCCCGGCGCCCCGACTGCTCAACCCGCGCCTGCTCGGGAGTCAACGGGGCCTGGCCGCCGCCACCGGCATCGCTCCCGCTGGGCGCGGCAACGCGGACTGGTTGCAGCGTCTCGCCGACGGGTTCTCCGATCCAGCGGGGTGGCTGACACACCCTGGCATCCGGATGGTCGCCTTCGACTACCAGCGTGGCGAGCGTGTCGTGTTCGGGGCGCCCGGCGCACCGGAGGCCACCGCGGGCGAAGCGCTACGCGCGTCCTGGGCGGTGCCGGGCTGGATGCCCCCGGTCACGATCGGCGGCCGCCAGTTCGTAGACGGCGGCGCCGCATCGACCGCATCGGTCGATCTGATCGCCTCCGATGATGCCGAGACCATCTACGTGATCACCCCAATGGCCTCCGAACCAGGTACGCGTGCACCGGGACTCGGTGGAAGGCTGGAGCATCGACTGTTGCGCCGGCCGATGTCGGTCGGGCTGGACCGCGAAGTGGCGGCGGTGCGGGCGCGCGGCGCGCAGGTCGTCGTCATCCGGCCCGACGCTGACGACCTCGCGGGCCTGGGTTCACACTTCATGCGGCGTAGCCGACGACAGTCGGCGTTCGAGGCATCGATGCGCACCACACCTTTCACAGTCCGACGTGCGCTCGCAGTCAGTGAGGACGCTCGGTGAGCCGCGAGGTCCGCATCGTCATCATCGGAGCGGGGATGGCCGGCATCGCCACCGCATACACGCTCAAGCAAGCCGGGTTCACGAATTTCACCATCCTGGAAAAGGGTTCGGATGTCGGCGGAGTCTGGCACTGGAACCGCTACCCGGGCCTCACCTGTGACGTCCCGTCGCAGATCTACCAGTTCTCGTTCGCGCCCAAACCGGACTGGAGCCACATCTGGGCCGGCGGGCAGGACATCCAGCGCTATCACCGCGACGTCATGGAACGATTCGGACTCGACGCCCATCTGCGGTGCAACACCGAAGTCGTCGAGGCCCGCTACGACAGCAGCACCACGTCGTGGACGCTCACCACCAGTGACGGCGACACCCTGACAGCCGATTTCGTCATCTGCGCCACCGGGGTGCTGCACCACCCGTCGATACCCGACATTCCCGGTATGGACACCTTCGGCGGACCGATCGTGCACACCGCGCGGTGGGACCCGACGGTAAAGACCGACGGCCGGCGTATCGCCGTGATCGGCACGGGATCCACTGGCGTGCAGGTTGTTTCGGCCTTGCAGCCCAACGCACGCACTCTCTTGCACTTCGCCAGATCGCCGCAGTGGATCCTGTGGGCGCCGATGTCGCTGCGGCAGTCGTCGGTGATCGCCAGGGTGCTCCGCCGGCGGCCGGGATGGCATGACTTTCTGTTCCGGCGACTGCAGTGGGGAGCCAACATCCTTGCCGACGTCGTCACCACCCCGTCGTGGCGACGCACGTTGGTGCAGTCCTATGCCCGATGGAGTCTGGCCGTCCAGGTCCGTGACCCCGCACTGCGGGCAAAACTCACTCCGGACTATGAACCGCTGTGTAAACGACAGGTGGTCTCGGGCACGTACTACCGCGCCATCAAACGCCCCAACGCCAAACTGGTCGACGAACCCATCCAGGAATTCACCCCGACGGGAATCCGCACCGCTGACGGCACGCACCACGAAGTCGATGTCGCGGTGCTGGCCACGGGTTTCCAGGCGCACAACTACATGCGGCCGATGAATATCGTGGGCCGCGACGGCCTCACCCTCGACGATGCGTGGGTCAAGGGCCCACGGGCCTACCGCATGACAGCGATCCCCGGCTTTCCGAACCTGTTCACCGTGCTGGGCCCGAACTCACCGACCGGGTCCATCCCTTTGCAGTACTCGGCCGAGCGCACCGCCGGCTACATCGTGGCCTGGCTCAAGCGATTTGAAAACGCGGAACTGTCCGAGGTCGAGGTCACCGAGGAGGCCACCGACGAGTTCAACACCGCGGTCGCCGACGGGCTCGGTCCGACGGTGTGGAACACCGGGTGCAATTCGTGGTACTTCACCGACGCCGGAACCATCGACCTGTGGCCGTTCGACCGGGCCACCCTCACCCGCATGCTGTCCGAACCGGACCCCGCCCACTACCGGATCCGGTGACGGCGAGCCACGCATCAAGCCCTCTTCCTGCGATTCGGCGTGTTTGCCCGACACCGTGAACGGCACACGGTACGTTTCGTTCGGGCCGGGGTTGTGACTGAGTGGACTGGTACGGAGCGTCATGGAATCGACGAAATACATCGGCCGCGTCGGCGCGCTGGCCGTTGCTCTCGGCATCGGCACGGCCTTGACTTCCGGGACCGGAATCGCCTGGGCCGAAAGCGGACCCAGCGGTACCGGCAATTCGACGGCGGGAAGCTCCGACGGCTCCACCTCGAACTCAGGAACGAAGCAGAACCCGGGCAAACCGTCGAGCATCAAGAAGCCGGCGACCACTCCGTCCGGCGCGGTGTCGAAGATCGGCGAGCGGATCCGCAAGGACGTCGAGTCCGGCCTGAACGACGTCGGTGACGCGATCAAGCAGACGCAGAGCCGCCTGGCCTCCGCCCGCACGCCGCTGCGGAACCAGACGTCCAAGCCCCGGAGCAAGATTCAGGGCACCCTCACCGATGCCCTTGATGCCGGGACAAAGGCCGGCACCGGCCAGAAGCCCGACAAGGTCGATACCGCCCGGATCGTCCCGGAAGCGGCGACCTCTGCACCCGCTCTGCGGCGCGCACAACGTCCCAACACCGTGGTGGTACGCCTCGACGACGCCACCGAAAACGTCGCCCAACGCGGCCGCGACGTCGTCTCCACGCTGCGCACCGAGGTCACCACGTTCGACATCCCCGACGTCGTGCCGGAGAAGTCCGTCGTCCCGGCCGCGCCGACCACAGCCCCCAAAGTCACCGCCACGCCGGTGATCTCAGCATTGCTGGGCGTCGCGGGGCTGTCACCGTTCGGTGCGGGAACCAGCCCGGTCGCCCCCGGCCAGTCCCCCGCGCTCTGGGCCATGATGGCGTGGACGCGAAGGGAATTCGAGCGGTCGATCAATCCGATCGGGTCACGCGTGGTCTCGGCCGACGACGCCGCGTCGGTGGTGGCCGAGGGCGAGATCCAGCCGATGGCAGCCACTCCCAATGCGGCGGTGCAGACCGATGACCTGACGCCCAAACCTCAGGTCCCGTCGTCTTTGGCCGATTACACCACCAAGCTCGGGTGGGTCACCGGCCCCGGCGTCACCGACCACTGGTACGTCGCGGGCACAGACCTCGGCATCATGTGGAACAGCGGTTACACCGACCCGGTGACCGGAAAACCGATCGTCTACGCCTTGTTCGGCGATACCTATAGCGAGCCGGGCATGGCCGGCGACTGGCGCAACAACGTGTTGTTCCGCACCGCCGACACCAATCTGTCCAACGGTCTCCAATTCAGCGATGCCGTGATCAATGCCGGGGCGCAGTATCCCGGCGACCCCGCCGGGGTTCATCAGTGGTACGGCACCGGGGGCTCGGCCGCCGGCGCCTCACAGATCATCTACGACCCAGGCGGCCTCAACGGGCTGTTCGGCCAGACCTACACGATGATCCCGACGTCGGCGATCGCGATCGAAAAGCCTGGCGCCGAAGGCGGTTACCGGCAGTACGCCACCGTGATGTCGATCCGCACCTGGGACAACCCGGGCAGCTGGACCACGAACTACTCCGCGATCGCCTACTCCGACGACGGCGGCAAGACCTGGACCGTCGACCGCGACACCGTGCGTTCCTCGGGCTGGTTCCGCGCAGGGCCGGCCTACGTCCCCGGCGACGAGCATTTCCAGCAGAACGCGCTGGTGATGTCGGACGACCCGACCGATCCGTACGTCTATGTGTACGGAACGCCATCGGGCAGGCAGGGCTCGGCCTACGTGGCACGGGTACAAAAGGATCAGATCACCAACCTGGACGCCTATGAGTACTTCGCCGGTGAGGATTCCAGCGGTGCCGGGCAATGGGTGACCGGTGACCCGTCGGCGGCAGCCCCGGTGTTCGGCTCCAGCCGAACCGATTTCCTGCCGACCGTCTACCGGGTCGCGGACTTCTTCACCTTCGGGTTGTTCACCAAGGTCGCGAACGGTATCTGGGTCGGCGGTCTGCCCACGAACGGAAATGTCAGCGAGATGTCGGTGCAGTACAACGAGTATCTGGGCAAGTACGTCGTGCTCTACACCGATGGCGGTAACAACGTGGTGATGCGGGTGTCGGACTCGCCGCAGGGTGAATGGTCGGATACCACGACGCTGGTGAAGAACAACCTGACGAGCGACACCGGCATGTACGCGCCGATGGTCCACCCGATGTCGGGCACCGACTACTTCAACACCGTCGATGCCAACGGCAATGTGGTCGAGGACAACTCGCAGTACCTGTACTACAACCTGTCCTACTGGGGTGACTACAACGTCCGGTTGATGCAGACCGACCTGGCATCGATGAAGACGGTCTCGGTGTAGGGCCATGTACCGGGTGTTTGCGTCGGGCGGGGCGGTGATCATCGTGGCTGCCGCACTCAGCACGAGCGCGTGTGCTCACGCCGATCCGGAGCCGGCGCCTCCCGGTCCACCCGACACCACCGCGCCGCAACCGGACTCGTCATGCACCGAAAACCTGGCCGGTGCACTGACTCTGGCCGAGCCCGGACAACTCGGCAACAACCGGCGCCTGCTGCAATGCACTACCGGGACCTGGCAGGTGTTCGGTGGTCCGTACCCGTCGTCGGACCGCTGGCTGACGACCGGCCCGGCGCCGATGATCCTGCACGGGCAGGGCCGACGGAATCCGGAAGCCGCAGCAGGCACCTGGACGGCGACCCCGCAGACCGCCGAGGCCCATTGCAGTGCCGATGTTGTCGATGTCCTGGGCGCCGGCGAGACGTCGGAGCCCGAGACTTTCAGCGCCGAACCGGGCCAACCGCTGACCATCGAGATCAGCGACCACATGTTCACAGCGAAGCTCAGCGGCTACTGCCTCTGGGCGCGCAGCTGACGAGCTATCCGACGCCCCGGTTCAGCCACGACACCTCGGCGCCGTCACCTCCGTTGCGGTAGGGCTCGAGTGACTCGTCCCACGCGGTACCCAGCACGGTGTCGAGTTCGGCGGCCAACATGTCGGCGCCGCCGGCCATCAGGGACCGCAGCCGCATCTCGCCGACCATCACGTCCCCGTTGGCACTCATCGCGCCGCTCCACAGACCGAGGTGGGGGGTGTGGCACCAGCGGTGCCCGTCCACTCCGGCGCTGGGGTCCTCGGTCACCTCGAAGCGCAGCACAGACCAGGAGCGCAGGGCATTGGCCAACTGCGCCCCGGTGCCGACGGGCCCAACCCAGTTGGTGACCGCGCGCAACTGGCCGGGCATGGCCGCTTGCGGAGTCCACTTTAGGTTGGCCCGCGCCGACAGGGTCGACGACAACGCCCACTCAACATGCGGGCATACCGCCGCGGGTGAGGCATGGACATACACCACGCCCGTCGCCGCGTCGGCGAACTGGTTCGACGCACGCATCTGCTACTCCTTCGGATACGAGGGACGTCTTCCCCAACGGCCTGGTATTCCGATCGAGCATGCAGTTGTGTGTGCCGCGCGTGTCTATTGTGCCTTGTGTGGCCAGTGTTGCGCTAGTCTGTCCCGCTTTCTCTCAGGACACCATCAGATATTGCCGGCCACAGCGAGTAGGTCCAGTCCCCGAAGTCGCGGTCGGTGAGCACCACCAAGGCCAGGTCAGCGGCCGGATCCACCCAAAGAAACGTGCCCGATTGGCCGAAATGCCCGAACGTGCGCGGAGAGTTTGCCGAGCCGGTCCAGTGCGGAGATTTGGCGTCCCGGAGCTCGAACCCCAGTCCCCAGTCATTGGGGCGTTGCACCCCGAACCCCGGCAACACCCCATCGAGCCCGGGAAACTGCACCGTCACCGCATCGTCGTGCAATTGCTGTGACACCAGTGCCGGACGAAGCAACTCAGCGGCGAACATCGCCAGGTCGGCAACAGTCGACACGCCGCCGAACCCGGCTGCCTGCGTCCCGCCCAACAACGTGGATGTGGACATTTGCAGCGGCTCGAACACCGCTTCGGTCAGATAGCCGGCGAACTCGATGTCGGCGGCTTCCTCGACGGCGCGGGCCAACAGTTCGAAACCGTAGTTCGAATAGATCCGACGCTGCCCCGGACGCGCCAGCACCTCGGCCGAACGCATGGACACCCCCGACGCGTGCGCCAACAGGTGGCGGATCGTCGAACCGGGCGGGCCGGCCGGGGTGTCGAGTTCGACGGCGCCCTCTTCGATCGCGATCTGCACGGCCCGGGCCACGAGCGGTTTGGTCACCGAGGCCAACGTGAAGGCCTTGCTCGCGTCGCCACGGCTGGCCAGTACCCCGGACGGGCCGACCACGGCCGCGGCCGCCGAGTCGACCGGCCAGGTATCGATCACGTCGAGAACATCGGCAGCGTTCATCGGGCTCATCACCCGCAAAATCTATCGGGCCCGACCCAGATTCCGGGAAAGCAATTCCTCGACCATGCTCGCTGCCACCGCGTCCACGTCGACGACCAGGCGACGCAGGCCGACCGCCCGCCGAACCAACTCCCCCGGATCGCCGTCGGCGACCGCCGAGAGCCGGTGCACATCGCAGACCGCACGGTAGGCCGACTGGGTCGATTCCGGTTCGGTGGCCTCACACCACCGCTGCATCGACTGCGTCCAGGACGACACCCGCTCACCGGCACCCCGCCCGTGCACCAGGTTCAACGCTCGGCGGTACACGTCTGCCGCCCACTCCACCGGGACCGGTTCGTCGAGCACCGGCAGCAGCACCTGATCCAGGGCGCGGTACCCGGTCGAGTCGCCGGCCGCGACGGCCGCCATGCCGCCCAGCGCCCGCGCCAACGTGCCCAGTGCCGCATCATCGAGATGCTCGGCGATGGCAGCCAACCGTGCTGTCGCAGTGACGGATCGCTCGTCATCTCCGGTATCGGCCGCCGTCGCTGCGAGCAGGTATGTCAGGTAGCCGTGCGCGGTGGTCTCCGGAACACCGTCGAGCAGCACCTGCGCCCGTTGGCCCCAACTTCCGGCCAGCGCGACATGCCCACGGGCCAGCCAGGCCAGGCCGAGTTCTGCTGCCTTCATCGCAGCCTGCACCGGGTCGGTGCGCAGCAGTCGCGTGTGCACCTGTTCGTTGATCCGCACGGATTCGCGGCCGTGCCCCTGCCGCCAGGCCGCGGAGGCGAACACGGCAAGATCGTCGGTGTCGAGGGCCTGCACTCCGTCGACGCGGCTGAAGGATTCGTAGCTGGTACGCCAGTCATTTCGCCGATACGCCGAGCGTGCGACTACCAGCAGTTGGGTTCGATCGTCGACCACAACCCACGGTAACGCGAGGACGCTCCGCCGGCCCGAGATTCGGTCGACGACAACATCCGGCCGGCAATTGGACACCTGTCCGGTTTGCATTAAGTTATAAGCATGCCTCAGACAGTGCGTGGTGTGATCTCCCGGAGCAAGAAGCAGCCCGTCGAACTGGTCGACATTGTCATCCCCGATCCGGGTCCCGGCGAGGTGGTGGTCGACATCATCGCCTGCGGCGTGTGCCATACCGACCTGACCTACCGCGAGGGCGGCATCAACGACGAATACCCGTTCCTGCTGGGGCATGAGGCCGCCGGCACTGTCGAATCGGTCGGCGAGGGCGTCACCCACGTCGAACCCGGTGACTTCGTGATCCTCAACTGGCGCGCGGTGTGTGGTGAGTGCCGCGCCTGCAAGCGCGGTCGCCCGCACCTGTGCTTCGACACCCACAACGCCGCCCAGAAGATGACTCTGACCGACGGCACCGAGCTGACCCCGGCGCTGGGTATCGGCGCGTTCGCCGACAAGACCCTGGTTCACGAAGGTCAGTGCACCAAGGTGGATTCGGCGGCCGACCCGGCGGTGGCCGGCCTGCTCGGCTGTGGCGTGATGGCCGGCCTCGGCGCGGCGATCAACACCGGTGCGGTGACGCGTGACGACACCGTCGCGGTCATCGGCTGTGGCGGCGTGGGCGATGCCGCGATCGCCGGTGCCGCCCTGGTCGGAGCGAAGAAGATCATCGCCGTCGACACCGACAACAAGAAGCTGAACTGGGCCCGCGATTTCGGGGCCACCCACACCATCAACGCCCGTGAGCTCGATGCCGTCGCGACCATCCAGGACCTCACCGACGGCTTCGGCGCCGATGTCGTGATCGACGCGGTCGGCCGCCCCGAAACCTGGAAGCAAGCCTTCTACGCACGCGACCTGGCCGGCACCGTCGTGCTGGTCGGCGTCCCGACCCCGGACATGACGCTGGAGATGCCGTTGGTCGACTTCTTCTCCCGCGGCGGATCTTTGAAGTCCTCCTGGTACGGCGACTGCCTGCCCGAGCGCGACTTCCCCACCCTGATCTCCCTGTACCTGCAGGGCAGGCTGCCATTGGAGAAGTTCGTCTCCGAGCGCATCGGCCTCGACGCGATCGAGGATGCGTTCCACAAGATGCACTCGGGTGAGGTGCTGCGGTCCGTGGTGGTGCTGAAGTGACCGGGCCGGCTCAGATCCAGCGAGTAGTCACCAGCGGCACCTTCGAACTCGACGGCGGCAGCTGGGACGTCGACAACAACATCTGGGTCGTCGGCGACGACAAAGATGTCGTGGTGTTCGACGCGGCCCACACCGCTGCCCCGATCATCGAGGCCGTAGGCGGGCGCAACGTCGTCGCGGTGGTCTGCACACACGGCCACAACGACCACATCACCGTCGCACCCGAACTGGGCAAGGCGCTGGATGCCCCGGTGCTGTTGCACCCGGCCGACGAGATGTTGTGGCGAGTCGTCCACCCCGACAGTGAGTTTCGTACTGTCGAGGACGGTCTCGTGTTGCGGGCCGGTGGCATCGAACTGCATGCCCTGCACACCCCCGGGCACTCTCCCGGGTCGGTCTGCTGGTCGATCCCCGAGCTCAACGCGGTGGTCTCGGGCGACACCCTGTTCCAGGGCGGGCCGGGTGCGACCGGACGGTCGTTCTCCGACTTCCCGACCATCCTGGACTCGATCTCGAAGCGGCTGGGCCTGCTGCCCGGCGAGACCGTCGTCTACACCGGCCACGGCGACACGACCACCATCGGCGACGAGATCGTCCACTACGACGAATGGGTGGCACGCGGGCACTGACGCCGTTTGCGATCACGCTGAGCCAGTTCCTTACCGGCAGGCAACAGCGCGCCCATAGTGGCACCATGACGAGTTCGGATGGGCGTACCGCAGCAGTGATCGGCGCCGGGCAGACCGGGGTGACCGCAGCTCTCGGGCTGTTGGACAACGGGTTTGAGGTCACCCTCTACAGCGCCCGGGATCAGCGCAGCTTGCGTGACGACGTTCCCGCCACCGGCACCGCCCTGATCTTCGGGGAAACCCAGCGGGCCGAGGAGTCGCTGGGCCTCAACACCTACCTGGCCACCGCCCCGACGTCGACCGGCGAAAGTGTGCGGGTGGTCGACGGTTCAGGCCCGGACCGGTCGGAGGAGATCGCCTTCGACGTCGATTTCGACGGGTTCGTCGGGGTCGCGGTGGATACCCGGCTCAAGGCCGACGACCGTCTCACCCTGTTCCAGCAGCGGGGTGGGCGGTTCGTGGTCGAGGCCGTCGATCCGGAGCGACTGGACGGGATCGCCGCGGGTGCCGACCTGACCTTGGTTGCCACCGGGCGCGGCGGATTGTCCTCGCTCTTTCCTGTCGACACCGAGCGATCTGCATACGATCGGCCCCAGCGCAGCCTGTTGACCGTGACCTTGGCCGGGTTACCTTACGGGCCTGAGGTTTTCGCCCATCGCAGCAGCGCCGGTGGCCGCCACAGCGCCTTGACGGTGGTCTCCGATCAGGGCGAGGCGTGGTGGGGCGGGTACCTGCACAAGGACGCCGGGCCTACATGGGCTTTTCTGGGCTGGGCCCGCCCCGGCAGCGAGTGGGAGCATCGCTTCGCCGGCGCCGAGGACGCGCAATCCGCGCTCGATGTCGTCACCGCATTGCACCGTGACTACATCGACTGGGATCTGCCGGAGGTCGGTGAGCTCAGGATCATCGAGGCGGATCCACACTCATGGCTCAAAGGCGGGGTCACCCAGGTGGTACGGACCGGAGTGGGCCACACCGCGAACGGTCATCCGGTGGCCGCCCTCGGTGACACCGCGATCACCTACGATCCGATCGCCGGCCAGGGCGCCCAGGGTGGGCTGGTGCAGGCCGCGGCGCTGATCCGCAAGGCGGCCGCACACGATGGGCCGTTCGACGAGGCCTGGCTGCGCCGCACGTTCGAGGATTTCTATGCAGACCGGGCGCGGGCCGCGCAACTGGTGACCCGGTTGTTCCTGTCCGATCCGGAGCTGTCCGAGTACGGCAACCTGTTCTTCGCGGCGGCGCAGGGCAGCCCCCGCTTTGCCTCGAAACTCTATGGGCTGCTGGACGATCCACGGCCCATCGAATCGCTTCGCTCTGTGGCCGCCGCCAAGGCGCTGATCACCGAGTTCTCCGGCGAGCCTGCCGATGCACTACTGGAACGGTTCGTCCCGGCCGGATCATTCCAACGGTCCGGCTTGGCAACGCGGGCCGCTTGACCTCAGCCCTCCAAGATCCGGCGCTTCTCCGCTTCGAACTCCGCCTCGGTCGCCGTCCGCGGGCCGCCCCCTCTGTTACTCATCGCCGAAGTGTGTCATAGCCGGTCGGGTGCGGGTTACCGTCGGGATATGCCTCGCGACGAGATGGAGAGTACCGAGACCGCCCGACCGGCACGCCGGTTGGCTCTGCGCTACTGGGTGGCCCTGATCTTGGTCGCCCTGGCTGCGATCTTCGTCGCGCAGAACCGTGACCGGGTGGGTGTACACGTGCTGTGGGTGACCGTCGAGTCGCCGATGTGGTTCATCTTGGTCATCATTTTCGTCATGGGCGTACTCATCGGACTGTTGCTGCGACGGCGGCGGCGACCTTAGCCATGGCCAGGCCGCGCCGGACCACACCCCGCCCGCACACCGCCGGAATCAGTTCGGCGATCAAGCTTCTTGAGCTGGCGGCGCACACGGTGCCGATCCCGACACCGCCACAACCCGTCGTCATCGCCGACTACGGGGCAGGCACCGCGCAGAATTCGATGCAACCGATCAACGCCGCAATCGCAGCCGTGCGCGGCCGCACCCGTCCCGAGCACTCGGTTCTGGTGACGCACACCGATGTCGCCGACAATGACTTCTCCACGATGTTCCGGATCCTTGAGGAGGATCCGGAGTCCTATCGGCACCGGGATTCGGCCACCTTCAGTTCGGCGATCGGCCGGTCGTTCTACGGCCAGATCCTCCCGTCGAACAGTGTTCACCTGGGCTGGTCGGCATGGGCAGTGGCGAGACTGAGCAAGGTGCCGATGCCGGTAGCCGACCACGTCGTCGCGGCCTACAGCAACGACGACCGGGTGCGTGCGGCCTATGCCAGGCAAGCGGCTCACGATTGGCACGAGTTCATCGCTTTTCGCGGCCGCGAGCTGCATCCGGGCGGCCGCCTGGTGGTGTTGACGACCGCTTTGAGCGATGACGGCGACTTGGGCTATCGGCCGTTGTTCCGCTCCATTGTCGGCGCGCTGACCGAGCTGATCGCCAATGGCGTGGTGAGCGCCGATGAGGCGGCCCGAATGTCGATTCCGATCGCCGGACGGCGTGCCGCGGATTTCACCGCACCGTTCGCCCCGTCGGGACGGTTCGAGCGGCTGGAGATCCAGCACGTGGAGGTGGTCGATGCGGAGGACCGGATCTTCAACGCCTACCGCAGCGACAGGGACGCAAGCGCTTTCGGCACCCGCTGGGCGGATTTTCTCCGGTTCACCGCATTCGCCGATCTGGGCGCGGTGATCGAGGGCGCCCCGGACCGGTTGCCGGTGTTCTACGACCGGCTGCATGCGGGCATCGCGGCGCGGCTGTCCGCAGAGCCCGAGGAGATGCGTATTCCGATCGCAGCGGTGGTGTTGGAGAAGCGCCGTCCGAGCCAGTGATCAACCTGGCGACCAGGCCGGCAGCGCCGCGTCGATCAGGTGCGGTCCCGGCTGCGCCAGCGCTGTCCGGAACTGATCGGCGAGCTCTTCCGCGGTGGCAGCCCGGGTGGCCGGCACCCCGAAACCCTGTGCTATCGAGGCGAAGTCGATGTCGGGCCGGCTCAGGTCGAGCAGCGAGCGCGACCGTTCTCCATTGGCTTCGGTGCCGACCCGTAACAACTCGAGCTGCAAGATTGCGTAGGCATGGTTGTTCAGGATCACCACGGTGACATCGAGGTTTTCGCGGGCCATCGTCCACAGCGCCGAAATGGTGTATGCGGCACTGCCGTCGGACTGCAGGGCGATCACCGGGCGCTCCGGTGCGGCAACCGCTGCCCCCACCGCCACGGGCAGGCCCTGTCCGATCGCACCACCGGTGAGCGTGAGTACGTCGTGCACCGCCGCCCCTGCGGTGGCGGCCGGCAGGAAAACGCCGCTGGTGTTGGCCTCGTCGGAAATGATGGCGTTCTCGGGCAGCAGCGCGGCGATCACCTGCGCCAGGTTCTGCGGATTGAGTGGGCCCGTCGGCAATTCGGCGGGGCCGGGTTGCGGTGGCGTCGGCACCACCCCGCCCAATTCATCTGCGAGGCCGGTCAATTCATCGATGGGCAGGGCGCCGACTTCGGCGCCGTCGGGCACCAGCACGCTCGGTTTGCCCGGGTAGGCGAAGAACGACACCGGCGACTTCGTGCCGACCAACACCAGATGCGTTGCCCCCGAGAGCTGCTGCGTGGCCTGCTCGGCCAGGTAGCCGAGGCGCTCGATGGCAGGCACCCCTTTCCCGCGAGCCAGCCGGGCCGGAAAGGTCTCGACCAGGACGCGCGCCCCGGTGGCCGCGTTGATTCGCGCTGCCGCCCTCAGGCCGTCGGCGTGGGTGGCGGCACCGCCGAGCAACAGCACCGCACGCGCCCCCTCGGTGCGCAACAGTTCGGCGGCGCCCGTCACGTCCAGGAAGGTGTCGGCATCGCCGGTTTCCGGACCCGCAATACCTTTGTCCGGCAAGGGGTTCTGCGGTGTGCTTCCCCAGGAATAGTCGGCAGAAAGGATCACCGTGGCCACCCGCCCGGGCACACCGGTCGCACTTTGCACGGCGCTGTGGACGGCGGCGTCCAGGTCGGCGGCCGATTCGGGCCGGTGCACCGAACCGTGTGTCCAGCGTCCGAGCGCGTCGATGTCGGATTCCAGCGGCGCGTCGAGCGGTTGGTGGTAGGTCGCATGATCACCGACGACATTGACCACCGGGGTGAAAGCGCGCCGGGCGTTGTGCAGATTGGCCAGACCGTTGGCCATTCCCGGGCCGAGATGCAGCAGAGTCGCGGCCGGGGTGCCGGCGATGCGGGCGTACCCGTCGGCGGCTCCGGTTGCGACGCCTTCGAACAGGCACAGCACCGGGCGCATGGCCGGGGCCGCATCCAGCGCGGCGACGAAGTGCATCTCGGACGTGCCCGGGTTGGCGAAGCACACGTCGACACCTTCGGCGAGCAGACGGTTCACCACTACTTCAGCGCCGGTGCTCATCGGCACCCGCACCGTACGGTCCTGGTCGTTACGAAGCTGTGGTCATGTTTCAGCCGGCGATTCTGCACCCGTCCATAGTGATCGGCCGACGCTCGGGATGCCAGTGCGGGGTGCTTGGTTCTGGCCGCCCCGACTGTGGCGGGTTCTCATCGAACGGAGTGTGGGATCTCCGATTCGATGTGGGTGAGCTTGTCCGGGTTGCGGACGTAGTAGAGGCCGGAGATGCGGGAGCCCTCGACACGAACCGCCATGACGCCGTCGAGTTCGCCATCCATACGCAGAATGAGTGCCGGATTGCCGTTCACCACCGTCCGCCCAACGGTCAGCGCGGCACCGAACCTGCCGAGGCCCCCGGTGATGAAGCGACCCACCTTTGCGGCGCCGATGATCGGACGTGGTGCGGCTTGCTTGACGCCACCACCGTCGCTGATGGCGACGACCTCCGGGGAGAGGACCTCGAGTAAGCCCTGCAGGTCCCGGGTTTCGAGTGCGCGCTGGAACGCGTGCACGGCGGCCTGGGCTTGACTCGGGGTGGCGACGTTGCGCGGGCGGCGGGCGTCGACGTGCCGGCGGGCCCGGTACGCGATCTGGCGGACCGCGGCCGGGCTCTTGTCGACGGCTGCGGCAATCTCGTCGTAACCGATGTCGAAAGCTTCGCGCAGTACGAACACGGCGCGCTCGGTCGGTGACAACGTCTCGAGGACGAGCATGAGGGCCATGGACATGCTCTCGGCGAGTTCGACGTCCTCGGCTACATCCGGGGTGGTGAGAAGCGGCTCCGGCAGCCAAGGACCGACGTACGCCTCTCTGCGGCGTTTCATCGTCCGTAACCGGTTGAGCGATTGGCGAGTCGTGATCCGGACGAGGTAGGCGCGCTGGTCGATCACCTGCGCCAGATCGACCTTCACCCACCGCAACCAGGTTTCCTGCAGGACGTCTTCGGCGTCGGCCGCCGAGCCGAGCATCTCGTAGGCGATGGTGAACAGCAGGTTGCGGTGAGCGAGGAACGCCTCGGTTGGCTGGGTTGAGCCGTGCGTGTTCCCAGCCACGACATCTCCTTTCGTCGGTCAGACCTGTTGTGCGGCAGGCGAATGCTCTCCAGCGCTCGCCAACCGGTAATTGTGATTCGGCTTTCCCAGGGTCGGGTGACTCAGCGCCCACACGGCACCGTCGAGGATCACCGACTTGACGCGTGCGGCCGCACGGCCGCGAAGTGCCCACGGCTTCGCCCGCGCATCATCGTCGACCAGCTGGAAGATCCCGTCCCTACGTCCGAGGCTGATGTGGTTGCCGACATAGCTCAACGAAGCGGTCGGGATGTCACGCCCGGTCAGGTCCCCGATGATGGCTGCCGTCGCCTGCTTGCTGGTCGGGCCCGCGGACGCACACGACATCGGGTACGGCAAACCGTTCTCGCCGATGACGAAGACACTGTCACCGGCAACGTAGACATCCGGGTGCGAGACCGACCGCATCTGACGGTCAACCGTGATCTGGCCGTTGGGCTCCACCGTGAGGCCGCTGGCGGCGGCAATCGGGTGGACGGCGAACCCCGCCGCCCACACCGTCGCGTCGGAGGCGAAAGCAGTTCCGTCGGCAGCGATTACCGCCGACTCCTCGACGCGCGTGACTGTGGTGTGCTCGTGTACCGCGATACCGAATCGGTCGAAGGCACGTATCAGGTGACGGCGGGCCCTCGCGCCCAGCCAGCCCCCCAGCGCTCCGCTGGTGACGAGGTTGACCCGAAGTCCCGGACGGGATTCGGCGAACTCGGTGGCGGCCTCGATCGCGGTCAGGTTGCCGCCGACCACCAACACCTCCCCGTCCCGGCCCAACTCATCGAGGCGTGCACGCAGTCGCCGTGCCGCAGGCCGCGCCGCGACATGGAAGGCGTGCTCGCCGACGCCCGGAACGCCGTGGTCGGCCGCTGTGCTGCCGAGGGCGTAGAGCAGGGTGTCATATTCGAGCCTCTCGATCCCCTCGGCGTCGGCCACTGTGACGGTCCGGTGCTCGACGTCGACCTTGGTCACCAGCGCCACCCGTAGCTGAATGGCGGTGCCACTGAACACCTCCGCCAGCGGGCGGTGACGCAGATCCTGCCCGGCGGCGAGTTGATGTAGCCGCAGCCGCTCGACGAAATCGGGCTCGGCATTGACGACGGTGATCTCGAAGTCGTCACGGTGAAGTTGGCGGGCCAGGTATCCGGCCGAGAATGCCCCGGCGTATCCGGCCCCGAGGATGACGATGCGGTGCTGCATGATTCGCTCCAATCGGTTACATAGGTCAATGCGCAGCTGGTGCTCAGCCCAGGTGCGCGGTGAGTAGGAGGGCCGGGATGGACTTGCGGCCGTTGGGCTCGTCCTCGAAGTCGGATATCGGGAACAGGTTCTCGGCGCCGGCGGGAAATACGGCGTGGATACGCGCCGGCTTGATGTCTTCGATCACCCAGTGTCTGGCCACGATTTCCCGTAGTTCGTGTTCGGTGACCGCGTAGGCGGGAATGCCGTCGGGCAGGCGGGCCTTGTCGAACACCAGCGCGAAGTACGAAGCACCAGGCGCGGCGGACTGCACGATGGACCGGTGGTAAGCGTCGCGACCCTCGACGGGAATGGCGTCGAACACCGAGCTGTCAACGATCGTGCCGAACCTGCTGTCGTATCCGGAGAATCGGCTGATGTCGGCGACCTCGAAGCTGGCGTTGTCCAGACCTCGTCGGGCGGCCTCGGCCTTGGCCAATTTGATGGCCGTAGGCGCCAGGTCGAGCCCGACGGTCGTGAATCCCCGTTCGGCAAGGTGCAGCGAGAGGGCGGCTTCCCCGCAGCCGACGTCGAGTACGTCGCCGTGGAATCTGCCCTGCTCGACCAACTCGGCGAGCTCCGGCTGCGGTTCACCGATACTCCACGGCGGTTTCGCCCCTGCGGCGATGGCTCCAACACTCATCGCCGAAACTTCGCCGCGGTAGGCCGATTCGAACATGTCCCCTAGTAGTTCACTCATGACCTTTCCCTCCTTCGATTCGGGGGTCAGGCACAAGACACCGGATCGGCCACGCACGTAACAGGTTGTGATGCAGCTCACATTTTCATATTGCGTCGGCTCGAATCGCCCAGCGGGTGCCACTTGACTGATTATCAGTCAGTCTGTCAGGGTGAGGTCTCCAACCCAATGGCCGAGCGGAGCCAGACATGCGACACCGCAGAACCGACCTCGCCGGCAAGAAGGCACTGATCACCGGCGCATCGAGCGGGATCGGGCGCGACCTGGCGCTGGCCCTGGCACAGCGAGGAGCGACGCTGGCATTGGCGGCACGCCGCAAGGACCTGCTCGACGA
This sequence comes from Mycobacterium sp. IDUB_9, assembly GCF_055419505.1. NCBI lineage: Bacteria > Bacillati > Actinomycetota > Actinomycetes > Mycobacteriales > Mycobacteriaceae > Mycobacterium > Mycobacterium sp. IDUB_9. The sequence continues at coordinate 37,648 of NZ_JBVAXU010000005.1, read as the reverse complement.
CCTGGCCGACCAGATAGCCGGTCCTCGAGCGCGCCGACCCGTCGTACTTCCCGTCGACCTCGCCGCACCCGGAGCGGCAGCCGAGCTCGGCCGCCGGGCCCTTGAGTCGCTCGGCGGAGTGGACATCGCGATCAACAATGCCGGCGCCAACCTCACCGGAGCACAATCGCTAATGGCCGATTCTTCAGCGGCCCGCGCCGTCTTCGAGGTCAACGTCTGGTCCCCGCTGGCGCTCACCTCCGCGCTGCTGCCGGCCATGCGGGCGGCCGATTCCGGCGTGATCGTCAACGTCACCTCCACCGTGCAGGCCGTGCCGCTCCCCCTGCTCGGCTATTACTCTGCCTCCAAAGCCGCACTGGCCCAGGCAACGAGATCGTTGCGGCTGGAGCTGGCCGGAACCGGCATCAGGGTGCTGGAGGTGGTCCCCGGAGCCACCGATACGGCACTGCGCGACATCGATGAACTGCCGTGGAAGACGTCCCCGCCACCGACGTTTCCCCCGGTGGCACCCGCCTCCACCGCCGCGGCCATCGTCCGCGGGCTGGAGCACGGCGCGAGACGCGTCGTCCACCCGCGCTATTCACTTCTGCCCCTGGAAGTTCCGGTGATCGGACGAGCGATCGCCGCACTCGGCGGACGACGGGTCGACACCGACAGCGCGCTGGCCCAGCCAGGCCGATGAGCACTCGTCCCAGGCCGACCGATCGGCGTCAGCTCATCGTCGATGCGGCCCGAAGGCAGTTCGCGACACGGCCGTACGATCAGGTCACCACGGCACAGGTCGCCAAGGACGCGGGTGTGGCATACGGCTTGATCGCCCACCACTTCGCCAACAAGCGTGGCCTGTATCTGGCCGTGATGAACGAGATCGCCGAAGAGATCGCCGCTGCGCAGACCGTCGCCGCACCGCCGGGGTCGAGCCTGGCAGATCTGCTACGCCATGCCCTGCGCAGCCATATCGCCCACATCGATTCGTACTCGGACAGTTTCGTCGCGCTGATGCGCGGTGCGCTGGGCGCCGATCCCGAACACCAATCGGCCATCGAACACCTCCGCTGGCTGGGCGCTCAGCGAATTCTGTTGGCACTGGGCATCGTTGACCCCATACCTCCCACTTTGCGCACCGCCATGCATGGCTGGATCGGCTTCCTCGACGAGATGATGATCGACCGCATCACCCATCGCGATGTGGACATCGATGCCCTGGTCGACCTCGCCGCGGCCGCGTTGGCCGCTACGTTGCGCACCGCAGCCACACTCGACCCGACCCTCACCTACACCGCCGATGCCGTCGATGCGCTGGAAACGATGGCGGCCGGCTGAGCCCTCGACGGACGCCCGGCCACAGGTCTTGCCGGGAGCAACCGAGAAGATTCCTCAGCAAACGATCCCCCTGGCGGGCTGCGCGTACTACCATGCGCTTACTTACGATCACGTCAATTCAAGATCACAAGGGGGTTCCCATGTTTCGTGCCTTCCTCGTCGCAGCGGCCATGGTCGGCGGCGCCATCGGTGCAGCCCCTATGGCACAGGCGGACCCGCCCTATCGGTACTGCAAAGACGCGTACGCCGATGGCAGGTCCAACATGACCAAAGACGATCCCGGCTATGCCGACCATCTCGACAGAGACGGAGACGGCGTCGCCTGCGAGAAGCAGTCGTAACCCTTCGTGACATCGACATCGACATCGCCTTCGGCATCGGCGACCCGCATTATCGGTTTCGTGATGTTTCTGATCGCCTTCATCACCTCTCCGGCGGTCCGGGCCGACCCCATCGCGACGACGGCAGAAGTACTGCGAGTGGTCGACGGCGACACCATCGACATCCGCGACGATGTCCGCGGCCGACTCCGCGTGCGAATTCTGGGGATCGACACACCTGAGACGAAGAAGCCGGGTTACACCATCGGTTGCTGGGGTCCGGAGGCTACGGAGTTCGCCAGATCGAACATGGCCGGACAGCGGGTAGCGCTCCAGCCCGATCCGACTCAAGACCGGACCGACCGCTATGGGCGCACCCTGGCGTACCTGGTCCGAGCCGACGGCTGGGATTATTCAGTGGAGGCTGCCAGGGCCGGGATGGCCCACGCATACGTCTACGATGGTCGCCCCGTCGCCCGTTACGACGCCGTCGCTGCTGCCGAAAACGAAGCGAGACAAGCGCATCGCGGGTTGTGGGGTCCGCCGTGCAACGGCGACACCGAGTCGGCGCGGCGCTGAACTTCAGCCCCCGGTGTGACCGCCTCCGGGCGCGGGCACCCACGGGAGCCCGGGGATCGTCGGATACGGGGCGGTGGGACTCCATGGCGCCTGGGTGGTCGTCGGCACCTGCGTCGTCGTGGGCACCTGCGTGGTCGTGGGCGCCTGCGTGGTCGTAGGCGGAGCTTCCGTCGTCGTCGGGGGCGGCGGCGTCTCGGCGGGCGGCGGGTTCTCCGTCACCGGCGGAGCCTCCGGAGCGGGCTGCTCCACTGTCTGCGTCACGGTGTGCGGGACCGGCGCCTCGTGCGTGACGGTCTGCGGCGCCTGGTCGGTGGCGGGCTCGTCGACCGGCGCGGCAGGCGCCGGTTCGTCCGGGGCCGCAGTGGACGATGTGACCGCCTTGGAGGTGGACGCCGGGCGGGTGGGCTCGTCGCTTCCCATGACGGTCACCAACGCCACCAGGACGGCAACCAGCACAACGGCGGCGCCGGCACCCAGCATCACCGGCGGCCGGAGATACCAGGGCCGGGCGGCGATCTCGTCGCGTTCGGTCAGCTCACGCTCACCGAACGCGAGTTGAGGTCGTGCCGTGGTCCGTCCTCCCGCGGGGTCCAATCCGGTGTCGAAGTCGGCCCCGTAATCGTCGCCGTAATCCTCGGCCCGGTAGTCATCGACCGGCGCGACGTCGGGCACGTTCTCGGCATCGGACCATGCCAGCGCCTGGGGCGCGGCCGGAGGCTCGGGCGCCACCAGCGCCGCGGCTTGCGTCGGCGGGGCAGCCGCAGAGGCCGGGGCCATCGCGGTCATCCCGTCCACTGCCGTTCCGCGCACCGCGACCAGACCACCGCCGATGGCCGGTGTCAGCTCGGGTCGAGGCGCGGTGATCACCGGCAGGCGGAGGTGTTCGGACAGCGTCGTCGTGATCGCGGGGATCCGGGCGCCCCCGCCGGTGGAAGCCACCGCCACCAGCTCGCCGGGGCGCAACCCGCTGCGTTCTATCGCACCCTGAAGGACAGACATGAACTCACGCAGCGGTTCGGCGATCACGTCATCGAGTTCGTTGCGGTTCAGTCGCACGTCGCTGCGATGCCCCGGAAGTTCGGCGACCAGGGCCGTGACGGACTCGGTGGAAAGACGTTCCTTGGCGCGCCGGCATTCGGCACGCAGACGACCGAGCGAGCCGATGGCCGAGGTGCTCGCCAGATCGATCGTCCCGGCGGCGGACAGGTCGTTCACCACGTGGGTGAGCAGCCCCTGGTCGATCAGGTCACCCGACAGGTCAGGATGTCGGATCGTCGGTGCGATCGGCTGAAAGCCGCGGTCGGCGTCCGCCAGAGTGATGCTGGTGCCGCTGCCTCCGAAGTCGCACACGGCGATCACACCGCGCGTCGGCACCCCGGGGTTGTCCTGCAGTGCGACCAGCGTCGACACCGCGTCGGGTATCAGCACCGGATCACCGAAACCACCGAGAGCAGCCAGCTCGGTGCGCAGCGCCTCGACTTGGTTGGGCCGCCAATGCGCGGGGTGCGTGACGGCGATCGGATCGGCCGGTGGACGTCCACCGGTGAGCGTGCGCAGCAGCGCCGCCAGTGCGTCGGCCAGCACGACCTCGCCCCGGTGCGACGAGCCGTCAGGGGCCAGCATCCCGACCGGATCCCCCACCCGCTCGACGAAGTCGGTGAGAATCAGCCCGCGTTCGTTCAGGTTGGGGTTTTCGCTGGGTACACCCACTTCCGGGGCCCGATGCGGGTAGAGCGTCAGCACCGGCGAACGCGTCACCGCGGCGCGGCCCACCACCACTGCTGTGAGGTTGGTCGAACCAATCGACAACCCGATCCCGTCTGACATGTCACCCCGTTTCGAGAAGGAACCCTATCCGGTAATCCATCTCTTTTGCCGGGGCCGGCGTTACCTAGCGAATGGTGCCGAACCCAGGAATCAGTGGTAGATCCAGGGGTGTCACCCAGCCAGGCAAATGTTCATTGACCGCGGGCACGGCGTTGAGCGCGCGCAGTCCGGTGGCCAGGCAGCCCGCAGCGGCGGCATCACGACCGGAACCGTCGGTGAACCGGAACGCGGTCTCCTGAGAGATGCTCGGCGTGCCTTCGATGTCGACGCGGTAGACGTCGTTGTCGATTCCGGACGGCCAGTCCGGTGCGGCGTCCAGGCCGATGCGGTTGACGTGCTCGAGCTGGATCCGGGTCTCGCCACGGTAGACACCGTTGATCGTGAAGCGAACCGCCGCGACGTTGCCGGCCGGGATGATGCCTTTGGCCGATTTGCGTTCGTCCGGGGTGATCCACTTGTCCCACGTGGTGGTGATCTCGTCGAGTTCGATCCCCGCGGCGTGCGCGATCATCGGAACCGTTGCGCCCCAGGCGAAGATGAGAATGTCCGGGTTTTCGAGCAGCGCGCGGTGTTCTGGCGGTTTGCCGATGCCCATCTCGAATTCGTAGTCCCCGGTGTAGTTGGTGTAGTCGAGGAGCTCGGACGCCCGCACCCGGCGCACCTCCGAGCACAGGCCCATCAGGGTCATCGGGAACAGGTCGTTGGCGAAGCCGGGGTCGATTCCGGTGGTGAAGCACGATGCCCCGCCGGCCTCGCACGCCTCGGTGATGGGCTCGATCCAGTTGGGTGGGTTGAGGTGCATCTTGGGCCACACCCACGGGGTCATCGCCGTGGAACAGACATCGATGCCGGCCCGCAGGAACCGGGTGATGACGTCGATGTTGGCGTCGGCGTGGGCGGCTGTCGGCCCGTAGTGGACCAGCGCGTCGGGCTTCAGCGCGATCAGCGCGTCGATGTCGTCGGTGGCCGTGATGCCGATCGGCGCACCTACTCCACAGATCTCGCCGACATCGCGGCCCACCTTCTCCGGATTGCTGACACCGACACCGACGAGTTCGAACAACGGGTGTTTGAGGATCTCGGCGATCACCATCTGCCCGACGAACCCGGTACCCCACACCACTACACGCTTGACCATCCGAACACCCTGGCACAGAGTGAGGCCAGTCACACCGGGAATCTGCGCTCCGACATCTACCTTTACCAAGCATGGCCCGCGGTCGGTGAGACCGGAAAGCCTTGAACGCTTTGGGAAGGAATCGAAATGACATCTCCGACTTTGGCCGGGCGACGCGCACTGGTGACCGGAGGTTCGCGCGGGATCGGCTCAGCGATCGTCCGCCGTCTGGCCTCCGACGGCGCCGCTGTCGCGTTCACGTACGGTTCGTCTGCGGCAGAGGCCGACAAGCTGGTGGCCGAGCTGACCGCCGACGGCGCGAAGGCCGTGGCGATTCAGGCCGACAGTGCCGATCCGGCCCAGGTCGCCGCGGCCGTCCAGCAGGCCGTGGCGGATCTCGGTGGCCTGGATGTCCTCGTCAACAACGCTGGAGTGGCGGTGATTTCACCGATCGACGACTTCCCCCAGGAACAGTTCGACCGGCTTGTGGCGGTCAATATCGGTGGCGTATTCGCCGCGATCCGCAGTGCCGTGGCCCACCTCGGCGAGGGATCCCGGATCATCAACATCGGCAGCATCAACGCCGACCGGGTGCCCGAGCCGGGGTTGTCCGCCTATGCGATGACCAAGGGTGCGGTCGCGTCGCTCACCCGCGGCCTGGCCCGTGAGCTCGGCCCGCGCGGGATCACGGTCAACAACGTGCAGCCCGGTCCGATCAATACCGACATGAACCCCGATCAGGGCGAATTCGCCGAGGCGGCAAAGGGAGTCGTCGCGCTGGGACGCTACGGGCACACGAGCGACATCGCGGCTGTGGTGAGCTTCCTGGCCGGCCCGGAGTCGGGCTTCGTCACCGGGGCGAACTGGAACGTCGACGGCGGTTTCACCGCCTGATCGCTCACAGGTTGATCGGATCAGGCCGCTGCGCCTTCTTGGACGTGTCCTTGAGCGTGGACTTGAATTGCATTGCCCGGTAAGGCCACCCGGTGTCAGTGCGCCACTGTGAGACCACCAGCCCGACACCGCCGGTGACGCCGAAGCGTGAGCCCGGCAGCAGGTAGCCGCCGTACAGCTGAGCGACCGTGCTGTCCGCGTGATCTTCGGCGTCCCAAGACGATCCGGTGATCGGCGCCTGGACGGGGGTGGTGTACATGTTGGCCACCGGCGAGGACACCACCCGGTAGCCCAACGCATATGAGGACGCCAGGAATCCGCCGAGGACCCATCGGCCGGGGGCGGTGCGGCGGAAGGTCAGCTCCCCCCAGTGTTCGTCGGGTGGGGTGATCGGGGTGGCCTGGGTTCCCCACTGCCAGCGCCCGTCGACGAACCCCCAGCTGGAGTACTGCGACCGTCGGCCGATCTCATCGGGCCGGACCCGCATCAGGATGATGCCCTTGTCACGCTGAAATCCGGTCGCGACCACGTACACCCAGCCGTCGTGGGGGTCGAAGTCCCACGACCAGCATTGCGCGTAGCCGTCATGCAGGTCCGCTGGGAACTTCGCCTGCTCGCCCATGTGGGTCCAGGACACCCCGCTGTCGTCGGAGCGCCAGATCTCGGTCCAGATGACCGTGCCGAAACCGTGGTTGACGATCGCGTGCAGGTACAGCGAGTCGCCGACGCGCAGCAGATCCGAGGGGATCACGGTGCTGATACCGCCGCGGCGCCACCCCGATGCCGCGTCGTCGTGGATGTAGTCCCAGAGTTGCCGCGCGTAGCCGGGGTCTGCTCCCCCGGCGGACTCGTAGACGATCTCGTGGTTGGCGTCGCCGGTGCCGATCAGCACCACGGGCGAACGCCAGTCTCCCTGCCCCACCCGGCGACCGGAGAACGTGTCCCCGAAGACCGACACCAGCTTGCCGTTCGGCGCGACGACCGACGCCCCGAGATCAGTGCTCGTGACCCCGAACCGTTCGGTACGTCCCGGGCCGGTGATGTCGACGACCTTGCCGTCGATCAGCGGCAGCAATGTTCCTCAGCCTTCGAACTCAGGTGCACCACCGCAAGCCGCCCGGCTCGCAGTCCAGCGGATAGGTGTCGACCGGAATCTGCAGCGGCCGCTCGAACTTCAAGGTGAACGGGAAGTTGTGGATCGCCGGTGCCAAGGTGCCGCCACACGCCTCGTTGTTGGAAACGCTGCGGGTGCCGGTCAGCGCCACATCATCGAACTTGTAGGTCTCGTTGATCGGCGCCCAGTCTCCGTTCTCACACTGGATTCCCTCGAGCACCGAAGTTGAATAGACCCACTGCCCGCCGGCCAGCCGGGCATCTCCGCCCTTGGTGCCGCGGGTCGTTTCCACGTGCAGTCGGCATGCCACCGCCAACTCCAGCGGCTCACGCAGATCTCCGACGGTCGGGACACAGGACGGCCACACCGACCAACTCTCGTGCGCGACGCCCTCCTGGTTGTAGGAGTAGATGCCCTGCATGAGCGGATCGGCCTGCGCAGGAGCTGCAACCCCCAGGCTGAGTCCGATTCCCAGGGCCGACATCAGGGCGGTCGCGGCCGCCGTGCGCTTGAAGGTCACAATGGGTGAGTATCGCAGTCTTCATCAGCGTCGTCACCGGTATGGGTCCATACGCGTCAAAACGGACCCGCCTGACGGCCCCAGCGGGTGAGCGTACGGACGGATCGCCCGCGGTGATCCTGGAGAAATCGTGACCACACGACCAGCGGTGAAAGCGTTGGCAGCAGTCCTGGTACTCATGCTGGCTGCCTGCTCGACGGCCTGTTCCACCGGCAGCCGGGTGGACCTCGGCGACGAAGCGTCGGGCAACCTCATCGCGGCCATCGCCGGCGAACCCGACCAACTCGACCCGCACCGGACCAGTGCCTACTTCTCCTTCGAAGTACTGGAGAACGTGTTCGACACCCTGGTCGAGCCCGACGAGAATCTGCAGATGCGGCCCGCGCTGGCGCAGTCCTGGGAGGTCAGCGACGACCAACTGGTCTGGACCTTTCATCTGCGCGACGGTGTGCGCTGGCATGACGGCACGCCGCTGACCGCCGACGACGTCGTGTATTCGTACCGTCGCATCATCGACGAACAGCTGACCAACGTCGACAAGTTCAGTGCCGTCAGCAGTGTCACCGCGCTCGATCCGGCGACCGTCCGGATAACTGTCCGCCGGCCCACCCCGAACCTGATGACCAACCTCGGCGGGTTCAAGGGCATGGCGATCGTGCAGCGGGCAAATGTCGAGAGCGGGCAGATCGCAACCCATCCCATCGGCACCGGCCCGTTCTCGTTCGCCGCACGACGTAGCGGCGACTCGATCACGCTCAAGGCCAACCCGCACTACTGGGGAGGCCCGCCTCCGATTTCGGGGGTGACGTTCCGGTTCATCTCCGAGCCGACGACGGCGTTGTCGGCGCTGCAGGCCGGCGAGATCGACTGGACGGATTCGGTACCGCCGCAGCGCGTCGCCCAGTTGCGCGACGACGACTCGCTCACACTGGCAGTCACCCCCGGCAACGACTACTGGTATCTGGCTCTCAACGAAGCCCGCCCACCGTGGAACGATCCACGGGTGCGCCAGGCCATCGCATACGGCATCGACCGTGACGCGATCGCTGCGGCCACCAGTTACCGCACCGCCGCGACCAACCAACTGGCGATCCCGCGGGGCAGTCCGTGGTTCACCGATTACCACCGCTACCGCTACGACGTAGACGAGGCGCGGAGACTCCTCCAGGCGGCCGGCGCCGCACCACACACTTTGGACATGCTGGTCACCAGCGAGTATCCCGAGACGGTCACGGCGGCCCAGATAATCGCCGACAACCTTACGCCCCTTGGCATCACGGTGAACATCCGCACCGTGGACTTCGCCACCTGGCTCGACGAACAGAACACCGGACACTTCGACATGCTGATGATGGGCTGGTTGGGGAACATCGACCCCGATGACTTCTACTACGCCCAGCACCACACGAACGGCACCAGCAACGCGCAGAAGTTCTCCGATCCCGAGGTCGATCGTCTACTGGACGCGGGCCGCACCGAAACCGATGTCGTCAAGCGAAAAGACCTCTACACCAAGGCCGCAACCCGGATCGCAGATGAGGCCGGCTACATCTACCTGTACAACCCATCGGTGATCCAGGCGTGGGCCAACAAGCTATCGGGGTATCAGGTGCGCCGCGACGGCGCCGTCCGGTTCCGCACCGCCGACCTTGACGGAGGTGAAACCCGGTGAACTTCGGTGTGTTTCGCGCCAATCATCCCATCGCGGAGTTCCTGGCCCGGCGCCTGCTGTATTCGGCCGTGGTGCTCATCGGGGTGCTGATCGTGGTATTCGCCCTGGTACACCTGGTGCCCGGCGACCCGGTCCGGATCGCGCTGGGTACCCGCTACACCCCTCAGGCCTACGAGGCACTGCGTGCGGCCAGCGGCATGGACCGGCCCATCGTCGAGCAGTTCTTCTCCTATCTGGGGTCGGCGCTCACCGGCGATCTCGGGGTCAGTTTCCGCAACGGCGACCCGGTCACTCTGACCCTGCTCGACCGGCTGCCGGCGACGTTGTCCCTCGGGGTGGTCGGCATCCTCATCGCCCTGGTGATCGCGCTGCCGGCCGGCATCTTCTCGGCGCTGCGGGAAGGACGGGCCTCCGACGCGATCGTCCGGGTCGCCAGCCAGTTCGGCGTGTCGGTCCCCGATTTCTGGCTGGGCATTCTGCTGATCGGCCTGTTCGCCTCGACCCTGGGCTGGTTGCCGACCTCGGGATACCGCCCCCTGCTTGCGGATCCGGGCGGCTGGCTACGCCACATCATCCTGCCCGGCCTGACAGTCGGTCTGGTGGCCGGCGCGATCATGACGCGCTATGTGCGCTCGGCGGTGCTGGAGGTCGCCGCCATGGGCTATGTCCGCACCGCACGGTCGAAGGGTCTGACCCCACCGGTGGTCACCTTCCGCCACATCGTGCGCAACGCTCTGCTTCCGGTGTTGACCATCACCGGAATCCAGCTGGCCACGATCCTCGGCGGCGTGATCGTGGTCGAAGTGGTGTTCGCCTGGCCAGGTTTGGGCCGACTGGTGTTCAATTCCGTTGCCGCACGCGATTATCCGGTGATCCAGGGTGCGGTGCTGTTGATCGCGGTGCTGTTCCTGCTGATCAACCTGCTCGTGGATGCGCTGTATGCGATCGTCGACCCGAGGATCCGGCTGTCATGACCACTCCCCAGGATTCCCGCGTCGCGTCATGGCGGCTGTTGGTGTCCAATCCGGTGACGGCGATCAGCGCCGCGGTGCTGCTGGCCGTGCTGGTCGTCGCGGTCGCTGCCACCTGGATCGCGCCGTACGGCATCAACGACATCGACGTGCCCAGCGCGCTGCAGGGCCCCGGCACCGCCCACTGGTTCGGCACCGATGAGCTAGGCCGCGACGTGTTCTCGCGGGTGCTGGTGGCGATCGCCGCGTCGCTCCGGGTCGCGGTGGTCTCGGTGGCGCTGGCGGCCGTGACCGGCGTGATGATCGGTGTGCTCGCCGGTTACCGGGGCGGATGGATCGACACCGTGGTGATGCGCATCGTCGACGTGATGTTCGCGTTCCCGGTGTTGCTGCTCGCACTCGCGATCGTCGCGGTCCTCGGGCCCGGCATCACCACCACCATGCTGGCCATCGGGATCGTCTACATCCCGATCTTCGCCCGGGTGGCCCGCGCTTCGGCGCTGGGGGTACGGGTGGAACCGTTCGTCGCCGTGTCGCGAAGCATGGGCACCGGTGACGGCTACATCCTGATCCGGCACATCCTGCCGAATATCGCCGGGCCGTTGATCGTTCAGCTGTCCCTGTCACTGGCTTTCGCGATCCTGGCCGAAGCCGCGCTGTCGTTTCTCGGCTTGGGCATCCAGCCGCCGCAGCCATCGCTGGGCCGGATGATCTTCGACGCCCAGGGATTCGTCACGCTGGCGTGGTGGATGGCGGTGTTCCCGGGCGCGGCGATCTTTGTGATGGTGTTGGCGTTCAACCTGTTCGGGGACGGATTGCGCGATGTGCTCGATCCCAGGCAACGCACCTCGATCGAGGCGAGAAGGGCGGGCCGGCGATGATGCCCACGCGAGGAGCACAGACAACATCAGGACCGGTGCTGAAGGTCGATGATCTGAGGGTGGCGATCGGCCGCCGCGAGATCGTGCGGGGTGTGTCGTTCGAGGTGCACCGGGAGCAGACGGTCGGCATCGTCGGCGAATCCGGGTCGGGCAAGTCGATGACGGTGCTGGCCGCCACCGGATTGTTGGACGCGCCGGGTGCCGTGGCCTCCGGTGCCAGCACACTGACCGGCGGTACCCAACTGATCGGGGCGTCGGCCCGGGCCCTGCGGACCGTGCACGGTAGCCGGATCGGATTCGTCTTCCAAGATCCGGGGACATCACTGAACCCACTGCTGACGCTGGAACGTCAGGTCACCGAAACCCTTGAGACACATCGCAAGATGAGCCGGCGTCAGGCGCGCACCCGGGCCGGCGAGCTGCTCGAAGCCGTCGGGCTCCCCCAGGAGCGGCTCGATACCTATCCGCACCAATTGTCCGGTGGCCAACGCCAGCGCGTGATGATCGCAATAGCCCTGGCCTGCGATCCGGAACTACTCATCGCCGACGAACCGACCACCGCACTCGATGTCACCACCCAGGCGCAGATCATCGATCTGGTCGGCGATCTGCAACGGGATTTCGGCACTGCCGTGGTGTGGATCAGCCACGACCTCGGAGTCATCGGTCAGGTGGCCGACGAGGTCACGGTGCTGCGCGAGGGCGAGGTCGTCGAGCAGGCACCGATCCTCGACGTGTTCGACCATCCGCAGCACGCGTACACCCGGGAGTTGCTCGCGGCCCGTCCACTGGTAGACGGTCCCGGGCCTGACCCCGCCCCCGACGATGCACCGGTTCTGTTGCAGGCCAGCAGCCTTGACGTGCGCTACGGCTCGGTGCGGGCGGTCAAGGACGTGTCGTTCGAGATCCGCCGGGCAACGACGCTGGGGATCGTCGGTGAATCCGGCTCGGGCAAGTCGACGGTGGCCGCAGCTCTGACCGGACTGGCGACACCGTCGGCCGGTACCGCGACGCTGGCCGGGGACAACGTATTCGCCGGCGGGCGCGATCTGCGCCGACGGATCAGCCTGGTGTTCCAGGACCCGTTCGCCTCGCTCGATCCGCGGGCGCGGGTCAACTCCGCGATCAGTGAGCCGCTGCGCGTGCACCGCTTGGCCACAGGCCGGCGCGGCCGCGCCGAACGAGTGGCTCAGCTGCTCGAGCTCGTCGGCCTACCAACAGATTTCGCCTCCCGCTATCCGCACGAGCTGTCCGGAGGGCAACGTCAGCGCGTCAGCATCGCCCGGGCGCTGGCCACCGAACCTGATGTGTTGATCCTCGACGAGTCCACGGCATCGCTGGACGTGTCCGTGCAGTCGCGGGTGCTGGACCTGCTCTCGGAGCTACAGCGTGAGCTGGGCCTGACCTATCTGTTCATCGCGCACGACCTGGCGGTGGTGCACCGCATGTGCCACGACGTGCTGGTGATGTGGGCCGGCGAGGTGGTCGAATACGGCTCCGCCGCCGAGTTGTTCGCCGCGCCGCGTCACGAGTACACCCGCACGCTGCTGGCCGCAGTTCCGCCGGCCAGGCCACGTGAGAAGGTGTGAGCCATGACTGCTCTGGATGGAAAGGTCGCGTTGGTCACCGGTGCCTCATCGGGACTCGGCGCGGCGGTGGCCCAATTGTTCGCCGCGCGTGGCGCGAAGGTGTTCGGTGTGGCCCGAGACGCCGAACGGATGGCCACGGTGTTCGAGGATGTGCCCGGGGGCGCCTACGCCTCGGTGGACGTCTCCTCCTCGGAGGCCTGCCGGGACGCCGTGGCGCAGTGCGTCGAGAGTTTCGGCCGCCTCGACGCACTGATCAATGTCGCGGGCTTTCACCAGATGCGCCACACCGTCTCGGTGACCGACGAGGAGTGGGACAAGGATCTCGCCGTCAACCTCAACGGGCCGTTCTTCCTGTGCCGGGCAGCGCTGCCGCACCTGCTGGAGGCCGGCGGCAACATCGTCAATGTCGCGTCGATCGCCGGCATCGAGGGCGAGGTGTACTCGGCGGGCTACTGCGCGGCCAAGCACGGGCTCGTGGGGCTGACCCGCGCCCTGGCCATCGAGTTCACCTCGGAGCGCCTCCGCGTCAATGCGGTGTGCCCGGGCGGCATGCTGACCCCGCAGACCACCGAGTTCGCCGCACCGGAGGATGCCGACTGGAATCTGATCCTGAGGATCGCCGCACCCCGCGGGATGATGGACGTGGCCGATGTCGCCAAGACCATCGCGTTCCTGGCCAGTGACGACGCGGCCGCCGTGCATGGCGCCGTCTACATCGTCGACGCCGGTAAGACAGCTGGATGAACACGGCCGTCCGCTCGCGCGCGACACATCGCAGTGTGGCGGTCGCCGGTTCGGCGGCCACCGCGGTCAGCGCCGCGGTGGCCGGGTCGGCCGCGACCGTCTCCAGCGCCGGGGTGGCCGGATCGGCTGCCACCGCCTCCAGCGCCGGGGTGGCCGGATCGGCAGCAACGGCCAGTAGCGCCGCCGTGGTCGGAAGTGCGCTCACCGTACTGTCGTTCGCGATGCTCGGCTGCCTGGCCTGTGTCGGCTGCTTCGCATGTCTGCGGTGTGTGGGCTGCCTCGGGTGTGCCCGCTGCCGTGACTGCGTCGGATGCGTGGGTTGCTACAACTGCTCCGGGCTGCGCAACGCACGCGGTCTGCGCAACGTGCACATGTAGACGCGCTACTCGCCCGGTACCACCAGGACCGGTCGGTAGGTGCGCTGCAGCGTCGCACTCGCCACACTGCCCAACAGCACCTTCTTCAGCGCCGACCGCCCGCGCGAGCCCACCACGATGACGCCGGCCCGTTGATCTTCGGCAAACGCCACCAGCGCATCAGCGGTTGCGCCGGCGCCGGATCCGCGGAACCTGGGTACGAGATGTGCAGCCTGGGCGGAGGCGACGTCGACCGCACTACCGTCGTCCACCCCGACCGAGACCACCTCACGATCGGGGAACAGGGCACCGGCCGCAGCCAGCGCCCGGTCGGAACCCTTGGAGCCGTCGACACCGACCACGACCGGCCCGTCGGCCACCGCGTCGTATTCGGCCGAGATCATGTTCTGGGACACCACGAGCACGGCACGCGGTGCATGGTGCACCACCAGATCCGAGACACTGCCCAACTTCGAGTCGCTCGCGCCCGCACCACGGGCGCCGACGATCAGCACGTCGGGTTCCAGGTGTTCGGCCACCTGGGCCAGCCCCAGTCCTTCCCCCGCCCAGGTGCGCTTGACCAGCGCCTCGGGATTCCAGCCGGCGGCCCGGGCCAGGATCACGCCGATGTCGACCAGACGCGCGGCCTCACCCTCGCTTTCGCTGTCCACGAGGTCGATCAACTCGTCGACATTGCGCGCGGAGTGCCGTAACCGGGCGCGCAGCCCCTTGCTACCGAACGGTGGCGTGCACAGATAGACGACTACCGCATCGGCGGCCGGAAACAGTGCAGCACCGTTGTTGATCGCCGCGTTGGCCGCCAGCGATCCGTCATACCCGAGCACTATCTTCATCTGCGTCCTCTAGTCCGTTCGTGCCGCCGGAGTTCGTGCGTCCCACTCCAGACTAAAGGGCCGGTGGCAGTGCACATCGACTTCGGATCGACTTCAGATTGACTCCGCACACCGACCCGAAACAGGTAGCCGACTACCCTATCGGCCGTTCGGGTTACGCGCGCAAGCTCAGCTCATGGACGTCACCGTCAACGGTTTGTCCCACCTCAGGACGCCCGTCGCTGTCGCCCCCGCCGTCATCGCCCGCGACGCCGGGGCCCAACTTCGTGATCTGACATTCAAGCGCTGGGTGCGCAGTGCGGCCGTCGTCGGCGCCGGTGGCGGCGGGATAGTCGGCGCGTTCCTGGCCTTCGCCGCCCCCATCGTGTTGAGCCCGGCGGACACCCAGCGCCTGATTTTGCGCGGCGGCACCGTACTCGTCGTGTTCCTGGCAGTCGCGGTCCCGGTGATGATGCGGGTACGGCGCCACCGGTTCGCCGCCGGCACCGCGTGGCTCAGTGAGGGTCGCCGGCCCACGCCGCGGGAACAGCGGCTGACGCTCGGCGCCTCCGGGGAAGCGGTGCGGTTGTCGGCCGCGGTGTGGGGTGTCGGCGCGGTGATCTTCGGCTCGCTGGCGCTCAGTCAGGAGGTGTCCACCGCGGTGTACATCTTCAGCGTGGTGGCGCTGGGCGGTATCTCGACGAGCGCGGTCTGGTACCTGATCGTCGAGCGGGTCATGCGGCCGGTGTCGGCTCGTGCCCTCGACGGCACCACCCCGGACCGGCGAGTCGGGCCGACGATCGGGCGCAGGCTGGTGATGGCCTGGCTATTGGCCACCGGGGTTCCGCTGTTCGGCATCGCGGTACTGGCGGTCGGCTACCTCGGCGACATCGGCTTCCGGGCCCAACGCACCTTCGCGGCCATCCTGATCCTGGTGGCCGTGGCGATCGTGGTCGGGCTGTTCGCGATCCTGATCGCCATCCGGTCGGTCACCGAACGTGTCACCGCGCTGCGCCGGGCACTGGGGCAGGTGCAGGCAGGTGACTTCACTGCGCGGGTCGAGGTCGATGACGCCAGCGAGATCGGGCGCCTGCAAGCAGGTTTCAACACGATGACGGCGGGTCTGGCCGAACGGGAGCGCATCCGCGACACCTTCGGCACCTACGTGGATCGCGATGTGGCCGAACACATCCTGTGCGCCGTCGGGTCAGTGCAGGCGCAGGAGGTGGACGTCACGCTCATGTTCGTCGACGTCCGTGGATTCACCGCGCTCGCCGAGCGGTTGCAGCCGACCGAGGTGGTCACCACGCTCAACCGGCTTTTCGAGCGGATCGTCCCGATCGTGCACGCCCACGGCGGCCACGTCGACAAGTACGCGGGCGACGGCCTGATGGCCGTCTTCGGCGCACCCCGGCGCCAGGACCGTCACGCTGACGACGCCTTGGGCGCAGCGTTGCAGATCGCGGCCGCCGTGCACGACGAGTTCAGCGGCACACTGTCGGTGGGCGTCGGGCTGAACTCCGGGCCGGTGGTGGCCGGAAATGTCGGTGGCGCAGGACGTTTGGAGTTCTCCGTGATCGGCGACGCGGTGAACATCGCCTCCCGGGTTGAATCCGCGACCCGCCAGACCGGCGACACCGTGCTTTTCACGGCTGCCACCTTGAGTCAACTCACCAGGGACCAAGGTGTTTTCGAGGCCCGCCCAGGGCTGACTCTCAAGGGCAAGACCAATCCGGTGGCCCTGTATGCCCCGGTTCCGGCAAGAACCACCGCAGTGAAAACTGCGTCCTGAGAGGGCGTCAGCGCTGGCCGTACTCCAGGGGCGGTTCCGACGAATCGACATGGCCGTAGCTGCTGATGGTGAGACCGTCGGGGCCGACCTCATAGCGTGCACCGTCGGCGGGATTGGTCGCCACGAAGCCATTGCCGGAACGCTCGGCGGTGGGAATCTGGAGATTGGCACCGTCGCTGAGGCGCTCGCCGCGGTAAGAGAAGGAATCGGGCCCGCTCTGGCAGATCACCGCCAGCGAGGACGCGGTCCGGATGACGGCGGCGGGGGTGGTTCCCTCGAGGCAGCGCGCGGTGTGGTCGATGAAGCCCTGCTCGTCGGTGCCGCTCACGTCGGCCGTCGCCGAACCGGCCTTCGTGGTGCTCGTCGGCGCCTCGGAAGCCGAGCTCGGCTGGGACGGCACGGCCGGCGTCTCGCGTGTGGAGGCGCCGTCGCCGCCACTGGCCAGGACCGCGGCCAGCACGGCAGCGATCCCGAAGAACCCCACCGACACCATCATCAGGATGAGCTGGGTCCGGCTCAACCGCGGTTTGCGCGCCGGCGCCTGCGGCAACTGAGGTGGGGGCGGTGCCGGCGGATACGGGGTGAACCCGGTGTGATCCGGGTTCGGGTAGATCGAGGAGAACTCGCGGGTGCCCGGCGTATGCGGCGGTGCCGGTCGCGGCAGTGGCGTCGGGGCCGGTGCGGGCGCCGTTTCGGGCGGCACAACAGGTGATGCCGCTGTCGGCTCAGGTGCAGATGCAGGTGTTGGTGTTGGTGCTGGTGCTGGTGCCGCAGCGGAGGTCGCGGCGCCGGCCGCGGCGCGGGCTGCCTTGGCCAGCTCGCCGGCACTGGTATAGCGATCGACGGCGTCCTTGGCCATGCCCTTGGCGACGACCTCGTCGAATGCGCGCGGTATGCCGCGACGCATGATGCTGGGCCGCGGCGCCGGGGAGAACATGTGCGCACTCATCAGCTGGCGCAGATCACCGGTCTCGAACGGTGGCCGGCCGATCATCATCTCGTAGAGCAGGCAGGTCAACGCATAGACGTCGGCGGCCGGTCCGACCGGGCCACCGGAGAACCGCTCGGGCGCCATGTAGGCGCTCGATCCGATCAGCACGCCCGTCATCGTGACGCTGGCCTCACCCCCGACGTGGGCGATACCGAAATCCACCAGGTAGGCGAAGTCGTCCGGGGTGAGCAGTACGTTCTCCGGCTTGATGTCGCGGTGTACCAGGCCGTCGGCGTGCGCGGCGTCGAGCGCCGCGGCCACCTGGGTGACGATCGCGGTGGCGCGTCCCGGAGTGAGCGGTCCGTGGGTCCGCAGCAGTTCCTTGACGCTGGCGCCGTCGACCAGACGCATGTCGATGTACAGAACGCCGTCGATCTCGCCGAAATCGTGCACCGGGATGACGTGGGGTTCCTGCAGCCGCGCCGCCACCCGGGATTCACGCCGGAACCGCGCCTGAAAGCTCGCGTCGGCGGCGATCTCGGTGCGCAGCAGTTTGACCGCCACCATCCGCTCTTTGACGGTGTCGTAGGCGCGGTACACCTCACCCATTCCACCGACACCGATCAGCGATTTCAGCTCATACGGCCCGAACCGGGTGCCGAGGCGCGAGGCACCGGGAGGCGGCGTCATTGCACGTTCCTTTCAGCCCTCCCCGACTGTCAACGGTCCGCCGACCGTGCCGGCACCGGCGCGGCGCATCGGGGTCCGGTGACGAGGATATACGTGTGCCGTCAGCCGAACGACGAGTGCGGGGCCCCCATACCAGGGTCGATCTTCGTCGGCCCCGAGGCCGACGGCGCGATCGGGAAATCGAAGATCGCAGTCGGGATGTACACCGTCGCACAGGCATTCGGAATGTCGACCACACCGGACAGGCGTCCCTCGATGGGCGCGGCACCCAACAGCAGGTAGGCCTGCTCGGGGCTGTAGCCGAATTTCGTCAGGTAGTCGATCGCGTGCAGGCACGCGCGCTGGTAGGACAGGTGTGAGTCCAGGTAGCGCTGCTCACCGTCCAGGGTCACCGAGGTGCCGGAGAAGGCGAGCCACTCGGAGTACTGCGGATCGGTGTTGCCGGGCATGAATATGGCGTTCTCACTCACGCCGTAGGTCTCCATGCCGCCGGGGATGACATCGACGCGTAAGTCGATGAAGCCGCCCATCTCGATGGCACCGCAGAACGTGATCTCGCCGTCGCCCTGCGAGAAGTGTAGGTCGCCGACCGAGAGGTTCGCCCCGTCGACGTACACCGGATAGAACACCCGGCTGCCTTTGGTGAGGTTCTTGATGTCCTGGTTGCCACCGTTCTCCCGCGGCGGCGCGGTGCGGGCCGCCTCGCCGGCGGCCTTGGTGAAAGCCTCCCCCGTCAGCCCGCCGAGGATGGCGTCGCGCGGTTCGGGCGGCAGGGCCAGCGGCGGTACCCGGTCGGGGTCGGTGGCGATCAGCGCGGCCTCGCGGGTGTTCCACTTCGCCAGCAGTCCGGTCGAGGGCGCGGTGCCCATCAATCCCGGGTGCACGATGCCGGTGAACTCCACGTGCGGGACATGGCGTGAGGTGGCCTTCTGACCCGAGAAGTCCCAGATCGCCTTGTAGGCGTCGGGGAATTGATCGGTCAGGAACCCGCCGCCGTTGAGCTTGGGAAAGATGCCCGTGTAGCCCCAACCCTGGCCGGCCAGTGGCCCGGAATCCTCCTGCGGGATGGGGCCTACGTCGAGGATGTCGACGATCAGCAGATCGCCGGGCTTGGCGCCCTCGACGGCGATCGGGCCGGAGAGCACGTGCACTGTCGTCAACGGTGCGTTGAGGATGTCGTCGGCCGAATCGTCGTTGACGATCGCGCCGTCGAACCATTCGCGACAGTGCACCCGGAACGAATCCCCCTGCTTGACCGTCACCGCGGCCGGGATGTCCGGATGCCACCGGTTGTGGCCCAGCTTCTCCTGATCGGTGAACTTCTTGGTCGAGTCGAGCGGGAAGACAAGCTCGGGCATTGATCCTCCTTCAGGGACGGGGCAATTTTTGGTGAAGCGGATTGGTGGTGACTTTCTGCCGCCGGCCGCCCGACCGCGGTCCGGCCACCACTGCGGGACGGTCGGCCGACGCGCGCGTCGCGTCCTGCAGCGCCATGGCGGTCGAGCCGCCACGGCCGAGGCTCGGCGAAGAGATCATTCGGCGGGCGGCCGCGCCGCAACTCGGGCATTCGATCACGTCGGGCCGAGCATTCATCGAAAATTGCTGCTCGGTGGACGAACAGCCGGACTCGCAGCGAAACACATAGAGCACCAACAGATTTCCTAACGGTCCGAGGGCGGACCTATGCGACGCTACTCGAGTAGTCCGGCTCAACGCGGCGGTTTGCAGTCACTATGTGGCAGCGATCCGCCGCGTAAGCGGTTATCCACAGATCACCGAAGTGCTCTGGTGGCCGTCGCGCCGCTCGACAAGGATCGAAGCGGTGGGAGTCGAGGATGTGCTTCGGCAGCAAGACGGGGTGATATCGCGTCGGCAGGCGCTGGATGCGGGATTGCCCGAGCATGAGATCCGGCGGTTGCTCAGGCGCAACGAGTGGGCGCGGGTCCACGCCGGCGTGTACGTCGATCACACCGGACCGCTGACCTGGCTGCAACGTACCTGGGGTGCAGTGCTTTACGCGGCCCCGGCGGCACTGTGCCTCGAATCGGCCTTGGGCACTGAAACGCCTCTCATCCATGTCGCCATCGAGCGACAACGGTCGACATTGGCTGAGCCGGCCGGCGTCCGCATTCACCGCGTCGCACACCTCCGAGAGCGTGTGCTGTGGAACGTCGGCCCACCCAGGATGCGCTACGAGGAAGCCACACTCGACGTCTCCTGCCGGGCCGGCTCCGAACTCGATGCCATTGCGGTCCTGGCCAATGCGTGCCAATCGCGACGAACGACCGCACGGCGGCTGCTGCAAGTGCTCGATTCTCGGGGGCGGCTCCGGCGTCGCCGATGGCTGCGGGCAGTACTGCTCGATATCGCCGACGGCACCTGCTCGGTGCTTGAGCACGGCTATCTCGTTCGTGTCGAGCGAGCGCATGGTTTACCGCGGGCCACGCGACAGAAGCGGTCCGCCTCATCGGTGGGTGTCTGCTATCGCGATTCAGAGTACGACGAGCGGCTCGTCGTTGAGCTCGACGGACGCGTCTATCACGACTCGGTGGCCGCGCGGAACCAGGATTTCGAGCGGGATCTCGACGCCGCAGTAGACGGCCGGTCCACCGTCAGGCTGTCCTACGCGCAGGTTTTCGACCGGCCATGTCAGACCGCCGGCAAGATCGCTGCGGTGCTGCAACGGCACGGGATCGCCGTAGTGGGCCGCCCGTGCGGGCCAGCGTGCGGGTTCGAACTGCTCGACCGCGCCGCGTAGCCGTCAATGCGGCGGATTGCGGTCACTATTGAGCAGCAATCCACCGCCCAACTACGTAAGCGGGTGCGGCGTGGATGGACTCGGGCCCTGACCCGCTGCGGTAGCTTCCACGCAGACACGTCTGGTACTCCAGTCGGCACATCAGGAGGGCCCCGGTGACTGATCTGAAGCCGTTCACGCCTTCGATCGACTGGAGCAACGAGCTGCTGCACTCCCTGTGGTGGCTGGTCCAGGCCTGGACCATCACCGCGGTCTGCACCCTGGCCGTCCTGATCCTCATCGCCCGTTTCACCAGCTGGGGCCGACAGTTCTGGGCCGTCACCGGCGCCTATTTCACCGGGAGCCACAGCCTCAGGCCATGGCTGACGCTGGCGGCGATCTTGTTGTCGGTGATCATCAACGTGCGCCTGTCGGTGTTGTTCAGCTACCAGGGCAACGACCTGTTCACCTCCGCCCAGGTCGCCGTCGAGGGCTTGGCCACCGGCAACGACGAGGTGAGAACTTCAGGGATCAGGGGTTTCTGGATCGCGCTGGCGACCTTCATGGTGCTGGCCGCGATCCTGGTCACCCGCGTGCTGGTCGACCTGTTCATGACGCAGCGTTTCATGCTGGCCTGGCGTGCCTGGCTGACCGATCGGCTGACCGGCGACTGGCTCGACGGTCGTGCCTACTACCGGTCCCGGTTCATCGACCAGACCATCGACAACCCGGATCAGCGCATCCAGTCCGACATCGACGTGTTCACCGCACTGTCGGGCCCACAGCCCAACACCCCGCATCAGACCAGCAACGGCACTCTTCCCTTCGGCGCCATCTCGTCGATCGTCTCGGTCATCTCGTTCACCTCGATCCTGTGGAACCTCTCGGGTGACCTCACCCTGTTCGGCATCGAGATACCGCGCGCGATGTTCTGGTCGGTGTTCGTTTATGTCGCGTTCGCCACCGTGGTCGCGTTCGCGCTCGGCCGTCCGCTGATCCGGCTCTCGTTCAACAACGAAAAGTTCAATGCCGCATTCCGTTACGCGTTGGTGCGCCTGCGCGACGCCGCCGAGTCGGTCGCGCTCTATCGCGGCGAGAAGGTCGAACGGTCGCAGCTGCGGGAACGTTTTGCGGCGGTCGTCACGAACTACAAGCACTTCGTCAACCGGACCATGGCCTTCACCGGCTGGAATCTGTCGATGAACCACATCATCATTCCGCTGCCCTGGATGTTGCAGGCACCGAGATTGTTCACCGGCCAGATCCAGCTCGGTACGGTCAATCAGTCGGTGGCCGCATTCGGCGCGATTCAGGATGCGTTGTCGTTCTTCCGCAATTCCTATGACACCTTCGCGGGCTACCGCGCCTCGATCATGCGTCTGCACGGGCTGGTCACCGCCGACGAGCAGAGCCGAGCGCTGCCCAAGTTGGACGTCTCGGATCTGGCCGCCAACGCCGACAGCCTGGTCGAACTCGGCGATGTCGAAGTACGCAACCCGGCCGGCGAGCAGTTGATCGACGCTCTCAGCCTGACCCTGACCGCCGGCGAGGCGATGATCATCACCGGCAAGTCGGGCACCGGCAAGACCACATTGCTCCGCAGCATCGCCCAACTCTGGCCCTACGCCTCAGGCTCCGTGCGGTGCCCGCAGGGCGACAACGAAACGCTCTATCTGTCGCAGGTGCCCTACATACCGTTGGGTGATCTGCGGACCGTGGTGTCCTATCCGCAGCAGCCCGGGGCGTTGCCCGACACGGCGTTGCAGGATGCCCTGCTCGCGGTCGCACTGCCGCGCTACGTCGACCGACTCGACGAGGATGCCGACTGGGCCAAGGTGCTCTCCCCCGGCGAACAGCAACGCGTCGCATTCGCCCGCGTGCTGCTGACCAAACCCAAGGTGGCGTTTCTCGACGAGGCGACCTCGGCGCTCGACGAACCGCTGGAGTTCATGATCTACAGCCTGATCCGTCGCGACCTACCGGACACCGTGCTGGTCAGCGTCACCCACCGCTCCACGGTCCACCGTCATCACAACACCCACCTGGAACTGCTCGGCGAGGGACAGTGGCGGCTGGGCCGCGTCGACGACATCGAACCGGTCGGCGTGTAATGCCTGCTCACGACGGCGGGCCCGCCCGTTGCCGCCGCCGTCTGGTAGGACAGTGGGAACGACACGACGTAGTAAGGTAAGCCTTCGCACAATGCCCGACCGCTGCCTCGTGTTCTCGCTACCGACCACCAAGGGTTTCTGATGGCCGATTCCAGAGCCCCCCACACCGGGGTTGCTCGATGGATCCGTCGACTCGCCATTCCGGTGATTGTCGGCTGGATCGCCCTCCTCGCTTTTCTGAGTGTGACCGTTCCCCCGCTCGAGGTGGTCGGCCAGATGCGCTCGGTGTCGATGAGCCCCGACGAGGCACCGTCGGTGATCGCGATGAAGCGTGTCGGCAAGGTGTTCGACGAGTTCCACTCCGACAGCTCGGCGATGATCGTGCTGGAGGCCCAGGGGGACCACAAACTCGGCGACGACGCGCATCGGTTCTACAACGACATGGTCGACCGGCTCGAGGCCGACAAGAAACACGTCGAGCATGTGCAGGATTTCTGGGGCGACCCGCTGACCGAGGCCGGCGCCCAGAGCAATGACGGTAAAGCCGCCTATGTGCAGGTATATCTGGCCGGCAACATGGGTGAGTTGCTGGCCAACGAATCGGTGGAAGCCGTCCAGAAGCTGATCGCCGAGCTGTCCCCGCCGCCGGGTCTCAAGGTGTACGTCACCGGCCCCACCGCCCTGGCAGCCGATCAGCAGATCTCCGGCGATCGCAGCGTCAAGATCATCGAAGGCGTCACGTTCCTCGTCATCATCACGATGCTGCTGCTGGTGTACCGGTCGATCATCACGGTGCTCCTGGTGCTGGCGATGGTGGTGATCGAGCTGTCGGTGGCCCGCGGCTTCGTCGCATTCCTGGGCTATCACAACCTGATCGGCCTCTCGACCTTCGCGACACAGCTTCTGGTCACGCTCGCGATCGCCGCGGCCACCGATTACGCCATCTTCCTGATCGGGCGATATCAGGAAGCCCGCAGTGTGGGCGAGGACCGAGAACAGGCGTATTACACGATGTTCCACGGCACTGCGCATGTGGTGCTCGGCTCCGGCATGACGATCGCCGGGGCGACATTGTGTCTGCATTTCACCCGGCTGCCCTATTTCCAGACCCTCGGTATCCCGATGGCCGTCGGTATGACCGTCACGGTGCTGGCCGCGCTGACGCTGGGGCCCGCGGTGATCACGGTGGCCAGCCGATTCGGCAAGGTGCTCGAGCCCAAACGCGCCATGCGCATCCGTTTCTGGCGGCGGCTGGGAGCCTTCGTGGTCCGCTGGCCGGGTCCGGTGCTGCTGGGCACCATCCTGCTGTCGCTGGTCGGTCTACTGACCCTGCCGGGCTACCGGACCAACTACAACGACCGCAACTACCTGCCCACCGATCTGCCGGCGCAGGAGGGCTACGCCGCGGCCGACCGGCATTTCTCGGCCGCGAAGATGAACCCCGAGCTGGTGCTCATCGAAACCGACCATGACGTCCGCAATTCGGCCGACTTCCTGGTGATCGACAGGATCGCCAAGAAGATCTTCGAGGTGCCCGGAGTCGGGAGCGTGCAGGCCATCACCCGCCCGCAGGGTGAACCGCTGGAGTTCAGCACCATTCCCGCGCAGATGAGCATGGGCGGGGTCATGCAGACCATGAACCGCAAATATCT
This sequence comes from Mycobacterium sp. IDUB_9, assembly GCF_055419505.1. NCBI lineage: Bacteria > Bacillati > Actinomycetota > Actinomycetes > Mycobacteriales > Mycobacteriaceae > Mycobacterium > Mycobacterium sp. IDUB_9. The sequence goes on along the minus strand of NZ_JBVAXU010000005.1, from coordinate 12,995 downwards.
CACCGACCGCGCCGACGACATGTTGCTGCAGGCCGACGAGATGCAGAAGACCATCAACACGATGGATCAGATGATCACGCTGATGGAGGAGATGAGCTCCATCACGCACAACATGGTCGGCAAGATGGACCAGATGGTCGTCGACGTGGCCGAATTACGGGACCACATCTCCGATTTCGACGACTTCCTGCGTCCGCTGCGCAACTACCTGTACTGGGAACCGCACTGCTACGACATCCCGGTCTGCTGGTCGATGCGTTCGGTGTTCGACGGTCTGGACGGTGTCGACACCATGACCGACAGCATCCAGCAGATGATGCCCGACATGCACCGCCTCGACGCCTTGATGCCGCAGATGGCCACCATGATGCAGCCGCAGATCGAGACCATGCGGACGATGAAGACGATGATGCTGACGATGTACCAGACCCAGAAGGGTCTGCAGGATCAAATGGCCGCGATGCAGGACAACCAGACCGCCATGGGCACCGCGTTCAACGACGCCAAGAACGACGACACCTTCTATCTGCCGCCGGAGATCTTCAACAACGCGGACTTCAAGCGTGGAATGAAGAGCTTCATCTCCCCCGACGGAAAAGCGGTGCGTTTCATCATCTCTCACGAGGGTGACCCGCTGACGCCCGAAGGCATCAAGCTGATCGACGGGATCAAGCTGGCCGCCAAGGAAGCCATGAAGAACACGCCGTTCGAGGGTTCCAAGGTCTACATGGGCGGTACGGCGTCGGCCTTCAAGGATATGCAGGAGGGCAACAACTACGACCTGATCATCGCCGGAATCTCGGCCATGTGCCTGATTTTCATCATCATGCTGATCATCACGCGCAGTTTGGTGGCGGCCGCGGTGATCGTCGGTACCGTGTTGGTCTCGTTGGGGACATCGTTCGGCCTGTCGGTCCTGGTGTGGCAGCACCTGCTGGGCATCGAATTGCATTTCATGGTGATGGCGATGGCGGTGATCGTGCTGTTGGCCGTCGGCGCGGACTACAACCTGCTGTTGGTGGCACGACTCAAAGAGGAGCTGCCCGCAGGAATCAACACCGGAATCATCCGCGCCATGGGCGGCAGCGGATCGGTGGTGACCGCGGCGGGACTGGTGTTCGCGTTCACCATGATGTCGATGGTGGTCAGCGAGATGATCGTGGTCGCCCAGGTGGGATCGACGATCGGGCTTGGTCTGTTGTTCGACACCCTGGTGATCCGGTCCTTCATGACCCCGTCGATCGCGGCACTGATGGGCCGCTGGTTCTGGTGGCCGCAGCTGGTGCGCCAGCGTCCGGCGCGCGGCGTGGTGGCGCGGGCGATGGAGCGCACCGGCCGCTGACAGGCTGTTTGGTTCTGGTGGCCCTCCGCTCCGCGTAGTGTCAAGGGCATCGGGACCACTCAGGCCCTCACAATCAAGGGGCCCAGCGATGTCTGACATATCTCCTCGAAGATCCATGGTTCACCCCATCGAGGTGTCCCAACATGACCAAAAGCGCTGAGGTGAAGCAGCTTTCGTTAGGCGTTCTGGCCCACTCGCGGAAACCCAACGAGCGTAGGCTGCCGATTCACCCAGCCCACTTCAGCAGGATCGATCCACCGATGCGGCAGCGGGTCTTCCTCGAGCGCGGCTACGGCGAGGAGTTCGGCGCCACCGATGACGCACTGGCCGAACTGGTCGGCGGCATCAGGACACGCGAGGAGATCATCGCGAACTGCGATGTCATCCTGCTGCCCAAGGTGCAGGCGGCTGATCTGGCGGAGCTCAGGGTCGGACAGGTCGTCTGGGGATGGCCGCACTGCGTGCAGGACGCGGCCCTCACTCAGATCGCCATCGACCGCCGGCTGACGCTGATCGCCTTCGAGGCAATGAACCACTGGCAGGCCGATGGTGGATTCGGTCTGCACGTCTTCCATAAGAACAACGAGCTCGCCGGCTACTGCTCGGTGCTCCACGCCATGCAGCTGGCCGGAATCACCGGCAGCTACGGTCGTCGACTCCGCGCTGCCGTCATCGGATTCGGTGCGACGGCTCGCGGCGCGGTCACCGCTCTCAACGCCCACGGTGTCGATGATGTCCGTGTCCTGACCAACCGCGAGGTGGCAGCCGTCGGGTCGCCGATCCCCTCGACGCAGATCGTGCAGATGGGACGCGACAAGGAAACTCCCGAGCGGACGTGGGCCGACACACCAGACGACGGCGTGGTGCCGGTGGCTCGCTTCCTGGCCGAGAACGACATCATCGTCAACTGCGTGCTGCAAGATCCCAACGCTCCCCTCATCTTCGTCACCGAAGACGATCTGGCCATGTTCAACCCGGGCAGCCTGCTCGTCGATGTCTCCTGCGATGCCGGAATGGGGTTCAGCTGGGCGCGCCCGAGCTCGTTCACCGACCCGGTCTGCATGGTGGCCAACGGCGTCTACTACTACGCCGTGGACCACAGCCCGTCCTACCTGTGGAACTCGGCGACCTGGGAGATCAGCGAGGCGCTGATGCCGCACATCGAGACCGTGCTCGACGGCCCGGCAGCGTGGGATGCGGACAACACGATCTCGCGAGCCATCGAGATTCGAGACGGCGTCGCGCTGAACCCCGACATCCTGCAGTTTCAGCATCGTCAGGATGCCTACCCGCATCCCGCCTACGGATAGATCCTCAGTTGACGGGTCTGCTGACGGCCGCGGCGATCAGGAGGTCGGCAGCGGCGTCGACCCGGGCGCGGTCGGAGGTGACCAGACCGTCCTGGCACAGCCCACGCAGGCCGGAGACCACCAATGTGGCACGCGCGCAGGCACTGTCGGCGGGGTAACCGATTGCTGACAGCGCCTGCGCGATCGGCGCGATCATGACCTCGACCGCGCTTCGGGCTGCCTCGCCGTACGTTTGAGGGTCGGTGACCGCCAGGCTGAGAACCTGCAACAGCAGGCGCACGTTGCGCCGTTCGCCGCCGCGGGTCAGCTCCCGCCACAAAGACCTTGCCGCATCCGTGAACTCGTCCGCACTGGTGACGGCGCTGAACATCTCCCCCAGCTGCGGCCGGCTTGCTTCGAGCGCCTGCGCCAGCAACTCGGCGCGGTCGCCGAAGTAGTACAGCAACATGCGCTTGCTCGTTCCCAGCGCTTCGGCCATCGGCGCCAGCGACATCTCACCGATCCCGTGCTGCTCGAGGTAGCCGACGACACCGTTCAACAGTTCTTCACGTTTGACGGGATCCGCTGTCCTGGCCATACCTTGACTGTACCGATCGGTACATTTATAGTCAAAGATGTATCGATCGGTACATTTATTGCGGATTGAGGAGGAACTCATGACCGGGCTTCGAGTTGCCGTCGTGGGTGCCGGCATCGGCGGGTTGACTGCCGCGATTGCCATGCGTGCCAACGGAATCGACGCGACCGTGTATGAACAGGCGCACGAGCTGAAGGCGCTCGGCGCGGGGGTCTCGATAGCGACGAACGGATCGCGCATCCTGTCCCGCCTCGGGCTGGGCGATGCGGTGGGCGCGATCGCCGGACCGGTCACGCACTACCAGTTCCGCACCTGGCAGGCCGATCCGATCGCCGGTGAGCCGTCGAACCTCGGCTTCGGGGATCCGGCCAGGACCTGGTGCCTGCACCGCGGTGAGTTCCAGAAGGCCCTCGCCGACGCGCTACCCGCCGAGGCCCTGCAGCTGGGCCGCTCATGTGTCGGAGTCAGAGAAGACAGCGACGGGGTACACGTCGAATTCGCCGATGGCTCATCGGTCGATGCGGATCTGCTCGTTGGCGCCGACGGTATCCACTCGCGCCTTCAGGGCAAGGTGACGCGCGCGGCCGAACCGGTCAGCGAGGGAATCATGGCGTACCGCGGGCTGATTCCCGCCGAGCGGCTGCGCGGCACAGTCGACATGAATGCCAGCTCCATGTGGCTGGGCCCCCGCCAGAGCTTCCTGGCCTACCCGGTATCGGCGGGTGATCTCCTCAACATCGTGGCATTCGTCCCCACCAATCTCACGGTCGCCGAATCATGGACCGCCCCTGGTGAAGTCGCCGAACTCGCGGCCGCCTACCAGGGCTGGGATCCGAGGGTGTCGGCGATCATCGAGGCGATGGACTCCACGTTCCGCTGGGGCATCTACGATCGTGAGCCCCTGGACCGGTGGTCGACCGACCGGATCACCCTGCTGGGCGACAGCGCCCACGCGGTCACTCCGCATCTCGGGCAGGGCGCCAATCAGGCGATCGAAGATGCGATGACGTTGGCCGTGCTTCTTCGCGGCGCGCAGCCGGATCAGCTCGGTGCTCGTCTGCGGCGGTACGAGGACCTACGGATGGATCGCACGGGCCATGTGCGCCGGCAGGCGCGGCAGGCCGGGCGCATCTACCGCTCGACCGAACTCACCCCACAGGCACAAGCCGAACAATTGCATGCGATCCTCGACAGCGTCGCCATCAACACCTATGACGCCGAGCGGGTTGCCGAGAACACGGACCGGGCCGCCTGATTCACCGGATGAGCAGTGCCGCTTCCTGCGGAGTGACCAAGCGTTCCTGCTTGGCCGGATACCGCCGACTCTTGATGGGGCAACGGATCAGCGAAAGGGCGATCCGTGCGGTGCGTGTGTCAACTGATCGACTGATGTACACGGCGGTTCACTCCGTTCCGCTGATTGATCGTTCTCGACTTGGTACCGGATACACGATGCGTGGAGACACTGGGTTCACGGCTCCCCGGGCAGCATCGGCACCCCTGGGATCATCGGGTAAGCCCCGGTGGGTTGCTCGACGGTGCCGACCGGTTGCTGGACAGTGCCGACCGGCCCACCGAGACCCGGCTGAGCGTGCCGGCCTCCGGTCAGTATCGACAACAGGGACGCGTAGTCGTCGATGGCATTGACCAACGCACCGGGGTCGAACGGCACCGCGGGCGCCTGGTCATCGGAAGGCAGCGGTGCTCGCGGCGCGGCGGCCGCCAAACCGTTGCTCACCGTCAGGGTCGCCAGCGCGCCGGCGATGCTCAGCGCCGTATACCCGAACAGTCGGCCGAAGGTGGTGTGCGCTGTCATGGCGTTCTCCCCGATCTGACGTGGCGTGCATAAGTGCACTTGTGTCACTCGGGCAACACTGGTACTCAATCGTCACATTCAGGCCACGACACCATCACAAATCGCACGCTATGGCGTGGCTTTGCCTTTGCCCGCAATCCGCTGTGAAAAGGTGCCCCGCTCGACAAGGTCAGTTGTCCTTCAGGCCCAACGCTCGCGTCATGGTGAAGAACAGGTCGGTTTGATCGCTCAGGCCGACGACGTTGGCAGCGCCGGGACCGTAGGCCGCTATGCGCAACTGGGATCCGGTGTGGCCCTGGTCCATGGCGTCGAGGTTGTCCGAGGTGCCGTAGGAGACGGTCAGGTCCTGGCCATCCTTGCTGTGGAGCACGCGGGTCAGACCCGGGTAGATCGCGTCGCGGGTGACCTCGAACGGCAGCTTGGCTTCGGCAGCGGCGTCGCGGACGTCGTCGGCGCTCATGGACTCCACGATCTGGCTGCTGTGGGCGTGGTCGGCGGTGACGATGACCAGGGTGTCCTTGTTGTCCTTCGCGAAGTCGAGGGCCACCTTTGCGGCCTCGTCGAGGTCGACCGTCTCGCCGATCTGACCGCACGGGTTGGCGGCATGGTCCTGCTTGTCGATCGAGGCGCCCTCGACCTGAAGGAAGAATCCTCTCTCGTTGCCCTTGAGAAGGTCGATGGACTTCTCGGTCATGGCAGCCAGCGTGGGCACCGATGCGCTGCGGTCCGGATTGTCCTTGCACTCGACGGCCGGTTCCAGGTAGCCGCCCTTGCCGGCCACGGGGCCGCTCCACCGGGTCGGCATGTTGCCCTCGGCGAACAGGCCGAGCAACGGGGCATCCGGGTCGGCCTTGTCCGCCTTGCCGAGTTCGTCGGCGTTACGCACGATGGTGAAGCCGCGTTCCTTGGCCTGAACTTCGAGCGTCTTGCCTTGGTAATCCCCGGCTTTGGCGGTCTGCTGGAAGGTTTCGGCACCGCCGCCCATCACGACGTCCGCGCGGGTGTTGAGCAGCTGCTCGGTGATCGATCCGTTGCCGCCCTTCTCCAGGGCATTGGTCGGGCATTTCGCGGTCGTCTCATCCGGTCCGTAGCACTTGCGTCCGGTGACGTGCGCGAATTGCACCGCCGGTGTGGCGTCCTGGATCTCGGCGGTGGAGATGTCACCCGTCGCCTTGCCCGCGTCCTTGGCGAGCTGCAGCAGCGTCTTCTGATCCTTGCCGTGGATGTCGACCGAGATGGCGCCGTTGTAGGTCTTGGTGCCGGTGGCCCAGGCCGATCCGCTGGCGGCCGAATCGGTCACGTAGGTGGGCTTGCCGTCCTTGCCCACGGAGTAGTGGGTGTACTGGCCGGTCAGCGGGAAGGCGTCGAGACCCGGGAAGGCGCCGCCGGCGCCGTGGGCGTAGTTGCGGGCCACCGTGATCTCGGAGTCACCCATACCGTCGCCGATGAGCAGGATGACGTTTTTGGCGCCGGTGTTCTTGATGGAGTCTGCGATCAGCGCGGCCCGGTCATCGCCGGCTCGGGTGGCGCCGCCGTGCTCGGAGATGGCGCCTTTCGCGGCGGGCTCCAGCACCGGCAGCGACGCGTCGTCGTTCTTGCTGCCACCGCAGGCGGCGGCCAATGCCGCCGTACACACCAACGCCGTCACCGCATACCGCCTGCGCGTCATCCACGTCTCCGTATCGTCATCGTCGTCATCTCCGTCAAGCCCACACATGGTCGAAGCCGCAGGTGAACCGGTGCTTTCCCGACAGTCGACGCCCGGGTAACGACAATCAAACAGATAGCCGGTCTATCGGCGGCGGCGGTTGCGGCAAGGGGTTCGGCCCATTGTTGCCATCGGAACTACCTGGCCATTTAAGGCGTCAATATCGTCCAAGCGCCTTTGCCCGCGTTGGTACGGTGCGGCGAGACGAACGGGGATGGCCATGACGAAGCACATCACAACCTGCCTCATCGGGGCGATGGCGATCGGCCTGGCCGCCACGGCGTGCAGCCCGGTGACCGAGAAGGCCCAGGCCACCACGACGACTGCGCCGGCCGGCGCCGACGCGACCACCACCGAAGCCGGGGACGGCGCATCCGTGGCGTCGCTGTTGCCGACACCGGCCGACGTGCAGCAGAGCAGAGGACCCGACGATATCGCCGACGGCGGAATCCACCTGCACTACCAGGTCAACGGATCGCCGAATGATGTGATGACCGCATACAAGAACGCGCTGCAGAGCAAGGGCTGGACGGTCACGACGATCATCACCTCGAGCGGCGGAGGCGGAGGCGGCGCCACCTACACCGGAACCCACGGCGACGCCTACGGGGTGTTCGACGGCGGCGGGTATGCCGAGACCACCTACATCGACGTATGCAGTTGGCCCGCCAAGCCGGCGAATCCGAACTGCAGCCGCGGCGATCGTTAGCGACGCTCCTCGGGGCCAGTTGCGCATCCGGTCACCGAAGCCCCGTCGGCCGCGGACTTCGGTCTCGGGAAAACCTTCAGATTCGACATTCCGGGCCTCTGAAATCACAACGTAGCCAACGTGTTGCGTGCGATATATCCATCGCCGACCCTTCACCCCTTTACGCTTGAGGACATGTCCGGCCCGCCACCGCGGTCGCGGTCTACGGTTGCCAAGTTGGCCATGCACTGTGTGCTGGCCGGATTACTCGCGGCGGTGTTGATGTTCCCCGTCGTCGGTGGCGTCGGCCTCATGACGGCACGGCTGTCCGACACGGTGGCACAGGATTCCGCGGAGGTGCTCAAAGGTGACGCACCGATCGTCACCACCATGGTCGACGCCACGGGCAAACCGATCGCCTGGCTGTACGAGCAGCGTCGATGGGCCGTTCCCGCCGATCGGATCGCCGACACCATGAAGCTGGCGATCGTCTCGGTGGAAGACAAGCGCTTCGTCGAACACAACGGCGTCGATGTCCAGGGAACTCTGAACGGTCTCTTCGGTTATATGCGGGGCATCGACGAGGTCCGCGGTGGGTCGACCATCGAGCAGCAGTACGTCAAGAACTACAACCTTCTGGTGAAAGCGAACACCGACGCCGAGCGCCGGGCTGCGGTCGAGATCAGCCCAGCACGCAAACTGCGTGAGATCCGGATTGCGCTGGCGATGGACAAGACCCTCCCCAAGAGCGAGATCCTGGCCCGATATCTGAATCTCGTGTCGTTCGGCAACGGATCCTTCGGAGTCCAGGACGCGGCCCGCACCTACTTCGGCGTCGATGCCGCCGACCTCACCTGGTCGCAAGCCGCGTTGTTGGCCGGTGTCGTGCGGTCCACCAGCGCGCTGAACCCCTACACCAACCCCGACGGTGCCCTGGCTCGGCGCAACCTCGTGCTCGACACGTTGATCGACTATCTGCCCGACCGTGCCGAGGAGTTGCGCGCCGCCAAGGCGGCACCGCTGGGGATACTCCCCCAGGCCGATCCGCTTCCGCAGGGCTGCATCGCCGCCGGGAATCGCGCTTTCTTCTGCGAGTACGTCCTGCAATACCTGGCACGTGCCGGGCTCACGATGGAGGACGTCGCGCGCAGCGGGTACCTGATCCGCACCACGCTCGATCCCAAGGTGCAGGACAGCGTCCAGTCAGCGATCGAGAAGTACGCAGACCCCAACGCCGCCGGGGTCGCGAGCGTGATGAGCGTGATCACGCCCGGCAAGGACACACATCGATTGGTCGCGATGGGCGACAGCCGCACCTACGGACTCGATCTCGATGCCAGGCAGACCGTGCAACCGCAGCCCTTCTCGTTGGCCGGTGACGGAGCCGGGTCGATCTTCAAGATTTTCACCACCGCCGCTGCTCTCGAGATGGGGATGGGCATCAAAACTCAACTCGATGTCCCCGGAACCTTCGTGGGCAAGGGCCTGGGTAGCAGTGACACTCCCGGTTGTCCGAAGGAAAGCTGGTGCGTGCGTAACGCTCACGGCTTCCCCGGCTCGCTGAATGTCACCGATGCCCTGGCACAATCGCCCAATACCGCGTTCGCCAAACTCATCTCACAGATCGGGGTACCGCGCGCGGTGGACATGGCGGTCCGCCTGGGACTGCGGTCATATGCCGAACCCGCCAGTGCCCGCGATTACGACCCCGATTCCAACGAGAGCATCGCCGACTACGTCAAGCGGCAGAACATCGGATCCTTCACACTCGGCCCATTCGAACTCAACGCGCTGGAGTTGGCGAATGTCGGAGCGACCCTGGCCTCCGGCGGTACGTGGTGCCCACCGAGTCCGATCGACAAGATCTTCGATCGCAACGGGCATGAAGTCGGTGTGGAGACCGTTCCGTGCGACCAGGCAGTACCAGAGGGCCTTGCCAATACCTTGGCCAATGCGCTGGCCAAGGATCACTCGAGCGGAACCGCCGCCGGCGCAGCGAGTTCGGTCGGCTGGAAGCTACCGATGTCGGGCAAGACGGGCACCACCGAGGCCCACCGGTCATCGGGTTTCCTCGGCTTCACCAACCAGTACGCCGCCGCCAACTACGTCTTCGACGACTCGTCGTCACCATCGGGGCTGTGCTCATACCCGCTGCGCAAATGCGGCAACGGCACCCTGTTCGGCGGTACCGAGCCGGCGTTGACCTGGTATGCCGCAATGAGTCCCATCGCCGACGACTTCGGCACCGTCGCGCTGCCTCCCACTGATCCGCGCTATGTCGACGGCGGCCCCGGCGGCGAGGTGCCTAGCGTCAGCGGGATGAAGGTCGAAGAGGCGCGTAAACGGCTGTCGGAAGCCGGTTTCCGAGTAGCCGACAAACCCACTGCCGTCAACAGCAATGCTTCGAAGGGTTCGGTGGTCGGAACCACCCCGAGTGGCAGGACCATTCCCGGCTCGATCATCACCATCAACACCAGCACGGGCTATGTGCCACCGCCGCCGCCGGTCTTTGTGCCCGGTCCCGAGATTCCGCCGCCACCAATGCTCAACGAGCTGGGGCCACCTCCGCCGCCCAACGTCATCGAGATCCCCGGCCTGCCGCCGATAACCCTGCCGGCCCCAGCTCCGCCACCACCACCGCCCCCACCGCCTGCGTAATCGCAGTTCAGGGCCGGCAATCCGGTGCCAAACCCACCGGCATGTTTGAAAATCGACGGATCGGGCAATTCTCCTGGCCGACAACACTTCAGTTGCACCCGAGAGGATCGAACCGACCATGATTGTGCTGGGCATCATTCTTCTGTTGATCGGCTACTTCGCCGGCATCTCGATCCTGTACACGATCGGCGGCATTTTGCTGGTGATCGGGATCATCCTGTGGATCCTCGGGGCCGTCGGCCGCCCCGTCGGCGGGCGAAAAGTGTGGTTCTAGCGGCCTACCTGCGTGACAATTCTGCTGGGAACCAATTGATTTCATAGTTCGACGCGCCACTGGAGATGCTGTGGCGAGTGTGCCCGCACACTCGCCACAGCATTTGTCTGTCCTACGTGCGAGCGGCGGACAAGCCCTAGGAAACGATGGGCGGGGCGTCGATCCGTGCCGAGATCTGCCTGACGATCTTGACAGCCGAATCCGCCGGGTTGGCACTGCAGGTGTTGACGTCGACCACGATGTTGTTGTTCGCGGTCAACGCGCGGCCACATGCCCATCCGCCGGCCTGGGCGTTGGACTGGGTGGCGACTGTGCTCAGCACGCCGTCTTTGTCCGAAATGGGCCCTGCGTCCCACTGCGTCCCGGATTGCGTGTGGGTGTAATGCTTGCACGCCGGCCACTGTCCGGCCGAGGAGTCATAAAAGGCCTTGGCCTGTTCGGCATCGGCGAATCGAACCACGGCCTGCTTGGCGTAATGAGCGAGAGCGTCCGGCTCCCCTAACGTCACCTCTTGCTCGTCGGTGAATCCACTGTCGGCGTACACGGGTGCCTGCGCGGCACCGTCCACCGCCAGGCACTCGCGGGGCTCCATCGTCCCACTGTCGTCGGACATTTGAGAGTCGCTACCGGTGACAACCATTTGCCCCGCCGCCAGCGCCGCATTGACCTGTTCGGTTGAGAGGAGTAATCGGGGCAGGGCTTTTTGCCGTAGCGGCGTAGGAGGAAACGACGTGATCATCGGTGTGGTCGAGGTCTTCTCGGCTGACTGTTCTGTTGATTGACCGCAGCCGGCGACAAGGGCGCAAACAGCAGTAATGATGATCGCGGTGGTCGCAATGCGCATTCGTCGTTCCCCCATTTCTGCGCCGGCACTCTTTGGTCACGGGGATGTCGACCCGTAGCCGATAAATCAAGGAAAACAGCGTAGGCGTAGCAGACGCAGGACATTGCCGATAACGTCCGAAGACTTTTCTGAACCGTTACCGAAACATCACCAGCGTCGACCCAGGGGGCGGTTGCGCCGACTTTCGCCTCCGAGACGCTTGCGTCATTAGTATGCATTTCGTACTGTTGAGGAATACGATTTGCATACCCAAGGACCAGTGATGGCACCGACCCGAAGTACTCCCATTCCGGTGGACCTCACTCAGGCACCGCTGAGAACAGTTCGCCCCAGCGACGCGGCGAGCATCTATGCCCATCCTCGTGCCCAGCTGGTGCGGCTTGCCGAACGTGGGCTGCTCCACCGACTCGCTGACGGCTATTACGTCGTCGTCCCCCAGGACATGGTGGGTCACAAGTGGATACCCGGGCTGGAATCAGCCGCAGCCGGAATCGGATCGGCGATCTACGGAGTAGAGGACGTCGTCGTGATGGGTGTGAGTGCCGCACGGCTGCACGGAGTGATTCCGCGCGCTCTGGCAACTGCTGTCGTCGCGGTGCCCCGACAGCATCGAGCGATCGTGTTGTCGGACCGCCCAGCGACCGTCCGGTTCGTCAAACGCGACACCACCAGCCTCGACGCCGAGCGCGTTCGTACAGAGTTGGGGCCGACGTTGACAACTACGCCTGAGCAAACGGTGCTCGATCTAGCCCATCGTCCCGACCTCGGCGACGCTCAAGCAGACGTCCAATCGGCTGTCGCCGACCTCTTCGCGCGCAGCGACAAGGACCGTCTCCGGGAGCTGGCGACCGAGCAACGCAGATTGGCCTCGCTCCACCGGGCCGAAGACTGGGTACGCGAGTTGTCATGAATCGAGACGAACGCGACTCGGTGGCAACACAGTTCGGCGTCTCCACAGAACAGGTCGAACGGGACCACCTCATCTCACATCTTCTGGCATTCCTCAGCCGTAGGTTCGGTGACCGGATCCATTTCATCGGGGGCACCGCCCTTGCCCGCACACATCTTCCGGAGGGCCGGCTCAGCGAGGACATCGATCTGATTGCTGTCGGCAGCCGTAAGGAAGTGGCGCGCGACCTTGACGTTGCACTTCCGCGCGCGGTCGCACGCACCCACGGCAGGATCGCCATCGAGCCTGCGTTGAGCAGTACCGCGGATACTCTCCCGGTGGTGCTGCGCCCGCTGGACGGAAATCCTGTGCGGCTGCAGCTGTTGTCGCCCCGAGACCGAGTCGTATGGCCGACCGAACGCCGAGAACTCGTTCAGCGTTATGCCGACGCTCCGCCCGCCACTCTCAACGTGCCAACCCTGCCGGCATTCGCCGCGTCCAAGACAGCGACGTGGGCCGATCGACACGCGCCGCGCGACCTTTGGGACCTATGGGCTCTCAGTGAGCTAGGCGCTATCGACAACACTGCGGCAGTGCTTTTTCGGCGGTATGGCCCCACCAATAAGGCTCCCGGTAGCTACCTGTTTAAACATCCGCCATCGCCAGCGGAATGGCACACGCAGTTGGCCGGCCAGACGAAACTCACCATCTCCGCGATTGAAGCACTTGACGCGGTCCGCCAGGCCTGGCGGCAAGCCGTTTCCAACGACAAGCAATAGTTCGCGGCCTCGGCGGACAAGTGTTGAGTGGGGCTGTCGGGCTTCGGCTGATGCTTGATGGATCTGTGTCGGTTGATCCTTGACACTCTTGTGTTGTGGTTTAGGCCTGT
>NZ_JBVAXU010000004.1:644454-646733 GCF_055419505.1 Mycobacterium sp. IDUB_9 | reverse complement strand
CCCTAAACGGGAAAAAGAATGTGGCCAAAAACAACAAACAAAAACCACCAAACACACTATTGAGTTCTCAAACAACAGACTTTTTTCTGCTTTGTCACCCTGTTTTGGGGCAACCCCACCAGCTTAATCGGAATCTTGCCGGCAAGTCAAGTTGCTTCATTTTGGCTTATTTCATCCGGTCTGAGGCAACCTCGCCAGCTTAGTAGAATCTCGGCTGGCTTGTCAAATCGCTCCGGTCCGGGGTGTTTCACCCGCTCCGCGGCGACTTCAAAAGATTAGCCCGAGCCTGCCTGCAAGGTCAAATCGGCTGGTCAGCGCGATTTCGAGGCGGGCGGGCCATCTCGAGCGTGCTGCTATGACCCTACTCTTTCGATCTCCGCTCCGAGGCTCAACAGGTTTTCCACGAACAACGGGTACCCGCGATCGATGTGAAACACGTCGTGAACCTCGGTCTCGCCGTCCGCGACCAAGCCGGCGAGGACCAGGCCGGCGCCCGCGCGGATATCCGAAGACCACACCGGTGCGCTCGAAAGCTGCGGGATCCCCCGCACCACCGCATGGTGTCCGTCGGTCCGCGCGTCTGCGCCCAGCCGAATCATCTCCTCGACAAACCGGAACCTGGCTTCGAACACGTTCTCCGTGATCATCGACGTCCCGTCAGCCACTGCCGCCAGTCCGATCGCCATCGGTTGCAGGTCGGTCGGGAAACCGGGGAACGGCAGCGTCGCCACGTTCACCGCCTTGGGACGCTCGTACTGAACCACCCGGAACCCGTCGTCGTTCTGGGTGACGGTGGCGCCGGCGTCGTGCAGCTTGTGCAGCACCAGCTGCAGGTGCTGCGGGTCCACGCCCGTCACCGAGATGTCTCCGCGCGTCATCGCCGCGGCTATCCCCCACGTCGCTGCCACGATCCGGTCACCGATCACCCGGTGTTGCGTGGGATAGAGGCGATCGACACCAGTGATCGTCAGGGTCGATGTCCCGGCGCCGCTGACCTTCGCGCCCATCTGGTTGAGCATCGCGCAGATGTCGACGATGTCAGGTTCGCGCGCAGCGTTGTGGATCGTCGTGACCCCTTCGGCGAGCACCGCCGCCATCAGGATGTTCTCGGTGGCCCCCACCGATGGGAACTCCAGCTGGATCTCGGCGCCCCGTAGACGATCGGCTTCGGCCACCACACAGCCGTGCTCGATATTGCAGGTCGCCCCCAACTGCCGTAGCCCGGCCTGGTGCATGTCCAGCGGCCGCGACCCGATCGCGTCACCGCCAGGCAGCGCAACCTTGGCCTTCTTGCAGCGTCCGACCAGCGGTCCCAGCACGCATACCGAGGCGCGGAACTGGCGGACCGCCGCGAAATCGGCGTCGTACTTGGGTTCGTCGGGCGACGTGATCCGGACGGTGTCACCGTCAAGCTCGACAGTGGCGCCCAACCCCCGCAACACCTCGGCCATCAGGGGCACATCAAGGATGTCGGGGCAGTTGGTGATCGTGCTGGTGCCCTCGGCCAGCAATGAGGCGGCCATCAGTTTCAGCACGCTGTTCTTTGCCCCACCGACAGCAACTTCGCCTGATAACCGGTTTCCTCCGGTCACCAAGAAACGCTCGCTCACGCCGGTTAGTGTAGACAGCCTGGCGTCGAGTTTCCGCCTGCTCGGACAGATCCGGCGAGCCCGGCGCGCTTGTTCCCAAGCCCGGTACGGTTCAGCTATGGCGGTTCATCTCACCCGTATCTATACCCGCACCGGCGACGACGGCACGACCGGGCTGAGTGACTTCAGCAGGGTTTCCAAGAATGATTCGAGGTTGGCGGCCTACGCCGACTGTGACGAAGCCAACGCAGCGATCGGCGTCGCAGTCGCCCTGGGCGAACCCGATCAGCAAATCCTGGCGGTATTGCGCCAGATTCAGAACGACCTGTTCGACGCGGGAGCAGATCTGTCCACTCCCGTCGTCGAGAACCCCGAGTACCCGCCATTGCGGATCTCCCAGGCCTACATCGACCGCCTGGAGAAGTGGTGCGACGAGTTCAACGAGGCGTTGCCCGCACTGAACTCGTTCATCCTTCCCGGGGGAACTCCGCTGTCTGCACTCCTGCATGTCGGCCGCACCGTGGCTCGCCGCGCAGAGCGGTCGGCCTGGATTGCCGTGAAGGAACACGGGGATTCGGTCAGCGTGCTGCCGGCGAAGTACCTCAACCGGCTGTCGGATCTGTTGTTCATCCTGTCGCGGGTCGCGAACCCGGACGGAGATGTCCTCTGGAAGCCCGGCGGATGAGCGCT
>NZ_JBVAXU010000004.1:183279-644356 GCF_055419505.1 Mycobacterium sp. IDUB_9 | reverse complement strand
CTTGCGCGAAGACCAAACCAACCGGATGAGCGCTTGCGCGAAGACCAAACCAACCGGATGAGCGCTTGCGCGAAGACCAAACCAACCGGATGAGCGCTTGCGCGAAGACCGAACAGCCCGCAGCGGATCAGTAATTCCGCCGCCGGGCCCGCGGCGAAGGCCGTGATTCGAGCCATGACGTGAACGCCGTCAAGGCTCCCCGATCCAGGGCGATCTCGTAGCCTTGCCGGCGTTCGGGGCTGATGTCGCGCAGTTCGAGAATCACGATCTGATCGGTCATGATGTCGAACTCGTCACCACGCGGTGGACGGCGCGACACCACTTCCAGCCCGCGTCGGCTCAACCGTCGATCAGGCCACCACCGCATGCTGGACAGGCGGTAGAACCCGGCCTCCCCGCCGCGGTAGCGCATCACTCCATGGCGCCAGCCGCTACCCCCGTCGGCGGGGAAATCACGCAGGATTGCGGCGGTTCCACCGACCTGACGCAACTTCCACAAGCGGTAGCTCAAGGCCCCGACCAATAGGAGTAGAACGCAGACGAGCGCGACCATGCCGATCATGGGCGCGCTCATCCGTCGTCTCTGTCGTCAGTCGATCTGGCCGACAGCGCGCAGCCGCGCCCGACCCCAAGCCGCTGTCTTCTCGTCGTCGGACTCAGCATCCCGCTTGGCGGAGTCGGCGTCGATTTCGGATTCGAACTGAGCGTTCTCCACCAGGATCCGAACCGTCTCCTCGGTCACCGACAGGAAACCGCCGTCAACGGCGATCCGCAGATCGTCCTCACCTTCGCGCTCGACCCGCACCATGGCGTCGTCGACGAGCTCCGCAACCAGAGGAATGTGCCGCGGCAGGATGCCGATCTCACCAGCGGTGGTCCGGGTGAAGACGAACGTAGCGGCGCCGGACCAGAGCTCACGCTCGACGGCAACGATCTCAACGTTCAAATCAGCCATTCCACACCACCTCTCGCCGAAGGACTACCGTCACAGCTTCGCGCCGAGGCTCTCGGCCTTCTTCGCCAGGTCGTCCAGACCACCGATGAGGAAGAACGCCTGCTCGGGCAGGTGATCGAACTCGCCCTTGGCCAGCTTGTCGAAGGCCTCGATGGTCTCCTTGAGCGGCACGGTCGAACCCGGCTGGCCGGTGAACTGCTCGGCCGCCATCATGTTCTGGCTCAGGAAGCGCTCGATCTTACGGGCGCGGTACACCAGAACCTTGTCCTCTTCCGACAGCTCGTCGATACCGAGGATGGCGATGATGTCCTGAAGATCCTTGTAGCGCTGCAGGATCCGGATGACTTCCTGGGCGACGCGGTAGTGCTCGTCGCCGACGACGCTGGGGTGCAGGATCGTCGAGGACGATGCCAGCGGGTCCACAGCGGGGAAGATGCCCTTGGAGAACACCGCACGCGAGAGCTCCGTCGTGGCGTCCAGGTGAGCGAACGTGGTGGCCGGTGCCGGGTCGGTGTAGTCGTCGGCGGGCACGTACACGGCCTGCATCGAGGTGATCGAGCGACCACGCGTCGAGGTGATGCGCTCCTGCAGCTCGCCCATCTCGTCGGCCAGCGTCGGCTGGTAACCCACGGCCGAAGGCATACGACCCAGCAGGGTCGAAACCTCGGAACCGGCCTGGGTGAACCGGAAGATGTTGTCGATGAAGAGCAGCACGTCCTGGTTCTGCTCGTCGCGGAAGTACTCGGCCATGGTCAGGGCCGACAGGGCGACGCGCATACGGGTGCCTGGCGGCTCGTCCATCTGGCCGAACACCAACGCGGTGTCCTTGAGGACGTTGGCGTCGGCGAGCTCGACCCAGAGGTCGTTGCCCTCACGGGTGCGCTCACCCACGCCGGCGAACACCGAGGTACCGCCGAAGTTGCGGGCGATACGGTTGATCATCTCCTGGATCAGAACCGTCTTACCCACGCCGGCGCCACCGAACAGGGCGATCTTGCCACCACGCACGTACGGCGTGAGCAGGTCGACGACCTTCAGACCGGTCTCCAGCATCTCGGTGCGGGGCTCCAGGTCGGCGAAGGCCGGCGGCTTGCGGTGAATCGACCAGTGATCGAAGTCCTTGCCGTAGCCGGGCTCGTCGAGGCAGTCGCCGAGGGCATTGAACACGTGGCCCTTGACGCCGTCGCCGACCGGCACCGAGATCGAGGCGCCGGTGTCGCGGACGTCGGTGCCACGCACCAGGCCGTCGGTGGGCTGCATCGAGATGCAGCGCACCAGGCTGTCGCCGAGGTGCTGGGCAACCTCAAGCGTCAGGGTCTTCGCGAGCGCGCCATAGGTGATGTCGGCGTGCAGCGCGTTGAACAGTTCGGGCACGGCACCGCGCGGGAACTCGATGTCCACCACCGGGCCGGTGATGCGGACTACGCGGCCCGCGGTCTTTTCTGCAGTAGCAGTCATTCTCTCTTCGCTTTCCTACGAGGCTCTGTCGTCTTTGGTCCGGCTAGCGCGCGTCGGCCAGCGCGTTCGCGCCGCCCACGATCTCGCTGATTTCCTGGGTGATCTGTGCCTGACGTTCGCGGTTGGCCGCGAGCGTGAGCGCCTTGATCAGATCGTCGGCGTTGTCGGTGGCCGACTTCATGGCGCGCCGGCGCGAAGCCGACTCCGAGGCCGCTGCCTCCAGCAGTGCTGCGTACACCCGGGTGGCGATGTAGCGCGGCAGCAGCGCGTCGAACAGGTCCTCGGCATTCGGCTCGAACGAATACAGCGTGTGCGGACCGGTTTCCGGCTCACCGACGTACTCGACGACCAACGGCGCAACCTGATGAGCCACCGCGGTCTGCGACAGCATGGACCGGAATTCCGTGGACACGATGTGCAGTTCGTCGACGCCCAAGATGCCGTCGGCTCCGGCGTCATCGCCGTCGTCGTCAGCGCCGGACATGAACGCCGACACCAGGGTGTCTGCGATCTCCTTGGCGTTCTCGTAGGTGGGCCGCTCCGAGAACCCGGTCCACGATTCGGTCACCGTTCGCTGCCGGAAGCTGTAGTAGCCCAGAGCTTTCCGGCCGACGACGTAGAGCACCGGGCTCTTGCCCTGGTCCCGCAGCAGCGAGAACAGTTCTTCGGCCCGACGCAGCACGTTGGCGTTGTAACCGCCGCAGAGGCCGCGGTCCGAGGACACCACGAGGACACCGGCCCGCTTGGGGTTCTCCCGCTCGACGAGCAGCGGGTGATCCAGCGCGCTGGCACCCGCAAGCTCGGTGAGCATGTTGGTGATCTCGGTGGAGTAGGGCCGGGCCGCATCGACCCGGGCCTGCGCCTTGGCGATCCGCGACGTGGCGATCAGCTCCTGCGCCTTCGTGATCTTCTTGATCGACGAGGCGGATTTGATACGTCCGCGTAGTTCGCGAAGTGTGGCTGCCATTGGTTACCTAGGCCTTCTTGGGAGCCGGCTTGCGGACCTTGACCGATTCCTTCTCCAGGTCCGCGGGATCCAGTGCGTCGGCATCGGCCTCGTTGACCACCACGGAGCTGCCGTCGGAGGCGGCGAAGCCCTTCTTGAACTCATTGATGACCGAGACCAGCTTCTCCTCGTTCTCCTCGGAGAGCTTCTTGGTCTCCTTGATGCCCTTGAGGATCTCGGAGTGGCTGGCCTTGACATGCTCCAGCAGCTCGTCGACGAAGCGTGTGACGTCCTCGGCCGGAACCGAATCCAGGTGGCCCTGGGTACCGAGGAAGATCGAGACGACCTGGTCCTCGACCGCCAGCGGGCTGTACTGCGCCTGCTTGAGCAGCTCCACCAGGCGCACACCACGATCCAGCTGAGCCTTGGAGGCCGCGTCCAGATCCGAGGCGAAGGCCGCGAAGGCCTCCAGCTCGCGGTACTGCGACAGATCCAAGCGCAGACTTCCCGCAACTTCCTTCATGGCCTTGATCTGCGCGGCGCCACCGACACGCGACACCGACACACCGACGTTGACCGCCGGTCGCACGCCCTGGTTGAACAGGTCGGACTCCAGGAAGCACTGGCCGTCGGTGATCGAGATGACGTTGGTCGGGATGAACGCCGAGATGTCGTTGGCCTTGGTCTCGATGATCGGCAGACCCGTCATCGAACCGCCGCCGAGTTCGTCGGACAGCTTGGCGCAACGCTCCAGCAGACGGGAGTGCAGGTAGAAGACGTCGCCGGGGAATGCCTCGCGGCCCGGCGGGCGGCGCAGCAGCAGCGAGATGGCGCGGTAGGCGTCGGCCTGCTTGGAGAGGTCGTCGAAGACGATCAGCACGTGCTTGCCGTCATACATCCAGTGCTGCCCGATGGCCGAACCGGTGTACGGCGCCAGCCACTTGAAGCCGGCAGGATCCGAGGCAGGGGACGCGACGATGGTGGTGTACTCCATCGCGCCGCCCTCTTCCAGCGCGCGCTTCACGCTGGCGATGGTGGTGCCCTTCTGGCCGATGGCGACGTACACGCAGCGCACCTGCTGCTTGGGGTCGCCGGTCTCCCAGGCCTCACGCTGGTTGAGGATGGTGTCGACGCAGACCGCGGTCTTGCCGGTCTTGCGGTCACCGATGATCAGCTGACGCTGGCCACGGCCGATCGGGGTCATGGCGTCGATGGCCTTGATGCCGGTCTGCAGCGGCTCGGACACGCCCTGGCGCTGAACCACCGACGGGGCCTGCAGCTCGAGGGCACGCCGCTCCTCGGCGGCGATGTCGCCCTGGCCGTCGATCGGCTGACCGAGCGGGTTGACGACGCGACCGAGGAAGGCGTCGCCGACAGGCACCGAGAGGACCTCGCCGGTGCGCTTGACCTGCTGGCCCTCTTCGATCTTCTCGAAGTCACCCAGGATGACGGCACCGACGCTGTGCTCGTCGAGGTTGAGCGCCACACCCAACACACCGCCCGGGAACTCGAGGAGTTCCTGGGTCATGACCGAGGGCAGGCCCTCGACGTGGGCGATGCCGTCACCGGCGTCGACGACGGTGCCGATCTCTTCACGCTCGGTGTCGGCGGAAAACGAGGATACGTAGTCCTCGATGGCACCTTCGATATCAGCAGCCGAGATTGTCAACTCTGCCATGGTTTTTCGTCTTCCTACCTTGATCTTTGGGGTGGTCCTGGGGGTTCGTGGCTCGGGTCAGTCGGGCAACTGGGTCGCAGCGGCGGCCAGTCGGGACGAGATCGAGCCGTCGATCACTTCGTCACCGACGGTGATCGACAGACCACCGAGCAGTTCCGGGTCGACGTGCAACTGCACCGACACCGGATGTCCGTAGATGCGGGTGAGCACCTCCGACAACCGGGTCCGCTGGGCATCGGTCAGGTCAGCCGCAGCAGTCACGTGCGCGACCACCTCACCGCGGCGGGACACTGCGAGCTCGGCGAGGTCGATGACCGCCTCGTCGGCACGCTCACCGCGAAGCAGTCCCACAGTCTGGGTCAGCAGCGCAGCTGCCGTCCCATTCGCACCCGCGTTGCCGCCGAGCACCTTGTCCAGCAAGGCAACCCGGCCGTCGATCGGGGCGGTGTAGTCACTGAGCAGAGCCGAGAGCTTGGGCTCGGCGTCGAGCAGGCGGCCGAACCGGAACAGCTGGTCCTCCACCTCGTCGACCTCGCCGGCAGTCTCGGCGCGCTTGAGCAGCGCCAGACGTGCGGTGTGTTCGATCGCGTCGACCAGGTTCGATTCGGTCGACCAGCGCTGCGAGACGGCAGTCCGCAGCACGTCCAGTGTGGTGCTGCCGACCTTGCCCGACAGCAGACGATCGACCAGCTCGGCCTTGGCGCCAGTCTCGTCCGTCGGCTCGGCCAGATGCCGGTTCAGCGTCGGCTCCGACAGCAGCAGCCTGGCGACGGAGGTCAGCTCCTCGGCCAGGGTGGTCAGGCCGTCGGCGTCCAGACCGCCCGCGACGGAGTCGAACTTTCCGACCACGGCCGTCAGCGACTCGCGGCTCGCCGCGCGCAGTTTCGCCGTGGCGGCGGTGTCGATCACCACTGCCGACGGCGCCATCTGGTCGAGCTCGGCGAGGAACCGGTCGACGGTGGCCGCCTGCGCAGCCGGGTCGGCGACGTGCGCCCGGACCAGAGCGTCGGCCTTGGCCACCGACTCTGATCCGAGACCGGTCCGAAGCTCGCGGATGAGCTGCTGGCGCATCAGCTGAACCTGCTGAGCGCCCTGGGCCTTGATCCGCTCGGCCTCGGTGCCGGCCTGCTCGGCCAGCTGAGCAGTGATCCGCTCGGAGTCCTGCGAGGCCTCGTCGGTCACCTTGGTCGATTCGGCCTTCGCGTCGGCGAGTGCCTTGGCATGCATCTCATCGGCATCGGCGAGCTTCTTGGCCGCATCGGCGCTCTCGGCGAGCGCGACCCGCACGGCCTCCTGCTGCTTCTGCATCAGGCTCCGCACCGGCGGCACAACCCACTTGATGATGATGAATGCGATGACAGCAAAGCCGATCAGCTGCCCGATAAATATCGACATCTACTGCGTCCCACCTGATTTCACGTCGACGCCCAAAATTCGGTTGGCCAGGGTCCGCGAGAGTCCGTCCACCGACGACTCCAGACCCGGCCGCACACCGGCACTCTGGGCAGCAAGCTGCTCATCGGCCTGGCGCACGGTTTCGGCCACTTCGGTGCTGGCTTCGGCACGCTTGGCGTCGACCACCTCGCGACCCGCCGAACGGGCCTCGTCACGGATGGCCGATGCCTGTGTGCGTGCCCCGGCCATCGCCTCGTTGTAATCGGCCTGTGCCGCGGCCACCTGCTCGGCCGATTTCCGATTGTCGGCGGCGGTCTTGGCCAGCATCGCTTCGCGCTCTGCCAGCACCTTGCCGACCGGCGGCACAACCCATTTCGCGATCACGGCGAGCGTGATCAGGAAAATGATCAGCACGGCGAAGAAGGTGCCGTTGGGGACCAGGAAGTTGCTCTGGCCCCCACCGCCTTCCTCGGCTGCCTGGCTCGCAGCCAGGATCGTTGCGCTCAGTTCACCCATGCTGATGGACTACTGCAGGCCCGGGGTGGCGAAGACGAACAGCGCCATGAAAGCCAGGTTGATGAAGTACGCGGCCTCCACCAGACCGACGGTGATGAAGAACGGGGTGAACAGACGGCCCTGGGCCTCGGGCTGACGGGCGATGCCCGAGATCAGCGCGTTACCCGCGATACCGTCACCGATACCTGCGCCGATGGCGCCGCCACCCATGATCAAACCGCCACCGATCAGCGCGCCGGCCGTGATGAGGGCGTTGGGGTCGAGTTCCATTCCTTTTATCCTCCTTGATAACTGGTGGCTGTGCCGCCAGAGGTTCGTGTTGTGTAGTTGTAGAGACTTATCGGATCAGGTCAGTGCGCATTGCCGTCTTCGTGGTCCAGCTCCATCGACTGGCTGAAGTACAGGATCGTCAGCAGCGAGAAGATGAATGCCTGGATCAGGCCGACGAACAGGTCGAAGGTCTTCCAGATCGCGTTGGGTGCCCACTGGATGTACCAGGGGAACATCGCGATCAGCGCGACCAGGATGCCGCCGGCGAAGATGTTGCCGAAAAGTCGGAGGGCCAGCGAGATCGGCTTGGCGATCTCTTCGACGATGTTGATCGGCGCCAGGAACGCGACGTGCCCCTTGACCACCTTGATCGGGTGCCCGATGATGCCGCGCCGCCAGATGCCTGCGGCGTGGTAGGCGAGGAACACGAACAAGGCGAGCGCCAGCACGAAGTTGATGTCGGAAGCCGGCGGCTTGTACCACTCGGCAGCGGCGCCGTCGGGCCCCCCGTACTGCAGCGGCAGCACCGCCAGCCAGTTGGAGATCAGGATGAAGGCGAAGATCGTCACCGACAGCGGCAGCACGAACGGGGCGACCTTCATACCGATCGAACCCTCGATCTGCTGGCGCATCTGGATGGTCAAGGCCTCCCAGAACAGCTGTACACCGCCCGGCACGCCGGTCGAGGTGACCTTGGCCCGCAGGACGAACGCCAGCGCGATCACGATCACCGCGGTGACCGCGGTGGCCAGGATGGTGTCACCGTTGAACGTCATCCCGAACAGCTCGAACACCATGGTGTGGTGGCCGACGTGGATGGCGGGGCCACCCTCTTCGGCAGCGAGCACGGTCGTCGTCTGAGTCATATAGGTCAGCTCAACCCTTCGATTCCGTATCCAAGACATCCAGGCCGTTCGAGCGGATCTTCCGCAGCACGGGGATGCTGGTGCTCATCACCAGCAGAGCCTGGAAAATCGCCAGCCCGAACAGCACCGCGATGCCGCCCGAGGTTTTGAAGACAAATGCGATGCCGAGTGCGATCGCAGTGATGATCAGCAGCCGTGTCGCGGAGTTCACGGCCATCTTCTTCTTGAGCGGGTGATCCTCTGCCGTGATCGATTCGACCGCCCGGCGAACCAGCAGGGCGTTGACCAGACCGAGGCCCAGCCCGACCCCGAAGAAAACTCCGAAGTAGATGTGTCCGGCGAATCCGGCGGCCACGATGGCCAGCGCGGACAGTGCCACGCAAACAATCAGGAGACGCAGCGGCCGGAAGGCCACCGACGGGAACACCAACGGCGCGTTCTGCGCTGGTGTCGTCACCGCTTCACCCCAATCCCGCCGTTACGGAAAGCTGTCCCCTCGGATGCGCCGGCGACGTGTAGCGCCTGGCAAAACCCTGTGCGTGCCCGACGAGAATATCGGAGGGCAACGGGCGGGCTGAAATCACCCACGGGGTAGCTCCCTTTGTCGGTCGTTGATCGGCACCTGACGGTTCGTCGAACCGAAGGGCCGGGCCGGCAACCCGCGAGGTTTTTCGGGTTCTGGCAGCACGGTACCACATGGTAGGCACCCTAAAACGGGGCCTACTACTTTTTGTCGTACTCCCCTTCGTGCTCGTCGTCGGACCCTTCATTCCCGCGTTGCAACAGCGGTATCAGCGTCACCACGATCGCCACCAGAATGGCCGCCACGACCACCGCTCCGGTGTAGCGCGGATCGAAGAAAATGGTCGCCGCAGCGCCGAAGGCGATGATGCCCACCCACAGGTAGATCAGCAGGACCGCACGGCGATGTGAGTGGCCGATCTGCAGCAACCGATGGTGCAGATGCATCTTGTCGGGGCTGAGCGGACTCCGGCCGGCCCGGGTGCGCCGCACGATGGCCAGCAACGTATCCAGGGCCGGCACCAGCATCACGGCGATCACCAGGAGGAACGGCGACATCAGCGCGAAAACATCGCGAGCGCCGTAGGCATTCTGCGAGATCGGCCCGGCCGCCGTCGTCGACGCCGCGCCCAGCATGAGGCCGATGAGCATCGACCCGGAGTCGCCCATGAAGATCTTGGCCCGGTGGAAATTGTGCGGGAGGAAGCCCAGACAGGCACCGGCCAGCACCACCGAGATGACCGCGGGCGGATAGAACAGGACGTCACCGCCGTGGTCACGCAGCAGTCCGACCGAGAACACGCAGATGGCCAGGGCGGTGATGAGCCCGAGGCCGGCCGCCAGACCGTCGAGTCCGTCGACGAAGTTCATCGCGTTGACGATCGAGACCGTGAGTGCGAGCGTCAGCAGTATCGACGAGACCTGGTCGAGCACGATGGTGCCCACTCCCCCGAACGGGATGTAGAGCACGCTCCAGGCCACACCCATCGTGACGAGCACGCTGGCCGCGGTGATCTGCCCGGCGAATTTCGTCAGGGCGTCCAGGCCCCAGCGGTCGTCGATCAATCCGATCGCCATGATCAGCCCGCCCGCCACCACCACTGCAGGCATGCCGGTGGAATAGACGAAACCCCGCGTGAGTGCCGGCAGTTGGGAGGCCAGCAGGACCGCGGCGGCCACCCCGATGTACATCGCCAACCCACCCATGCGCGGGGTGGGTTGCACATGGACGTCGCGCTCACGGGGGTAGGCAACGGCGCCGAGCCGAATGGCGATCACGCGCACCCAGCCGGTGGCGAAATACGTGATGATCGCGGCGGTCAGCCCGACCAGTGCCAGTTCACGCAGCGGTACACCGGCGCCCCGGTCCGACAGAGCGAGAAGCCCCGAATTGACCGCGGGCATCACTGCGTCACCGGCCGACATCACCGATGAACCGTACTGCAGCAAGCTGAGATCACTCCGTAGGTGTTGTTGTGAGCGTGGACGTTTCCACGCCGACGACCCGGGCGATGTCCGCCGCACTGATCGGGCCGGTCCGCAGGATGCGGGGGTGGACGCCAGTGAGGTCGACGATCGTGGACGCGGCCTGTTGTTCGGCCGGCCCGCCGTCGAGGTAGACCTCGACCTTGTCGCCGAGTTGCTCGTGGGCCGCAGCTGCGGTCGACGCGGCAGGGCGGCCCGAGACGTTGGCACTCGACTGGGCCATCGGGCCGACTTCCCGCAGCAGCTCGATGGCCACCGGGTGCATCGGCATCCGGAGCATGACGCTGCCGTTGGCGTCCCCGAGGTCCCACTGCAGGGACGGCGCCTGCGTGACCACCAGGCTCAGTGCGCCCGGCCAGAAGGCACGGATCAGTTCGCGGGCAGCGGGCGGCACCGAATAGACCAGACCGTCGATGGTGTTCCACGACCCGACGAATACACCGACCGGCATGTTGCGCCCGCGGCCCTTGGCGGCGAGCAGACTGCCGACAGCCTCCCGATCGAAGGCATCGGCACCGATCCCGTAGACGGTGTCGGTCGGTAGCACCACCAGCCGGCCACCCTTCACCGCGCTGATCGCCGAGGCGATACCGGCCGCACGCTGATCGGCGTCGGCGCAATCGAAGATGGTCATGTCGGCTCCCCGGTCGGTGCGCGCATCAACTCAGCTTCTCCCAATCCGGGTCGCCGTCACAAAGCGGGGTCGCCCTGCGAGGTCACGGCGCGCGGTGACCGCGGTGAAGTGCCCGTCCCGCGCGAATGACTCGACCGACTGCTCGGACGTGGTGTCGTCGTGCTCGACAGCGCACGACGCACCGTCGCGCAGCCAGCGCGCGGCCAGCGCGACGATCGGCCGGATCACCGACATCCCGTCGGGGCCGCCGAACAACGCGGCCGGCGGATCATGTTGGGCGACTTCGGGTTCCAGGACTGCGGCCTCGGGGATGTAGGGCGGGTTGGACACCAGCAGGTCCACCTTGGCATCGAGTTCGGGCAGCAGACCGGGCGCGGTGACGTCGGCGGCCAGTATTTCGACAGTGGATCCCGCCGCGTTGCGTCGGGCAAATTCCAGGGCCGCGGGCGAGTTCTCGACGGCGAGTACCCGGGCATCGGGCCACTGGGCGGCCAGCCCCAACGCCAACGCACCCGAACCCGTGCAGAGGTCGACGATCACCGGATTTTCGGGAAGTTGTCGTGCACAGGCCCATTCGAGCAGCGCCTCGGTCTCCGGGCGCGGGATGAACACACCGGGGCCGACACTGAGTGTCAACGGGCCGAACGGCGCGGTGCCGGTCAGATGCTGGAGGGGAATCCGGCGGGAGCGGGCGGCGACGAGCTCGTCGTAGGCCTGCTCGAACCGTTCATCGGGATCGTCGAGAGACAACAGTCGGCTGCGGTCGACACCCAGGACGTGTGCGGCCAGTAGTTCGGCGTCGATGCGCGGGGAGCCGATGCCGACGGCGGCCAACCGTGCTGCTGCCGCCGCGACGGCCTGCCGCAGGGGTGTCATGCCTGCTGCTGTAGCCGGGCCTGTTTGTCGGCGGCGCCCAGCGCGTCGAGCAGCGCGTCCATGTCTCCGTCGAGCACCTGGTCGAGATTGTGCGCCTTGAAGTTGATGCGGTGATCCGCGATCCGGTTCTCGGGGAAGTTGTACGTGCGGATCCGTTCGCTGCGGTCGACCGTACGGATCTGGCTGGCCCGGTCGGCCGATGCGTCGGCCGACGCCTGCTCTTCGGCCAGTGCCTGCAGCCGAGCGGCGAGCACGACCATGGCCCGGGCCTTGTTCTGCAGCTGGGAGCGCTCGTTCTGGCAGGTGACCACGATGCCGGTGGGCAGGTGGGTGATGCGCACCGCGGAATCGGTCGTGTTCACGCCCTGTCCGCCCTTGCCCGAGGACCGGTAGACGTCGATGCGCAGGTCGGATTCGTCGATCTGGACAGCCTCGACATCTTCGGGCTCCGGATAGACCAGGACACCTGCGGCCGAGGTGTGCACCCGGCCCTGGGATTCGGTGACGGGCACCCGCTGAACGCGGTGCACCCCACCTTCGAACTTCATCCGCGACCACACGCCGTCTGCCGAGTCGCCCTTGCTCGCGATGGTGATGGTGGCGTCCTTGTAACCGCCGAGGTCCGACCACGTCTCGTCGAGCACCGTGACGGTCCAGCCGTGACGCTCGGCGTACCGGATGTACATCCGCGCCAGATCAGCTGCGAACAGGGCCGACTCCTCGCCGCCCTCTCCGGACTTCACCTCAAGCACGATGTCATCGGCATCGTGGGGATCGCGGGGGGCCAGCTGGTCGGTGAGCTGCGCATCGAGTTCGGCGACCTTGGCGGTCAGCTCGTCCACCTCGTCAGCGAAGCTGGCGTCGTCGGCGGCCAGTTCGCGGGCAGCCTCCAGGTCACCGCGGGCGGTCTCCAGCTTGCGGTAGGTCCCGACGACAGGAGAGATCTGGGCGAAGCGCCGACCCACCTTCCGGGCGGCTGCGGCATCGGCGTGCAGGTTGGGGTCGGACAGTTGGCGCTCGAGGTCGGCGTGCTCAACCAGTAACGCCTCGATCGCCGGGGCCGTATCAGTGCCGGTCACTGTTCACTCCTTCCCGAAATCCGCCGTGAAACGAGAACAGCGCCCGGATCTGACGCAAATGCGACAGATCGGGCGCCGTTGACGTAGCTACTTGTCGGCTGCAGCAGCCTGATCGCCGGCAGGCTTGCGCTTGCCGTACCGCTTCTCGAAGCGGGCCACGCGACCACCGCTGTCGAGGATCTTCTGCTTGCCGGTGTAGAACGGGTGGCACTGCGAGCAGACCTCGACCACGATCTGGCCGGTCTGCTTGGTGCTACGGGTCTGGAAGGTATGGCCGCAACCACAGTGCACCGTGGTCTCGACATACTCGGGGTGAATGCCTGTTTTCATGGTTCCTCTTCAATCGTTGGCCCGGGTCGCCCGCAATTCGGATGGACGTGAACCGGGACCGAGGGTCGGCGGTCCATTATGCCAGGTCAACCGCCAGCATCCTAAACGCCGGATGACCGGCGCCTATTCCCCATCCGCGTCGGGCCGAACAACCGTGTAGGTCGTGCCGTCGCGCTTCCACAGCACCCGGCCAACCGGATCGGAACCGAGGGCGACCAGTTCACGCTTGAGAATCTTGTTTGTCGCCGTGCTGGGCAGGTCGTCGGCCAGCCACACGTACCGCGGCCAGGATTTCGGTGACAGGTCCCGCTGCTGCGCCAGGAATGCGCTGAACTCGTCGGGCGTCAGCCCCTGCCCGTCACGCAGCACGAGAGCGGCCATCACCTGGTCACCGACGAACTCGTCGGGCACCGGATAGACCGCCACCCGGCTGATCACCGGCTGCCGTAGCAGGATTCGTTCGATCGGGGCGGCAGTGATGTTCTCGCCGTCCACCCTCATCCAATCGGCGGTGCGCCCGGCCAGGTAGATCCAGCCGTCGGCGTCGCGGTAGGCAAGATCGCCCGACCAGTACATGCCGTGGCGCAGCCGCTCATCGGTCGCACCCTGGTCGTTGTGGTAGCCGCGGAACATCCCGCTGCCGTTGGTGTTGACCAGCTCACCGGTGGCGGCCTCGGCGTTGATCAGGGCCCCGGTGTCATCGAATTGCGCAGCCGGGCATTCTTCAAGAGTCTCCGGGTCGTAGATCGCCACGCCCGGGAAACCCTGGCCGACGCTGCCGGCCGGGGTGCCCTCGGA
The DNA here is from genome assembly GCF_055419505.1 of Mycobacterium sp. IDUB_9. Lineage (NCBI taxonomy): Bacteria > Bacillati > Actinomycetota > Actinomycetes > Mycobacteriales > Mycobacteriaceae > Mycobacterium > Mycobacterium sp. IDUB_9. The sequence goes on along the minus strand of NZ_JBVAXU010000004.1, from coordinate 630,548 downwards.
ACGGGTGATGATGATCGCCAGCTCTGTCGAGCCGAATCCGTCCCACACGCTGCACCCGAACCGGCGGCTGAATTCGTCGATGTCGCGGTCGGCGGCCTCGTTGCCGAACGCCACCCGCAGGGTGTTGTCGTGGTCGTCGGATTGCTCGGCGGTGGCCAGGATGTAGGCCAGTGGCTTGCCGACGTAGTTCATGTACGTCGCGCCGTAACGGCGGATGTCCGGGAGGAACCCGGATGCGGAGAACTGTGCCGGCGCCATGGCCGCGCCCGAGCTGAGCGCCACGCCCCATCCGGCGTACACCCCGTTCGAGTGGAACAGCGGCATGGCCAGGTAGCACGTGTCCGCCTCCGTCAGGTCGTAGCGCTGCACCAGCGCGGCGGCTGAGAACAACACGATGGAGTGCGCCACCTGAACGGCCTTGGGCTCGCCGCTGGTGCCCGAGGTGAAGATCATCATGAAGGTGTCGTCGGGCCCGACCTCGCGGTGCGGGATGAGTTCCTGCGGTGACCAGGCGGTGTCCGATACATCGATGACGGTGACGCCCGGCAGGTCGAGGCCCTCGAGCAGCTGACGATGATGTTGATCGACCAGGACGACCTGACATTCGACCCGGGCGATGTCGCGGGCCAGCGCATCGCCCCGACGGGTGTTGTTGATGCCGCACAGCACATAGCCGCCGAGGCCCGCGGCCGCGAGCGCGGTCAGCATGTCGGGCGTATTGCCCAGAAGGGTGCCGACATGCAGCGGACGCTGCGGGTCGGCCAGCGCAATCAGGGTTGCAGCCTGGGCCTTCGCTTCGGCGATGTGCTCACGCCAGGTCCAGCTCCGGTCGCCGTACCTGATGGCGACCGTGTCGCCTCCTTCGCGTTCCCGGAGCAACTGCTGCAGCGTTTCGGCCATCGAAATGATCCCCAAAGCTCGGTGAAGGGTGAACAGATTAGAAAAACTGTCTACCATGGATGTGGCGCGACACGAAGCACCCTTGGCAGAATCATGTACCTAACTGTCCCGCAATCGCCCCGGAGTTCAGGAGACGCCACAGTTGACCAGCACCACGGCACCGCGCAGCGTGCGAGATCGACTGATCGACGCTGCCGAAGAATGCCTGCGGACCAAGGGTATTCGTGCGACCACCGTCTCGGAGGTCGCCGAGGCCGCCGGAGTGTCCCGCGGCTGGCTGTACCGCCATTTCCCGGACAAGGTGACGCTGCTGGGCGCCGTGATCGTGCGACTCAGTGACACGTTCTGGTCGGAAGCCCAGGCGATGCTCGGGCAGATCGAGGGGCTGGACCGTCAGATTGCCTGGGGTGTCGTCAACGGGCTCAGAGCGTATGACGATCCGGGCGCGGTGTTGATGAAACTCCGGACAGACGAGCCCGAGGAATTCGCGGCCTGTGCGGGCGCCGGCGTGCAGGGCATGATCCCCGACCTCGCCGAGTTCTGGTCGCCCTATCTGGCGGCCGCTCGCGACCGTGGCGAGGTCCGTGCCGACATCGACATTCCCGAAGCATCAGAATGGGTTGCGCGAGTGTTGATCTCGCTGGCAACGGTGCCGGGCAACACGCTGGATCCCAGTGACGAGGACGCGGTCCTCGCCCAGGTTCGGCGCTATCTGATGCCCGGACTGCGCCCGCAGACAACTTCCTGACGGCACGCAAAAGGCCCCCGCGGACGGGGGCCTTGCGCGTCGTTATCCGGTCAGGCCGGGATCAGTCGACATCCATGTTCCCCGGGGCAGTCTTGGAGACCTGCACCAGGAACTCGTAGTTGGTCTTGGTCTTGCGCAGCTGGCTCATCAGCAGATCGATGGCCTGGTGGCTGTCCAGCCCGGACAACACCCGGCGCAGCTTGTGCACGACGGCGAACTCGTCGGTGGAGAGCAGCAGCTCGTCCTTGCGGGTACCGGACGGGTTGACGTCGACCGCAGGGAACACCCGGCGCTCGGCGATCTTGCGATCGAGCTTGAGCTCGGCGTTACCGGTGCCCTTGAACTCCTCGAAGATCACGGTGTCACCCGTGGAGCCGGTCTCGACCATCGCCGTGGCGATGATGGTCAACGACCCGCCGTGCTCGATGTTGCGCGCGGCGCCGAGGAAGCGCTTCGGCGGGTACAGCGCGGTGGAGTCCACACCACCGGACAGGATGCGACCCGAGGCCGGGGACGCGTTGTTGTACGCACGCCCCAGACGGGTGATCGAGTCCAGCAGCACGACGACGTCCTTGCCCTGCTCGACGAGGCGCTTGGCCCGCTCGATCGCGAGCTCGGCGGCCTGCGTGTGATCTGACGGCGGACGGTCGAAGGTCGAGGCGATGACCTCGCCCTTCACCGAACGCTGCATGTCGGTGACCTCTTCCGGACGCTCGTCGACGAGCACCACCATGAGGTGGCATTCCGGGTTGTTGCGGGTGATCGCGTTGGCGATGTCCTGCATGATCGTGGTCTTACCGGCCTTGGGCGGTGACACGATCAGGGCGCGCTGCCCCTTACCGATCGGCATGATCAGGTCGATGACGCGGGTGGTCAGCCGGTCGGGCGTGGTCTCCAGGCGCAGCCGCTGATTCGGGTACAGCGGGGTGAGCTTGGTGAAATCGGGACGGTTCTTGGCCGCCTCGACGGGACCGCCGTTGACACTGTCCAAACGCACCAGCGGGTTGAACTTCTGCCGCGGGTTCTGCCCGCCGCCACCCTCGCCCTCGCGGGCAACCCGGACCGCACCGGTCACCGCGTCACCGCGGCGAAGACCGTTCTTGCGGACCATGTTCATCGACACATACACGTCGTTCGGCCCGGCCAGGTAGCCCGAGGTGCGGACGAATGCGTAGTTGTCCAGGACATCGAGGATGCCGGCCACCGGCTGGACGACGTCGTCCTCGCGCAGTTCGGTGTCGTTGCCACCCTCGGCGCCACGCTCACCACGACGGCGACGGTCGCGGTCACGGAACCGGCGGCCGCGACGGCCCTGACGGCCGTCCCCGTCCCCATCGTCATCGACGTTGGAAGAGGAGTTGCCGCCCCGGTTCTGCTGGTTGTCCTGCTGATCGGACTGCTCGCGACCCTGACCCCGGTCCTGCTTCTGGTCGCGGTCCTGCTTCTGGTCGCGGTCCTGCTTCTGGTCGCGGTCCTGCTTCTGGTCGCGGTCCTGCTTGTTGTCGCGCTTGTCGTCCTGCTTGTTGTCGGCCTTGTTGGCCGCGTCGGACTGCTCGCGCTTGTCGCGCCGATCCTGCCGGTCGCGCTTTTCCTGCCTGGCCGGCTTCTCCTGCGGCTCGGCGGCAGCCTCAGCGTTCTTGACGCCGGCCTCGGCCGCGGAATCGGCCTTCGCCTCAGCCTTGGCGGATTCACCGGCGGCCTCGCTACCAGCGTCTTTACCGGCGTCGTCCTTGACGGCATCGGCGGCCGGGGCACCGGCCTGACGCGTAGAACCGCGGCGCTCACGGCGACGCGTCGCCGGCTGCTCGGCAGCCTCGGCGCCGGCGTCCGGCTGGACGGCGGCGGGGGCCTGCTTGGCCTCGGTGGTGGCACCGTTGGATTCGCCACGGTGGGCGCGAATAGCTGCGATCAGCTCACTCTTACGCAAACCGGACGCGCCTTCAACGCCGATTTCCTTGGCCAGCGCTCGCAACTCAGGCAGCACCATGGTCGACAGCGCCGCGGGCCGGGCGCTCGAAGCGCGCCGCGCGGTGTCGGTTCCGGGCGCAGAGGCAGCAGCCGGCGTTGTGGCGTCAGCGGTCGCAGTGCTTTCAGATGTCACGGCGTTCTGTAGATCCCCAGCGCCATTTGCGCTGTCAGCCGTGAAGAGGTCCGTATCTGTCACGGATTTCCTTTCTTTCCCTCGCGCATCATGTGGTGCGAGGGTTCCCCAAAGGTCGATGCGCGTTCAGCTGAACCGCTGACCGCGTAGCTCACACCGTCGCCTGCGCAACGGCGATCGCCAGGATTCGCCGATATAAGGCGAACCGTCAGTCCACGAGTAGAACACAAGAAGATTGGGTGGTCGTCCTGGTGTCGACGCAGGCAGAGACCCTGCGAGTGCTGGACGAGAGCGAGAATATCTCGCTTTGGTGAAGTAATCAAGCAACGTGGACGCTTGGCGTGTGGCGTTTGCTTCTTCTCGCGCCGCTCAATCGTCAATTCCTGGCGGCCACACCCGACGTCCAGCGGACGCCTGCTCCGACCGACATCTCCCTGACGGTGAACCCGTTGGCAGTGCCGTAATCCATGGCCTCATCAGGCAATCCCACCTGAGAGCTGAGGCCCAGAACCGTAGGTCCGGCCCCGGACAGCACCGCTGCCACCCCACAACGCCGCAGGAGTCCCAGGTATTCCGCGGAGGCCGGCATTGCCGCTGCACGTTGTGGTTGATGCAACACATCCTGCGTGGCGGTCATCAACAGATCGGGCCGCTCGGTCAGCGCCACCACCAGTAGGGCGGCGCGGCTGAGGTTGAAGCGGGCATCGACGTGACTGACCTGCTCGGGGAGCACGGCCCGGGTCTCGGCGGTGGACGACCGCTGCTGCGGCACCGCGGGGAACAGGCGGATATCCGGATGCACCCGCACCGGCACGGCGCGGTACCTCGGCCGGCCGTCGTCATCGGTTTCGGTCCAGGACACCACGGCCCCGCCCAGGACGGCCGCTGCAGCGTTGTCCGGGTGACCTTCGAACTCACTGGACAGCTGGATCAGCTGATCTTCGGTCATCGGATCCGAACCAGCTTGCGCCACAAGGCCATTGACTACCGCCAGGCCACCGACTACCGCAGCGGCCGATGATCCGAGCCCACGCGAATGTGGAATTTCGTTGCGGCAGCGCACGATCAGGCCGGCGGCACGGTGGCCCGTGGCCTGCAACCCGGCCTCGATCGCGCGGACCACGAGATGCGTCGCGTCCAGCGGAACGTGCCCTGCGCCCTCGCCCTCAACCTCTAGCCGGAGGCCGGATTCGGTTGTCTCGACGATGATTTCGTCGTACAGACTCAGCGCCAACCCCAGGCTGTCGAAGCCTGGTCCGAGGTTGGCACTGGAGGCTGCGACAACGGCAGTGGCCGTGAGTCCGGCGGGCAGGGTCTGATTCACCAGGCTCAGACCAGTCCGAGTTTGGCGACGACGGCGACGGGATCGACGGGCACCGGGGTGACGGTGGGCATGTCCTTGAGTGCGGTATCTGGATCCTTGAGGCCGTTGCCGGTGACCGTGCAGACCACTGTCGAGCCGCGCTTGACCCAACCGTCCTCGATCGACTTGAGCAGGCCCGCCACGCTGGCGGCCGACGCGGGCTCGACGAACACCCCTTCGCTTCGGGCGATCAGGTGGTACGCGGCGAGGATCTCCTCGTCGGTGGCCGCCAGGAACCGGCCCTTGGACTGCTGCTGGGCCTCGACCGCACCGGACCACGACGCCGGCGAACCGATGCGGATGGCGGTGGCGATGGTCTCGGGCTCCTTGACCGGCTCACCCAGCACCAACGGGGCGGCACCGGCCGCCTGGGTGCCGAGCATGCGGGGCAACCGCTCCGACAGCCCATCGCGGTGGTACTCGGTGTAGCCCTTCCAGTACGCGGTGATGTTGCCCGCGTTACCCACCGGCAGCGCGTGCACGTCGGGGGCGACGCCCAGTGCGTCGACGATCTCGAACGCGGCGGTCTTCTGCCCCTCGATGCGGTACGGGTTGACGGAATTCACCAGCGCGATGGTCGGGAAATCGGCAGTGATCTTGCGGGCCAACTCCAGACAGTCGTCGAAGTTGCCGTCGACCTGGATGATCTTGGCGCCGTACATGACGGCCTGCGCGAGCTTGCCCATGGCGATCTTGCCCTGCGGGATCAGCACGGCACAGGTGATGCCGGCCTGAGCCGCGTAGGCCGCTGCCGAGGCCGAGGTGTTGCCGGTGGAGGCGCACAGGACGGCCTCCTGACCGCGGGCCAGTGCCTCGGTGACCGCCACCGTCATGCCGCGGTCCTTGAAGGACCCGGTCGGGTTCAGCCCCTCGACCTTGAGATGCACTGTGCAGCCGGTGAGTTCGCTCAGGCGCTTGGCATGGATCAGGGGCGTGCCGCCCTCGAGCAAGGTGATCGGCGTCCAGTTGTCGCCGATCGGGAGGCGATCTCGGTAGGCCTCGATCAATCCCGGCCAGGGCCGGTGCACCGGCCCTGCGCTGGTCTTTCCTTGCGTCCCGGGGTTCATGCGTTCGTTCCTTCCATACGCAGCACGCTGTTGATGGTCTGCACCACGTCGAGATCGGCCAGCGCCTCGACGGTTTCCGAGAGCGCGGCATCGGTGGCCCGGTGGGTGACCACCACGATGCGCGCACCACACGGCCGGCCCTCGTCGTCGACCATGCCCTCCTGGCGCACCTCGGCGATGCTGACCTCGCGCTTGGAGAATTCTGCTGCCACTGCGGACAACACGCCCGGCCGGTCCGAGACGTTCATGTTGACGTAGTAACGGGTGGGGATGAACCCGATCGAGGCGATCGGCAGCTTGGCGTACTTGGATTCCCGCGGACCACGGCCACCCTGGACGCGGTTACGGGCGGCCATCACGACGTCGCCCATCACGGCCGATGCGGTCGGCGCTCCCCCCGCACCCTGCCCGTAGAACATCAGCCGGCCGGCCGCCTCGGCCTCGACCACCACCGCATTGAAGGCGCCGTTGACCGCGGCGAGCGGGTGCGTCAACGGCACCAGCGCCGGGTAGACGCGTGCCGAAACACGTTGCTTGCCTTCATCAGTGGTGAGCCGCTCGCAGATGGCCAGCAGCTTGATGGTGCAGCCGAGCGAACGGGCGGACTCGAAATCAGCCGAGCTCACCTTGGTGATGCCTTCGCGGTAGACGTCGTCGGCGGTAACCCTGGTGTGGAATGCGATGGAGGCCAGGATTGCGGCCTTGGCCGCGGCGTCGTAGCCCTCGACGTCGGCGGTGGGATCGGCCTCGGCGTATCCCAAGGCACTGGCATCGGCCAGCGCCGAGCTGTAATCGGCTCCGGTGCTGTCCATCTCGGACAAGATGTAGTTGGTGGTGCCGTTGACGATTCCGGCCACCCGCAGCACGGTGTCACCGGCCAGCGACTGGGTCAGCGGGCGGATGACGGGGATCGCCCCGGCCACCGCGGCTTCGAAATACAGGTCGACGCGCGCCTTTTCGGCGGCCTGCGCCAGTTCGCCGGTGGACTGTGCCATCAGCGCCTTGTTGGCGGTGACCACTGACTTGCCCTGTTCGAGGGCGGCCAGGATCGCCTTGCGGGCCGGCTTCACCGGACCCATCAACTCGACCACGATGTCCACGTCGTCGCGCGACACCAGTTCGATGATGTCGTCGGTGAGCAGGTCCTCGGGCACGCCACGGTCACCGGAGACCTTGCGTACCCCGATGCCACGCACCTCGAGCGGGGCGCCGATGCGAGCGGCGAGATCGGTGGCGCTCTCGTTGATGATGCGCACCACTTCACTGCCGACGTTGCCCAGCCCCAGTACCGCTACGCCGATGGGCTTCTCACTCATTGACCACTCACCTCCAGGCTCAAAAGATCGTCGACGGTCTCCCGACGGAGCACCAACCGCGCTTTGCCGTCTTTCACGGCCACCACGGCAGGTCGGCACAACAGGTTGTACCGGCTCGACATCGAGTAGCAGTAGGCACCGGTTGCGGCAACGGCCAGTAGGTCACCGGGCACGACGTCGTCGGAGACCCAGGTGTCGCGGACCACGATGTCACCGGTCTCACAGTGCTTTCCGACGATGCGTGCCAGCGTCGCAGGGGCGTCGCTGGCGCGGGACACCAGGCGGGCGTCGTACTCGGCGTCATACAGCGCCGGGCGGATGTTGTCGCTCATCCCGCCGTCGACGCTCACGTAACGTCGCTGCGCGGTGGTGCTGATCGCCACGTCCTTGACGGTGCCGACCTCGTACAGCGTGATGGTCCCTGGCCCGGCAATCGCGCGGCCCGGCTCCACCACGAGCTTCGGAGTCGGCAGGCCGACGGCCTCGGACTCGCTGCGCACGATGGCCTTGAGTTTGTCGGCCAGTTCCTTCATCGGCGGCGGGTCGTCAGACGGGACGTACGAGATCCCCAGTCCCCCACCGAGGTCGATCACCGACATCTGCGAAGTCTTCTCGACACCGAACTCGGAGACGACGTCACGCAGCAGGCCGATCACCCGGTGGGCGGCGACCTCGAATCCGGCCACGTCGAAGATCTGGCTACCGACGTGGCAGTGCAATCCGACGAGACGCAGGTTGTCGGTGGCGAACACCTTGCGCACCGCTTCGATCGCCGCACCGCTGGCCAGCGACAGCCCGAACTTCTGGTCCTCGTGAGCGGTCGAGATGAACTCGTGGGTGTGCGCTTCCACTCCCGGCGTCACGCGGACCAGCACGTCCTGGACGATGCCCGCGGCGCCGGCGACACCGTCCAGACGCTCGATCTCGATCAGGGAATCGACCACCACATGCCCAACCCCGGCCTTGACGGCCATGGTGAGCTCGGCGACAGATTTATTGTTGCCGTGCAATGTGATTCGATCCGACGGGAAGTCGGCATGGAGCGCCACTGCGAGCTCTCCCCCGGTCGCGACATCCAGCGACAGGCCTTCGGCGTTGACCCAGCGGGCGATCTCGGTGCACAGGAACGCCTTGGCCGCGTAGTGCACGTGGTCGCCGCCACCGAAGGCTGCGGCGATGTCGCGGCAGCGCGACCGGAAATCGTCCTCGTCGATCACGAACAGCGGGGTGCCGTACTCGGCCGCCAGATCTGTGACCGCCACTCCGGCGATCGACACCACGCCGTCAGCGCCACGAATCAAGTTGCGCGGCCACACGTTCGGCGCCAACAGCAGGACTTCGTCGGGGCTCTGCGGTTTGACGGGAGCGCCGGGGTGATGGATCTCTTCGGCGTGCCGGGGTCCGGCGGGATGTGCGTTCACATCCGCTCCGGGGCGGTCACACCGAGGATGCCCAGACCGTTGGCGATCACCTGGCGGGTGGCCTCGCACAACGCCAGCCGGGCCGCGTTCAGATCGCCCGGGTCCTCATCGCCCTGCGGCAGCACACGGCAGGCGTCGTAGAACCGGTGGTAGTCGCCGGCCAGGTCCTCCAGGTAGCGGCACACGCGGTGTGGTTCACGCAGTTCGGCAGCAGTCTTGAGCACCCGGGGGAACTCGCCGAGGTTGCGGATCAGGATGCCCTCTTTGTCGTGGGTCAGCAGATCCAGGTGGGCGGTATCCGCGGTGACCCCCAGATCGGCGGCGTTACGGGCCAGCGCCGACAGCCGCGCGTGCGCGTATTGCACGTAGTAGACCGGGTTTTCGCTGGACGCACTGGACCACAGCGCCAGATCGATGTCGATCGGGGTATCCACCGACGAGCGGATCAGCGAGTACCGGGAGGCGTCGACGCCGATGGCCTCGACCAGATCGTCGAGGGTGATGACGGTGCCGGCGCGCTTGCTCATGCGCACCGGCTGGCCGTCGCGGACCAGATTGACCATCTGGCCGATCAGCACCTCGACGGTGTCCGGGTTGTCGCCCAGCGCCGCGGCAGCGGCCTTCAGTCGCGCGATGTAGCCGTGGTGGTCGGCGCCGAGCATGTAGATGCACAGGTCGAATCCGCGCTGACGCTTGTCCAGGTAGTAGGCCAGATCGCCGGCGATGTAGGCCGCGTTGCCGTCGCTCTTGATGACGACACGGTCCTTGTCGTCGCCGAATTCGGTGGTGCGCAACCAGGTTGCGCCGTCCTTCTCGTAGATGTTGCCGGTCTCGCGCAGCTTGGCGATGGCCTGCTCGACGCGGCCGGAGGTGTGCATCGAATCCTCGTGGGTGAACACGTCGAAGTCGGTGCCGAACTCGTGCAGCGATTCCTTGATGTGGGTGAACATCAGGTCCACGCCGATCGCGCGGAACGTCTCCTGCTGCTCGTCGGCGGGTAGGCCCATCACATCGGGACGCTTGGCCAGCACGGAGGCGGCGATGTCGTTGATGTAGGCGCCGGCGTAGCCGTCTTCCGGGGCCGGCTCCCCCTTGGCCGCGGCGACCAACGAGCGGGCGAACCGGTCGATCTGTGCGCCGTGGTCGTTGAAGTAGTACTCGCGGGTGACGTCGGCACCTTGAGTTGTCAGCAGCCGGCCCAGCGCGTCGCCCACTGCGGCCCAACGAGTGCCGCCGATGTGGATGGGTCCGGTCGGGTTGGCCGAGACGAACTCCAGATTGACCTTCTCGTTCAGCTCGGTGGAGTTGCCGTATCCGGCGGCCGCGGTCAGCACGTTCGTGACGATGACACCCTGCGCGGAGGCTTCGATCCGCAGGTTGACGAAGCCGGGCCCGGCGACGTCGGCGGCGGCGATGCCATCGGCCGCGGCCAGGGCGGTGGCCAGCCAGCCCGCCAACTCGCGGGGGTTGACGCCGACCTTCTTACCGAGCTGCAGCGCGAGGTTGGTCGCGTAATCGCCGTGCTCGAGGTTGCGCGGACGCTCGACCGTGACGGTGTCGGGCAGCGCGGCGGTGTCCAGGTCGTGTTCGGCCAGCACCGCGGCGGCAGTGGCCTTGAGCAGCTCAGCAAGGTCAGCGGGGGTCACGAGGGTCCATCCTATGGTCTGGGGTCCCCGCGCCCCGAATCCGTATTCGCTCCCCCATGCGCTACGCTATCCAAGCCCAATCGGCGCAGCTGATCTCCAGCCCGCGCCCCCGTAGCTCAGGGGATAGAGCGTCTGCCTCCGGAGCAGAAGGCCGCAGGTTCGAATCCTGCCGGGGGCACTCTTCAAAATCCGGCTCTACCTGGGTAAACGGGTCACGCGGGGCTATTACTGCCCTTCGACCACGCCCACGCTGTCAGTCGCCAACCGTCGTCACCGTTGCGGAGGGCGACCGTGAATACTCCCCCGTTCTGCACGATCTGTTGGCCCTTGAGGTCGAATGTCATCGTCGTCGGGACGACGACGTAGCCGCAGTCCCCGTTGACATCGACGTGCCGAGGCTCGCCGAGCGTTACGTAATAGCCCGACGCACCGACATGCTCACCTTCAGCAAGGACGTCACGCCACCATTCCTGACTGGCCGTCGACCCCTGCCATACATGCGGAGCCATTCCGTCGAGAATCTGCATCGGATCTGCGCATGCCGCTGCCAACGCATCCACGTCACCCCGATTGAACGCATCGATGTACTCGCCGACCGCCGCCATCGGTTCATTTGGTAGAGGCATCGCAGGTCCTCCTTGCGGTGGTTGCTACTTCAGGAACGCTAGGCCCCACCGTCCGCGGCCGCGTCGGAACAAGAGCTCTATAGAATATTTTCTATAGAATTTGAGGAAGGATGCCACATTGTTCACCTTGTCCGCCGAAGAGCAGGCCATCGTCGAAACCGTCCGCGACTTCGTCGACAAGCAGGTGCGCCCCGTCGTCCGTGAACTCGAACACGCCAACACCTACCCCGAAGACCTCATCGAGGCGATGAAGCAGATGGGCATCTTCGGCCTTGCCATCCCGGAACCGTATGGCTTCGCCGCTGTTTCGATGCCCTGCTACGCCCAGGTCACCGAGGAACTCGCCCGCGGCTGGATGAGCCTGGCCGGCGCGATGGGCGGGCACACCGTGGTGGCCAAGCTGCTGCTGCAGTTCGGCACCGAGGAGCAGAAGCAGCGCTACCTGCCTCGCATGGCCAGCGGGGAACTCCGCGCGACGATGGCCCTGACCGAACCCGGTGGCGGCTCCGACTTGCAGGCCATGCGGACGGTCGCGACGAAGGACGCATCCGGCTATGTGATCAACGGGTCGAAGACCTGGATCAGCAACGCACGCAAGGCCGGACTGGTCGCGCTGATGTGCAAAACCGATCCGGCTGCCTCCCCCGCCCACAAGGGTGTGTCGATCCTGTTGGTGGAGAAGGTCCCTGGTTTCACGGTGTCCAAGGACCTGCCGAAGCTCGGCTACAAGGGCGTCGAGAGCTGCGAGATCAATTTCGTTGACTGCCAGGTGGATTCGGATGCACTACTGGGCGGCGTCGAGGGACGTGGCTTCGCACAGATGATGAAGGGGCTCGAGGTCGGCCGGATCCAGGTCGCGGCCAGGGCAACCGGCGTCGCCCGTGCCGCCTTCGACGACGCACTGCAGTACGCCCAGGACCGGGAGAGCTTCGGGGTGCCGATCTGGCAGCACCAATCCGTGGGCAACATGCTGGCCGACATGGGCACCAAGCTGTACGCCGCACGCAGCCTGTTGCTCGACGCGGCGGAGCGGATCGACGCGGGCGGGCGGTGCGATATGGAGGCCGGCATGGCCAAGTTGTTCGCCTCCGAGACCGCGATGGAGATCGCGCTGAACGCGGTGCGGATCCACGGCGGCTACGGCTACTCCACCGAGTACGACGTCGAACGCTATTTTCGGGATGCGCCGTTGATGATCGTCGGTGAGGGAACCAACGAGATCCAGCGCGGCGTGATCGCGAAGCAGTTGGTCAAGCGCGGCGGAATCGACATCTGAGGCATGACCGCGAACGCGAAGAGACGTACGCCCATGCGGTTGTCCGACGTCGTCTCGGCCCACGTGCGCGAGCTCATCGTTTCGGGGCAACTGCATTCGGGAGAGTTCATCCGTCCGGAGGCGGTCGCCGACGAGCTCGGGGTCAGTGCCACCCCGGCGCGCGAGGGGCTGCTGCAACTTCAGACCGAAGGATTCCTGTCCGTCGAGCCTCGACGTGGCTTCATGGTCACCGCCCTGTCGAGCGACGACATCCGCGACATCTACGACGCCCAGGCGCTGCTGGGCGGGGAACTTGCCGCCCGCACCGCCACGACAATCACGCCGGAGACGGTCGACGAGCTCGAACGGATCCAGGATGCGCTCGAACGTGCCGCTGCTGCCAAGGATTTCGACGAAGAGGAACGGCTCAACCATCAGTTCCACGCCCTGATCTACCGGCTGAGCGGATCACGCAAGATGCGCTGGCTGATCAAGACGACACTGGCGTACGCGCCCCGCAAGTTCTTCGCCGCGGTGGACGGGTGGCCCGAGGCGTCCGCCCAAGATCACCGCGCCATCATCGAGCATCTGCGGGCAGGCGACCCCGAGAATGCCCGGGCCGCAATGGCCCAACACATCCGTAACGCCGGTGCACTGCTGGCCGAACACCTGTCGCAGAACGACGCCTCCGCCTGATCATCACTTCACCCGACAGTGCGGTTTTGGCAAACGAAAGTTTGAATCCATCGACACGCCAGTTTCGAGGGCCCTGCCTGCTGTGAACAGACTGCGGAACCGGTCGCCGAAGCAGCTGAACAAAAGCCTTTGGCAAACTGCCCCAAAGGTATACAGTTGCCGCAACGTTTCAGCATTCCATCGGGGGGACAACAGCATGCAGAAGCTCGTCGCAGCGGCGGTGGCCGCCGCAGCCTTGGGTGCCGGACTCGCACTCGCCGCGCCGGCCGCGGCCGCACCGAACTGCTCCGACATCGTCGACAAGATCAACAGCGAGGACGGCTACGCGCCCACCAGCGGTGAGAAGTGGTCCTGCGCCACCGAGATTCAGGCGAACAAGTGGGCTACCTTCCCGGGCAGCATCACCGGTAAGTGGAGCAACTTCCCCGCCAGCGCCGCCGATAAGTGGGCCAACGCCCCCGGCGACGTCGCCAAGAAGTGGAGCGACTTCCCCAAGAACCTTCAGGACAAATGGTCCGGTGGCGGCGACGAGGAGGAGTAAGCCTCCGAACACCGCCTCACATCAGTGGTGATCCGTTTACAGCGGGTCACCACTGATCTGTTTCGGCTCCTACCCCACTCCGAGTGCGGTGAGCAGTGCCTCGCGATGTGCGACAAACTCGGGGTTGCGGTAGGTGCGTGCGTCGGGCGTCTGAAAATCGAGATCGCGATCGACGACAAAGGATCCGCCGTCGAGCACGAGCACGCGGTCGGCCAGGGTCACGGCCTCGTCGACATCGTGGGTCACCAGCAGCACCCCGGGTTCGTACTTCGCGCACAGCTCTTTGAGCAGATGGTGCATGCGAACCCGGGTGAGGGCGTCGAGAGCGCCGAAGGGCTCGTCGGCCAACAGCAGCGCGGGATTGCGCACCAGTGACCGGGCCAGTGCCACGCGTTGCTGCTCACCACCGGACAGCTCGTACGGCCAGGCCTGCTCGCGCCCGGCCAAGCCGACATCGGCGAGCACCGAACTCGCCCGGTGTCTGATCTCGTGGCCCGACAAACCGAGCGCGACGTTGTCGAGCACCCGCGACCACGGCAGCAGCCGGGAATCCTGGAACACCACCGACACGTCGCGGGCGACGAACAGGTCCCCGGCGCCGGCAACGCCGTGGTCGAGGCCGGCCAGTGCACGCAGCAGCGTGCTCTTACCGGAGCCGCTGCGTCCCAGCAGGGCCACGAATTCACCCTTACGGATCGTCAGGTCAACAGCATCGAGAATCGTTGTGCCGCCGAATGATCGGCTCAGTTGCCGGACAACGGCAACTTCTTCGGTCAGGTTCCCAGTGCGCGCCGCCACGACAAGGCTCTCCTTTCGACGGCCCGAACCGCATAATCCCCGGTGAGCCCGAACACCGCGTAGACCAACAGTCCGACCACCACAACGTCCAGCTGCCCGTACAGCCGGGCCTGGGTCATCAGATAGCCGATGCCACTGGTCGCATTGACCTGTTCGACGACCACGAGCGCGGTCCACGAGATGGTTACCGCGAGCCGCAGTCCGGTGAAGAACCCGGGCAGCGCACCCGGGATCGCCACCTTGCGGATGAACTGACTGCGCGACAGCCCAACGGTTTCGGCCAATTCCACGTGACGCAGGTCGACGCCCTTGAGCTGGGCGGTGGTGTTGATGTAGACGGGGATCAACACACTGGTGGCGATGATGATGATCTTCATGGTGTCACCGATGCCGAACCAGATGATCGCCAGCGGGATGATGGCCAGGGTCGGCACCGCCCGTTTGACCTGGACCGGCCCGTCGACGATGGCCTCCCCGATCCGGCTGAGCCCGGAGATCAGCGAAAGTGCCAAGCCGAGTGTCACTCCGATGGCCAGCGAGATCGACGCCAGTTTCAGGGAAGCCAGGATGTTCGCCGGCAACCGGCCGTCCGACCACATCTCGCCGGCGGTGCGCAGGATGTCCAGCGGCGGCGGCAGGGTGCGAGGATCAAGGATGCCGAGTTGCGAGGTGGCGATCCAGATCGCCAGCAGCAGTAGCGGTCCGATCGCCAGCGACGCGGGGATCGCCCGACCTGGCCCCAACCGGCGCCGCCGCTGCGTTCCCGATCGGTGCTCCAGGTGCGGATAGTCATGGCGCTCGGCCGCATTCGGCTCTGACCTCACCGTCGAACCGGGGGCCGCCTGGACGGTGGTCACTGGTTGCCCGCCGTCGTCGCGTTGAGATGGGCGAAGCGGGAATCGAATTCGTCCTTGGCGTGCAGCTCTTTCCCGGGAAACGCGCCGGCTTGCTGGAGCAGGTCGATGGTCTCCTGCTGGGTGTTGATCAGCCCATCGGTGAATCCCGGCACCGAGGAGCGTCCGTCGGCTGCCGCGATGGCCTTGGCATCCTCCGGACTGACCTTCTGATCCTTGATCAGGTACTCGTCGATCCAGGTCTGCTTGTTGTCGTTGAGCCACTGCTCGGCGCGGTACCACGCGATGACGAACTCGCGGATGGCCGCGGCGCGGGCCGGATCGGACAGTGCTTCCCGGCTGGCGTACACGTAGTACAGACCGGGATAGGCGCCGGGAGCATTGGGGATTTCGATGCTCCCCTCCCCCTTGGTGGAGGCGAGGTAGCGGACGCGGTCCGGTTGCTTGAGCACCGCGGCATTGACCTGGTCGGCACGCAGGCCGTCGGCGAACTCGGCCAGGCCCAGATTGATCGGCTGCACGTCCTTGATGCTCAGGCCGACGGACTTCAGATTGCGCAGCACGACCGCCTGCTGCGCCGTGCCCTCGTTGATCGCGATCTTCTTGCCGGCCAGGTCTTTCAGCGATGCGATGCCAGAGCCCGGTGAAGTCGCCAACACCAGCCCGTTCCCGTCGTACTTCACCGCTCCGACGATCGGCACCCCAGCGTCCGAATACTGCGCGAGGATAGGCGGCACGTCGCCGACCCGACCCAATTGCGCATTGCCGGAACGGATTGCCTCCAGGCGCAGCGGCCCGCTGCTGAAGTTGGCGTAGGTGACATCGGCGCCGAGCCGGTCCTGCTCACCCGAGAGTTTGAACAGTGTCTTGAGCCGGTTCGCGTCGTCAGCCACCACCAGGCTGGTGCCCTTCGGAACCGCCACCGGAATCGGTGCGTCGGCCGACAGGCCGCCGGCACCCGAAGCACCGGATCCGGACGACTGGCAGGCGGCTACCACGCTCGCGACGAGGCCGGCGGCCAGAATCACCCGAGTCACACGGGTCAAGGGATTACGCATATCGGATTCCTTGTCAGCTCGCCGCCGACACGGCCGCATCCGTGTCGGTACTGAATCGGTTGGCGGGCCGGTCCAAACCGAGGTGATCACGGAGTGTGGTGCCGGTGTACTCCTCGCGGAAGATGCCGCGGCGCTGCAACTCTGGGACCACATGGTCGACGAAATCGGCCAGTGACGACGGCAACGCGGGCGGGATGAGGTTGAATCCGTCGGCCGCACCGGTGGCGAACCATTCCTCGATGGTGTCGGCAACCTGCTCGGGTGTGCCGGCGAACAGCCGGTGCCCGCGTCCGCTGCTGAGCCGCAGCAGCAGTTCACGGACGGTGAGGTTCTCGGTTTCGACCAGACGCTTCACCAGAGCGAGCCGGCTCTTGATGAACGTGTCGCCCGGGTCCTCGGACGGGAAGCTCAGTTTCCGTTCGAGATCGTCCTTGGTCACCGCGAAGCCGACGATGGCGCTGAGTTGATCCAGCCCGTAATCAGGCACGGTGAGATCCTCGAAATCGCGCTGACGCTGGTGCGCCTCGGCTTCGGTGCTGCCGATGATCGCCGACAAGCCGGGCAGGACGTGCACCTGGTCGGGGTTGCGACCATGGCGGCGGACGCGCGCCTTGACATCTCGGTAGAAGTCGCGGGCCTCTTCCAGCGTGGGCTGTGCGGTGAAGATGGCCTCGGCGTACCTGGCGGCGAGATCCTTACCGGGCTCGGATGATCCGGCCTGGAACAGCACCGGGTGCCCCTGCGGAGAGCGCGGCACTTCCAGCGGCCCGGCCACGTCGAAGTATGCCCCGGAATGGTTGATGGCATGGATCTTGGCCGGATCCACGAAGCGCGGCGCCACCTTGTCGCCGACGATCGCGTCGTCGTCCCAGCTGTCCCACAACTTCAACGCAACCTGAAGAAACTCGTCGGCACGCCGGTACCGCTCCGCGGGGTCGGGGTGACTCGGCACCCCGAAGTTGGCCGCGGCCGACGCGTTCGCCGTCGTCACGACGTTCCAGCCGGCCCGGCCGCGGCTCACATGGTCCAGCGTGGCAAATCGCCGCGCCAGGCCGTACGGGTCGTTGTAGGTGGTGGACGCCGTCGCGATCAGTCCGACACGCGTGGTGGCCCCGGCGAGCGCGGCGACCAGGGTGACCGGGTCCAGGGCATCGAACGGGCGAAACTCGGTCTGGTCCTTGAGCACTGGATGGTCGGCGAAGAAAACCGCGTCGAGTTTTCCGCGTTCGGCGATGCGGGCCAGTTCGATGTAGTGGGCGATGTCGGTGATGCCCGCCAGATCGGTCTCGGGAAGGCGCCAGGCCGCTTCGTGCTGGCCGATATTGCGCAGAAATGCGTTGAGGTGCAACTGCCGTACGGGCGCAGCCATGGCGACGAGCTCCTTTGGTCTTCCGAACCGGGCTGCGTCTATTTCAGGGGGCGGGCTGCGCTGCGAGAACAGTTAGGATCAGCGAAATTTCAGCTAACCCCGCCGCACATCAGCCCAGGCCGGTCCACTTCTTCAGAACCTTGCCCGGGAAGCCGCCCCACTTCTCGGCCGTCTTACCGGGGAAGGTCGCCCACTTCTCGGCCGTCTTACCCGGGAAACCGCCCCACTTTTCAGCCGTGTCACCGGGGAACTTCGTCCATTTGTCGACGATGGGGCTCTCCGGCAGGTCGACCCCGCCGGTGAGCGCACTCTTGGCGGCGTCGGTGACGGCATCGGTGACCGACGAGGACACGCGATCACACGGCGAGCACCCGACGGTGCTGTTGCCCTTGGAGTCGGCCGAAGCCGGTGCGGACAGCGTCACGGCGGCACCGACGGCCCCCGCTGCCAAGGCCGTGGCGATCAAGCTCTTCTGGATCATGAGTTCCCCAACTGTCGTATCCGCCGCCGCCCGACGGCGACGCCAATTTGACACGCTAGTCCCAGAACCCCGCGAACGCCGCGCCATGTCAGGCGCCCGAGATGGTTTGCTGTAGCTGACCGAACCCCGGGAGTCCGTCAGCTGCGGCCCGTCACACCCCGGCACACGGGCCACCGAAATCGAACAGCAGGTAACCGACAGGTGAACTACTGCTGGGCAAGCGTATTCACCATGTATTTCCCGAAGTTTCAGGGTGGCGCCCACAGCACTGCTCGAGGCCGGCAGCACCGGGAAGCTCCATGCACTTTCGAGACCCAGACCACGTGGCACGCCTCCGAATGATCTTGCTCACGGTTTGCTGAAACAGCCGCGACGGAAGAACTCAGGCGAAGGCTTTGGCCACCTCGGCCACCCGGCGCAGCTGGTCGATATCGGAACTGGTCGGGATCAGGTGCACCTCGTCGGTGCCGATGCCCTCGAACTTGCCGAGCACCTCGATCAGTTCCTCTTCGGTACCGGCCCACCCGGTCATGGGAGCCATGGCGTCGACGTACTCGGCCGGGATCCAGTTCATGTACCGGCGCAGGTGCCGGTGCACCTGGGCGCGGGCCTCCTCGGGCTTACCGATCGCGAACCAGAACGAGGTGGCCAGGTGCGGCTTGGGTTTACCGGCCGCCGCCCACGCGGTCCGGGCGACGTCGAACAACTCGGCCTGGCGAGCCAGATCCAGATCCAGTGTTGTGCCGGCCACGCCGTCCGCCCAGACCGCGGCATCCCGGATGGTCTTGGGCCCGATGGAGCCGATCTGCAGGGGTGGCCCACCGCTCTGAACCGGTGGCGGCCCGACCGGGAGCACCGATTCGGTCACCTTCTCCCCGGCCCACACCCGCTTCATCACCGCGACCCGCTCGGCCATGCCCCGCCGGGTCTGGGACTCCGGGTCGGCGCCGACCGCGTGATAGTCCTCGTGACGGCCGCCGACACCGATGCCCACGGTCAACCGCCCGCCGCTGAGCAGATCGCCGGTGGCCAGGCCTTTGGCCAGCATCACCGGATCGTGCAGCTGCGGCACCACCACCGTGGTGACCAGCCGCACCCGGTCGGTCCACGCCGCCAATGCGCCCAGCAGCGTCAGGCTGTCGGGATTGTCGAAGGCGATGCGCTCACCCCAGCACAGCGACGAGAACGGGCCTTCGTCGATGACACGCGCCCAGGAACGCAGCGTCGTCGCATCCAACTGAGGTTCCATGACCGGCATCGTCATACCCACGCGCACGCACGGATTCTGTCACGTCCGGGTGGCAGCATGAACCCCATGGCCATCACCACGTCCTCGGTCGCACATGTGCGGCTCACAGTCACCGATATCGAAAGGTCCCGGCAGTTCTATGAGAGCGTTTTCGGCTGGCCGGTCCTCATCGAGCTGCCCCAGGACGCCGACGTCGCCACCCGAGCTCGGCTGAGTTTTCTGTCCGGCGGGGTGATCTACGACGCCGGAGCAACGCTGATCGGCCTGCGCCCGGTAGGGCGCGATGCGTTCGACGAGAATCGAACGGGGCTGGACCATCTGGCCTTCCGGCTGAGGAGCCTCGCGGAACTGAACGATGCCGCGCTACACCTCGATGATCTGGCTATCGCGCACGAACCCGTCAAGGACATCGGCCCCTCCTACATCCTGGAGTTCCGCGACCCGGACAACATCGCGTTGGAGCTCACCGCACCCAAGTAGGCTTCAGCGCCGCAGCCCGGCGACCCTGAGCAACTCGGGGCATCGGAGCACCAGTCCGATCCACATCAGCACGCCGAGGTAGACCGCGAACAGCGTGTGGCTGAACAACGGTGCCTCGACCCGCATGTTGGCGGTGACCGCGCCGCCGAGGTAGGCCGTGATGCCAAGCGCGCCCAGCACCGCCGTGCGCGGGACGGCATAGACAATGACGCACGCCGCCAGGACGATTCCCATCACGAGAGCTTGTCCACTGGGAAAACCGAGAGCAGCAGTTCCGTCCTTGACCTGCTGGGGAAGTGTGAACTTGCCGAATGCGTCGAACACGAGAAAGGCGCCGACGAGCCCGCTGATCCCTATTCCGATCTTCCGGCTCAGCGACTTGTCGGCAGGGCCTTGGGCATGGGTGTCGGGAGTAGACAGAACGGCCATGGTTTGCTCCTCGGGTCTCAGGGGTGACAGCGGGTAGACCGGACCACCCGGCCAAACTCATCGCCGGAGAACAGGGGTGGTTATCCCCCAGCCGGCTCTGGGGAAAACGCTGTGTCGCCGGGCCGCACAACTTCGTAGGTTGGAGGCATGGTCGCAATCAGCGAAACCGCCCTGCCCGCACCTGTCCCGTCCGCGTCCGGGCCCGTTTCGAAATCGCGCAACATCGGTGTCGTGCCGACCGCGTCGATGATCACCGGTGCCGCCGTCGCGCTCGTCTGGTTCTGGATTCCGTTGTCCATCATGGTCATCGGGGTCTCATCGATTCCGTCGGTGATCGGATTCCTGCTCGCCGGGGTGGTGTTCATCTACCTGATGCGCGGGGTGGAACGGCTCGAGCGGACCCGCAGTGAAGCCGTGTTCGGTTTCGGAATCGGTATCCCACCCCGCCGACTCTCACCGCATACGGGCTTCCAGGGCTGGGCGCATCAGCTGTGGCTGGACGTCAGCAGTACCCGATTCTGGAAGGGCGTCTGCCACCACTACCTGCGGATGACCTATGACATGCTCGCCACCGGCCTCGCCTTCGCTCTGCTGTCCTTCGCCTTCCTGGGCCCGGCCGCCGCCGACGCCATCCGCCACAGCGACAACGATGCCGGTCTGGTTTTCCTCTCCCCACCGATCGCGTGGCTGCTGGCGATCGTCGCCGTCATCGCCGCGGTAGCCATCCTGGTGCTCGCCCCGGCCGTGGATGCCGCGATCGACCGATGGCTGCTGTCGCCGTCACCCACCGCGGCCCTGGAATATCAGGTGAACGCGCTGGCCGATGCCCGGCAAGGTGCGGTGTCCTCGGCACAGACCGAAAGGCACCGCATCGAGCGGGACCTGCACGACAGCGTGCAGCCCCGCCTGGTGTCCCTGGCCATGACGATCGGCCTGGCGCAGACAAAGCTGGATTCGGACCCGCCCGCCGCCAAGGCGCTGATCGCCGAGGCTCACGACGACGCCAAGGCCGCACTCGTCGAACTGCGCAACGTGG
Organism: Mycobacterium sp. IDUB_9; assembly: GCF_055419505.1. Taxonomy (NCBI): domain Bacteria; kingdom Bacillati; phylum Actinomycetota; class Actinomycetes; order Mycobacteriales; family Mycobacteriaceae; genus Mycobacterium; species Mycobacterium sp. IDUB_9. The sequence goes on along the minus strand of NZ_JBVAXU010000004.1, from coordinate 609,114 downwards.
TGCGCGGCATCGCGCCGACGATCCTGTCGGACCGAGGTCTGGACGCAGCACTGTCCTCGGTGGTGCAACGTGCCGAAACCTCTGGGGTACCAACCACATTGCACATCGATCTACCCCGAAGGCTGTCCGATGAAGTCGAATCGGTCGCCTACTTCGTGGTGGCCGAGGCGTTGACCAACATCGCCAAACACGCCAACGCATCGGCGGCGGTGGTCACCGTGCGCCTCGACGACAGCGCCAACGTGCTGCACGTGTCGGTGTTCGACGACGGTCAAGGCGGCGCCGTCGTCGACGCCGGCGAAAATGCCACCGGCCTGCGCGGACTGGACGAACGCGTACGTGCCGCCGGCGGATCCTTCGCGGTGTCCAGTCCCACCACGGGTCCGACGATCGTGACGGCGGTGCTGCCATGCGCATCGTGATCGCCGAGGACTCGGCGCTGCTGCGGGCCGGTATCGAGCGGATCCTGGCCGACGCCGGGCACGAGGTGGTGGCCGGGGTGCCCGACGCCACCAACCTGCTGCGACTCGTCAACGAATACCACCCCGACCTGGCCATCCTCGATGTCCGGATGCCGCCGACGTTCACCGACGAGGGTATCCGGGCTGCGGCCCTGCTGCGCAGCCAGAATCCCGAGTCGCCTGTGCTGGTGCTCTCGCACTACGTCGAGGAGCGTTACGCGGCCGATCTGATCGCTTCGGACACAAGAGGATTCGGGTACCTGCTGAAGGACCGGGTTGCCGACGTACCGGCATTTCTCGACGCCGTCGAGGTGGTGGGTGGCGGCGGCACGGTGCTCGATCCAGAGGTGGTGTCACAAATCCTGGTCCGTTCGGCCCGACACAGTGTCCTGGACCAGCTGACGCCGCGCGAGCGCGACGTCCTGCAACTCATGGCAGAGGGCAGGACGAACTCGGCGATTGCCGCCGCATTGCACATCTCGGTCGGCTCGGCCGAGAAACACATCGCCTCGATCTTCACGAAATTCGACCTCGCTCCCGACGAGAGCGAGAACCGCCGCGTGCTCGCGGTGCTGCGTTACCTCGAGACCTAGACCGAACATCCCCACCGGGAAGGACTTTCATCGTGACCACCATCGCTCCTCCGCCACCGGTCAACCCGCCGCCTCAGCTGACCCCCGGCGGACGCACCGCCTTCCGTCTCGCCCTCATCGCCGCAGCGGCGCTGCTCGTGGCCGGTTCGGTGGCATCGCTGGGTGTCGCGGCGTGGGCCGTGAGCACCGTCCGCGTCGTCACCGATCACGAGGCCCTACCGGGCACGATGCGATCACTCGTGATCGACACCGCTCGAATCCCCTTCGCGATCCGGATCATTGCGGACCGCGAAACCCGGGACGCCGCCGCGGACCTGCGCCTGGTGAACACCACCCACAGTGGTGCACACCGGCTCGAGGTCACCACCGACGGCGACGAGACCCGGATCGCGGTAGTGGGCAACCCTTCCCGTGTCCTGGAATGGGCCCGGGGCGGCGAGATCACGGTCGCCGTACCGCCCGAGCAGGCCCGCCGGCTGACGGTGCGCACCGAGCAGGAGATCGGCGCGGTGATCGCACAGGCGGACCTGGACCAGTTGATCGCCCGCACCACCGACGGTCCGATCATCCTGCGGGGTGCTGCCCGCCGCGTCGAAGCCCACACTGTGAACGGTGAGATCTTCTCCCGCTCCCCTATCGCGGTCACCGAACAGTTCAACGCCACCACGTCTGACGGTGACATCGCCGTCGACTTCGGCGACGCGGCACCGCGGCAGGTCGAGGCGGTGAGCCGCACCGGTGATGTGACGATCGGTCTGCCCGGGCGGGGGCCGTATCTGGTGCATGCCCAGTCCGGGTCCTCGACCCAGGTGCGTGTGCCCGAGACGACCGTCCCCGATACTGCAGTCGCCGAGGTCACGGTGCGCTCCGATGACGGCGACGTGGTCGTCGAGGATGTCGGCCTCGGAGAACGCTAGCGGTCCGGGGTCAACCCTTCGATGATCTCGGCCACCGAACCCGAACGGGCCTGGCGCCACCCGGTTCCCGCCCACACATTGGTGGCCTGTGGATCGCCGGCGGCTACCGAGGCCTTGCGCACCGGGCTGGTCAGGTAATGGATCTCGGGGTAACCCAACGGGGCCTGCCCATCGTGCTCGGTGATGAACCGGTTGCGCAATCCGCGAGCATAGCGACCGGAAAAGGCGCGCGTCACAACGGTTTCAGTGAAATCGGGACTCTGCAGGGCAGCCCGGTGTACGGGGCTAGTACCGGATTCATCGGCCAGCAGGAACGCCGTGCCGAGTTGGGCCGCCACCGCGCCGGCTGCCAGAACGCCCGCAACGTCGCCGGCGCCGATCAGCCCGCCCGCGGCCGCGACCGGAATGTCCACCGCCGCCAGCACCTCGGCGAGCAAATGGTCCAGTGGTTGCGATGCGGGCGAGGCGCCCGGATCGAACGTGCCGCGGTGTCCACCGGCTGCGGGCCCCTGGACGGCGAGGGCATCGACCCCGCGGCTCACCGCCAGCCAGGCTTCGTCCAGCGTCGTCACGGTGCCTACGGTGCTGATCCCGGCGCTGCGCAACCGGGCGATCTCGGTCTCGCCCGGCAGGCCGAAGGTGAACGAGACCACCTGGGGCCGTAGATCGAATACCGCGTCCAACTTGGCGGCCCACGCGTCGTCGTCGTACCTCGGCTCACCGAGTGCCACCCCGTAGCGCCGCGCCTCTCCTGCCAATTCCCCGGCGTACGCCTGGATCTGCTCGGAGGTACCCGCACTGGGCTGGGGCGCGAACAGATTCACCCCGAGCGGTTCGGACGTCAAACCGCGTGCCGCCGTGACCCTCTCGGCGAGCGCGTCGGCCGTCAGATAACCGGCCGCCAGGAACCCGAGCCCGCCGGCGTTGCTGCCGGCTGCGGCCAATTCCGGCGTCGAGGGTCCGCCGGCCATCGGCGCCACGATCACCGGACGTCGCAGCCCGCGAATATCGAATGTGCCCATCACCGCACCGCCTTTCCGAACAACAGGACGTCCTGAGGTTCATCACTGATATTCGGGAACATCGCGTACCGCGCGAGCCTTCCCTCCAGTGACAGACCGCACCGGCGCAGTACGCCGGCCGAACCCGCATTGTCGACATGACAGTAGGCCGCGACCCGGTACACCTTCGGATCCAGATGTACGTCGGCCAGCATCAACAAAACCGCTTCCGACATCAGACCGCGTCCCCACCACTGCCGGGCCAGGCAGTAACCGAGTTCCGCCGAGTACGGCTGCGGGCGTCGCCGAGCACACAGCCCGGCCACCTCGCCGTCGACTTCGATCAACCAGGTCTGCTCGTCACCGACGTTGAACAACGTCGTGATGACACGGCGAGTCTCGGCCACCCCCGAATGCGGGCGCCAGGACAGATACTTCGTCACCTCGGGATCGGAGGCGATCCGGGTGTACAGCGCTTCGGCGTCCTCGACGACCGGTGGCCGCAGCCGCACCTGTGGCCCGGCCAGGATCTGGGTGTTGGGCATGGCTCCATCCTGCACCGTTGCCGGGGCGCGCGGACAATGCGGCACCTCGCGCCGTCGCAAGTCCACTTCACCGGTGACGCGCCTTGTCGCATGACAATCCCCTCAAATCCTCAGCGGAGCAGAACAATTGCCCCCACGCCATCACGGTCTACCCGAGAAGGCGGCCGTCCCGGGTGCCGACAATCGGTGCGCTGCGCGGGCACAGCATCGACTTAAGATGGGAACGTGGGGTTGACGCTTGGGGTAGATCCGACCGCGTTGCACGCGGCAGCCAGCGATATCCGTCAGGTGGGAGCTGACATTCCCGAACTCACGGTCAGCTCGGCGCTGGGTAACACGGGCGCCGCGCTGTCCACACTGGCCACCGGTGAAGCATGTCAGCGGGCGGCAACGGTGCTCGAATCGGCCTGTCAGCGCTTGTCAGGCGGCCTAACCGAGTTGTCTACAAAGCTGCGCACCGCGGCCCAGATGTACACCGACGCCGACGCTCAATCGGGTGCTGCGCTGAAAAAGACGATGAATCGGTGACGGTCACCGTTTCCGCGGTCCAGAACTCACGTCCTGAGCAGTTGGCTGAAGCCGCACAACACGCGGCGCAGTCGGCGACTCGGGTCGACCAGCAGGTTGCGACGCTTCGCGCGAGTCTCGCCCGATTGACGGCAGGCTGGCGCGGTGACGCTTACGGAGCGGCTTCCGCCACTACCGAAAGGCGTATCGCCGAGCACGAGAAAATGGCCGGGACCCTGCGTCGTATGGAGTCGGTGCTTGCCGGCGGAGGCAATCAGCTGACCACCACGCGCACCAACGTGGTGACGCTCGTCGACCAGCTCAAGAGCCAGGGTTGGCAGGTGGCGGATGACGGGACGGTGTCCATCCGCCCTGGCAGCGCTCTGGAACAGTTCGCGAAACTCAACCCGGTCAACGCGATACGACTCCAGACGCTCGCTGCTGACGCCTCAGTCCGGATGAAGACCATGCTCGCCGAGTTCGACACTCAAGATCGCGTGCTGGCCAAGGCGATCCATGCAGCAAGTTCCGATGTCAGCGGTCCATCCGATGTCGGTGGTCCGGGCGATGACGGCGGTGATCCGGCGAAGCGCAAATGGACAGACAAGGACCTGTTTCCTCACGACCCGACGGCCGCCGATATCCAGCAGGACCAAATCGGTGACTGCTATCTCGATTCGACGTTGGGCGCTGTCGCCAACGCCAATCCCCAGAAGATCAAGGATCGCATCAAATACGACGACGGCACGGGCAATTTCGACGTGACGCTGTGGGACGGCCACGAGTGGAAACACATCACAGTCACGCAGGACGACATCAACACCAACATCGACAAGCACGGTGCCAGCCGACTCGACAACGGCGATCCCAACGCTCCGCTGTGGCCGGCTGTCATGGAGTCGGCATACGCGAAGCTCAAGGCACCAGGGTCCAACATGAACGACGCGCTCAACACGATCGGCAAAGGCGGTCAGACCAAGGACGCCCTGGAAGCTGTGACAGGCAACCGGGGCGACACCTTGGTTCCCGCAGATGCCTGGCGCACCGGGGACCACATCGACTCCAGGATCACCGAGGCACTGGCCAATCATCAGCCGGTCACCCTGTCCACCAGCTCCGACGCTGGGCCGTTGGTGCACAATCACGCATATATCGTCGAGAGCATCAGCGGCACCGGAAACAATGCCACGGTGACCCTGCGGAACCCATGGGAATCCAATCCGAACGGAGGAGGACCGCTGATCACCATCCCGATGAGCGTCTTGATGGGATCTGGTACCCCGAGGTGGGGCGACCACCCCGTCAGCGGCATCAACATAGGCAACATGTGATGAGGGCACCGATGTTCGTGTGGATCTTGGTCGTGCTGATCGTCGCCGCCTTCGCGGGCGGCGGCTATGTCTTCTACCAGTACCGAGTCGCGCAGAAGTCGGAGCTTGCTGACATCCCGCCCTACATGATGACCCAGCAGTCGTATCCGATCGATTCGTTGCCGGCGGCCGCGCGCACGTCGGCCGAGGACGCGCTACGGACATTCGTCGCCGGCGTCGAGCCTGGCTTCGCCATCGTGGGAGAGCGGTTCTTCGCGGCAAAGGGACATGTCATAGGAGACGCACTGCGGCACAGCGTAAACGACCACCTAAGCGAGGTATCGAATTACCAGCTGGACGGTCAGGGCGACAGCTCGAACTTCTACATGGTGTGGCGGCGCGACAACCAACTACAGCGCTGGTTCTCCGATCACCGGATCGTGGCGGCCGTGCTGGACGCGCCAGTCGAGTCAGGCGCCACCGACGGGCAAATCTTCGTCTACGGGTACTTCGAGTTGGCGCCGCGCTGAGCTCTGCGAGCGGATCCGACGGTGCATCCGGCGGAAGTTGTGTCGCACCGTTGCCGGGGCGACCCGTCCAACGGTTTACTGGACTGATATGGCAATCACCTTCAACCACACCATCGTCGCCGCCAAGGATCGGCAGGTCTCGGCCGAGTTCTTCACCGAGTTGTTCGGCCTGCCCGGCCCCCAAGAATTCGGTCCGTTTCTCGCCGTGACTCTCAATCACGGCGTCAGTCTTGATTACGCCCAGGTGGGTCCTGACGAGGAAGTCCGGCCGCAGCACTACGCATTCCTGGTGTCCGAGGACGAGTTCGACTCGATCTACGGCAAGATCCGCGACCGCGCCATGCAGCACTGGGCCGATCCGCACGGTCAGCATCCGGGCGAGATCAACCACAACGACGGCGGCCGTGGGGTCTACTTCCAGGATCCGTCGGGGCATTACCTGGAGATCATCACCCGACCGTACGGCGGCTGACCGGCTTCAGCGATGGCCGCGCTCGTGTTCCTGATCGCGGTAGTCGTTGGCCAGCGTGTCCACGTGGCCAGGCAGCGACCCGGCCGCCACATCGGCCAGGCTGGTCTCCTCCAGGACCGAACGCATGCTGGCCCGCAGCGCACGCCAGACGTCGGTCAGCGCCGCCGTCGGGCCGGAGTACGGCAGATCGCCCAGACCGATGTCGCGCACGCTGGCCAGCGGTCCGTCGATGCAACGCAGCACGTCGGCGATGCTGATCTCGCCGGCCGGCCGCGCCAGTTCGTAACCGCCATCGCGGCCTCGGTGGCTGCGGACCAGGCGGTCCGTACGCAACACGGTGAGAATGTCGACGAGGAACTGCGCCGGGATGCCCTGCGCCTTGGCCAGGTCATCGGTTTTGACCAGCTCACCATCATCGACCGTCGCGAGCTGAACCATGGCTCGGACGGCATACTCCGCCTTCGCCGACATCCGCATGCTCAGGATTGTGCCAGTTCAGTCATCGCGCACCGATGTGGGAAGCGGGAGCCCCGGCCGCGTCGTCACGCCTAATCCTGGATACCTGCGGCATCCGGGACGACGATGGCGAACAAATCCGACATCGCGGCCAGGCTCGCCGTCTGCATGACCGCAGCCGGAACCGGTGCGCTGTCCGGGCCGGCGAGCGTGCGGGTGGCGGTCGCAGCGGCCACCACGGTCGGGGCGTAGCCGAGATTGAAGGCGCCACGTGCGGTGGAGTTGACGCACATGTGCGTCATGAATCCGGCCAGCAGCAGGTTCGAGGCCCCCAGGCCCTTCAACCGGTTGTCGAGATCGGTCTGCACGAACGAGTTGGGGAACTGCTTGACCACCACGGGTTCTCCCTCGCGTGGGGCCACTGCTGCGACGATCGCGCCGCTTTCCCCCTCGATGTCATACAGCGAGCCGGGGCCGTCGGAGTGCTGGATGTGGATGATCGGGATGCCCGCACTGCGGGCCCGGTCGAGGAGTTGGGCCGTCTGCTCGAGTGCGGCCTGCACTCCTTCGAGCTCCATGATCCCCTGGGTGTAAGTGTTCTGGCAGTCGATCAGGACCAGGGTGGAATCGGCGAGACGGGCCGGTGCGGCGGGGAGGCTGGCCAGTTCGCGCAGCGTGGGGCGGCTCATTTCGATGAGCCTAGTGATGGGCGGCCGTGGTTAGGCTGCATTGGTGGGACTAGCGGACTGGTCGAGCGGCAAGGTCAGACTCGTGATGCTGGCAGCGGCGGCACCGATCATGCTGGCCATGGTCGTGTCGAAGTATCACGAAGAGACTGTCCGCAGGGAAGATCCGAGTGCCGACTGCATCCACGCGGATCAGGCGGCGCAACAGTTGGCATTCATCCTGCCGGCTGCCGGCCACAAGGGGTTGCCCTGGCACGCCGCCGATGCGGCCCGCGAGGATGCCCTTGCGACTGACGCGGTCGCCGCCATCCGCGATGAGGCCGCAGCCATCGAGGATTGGTCGTTGCGCGGCAGCGTGACGAGACTGGCCGACCATGCCGAAAAGCTCAGGGCCAGTTACCCGCGCGAATTGCAGGCCACGCTGACCGCGCTGCACGAACTCCAGGACGCCTGCCCGAACGTCGCCAGCGGCCCTCCGCCTTCGGACATTTCACCGATACCGCCGGCAATGCCATAGCGCGGTCACCCCGCCGTGACGGCCAGTACCCGCTCAGCCAGCTCCGGCCGGCACACGATTAGGTCGGGCAGCGTCGGATCGGCCGAGTTGTAGACCAACGGCGAGCCGTCGATCCGCGAGGTATGCAGGCCGGCCGCACGGGCCACCGCGACGGGCGCAGCCGAATCCCACTCGTACTGACCGCCGGCATGCACATACACATCGGCGACACCGCGGACCACCGCAGCGACTTTGGCTCCGGCCGAACCCATTTCGACCAGCGTCCCGTCGAGGGCCTCGCGCACGGCCAGTGCCACCGCGGGCGGCCGGGTGCGGGACACCACGACCCGCGGCGCGCCGTCGAACGGACGCGGTGCGGCCACCTCGGGCGTGGACAGCGTGGTGTTCTGGGCCGGCAACGCGACCGCCCCGGCCACGAGTTCGCCCGCACTCCACAGGGCCACGTGCACGGCCCAATCGTCGCGGCCGAGTTCGGAGAACTCCCTGGTGCCGTCGAGCGGGTCGACGATCCATACCCGGTCGGCACTCAGTCGGGTGGGGTCGGCCCGCTCATCGGCCGTGGCCTCCTCGGACAGTACCGAGTCACCGGGAACCAACCTGGCCAACTCGGCCATCAGGAAATCGTGGGACTGCTTGTCCCCGGCTGCCTTTCGCTCGGCAGCCGAGGCATCGGCGAAGTCGGCACGGACGTCGAGCAGCAGATCCCCGGCCCGGGTGGCCAACCGGGCGGCCAACTCATGATCGTTCACGAACGTGATTCCAGCAGCTCGATCACCTGTTGTGCCAGCTCGTCGGTACTGAGGTCCGGAGTGAGCCGCAGATCCGGGTTCTTCGGCCGCTGATACGGGCTGTCGATACCGGTGAAGTGGGTGATCTCACCGGCACGCGCCTTGGCGTACAGGCCCTTGGGGTCACGGCGTTCGCAGTCCTCCAGCGGGGTGTCGCAGAACACCTCGTAGAAGTCCAGCCCGGCATCGGTGGTCACCTGCCGGGCCAGCGCGCGATGCTCTTCGAGCGGGCTGATCGCGGGGACCAGCACAACCTGTCCGGAGTCGGCCAGAATGGCCGCGATGTGAGCCAGGCGGCGCTGGTTCTCGGCCCGATCAGCCATCGAGAAACCCAGGTCCGCGTTCAGCCCGTGGCGCAGGTTGTCCCCGTCCAGAACGTATGCCGGAACACCCTTTTCGAGCAGCTTCTGCTCGACGAGCACTGCCACCGAAGACTTGCCCGAGCCGGACAGACCGGTGAACCACACGGTGCGGCCCTTCGACAGCCGATCCTCGGCGGTGCACAGCGACTCGTGCCGAACTGTGTTGGGGCTCGCGATGTCATGGCGGGTCTCACGCAACACCATGCCGGCGCCCACGGTGCCGTTGGTGGTGGGATCGATCAGGATGAACGATCCGGTGGCGGCATTGCGGCTGTATTCGTCGAGCAGCAGCGGTGCCTGGGTGCGCAGCGAGACACGGCCCAGCTCATTGAGTTTGAGCGCAGTCGCGGACTTGTCCCGGTGCAGGGTGTTGACATCCAGCCGGTAGTCCAGTCCGGTCACCTTGGCCCTGGTGGTGCGCGTGGTGTGCTTGACCAGGTATTCGCGGCCGGGCTCCAGTGACGATGCGTCGGCCATCCAGCACACCGTGGCGTCGAACTCCTGGGTGACCCGGGGCTGGTTGTTGGGCCGGGCGATCATGTCGCCGCGGGAGATATCGATGTCGTCGGACAGGCTGATCGACACCGCCATCGGCGGGAAGGCCTCGTCGACCACGCCGCTCGGGCCGTCGATCTGGGTGATGCGCGTGGGCTTTCCGGCCGGCAGCACGATCACGTCGTCCCCGGGACGCAGCACACCGCTGGCCACCGTACCGGCGTAGCTGCGGTGATCGGCGTGCTCGTGGGTCTGCGGCCGGATGACGTACTGCACCGGGAAACGTACGTCGACGAGGTTGCGGTCACCCGCGATGTAGACGTCTTCGAGGTGACTCAGCAGCGACGGGCCCTCGTACCAGGGCGTCACATCGGATTTGGTCACCACGTTGTCGCCCTTGAGCGCCGACAGCGGGATGGTCGTCACGTCGTGCACGTCCAACCGGGCGGCGAACGCATGGAACTCGTCGCGGATCGCCTCGAAACGTTCCTGGTCCCAGTCGATCAGGTCCATCTTGTTCACGGCCAGCACGATGTGCTGGATGCCCAGCAGCGACGCCAGGAACGCGTGGCGGCGCGACTGCTCGAGCAGTCCGTGGCGGGCGTCGACCAGCACGATCACCAGCTGTGCGGTGGACGCTCCGGTCACCATGTTGCGGGTGTACTGGATGTGCCCCGGGGTGTCGGCGATGATGAATTTCCGCTTGGCCGTGGCGAAGTAGCGGTAGGCGACATCGATCGTGATGCCCTGTTCCCGCTCGGCGCGCAGGCCGTCGGTGACCAGTGCCAGATCGGTGTAATCGTGGCCGCGTTCCTTGGAGGTGCGCTCGACGGCGGCCAGCTGATCCTCCATGACCGCCTTGGAGTCGAACAACAGCCGGCCGATCAGGGTGGACTTGCCGTCGTCGACGGAACCCGCGGTGGCGATGCGAAGAAGCGTTGCCATGTCAGAAATACCCCTCGCGCTTGCGATCTTCCATTCCGGCCTCGGAGATGCGGTCATCGGCGCGGGTGGCGCCACGCTCGGTGAGCCGGGACACCGCAGTTTCGGCGATGACCTCCGAAACCGTTGCGGCCGTGGACTCCACACATCCGGTGCAGGTGACGTCACCGACGGTGCGGAACCGCACGGTCTTCTCGATCACCGGTTCGTCCTTGCGGGGCTGCAGGTACTTGTGCACCGCGAGCAGCATGCCGTCGCGCTCGAACACCTTGCGCTGGTGTGCGTAGTAGATGGACGGCAGCTTGATCTTCTCGGCGCCGATGTAGGACCAGATGTCGAACTCGGTCCAGTTGGAGATCGGGAAGGCACGGATGTGCTCGCCCTTGTGGTGCCGCCCGTTGTAGAGGTTCCACAGCTCGGGGCGCTGCACCTTGGGGTCCCACTGGCCGAACTCGTCGCGGAAGGAGAACACGCGCTCCTTGGCCCGGGCCTTCTCCTCGTCGCGCCGGGCACCGCCGAAGGCGGCGTCGAACTTGTTCTCCCGGATACCGCGCAGCAGCGTGACGGTCTGGATCGGGTTGCGCGACGGGATGGTCTCCACCACGCGACCGGCATCGATGTCGTCCTGCACCTTGGCGACGACCAGGCGCGCACCGTAGTGCTCGACGAGCTCGTCGCGGGCCTCGTAGACCTCGTCGAAGTTGTGGCCCGTGTCGACGTGCATGACCGGGAACGGCAACCTGCCCGGCGCGAACGCCTTGACTGCCAGGTGCAGCATGACGATCGAGTCTTTGCCGCCGGAGAACAGCAGCACGGGCTTCTCGAACTCCGCGGCAACCTCGCGGATGATGTGGATGGCCTCGGCCTCCAGCGACCGGAGGTGGCTCAGCTCGTAGTTGCCGGCCCGTCCGGATTGTTGATCGGTTTTCTGTGCGGCGGTCATCACTTCCCCATTAAGTTGGTAGGAATGGCCAGAATTGCAAGCATGGCCAGGAATCTAGCTGCCCGGTCCCCGCGGTGTCAATGGCGTGCACTGTCACACCCGGTGCCCGCTGACGTGGGCGCCTGCCTGCCGTGGCAGTCGCACGGTCTCGACGATGGTCAGCGCCAGCAACGCACCCAGGATCAGATAGGTCAGCGAATACGAGCTCCACTGGCTGAGCAGCAGCGCCGCCACCGCGATGCCGAGCCCGGCCGCCAACTCCTGCACCGAGGCATTGAGCGTGTTGGCATGCGTCAGGTGTTCCCCGTCGACGTCGGAGAACGCCAGGCTGTTGTAGGCGGTGAAGCCGATCGACCGCAGCGCCCCGCTCAGATAGAGGACGACAGCCATCACGACGACCGGCAGCCCCGGCCGCAACGCGGCCAGCAGGCCGAAACAGGCGACCGACGCCAACCCGTTGACCAGGAGCACGGTCCGGATACCGAACCGACGCATCAACGGTGTGGTCAGCGGCTTGATGGTCAGGTTCCCGGCGAACAGCGCGGCCACCATGACGCCGGCGGCCAGCGGCGTCCAGCCGAACTCCAGCTGGAACTGCAGCGGCAGCAGAAACGGCACCGCGGTGATCACGAGCCGGTACAGCGATCCAGCTGCCACCGTGATCCGCAGCGTATGTACCCGCAGCACCCGCAACTGCATCAGCGGGGACGACGCGGTGAGCAGTCGCCACACCGCGCCGGCCAGCAGCAGGACCGCCGCGGCACCGCACCCGGTGACCAGCCCCCAATCGGTCCCCGAGACCCGGATGTGCTCCAGCGCGATGAGGGCCGCAGCAATCCCCGAGCCGAGCGCCAGCAGGCCCGGCCAATCCAGCCGCCGGACCGTGGACTGTGCCTCGCCGTGGACGAGTTTGATCGCGAGAACGATTCCGATCACGCCGATCGGAATGTTGACCGCGAAGATCCACCGCCAGCTGCCCAGGGTCGCGATCGCCCCGCCCAGCACCGGAGCCAGCACCGGTGCGGTCAGGGCCGGCCAGGTAAGTAGCGCGATGGCCCGGACGAGGTCGGACTTGCCACTGTGCCGCAACACCGCCAGCCGGCCGACCGGCACCATCATGGCGCCGCCGACGCCCTGCAGGATCCGCATCAGCACCAGCATCGGCAGCGACGTGCTCACGGCACACCCGAGGGAGGCCAGCGTGAACACCGCGATCGCCCCGATGAACACCCGCCGGATTCCGAACCTGTCGGCCAACCATCCACTCGCCGGGATCAGTACCGCCACGGTGACCAGATAGGCCGAGATCGCCACGTTGACGTCGATGGCCTCGACGCCGAACGACGCGGCGATCAGCGGGATGGCCGGCGCGATGACCGTGGCATCCAAGATTTCCATGAACAGCGCGCCGGCCACCAGCAGCGCCATACTCCTCGGGAACCGCGGATTCACGGGGCGCTTACCCCGTAGGTAATTGAGGCGCCGAACGCCCGCGGCACACACTGGCGGCCATGAGTATCCAGACCGGCCCCGAGGTCATGGCGCAGTTCCTGCCGCGGTCGCCGTTCGTGGCCAAGCTCGGCATCGTCGCCGAAACGCTCGAGAGCCCCGAGGTCCGGCTGCGGTTGCCGTGGGATCAGTCGAACATCACGATCGCCGACATGGTGCATGGAGGTGCAATCGCCGCATTGGCCGACGTGACGGTGATGGCCGCGGCCTGGGCACAGGCCGAGGTTCCGGATTCGCTTCGCGGAGTGACGGTCTCGATGACGATCAACTATCTGGCACCGGCCCGGGCCACCGATCTGATCGCCCTCGGGCGCGTGCTGCGTCAGGGTAGGTCCCTGGTGAACTGTGACGTCGATATCGTCACTCCTGACGGCGAGGCGGTGGCGAAAGCCATCGCAACGTACAAGGTGGGGTGAGCGGGCACCCGCTACAGGGTCACCTCGTCGAGCTTGCCGGTGGCGACGTCGAAGATGAAGCCGCGCAACGATTCGTGCTTCGTGACGAACGGACTGGCCTCGATGCGACGCAACGACTGACGCACGTCCTCCGCCAGGTCGACGAAGGACTCGGCGGCCCAGTTCGGCTTGATACCGGTCTCGTCCTGGATCTGCTGTTTGAACCCGTCATCGGTGAAGGTGAGCATGCCGCAATCGGTGTGATGGATCAGGATGATCTCCCTGGTGCCGAGCAGCCGTTGGCTGATGGCCAGCGACCGGATCTCGTCGTCGGTGACGACGCCGCCCGCATTGCGGATCACGTGCGCCTCACCGTCACCCAGGCCGAGGATCCGGTAGACGTCCAGCCTGGCATCCATGCACGCGACCACCGCGACGTGCTTGCTGGGCGGCAGCGGCAACGGCCCCGAGAAGGTCGTGGCATAGACCTCGTTGTTGGCCAGGTACTGGTCGGTGACAGACATGAATCGACGCTAACCCCGAGCCGCGACCAGGGCCAGAGGAAGAATCAGGCTGAGCCGATGGATACCCCGAGGCGGCGGCCGTCCTGCCGGGGGGATGTGGACGGCCGCCGCGGTCTGGGGGGTCAGGCGAGCGGTGCCGCCAGGTCGTACACCGGGACGTCGCCGACCACGCTCTTGGAGAAGTGCTGCCTCACCCAGGTGGTGATTTCTCCTGCGCTCCCGCTCGGATCGCGAGGCGGTCCGGGTGGGCCGCCCCGACTGCCCTCGGACCGATCGAGGAAGTAGCGGACCTGGCCGTCGGCGACGTACCGCTGGAACTGCGCGAGCGTGGGCGAGTTGTCACTGCCGGTGAACCCGCCGATCGCCATCAACGACTCGCCGGTCTTGAGCTCAAGATCGCTGACTTGCATCGAGCCCACGCTGGCTGCGGCCCAGCGACCATCGGTACCAGCGATCAACTCGGCCAGTGCCGGGTCGTCGGCCCGCCCGAAGCCAGGAGGCCCTCCTGGACCTCCCGGCCCACCGAAGCCCATGTCCCGGTTGGGGCCCGAGGTCGCCATGGGCCCACCGCCGTGGACCTTGGCCACCGTCTCGATGGTGTAGGCCCCGGTCGCGGCGAGCCCGAAGACCATGGCCGCCAGCGCCACCACGACAGGCACCTTGCCCGGACGGTGGGCAGTGATCGCCAGGGCGACGGCCGTCAGCACCGAGCCGACCAACACGATCCAGCGCAGCGCCGGTAGCCAGTCGGGCGTCCGGTTCAGCAACACGAACGCCCACACCCCGGTCCCGGCCAGCATGACGGCCAGCACCGCACGAGCCGCGAATCGTGCACGAACCCGCCATAATTCGACGACGGAGATCCCCACCAGCGCGGCGACCGCGGGCGCCAGCGCCACGGTGTAATAGGGGTGGATGATGCCGTCCATGAAGCTGAACACCACCGCGGTGACCAGCGCCCAGCCGCCCCACATCAGCAGACCCGCCCGCAGGCCGGCCGTCCGCGCGGTGCGCCTGGTCAGCCACAGTGCAGCCACCAGTCCGAGCAGCGCGGCGGGCAACAGCCACGACGCCTCGGTACCCATGGACATCCCGAACATCCGGCCGATGCCGGGGTCACCGCCGAACATCAGGTTGGGACCCCCGCCGGGGCCGTGCCCGAAACCGGGTCCACCCGGTCCAGGACCGTTGCCGGGCCCTGAGCCCTCCCGGCCCAGGATGCGTTGCAACCCGTTGTAGCCGAATGCCAGTTGCAGCAGGCTGTTGTCGGTCGATCCGGCGATGTAGGGCCGCGAATCCGCCGGCCACAGTGCCACCATCGCGATGTACCAGCCCGACGAGACGATCATCGTTGCCGCACCGATCAACAGAGTGCCCAACCGTTTCCACACGCCGGCCACGGGCGCGGCGACGAGGAACATCAGGGCCAACCCCGGCACCACCAGGAAGGCCTGCAGCATCTTGGTCAGGAAGGCAAAACCGAGCGCACACCCCGCCAACGCCACCCACCCCGCGCTGGCCCGCGCCGACACCGGACCGACCGCACGGACCATGAAGTACGCCGCCAGCACCAACAACAGGACCAACAGTGCATCGGGATTGTCGTAGCGGAACATCGAGGCCGCCACCGGTGTCAGCGCCAGCGCCGTCCCGGCGATCAGGCCGGCGCCGGGGCCGCTGGTGCGCCGCACGGTGGCATAGAGCAGCGCCACCGCACCGACACCCATCAACGCCTGCGGCAGCAGCATGGTGAACTCGTTGAAGCCGAACAGCCTGCCCGACAACCCCATTGCCCACATTGCGGCCGGCGGTTTGTCCACGGTGATGGCGTTGCCGGCATCCAGCGACCCGAACAGCCAGGCCTTCCAGGACTGGGTACCGGCCTGGGCCGCCGCGGCGTAGTAACTGTTCGCCCACCCCGAAGACCCGAGCCCCCAGAAGTAGAGCACCGCTGTGCCGGCCAACAGAGCCCGGTAGGACGGCCGAACCCAGCGCGGGGCCAGGGCCTTCGGTGATTCCGCGATCTGCGCCGCGGCCTCGGGTGGCACGTCAACGGTGGTCGTCATAGTTCTACCCCTCGATTCGGCGCAGCGGCCTGCCCCGTCCGCGAGGGATGGAATACCCACCCCCGCAACAGGACGAAGCGCACCGCGGTGGCCAACAGGTTGGCCGCCACCAATACGGCAAGCTCGACACCGCGGTGCGGCACGGGCGCCACGATGTGCAAGAGTCCCAACGATCCGCTCGTGATGGTCAGCGCGACCCCGAACACCGTCAGACCCTCAAGGTGATGGCGGGTCACGTTGCCCGCCCCGGCGATCCCGAAGGTGAATCGACGGTTGGCAGCGGTGTTTCCGACCGCGGTCACCAGCAGCGCGATCAGGTTGGCGGCCTGCGCACCGACCCCTGCCCGCAGGGCGGTGAACAGCAGCAGGTAGGCCAGCGTGGAGACCACGCCGACCGCGCCGAAGCGCACTGCCTGGCGCAGCAATGACCCGGGGGCAGCCGATTTCCGCGACGATCCGAGCTGTGCGGCGATCGTGTTCACCGGAATCGACCCGTTGGCGAAGCCGCGCAGCAGCCGGCCGATGCCCTTGAGGTCGGCGGTGGCGGTAGCGAGAATGTCCACTCGGCTGTCCGGATCGTCCACCCAGTCGACCGGAACCTCGTGGATGCGCAGGCCGCTGCGTTCCGCGAGCACCAACAGCTCGGTGTCGAAAAACCAACCGGTATCGGCCACATGTGGCAACAACTGGCGGGCAACGTCGGCCCGAATTGCCTTGAAACCGCACTGCGCATCCGAGAACCTCGCCGCCAGAGTCGATTTCAGGATCAGGTTGTAGCAGCGCGAGATGAACTCACGCTTGGCACCGCGGACCACCCGTGAGCCGCGGCCCAGCCGGGTGCCGATGGCCAGGTCGGAGTGGCCGGAGATCAGTGGTGCCACCAACGGCGCAAGCGCGGCCAGGTCGGTGGACAGGTCGACGTCCATGTAGGCGAGCACCGGCGCGTCCGAGGTCGACCACACCGCGCGCAGTGCGCGTCCGCGCCCCTTCTCCTCCAGCCGGACCACCCGCACACCGTCGAGCTCGGCGGCCAGCTCGGCTGCGATGCGCGGGGTTTCGTCGACGCTGGCGTTGTCTGCGATGGTGATGCGGACCGGCACCGCGAAGTTCTCGGCGAGATACCGGTGCAGCCGGCGCACCGAATAGGCGAGCGCGGCCTGCTCGTTGTACACCGGCACGACGACGTCGAGCACCGGCACTCCGGCCTCCCGGGCGGCGAGGCTGGCGTTCGGCCGCGACGCGAAACGAAAACGCTGCTCGGGTTCTTCGACCAAAGTTGTCATGAGTTCATCGTTCTCCGCAGGCTTGTGATCCGGGTTGGGCGAAGCTATGCGCCGGCTATGTGTTCGTCGCACGCTGCGTCAGGTCGTAGAAGGTGACGTCGTCGACGGTGACCGGGTTGTAGTGGGCCTGGACCCATTCCGCGATCTCGATCGCCGCCTGGCTGCCGCTGGGCGTATGTCCGCCGAATCCGCCGGCCATGATGCGGGATCGGATGAAGTAGTGGATGGCGCCGTCATCCACGAGGCGCTGGAACTCCTGAAGTGTGGGTGCGGGATCGGTGCCGTTGAAGCCCCCGACCGCCATCACCGGTGCGCGGGTGGCCAATTGATAACCCGCGGCATTCGACGAACCCACCACGGCCGCCGCCCACTGGTAGCGGTCGGCATCGGCTGCCAGGGTCGCGGTCACCGCCGGCCCGGGTTCGGGAGCTGCGAACATGCCTCCGAATCCCCCACCACCGCGCGATGGACCGACGGACGGTATCGCCCCGGTGTGCGCGCCGGCAGCCGTCGCGATCGAGTACGCGGCCGGACCGGCCAGGCAGGCCACGATCGCCAGCGCCGCCGTCACCCGCACCATCGGGCGCTCCAACCGCCCCACCACGAGCAGCAGTACCGCGGCTCCCACACCGACCACTGCCACCGCAGCCCGCAGCCACGGATACGCATCGTCGTTGCGGGCCAACAGCACCGCGGCTAGGATGGCGGTCACCAGCACCGCACCCGACATCGCCGTGGCGGCTCGGATGTCGGCGCGGCACTTCCACAGCAGCGTGGCGCCGATACCGATCACAGCGCCGATCGCCGGGGCGAGCGCCACGGTGTAATACGGATGGACGATGCCGTTCATGAAGCTGAACACCACCGCGGTGACCAAAAGCCAACCACCCCACAGGATGAGACCGGCACGGGTCGGGTCGGTGCGGGCGGCCCGGCGGGTCAGGTAGAGGCCGGCCGCCAGACAGATCAGCGCCGCGGGCAGCAGCCAGGCGATATCGGCGCCCATCTGCGATGCGAACAACCGGCCCGGGCCGACGTCGAAATTCAGGTTGCCCAGGCCGCCCGTTTCATCGCCGGTCAGCCGGCCCAAGCCGTTGTACCCCAAGGCCAATTCGACGATGCTGTCGTTCTGCGAACCACCGATGAAGGGACGCGATGAGGCCGGCCACAGCTCCACCAGCACCAGAAACCAGCCACCGCTGACGATCATGGCGACCAAGGCCGTGACGACGTCGAGCACACGCCGGCCCAGCGGACGGTTCCCCCCGATCAGCGCCGCCGCGGCGAAGGCCGGCAGAACCAGGAACGCCTGCAGCATCTTGGCCAGGAAGCCGAAGCCGACCGCGGCCCCTGCAGCGACGAACCACCAACGGCTGGCGTTCTTTTCGATCCCGCGCTGCACGCAGTACGCCGCCACGACGAGCAGCAGCACCAGCAGCGCATCGGGATTGTTGAACCGGAAGATCAACGCGGCCACCGGCGTCAGTGCCAGCACTGTACCCGCCAACAGGCCGGCTCGCGGTCCGGCCGCTCGGCGCACCGCCGCGTAGAGTACCGCGACCGCGCCGACCCCCATCAGCGCCTGCGGTACCAGGACACTCCACGAGCTCAGCCCGAACAGGCGCACCGAGAGGTCGATGATCCACAGCGCCGCGGGCGTCTTGTCCACGGTGATGGCGTTGCCGGCGTCGCTGGACCCGAACAGCATCGCGGTCCAGTTCTCGGCGCCGGCCTGGGCGGCGGCCGAGTAGAAGGCGTTGGCCCACCCGCTGATCGACAGATTCCACAGGTAGAGCACCGCGGTGCCGGCCAGCAACAGGCCGAGGGCGATGCGTTGGGCGGTCGAGGTCGAGCTGCGGGGCTTCGACCGGTCGGGTGTCGCCACCTGCACCTCGGCAGCGGGATGCGCGGCAACAAGGGTCACCACTTCATATTTGTCGTGGCTGCTAGGTGCCCGATTGGTCCGTCCTGTGCGTGCCCTGTGAGCTCTCACCCGGGAGACGCACCACGAACTCTGTCGAACCCGCCGTACTGCTCACCTCGATGGTGCCGCCGTGTGCCTTCACCACCGCGGCCACGATCGCCAGGCCCAACCCGGTGCTGCCCTCGCGCCGCGAACGCGACGAGTCGCCGCGGGCGAATCGTTCGAACACGTCGGGCAGCAGTGTCGCGGGTATGCCGGGACCGTCGTCGGCGACGGCCAGGAGAACGGCACCGACGTCGGGTTTCAGCGACACAGTCACCGAGGTACCGGCGGGGGTGTGTGTCCGCGCGTTGGCCAGCAGATTCGCCAGCACCTGATGCAGCCTGGCCTCGTCGCCTTCGACCACCACCGGGTCTTCGGGCAGATCCAACGACCACTGGTGGTCGGGGCCCGCGACGTGAGCGTCGCTGACCGTGTCGACGATCAGCCGGGACAGATCGACACTGTCGCGTTCCAGTGGGCGACCGGCGTCGAGGCGGGCCAGCAGCAGCATGTCCTCGACCAGTTGTGTCATGCGCGTGGTCTCGGACTCCACCCGGTTCATCGCATGGGCCACGTCGCCGGGCAGCTCGTCTCGCTTGCGCTGGGCCAACTCGGTGTAACCCCGGATCGCGGCCAGCGGTGTCCGCAGTTCGTGACTGGCGTCGGCGACGAACTGGCGCACCCGGGTCTCACTGGCGTGCCGGGCCGACAGCGCGCTGGCGATGCGGTCGAGCATCCGGTTCAACGAGGTGCCGAGCTGGCCGACTTCCGTGTGGGCGCTGGCCGGGTCGACCGGGACGATCGGTGTGGGCAACTCCACCTCGCCACGGTCGAGCTCGAGATCGGCCACCCGGCGCGCGGCCGCCGAAACGCGTGAGAGCGGGGCCAGCTGGCGCCGGATTATCAGGGTCCCCGCGGTGGTCGCGGCGATCAGCGCGATCACCGCCAGCACACAGAACATCCCGAGCACCCACAGCAGGGTGTCGTCGACGACAGCAGTCGGCAGCCCGGTCACGATGGTCTGCGGCCCGCCGTGGCGCGGGTGCAGGCCGATCAGCCGGTAGCGGCCCAGCCCGTCGACGTCCACGGTTTCGGGATCCCGGGTGGCCGGAATCTGGGACAGCTGGGCGGCCGCAGCCGCGCTGACCTCGACGCGGTCCCCCTCGGCGGTGATCACCCCCGCGTCCACCGGCCGACTCGGTGCCACCACCGCCCCGACCGTGCGTGCGGCCTGACCCGGTGCGTTGAGGAATCCGGGACCCGGCCCATCCTCGGGGTCGAAGGGAACGCGGTGATGACGACGCATGCCCGGTGGCGGCGGGAATCCGGGTGGCGGAGGCGGCAATTCGAAGATGGCGGCCGAACGCCGGCCGGCCTCGATCAGTTGATCGTCGAGTTGGTTCATCAAAAACCGTTGCAGCGCAAACTCTGTCGCTACGCCGATGCTCGCGCACACCACCGCCAGCAGGGCTACCTGGGTGACGACCAGCCGAGCGCGCAGCGACCAGGTCCGCGGTGACCACCACCGGGTCGCGCTCACCGGCCCGGCCGTCACCTCAGCGGGCGGGCCGGAGGACATAACCCGCACCGCGCAACGTGTGGATCATCGGTTCCCGTCCGCTGTCGATCTTCTTGCGCAGATACGAGACGTACAGCTCGACGATGTTGGACCGGCCGCCGAAGTCGTAACTCCACACCCGGTCCAGGATCTGGGCCTTGCTCAACACCCGCTTGGCGTTGCGCATCATGAAACGCAAAAGCTCGAACTCGGTGGCGGTCAGGGTGATCGGGTCACCGGCGCGGGTCACCTCATGACTGTCCTCGTCGAGTACGAGATCGCCGACGACGATCTTGGCGCCGCCGTCTTCACTGGTCACCCCGGTGCGCCGGAGCAGCGCCCGCAGCCGCAGCACCACTTCCTCCAGGCTGAACGGTTTGGTGACGTAGTCGTCGCCGCCGGCGGTGAGACCGGCGATGCGGTCCTCCACTGAATCCTTGGCGGTCAGCAGCAGCAACGGCAGGCCGGGAATCTGTTCGCGCAGTTTGCGCAGGACGTCAAGACCGCTCATATCGGGCAGCATCACGTCGAGGACGACCACATCGGGCGGGTTCTCCCGGGCCGCGGCGATCGCGCTCGCGCCGTCGCCTGCTGTGGCGATGTCCCAGCCCTCGTAGCGCAACGCCATCGACACCAGCTCGGCCAGTACCGGCTCGTCGTCGACCACCAGGACCTGGATCGGGTTGCCATCGGCACGGCGCATGACGGCGCGCCCGGACTCGGAATCGGTGCCATTGGTCGTCCCGTTGGTCGCAGTGCTCACCCGCTCATTATTCGCCCGCTCGTTAGGCCCAGACTGAGCGCTCTCTATGCGCCAGCTGTGAAGAATCCCCACATCCGGGGCAGAGGCCATACACAGCCGACACCCAGACAGCACCGGCAGCGTGGATCGCATGAGCATCCGACCCACGGTGGCCGCCGTCGGCATCGCAGTGGCTGTTGCGGGGCTCGGCGGCGCGGCCGTCTACGCCGCCACCGATACTCAGGGCCCGGGCGATCACGGCGCCTGGCAACCGCCCGACCGGCCCGATCCCGCCACGATCCACAGCGAGGCAGTGCTGGCCGGCCGCGACGGCGGCTACCGTACGACGCTTGTCCAGACCGGCACGATCACCGACCTGAGCGCATCCTCGGTCACCGTGCGGAGCAACGATGGATTCACCCAGAGCTACTCCCTGCCCGACGCTGCCAAGCCCCCGTTCGGGGTCAACGACCGGGTCCTGATCAAGGCCACCCGCAACGGGTCGGCACCAGCGGACAAGCCGACCGTCGCCAGCATCGGCGAGGCGCCCGGCCGTTAACCGTTGCCGTACCCGTCAGGCAGCTCGACCTTGACCTTCGGCTTCGCGAAAGAGGTCTCGAGTTCGGTGGGCGCCGTTGTCTTGGTTACGGTTTCACCGACATTGACCGCCGGCACCGCCCCACTGCTCGGCGCTTGGGCCATCAGGGCACCGAACGCGCCCATCGCTGCCAGTGCGATCGCTCCGACGCCGGCCATCGCGTACTTCGTCCGCTTACTGCGTTCGTCTCCTGTCACACAGACCTCCCTACCGGGGCCTGTGGACGGGGTAAACCCGACCTCACAGGCACCGGTCGGTGAGATCCGCCGCGATCAGTGTGGTGTGGCAAACCCCGACGGCGTGGTCGCGGAGACCGTAGGCGTGCCCTTCGAAGTCTCGGGGGCCGTCGGCGGAGTCGTCTCGGTGACGGTTTGGCCAGTGGTGATGGCCGGCGGTTCCACCCGCTGCTGCGCGCCGCTTAGGCCACCGCCCAGCCCCACCCCGAGGACCGCCGTGGCTAACCCGCCGATCGCCCCGACCCCGGCTGCGATCAGTTTCAGATTTCGCTGATTGTTTTCCTTCGCGCTACCCAATGCGCTCACCTCCCGCGCGACGTATAGCCGCAGCGGGTGGCGGTGAAACCACTTACCCGGCGCGTATCCGCGCGCTCAGTGCGTGGTGGCGAACCCGGACGGCGGCGTGTACCCCTTGATGGCGGGCACAGCCATCGACACCACCGGCGCGGTCGGCGGCGTCGTCTCCGTACTCGTCTGACCGACGTTCATGTGGGATCCGGAAGCCACTGCTTGCGTACCGGCCCCCATCCCCAGGTGTACGTCCGAGACCGCTCCGAACACGCCCAGCCCCACCACTGCCGCCCCACCGGCGACCGCAGCGATCACTTTCACATTCTTCAGTCCGCTGACCTTCATGTATTTCAGTGAACCCCTGATTTCTATGCCGAGGCTGTGGCTCCACTGTCTATTACCCACCGAGTGCGGGCGCGCCGAACGCACACATCGCCGCGCTGACCGGATTCCGGTTCCCGGCTGCTCTACCCTGTCTGGCATGCAGCCGTGGGCGGGAACAACCGGATGACGCGCTTCCTGGCGCGCCGGCTGCTCAACTACATCGTGTTGCTGGCCCTGGCCTCGTTCCTCACGTTCACGCTGACGTCGCTGAACTTCAAACCCCTCGACAGCCTCGAGCAGCGCAATCCGCGGCCCCCGCAATCGGCGATCGACGCGAAAGCCGCTGAACTCGGCCTCGATCAGCCCATTCCGCTCCGCTACGCGAACTGGGCAGCCGATGCCGTCCGCGGCGACTTCGGCACCACGGTGACCGGCCAGCCGGTGGTCGACGAGTTGTGGCGACGCATCGGGGTGACCCTGCGGCTGCTCGTCATCGGCGCGATTTCGGGCGCCGTGATCGGCGTGGTGGTCGGGGCCTGGGGTGCGATCCGCCAATACCGGCTGTCCGATCGCGTCATTACCGTGCTGTCCCTGCTGGTGATCAGCACGCCGTCCTTCGTGATCGCCAACATGCTGATCCTGGCCGCACTCAACGTGAACTCGATTCTCGGCGTTCAAATTTTCGAGTACACGGGCGAAACGGCGCCGGTGCCCGTCGGCGGCGCCTGGGACCAGTTCGTCGACCGGCTACAGCACCTCGTGCTGCCGACGTTCACCCTGGCGCTGATGGCGATCGCCGGATACAGCAGGTACCAGCGCAACGCGATGCTCGACGTGCTCGGCCAGGACTTCATCCGCACCGCGCGGGCCAAAGGCCTGACCCGGCGTCGCGCCCTGTTCAAGCACGGGCTGCGGACCGCACTCATTCCGATGGCCACCCTCTTCGCCTATGGGGTGGCCGGGCTGGTCACCGGCTCGGTGTTCGTCGAGAAGATCTTCGGCTGGCACGGCATGGGCGAATGGGTGGTGCAGGGCATCGCCACCCAGGACACCAACATCATCGCGGCCATCACCGTGTTCACCGGCACTGTGATCCTGGTTGCCGGCCTGCTCTCCGACGTCATCTACGCGATGCTCGATCCGAGGGTGCGCGTCACATGACCCAGACTTCCGCCCCCACCGGTGATGCCGCCGCGGCCCGCTCGGGCCTGCACACCGAGGAGTTCGCCACCCGGCGCACCCTCGTGTTCCGGCGGTTCCTGCGCAACTGGCCCGCCGTGGCGTCGCTGACACTGCTGGTGATCATGTTCGTGGCCTGCTACGCGCTTCCGTCGGTCCTGCCCTACAGCTATTCGGACCTCGACTACTACGCGCTGCAGGAGCCGCCATCGGCCGACCACTGGTTCGGCACGAACGCCCTCGGCCAGGACATTTTCGCCCAAACCCTGCGCGGTATGCAGAAATCCATGCTGATCGGCATCTGCGTGGCCTTCATCTCGACCATCATCGCCGCCACGGTCGGCTCGATCGCCGGATACTTCGGCGGCTGGCGCGATCGCACCCTCATGTGGATCGTCGACGTGCTGCTGGTGGTACCCAGCTTCATCCTGATCGCCATCGTCACGCCGCGGTTGAGCCAGTCCGATCGGGTGTTCTGGCTGATCGTGCTGCTCTCGGCGTTCAGCTGGATGATCAGCTCACGCATCGTGCGCGGCATGACCCTGAGCCTGCGGGAACGCGAATTCGTCTTGGCTGCCCGCTATATGGGTGTCAGCAGTTGGCGCATCATCGTGCGACACATCCTGCCCAACGTGGCATCCATCCTGATCATCGACACCGCGCTCAATGTCGGCGTGGCGATCCTGTCCGAAACCGGTTTGAGCTACCTGGGATTCGGCATCCAGGCGCCCGACGTATCGCTGGGCACGCTGATCGCCGACGGCACCAAGTCAGCGACCACCTTCCCCTGGGTGTTCCTGTTCCCGGCCGGCGTATTGGTGCTGATAATCCTGTGCGCCAACCTGATCGGTGACGGCTTGCGCGACGCACTCGACCCGGGAAGCGGCCGGTTGCGACGGCGGCGTCGGCAGCGGAAGGACGGCGGCCGATGAGCCGGCTACTCGAGGTATCCGATCTGACGGTGGACTTCCCCACCGATACCGACGCGGTACACGCAGTGCGGGGCCTGAACTTTCACGTGGATTCCGGTGAGGTGGTCGCACTCGTCGGGGAGTCCGGCGCCGGGAAATCGGCCAGTGCCATGGCGGTGGTCGGGCTGCTACCCGAGTTCGCCGAGGTGTCCGGGTCGGTGCGGCTGCGTGGCGAGGAACTGATCGGGCTGTCCGACGCACAGATGTCACGGGTCCGGGGCAACACCATCGGCACCGTTTTCCAGGACCCCATGTCCGCCCTCACCCCGGTCTACACCGTGGGCGATCAGATCGCCGAGGCGCTCGAAGCCCACAACCGCAACCTCGGCCGCCGCGCGGCCCGGTCCCGGGCGGTCGAACTGCTGGAGCTGGTCGGCATCGCCCAACCGGAACAGCGCGCCCGATCCTTCCCGCACGAGTTGTCCGGCGGCGAACGCCAACGGGTGGTCATCGCCATCGCCATCGCCAACGATCCCGACCTGCTGATCTGCGACGAGCCCACCACCGCTCTCGACGTCACGGTGCAGGCCCAGATTCTCGACGTTCTCAAGACCGCGCGCGACGTCACCGGGGCCGGAGTTCTGATCATCACCCACGACCTCGGCGTGGTCGCCGAATTCGCCGACCGGGCCCTGGTCATGTACGCCGGGCGGGCCGTCGAGGACGCTCCGGTGGCCACGCTGTACGAGAAGGCCCGGATGCCCTACACCGTCGGCCTGCTCGGCTCGGTGCCACGCCTGGATGCGGCGCAGGGCACCCGCCTGGTGCCCATCCCCGGTGCACCGCCGTCGCTCACCACGGAGCCGCACGGTTGCCCGTTCGCCCCACGTTGCCCGCTGGCCATCGACGAATGTGAGGCCGCCGAGCCAGAACTCATCGAGTTGGCGCCGGATCACCACGCCGCGTGCATCCGCACCGATCAGGTCAGCGGGCGCAGCGCCGCCGAGATCTACGAGGTACCAGGCGCTGCCGGAACCACCACTGAGAAACGTGGCACCGACGCCGACGTGGTGCTTCGGGTGCACAACTTGTCCAAGACCTACAAGCTGACCAAAGGGGTGGTGCTGCGCCGGCAGGTCGGCGAGGTCCGCGCGGTCGACGACGTCAGCTTCGACCTGCGCAGTGGCCGCACGCTGGGCATCGTCGGTGAGTCCGGTTCGGGCAAATCCACCACCCTGCATCAGATCTTGAATCTGACTGCACCGCAATCAGGTTCGATCGAAGTACTCGGCTCCGACGTAGCCACCCTGAACCGGAGGACGCGCCGCGGACTGCGCACCGATCTTCAAGTGGTGTTCCAGGATCCGGTAGCTTCGCTGGACCCGCGGCTACCGGTGTCTGATGTGTTGGCAGAGCCGTTGACCGCCAACGGTTTCGACAAACCACGGATCGACCAGCGGGTGGCCGAGCTACTGGAGTTGGTGGGCCTTCGGCGCGCCGACGCCGGCCGCTATCCGGCCGAGTTCTCCGGCGGGCAGAAGCAGCGCATCGGGATCGCCCGCGCCCTGTCGTTACAGCCCAAGATCATCGCGCTCGACGAACCCGTCTCCGCGCTGGACGTCTCCATCCAGGCCGGGATCATCAACCTGCTGCTGGACCTGCAGGACCAGTTCGGCCTGGCCTACCTGTTCGTCTCCCACGATCTGTCGGTGGTCAAGCACCTGGCCCACGATGTCGCGGTGATGTACAAGGGCGCGGTCGTCGAACAGGGCTCGGGCGATGAGGTGTTCGCCAACCCACAGCACGCCTACACCCGCAAGTTGCTGGCCGCGGTTCCGCAACCAAAGCCGGTCAACGGTTAGGTATTGCCGCATCCACCGGTGTCGGCATCTAGCATCGACGGGGTGAGCGGGTTCAAGCGGTTCAGGTTCCAGCGTTTCGCCGTCGTCGCAGCAGTCACCGCACTGGCTCTGGCCGGGTGTTCGGGCGGCGAACGGGAAGCCCCGTCGGCCGGCGGCAACGCCGAGCTCGGCACCACCAACGACATCAATCCGCAGGACGTCGCGAACCTGCGTCAGGGCGGCAATCTGCGCCTTGCCCTGACCGAGTTCCCCTCGAACTTCAACCCGCTGCACCTCGACGGCAACACCGGCGACGTCGGCGCGCTCACCAGGGCCACCATGCCGCGCACGTTCGTGATCGCCGCCGACGGATCGGCGACGGTCAACAGCGACTACTTCACCAATGTCGAACTGACGGGCACCAACCCCCAGGTGGTCACCTACACGATCAACCCCAAGGCGGTGTGGACCGACGGCACGCCGATCACCTGGGAGGACATCAAGTCCCAGGCCGAGGCCAACAGCGGCAAGGATCCGGCGTTCGTCATCGCTGCGCCCAACGGCTTCGAGCGGGTGGCCTCGGTGACCCGCGGCGTCGACGACCGCCAGGCCGTGATGACATTCGCCAAGCCCTACGCGGACTGGAAGGGCATGTTCGCCGGCAACGGCCGGCTGCTGCCCAAGAGCATGACCTCCACCCCCGAGGCCTTCAACAAGGGTCAACTCACTGCGCCCGGGCCGTCGGCGGGCCCGTTCATGGTGACCAACGTCGACCGGGGCGCTCAACGGATCACGTTGAGCCGCAACCCGAAATGGTGGGGTACCCCGCCGCTGCTGGACACCATCACCTACCTGGTGCTCGATGACGCCGCCCGCATCCCGGCGCTGCAGAACAACACCATCGACGCGACCGGCACCGCGTCGCTGGACGAACTGACCATCGCCCGTAAGACCGCGGGGATCAGCATCCGACGGGCACCGTCCGCCAGCTGGTACCACCTGACCTTCAACGGGGCACCCGGCTCGATCCTGGCCGACCCGGCGCTGCGCAGCGCGGTCGCCAAGGGCATCGATCGTCAGGCGCTCGCCAACATCACCCAGCGGGGTCTCACCGACAACCCGGTCCCGCTGAACAACCACATCTTCGTCGCGGGTCAGCAGGGTTACCAGGACAACGCCGCGTCGGTGGCGTTCGATCCCGAGAAAGCCAAGGCCGAACTCGACGCCCTGGGCTGGAAAGTGCCTGAGGGACGGCAGTTCCGGGAGAAGGACGGCAAGGAACTCGTCATTCGCAACGTGTTCTACGACGCGGGCAGCACCCGGCAGGTAGCCCAGATCGCGCAGAACATGCTCGGCCAGATCGGGGTGAACCTGAAGCTCGACACCAAGCCGGGTACCGGGTTCTTCACCAACTACATCATCAAGGGCGACTTCGACATTGCCCAGTTCGCCTTCCTCGGCGACGCTTTCCCACTGAGTTCACTGACCCAGATCTATGCGCAGGACGGGGCCAGTAACTTCGGGAAGATCGGCAGCCCGGAGATCGACGCCAAGATCGAGCAGACGCTGGAAGAACTGGACCCGGCCAAGGCACTGACCCTGGCCAACGAGCTGGACAAGATGCTGTTCGACGAGGTGTTCAGCCTCCCGCTGTTCCAGTCACCCGGAAACGTCGCGGTGCGCAGCAATCTGGCCAATTTCGGGGCCCCCGGCCTGGCCGACACCGACTACACCAAGGTCGGTTTCGTCAAGTAGGCCGTTCCCGCGTTTTCGCGGTCGGCACCGCCGACTCCACGGCGGTGGCCGCCGCGATGGCCGATACCGCCGCCCGGATCAGGGGACGCGCAGGCAAGGCGTCCAGTTCATCGCCGGTGGCCGGAAGTTGTTCGGACACACCGTCGCGCACTGCACGGATCACCGCAAAAGCGGCACGTTCCCTGGTGTCGATCACGCTGTGCACCACCGTCGGCATCCGAACCAACACGGCCCCGGGCACCAGTTGCGCGATCCGCTCGGCAACAGCCGGCGGCGTGGTCAGATCCCGGCCGCCGGACAGCACGACGGTGGGCCAGTGAAAGTTCGGCAATTCGGCCGGTAGGTCGAATGGTTCGGCCTCGAACGGTTCGAAGAACTTCGCGCTGCCGATCATGTCGGCCATCTCCAGCGCAGGGTCCAGCGGCAGGCCGTCGGGCACCCCGGCATAGTTCAATTCGCGGAAGGCAATCCGCCCGACGAGGTCTACCTCGTTGCGGTACGGCGCTTTTCGTGCCGATATCCGACTCAGCCGGGCGAGCGCAGACCACACCACCGTGCGCCCGCGCAGCAACAGGTCGAGCTGGCGGCCCAGCAGGTCGGCGCCGCCGAAACCGTACAGCAGACCGGCCAGTTCCCCTCCCCTGGTGGCCAGCGCCCCGTCGGCCACCAGGCGCCGAACCTTGGGTGCCAGGTCCGCGGTCTCCGGGACCGCACCCTCCCACAGGAGACCCCGAATGGCACTGCGCATTGCTTCGATATCGGCGGTGGACAGCAGTGGCGAGTCCAGCACCATGGCCGCCAACCGGTCCGGATGGCGGACACCGAAACCGGCGGCGACATAGCTCCCGTAGGAGGTGCCGTACAGCACCGCGTCGCGCACGCCCGCGTCGTCGAGCACCGCGGCGATGTCATCGACCACCTGCTCGACGGTGATGGCCGCCGGCGGCAGATCCGCACCCGCGTCGGTGTGCCGCGACATCCCGATGCCACGGTGCTCGATCATGATCACGTCGAATCCGGCCGCGGCCGCACGTCTACGCAACGACCGGTACGGCAGGATCGATGCCACGCCGGGGCCGCCCGGGATGATCACCACCGGGTGCGCCGATTTGCGCCCGGCCCGCACGTAGAACAGGTCGAACTGCTCGTCAGAACCCGGACTGACCGGGCGTCGCACCGCCCGCACCCCCGGTAGCGCAGCCAGCTTGTCGTGCACCCGCCTGCGCTTGGCGCTCATCGTCATTGCGCTCCATTGTGCCGCGCAACGCTCAGATCAGATAGATGGCGAAAATCGCCCCGAACAGCACCACCAGCCAGCCGTCCGTGGCGAGTTTGAGCCACTTCGGTGCCGTTCTGACCTCCATGAACTGCCGGATGATCAAACGGGACTTGATCAGTGTCAGCACGAGCACCAGCGCGGTGATCGGCACGCTTGCCCGCAACGCGTCCGAATACTGTGCCGGTGCCAACCACCAGGATCCGACGGTGATGGCGACCAGCACCAGCCACGTCTGAGTCACAGCCTTGTCGGTCATCGTCACCTCACCACGTACAACAGGCCGAAGATGATCACCCAGAGCAGGTCGACCATGTGCCAGTAGACCGCGCCCGCCTCCACGACCGACGCGCGGCGGCGGGACGGGTTGCGTAGCTCCCGCACGATCACGCCCAGCACGATGAGCCCGATCAAGACGTGGATCAGGTGCACACCCGTCAGCACGTAGTAGAACGAGTAGAACATCTCCGAATTGGTGTGCCCGTTCCGGATCTTGACCACCCATTCATAACCCTTGCAGGCCATGAACATCAGGCCGCCGACCCCGCCGGCGCAGGTGAGTCGGACGGCTGCTTCGTGACGGCCGGCACGGGCCGCCAGTACCGCACGAGCCACCAACCACGAACTGGTCAGCAGGATCACCGTGTTGAGGACACCGATCGTGATGTCGAGATGCTGTTGGGCACGCAAGAATTCGTCCGGATGCATGGCCCGGTAGATCATGAAGACGATGAAGTAGCCACCGAAGATGACGAGATCTCCGAGCACCATCACCCACATGTGTCCGTCACCGGGCACGTGCTCCGACGTTGCCCGGGGTTGTGAATCAGTCTGCGTCATTGCATGCCGCCTCACGCATCGCTGCCTGCCTCAGTAACACGATCAATGCCGAGAGCCAGACAGAGAACACCACCACCGCCCACCAGAACGCGATCGACCCGTTCCAGGCGAACGGCCCCGACTGGAACAGGAACATCTGGGTGGCGATCACCTCGGTGATGATCTGCCAGATGGTCACGTAGGCGAACCACGCCGGGAAGATGTTGTTCTTGTCGTAGAGGATGGCGATCGCAAATACCAGGTAAGCCGCCGTAAAACAGCCCAACGAGCCGTTGTAGGAAAGCATCCCGAGGTCATAGAGCAGGCTGATCAGTTCCGGGTCGCGGTCGGGCCGGAAGGCAGCGGTGAGAAAGCACACCGATACCAACAGGAAGCCGGGCACCGCACCGACACCCATGCCGCCGATATAGCCATAGGCGAAAGCCGAGCCCACCGACATGCGCTTGATCTGGTAGGCGACCAGACCGTTGGTCATCGCCGCGCCGCCCAGCAGGATCAGCAGCAGACAGAAACCGACCTTGATGGTCAGCCCGTGTTCGGTGAAGAACGCCACCTTGTCGGCCGCGGTGACATCGGGCCGGGGTGGCGGCGTCACTCGGGTCAGGATGCAGATGATGACACCGAATGCCCCGTACCAGGCCGGGAAGAACCAGGTCATCAGACGCACATCGGGCCTGCCCGGTGGCGCCTGGGTCAGGACGGTCACGCCTGAACCCTTCCTTCGGCGACGCCCTCGGACACCGCCTGGCTGATCACCGCACGGCGCAGCACGAAGAACATCACGATGACGAAGAGGGCGAAAGCACCGTTGCGCAACCAGAAGGACAGCACGCCGTCCCAGGCCAGCGGCCCGGTCTGGAACACCGCCGCGCCGGCGGCGGGGACCATCGCCACCGCGGTGGCCAGCGAGTAATGCCCTACCCAGCGGGGAAACACCGGGGCGGGCCCATTGTCGAAGTGGACCGCGACGGCCAGCAGCACAAACTGTGACACCACCATGCCGACCGGCGCGACGAACACGATCCACGCCAGGTCGTTGAGAAGCATGACCAGCTCGGGGCTGCGGTCCGGACGAAACGCGGCCACCAGGAAGAAGACATTGGACAGCGCGAAGATGGTGGCACCGCTGACCACCGCGGTGAGATAGCAGTAGGCGAATACGTGGGTCTGGCCCTTCATGCGCTTCATCTGGACGACGATCACCATGAAGAACGGCAGAATCAGGATGCCGCACAGGTTGAACGTCACCTGGCTGAACCGGATCCACGCGGTGTGATCGGCGTAGAACTCGGCGACCTGCTGTGCATTCCAGGTCGGCGACATCGGTGGCCAGAAGCCGGGGAACGCCAGCAGCGCCACCACCAGCACCACACCCACCGCCGGCCCGGTCCACAGGCTCACCCACTGGGCCTTGATATTGCCGGCTTTCGGCAGGTCTTGAACCTGCTCCAGGATCTGCACGCCAACCTCCAAAACTGACTCCAGTCAGAACCGATCGTTGTCGAAACCGTAGCGGCAGTCCGGAAGAAATGAAAGACCGATACTGAGTACAGTCAGTTTCCTGATGTCATAGCATCGGGACTGTGCTCACCGGATCGCCACGCAGCCGCAAGGGCCTGCAGACACGGGAGCGATTGTTGGGCGCAGCGATCTCCGAGTTCAAACACAACGGCATGGCCGCGGCCGACACCGCCGCGATCGCGTCGGCCGCCGGCGTCGCTCACGGCACCTTCTTCTTCCACTTCCCCACCAAGGAACACGTCCTGGTGGAACTGGAGCAGCGCGAGCAACTTCGCATGGCGACCGAGCTCAGCCGCTTCTTCGACACGCCGCACGACGTGTGCGCCACCCTGTCCGAATCCGTACGCATGCTCGAGAAACTCGAACGACGCCTGGGCGACCGTCTGTTCAAAGACTTTCTGGCCCTGCACTTTTCCACCACCCGGCCACCGTCGGAGGAATGGGCCCGTCACCCTGTGATCGTCGCGCTGGTCGAGGAGCTACAGCGGGCTCAGGAGCGCGGCGAGATCCCGGCCGAAGTGGACGTGATGCACAACGGCGTGTCATTTCTGGTCGGCCTCTACGCGCTGTTGATCACCATCCCGCACACAGCCGAGGTCCGGGCTCCGGTGATCGCCGAGTACCTGACCACCTACCGGTACGGCTTGCGGGTTCCTGCCTTAGGTTCGGGCTGATCCAAACGCGTGCCCACCGATAGCCGGTGCGGATACAACAGTGCCATGACCACCGTCGAGAACGTGACCCGTGTTTTGCCCGGTACACCGGAATGGGATGACCTGCTGGCCTCGATCGCTGCGGGCGCCAAGGACCGCGACCTCAACGACGAGAATCCCTTCGACCAGGTCGCCGCGCTCAAGCGCGCCGGGTTTGGCACCCTCCGCCTGCCCGAAACCCTCGGCGGCGCCGGATTCACTGTGCCGCAGCTGTTCTCCGCGGTGATCGACGTGGCCAAGGCCGATCCCATCGTGGCCCACATCTTCCGGACCCACTTCTGGTTCACCGAAGAACGCCTGCGCAGCGCCGACGATCCGGTGTCCAAGCACTGGCTGGGCAAGATCGCCGGGGGGAAGCTCTTCGGCAACGCCTTCAGTGAGAAGGGCTCCCTGGCGGTGGGCAGCCTGGTGTTCAATACCCGGCTGCTGGCCGACGCCGACAACCCGGGCGCCTTCCGGCTCACCGGCGAGAAGTACTACAGCACCGGCACCTTGTTCTCGGACTATCTGACCGTGACCGCCACCACCGATCACGACTCGGTGGCCAACGTCCTGGTGCCCACCGACCGTGACGGAGTACGGCTCGTCGACGATTGGGACGGATTCGGCCAGCGCCGCACCGGAACCGGCACCACGACGCTCACCGATGTCGCGGTCGCGGCCGACGAGATTCTGTCCGACACACAATATGACGCCGAACCGGTGCCCACCGTCCAGTACGCCGCGCTGCAGTTGTTCATCCACGCGGTCGTCGCCGGCATCCTGGCCAATGTCGTCGACGACGGTGTGGCGCTGCTGCGCTCGCGAGAACGCAACTTCAGCCACGCCGTCACCGAGCGGCCCACCGACGATCCCCTGCTGCAACGCCAGCTCGGCGTTCTGGCCAGTACGGCCTACGTCGCCCGGGCCGCCGTGTTGGACGCGGCGGCGGCGATCGGCGCTGCCACGGATTCTGCCGTCGACGGCGTGCCCGATGCGCGGCTCGCCGCGGTGCCCGATGCGCGGCTCGCCGCGGAAGCCCAACTCAAGGTCGCCAAAGTCAAAGTGCACCTCGACGACGTCGCCCCCGAGGCCGCCACCCGCCTGCTGGAGCTGGGTGGCGCCAGCGCAGCTTCCCGGCAGCGCAACCTGGACCGGCACTGGCGCAACATCCGCACCATCACGTTGCACAACCCGGTGGCCTACAAGGCACGGGTGATCGGCCAGAACCTGTTGCACGGCACGCCCATTCCGGCCAACGCCTACTTCTGATTCCCTGGTGATTTGTGGAGTTTCAACCGTGCTGAGCGCGGCTGAGACTCCACAAATCGCAGGGTGTGAGTGCCTCAGCCCGCGATCAGGTCGGCCGCTTTCTCGCCGACCAACACACTGGGCGCGTGGGTGTGACCGCGGATGAGCGTCGGCATCACCGATGCGTCGGCGACCCGCAACGCCTCGACTCCCCGGACCCGGAGCTGAGGGTCGACCACGCTGTCCTCATCGCTGCCCATGCGGCAGGTGCCGACCGGGTGATAGAGGGTGTGCGACACCGATTCCAGTGCACGCATGAGTGTCTCGTCATCCAGCGTGGAGGCATTGAGCGGCCGGGCCACCTTGCCGATCACGTCCCGCAGAGCCGGGGCCTGGGCGATCTCGGCAGTGATCCGCAGGCCGGCCATCAGCGCGGTTCGGTCGGCTTCGTCGCTCAGGTAGCGCGGGTCGATGATCGGCTTGTCCATCGGGTCGGCGGAGGCCAGCGTGATGGTGCCACGGCTGCGGGGTTTGAGCAGGATGGGTCCCATCACGATGGCGTGACCGTACGGATCGCCGATGCCCTCGTCGAAGAAGGGAGCCGGAGCGAAGATCAGCTCCAGGTCCGGAAGGTCCAATTCGGCCCGGCTGCGGACGAACCCGTAAGCCTCACCGACATTCGAGGTCAGCATGCCCCGGCGCCTGGCCAGATAGTTGACGAGCTCGAACGGCTTCTCGGCGGCGAACAGGCTGTCGTCGCGGACCTCGAATCCCAACGGAACCACCAGGTGGTCAAGCAGATTGCCACCCACGCCAGGCGCGTGCCGGATCACCTCGATACCGTGGCCGGCCAGCTGATCACGGTCGCCGATGCCCGACAGCATCAGCAGCTGCGGTGAATTGATCGCACCCCCGCACAGGATGACCTCGCGGCGTGCCGTCACCACATCCCGAACACCGCCCTTCTCGAATTCAACTCCGACAGCGCGGTTTCCGGCGAAGACGATCCGGGTGACGGTGGCCTCGGTGACCAGGTCGAGATTTCGGCGGCGCAACGCCGGCTTGAGATAGGCGTCGGCGGTACTCCAGCGGGCGCCGCGACGCTGAGTCACCCTGGTCTCGCGGAACCCGTCGTGCCCGCATTCCCTGGCTGCGGTCAGCCACGCTGCCGTCGAACTGCGCGGACTGCGCTGCGCCGCGACGACAAGCGGCCCGGCCTCGATCCGCTTCAGGTACTTTTCCAGGCTGGCGTAATTCCAGTCGGCACCGGCGTGCTCGCCCCACTCGTCGTAGTCGGCGGGGAAACCCGGTACCCACATCATCGCGTTCATCGACGACGAGCCGCCCAGGGTCTTGCCACGCGGCCAGTAGATCTGGCGACCGCCGAGCTGCGGTTGGGGCTCGGTCAGGTAATTCCAGTCGACTTCGCTGCGGAACAGCTTCGAAAATGCAGCAGGGATATGGATGAATTTGTTGCGGTCGCGCGGCCCGGCCTCCAAGGCCAGCACCGACACGTCCGGCTGGGTACTCAGCCGATTCGCCAGTACCGCGCCTGCCGAACCGGTCCCCACCACGATGTAGTCAGCCTCCACGTGGCGGAGTGTATGGCCCCGGCGCGGCCGATCGCGGCTAATTCGATGTGGTGGTCAACTCGATGTGGTGCGCGCCGCCGACGGCGGCGTACCGCTCCGGGCTGCAGGTCAACACGATGACCTGCCCGTCCCCGCCGACCGCGTCGAACACGGCACCCATCTTGGTCAGCCGGTCCGGATCGGTGAAGCCGAGCGCGTCGTCGATGATGACGGGCACGCTGTCCTCCTTGGCCACCATCGTGGCACCGGCGAGCCGCGCGACGATGGCCAACTGCTCCTTGGCGCCGCCGGACAGCGATTCGTACGGGACCGTCCGGCCGGCCAGCGTGCGGGTCCGAATGTTGAGATCGCTGTCGACCTCGATCTCGAAATCCTCACCGAATACGAGCCGGCCCAGCCGCTGCACCTCGAGGCGGAAGGGATCGGCGTAGCGCTGACGGGTGGCATCGCGGTGGCGCGCCATCACTGAGCGCAGTGTCTCGGCGGCACGGGCCCGACGATGCACCCGAAGGTACTCGGTGTGGGCATGCTCGCGTTCGGTCTCGGCGGTATCGAGGTGCCCCTTGCGCCCCTGGGTGCCGTACACCTTGAGTTGTGCCGCCAGCTCCCGCAGCCCGTTGGCCGCCTCCCGGTGGCGAGTATCCAACACCTCGGCACAGCGGACCGCCTCCTCGAACGCCGCCTTAACCGAATCCGGTGCAGTGGCAGACAGTTCGGTGCGCAGTCCGGCCACACGGACTGCGGTGGCGGTGGCCTCCTCGTCGGTGACCTGGGCCTTCACCGCCAACTCGTCGTCACCGGCCTGCGCCCGCTGGAGCTCCAACCGACCGCCGGCTACCGTCAACTCGGCTTGCGCTGTGGTGAGCTTCTCCCGCAGCACGCTCTGGCGGGTCGACTTCTCCGTCAACTTCTGGGCCGCCGCGGCGACCACCTTCCGGCTGGTCTCACTGTCGGTCACCGCCTTGCGGTGCAGCGCCACCGCGGTATCGAGTTCGCTTCGGGCGGCCGCGATATCGGCGGGCCCGGCCAGCTCGAACAAGCCGGCCTCATCGGGCTGCCCGGCACGCAGTTGCGCCAGCCGGTCTCGCAGATCCGCCAGCTGGTCATCCCCGGTGAGGGCCTCGACCGTGGCGCGCAACCGATCCCGGCTGCCGAGCAGTTCCCGGCGCCGGCCGTCGAGGACCCGTGCGGCATCGACGCCGTCGACGCTGGCTGCCGCCAGCGCGGCGGTCAGCACATTCTGCGCGTCGTCGAGACGGGCCTGTGTCTGCGCGGCCGGGGCTCCCGGCACCACGCGGACGGTGAGTACGCCGGGCACGTCGATCTCGGTGTCGGCGGTGGTGTTGACCGACCACGGTTGGCCGGCCGCCAAGGACACCTGCGCCTCGTCGACCCGGACATCGCGGTCAGCGACTGCCACGAGTTCGATACGCGCCGAGGCGAGTTCGGCCTGCCCCGCCGCGCGTTCCACGGCGGCTGCCGCCGCCTCGATGGCCCGCATCCCCGCATCGTCGAGCTTGATCCCGTCCAGTTCGCGCTTGACCCGGTCGAGATCACGCACGGCGGCGTCGATCTTGCTCAGCCGGGTGGTCAACCGATCGGCCTCGTCACGGTCGGTCATCCGCGCCAGGGTGCCGCGAGCGGCCTCCACACGGGCTTCGCACTCCTGCGCTGCCACCCGAGCCTGTTGGGCCGTGGCTTCGGCAACCTCGTGAACCTCACGGGCCGTGGTGGTTTCATCGTCGGCCACGTCGAGCGCGGCCTGCAGTTCGGTGATCGTGGCGGCCCGCTCGTCGAGGTCGGCACGCAGCCGCCGGCGTGCGGTGAGCGCGGCGGCCGCCGCCGCCTGCGCCACCCGGGCCGCGTCGGCCACCACCTCGGCCTCCTTGAGCCGTTGCACCAACGCGGCAACCGCCTCGGCCGCTTTACGGGCCGCGGCCAGGCCGGCCTGCGCCGCTTCGTGTTCAGCGGACAGTTCGCCGACCTCGATGCTGAGTTCGGCATGCCGGCGCACCGCATCGTCGACCTCAGCCACCGCCGCGGCGCGGTGCGCCACTTCCTCCTCGGCCGCGGCCAGTCGCTTGGTCACCGCAGCCCACTCGCCGGTGGGCCGGCCGGTGGCGGTGAAATAGCGCAGATACTCGACGTCGATGCGTTCGATCAGCAACGGCTCGTCTCCCGAGAGCGCCACCGCCTCACCCGCGGCCACGTCCAAGGCCCGGGCCAGCGCGTCCGAACCAGACAGGTCGACCGGAGCGGTCGAGCTGGACTGCAACACCCGCTGGGCCTGCCACAGGCTGGTGTCCACGGTCTCGGCGAGCATGGCCAGCACCCGCTCGTGCGCCTCGTCGCCGCTGAGCTGCTCGCGTACCGGCGCCAGCACGGTCAGCAGGGTTTCGGCACGCTTGTGAAAACGCTTGCGGTACATGAAACGGTAAGGGCCGGTGGAGATTTCGGCCATCACCTCGGCACCGACATCGGCATGAGTCGGCTTGACCTGCTTGACCTCCTTCTTGCCCGAGCGGTCCTTGGCCTCGAGCAGCAGATCCAGTGCCTCGATCATCGAGGACTTACCGATCTCGTTGGCGCCGCTGACCACCACCACACCGTGATCGGGGAACTCGATCTCGCGGTGGGCGACGCCGCGGTAGTTGGTCAGGACCAGGCGGTGCAGTTTCATGCCGCACTTCCCCGATCCACCAGGCGCAGCAACAACCCCAGCGCCGCCCGCGCGTCGTCGGCTCCGGCCCCGTCGGTACGGGCGGTGGCCACCAACTCGTCCACGGCAGCCGCCGCGAACCCGCCGATACCCAAGTCGTCGAATTCGCCGTCGGCGGGCAGTACCGCGATCTCGGTGTGCCGCTCCCACTCGGTGAGGGCGGCGAACAGCCGGGCGTACCTGTCGAGGCAGGCGTCGAGCGCGGCCTTGTCCGTCACGGTCAGTGAGCCCGTCAACGCCAGGCGCACCACGGTGCGTTCCTTGTCCGCCAACAGATCCAGATTGAGATCCAGATCGGCCACGTCGCGGTCGGTGTCCACCTCACGGCGCAGCGTGATGAAGCGCCAACGGCCCACCCGCTGCGAATCCACCCGCACCGGACGGTGTCGATCGGTCTCGTCGATATCGACCACCAGGACATGCCCCGGATCGGATTCGATGTCGTCGTAGTTGGTCACCTCGGGTGAACCGGAATACCACACCCGGCCGGTCGACCCGACCTCGGTACGGGAGTGCTTGTCCCCCAACGCCACATAATGCACCGCACCGCGCGCCAACGCGTCCTCGACGACGCCCAGCCGGATCACCGACGGCTTGTCCTTGTCCGGATCGAGGATGTCCACCCCGCCGTGGCCCACCACCACCCGGGTGGTCCCGTCGGCGGGCAGATCGGCCAGCACGTCACCCACCAGGTCGGAGGTAGGCGCCTTGGACCGCCACGGAGCGGCAACGATCTGCAGGCCCGGTCGCACCTCGTGCACCCCCGCGCGATCGAGGACCACCACGTTGTCCGGGCATTCCGCGGTGAACAGCGCGCTGGTGTAGACCGAGGCGGCATCGAGCGGATCGTGGTTGCCCGGCAGCAGATACACCGGCACCCCGATGGCACGCATGGCCTCCAGCGACAGGCTGACCTCCCGCGGTGCCAGCTGGTTGTGCTCGAACACATCACCGGACACCACGACGAACTCCGCACCCGTGGCCGCGGCCACCGGGCCGAGGGCCGAGACCGCTTCGCGGCGCGCCGCCGAGTAACGGGGCTGGGCCTCGCCGTCACCGGTGCTGAGGAAGTGACGGGTCATGCCGAGCTGCCAGTCGGCGGTGTGCAGAAAACGCATCGGCCCCGTCCTTTCTCGTCGGCTCATCTTTCGAGCAAGGCGAGTGTAAAACCGGGGGCCGACAAGTCCCGGGACCTGCGGCGGCATGGCCCCGCCCGGTTGCCGATACCGTATGACGCATGGCTAACCCGATTAGTCCGATCAGAACCCTGCTGCTGATGCGCCACGCCAAGTCGGGCTACCCCGACGGGGTCGCGGACCACGACCGCCCGCTGGCCGCGCGGGGCATCAGGGAAGCCGGGCTCGCCGGGGACTGGATCCGGGCCAATATCGCCGAGGTGGACGCAGTGCTGTGCTCGACAGCGACGCGGACCCGTCAGACATTGGAACTCACCGGCGTCGACGCGCCCGTGCAGTACGCCGAACGCATCTACGACGCCAGGCCGGGCACCGTCATCGACGAGATCAACGGTGTCGCGTCACGTTTCGGCAGCGATCCGTCGACGGTTCTGGTGATCGGCCACGAGCCCGCCATGTCCGCGGTGGCACTCGGCCTGGCGGACGGCTCCAACCGGACTGCTGCGGAGAGCATTTCACTGAAGTTCCCGACCTCGGCGATCGCGGTGCTGCGCACCGACGGCCCCTGGGACCAGCTGGCACTGGGCGGCGCGACACTGGTGCGTTTCCACGTGCCCCGCTAGGAGTTGGTGGCCAGCGTCAGTTCCATGAGCTTGGTGGCCATCGGGCAGGCATCGATCCCCGGTGCCTGCGGGTTGACCCACCAGCCGACCACGCCGGCCGCATCGCTGGCCACGCCGCAAGCCCCGTTGAGCCCGTTGGGCCTCATGATGATCGAATCCACGCCGGCGATCCGGCGCTGTTCGATCGCGTACTGCAGCTTCTCCGCGGTCTGACGCTCGTTGTCCAGGCTGCCCTGCTCGTACCAGAACCGGGTGATGTCGACCAGGCCGGCCGGGTTGGCCGCCTGCCAACGACACACCGCGCCGACGAACGTGCTCTGGATGTCCAGCGGATCGGCACCCACGGTCTTGGCCAGGATGTCCGTGGTCAGGACATCACATTCCTTGAGCAGGTTGGGATAGGTCTTCTCGGACTTGTTGTTGCTGGGCCCACCACCGGAGCCCTCCTTGGCCGCGGTCCCGTCAACCGTGGTGGTGCACCCGGTCAGCCCGACGAACACCGCCAGCGCGCCCATGAGCGGGGCAAGCCGTCGCGTCATCATTTGGAATTCACAATCGACTGGCGGGTCAGCTCCTTGGCGACCTCACACGGATCGGGATAGGGCTTCTGGTCGAAGCTCACGGACCACTCGATGAAATCGTCATCGAACTGGATACCGATCTCACACAGGTTCACGTCACCGGCCTTGAGCGGGTTCTCCCCGACGGCGATGAAACCGCCGTGGCCCTCGATGTTGATGTCCTCCACGCTGGTCCGCGACAGCTCCTCGGTCTTGCGTTCCCGGCCGATCGGGCTGCCCCGGAACCAGGTGAACGAGAAGTGCGGGCCCAGGATGCTGCCGCCCTGCAACCACTGGCAGCCCGAGGAATTGGTCGCGGTGTTGACCAGTCCCTGAACTTGGGTCAGCTCCGTCACCGTCTGATCGCTCACGCCGCCGCAGTGTGGAAAGTGCGGACCGTGCTTACCCGCGCCACCGGCACTCGGCGCCTCGGTCTGCGGAACCTGGGGGGACGTGGGCTCGTCGGTCGAGCACCCGGCGAACACCGGGACCATTGCCGCAGCCAATATCGCCAAGGCTCTGGCATTGCGGAGTAGTGGCTTGGTGGCCGTGCGGACCGTCACGCCATGCACTGTAGCTGTAACACCTATGCCCGATAACGACATACCGACTGACCTGGACTTTCGCCGACCCGGACACGGCGGCGGCTGCACACTGCCGTCAGCCCGCGGTGTGCGAGAGTAGCCAGATGCTCTGGGCGCTGCTGCGACAGTACGTGCGGCCGTACCGGCGGCTGCTCGCCATAGTCGCGACACTGCAGGTGATCAGCACTCTGGCGTCGCTCTACCTGCCGACGGTCAACGCGGCCATCATCGACGACGGGGTGGCCAAGGGCGACACCCGGCGCATCGTCGAACTCGGCGCAGTGATGCTCGGTGTCACCGGTCTGCAGGTGGCATGCGCGATCGGCGCGGTGTTCTTCGGATCGCGCGCAGCCATGAGTTTCGGCCGCGACCTGCGCTCGTCGGTCTTCCACCACGTCACCACATTCTCGGCCGAGGAGACCGGCCGCTTCGGCGCCCCGTCGCTGCTGACCCGTACGACCAACGACGTCGGCCAGATCCAGCAACTCCTGCAGATGACCGCCACCATCCTGATCACCGCCCCGATCATGTCGATCGGCGGAATCCTGATGGCGTTGCACCAGGACGCCGGACTGTCATGGCTGCTTCTGGTGAGCGTGCCGGTGCTGGCACTGACCAATTACTGGATCATCAGGCACCTGATGCCGATCTTCCGCCGCATGCAGCGGTTGATCGACGGGATCAACCGGGTGATGCGCGATCAGCTGTCCGGCATCAGGGTGATCCGGGCCTTCGCCCGCGAACCCGTCGAGCAACGGCGCTTCGCCGACGCCAGCGAGGCCCTGTCGACCACCGCGCTGGAAGCCGGGAAATGGCAGGCGCTCATGCTGCCGGCGACCACCCTGGTGATCAACATCTCCAGTGTCGCGCTGATCTGGTTCGGCGGGCTGCGCATCGACTCCGGCCACATGCAGGTGGGCTCGCTGATCGCGTTTCTGGCGTACTTCATGCAGATCCTCATGGCCGTGCTGATGGTCGCCGTACTGGGCGTGATGCTGCCGCGTGCCTCGGTGTGCGCCGAACGCGTGACCGGGGTGCTGGCCACCCGGCCACGGATCACCAGCCCGGCCGATCCGGTCCGTATGCAGACCGTCACCGGCGAGATCGTCTTCGACGACGCGTCGTTCAGTTACCCCGGTGCCGATCGACCGGTGCTGCAGCAGGTTTCGTTGCGCGTGCCGAGAGGAACCACCACCGCAGTGGTGGGATCCACCGGCTCGGGAAAATCCACCCTGCTCGCCATGATCTGCCGTTTCTACGACGTCACCTCCGGTGCGGTCCGCATCGACGGCGTGGATGTCCGGGAACTCGACCTCGAGCTGCTGTGGGCATCGATCGGGCTGGTCCCCCAACGCGGCTACCTGTTCTCCGGAACCGTCGCCGAGAACCTGCGCTACGGCGCCGCTCCGGGAACCGAACTCACCGAGGAACAGATGTGGGAGGCGCTGCGAATCGCGGCGGCCGACGACTTCGTGGCGGCCCACCCCGACGGGCTCGACCGCCCGGTGGCCCAGGGCGGCATCAATTTCTCCGGTGGGCAGCGCCAACGGCTCGCGATCGCGCGCGCCGTGATCCGCAGGCCCGCGATCTATCTGTTCGACGACGCGCTATCGGCACTCGACGTACACACCGATGCCCGGGTGCGCTCCGCCCTGCGCCAGGTGTCGGCCGACGCCACGGTGGTGATCGTGTCGCAACGGATCTCGACCGTGATCGAGGCCGACCAGGTGATCGTGGTCTCCGACGGCCGCATCGTCGGCCTCGGCACCCACGAGACGCTGCTCGCCGACTGCCCCACCTATGCCGAGTTCGCCGCATCGCAGGCGGTCACCGCCGGGGGCCCGCGGTGACCGGGGCCGTGCTGCGCCGCAGCGGCACACCCGCCGCGCCGGTCGAACGCACCCGGGACTTCCGCGGGTCGGCCCTGCGCCTGCTCAAACGTCTGGTGCCGCAACGGGGTCTGGCGATCTCGGTGGTCTTGCTGGGGGTGGGCGGGATCGCGATCGGCGTGATCGGCCCCCGGATTCTCGGTCACGCCACCGATCTGCTGTTCAACGGAGTGATCGGGCGCGAACTGCCCGCGGGCCTGACCAAAGAGCAGGCCATCGCGGCGGCCCGGGCCCGCGGAGACACCACGTTTGCCGACCTGCTGTCCGGGATGAACGTCGTTCCCGGCCACGGGGTGGACTTCGCGGCGGTGGCCCGTACGCTCGCCCTGGCGTTGGGCCTGTATCTGCTTGCCGCGGTGCTGGTTTGGCTGCAGGCCAGATTGCTCAACGTGACCGTACAGCGCACCATGGTGGCGCTACGGGCCGAGGTCGAGGACAAACTGCACCGACTTCCGCTGTCCTACTTCGATTCCCGACAGCGCGGTGAGGTGCTCAGCCGGGTGACCAACGACATCGACAACATGCAGACCTCGGTGTCGATGACCATCAGTCAGCTGCTGACCTCGGTTCTGACGGTGTTCGCCGTGCTGGTGATGATGCTGACCATCTCGCCCCTGCTGGCGCTGCTGACCGTCGTCACGGTGCCGCTGTCACTGTGGGTGACTCGCTGGATCACCCGTCGCTCTCAGCCCTTGTTCGTGGCGCAGTGGCGCAACACCGGTCGGCTGGCGGCTCACATCGAGGAGACCTACAGCGGATTCACCATCGTCAAGACCTTCGGTCATCGGGAGGCGGCACAGCGCCGGTTCGACGAACTCAACGACGAGGTCTACCGGTCCAGCATCGGGGCGCAGTTCTTTTCGGGTCTGGTCGGCCCGGCGACGAGTTTCATCGGCAACCTCAGTTACGTGGCCGTTGCGGTGGTAGGCGGTCTGCAGGTGGCAGGAGGACAGATCACCCTCGGCAGCATTCAGGCGTTCATCCAGTACGTGCGGCAGTTCAACCAACCGCTGGGCCAGGTGGCCGGGATGTACAACACACTGCAGTCCGGAATCGCCAGTGCCGAGCGGGTCTTCGAGCTGCTCGACGCCGAAGAGCAGTCGCCCGAACCGGAGCCGGCCCTGGAAATCCGCAGTGGCCGCGTCGAGTTCGACCGGGTGAACTTCAGCTATCTCCCCGGCACCCCGGTGATCGAGGACCTCTCCCTGCTTGCCGAGCCCGGAAGCACCGTGGCGATCGTCGGACCGACCGGAGCGGGCAAGACCACGTGTGTGAACCTGCTGATGCGCTTCTACGACGTCGATTCCGGCCGGATCCTCATCGACGGTGTGGACATCTCGA
Source organism: Mycobacterium sp. IDUB_9 (assembly GCF_055419505.1). Taxonomy (NCBI): domain Bacteria; kingdom Bacillati; phylum Actinomycetota; class Actinomycetes; order Mycobacteriales; family Mycobacteriaceae; genus Mycobacterium; species Mycobacterium sp. IDUB_9. Next base: position 564,387 of record NZ_JBVAXU010000004.1, on the reverse strand, counting down.
CGGTGAGCCGGCAGTCCCTTCGATCCTCGATCGGCATGGTGCTGCAGGACACCTGGCTGTTCGGCGGCACCATCTACGACAACATCGCCTACGGCCGGCCGGATGCCTCCGAGGACGAGGTGATCGAGGCGGCCAGGGCGGCCTATGTGGATCGGTTCGTGCACACGCTGCCCGACGGGTACGCCACCCGCGTCGACGACGACGGCGGCGCCATCAGCGCCGGCGAGAAGCAGTTGATCACGATCGCCCGTGCGGTGCTGGCACGACCCCGCATGCTGGTGCTCGACGAGGCCACCAGCGCGGTGGACACCCGCACCGAACTGCTGATCCAGCATGCGATGGCCGAATTACGCCGGGACCGGACGAGTTTCATCATCGCCCACCGCCTTTCGACGATCCGCGATGCCGACGTGATCCTGGTGATGGACGCCGGCCGCATCATCGAACGCGGCACCCACGAAGAACTCATGTCGCGGCATGGCCGGTACTGGGAGATGACGCAGGTTTAGCCTCCAGATTCCATTACAAATTGTAGTGTCGGTGTAATGACCGCCAGTACCGTGCACACGTTCTGCCGGTACTGCCTGGCGTCCTGCGGTCTGGAGGTGACGGTCGAGGACGATCGCGTCGTCAAGATCGCCCCCGACAAACTGAACCCGCACAGCTGGGGCGATTTCTGCGCGAAGGGCCGCACCGCCGGCCAGATGGTGGAACATCCGCGCCGCATCCTCGCGCCGATGCGCCGGGTCGGTGACACGTATGTCGAGGCGACCTGGGACGAGGCGATCGCCGATATCGCACAACGGATGAACCACATCATCGATGCGGACGGCCCGGATGCGGTGGCGGCCTACTACGGCAATCCGGCCGGGTATTCGTCGTCGAATCTGGTGTTCATGAACGCCTGGCTGGACGCCATCGGCACCTACAACCGCTACGCCGTCGGATCGGTGGACCAGAACGCGCTGCACGTGGTGGCCGAGGCCATGTACGGGTCACCGTTGATGGTGCCGGTGTCCGATGTCGACAATTGCGACTACTTCCTGATCGTCGGCGCCAATCCGGCTGTGAGCGCATGGAATTGGGTCGAATCGGTGCCGGGCGGCTGGCGCCGCGCGCTGGCCCGGCAGAAGCAGGGAGCCCGCATCGTCGTGGTGGACCCGATCCGCACCGAGAGCGCGCAGGCCGCGGACCTGCATCTGCCGGTTCGTCCCGGCGCGGACTGGGCGCTGCTGCTGGCGATGGTCAAGGTGATCCTCGACGAGGGGCTCGAGCATCGCGCCGACTGCGCCGAGCTCGCCGTCGGGGTGCCTGATCTACGTGCCCTGGTCGCCGATGCCGACCTCGACGATCTGGCCGCCCGCTGCGATATCGCCCCCGAGCTGATCGAGCGGGTGGCACGCGAATTCGCCTCGGCGCCAGGGGCGATGGTGATCACCCGCACCGGGGTGTCACTGCATACCGCGGGGACGGTGGCCGAATGGCTGGGTCATGTGCTCAACCTGGTCACCGGGCGGATGGACCGCCCCGGTGGGCGCCGCTTCGAACCAGGCTATGTCGACACGCTGCGGCTGGCCGGTCTGGCGGCCACCCGCCCGCACACCAGTAGAGTGGCCGGGCGCGAGCTGGTGGCCGGGGCGCACGCTCTGGCCGAGCTGCCCGACGAGATCACCACGGCGGGCCGCGGCCAGATCCGTGCGTTGCTGATCAATTCCGGTAACCCGGTGATCTCCGGGCCCGACGGGGCCCGGCTCGACGAGGCACTGGGCCAGCTCGAGCTGCTGGTGGCCATCGACCTGGTGCAACGCGAGAGCCACCGGCACGCGCATTGGCTGCTGCCCGCGGTGCACTGGCTGGAACGCGACGATCTGCTGGCCTTCACCAGCGGCATGCACGACGAGCCGTATGTGCAGTACGGCGTGAAGGCCGTCGAGCCACCCGCAGGTGCCCGCGAAGAGTGGCGGGTGTTCACCGACCTGGCGCTCGCCATGCACCGCCCGCTGTTCGGCGCCAAGGGCTTCAACGGCTTCGTCCGCGCGACGCGCCGGCTGGCGGCGCGGACCCGGCGGCCCCGGTTGGCGTTCGGGCCGCACTGGATGGACCGGCTGATCATCCTGACGTCGCGAAAGGTCGACGGACACAAGCTCACCTGGCGCGAACTGAAGGCACACCCGCATGGCCTGGTGCTCGGACCGCGGCAGTTCGGCCGGTTCCGCGAAGCGTTGCGCACCTCGGACCACAAGGTCCATGCGGCCCCCGCGGAGTTCGTGGCACGGGCCCGCGAACTGCTCACCACATCGGATCTCGAAGCGCCGGAAGGATTCCCATTCCTGCTCGGTAACCGGCGCCGACGGCACTCGATGAACTCGTGGCTGAACGAATTGCCCGGCCTGCATCCCGGCGGCAAGGACAACGAGATACTGCTGCACCCCGAGGACGCCGCGGCGCTCGGCGTGACGGCGGGCGACCGGGTGCGGGTGGTCTCACCAGTCGGACAGCTGGAGGTGACAGCGGCCCTCAGCGACCGGCCCCGGCGCGGCGTCGTCGTCCTCGATCATGGCTGGGGCTCAGGGGTATTCGACCCTCGCCACGGGAGCCCACGTGAGTCCTACGGCGTCAACCGCAACCTGCTGGCCGACCGGGCATCGATCGATCCGCTCTCGCAGACCTCAGCACTGGGGTCGGTGTACGTGGGAATCGAGCGGCTCTAGGCGCCGGGACCCTCGACCCGCAGATCGTCGACTGCCTTCATGGCGTCGCGCAGCTTGTCCAGCCACTCCTCGGTGTGCTCACCGACCAGGCGCACCGACCAGGCCAGGGCATCCGAGCGGGACCGGGCCACACCGGCGTCGACCAGGGTGTCGAGCACCTGCCGTTCGGGCTGCTTCAGGCGGGTCATCACCGGTACAGCGATGTGCGTGAACAGGATTCGCTCCGGTTCTGCGTCGCCGGTACTGATTTCCACCCCCCAGGAGACCTTACGGTCGAAACGGCCCTGCGCGTCGTCGGCGATGCGCATGCGCTCGCCGCGCGTCTCCTCCCGGAACCTCGAGGCGCGTCCCGACGCACGGGCTTTGGTCTCGGCTTCTTCCGGATCGGGAAGCCGGCCGATGACGGTGATCTCCTCACGGTCGACGACCACGATCGGATCGCCCGTGAACCAGGTGTCGGGCAATCGGCCCGCGAACCACTCGGCGGCCTCGTCCGCGGACCGGCGATGGTGTTGATGTTTGGTCATGATTACATGATTACACTGTTACACCGCTGATGGGGCGGCGTTCACCCCCGGCGAACACGGGGTGCCGCTTTCCGGGGTCAGTTGCGCTTGAGCAGGAGCGCGGCACCACCGGCCAACACCAGGGCCACCAACAGGAGCCCCGCCCAGCCCGCGCCGGCGATCCACCACACGGCGCCAAGCACAACGATCACCGGTGACACGGCGAACAGCACCATGCCGGGGTGCTGCTTCAAGACCGCGAGCGCGCCCTGGGCGCGGATCGGGTCGATTTCCTTTGCCATGCCACCAGAATGCCAGGGGTTGGCCGCGTTCGTAACTTGTAACCTGGTCTCGATCTCGACTCCCCCACCCGAATCAAGGAGAAACCGTGAGTACACCCGGACAACCCGGTTGGCTGCCCGATCCCGAAGGCCGCTTCGAATACCGGTGGTGGGACGGGCAATCCTGGACCGATCAGGTATCCCATCAGGGCCAGGCCGGCCGGGCGCCGATGGGTGCAATGCCGCAGCAGGAGCAGCCCCAACAGGCTCAGGCTCAACCCCAGGGTGACGGGTTCGCCGGCATCAGCGGGGATCTCGTCGACGGGCGGTTCAGTGAGAAAGAGGCGACCCCGATCGCCAACCAGAACCAGAAGATGCTGCGGGTGCGCCTGGGCGAACCATTCATGGCCCGACAGGGCTCGATGGTCGCCTATCAGGGCAACGTCGACTTCGCGTTCGAAGGCGGCGGCGCAACGAAGTTCATCAAGAAAGCCCTCACCGGTGAAGGCCTTCCGCTGATGCGTTGCCAGGGCTCCGGCGACGTATTCCTGGCCGACCAGGGTTTCGACGTCCACCTGCTGCAGCTGACCAACTCGGGCCTGTCGATCAGCGGCAAGAACGTGCTCGCCTTCTCATCCAGCCTGGACTGGAACATCGAGCGGGTCCGCGGCGGCAGCATCGCCACCGGCGGCCTGTTCAACACCACCCTGCGCGGCACCGGGTGGGTGGCGCTGACCACCGACGGCCCGCCCGTGGTGCTCAACGCGGCCGAGGCGCCGACCTTTGCCGATACCAACGCCGTGGTGGCCTGGTCGGCCCATCTGCAGACGCAGCTCAAGACCAGTTTCAAGGCCGGCGCACTGATCGGCCGCGGCTCCGGAGAGGCCCTTCAGGTCGCGTTCCACGGCAACGGTTTCGTGATCGTGCAACCGTCGGAGGGCGTCACCGTTCCGATGCAGTGAGCGATGCGGGCGCCAGCGCCCCGCCGTCCCGCATCAGCACATAGAGCGCCGCCGCGGACACCAGCCCGATTGCCGTGAGGCCCAGCCACACCAGTTCGGCCAGGCCCGCGGCGCGCGCCGCGCCGATCAGCGAGCCGGTGGCCACGTTGCCCAGCAGGATCCCGATACCCACGACGGTGTTGTAGAACCCGTAGTGGGTGGCCACCAGCCGATCCCCCGACAACGTGACGACGGTGTCCATCTCGAACGGGAACACCGCGGCCGAGCCCAGCGCCAGCAGCGCCGACGAAGCGAGCAGTGCCGCCACCGCGGCGGCGGTACCGAACCGGCCGCCGTCAGGCACCACTGCCATCGGAACGAAGGCCGCCGCCAGTACCAGCAGGCCGACCACCAGGCTGCGCCGCGGCCCCCAGCGGTCGGCGAACCACCGCGTGATGCGGAGCTGCCCGCCCACCGCGATCAGGCCGGACACCACGAATATCGCTGCTACCAAGGATGTTTCGTTGCCTTGCCGCAGCTCGGCCGCTTGCAGCGGCAACGCCAGGTACACCTGGAAGGACAGCACGTAGGTGCCGATCATCGCCACTGCGAACAACAGGAACCCGCGGTTGGCGACGACGCTGCGCCAGTCCTCGAGCACCGAACTCCGCTGCTCGACAGGTTCGGCACAGTGCTTCGGTAGGGCGAGCAACTGAGCCACCGTGAGGACCGCGAATACCCCGGCCGCCACCGCTGCAGTGACCCGGAAATCGAAGACCAGCAGCGCCATTCCGGCCAGCGGACCCAGCAGGATCCCCGCCTGGTAGAACACGTTGAACGTGGCGAAGGCCTCGACGCGGCGGTCCCCGGCATCGGCGGCCAGGTAGGCCCGCACCGCGGGGTTGAACAGGGCTCCGGCGAAACCTGTTGCCGCCGAGGCGATCAACATCGCGGGCAGCGAGTCCGCGACGACGAGCAGCCCGAACCCGGCGGTGCGCAGCAGACACCCGGCGACGATGAGGGGTTTGTACCCCAGCCGGTCGGCCAGGGTGCCGCCGACGATGAACATGCCCTGCTGAGAGAAGTTGCGAACGCCCAGCACCAGCCCCACCGCCCACGCGGCGAGGCCCAGCGGCCCGGCCAGATAACCGGCCAGGTACGGCATCAGCATGTAGAAGCCCAGGTTGATGCCGAACTGGTTGACCATCAACAGCCGGCTCGGTAGGTCGAAACTGCGGAACTGCGCGACGACTCCGCTCACTACGCCACCGCCATCGGGTCGGAGACCGTCTCGCAGCGGGTCCAGGACTGCACCACGCGATCGCCGGGACCCTCGATCGTCTCGGGTTCGTCGGCCGGTTGATGATCGAGCAGGCCGAGCTCCCGGCAATACTCGTCGTTGTACACCGTGTCGAAGTATCGCTGCGGCCCGTCAGGGAACACTGCGGCAATCGTGGTGCCGGCCGGCTGGTTTCGGGCCGCCCAGCCGGCCACCAGACCGACCGCCCCGACGCTCCATCCCCCGCTCGCGTAGTAGGTCGACGCCAACTTCCGGGCGGCCCACACCGCGTCGGCCGGTGCCACCCAGTGGACTTCGTCGAACGCGCCGTAGTCCACGTTGCGGGGGTAGATGCTCGAACCGAGGCCCCGCATGACGCGGGTCGCGGCAGGCTGGCCGAAGATCGTCGAACCGATCGTATCCACCCCGATCAGGCGCAGATCCGGGTTGAACTCACGCAGCACCCGCGCCACGCCTGCCGAATGCCCGCCGGTACCGACCGAGCAGACCAGCACGTCGACACGACCGATCTGGGCGTTCAGTTCCAACGCGAGCGGCCGGTAGGCCTCGACGTTGTCGGGATTGTTGTACTGGTCGGGATACCAGGCGGTGTCGTCGGCAGCGAGCAATTCGGCCACCCGGTCCCGCCGGGCCTGCTGCCAGCCCCCGGTGGGATGTGGTTCGGTGACCGTTGAAACCTCGGCACCGTAGGCCGTCAACATGCGCGCGATGATGGGCTCCAGGCCCGGATCGGTCACCAGGGTCACCGGATGGTGGTAGATCGTTCCCGCGAACGCGAGGCCGAGACCCAAGGTGCCACTGGTTGATTCGATGATGCGGCCGCCCGGTTTCAGATCACCGCGGGCCCGGGCCTGCTCCACCATGTGCATCGCGGGGCGGTCCTTCATACCGCCCGGGTTGAAGCCTTCGAGCTTCGCCCAGAATCCGCGCTCGGCATCGGTGAACGGAGTGGACACCCACAGGGTGGGAGTGTGGCCGACCATGGTGTTGGGCCCACGGTTTCGGCGCAGAATGTGGAACGAACGGGTGGACAGGGCATGGTTCATGAATTCGTCGATTCTGTATCTCCGGCCGCGCCGAAGCGCGGCAGCTGATCTGGACAGTGTTGGAGCACTGGCAGATCAGCGGCGCGCGATACAGATCCTGATCAGAAGCGCTTGACCGGCGACCGGGATTCGGTGACGGTCAGGTGGACCCCGCTGTGACCGCACCGCGGCGCACCCGCACAGCACCGCACAGCCGACGATGAACGTCACCACCGACAAAGCGACCGCTGCAGCGGTGGCCCGGGGCAGCACTGCCGCGGTGAAACCTTCGGGCGCGTGCGGCGCCCAACCATCGCTGACGTGCGGGTGGTCGAGCATCATCAGCTCGGCGCCCTCGCCGAACGCGGCAGCAACCGCATGCGGCAGGTGCGCCGGCTGATCGTGGCCGGGCACCTGCCACTGCCCGGCCAGCGCGGCCGCCCACAGGGCGACCGCCATCATGACTGCCAGCCGTTTCATCGGAATCGTCTCAGCCGCAGGCTGTTACTGACCACGAACACCGAGGAGAACGCCATCGCGGCACCGGCCAGCATGGGGTTGAGCAGTCCGGCCGCCGCCAGCGGCAACGCCGCGACGTTGTAGGCGAACGCCCAGAACAGGTTGCCCTTGATGGTGGCCAGGGTGCGCCGGGACAGCCGGATGGCATCGGCGGCGGCCCGCAGATCACCGCGCACCAGGGTCAGGTCGCTCGCCTCGATCGCCACATCCGTGCCGGTACCCATGGCCAGGCCGAGGTCTGCCTGGGCCAGCGCCGCGGCGTCGTTCACGCCGTCGCCGACCATGGCCACCACGCGGCCCTCCCCCTGCAGCCGTTTGATCACATCAACCTTGTCCTGCGGCAGCACCTCGGCATAAACCTCTTGCACACCAACCTGTTCCGCAATCGCGCGGGCGGCTGCCTCGTTGTCGCCGGTCAGCATGATCGGATCCAGACCGAGGGCACGCAGCTGCCCGATCGCCTCTTTCGAGGTGGCCTTGACCGCATCGGCGACCACCAGCACGGCGCGCGCCTGCCCGTCCCACCCCACGGCAATCGCCGTGCGGCCCAGGGCCTGAGCGTCGCGCATTGCGGTGTCCAGCTCCGGTGGCAACAGTTGAGCCCAGTCGGCGAGCAACTGACGCCGGCCCACCACCAGGGCGTGGCCGTCGACGACGCCCTGCACCCCTAGGCCTGCCACGTTGGCGAAATCCTCCACCGCGGGCAGCTCCCCGATCTTGTCGCGGGCCCCTTTCGCGACGGCCCGCGCGATCGGGTGCTCAGAGCCGTCCTCGACCGCCCCGGCCAACCGCAGCACTTCGGTGGGATCCTCACCGGGCGCGGTGATCACGTCGAGCAGCGTCATCGCCCCAGTGGTCACCGTCCCGGTCTTGTCCAGCACCACGGTGTCCACCCGGCGGGTGGACTCCAGCACTTCGGGCCCTTTGATCAGGATGCCGAGTTGGGCACCGCGGCCGGTGCCGACCAGCAGCGCGGTCGGGGTGGCCAAGCCCAGCGCACACGGGCAGGCGATGATCAGCACCGCCACCGCAGCAGTGAAGGCAGCCGCCACCGATCCGCCGGTACCCAGCCAGAAGCCGAGCGTGCCCACCGCCAGCGCGATGACGATCGGCACGAAGACCGCGGAAACCTTGTCCGCCAGGCGTTGTGCCTGCGCCTTGCCGGATTGCGCGTCCTCGACCAGCCGGGCCATCTGGGCCAATTGGGTATCGGATCCGATCCGGTTGGCCCGCACCACGAGCCGCCCGCCCACATTGACCGTGGCGCCGACCACCTGATCGCCGGAACCGACTTCGACCGGGACCGATTCACCGGTGAGCATCGAGGCGTCCACCGCCGACGAGCCGTCGACCACCTCACCGTCGGTGGCGATCTTCTCGCCGGGCCGGACCACGAACTCGTCGCCCACGGCCAGCGATTCGATGGGAATGCGTTGTTCCACACCGTCTCGCAGGACCGCGACATCCTTCGCGCCGAGTTCGAGCAACGCGCGCAGCGCTGCCCCGGCCCGCCGCTTGGACCGTGCCTCGAAGTACCGCCCGGCCAGGATGAAGGTGGTGACGCCGGCGGCGACCTCCAGGTAGATGTTCCCGGTGCCGTCGGTGTGCGAGATGGACAGCGAGAACGGATGCGTCATCCCCGGCATCCCGGCGGTACCCCAGAACAGTGCGTACAGCGACCAGCCGAACGCCGCGATGGTGCCCATCGAGATGAGCGTGTCCATGGTCGCGGTGCCGTGCCGCAGATTCGTCCAGGCGGCACGGTGGAACGGCAATGCGCCCCACACCACAACGGGTGCGGCCAGGGTCAGCGAGAGCCACTGCCAGTTGGTGAACTGCAGCGCAGGGATCATCGCCATGGCCACGACCGGGACGGTCAGTACGGCCGAGACGATCAGCCGGGTGCGCAACACCGCGGTCGGATCGTCCTCGACATGGTTCTCGCCCGGTTCGGTTGCGGGCAGTTGTGCTGTGTAGCCCGCGGTTTCGACGGCCTCGATCAGCTGTTCAGGCGTCACCTCACCCGCGACGTCGACGGTGGCCTTCTCTGTGGCGAAGTTCACCGTCGCGGTGACCCCGTCCAGGTGGTTGAGCTTCCGCTCGATCCGTCCGGCGCACGAGGCACACGTCATCCCGCCGATCTCCAGTACGACGTGGCCGGTCGCGGTGCTCACGGTGCCCCCTCAACGGTGAATTCGGCGGTGTGCACCGCGTCGCGGTGTTTGAAGTCCAGGAACAACCGGTAGGTACCGGCGCTGGGAAGTGTGGTGTGGAAGGCGATCTGTGGGCCCGGTGCAGTAGCCGGGTCGGCCGCATCGCTCATCGGATGGACGTGCAGGTAAGCCAGGTCCGACGCGCGCACCGCGACCAGGTGCCCGTAGGCGCCCAGGTAGGGCTGCAGATCGGTGACGGGCTTGCCGTCCCGGCTGACCGACAGCGTCAGCTCCGATAGTTGACCGGCCTCGGCCACCCCCGCGAGTGTGACGGTGTACCCGTCGACCGTGGTGGTGTCGGCCTGCCCGGGCAGTGGTTGCGGCTGGTACTTGCCCGCCACGGTCATGTCGGCGCCGACCGTGGCCGCACGGCCGTCGGCCGGTACGAAGTCGGCGAATACCCGGTAGTCACCGGGCTCGGCCAGATCCAGCGGGACACTCCACATGCCGGACTTGTCGAGCACCGGATGTACGTGCTGATAGTCGGCGAGATCGCGGCGCACCACGATCAGGTGCAGCAGCTTTTCGTGGCTCGTGACGTACTCGGTCACCGGGGCGCCGGTGCTGTCGAAGATCCGGAACCGCAGCGGTACCGCGTCGCCGGACGGCAGCGCGGCCTCATCGAGTTGCAGCGTGTAGCCCGCCGCGTGACCGGAGTCATGGCCTGCGGCCGGGGCGCTGCCCGGCATGATCGCCGAGCCGATCCCGAAGGACACAGCGAACACCACGACGAGTCCGACGACGAACCCGATGAGCTTCTGCAGCGCACTCATGATCGTCGGCCGCTTCAGCCCGCGACGGCGTAGCCGGCCTCGGCGACCGCATCGTTGATGGCCGACGGATCCAGCTGGTTGTCGCTGTCGATGGTCACCCGCCCGGTCGACAGGTCGACCTCGACCGTGCGCACGCCCGGGAGACCGCCGACCTCTTCACGCACCGACGTGACGCAATGCCCGCAGGTCATGCCGGTGACGGTGATGGTCTGGGTATTCATGCAATTTCCTCCTGAACCAGCTTCGTTGTTGATTCATACTATACCCCCCTAGGGTATCAATTCCAGCTGTCCCCTGCCCGGCTGCTGCACTATGGGCACATGCAGCAGACACCGGGCGGCTACCGGGCCCTCGTGGTCGACGACGAAGCCCCGTTGGCCGAGGTCGTCGCCAGCTACCTGACCCGCGAACAATTCGAGGTCACCGTCGCACACGACGGGTCCGAAGCACTTCGCCTGGCCCGCGAGGTCGACCCCGACGTGGTGGTCCTCGACCTCGGCCTGCCCGGCATCGACGGCGTGGAGGTCTGCCGATCGCTGCGCACCTTCTCCGACGCCTACGTGGTGATGCTGACCGCCCGCGACACCGAGGTGGACACCATCGTCGGCCTGTCGGTGGGTGCCGACGACTACATGACCAAACCGTTCAGCCCGCGGGAGCTGGTGGCCAGGGTGCGGGCCATGCTGCGCCGGCCGCGCGTCTCCTCCTCCACGGCGACAGATGGCCGGGTGTTCGGTGCGCTGCGTATCGACGTCGACGGTCGCCAGGTTTTCCTCGATGACGAACCGATCATGCTGACGCGCACCGAGTTCGATGTACTCGGTGCCCTGTCGGCTCGACCCGGCGTGGCACTGAGCCGTCGGCAACTCCTCGAATCCGTGTGGGAAACCACCTATGTCGGCAACGAACACCTCGTCGACGTCCACATCGGTCACCTCCGCCGCAAACTCGGCGACGACCCGGCCAATCCGCGGTACGTGATCACGGTGCGTGGCGTCGGATACCGCATGGGCACCGGACAGGACAGCCAGCGATGACCGTCGGCCTGCGTACCCGGCTGCTTTCGGCCCAGGCCCTGGTACTGGTCGCGGGCGCCGGCACCACCGGCCTGGTGGCCGCCATCGTCGGACCGCCGCTGTTCCGCGAACATCTGCACCGCGCAGGGGTTTCCGGTGACTCGGCTGAACAGATGCACGCCGAAGAGGCCTACGTCTACGCCACGGTGATCTCGATCGCGGTCGCATCCTGCGTCGCGATACTGGCGGCCCTGATCGTCACCTGGTACGTCGGCAGGCGCCTGCAGCGGTCGTTGACCGAGGTGGCCGAGGCCGCCACCGCCATTGCCGACGGCCATTACGACTCGCGGGTGCCCCCGGCCCACCTTGGCGACGAATTCGACTCCCTGGCAAGTTCCTTCAACCAGATGGCCGGGCGCCTCGAGGCCGTCGACGCCGGCCGGCGCAGGCTGTTCAGCGACCTTGCTCATGAGATCCGAACTCCGGTTTCGGTATTGGAGGCCTACTTCGAGGCCATCGAAGACGGCGTGAGAACCCTTGACCCCGAGACCGTCTCGATGCTGCGCCAGCAGACCCACCGGCTTGTCCGGTTCGCCGGTGACGCGGCGGCCCTGGCCAAGGCCGAGGAGAGCCCGGCCACGATCACTCCGGTACCGGTGGCGACGCACACCGTGGTGACCGCCGCCGTCGCCGCGGCCCAGGACCGGTTCGACGACAAGGGTGTGACGCTGGATTGGCGCGCAGCCGAGGATCTGCCCCCGCTGTGGGCCGATCCCCACCGACTGGCGCAGATCCTGGGCAACTTGCTCGACAACGCACTGCGGCACACCCCGGCCGGCGGACAGGTGACCATCAGTGCCGCCCCCGGTTCCGAGCGCGGCACCGCCACGCTGACAGTCACCGATACCGGCGAGGGCATCTCCGCCGAACACCTGCCCCATGTCTTCGAACGGTTCTACCGGGCCGACGCCGCGCGCGACCGCGACCACGGCGGATCAGGCATCGGACTCGCCATCGTCAAGGCCCTGGTCGAAGGGCACCACGGCCGGATCGAGGTGAACAGCCCGGTGACCCGTTCGGGTGCCGGGACCACCTTCACGATCACCCTGCCGACCGGTTAGAGCGAACCCAGAATCTGGCGCATGGTGTCGATCTCCTGCTGCTGCGTCTTCACGATGGTGCGAGCCATCTCGATCGCAGCGGCGTACTGACCGTCCTTGATCTCATCCTGAGCCATGGTGATCGCACCCTCATGGTGAGCAATCATGTGCGTCAGGTACAGCTTGGCCGCCTCGGCGCCCTGGGCGTTGCGCAGCGCGGTCATATCGGCTTCCGACACCATGCCCTGCATGGCCGGCATGCCGCCGTGGTTCATGTCGCCGTGGCCCATGTCGCCGTGGCCCTGCTGCGGCATCGGCGGCATCGGCGGGTTGCCCCACTGCTTCAGCCAGCCCTGCATCTGCGCGATCTCCGGAGCCTGGGCCCCCTTGATCTGGGTGGCCAGGTCAGTCACCCGCGCATCGATGCCCGGCTTGGCCAGCAGCACATCGCTCATCTCGACCGCCTGCTGGTGGTGCGGAATCATGTGCTGGGCGAACATCACATCGGCGTCGTTGTGAGCCGAGTTGTCCGCTGTGCCAGGAGCCTGCGGCGTGGCCGCCACCGAACTGGCAGTCGTCGCATCGGCGGCCCCGTCGGTGGACTGGCTGCTACAGCCGGCCACCAGAACCGCCGCGACCACCGCGCCGGCACTAAGCATCATCAGTTTCGTCATGGCTCCAGCGTCCCGAGGGTCGATGTGGCTGCCTTAGTCGTTCGATGAAGATTCGATAAAGGTCGGTGCGATCCGGGCCCGGAAGAGCTTGACGTCGTTCTTGACACCCTTGAGGTGGCGGGCCCCGGCGAACGACCAGCTGAACCGGTCCGCCTCACGGACCGCCGCCTTGGTGGACTCCGCGACCAGCACCGTCCCGGGCCGCGCGGCCCCGGTAACCCGACTGGCCAGATTCACCGAGCCACCGAACCAGTCACCGGCCCGGCTCACCGCCGGACCGGTCGCCAGCCCCACCCGCAACCGCGGGAAGCCCTCGTCGGTTTCGGTGGCCGCCACCAGCTGCAGCGCCGCATCCAGAAGTGACGCCGCGTCCGTGCTGACCAGCATCACCGCATCTCCGATGGTCTTGATCAACCGCACCGGGCCGACCGCCACCTCGCGTGCCGCGTCGGCCAGCCGATTCGCCAGCCGCTCAAGTTCTTCGGGCGCCACCATCTCGCCGAGCCGGGTGAAGCCCACGATGTCGGCGAACGCGATGGTGACCAGCCGCGCGCCGGGCAGCTGGACGCCCTCGGCCCGCTCGGAAGCGCTGACCGCCTCGGTCTCCATCGCGTGGCGCAGTTGCACGAACAGCATGTCGGAGATCATCGGCCCGATCAACGGAGCCGCCTCGGCCACCAGCGCCTCACTCGCCTTGGCGGTTTCCAGTTCCGTTGCCCCGGGCGTCAATACTGCCGCGAGCGCGGCGTGGCGCATCACTTCGGCGGCCCGGCCGAGGCCCTCGGAGAGCACCCGGGTGATCATCACGATCTGATCCGGGGCAATGCCGAGCTCGAGGAAACGCTCGGCGAAACCCACCGCCTCGGCGTCGGCCCGCAGCAACACCGCCGCATCGGGGTCGTCGACAGTCGCCAGCGACATCGCCCGCTGCAACCGCTGCACCAGCTCGACGTCCAGCCCCGTCTGCTCGCTGATCTCGCGGGTCGACACGTAGGTGCCGTCGTCTCCGGCCACGCGGCGCGAGGCCAGCAGCATCGGGGTGTCGGCCTGGCGGATCTGATCGGCGCTGATGCCGCGGGCCAGAAGCCATTCCACGAGCTCGGCACGCTGTGCGCCGGCTTCGCCGTCGAGCCCGTCAAGGAGTGTGGAGTCGGCCACCATCAGGTCAAGGTATACCCACGGGCCACATGAACTGCCGGAGCTGTCGAGGAAGCGAGCAATGAAGTCATGTCCTGGGGGTAACGGACGTCCACGACCACCGAATCCCCGAAGCGGTACGGCTTGCCGGCCACCAGGCCGACGAACTGCTTACGCAGCCGCGACATCTCGGCGCGCACAGTCACCACCCTGGACCGGTCGCCGTAGAGATCCTCGGCGAGCTCCGGCGCCGACCTGCCCTGCTGGCTGGTCGCCAGGACGAACAGGATCTCGGCGTGGCGACTGGAGATACCGCGCCGCCAACTGCCGAACTGGCCGGACATTTCCAGCGACGGTTCACCATCCCGTAGGTCCAGGATGACCCGCGACGGCTCCGCGCTGGGCTCGGCGGCATCGGCCACCCGGACCAGCCATCCGCCCGGCAGCGCCTCAACGTCGCACATCCCCAACGGCGGAATCCACACCCGGCCAGGTAACCCGTTCTCGGGCAACAAGATCCGGTTGTGCAGCGGCAAGGAGTCCACCGCCGCAACCCAGCCCTCGGGATCGACTGCCAGCGCCGGACTGCCCACCCGGGCAAGGATGGGCGCCGCCACTGCACGCAGCCGGTTCAACGTTCTGTCATGCGCCTCGCGCAGCTGCGATTCCGCGAGCCGCGCCACCAGGTCCACCAGGGCAATCGTTGTCGGGTGCACTGTGGAGGCCGGGCCGGATACGTCCACGATGCCGATGACCTGACCGGTACGAGGATCCCGGATCGGCGCCCCGGCACACGTCCACGGGTGGTGGCTGCGCAGGAAATGCTCGGCCGAGAAGATCTGCACCGCTCGATGCGAGGCGAGCGCGGTACCGATCCCGTTGGTGCCCACCGCGTTCTCGCTCCAGGTCGCGCCCTCGATGAAGCCGAGGCGATCGGCGAGGCTGAGCACGCGCGGGGAGCCGGACCGCCACAGCACCCGACCCCGGGCGTCGGCCATCACCAGGATGTTGTCTTCCTCGATCACCGAATCCAGCCCCCGCGATACGTCACCGAGGATGGCGACCAGACCGGACGTTTGCCGCAGCATGTCCAACCCAGCGGTCTCGACGCACGGCGGGGTGTGATGATCCGGGTTTATCCCCCTCGATCGCAACCGATTCCAGGAATCCTCGATGACCGCGCGAGGCCGAGCCGGTGACCGATCACCAGACATCGTGGCGTCGTACACCTCAGACAGCAGTCTGGCGTAACGGCGCGGGTCGTCACCCACGGCAACCGCAGGTTCGGGGATGCGGGGTCCGGGCATCATCGCTGATTGTGCTCCATATCACATCGAGATGCCAACCCTGAATTACCGATACACCACCCCACCGAATCGCGGTCACTCACACCGTCGACGAAAGTCGTTGTTTTCGAAACGATCTCGGGTCACGATTCTTCTCCGTTCGGGTTGACCAGAACTTTCATCTTCTTGCCGGCGTGCAGGGCTTCGAATCCCTCGTCGATCACCTCGTCGATCCCGATGCGCGTCACCCACCCCCTCGTGTCGTACACCCCCTGCGCCATGAGATCGATGACGGCCTCGAAGTCTGTTGACGTGTAACACAAAGAGCCCTGGATGCGGGATTCGTTCATAACCAAGTTGAGCAATGGTGTCGGCAGCGGTTTTTCGTAGATCGCGACGCTGACGGTCGGTTTGCGCGCACCCACGCACGCGGTGGCCGCCGCGATGGCAGGCGCCACCCCCGCAGCATCGAATGCCGCATCGGCGCCCCGGCCGTCGGTCTGATCGGTGATGAACGCCGGGACGTCGAGGGCGGTGGGATCCAGGGTCTTGGCGCCGAGCGACTCGATCCCGGACCTGCGGGTAGGCGAGGGTTCCACGACGAACACGTCATTGAGCCCTTTGCCCCGCAGCGCGAACCACAGGCCGATCCCGATCGGCCCGGCCCCGAAGATCACCGCGGTGTGTAGCGGGCCGACCTCACCGAGGGTCGCGGCGTGATAAGCCACCGACATCGGCTCGACCAGCGCACCGAGCTCGAGAGAGACATTGTCGGGAAGTCGGTGCAACATGTCGGTCGGCACCACGGTGTATTCGGCCATACCGCCGTCGGACATCAGGCCGTGAAAGCCGATCTGCTGACAGATGTTGTAGGTGCCGGCCCGGCACGGTGCGCAATGTCCGCATCGATAAATCGGCTCGACGGCCACCCGGTCTCCCGGCGCGAAGTCGATGACGCCCGCACCCACCTCGGTGATGGTTCCGGAGAACTCGTGGCCCATGGTCAGCGGCAGCTGCCGCCCGGTCAAGGGATGCGGTTCGGTCGGTACGAAAATCGGGCCAGCATAGTATTCATGCAGGTCAGTGCCGCAGATTCCGTTGAAGCCCACCTTGATCTTGACGGTGCCCGGCACGGGGTCAGGCTCGGGGACATCGGCGACTTCGACCTTGTTCGGTCCGTGGTACACGGCTGCTCTCATAGGGCCGTTCTAGGCGACCAGCCGGTTGCGCCGTAAGGGTTGCAAGACGTTGCGGTCTCAAATGCCGGGTCGGTTGCAACCCCGTGCAACCCTTGTTGCAACGTTCGGCACCGTGTGGGCTGGGCCACATGACACAGACCACCGCCGCACCGCTGGCCACACTGTCACCGCAGGACCGGGTCAACGCCTGGCTGGCCGACTTCGAGTCCGCCCTGGCAGATCGGGATATCGACCGCGTTGTCGGGAAGTTCGCCACCGACAGCTTCTGGCGGGACCTGGTCGCCTTCACCTGGAACCTCAAGACCCTCGAGGGCCGGGACAGCATGGCCGACATGCTGACCACACGACTGGACGACACCGAACCGTCCGGGTTCCGGACGGCGGAAACCCCGACCGAGGAATTCGACGGGGACCACGTAGTCACCTCGGCGTTCATCGAGTTCGAAACGGCGGTCGGCCGCGGCAAGGGGCACCTGCGACTGCGGGACGAATTGGGCTGGACCCTCCTGACGACACTCCAGGAGCTCAAAGGCCACGAGGAACGCAAGGGTGCCAACCGTCCACTGGGCGCTGTGCACGGTTCCGATCCCGACACCCGGTCATGGGCCGAGAAGCGTCTCGACGAGGAGCTGACGCTGGGCTACTCCGAGGAGCCCTACACCCTGGTGATCGGCGGCGGACAAGGCGGCATCGCGCTGGGCGCCCGGCTGCGCCAACTAGGGGTGCCGGCCATCGTCGTCGACCAACACGAGCGACCCGGCGACCAGTGGCGCAAACGCTACAAGTCGCTGTGCCTGCACGACCCGGTCTGGTACGACCACCTGCCGTACCTGCCGTTCCCGCCGAACTGGCCGGTGTTCGCACCCAAGGACAAGATCGGCGACTGGCTCGAGTTCTACACCCGGGTCATGGAAGTGCCCTACTGGAGCTCGACCACCTGTCTGTCGGCGGCATATGACGAAGACGAACAGCGGTGGACTGTCGAGGTGAACCGCAACGGCGAGGCGGTGACACTGCGGCCCGTGCATCTGGTGCTGGCGACCGGCATGTCAGGCAAGCCCAGCATCCCCACACTGCGGGGCCAGGAAGTGTTCCGTGGCGACCAGCACCATTCCAGTCACCACCCCGGCCCGGACCGCTACGTCGGCAAGCGCGCTGTGGTGATCGGCGCCAACAACTCCGCGCATGACATCTGTAAGGCGTTGTACGAGAACTACGTCGACGTCACCATGGTGCAGCGATCCTCGACGCACATCGTCAAGTCGGACTCGTTGATGGAGCTCGGTCTGGGTGACCTGTACTCGGAGCGCGCAGTGGCCGCCGGAATGACCACCGAGAAAGCCGATCTGACCTTCGCGTCATTGCCATATGCCATCATGGCCGACTTCCAACGGCCTATCTACGATGCAATCCGCCAGCGCGACAAGGACTTCTACGCACGGCTGGAAGCCGCCGGATTCGATCTGGACTTCGGCGACGACGACTCCGGCCTGTTCATGAAGTACCTTCGCCGCGGCTCGGGCTACTACATCGACGTCGGTGCCTGCGAGCTGGTCGCCGACGGCAGCATCAAGCTCGCGCACGGAGAGGTCGACCGGCTCACCGAAAACTCGGTAATCCTTGCCGACGGCACCGAATTGCCCGCCGATGTGGTGGTTTACGCCACCGGGTTCGGCTCGATGAACGGCTGGGCAGCCGACCTGATCAGCCAGGAAGTCGCCGACCGGATCGGCAAGGTGTGGGGCCTGGGCTCGGGAACCACCAAGGACCCCGGCCCGTGGGAAGGCGAACAACGCAACATGTGGAAGCCCACCCAACAGCCCAACCTGTGGCTCCACGGCGGCAATCTGCACCAATCCCGGCACTATTCGCTGTATCTGGCGTTGCAGCTCAAGGCTCGCTATGAAGGCCTGGCAACGCCGGTGTACGGACTGCAGGAGGTCCATCACCTGAGCTGAAGACCTACGACATGGCGCCCCGAACGTGAATCCCCCCACCGCCGTTCGGGGCGCCCGCGTGCGCGGGTATACATGCGAGGGTGACAGAGCTGCTGCACGGGCTGGACCCCATCGCCGGCCGGGAGCCCCGCGTACTGATCCTGGGAAACATGCCGAGCGTGCTGTCGCTGGCCTCCGGTCAGTATTACGGCAATCCGCGAAACGCGTTCTGGCGCATCACCGGATCCCTCTGCGGGTTCAGCGCCGATGCGCCGTATCAGGATCGGATGGCAGGCCTCCACATACACCGCATTGCCGTGTGGGACGTGCTGCGGTCCTGCCGAAGGGTGGGCAGCCTGGACTCAGCTGTGGAACGGGACAGCATGGTGCCCAACGACTTTGCCGGGTTCTTCGCAGCACACCCCACGCTCCGGCAGCTGGTGTTCAACGGGGCTGCCGCCGAGTCGAACTACCGGCGTCTGGTGGGCACCCCTCCGGTTCCCTGCGTCCGGGCACCGTCGACCAGCCCCGCCCAGACGATGCGCTATGAGGACAAACTGAAGGCCTGGCAGGCCGCACTGGGAGTTCTGGACAGTTAGGCCGGCGTCGTCGCAAGCCGTTGCTCGATTCACTAACCCATGGGAAAAATCCCATCGTGCCAGTGTGGCAACCCGGCCCCTCCGACGTTGCTGCGTTCTATCCTCGATGCAGCGGGTTCTCCGACGGCCGGGGGCTTCGAATGACGGAAACTGCGACATGCCGCGCGTGTGGCACCGAGCCGCGGGCAGGTGCCCGGTTCTGCGACGTCTGCGGCGCACCGGTCAAGGTGGCGCCTAACGCCGAATACAAGCAGGTCACCGTCTTGTTCGCCGACGTGGTTCGCTCCATGGACATCGCAACGACGCTGGGCGCCGAACGGCTCCGCGAGATCATGAGCGAGCTGTTCAACCGCTCCGCCGCGGTAGTCCGCCGCTACGGCGGCACCGTCGACAAATTCACCGGCGACGGCATCATGGCCATATTCGGAGCGCCCGTGGCGCTGGAGGACCACGCTTTTCGGTCCTGCCTGGCTGCATTGGAGATCCATCAGCAGACCGCACTCCTGGCCGTGCAGGTGAAGGCCCGCGATGGCCTCGACCTGCAGTTGCGAATCGGGTTGAGTTCGGGTCAGGTCATCACCGGCGAGGTTGGCACCGACACCATGAGCTACACCGCGATCGGCGAGCACGTCGGCATGGCGCAACGCATGGAATCGGTCGCCCCACCCGGCGGCGTGATGCTCACAAATTCAACCGCAAACCTGGTCAAAGACACCATGAAGCTTGCCGACCCCGAGATGGTGCAGGTAAAGGGCGCCAGCCACAGGACTCGGGCCCGCAGGCTCCTCGAGGTCAATTCCGCACACGACCTACTCAGTGTCGGCGAGTCGAACCTCGTCGGCCGGGGCTGGGAATTGTCCGCCGTAGAGGGCATTCTCGAGCGCTCGGTCCAGGGGCACGGCAGCATCGTCCTGCTGGTCGGCGGGCCCGGGATCGGCAAGAGCCGGCTGGTCAGCGAACTCGCGGCCAAGGCCACTGCGCGCGGGGTCCCGGTGCACTCGACATTCTGTGAGTCGCACACCACCGAAATCCCGTTCCATGCCATCGCTGGACTTCTGAAGGCAGCATTCGGCGTCGCCGAACTCGACCGCGCGGCGGCGCGTACGAAGGTCCGGACCCAGATTCCCGACGACGCCCCGGAAAGCCTGCAGCTGCTCGACGACTTGCTCGGCATCGCCGACCCTGACGTCGTCCCACCGGCGATAGACCCAGACGCTCGGCGGCGCCGGCTCACCACCCTGGTCAACGCGGCATCGCTGGCGCGGACGACACCGGCGGTCTACGTCATCGAGGACGCGCACTGGATCGACGGCGTCAGCGAATCGATGTTGTCGGATTTCCTGTTGGTGACACCGCAAACCCCCTCCATGGTCGTGATCACCTACCGCCCCGAATACCACGGCGCACTGAGTCATGTCCATGGCGCGCAAACGATTGTGCTTACCCCACTGAATGATTCGGAGACCTCCACGCTGATCACCGAGCTACTGGGAAGTGGCGACGGGGTGGCCGACTTGACCGACACCATCGCCGCGCGCGCTGCCGGCAACCCGTTCTTCGCGCTGGAGATCGTGCGCGACCTGACCGAACGCGGTCTGCTCCGTGGCGAGCGAGGTGCCTACGTGCTGTCCGACGGGCACCGTCGCGTGAGCGTCCCTGCCACCCTCCAGGCCACCATCGCCTCGCGCATCGACAGGCTTGAACCGGCGGCCAAGCGAACCCTGTGCGCCGCGTCCGTCATCGGTTCACGGTTCAGCGCCGGTTTGTTGACCTGCCTCAACACCGAGCCGGTGTTCGAGGAGCTGATCGAAGCCGAACTCATCGATCAGGTGCAGTACACGCCTCATGCGGAGTTCGCGTTCCATCACCCGATGGTGCGGACCGTCGCATACGAATCACAGCTCAAGGCCGATCGCTCAGAACTCCACAGGCGTCTGGCCGACACCATCGCCGACCGCGAACCCGGACAAGCCGACGAAAACGCGGCATTGATTGCCGAACACCTGGAAGCCGCCGGTGACCTACGGGCGGCATACGCCTGGCACATGCGCGCCGGGGCGTGGGCCAACAGTCGCGATACCGCTGCGGCGCAAGTGTGCTGGGAGCGCGCCCGCCAGATCGCGGACTTGTTGCCCGCCGACGATCCGGACCGGGCGGCGATGCGGATAGCACCACGCACACTGGTGTGCGGCAATGGCTTCCGAAGCAAGGTAACTGTCTCCGGTGCCCGATTCGAGGAACTTCGTGAGCTGTGCGAGGCCGCCGGGGACAAGGCATCATTGGCGATCGGCATGGCAGGGCTGACCGGTGAACTGATGCTGCAAGGCCGGGTACGCGACGCGGCGCGACAGGTTTCCGAGCACATGACGCTGATCGAGTCGATCGGCGATCCGACACTCACCGTCGGACTGTCCCCCACCCCGATCGCCCTCAAGATCGAGAGCGGCGAAATGGGCGAAGTGCTGCGCTGGTCGCAGACGGCAATCGACCTGGCCGACGGCGACCCCACCAAGGGCAACTTCATCATGGGTTCACCGCTGGCAGCCGCCTTCGCGGCCCGCAGCATCGCGAAATGGGCTCTCGGTCTTGATGGTTGGCGTGCGGATCTGGAACACGCGCTCGCCATGGCACGCACCACGGACAAGTTCTCGCACGCGCTCGTCATCACCTGGACGTACTTCACCACGTTGTCCAGCGGGGTACTGCTCGCCAGCGACGAGGCGATACGTGACATCGACGACGCCCTGCAGATAACCGAAGGAGCAGGCGACGATATCGCGCTCGGCCTCGCCCGCGTGACCATGGGATATGCCTTGCTGAATCGAGAATCTCCGGCGGACCGCGAGCGGGGATTGACGATGCTCGGCGAAGTCCGGCAGATGTGCCTGAGCGGACGGTTCTATCTGTCCGAACTTGTGGGCATCGACGTTTACACCGCACGCGAGCGCGCCAAACGCGGTGACCGCGCCGGCACGATCCGGATACTGCGCCAGGCGATCGACGACCTGTTTCACACCGGGCAGCTTCCGTACAACATCCTGGCGACAGGCATCCTCGCCGAGACCCTCGTGGACAGGGGCGCCAAGGGGGACCTGGCCGAGGCTGAGGCCGCCATCAACAGACTGATGGCAATCCCCGTCGAAGATGGCCTCATCCTTCGCGACATCATGCTGCTGAGGAGCCGGGCCCTGATCGCCCGCGCGAAAGGCGACGACGCCGACTACCGCGAATTCCGCGACCGATACCGAGACATAGCGAGCAGGCTCGGCTTCGAAGGGCACATCGCCCTGGCCGCAGCGTTGCCCTGAGCGCTCACGAAAATCTGCCACGCGCGTGTCGTGGGTGCATGGCATAATCGAACACATGTTCGACACCGATTCTGCTGCTGACCTGATCGACCGGGTCAGCGCCGGGGCGCGGGCCGAATCGGCGGCGATCGCGGGACGCCTGGCCGCGATCGGGGCATTGGATTCGCTGCGCGCACACGAACTGGCCGAATCGATCTTTTGGACCACCGACCCCTTCGCCGAAGTGGCCGCTGAAATCTCGGCTGCCCTGCGGATCAGCCGACACCGGGCCGGCACCCAGATCCACCACGCCCGCGTCCTGCGCGACAAACTGCCCCTGGTCGCAGCCCGCTTCGCTGCCGGGGACATCGACTACCGGGTGGTGCAGATGATCATCGCCCGCACCGGCATCGTCGATCCCTCGGTGTGGGCAGGGTTGGATGAGGAACTGGCCACCCGCGCACACCGATGGATGCGCCTGTCCGAAAACCAACTCCGCGACCGGATCGATCAGTGGATCGCCAAACTCGACCCCAACGGGGTGCGGGTCCCACCCAACATCGCCGAGGAACGGTTTGTTCAGGTCGAGGTGGGCAGCCCGGGCAAGGCCACGGTGTGGGCCAATGTGGACGTCACCGACGGGGCCGCCCTGGATCAACGTCTGGATGCTTTGGCCGACACGGTGTGTGAGCATGATCCCCGCACCCATGCCCAGCGCCGGGCTGATGCGATCGGTCCGCTGGCCCGCCTGCAATCCCAGCTGCAATGCCTGTGCGGGTTACCCGATTGCCCGGCCAGCCAGCAGCGGGCCGCGGCCACTGCCGCAATGGTCCATGTGTTGGCCACCGAGTCGACCCTAGACGGCACCTCTGATGATCCGGGCTATCTGCCCGGCTACGGGATCCTGCCCGCCGAGACGGTGCGCAACCTGGCCGCCAACGCCAAACACAAACCGGTCGTGGTGCCCGCCACTGACACCGGCACACACACCGGCACCGACACACACACCGAGAACACTGCGCAGACGGCCCACACCGAGAACCCTGACACCGGCGCGGGCGAGCCGCAGTACCGCCCGTCAGCAGCATTGTCGGAGTTCATCCGGTTCCGCGATCTCACCTGCCGCTTCCCCGGCTGTGACGCCCCGGCGGTGGTTTCCGATATCGACCACACGGTGCCCTACCCCCTGGGCCCGACACACCCCTCCAACACCAAGCTCTATTGCCGCGCACACCACCTGGTCAAAACGTTCTGCCCCGGCTGGTCGGACCGCCAATTTCCTGACGGCACCATCGAATTCAGCTCACCCACCGGACACACCTACACCACCGAACCCCACGGCGCCGCCCTGTTCCCCACCCTGGCCCAACCCACCGGGAACCTGAACCTCCCCGAACCCGAGCCGCAAGCCCCAGAGACCAACCGCGGCGCGAAGATGCCGACCCGCCGCCAAACCCGCGAACAAGACCGCCAAGACCGCATCGCCGAAGAACGCCGGCTACGCGCCGAAATCAACAACGACCTCGAATTCGAACGCGACTTCCAAGCCTGGATCGCCGAACACTACGAACCACCACCACCCTTCTGAGTACTGATCGCGTACTCACCCGGTGTGCTGCCCAGCATGGACCGGAAGTCGTTGATGAAATGAGCTTGGTCGTACCAGCCGAGTCGCACTGCGAGATCGGCGAAATCGACTCCGGGCACGGTCTCGATCTCCAGCGCCGCCTGCTGCAGGCGGTACCTGCACAGCACCCACTTGACCGTTACCCCGACGTACCGGCGGAACACCCGCTGGGTGGTCCGCGTACTCCACGGTGAGAGCGTCATGACCTGCTCCACGCGATGCAATGACGCGTCGTCACGCATCCGCTCGATCAACGGCACCAACGCCCGGTACGTTTCGTCCAACGGCGCTTCCGAAGCCGAGATCGTGGCATCCAGGCGGGCGCGGACGGTGTCCACGTCCGCCCCCAGAAGCACTGGCGCACCGAATAATTCGTCATCCACCGGAACAACCCGCCCGGTCATTGCGGCAGCGTCACCGCCGAACCGGGCGGTGAAACCGCCGGGCCGGAATCGAGCCCCGACCACCCCGCCCCGACCGCTGATCGTGATGCGGAATACCCTCGGCACCACCCCGTGCAGCAGCGTGCTGGGCAACCGATAACCATGGCGCACAACATCATCACCCCACTCACGGGTGAGATGCATGGCAGGGAAGGTGATCACCGTGCTCTCGAAGGGCCCGGTCTCGTGCCGGTCCCAGGTCACCGACCAGTAATGCTCGACGAATCTCGCGGCCTCCTCCGACGGCGCCCACCGGTGGAGGTCGAAAGCCGAAGCACTGCCTGCACGGCCGACCACGCCGCGCATTGGCGCGTTTTTCCAAGCGGCCACGCACCCCAGCCTACGAAACTGGCTGACATGAGTGTCACACCGATTCCAGCGGGCTACACCAGCCTGACCCCGTTCATCTGCGTCGACGGTGCGGCGGAGGCGATCGCTTTCTACCAGAACGTGTTCGGCGCCACGGTCATAGAGCGGATGGACGGCACTGACGGCACCGTCTCGCACGCCGAACTGGACTTCGGCAACGGCCGGCTGCAACTCGGCGATCCGCAGGAAGCGTTTCAGATCACCGCTCCCCTGCCGGGCGCCTCGGCAACGTACTCGTTGGGGCTCTACTGCCCCGATGTCGACGACGTGGTCGCCCGCGCGGAGAAGGCCGGGGCGACTATTCGCGAGCCCGCGCAGACATTCGTCACCGGTGACCGGTTCGCGTCTGTCCTCGACCCATTCGGTCTGCGCTGGACCGTCATGACCCGCGTCGAGAACTTCACGCCGGCCGAACGCGAACGCCGCGTCGCCGAATGGGCAGCCACCGCCGGCGGCTAACGTGACGGGATGTCTTGCGTGTTCTGCGCCATCGTCGCCGGGAAAGCCCCCGCCATCCGCATCTACGAGGACGACGAGTACCTGGGCATTCTCGACATCAGGCCGTTCAGCCGAGGCCACACCCTGGTGATCCCGAAGCGGCACACCGTCGACCTGACCGACACGCCGCCGGCGACCGTGGCCGCGATGACGAGTATCGGCCAGCGCATCGCGCGGGCCTCCCGTCGGTCCGGGCTGCACGCCGACGGCAACAACATCGTGATCAACGACGGCAAGGCCGCCTTCCAGAGCGTGTTCCACATCCATCTGCACGTGGTGCCGCGCCGCAGCGGCGACAAGCTGTCCTTCGTCAAGGGCATGGTGGTGCGCCGAGATCCGGACCGTGAGGAATCGGGGCGCCTGTTACGTGCAGCGGTGGCGCAGCTCGACGAATCCGCGCAGGATTGAGCGCATGAGCGATCTCCCCCGCGTCGAGCAGGTGGGCTTGCGGCTGTTGCACATCCACGACCTGCTCTACCAGAAGTCCAACGGGCTCATCGGTCACCGGATCCCCGGTATGCCGCCGAGCCTGCTCCTGCACACCACGGGCGCCAAAACCGGCGAACCCCGGATCAATACGTTGAGCTATGCCAAAGACGGCAAGGACTACCTGGTGGTGGCGTCGATGGGTGGTGCGCCGCGTTCACCGGGCTGGTATCACAACCTGAAAGCCCACCCGCGCGTCGAGATCAATGTCGGGACCAAGCGACTCGGTGTCATCGCCAAACCCGTGCTACCGGACGCTCCCGATTATCAGCGGCTGTGGAAGATCGTCAACGACAACAATTCTCACCGCTACGAGGCTTATCAAGCCAAGACCAGCCGGCCGATCCCGATCGTGGTGCTCACGCCCTAGAACAGCTCTTTGGCCAGCAGTTCGAGGGTGGTGTCGCGCGCCGCCGCGGTAGCCGGATCGACACCACGGCGGGCCGAGGCCACGGGGTTGACCATGACCTCGTCGACATCGAACTCTTCGGCCAAGGCCCGGACCTGCTCGGCCGCCTCGGTGGGCGAACCGACCACGGCGCGCCGCAGACCGGAGGACACAATGGCCTGTGCCTGTGGAGTCATGGTGGTCGCCTCGGCATCCTCGACGAGATCGAGGGGGCCGAGCGGCTGGCCGGTGCGCAGCCGGCCCATCATCTGCAGCTGAGGCAGCAGAAGTGCCTCCGCTTCTTCCCTGGTCTCAGCCACCGAGGCGTTGACGGTCAGGAAGGTGACCGGCTCGGGCGCCAGGTCGCTGGGCTGGAATTCGTCGCGGTAGACGGCCAGCGCCTCCGCGGTGCCGTGCCCGGAGAAATGGTGGGCGAACACGTAGGGCAGCCCCTTGGCCGCGGCCAGGTGCGCCGAGTACATCGACGAACCGAGTAGCCACATCCGCGATTCGGTGACCGCCACCGGCGTCGCCTTGAGCACGTAGTTCTCCCGCATCAGGTCACGAGGCAACGGCACCCGGACACCGCGGGCACCCATCAGCGCCACTACGTCGTCGAGGTACTGCGGGAACGCTTCGATATCGCGATCGTCGCGTCCGGCGGCGCCACGAAGGGCCAGCGACGTGACCGGATCCGAGCCCGGCGCCCGACCGATACCGAGGTCGATGCGGCCGGGGTGGGCGGCCTCCAGCAGCGCGAACTGCTCGGCCACCGCCAACGGCGCATGGTTGGGCAGCATCACCCCGCCCGAGCCCAGCCGCAGCTGCGTGGTGTGCGCGGCGAGATGCGCGATCAGCACCGGCGGGCTGGTGGCGGCCACCGCGGGCATGTTGTGGTGCTCGGCGAGCCAGTAGCGCGTGTAGCCCAGCCGGTCGGCGGTCTGCGCCAGGTGAGTCGTGGCAGTCAGCGCATCGGCCGTGGACTGGTCGGTGCGCACCGGGACGAGGTCGAGGACAGAAAGCCGCATGACAACGTCAACGTCACGAGCCGTCCGGTTCGTTCCCGCCCGACTCGGCCACCAGGCATCTGGAGGTGGTGAAGATGTCATCGAGCATGGCCGCCGTGAGCCGGCCCGTGAAGGTGTTCTGCTGGCTGGGGTGGAAGCAACCGAGCAGGGTGACCGAGCCGAACGCGGAGGTCAACGGCACCGTCGCGCCGTGGCCGAACTTGGGCGCCGGTTTGATGTTCGAGCCGATCAACTCCAGTGCGGCTCGCCACGCGAACCCGCCCAACGCGATGACCACTCGCACCGACGGCCCCACCAATCGCCATTCGGCCTGCAGCCAGGGCGCACAGGTGGCCCGCTCGGCCGGGGTGGGCGCATTGGCAGGCGGTGCGCAGCGCACCGCGGCGGCCATGCGGGTGTCGATCAGTTGCATGCCGTCGGCTGCGTCGACGCACATGGCCTGATTGGCCAGCCCGGCCCGATGCAACGCGGCGAACAGGAAATCCCCGGATCGGTCGCCGGTGAACACCCGTCCGGTGCGGTTGGCGCCGTTGGCGGCCGGGGCCAGCCCGACGATGAATATGCCGGGTTGCTCAGCGCCGAACCCGGGGGCCGGCCTACCCCAATATGGTTGATCGGCAAAGGCTTTCCGTTTGGCCACGGCCACCTCTTCACGCCAGGTGACCAGCCGGGGACAGGCCCGGCACACTGAGATCTGTGCGTCGAGGCCCTCCACCGTGGCGGCCCGCGCCGCCAGCCTCCGCGCCTGTGCTGCTGATTTGGCCACCGGGGTGGACGGTGTCGCCGGATCACCAGGCCAGCCCGAGCCCGGCGGCACCGGCGAGGTGAACGAGTCCCCGGTCCGCGGATGTGGGAGCTGGGACATCGACACCCCTCCACTGTGCCGGAAATTCCGTCGCGACGGGTGCGGGCACGCTGCTAGATTCGGCCGCGATAGCCCATGACCGACACCAAGCGCGGCCCACTGCTGCTGATCCTGTTCGCCGCGCTGACGGCCGGGGCGGGCAACGGCATCACGATTGTTGCGTTCCCGTGGCTGGTGTTGCAGCGCAATGGATCCGCGCTCGACGCGTCGGTTGTCGCGATGGCCGGCACACTGCCGCTGTTGGTCGCCACCCTGATCGCCGGGGCCGCCGTCGACTATCTGGGTCGCCGACGCGTCTCGATGATCTCCGATCTGCTGTCGGCATTGTCGGTCGCCGCGGTTCCGATGCTGGCCCTGATATTCGGGGTCGACGCGGTCAATGTCGCGGTGCTCGCGGCCCTGGCGGCGCTCGGCGCCTTCTTCGATCCGGCCGGGATGACCGCGCGAGAGACCATGCTGCCCGAGGCCGCGGGCCGGGCCGGCTGGACCCTGGACCACGCGAACAGCGTGTACGAGGCGGTGTTCAACCTGGCCTACATCGTCGGTCCCGGGATCGGCGGCCTGTTGATCGCCACCCTCGGCGGGATCAACACCATGTGGGTGACTGCGGGGGCATTCTGCTGCTCGATCCTGGCCATCTCAGTGCTGCGACTGGAAGGCGCGGGTACCCCGGACCGCACGGCACTGCCCGAGGGTGCATGGGCGGGAATCGTCGAGGGGTTGCGATTCGTCTGGCACACACCGGTATTGCGCACACTGGCGATCGTCGACCTGGTGGCCACCGGGCTCTACATGCCGATGGAATCCGTTCTCTTTCCCAAATACTTCACCGACCGCGACGAGCCGACCCAACTGGGCTGGGTGTTGATGGCGCTGAGCATCGGCGGGCTGATGGGTGCGCTCGGCTATGCAGTGCTGTCGAAATACATGAGCCGACGGGCCACCATGCTGACGGCGGTGATCACGCTCGGCGTGGCGATGACGGTGATCGCGTTCCTGCCACCGCTTCCGCTGATCCTGGTGCTGTGCGCGATCGTCGGGTTCGTCTACGGGCCGATCGCGCCGATCTACAACTACGTCATGCAGACCACCGCGCCGCAGCATCTGCGCGGCCGGGTGGTCGGGGTGATGGGCTCGCTGGCCTATGCCGCGGGCCCGCTCGGACTGATCCTGGCCGGGCCCCTGGCCGACGCCGCCGGGCTGCACGCGACGTTCCTGGCCCTATCGCTGCCGATGCTGCTGCTCGGGCTCGTCGCGCTGTTCCTGCCGGCGCTTCGTGCGCTGGACCTAGCATCGAAGCCGTGAATGCCGCCGCACTGCCGATGCTGATCGGTGAACTCCCCGAAGGGGTCGTCGTCACCGACCCCGACATCCTGGCCTCCTACCGCCAGGACCGGGCCGCCGATCCGTCGGCAGGCACCCCGCTGGCCGTGGTCCGGCCCACCCGCACCGAGGAAGTTCAAACCGTGCTGCGCTGGGCCGGCGCCCACCGGGTGGCGGTGGTGCCGCGTGGCGCGGGCACCGGATTGTCCGGCGGTGCGACAGCGCTCGACGGCGGCATCGTGCTGTCCACCGAGAAGATGCGGGACATCACCGTCGACCAGGTCACCCGCACAGCCGTGGTGCAGCCAGGTCTGCTCAACGCCGAAGTGAAGAAAGCCGTCGCGGCACACGGACTCTGGTACCCGCCCGACCCGTCCTCGTATGAGATCTGCAGCATCGGCGGCAATGTCGCCACCAACGCGGGCGGCCTGTGCTGTGTCAAGTACGGCGTCACCACCGACTACATCCTGGGCCTGCAGGTGGTGCTCGCCGACGGCACAGCGGTGCGCCTGGGCGGGCCGAGGTTGAAAGACGTTGCTGGCCTGAGCCTGACCAAGCTGTTCGTCGGCAGCGAGGGCACGCTGGGTGTGGTCACCGAGGCGACGCTGCGACTGCTGCCGCCACAGCATTCACCGTGCACCGTGGTGGCCACGTTCGACTCGGTGGAGGCCGCCTCGAATTCCGTCGTGAACATCACCGGCAAGATCCGGCCGTCCATGCTGGAGTTCATGGATTCGGTGGCGATCAACGCCGTCGAGGACAAGCTCAAGATGGGCCTGGACCGCAACGCCGCGGCGATGATGGTGGCAGCGTCCGATGACCGCGGCGCCGCGGGTGCCGACGACGCCGCGTTCATGGCTGACGTGTTCACCGAATGCGGTGCCACCGAAGTGTTTTCCACCTCCGACCCCGACGAGGGCGAGGCCTTCGTCGCGGCCCGTCGTTTCGCCATCCCAGCCGTGGAGGCCAAGGGCTCATTGCTGTTGGAGGACGTCGGTGTGCCACTACCCGCGCTGGCCGAACTGGTCAGCGGGGTCGCTGCGATCGCGGCACATCGGGATCTGCTGATCTCGGTGATCGCCCATGCCGGGGACGGCAACACCCACCCGCTGATCGTGTTCGACCCGGCCGATGCCGACATGGCCGCACGTGCCCAGCTGGCTTTCGGCGAGATCATGGATCTTGCTGTGGGACTGGGCGGCACCATCACCGGCGAGCACGGTGTGGGCCGGCTCAAGCAGCCATGGCTGGCCGGCCAGATCGGACCGGACGCAATGGAACTCAATCACCGCATCAAGCGGGCGCTGGACCCGCAGAACATCCTCAATCCCGGCGCGGCGATCTAGGTCACGCCCAGCAGATACAGCAGTTCCGTTGAACGCCACCAGATCAGCGCGAGGAAGGCCAGCAGCACCGCCACCGAGACCCCGGCCTGGACGGCATTTCGACGCGCAGGCGGGGCATACACATAAGCCGCCGCGATTCCCGCGCCGGTGACCAGGCCGCCGACGTGGCCCTGCCAGCTGATCGCTCCGGTGCCCAGTGCGGGCCCGGCGAACGTGAACACCAGGTTGATGACGACCACCGCGGCGATCATGCGGACGTCGAGGTTGAGTTTGCGGGCCACCACGAAGATCGCCCCGAAGAGGCCGAAGATCGCGCCCGAGGCACCCGCCGTCGCGCTGTTCAACGGAGACAGCAGGTAGACCAGCACCGAGCCGCCGAGCCCGCTGAGCGCGTACAACGCCCCGAACCGCAGCCGGCCCAGCCATTGCTCCAGCGGCGGACCCACCACGTAGAGCGCCCACATGTTGAACAGCAGATGCATGGCGCCGTAATGCAGGAACATCGAGGTCACCAGGCGGTAGTACTGGTCGTGCGCGGCGACGCCCGGCGGCCACAGGGTGAGCTCCTTCTCCAGATTTCCCGCGGCCATCTGCAGGACGAACATCACGACGTTGACCGCGATCAATGCGTAGGTCAGGATCGGCGCCCCGGTACGGGCCACCCCGCCGAACTGGGTGCGCTGCGTCCGCACCGATTTGGCGCCCTCGCCGACGCAGTCCACGCACTGATGGCCCACGGCCGCCGAGCGCATGCACTCCGGGCAGACGGGACGCTGGCATCGCGCGCACCGCACATACGTGGGTCGGTCCGGATGCCGATAACACGTCGGCGTCTGAGCAGGTAGCTGCGGCGTGCCAGGGGTACTCATCACGCCCGAGCCTATCCGGCGGCCGCTATTGACACTGATGCCGTAGATGTCGTACCAATAAGACATGGCAGCGACTTTGTCTCATAGCCCCGCCCGGTTCCAGCCCGCCGACGCCGACACCTGGCCCAACCCTTGGCCCATGTATGCCGCGCTGCGCGACCACGATCCCGTGCACCACGTGGTGCCCGACGAGTCTCCGGAACACGACTACTACGTGCTGTCCCGGCACGCCGACATCTGGGCGGCCGCCCGTGACCACGGCACCTTCTCTTCGGCGCAGGGCCTGACGATCACCTACGGCGAGCTGGACATGATCGGGCTCGCCGACAACCCGCCGTTCGTCATGCAGGACCCACCGGTGCACACCGAGTTCCGCAAGCTGGTCTCGCGCGGGTTCACCCCACGCCAGGTGGAAGCAGTGGAGCCGAAGGTGCGGGAGTTCGTCATAGAGCGCCTCGAGGGGTTGCGCTCGAATGGCGGCGGGGACATCGCCGCCGAGTTGTTCAAGCCGCTGCCCTCGATGGTCGTCGCGCACTACCTCGGCGTACCCGAGTCCGACCGGGATCAGTTCGACGGCTGGACCGACGCGATCGTCGCGGCCAACAGCTCGGCCGGCGGCATCACCGCGGCGATGGGCACCGCCGGCGCCGCGGTGGCTTCGATGATGGGCTACTTCTCCGAGCTCATCGAACGGCGCCGACGCGAGCCCGGCGACGACACCATCTCGCACCTGGTGGCGGCCGGCGTTGGGGCTGACGGCGACATCGCGGGCGTGCTGTCGATCCTGGCCTTCACGTTCACCATGGTCACCGGCGGCAACGACACCACCACCGGAATGCTCGGCGGCACAGTGCAACTCCTACAGCAGCGGCCGGACCAGCGCCGGCTCCTGATCGACGAACCCGAGCTGATCCCGGGCGCGATCGACGAGTTCCTGCGGCTGACCTCCCCGGTGCAGGGCCTGGCCCGCACCGTCACCCGCGACGTCACCATCGGCGACACCACCATCCCGGCCGGGCGCAAGGCGCTGTTGCTGTACGGCTCGGGCAACCGCGATGAGCGCGAATTTGGCGACAACGCAGCCGAACTCGATGTGCGACGCGCACCGCGCAATATCCTGACCTTCAGCCACGGCGCACACTTCTGCCTCGGCGCGGCCGCCGCCCGGATGCAGTCCCGGGTCGCACTGACCGAATTACTCTCGCGCTACCCGGATTTCGAGGTCGATCTGGATTCGGTGGTATGGGCCGGCGGCAGCTACGTGCGGAGGCCGTTGAGCGTGCCGTTCCGAGCAGGGACCTGATGTCCCGCGACTGGTTGTCGGCGCGGCGGTCCGAAGTGGCCGCCGACCACATCCTCGACGCCGCCGGCTCCCTGTTCACCCTCAAGGACGCGGCGACCGTCGGCATGCACGAGATCGCGGCGGCCGCAGGCTGTTCCCGTGCCACGCTGTACCGCTATTTCGAGAATCGCGATGCGCTCTACACCGCTTACGTACACCGCGAGGCACGGTGGTTGTACGAAGAGGTCAGCGAACAGGTGGCCGCGGTCACCGATCCGGCGCAACGCCTGATCGAGGGCGTGGTCACCGCGCTGAAAGCGGTACGCGACAGCCCAGCACTGTCCTCTTGGTTCGCCACCGCGCAGCGGCCCATCGGTGGCGAGATGGCCGAACACTCCGAGGTGATCCGCGCGCTGGTGGAGGGCTTTGTGCGTTCGCTCGCCGGTGGAGCCGGCGGCAACGACCAGGTGGGCCGGCGGGCCCGGTGGCTGGTGCGGGTCATGGTGTCGCTGCTGGTGTTCCCCGGCGGCGACGAGGCAGACGAGCGCACCATGCTGGCTGAGTTCGTCGCTCCGCTGGTCATCCCGGCACAAGCACCTGCCGAGTAGCCGATTGCCGGGCGGCACGCGCCGGCCTGCCCCATACTTTCGACTATGGCCAACCATCCGACGCCGCTGCCGCCGATCCCGGCCGTCACCAGCATCGCGGAGACGGTGACCGCCATCGACACCATCACGGACTGGGCCGTGGAAAACTCAAGCCGATTGGGCTATTTCGCTGCCTTGTACAAGCGGATCACCATCGCGGTCGGTACCGCCGTCGAGGAAGGGGCATTCGAGGACGGGCCTCGGATGGACCGGCTCGACGCGGCGTTCGCGTCCCGGTACTTCGATGCGCTGAACGGCTACTTCCACCCCGACCGGTATCCGAAACCCACCCGGTCGTGGCGGGCCACTTTCGAGTGGGCCGCCAAACCCGCGCCAATCCTGGTGCAGCACATGCTCGCCGGGGTCACCGCCCACATCGTGCTGGACCTCGGAATCGCGGTGCAGGGTCTGGTCGGGGCCAACAAACTGCCCTCGCTCCACAAGGATTTCGACACCATCAACGCGGTGCTGGCCAGCCAGATCGCCGGGGTGGTCAACGACATCAACGAACTGTCACCGGCGCTGGCCGATATCTATGCCGTGCTCCAACAGCATCAGATCTTCGTCCTCAACGAAGCGATCCGGTCCCTGCGTGACAGCGCATGGCGGTTCGCCACCGTACTGGCGCTGGAACCAGGATTCGCGCGGCCGACCACGATCTGGGCGCGAGACCTACAGGTGAGCCGGCAGGCGCAGGCGGTGTTCGACCCACCCAGCCTGGTCGGCGCCTTCGATCTGGCCATCAAGGAGATCGCCGCGCGAGAGAGCCGCGATGTGGCCCACAACGTCGCGGTACTCGACGAGATCGCCGCGACACCCGCCCCGATCCAGACTGCGCTCTAGAACCGGCCGTCAGGCCGCCCAGTAGGCCTGCGCCTTGATGGATTTGCGCGGGATCCCGTACTCCTCCCGGAATACCCGCGCCACCGCCCGAGTGGTGCGGTTGTCGCAGGCGACCCAGCCGAAGTGGTCGGAGGCGTCGAACGCCGATGCGCTGACGGCTTCGAGCAGACCATCCTGGGCGCGGTCCACCCAGGTGATCTCGGCGTCACCGGTGACCGGGAGTTCACGGTCGTCGTCGTGCCCGGCTTCCAGGAAGACGCGGGCCGGAGCGTCGCCGATCGCGTCCAGCAGAGAATTGATGGCAGGCAGCGAGGCGGTGTCGCCGACGATGACGTACCCCGCCGGCGCCGGCTCGGGCAACGCGAAGTCGCTGCCGAGGACCGTCACCTCCAGGACGTCGCCGGGCTGGGCCGCCGCGGCCCAGCCAGTGGCGATGCCGTCGTGCATGGCGAAATCGATGTCGACGGTTCCGGCCTGCGGATCGGGATTGACCAGCGTGTAGCCCCGCTGATGAGCCTTGCCGCCATTGGGAAACCAGCCCCGCACCCACATCGTCGGGTGGACGTGCTGTTCGGCGAGCAGCCGCTGGGCGCGGAAATGCAGTCTCAGGTAGTTCGGCGTGAACTCGGTAGCGCCGGTCACCGTCAGCTCGTAATCTCCGCCCCGCCAAAGCTTGACCAGGGCTCCTTCCAACCCGCGCGACGCCTTCTGCTCGCCCATGTGCACCTCCCGAAGTTCCCGTTGGTTAGGTAAGCATACCCTAACTACAAGATCAGGAGCGGACGCGCGTGAACCGGTGCAGCAACCAGGCCGCCGGAATGGTGAACACCATCGTGAGCACGAACAGGTTGAACATCGACCCGGTGTAGACCGGATCCCGCATCACCTCGACCATGACCAGTTCCATGATCATCAGGTGGATCAGGAAGATCTCGTACGAGATCTCACCGAGAAAGACCATCGGCCGCGAACCCAGAAACCGGTTGTACCAACCGCGGTCGCCGAGCGCGGGCGGCGCCACCAGCAAGGCCGCGATCACCGCGTAGAAAAACGTCTTGACCAACGCCTCGCTCAACTTGGCGGGCGACGTCGTCGGCTCCCCCGCGAGCGGCGTCGACGCGATGAAATAACACACCACCGCCAACGGCACACACACCATGGCGTAGCCGCGCACTTTCAGCTGCCCCAGCACCGTCAGTGCCATCCCCGCCACGAACCAGGCCATGTACGTGGGCAGCCACAGCCGCGCTCCGTCAGGCAGGCCGGTGGAAACGTGCACGATCGTCAGCCATATCGGCGACACCGCGGCCAGCACCGCCAGGCCGAAGAACAGCAGCCCCGGCCGCCAGCGCCGCCGGCACAACACCACCAGCAGCAGATAAGCCACCAGCGGCAATGCAACGTAGAACGCCGCCTCCACCGCCAGGCTCCACATCTGGGTCAGCCCCTGATGCAGATAGGCGAACAGATAGTTGTCCGTGTAGATCTGGGACAGCGTCAGATTGCGGAACAGGCCCATCCAGGTGTGGCCAGGGTTCGGGCCCGCGGTGCGAAAGTGGTACAGCAGGTAGGCGATCAGCACCGTCACCACATAAGCCGGCATGATCCGCCGGACCCGGTGCCATGCGTAACGGCGGACGGACGGCGGTGTGGCGGCGGTGGCCGCGGCTGGATCTGATTCGCGGCTCGCCGCGGCGACCCAGGGCCGGAACAACAGAAAACCGCTGAGCACGAAGAAGATCGGCACACCTATCTCGGCCCGCGAATACACCAGCCCGAGATAGCCCTGCCCGTACTTGCCGGTCGTGTAGGCCGCGTGGGTCAGCACCACCAGAATGGCGGCCACCGCGCGGATCCCGGTCAGTGACGCGACCCGCGAGGACCCCGGACCCCCGGAGGCCACCGCGTCTACCGACTCGAGGCCACCCTGATCCGACGGCTCCTTCACGCTTCCGGAGACCGTCACTTGGTCTTCCGGTGCGGCTTCCCCGAGCGGTCGCGGTGATCAGGACGGCCCTTGTACTCACGCCGCGGCCCACGGTCGGCGCGTTCGACGTGCTCCGGCTCCAGATTGATCAGCATGCCCGAGATGCGAGTGTTCTCCAGCGCTTTGAGCGTCTTGCTGGGCAACTTCTCGGGCAGCTCGACCAGCGAGTAGTCGCCGCGGATGGTGATGTGACCGAACTCGTTGCGGTGCAGACCGCCCTCGTTGGCAATAGCGCCCACGATGTGGCCCGGCCCGACCTTGTGCCGCTTGCCCACCGAGATCCGGTACGTCGCCAGGCCTTCGGGTCGCGGACGCTCCTTGCGCGGGGGCCGATCATCCCGGTCGCGATCCCGCTCTTTGCGCTTCTCCGGCGGCGGCTCGGTCATCAGGAACTGTTCGCCGTTGCGCGATTGCAACGCGAGCGCCGCGGCGATATCGACCATCGGCACGTCGTTCTCGCGCTCGAAGTCCTCGATGATCCGGCGAAACAACTCCAGCCCGTCGGCGTTGAGCGAGTCGGTGATCGAGTCACGGAACTTGGCCACCCGCTGCGCGTTGACATCGTCGACGCTGGGCAGCTCGGCCTCGATGACCTTCGACCGGGTGTGCTTCTCGATCGACTTGAGCAGGTGGCGCTCACGCGGGGTGACGAAAAGCAGTGCATGTCCGGAACGGCCGGCCCGGCCGGTGCGGCCGATGCGGTGCACATAGGACTCGGTGTCGTGCGGGATGTCGTAGTTGACGACATGCGAGATCCGTTCGACGTCCAGGCCGCGGGCAGCGACATCGGTGGCGACCAGGATGTCGATCGTGCCGTCCTTGAGCGCGGCGATCGTGCGCTCGCGCTGGGCCTGGTTGATATCGCCGTTGATGGCCGCAGCCGCGAAACCGCGGGCCTTGAGCCGCTCGGCGACCTCCTCGGTGGCCTGCTTGGTGCGGACGAACACGATCATCGCGTCGCCCTCTTCGACCTCGAGCACCCGCGTCAGCGCGTCCAGCTTGCGCGCACCGGCCACCTGGATGAACCGCTGCGTGATGTTCTCGGCGGTGGCGGTCTTGGCCTTGACCGTGACCTCGACCGGATTGTGCAGGTATTTGGTGGTGATCTTCCGGATGGCCGGCGGCATGGTGGCCGAGAACAGCGCCACCTGCTTGTACTCCGGAGTGTCGGCGAGGATCCGCTCGACCTCTTCGGCGAAGCCCATGGTGAGCATCTCGTCGGCCTCGTCGAGCACCAGGTAGTCCAGGTTCGACAGATCCAGGGTGCCGCGCTCGAGGTGGTCGATCACGCGGCCCGGGGTACCCACCACCACCTGCGCACCGCGCCGCAACCCGGACAGCTGCACGGTGTAGGACGCGCCGCCGTAGATGGGCAGCACGTTGACCGCGGGCAGATGCGCGCCGTACCGGCCGAATGCCTCCGCTACCTGCAATGCCAACTCACGAGTCGGGGCCAGTACCAGTGCCTGGGTGGCCTTGCTCGACGTGTCGATCTTGGACAGGATCGGGATGGCGAAAGCCGCGGTCTTGCCGGTACCGGTCTGAGCCAGGCCGACCACGTCGGAGCCGGCCAGCATCGCCGGAATGGTCGCGGCCTGGATCGCCGAAGGCGACTCGTAGCCGACATCAGTGACTGCCTTCAACACCGCAGGGTCAATCTGCAGGTCGGCAAACGTTGGGGCGGTATCCCCCGAATCCGGTTCTGGCGAGCTCATCGGTTCAGAAGTCTAGTGCCAATCGACGGGAATCCCGGCCGCGCGCCTGCACAAACCCGCCGCGGGGTCGCGGTAGGTTGCCCAACTGTGAAACGGGTCGCAGTGTTCGCGATGGCTCCCGGGGTCGTCTTGACGGCCGTGCTCACGCTCGCAGGGTGCGGATCGGGCGATTCCACGGTCTCGAAAACCCCCGAGGCCAGCGTCAATCCAGCGCCGGTCCAGGCATCGAAACCTGCCGCGAAGGCCGCCCCCACGACGGCACCACCGGCGGCCGACCCGTGCGCGGTGAACCTGGCCGCCCCCGAGATCGCCAAGGCCGTCTCCGAATTGCCCCGCGACCCCCGCAGCAATCAGGCCTGGAGCCCCGAACCGCTGGCGGGCAACTACAACGAGTGCGCGCAGCTGTCGGCGGTGATCGTCCGGGCCAACACCAACTCCGAACACCCCAACACCCGCGCCGTGTTGTTCCACCTCGGCAAGTTCATCCCCACGGGCGTGCCCGACACCTACGGCTTCAACGGCATCGACAAGACGGGCAGCACCGGTGACACCGTGGCCCTGCAGTACTCCGGCGGACTCCACGGGCTGGCCAGCACGGTGAAGTTCCGCTGGAACGGCGGCGGCGTGGAGTTGATGGGCAACGTGGGCTAGCGCCTTCTTGGCGAGAAGTGTCGGGGCGCTGACCTACAGTGGCACCGTGTTCGTCACCGACGAAGGCGCGTCGGGGCCGACGGTCATCTACAGCGCGTCGGACCTGGCTGCGGCCGCCCGCTGTGAATATGCCCTGCTGCGCTCGTTCGACGCGCGGCTGGGTCGAGGCCCCGCGGTGTCATCTGATGACGAATTGCTTGCCCGCACAGCAGAACTCGGCGACGAGCACGAGCAGCGCCACCTCGAACAGCTACGAGCTGACGCATCACCGTCTGGGGTGACGGTAATCGGCCGGCCCGCCTACACGGTGGCCGGGCTGACATCGGCGGCCGCGGCCACCCTCGACGCGGCACAACGTCGGGATCCGGTGATCTACCAGGCGGCGATGTTCGACGGCCGCTTCGCCGGATTCGCCGACTTCCTGATCTGGGACGGCGCCCGGTACCGGCTGCGGGATACCAAACTGTCCCGGTCGGTGAAGGTCGAGGCGCTGCTGCAGCTCGCCGCCTACGCTGACGTGCTGGCCCGCGCCGGAGTCCCGGTAGCCGACGAGGTCGATCTGGTCCTCGGCGACGGCGCGGTGTCCAGCTACCGCGTCGACGAGCTCCTGGCGGTGTACCGGCCGCGGCGCGGCGCGCTGCAGGCACTGCTCGACGGGCATCTCGCCGCCGGTAGCGCCGTGTCCTGGTCCGACGAAAGTGTGCGGGCGTGTTTCGGCTGCCCGGAATGCGAGCAGCAGATTCGCACCACCGATGACCTCTTCCTGGTCGCCGGAATGCGGGCGAACCAGCGCGCCCGGCTCATCGATGCCGGCATCACCACCACCCATCAGCTGGCCGGCCATACCGGCGCGGTACCCGGGCTGGCCCAGCGCATGGTGACGACACTGACCGGTCAGGCCCGGTTGCAGGTGGCGCCGCGGGTGGAAGCCAAGCCGCCGTATGAAGTCGTCGATCAACAACCGCTGATGCTGCTGCCGGATCCGGACAAGGGAGACCTGTTCTTCGACTACGAGGGCGACCCTTTGTGGACCGTCAACGGGCACGAGTGGGGTCTGGAATATCTGTGGGGTGTCCTCGGGGCGGAGGGCAATTTTCAGCCGTTCTGGGCCCATGACCGGGCCAGTGAACGTCAGGTGCTCATCGATTTCCTGGATCTGGTCCGCAAGCGCCGCAAGCGTTTTCCCAAGATGCACATCTACCACTACGCGCCGTATGAGCGCAGCACCCTGCTGCGGCTCGCCGGCCGCTACGGGGTCGGCGAGAACGATGTGGACGACCTGCTGCGCAACGGCATCCTCGTCGACCTTCTTCCGTTGGTACGCAAGAGCATTCGGGTCGGCACCGAGAACTACAGCATCAAGTCGCTGGAGCCGTTGTACATGGGGACCGAACTGCGCGACGGTGAAGTCACCAAGGCCACCGATTCGATCACCGAGTATGCGCGCTACTGCACGCTGCGCGAGGCCGGTGAGCACGACGAGGCGGCCACCGTGCTCAAGGAGATCGAGGAGTACAACCGCTACGACTGCCATTCCACGCACCGGCTGCGGGACTGGCTGATCACCCGGGCGTTCGAAGCCGGCGTCCCGCCGCGCGGCCCCCAACCGGTACGCGACGGCGCACCGATCGAGAAGGCCGACGCCACCGATCGCAAGCTGCTCAAGTTCGCCGGCGACGGAGTCCAACCACGAACAGCTGAGCAGCAGGCGGTGGCGCTCGTCGCCGCGGCCCGCGGTTTCCACAAGCGTGAGGACAAGCCGTTCTGGTGGGGCCATTTCGACCGGCTCAACAATCCGGTCGACGAATGGGCCGACAGCACAGGTGTTTTCGTTGCGGAACAGGCGCAGGTCGTCACCGACTGGCACACCCCGCCGCGTGCCCGCAAACCGCAACGGCAGGTCCTGCTGACCGGCGCCATCGACGCCGGCGAACTGAGCACCGAGGTGTACGCGCTGTACACCCCGCCGGCACCGGCCGGCCTGTCCGACGACCCGGACCGGCGCGGCTTCGGCAGCGCGACCGTCGTCGGCTGCGACAACCCGGAGGCACCCACCGAGGTGCTGATCACCGAACGCCAACCCAAGGACGGCGACACCTTCGCCCAGGTGCCGTTCGCACTGACCCCCGGGCCACCAGTCAACACCCGCCCCCTGCAGGCATCCATCGACAGCACCGCCACCACCGTCGCCGCGGGTCTGCCGAACCTGCCCGCCGACGCGGTGACCGACATCCTGCTGCGTCGCCCGCCACGCACCGTCAGCGGCCGGACGCTGCCCCGCACCGGTGAGACCGCAGCCGATATTACGGCGGCCCTGCTGGATCTGGATTGCTCCTACATCGCGGTGCACGGACCGCCCGGCACCGGCAAGACCCATAC
Source organism: Mycobacterium sp. IDUB_9 (assembly GCF_055419505.1). Classification (NCBI taxonomy): domain Bacteria; kingdom Bacillati; phylum Actinomycetota; class Actinomycetes; order Mycobacteriales; family Mycobacteriaceae; genus Mycobacterium; species Mycobacterium sp. IDUB_9. Next base: position 523,137 of record NZ_JBVAXU010000004.1, on the reverse strand, counting down.
CTCGGCGCAGATCATCGCCCGGCTGGTCAACGAAAACCGTTGGCGCATCGGCATCGTCGCGCAGTCCCATGCGGTGATCGAGCATCTGCTGGAGCAGGTGCTCGACGCCGGAGTGGACGCGGTCCAGGTCGCCAAGAAGCGCAAGGTCGCCGACCCGCGGTGGACCGCGATAGGCGAAAACCACTATCCCGCGTTCATCGCCGACCATCCCGGCTGCGTGATCGGTGGTACCGCATGGGATTTCGCAAATGAGACGCGAGTGCCGCGGCAGTGCCTCGATCTACTGGTGCTCGAGGAAGCCGGCCAGTTCAATCTCGCCAACACCATCGCTGTGGCGCCGGCCGCGCGCAATCTGCTGCTACTGGGCGACCCGCAACAGCTCCCCCAGGTCTGTCAGGGCACCCATCCGGCACCGGTCGACGATTCCGCGCTGGGCTGGCTGGTCGAGGGAGCACACACACTGCCGGCCGAACGCGGTTACTTCCTGGATCATTCGTTCCGGATGCATCCGGCGGTATGCGGGCCGGTGTCGCGACTGTCCTATGACGGCCGGCTGCGCTCGCACGAAAAGGTCAGCGCGGCACGCAAACTCGACGATGTCGCACCCGGCGTGCGCGTGCTCGAAGTGCCGCATCTGGGCAACTCGACCGACAGTCCGGAAGAGGCCGGGGCGATCGTCACGGCCATCACCGGCCTGCTGGGCACCACCTGGACCGACGAGTACGGCAGCACACCGCTGGGGCAGGACCACATCCTGGTGGTCACCCCCTACAACGCGCAGGTGACGACGGTGCGTCGGGCACTCGACGCAGCGGGTCTGACCGACGTGCAGGCAGGCACCGTGGACAAGTTCCAGGGCAGGCAGGCGCCCGTGGTGTTCGTGTCGATGACGGCGTCCTCGGCCGCCGACGTGCCCCGCGGAATCGGATTCCTGTTGAACCGCAACCGCCTCAACGTGGCGATCAGCCGGGCCAAGTACGTCGCCTATATCGTGCGCTCACCGCAGCTCACCGACTATCTGCCCGGACAGCCGGACAGCCTGATCGCACTCGGCGCGTTCCTCGCCCTGACCGATTACGACGGTCTGAGCCTGTGATACACCCGACCCGTGACTGAAACGCTTACCGAAACGCTTGCCGGAATCGTCGGTTCCGGCTATGTCACCACCGATCCCGACGTGCTGGACGGCCGCTGTGTCGACCACACGGGGCGTTACCGCGGACAGGCTGCGGCTCTGGTCCGACCCGGCACGGCCGACGAAGTGGCCGCGGTGCTGCGCGCCTGCCGCGACGCGGGAGCGTGTGTCACGGTGCAGGGCGGCCGCACCTCGCTGGTGGCCGGGACGGTGCCGGAGAACGACGACGTCCTCCTGTCGACCGAGCGGCTCACCGAGATCGACGCAGTCGACACCGTCGAGCGGCGGGTCAGCGTCGGCGCCGGGACACCGCTGGCCGCAGTGCAGCGAGCCGCCGCGGCGGCCGGACTCGTGTTCGGCGTCGACCTGGCCGCACGCGAATCGGCGACGGTGGGGGGCATGGCCTCCACCAATGCCGGCGGCCTGCGCACCGTCCGTTACGGCAACATGGGCGAGCAGGTGATGGGGCTGGACATCGCGCTGCCCGACGGGTCGGTGATCCACCGGCACAGCCACGTGCGCCGCGACAACACCGGCTACGACCTGGCCGCACTGTTCGTCGGCGCCGAAGGCACCCTCGGGGTGATCACCGCCCTGGACCTGCGACTGCACCCCACCCCCACCCACCGCGTCACCGCGATCTGCGGATTCGCCGACCTGGACACACTGGTCGACGCCGGGCGCATCTTCCGCGACCTCGACGGCATCGCCGCCCTGGAACTGATCGACGCCCGGGCCAGTGCGCTGACCGCCGAGCGCCTGGGCGTGGCCGCCCCGGTCGAGGGCGCCTGGCAGTTGCTGATCGAATTGGCCGCAGACAGCGACCAGACCGAACGCCTGGCCGACGCGCTGGAAGGCGCCGCCATCTGCGGCGAACCCGCTGTCGGCGTCGACACGGTTGCCCAGCAGCGCCTGTGGCAGGTGCGCGAATCAGTGGCCGAGGTGCTCGGATTGTTCGGCCCGCCACTGAAATTCGACGTCTCCCTACCGTTGTCGGCGATCCGCGGCTTCGCCGATGCAGCCACCGAATTGATCGCCGGCCATGCACCCGACGCCATTCCGGTGCTGTTCGGCCACATCGGTGAGGGCAACCTGCACCTGAACGTGCTGCGCTGCTCCACCGACGCCGAGCCGGGACTGTACGCCGCGATGATGACGCTGATCGCCGAGCACGGGGGCAACGTCAGCTCCGAACACGGCGTGGGTTCACGCAAGCGCGATTACGTGGCGATGTCTCGCACCGACGCCGACATCGCGGCCATGCGCACCGTCAAAGCCGCATTCGATCCGGGCGGCTACCTCAATCGCGCTGTGCTGTTCACTCGTCCCGCTCGGCCATGAACTCGGCGTAGATGTTCTCCCACATCTCGGGGTCCTCAGCCAGCGGCAGCAACCGGAACGAATCGGTCACCGCATCGTCGCCGTCACCGTCGACGCGGTCATGGCTCACGGTGAACTCGACATAGTCGTCGTCATCGTCGTCGCGGGGGTCGAGATAGGGCTCCGGGCTCGGCGCGACCGTGGGCTCGGCGCCGAACCCGAGCAGGAACAACGCCGCCACCACACCGAACAGCGCAACGAACGCAGGCAGCAGCATGGACTGCGACATCGCCGCGGCGAACGGCTCGTGCAGGAACTCCGGCAACTCGGCCACTGCACCCTCACCACGAGGCGCAGCACTTGCCGCACCCGGCAGTTCCGCGCCGATCCGCTGCGTCATGTACGCCGCGATCCCGGCGCTGCCGAGCACCGACCCGACCTGGCGCGTCGCGTTGTACACACCGGATCCGGCGCCGGCCAGGTCCTGCGGCAGGTTGCGCGTCGCGGTGGCCGCCAACGGAGACCAGATGAACGCCATGCCGATGCCCATGACCAACTGCGGCAGCAGCAGCCGCCAGATCGGCGTCGTCGGCGTCATCTCGAACGCCAGCCAGGTCAGCCCGATCGCGATCGCCGAGAAACCGAACCCGATCACCGGTGTCGGATGTGCCCGGTCGACGATGCGGCCCACGACCGGCGCCAACACGCCGCTGGCGATCGCGGTCGGAGCGGTCAACAACGCCGAACGGATCGGCGACAGCCCGCACACGGTCTGCGCGTAGAACATCAACGGCAGGATCATCGCCGTCACCGCGAACCCGACCGTCGCGACGCCGACATTCGCCAGGCTGAAGTCGCGATCCTGGAAGATCCGTAACGGGATCAACGGCTCGCTCGTGTTGACCGCCTGCCAGCACACGAACGCCACCATCACCGCGATACCGACCGCTCCGGTGGCCCACACCCACGGTGCCCAGTCCCGCGACTGGCCCTCCTGCAGCGCGAACACGATCAGGAACATGCCGACGCCGGACAGCACCACGCCGAGGACGTCGAACCGGTGGAGTTGGGTGGGCAGCACCGGCACCAGCCAGACCGCGAGGGCGAGGCCGAGGATCCCGATCGGCACGTTGACGAAGAAGATCCACTGCCAGCCCAGCCCACCGACCAGGACGCCGCCGGCCAGCGGTCCGACCAGGGTGGCCACCCCGGCGGTCGCACCCCACACGCTCATCGCCACGCCGCGCCGCTCCGGCGGGAAGATGCGGGTGATCGTCGACAGAGTCTGCGGGGTCAGCAGGGCCGCCCCGATGCCCTGCACCACGCGGGCCGCGATCAGCATCCCGAGGCTGCCGGCCAGACCGCACCACGGCGAGGCGGCCGTGAACACCGCCAGGCCGGCCAGATAGAGGTTCTTGGGCCCGTACACATCGCCCAGCCGTCCCGCGACGAGCAGCGGCACTGCATAGGCGAGCAGGTACGCGCTGGTGACCCAGATGACGCCGTCGTAGTCGGCGCCGAGCTGCTCCATGATCGTCGGGTTGGCGACCGCGACGATCGTCGCGTCGACCAGGATCATGAAGAAGCCGACCATCATGGCCCACAGCGCGTTCCACGGATTCTCCGGACGCGCGGGCACACTGCCCTGCGGGCTCGGGGTGCGGGCGTTCAGCGCTGGAGACATGTCGAATGTGGTGGGTTGGGCCTGGGTCCGACCTTTGTTGGGTTGTTGGTGGGCGCAGCCGACGCTACCCGGGAGCGGGTCAGGCCGGTTCGACAACCGCCCCTGGAGCTACGTCGAGTGAGTCGCCTGAGTATTCGCCGAGGTCGTCGTCGCCGTTACGCAGACCGACCACCAGCAGCGCCACCAAGGCGATCGCCATTCCCGCCGTCATCACCCACGACAGCGCCAACGCACCATTGCCCAGCGCCCCGATCGCGGGTGCCACCGCGGCACCGAGGCCGAACTGCGCCGCGCCCAGCAGCGCGGCGGCCGTCCCGGCAGCGTCGGGATGCCGCGACAGCGCCACCGCCGGGGCATTGGGGAGCACCAGACCCATCCCGGCCAGGATCGCCAGCACGGGAACGACGAACGCGGCCAGCCCGCCCACGTGCGCGACGGTCAGCACGACGAACACCACCCCGGCAAGGGTCGACCAGCCCAGTGCCGCCACCGTGATGGCCTGTGGCGAGAACCGGCGTAGCAGTACGACGTTGAACTGGGTGGAGCCGATCAGCGCGACCGCGCCCGCCGCGAACACCAGCGCGAATGCCTGCTGGTCCAGGCCGTAGTCGCCCTGCAGGACGAACGGCGCCGCCGAGATGTAGGCAAACAGTCCGGACATGCCCAGAGCGGCGACCAGAACGAGAATGACGAATCGCGCGTCACGCAGAAGCTCGGCGTAGGTGCCGACGATTCCACGCACCGCCAGTGGGCGGCGGTGCGAAACCGGCAACGTCTCGGGTAGGGCGAGCGCCGCCATCGCCAACAGACCTCCGGCCACCACCACCAGTGCGACGAAGACCCAGTGCCAGGACCCGTGCAACAACACGGCCGCCCCCAGCGACGGGGCCAACACCGGGGCGACCCCGAGCACCAGCATCAACCGCGACATCACCGTGGCCGCCACCGTGCCGCTGAACAGATCACCGACCACGGCGATGGCCACCACCGAGGCCGCCGCCGCACCCATGCCCTGCAGACCGCGAGCCACCCCGAGCGTCACGATGTCGGGCGCCAGCACACACAGCACCGAGGCCACCATGTGCAGCACGATGCCCGCCATCAACGGGCGCCGGCGTCCCAGCGAATCCGACAACGGGCCGACGATCAGCTGCCCCAGGGCCAGACCGGCCAGAGTTCCGGTGAGTGTCAACTGCGACACCGAGGAGGAGACCGAGAGCTCCTCGGCGATCCGCGGCAACGCCGGCAGGTACATGTCGATGGTGAGCGGGCCCAGCGCCACCAGGGCGCCAAGGACGAGAATCATCCGGATCCGGCCCGGCATCCGACTGTGCGCAGCTACCGATGTCGTCTGGTCCACGTCGGGCGATGATGCCATGAAGCTGAACAGCCCCGCATCTCGGTTTTTTGTTCCCGTGACAGCCGTCACCCTCGGGCACCGGCAGCCTGTCGTCGTTCGTTCTCCCTGCGTCAGGCCACGGGTTAGCCTGGCAACCAACGATGGGTTCACAACTGGGAGGCCCCGAAGTGTTTGCGCGGTCGAAGTCGCAACTACCGGCGAAGGTCGAGGAGACCGAAGACCCGAGTGCGGCGGCCAAGGTGCTGTCCCAACTGATCGAACGCAGCTCGCGCGTTCAGGCCCCCGCCGTCAAGGCCTACGTGGACCGGTTGCGCAGCCACCAACCCGATGCCACCCCGGCCGAGATCGTCACCCGACTGGAGAAGCACTATCTGGCTGCGGTGATGGCCAGCGGCGCCGCCGTCGGTTCGGCCGCCGCGTTCCCGGGCATCGGAACCCTGGCCGCACTGTCGGCCGTGGCCGGCGAGACGGTGGTGTTCCTGGAGGCCACATCGGTGTTCGTGCTCGCGGTCGCCGAGGTGCACGGCATCCCCGCCGAGCACCGCGAACGGCGCCGTGCGCTGGTGCTTTCGGTCCTCGTCGGCGAGGACAGCAAGCACGCCATCGCCGACTTGCTGGGCAGCGGGCGGACCAGCGGTGCGTGGCTGTCCGACGGCGCAGCAACGCTGCCGTTGCCCGCGGTCTCGCAGCTCAACTCCCGGCTGGTCAAGTACTTCGTCAAGCGGTATACGCTCAAGCGCGGTGCGATGGCTTTCGGCAAGATGCTGCCGGTGGGCATCGGCGCTGTCATCGGCGGGGTCGGCAACCGGCTGATGGGTAAGAAGATCGTTGCCAACGCCCGCCAGGCGTTCGGCGCGCCCCCGCCGCGGTGGCCCGCAACGTTGCATGTGCTGCCGTCCGCTAACCCCTAGGCCCATGGTGACCTCAGGTGGCGCTGAAAGGCGATAGCCTTTATGCGGCGGTCCAGCGGGGTCGACCGCCTACAGAAGAACACAAGCGGCAAGCCTCCTTGTGACGGCGAGCCGGACACAAGAATCGAGGCGAGTGTCTGCCGTGAGCAGTTCACCTTCACCATTCGGGCAGAACGAGTGGTTGGTCGAGGAGATGTATCGCAAGTTCCGCGAGGATCCCTCTTCGGTGGATCCGAGTTGGCACGAATTTCTGGTCGACTACTCCCCTGAGCCCACCACCGACAACACCGTCGCCAACGGTCAGGCGACCGCACCGGCAGCGCCTGCCGCCGCACCGCCAGCAACTCCCGCCCCGCCTGCGGCGCCCACACCGCCTGCGGCGCCCGCACCGGCGGCTGCGCCCGCCAAGGCTGCACCGGCCGCACCGGCCGCACCGGCCAAGCCGGCGAAATCGGGCCCCACACCTGCCGAAGGCGACGAGTCGCAGGTACTGCGCGGCGCCGCGGCGGCCGTCGTCAAGAACATGAACGCCTCGCTGGACGTGCCCACCGCGACGAGCGTGCGGGCCATCCCGGCCAAGCTGATGATCGACAACCGCGTCGTCATCAACAACCACCTCAAGCGCACCCGCGGCGGCAAGGTGAGCTTCACCCACCTGCTCGGCTACGCGATCGTGCAGGCGGTCAAGAAGTTCCCGAACATGAACCGGTACTTCGCCGAGGTCAACGGCAAGCCCGCCGCAGTCACACCGGGCCACACCAACCTGGGTCTGGCCATCGACCTACCCGGAAAAGACGGCAACCGCTCACTGGTCGTGGCTGCGATCAAACGTTGCGAAACAATGCATTTCGGCCAGTTCATCGCGGCCTACGAGGACATCGTGCGCCGCGCCCGCGACGGCAAGCTGACCGCCGAGGACTTCTCCGGCGTGACCATCTCGCTGACCAACCCGGGCACGATCGGCACCGTGCACTCGGTGCCGCGGCTCATGCAGGGCCAAGGCGCGATCATCGGCGCCGGCGCCATGGAGTACCCGGCCGAGTTCCAGGGCGCCAGTGAGGAACGCATCGCCGACCTGGGCATCGGCAAGCTGATCACCCTGACCTCGACCTATGACCACCGCATCATCCAGGGCGCGGAGTCGGGTGACTTCCTGCGCACCATCCACCAGTTGCTGCTGGACGACGAGTTCTTCGACGAGATCTTCCGCGAACTCGGCATCCCGTATGAGCCGGTGCGCTGGCGCGTCGACAACCCGGACTCCATCGAGCACAAGAACGCCCGCGTCATCGAGCTGATCGCGGCCTACCGCAACCGTGGCCACCTGATGGCCGACATCGACCCGCTGCGGCTGGACAACACCCGCTTCCGCAGCCACCCCGACCTCGACGTCAACACCCACGGGCTGACCCTGTGGGACCTGGACCGCGAGTTCAAGGTCGACGGGTTCGCCGGCAAGCAGTACAAGAAGTTGCGCGACGTGCTGTCGGTGCTGCGCGATGCCTACTGCCGCCACGTCGGTGTCGAGTACACCCACATCCTCGAACCCGAGCAGCAGCGCTGGATCCAGGAACGCGTCGAGGTCAAGCACGACAAACCGACCGTCGCGGAGCAGAAGTACATCCTGAGCAAGCTCAACGCCGCCGAGGCGTTCGAGACGTTCCTGCAGACCAAATACGTCGGGCAGAAGCGCTTCTCGCTGGAAGGCGCGGAGACCGTCATCCCGATGATGGACGCCGTGATCGACCAGTGCGCCGAGCACGCGCTCGACGAGGTCGTCATCGGCATGCCGCACCGCGGCCGGCTCAACGTGCTGGCCAACATCGTCGGCAAGCCGTACAGCCAGATCTTCACCGAGTTCGAGGGCAACCTCAACCCGAGCCAAGCCCACGGCTCCGGCGACGTGAAGTACCACCTCGGCGCATCCGGCAACTACATCCAGATGTTCGGCGAGAACGACATCCAGGTGTCACTGACCGCCAACCCCTCGCACCTGGAAGCCGTCGACCCGGTGCTCGAAGGCCTCGTCCGGGCCAAGCAGGATCTGCTGGACCCCGGCCGCGATGCCGACGGCTCCGGCGAGTACCCGGTAGTCCCGCTGATGCTGCACGGCGATGCTGCGTTCGCCGGACAGGGCGTCGTCGCCGAAACCCTGAACCTGGCGCTGCTCAACGGTTACCGGACCGGCGGCACGATCCACATCGTGGTCAACAACCAGATCGGGTTCACCACGGCGCCAACGGATTCACGCTCCAGCGAGTACTGCACCGACGTCGCCAAGATGATCGGCGCACCGATCTTCCACGTCAACGGCGACGACCCGGAGGCCTGTGCCTGGGTGGCACGGTTGGCAGTGGACTTCCGACAGGCGTTCAAGAAGGACGTCATCATCGACATGCTGTGCTACCGCCGCCGCGGACACAACGAGGGCGACGATCCGTCGATGACCCAGCCGTACATGTACGACGTCATCGACACCAAGCGCGGCTCCCGCAAGGCCTACACCGAATCTCTGATCGGCCGCGGCGACATCTCGATGAAAGAGGCCGAGGACGCCCTGCGCGACTACCAGGGTCAGCTGGAGCGGGTGTTCAACGAGGTCCGCGAGTTGGAGAAGCACGCCGCCGAGCCCAGCGAATCGGTCGAGGCCGACCAGCAGATCCCGCAGCGCCTCGCGACCGCGGTGGACAAGTCGCTGCTCGCCCGCATCGGCGACGCGCATCTGGCCCTGCCGGACGGATTCACCGTGCATCCGCGCGTCAAGCCGGTGCTGGAGAAGCGCCGCGAGATGGCCTACGAGGGCAAGGTCGACTGGGCATTCGCCGAGTTGCTCGCGCTCGGTTCGCTGATCTCGGAGGGCAAACTGGTCCGACTGTCCGGCCAGGACACCCAGCGCGGCACCTTCACCCAACGGCATTCCGTGATCGTCGACCGCAAGACCGGCGAAGAGTTCACCCCGCTGCAGCTACTGGCCACCAACACCGACGGCACCCCTACCGGCGGCAAGTTCCTGGTCTACAACTCGGCGCTGTCCGAATACGCCGCAGTGGGCTTCGAGTACGGCTACTCGGTGGGCAATCCCGACGCAATGGTGTTGTGGGAGGCGCAGTTCGGCGACTTCGTCAACGGCGCACAGTCGATCATCGACGAGTTCATCTCCTCCGGCGAGGCCAAGTGGGGCCAGCTTTCCGACGTCGTGCTGCTGCTGCCGCACGGTCACGAAGGACAGGGTCCCGACCACACCTCGGGCCGCATCGAGCGCTTCCTGCAGTTGTGGGCCGAAGGGTCGATGACCATTGCGGTGCCGTCGACCCCGGCCAACTACTTCCACCTGTTGCGCCGGCACGGCATGGACGGCATCCAGCGTCCGCTGATCGTCTTCACCCCGAAGTCGATGCTGCGCAACAAGGCCGCGGTCAGCGATATCCGCGACTTCACCGAGAACAAGTTCCGTTCGGTACTGGAGGAGCCCGCCTACACCGACGGTGAAGGCGACCGCGAGAAGGTCCGTCGCATCGTGCTCTGCAGCGGCAAGATCTACTACGATCTTGCCGCCCGCAAGGCCAAGGACAACCGCGAAGATGTGGCGATCGTGCGGCTCGAGCAGCTCGCCCCGCTTCCGCGGCGCCGGCTGGCCGAGACGCTGGACCGCTACCCGAACGCCACTGAGAAGTTCTGGGTGCAGGAGGAGCCGGCCAACCAAGGCGCCTGGCCGTCACTCGGCCTGACGCTGCCCGAGGTACTGCCGGATTACTTCACCCCGATCAAGCGGATCTCGCGCCGTGCGATGTCGGCTCCGTCCTCGGGGTCGTCGAAGGTGCATGCCGTCGAACAGCAGGAGATCATCGACGAGGCGTTCGGTTAGACGCCAGATCAACGAAATGGTCGCTGCCGCACGCTGGTAGCGACCATTTCGCTTATTTCGACGCGGGTTTCGATCAGGGTGCGCGCAACGGTGGGCTCAGCGTCGGGCGGTGACTAGACAACTAGGGTGACTCTGACGCCCGTCGCCGTACCCACCCAGACCAGCCCGACGACGCCCGCCACCCGCAGCACGGTGCGCACCGCGGTCCTGGCCAGCGTGCTCGGGACGACGATCGAGTGGTACGACTTCTTCCTGTACGCCACTGCTGCGAGTCTGGTGTTCAACCACACCTTCTTCCCGGACCAGAGCTCATTCGTCGGCACGATGCTGGCGTTCGCCACGTTCGCAGTCGGGTTCGTCGTCCGGCCCATCGGCGGCTTCGTGTTCGGCCACATCGGCGACCGGATCGGTCGCAAACGCACGCTGGCCCTGACCATGCTGTTGATGGGCGCGGCCACCGCCCTGATGGGTGTGCTGCCCACCGCGGCACAGATCGGCGTGCTCGCCCCGATCCTGTTGCTGGTGCTGCGCGTGGTGCAGGGATTCGCCCTCGGCGGCGAGTGGGCGGGCGCGGTGCTGCTGGCCGTCGAACACAGCCCCCGGCATCGTCGCGGGCTGTTCGGCAGCATCCCGCAGGTCGGGCTGGCGCTGGGCCTGGCCCTGGGCACCGGGGTGTTCGTGCTGCTGCAGCTGGGGCTGTCGGCCGAGGAGTTCCAGACCTACGGGTGGCGGATCGCGTTCCTGTTCAGTGTCGTGCTGGTGATCTTCGGAGTCGTGGTGCGGTTCCGGGTGGCCGAGACGCCGGCGTTCGAGGAATTGCGCCGCGAGGACAAGCGGTCATCGGTGCCGATCCGGGAGATCTTCCGGCCCCCGGCGCTGCGCTCGACCGTGCTGGGCCTGCTGTCGCGGTGGGGCGAGGGCGCCGCGTTCAACACCTGGGGTGTGTTCACCATCGCGTACGCCACCACCACGCTGCATCTGGGCAAGGTGCCGGTGCTGATCGTGGTGACCGCGGCGGCGCTGCTGATGGCGGTGCTGCTGCCGGTGTCGGGCCTACTTGCCGACCGGTTCAGCCCGAAGGCGGTCTATGCGTCGGGTATCGCCGCCTACGCCGTCGTCGTCTTCCCCGCGTTCGCTTTGTTCAACACCGGCAGCATCACGGCCTATGCGGTGGGAATGTTGTTGGCGTTCGGCGTCATTCACGCCTGGTTCTACGGCGCGCAGGGCACGCTCTACGCCTCGTTGTTCCCGACGCGCACCCGCTACACCGGGTTGTCCACGGTGTATCAGCTCTCCGGCGTCTACGCCTCCGGTCTCACCCCACTGATCCTCACGGCCCTGATCGCCGCGGGCGGCGGGGCTCCCTGGCTGGCGTGCGGCTATCTGGTGGCCACCGCGGTGATCAGTGTCATCGCCACCCTGTTGCTGCGGCCCGAGCACTGATCAGCAGGCTCAACACGTCAGTACCAGTGGGCCCGCGTCGGTGATCGCTACGGTGTTCTCGGTGTGGGCGGTACGGGAACCGTCGGCGGATCGGATGGTCCAGCCGTCGCGGTCGAAAACGATGCGGTCGGTGCCGGCGGCGAACCACGGTTCCAGCGCCAGCGTCATGCCGGCCCGCAGCTTCATGCCGCGGCCGGGCTTACCGCGATTCGGCACATGCGGGTCCTCGTGCATGGTCCGGCCCAGTCCGTGCCCACCGAATTCGAGGTTGACCGGGTATCCGTAATCGGCGGCAACGGCGCCGATGGCGGCCGAGACGTCGCCGAGCCGGTTCCCTGGGCGCGCGGCGGCGGTGCCGGCGGCCAGCGCCTCCTCGGTGGCGCGCACCAACCGCACGTCGGCCGCCGCGGGTGTCCCGACGATCACGGTGCGGGCCGCATCGGCGACCCAACCGTCGATGGACACCGCGAAGTCCATGGTGAGCACGTCGCCGTCGGACAGCCGGTAATCGTGCGGAAGGCCGTGCAGCACAGCATCGTTGACCGACAGGCAGATGACATTGCGAAAAGGGCCACGGCCGAATGAGGGGGCGTAGTCCCAGTAACACGACTCGGCACCGCGGTGCTCGACCATGTCACGGGCGTGGAGTTCGAGGTCGAGCAGGTTCACCCCGACATCGGCGAGCCGGCTCAACTCGGCGAGCACCTCGGCCACGAAGCGCCCGGTGACGCCCATGCGCTCGATCTCGTCGGCAGTCTTCAACTCGATCATGTCGGACCCCTTTTCGGTATTTAAATACCAACCCTAGCGGTATACAAATACCGGCGCTACCGTGGTGACGTGGTCCGCACTCCGCTGAGCCCCGAGCAAGTCGCCGCAGGCCGCCGACTCGGTGCCGCATTGCGCACCGCACGCGGCGCCCGCACTCTCGACGATGTCGCCCGCTCCGCAGGCATCTCCCCCGAGACCCTGCGCAAGATCGAGACCGGCCGCCTCCCCTCCCCGGCGTTCGGCACCATCATCGGCCTGAGCGACGCCCTCGGAGTCCCACTGGAGGAGCTGGCCGAGGTGTGGCGGCCCGCGGTGGCCGCGGCAGCCTCGTAGCCCATGGACTCCCCGGACTACGGATTCGACGGCGACTTCAACAAGGTGTCCGCGCGCACCCAGATCGCGATCTTCGGCGGCGTACTCACCGGACTGCTGAGCACGGCGATCGTCAACGCCGGGCGCGGTCGACGCGGGACCGCCTGGCTCACAGGGGGTTTCGCGGCGCTGCTGGCGTCCACGGTGGCGTTGTTCGTGCACACCACGCGCCGCGGAAAGTTCGCGGTGTGGCGCGACATCCTCGACGACCAGGACCTGCGCGGCGATGAGACGCTTCTCGACCTCGGCTGCGGCCGCGGCGCGGTGCTGCATGCCGCGGCCAGACGACTGCCACGTGGACGCGCGCTCGGCGTCGATCTGTGGCGCGCCGATCAGACCGGCAATTCTCCGGAGCAGACGCTGGCCAATGCCGCGGCCGAGGGCGTCGCCGACCGGGTCGAGGTGCACACCGGCGACATGACCGCCCTGCCTTTCGACGATGCCAGCGTCGACGTCATCGTCAGCAGCCTGGCCATCCACAACATCCCCGATCGCGCGGGGCGATCACGTGCTCTCGATGAGGCTGCGAGGGTGCTGCGCCCGGGCGGCCGGCTGGCCATCGCCGATATCTGGGAAACCCGGCGCCATGCGGAGCGGTTGCGCGCCCGTGGCTGGCAGCATGTGCAGCGACGGAATCTAGGCTGGCGGATGTGGTGGGGCGGCCCCTACGTCGGGACCCACCTCGTGACAGCGATCAAGCCAGCCGACACAGACGGGACCGCGGGTACCGGGTAATGTCGACGCAAGTCGAACGACACAAGGGAGTGTTCTATGGAGGGCTTCGCCGGAAAGGTCGCCGTCGTGACCGGCGCCGGATCAGGCATCGGACAGGCGTTGGCCATCGAACTCGGCCGCTCCGGCGCCAAGTTGGCGATCAGTGACGTCGACACCGAGGGTCTGGCGGTCACCGAGGAACGCCTCAAGGCGATCGGCGCCGAGGTGAAGACCGACCGGCTCGACGTCACCGAACGCGAGGCCTTCCTGCTGTATGCCGACGCGGTCAAGGAGCACTTCGGCAAGGTCAACCAGATCTACAACAACGCCGGTATCGCGTTCACCGGCGACGTCGAGGTCAGCTCGTTCAAGGACATCGAGCGCGTGATGGACGTCGACTACTGGGGCGTCGTCAACGGCACCAAGGCGTTCCTGCCGCACCTGATCGCCTCCGGCGACGGGCATGTCGTCAACGTGTCCAGCTTGTTCGGCATCTTCTCGGTGCCCGGTCAGGCGGCCTACAACTCGGCCAAGTTCGCGGTCCGCGGTTTCACCGAGGCGCTGCGTCAGGAAATGATCGTGGCCAAGCATCCGGTCAAGGTGACGTGCGTGCACCCCGGCGGGATCAAGACCGCCATCGCGCGCAATGCCACCGCCGCCGAGGGGCTGGATCAGAAGGCGCTCGCCGAGTCCTTCGACAAGAAGCTGGCCAACACCACCCCGCAGCGCGCGGCCAAGATCATCCTCGAAGCCGTGCGCAAGAACAAGGCGCGCGTGCTCGTCGGGCCCGATGCCAAGATCCTCGACGTCATCGTGCGAATCACCGGCGCCGGGTACCAGCGCCTGTTCGCCTCGGCGGTCGGAAAGGCCATGCCGAGCTGACGCTAGTGGCCCAGCGGGTTCGCCTGGAGGAACTCATCGGCCACCGCAGCGGGGTCTTTGCCTTCGGTGACCTGCCTGCGCATATCGGCCAACGACCCGGTGTCGAGCACGCCGGCGATCTCGTTGAGCGCCAGGATCTGCCGCTCGTTGAGCGTGTTGCGGCGATAGAGCGGCACCACGTTCTCACCCCGGATCAATGCGGTCTTGTCGGCCAGCACGGTCAGGTCTGAGGGGATGGCCGGATCGGCCGTCGTCGACCAGGCCGCGTTGGTCTTCCCGGCGCGCAGTGCCGCGAACAGGCTTTTCCCATCAGGGAAACTGCCGGCCTCGGGGAGGGCGCAGGACCCCACTGTCTTCGGCATCTCGGCGCCGGCCACCGCACCCGGCCGGACCTTGGCACAGTTCCGCCGCAACGCGCTCAGATCCGTCCCGCCCCAGGATTCTGCCGTCGCCTCGGTAACCACGAGCGCGGGCTTGTCCTGCGCCGACATGGTGTAGTCACCGGCCGCGACACCTTCGGGCAGCGCGGACACCAGATCGCGGTAGACCTGCTCATCTGAGCGCGCCGTGGCCGCCGGATTGAGCTCGGTCAGGAACCGGCCGGTGAACCCTGGTTGCACCGTCACCGATCCGGAATCCAGCACACCCGGCGAGCCGTCGGTCTCGGTCACCGCCGCCGGGGCGCCGTAATAGCGCAGCGCCGCCGCGTAGAGATGACCGAGCAGCGCCGACTCGGGCGCCGGCCCAGCCCCGACCGTGAGCGCGGCGGGAGCCGAGTGGCCACAACCCGCTGACGCCAGCGCGAACAGCACCAGCAGCGCCGACGTCAGCATGCGGCGCATTCGTGAACTCAGGACTCTTCGGGGTCAACCGCCGCCGCGACCGCGGCCGCAACCGCAGGACCGACCCGCGGGTCCAGCGCGCTGGGCACGATGTGGTCGACCGCCAGATCGTCACCCACCACCGAGAAGATCGCCTCGGCAGCCGCCACCTTCATCTTCTCGGTGATCCGACGGGCACCAGCGTCCAGCGCACCGCGGAACACCCCGGGGAAGGCCAGCACGTTGTTGATCTGGTTCGGGAAGTCGCTGCGCCCGGTCGCCACCACCGCCGCATACTTGCGGGCGGCGTCGGGGTGGATCTCCGGATCCGGGTTCGACAGCGCGAAGACGATGCTGTTGGGCGCCATCGTCGCGATGAGCTCCTCGGGCACGACGCCTGCGGACACCCCGAGGAAGACGTCGGCACCGTCGAGCGCCTCGGCCACTCCGCCGGTGAGTTTGCGCGGGTTGGTCCGTCCGGCCAGCTCGGCCTTGAAGCTGTTGAGGTTGTCGCGGCCGGAGTGCACGATGCCCTGCGAATCGAGGACGACGACGTCGGTGATGCCCTTGTTCAGCAGGATGTTGGCGCATGCCACACCCGCGGCACCGGCGCCCGAGATGACCACACGCAACGAATGGATGTCACGCTCGAGCACCTTCGTGGCGCCCAGCAGCGCGGCGAGCACCACGATCGCCGTGCCGTGCTGGTCATCGTGCATGACCGGGCAGTCCAGCGCCTCGATGACGCGGCGCTCGATCTCGAAGCAGCGCGGAGCAGAGATGTCCTCCAGGTTCACCGCGCCGAACGTCGGACGCAGCCGGATCAGGGTTTCGACGATCTCGTCGGGATCTTTGGTGTCGAGCACGATGGGGATCGAGTTCAGCCCACCGAAGGACTTGAACAGCGCGCTCTTGCCCTCCATGACCGGCAGCGACGCCGCGGGGCCGATATCGCCGAGGCCCAGCACCGCTGTGCCGTCGCTGACCACCACGACCAGGCGGTTGGCCCACGTGTACTTGGCCGCGAGGGTGTGATCAGTGGCGATCGCCCGGCTCACCTGGGCGACGCCAGGGGTGTAGGCGATCGACAGCGCACGCTGGGTATCCAGCGGCTCCTTCAACTCGACCGAGAGCTTTCCGCCTTCATGGTGATCGAAGATCTCGGCGTCTTCGATGACAACTTGCGGGGTGCGCTCCGCTGACGAGCGCTCGGGCGAGGAGGCGACTGTACTTTCCGACACGGCGCAAGGGTACTTCAATGCCATTTCTCACATTGTCGGGTTCCCCGCTGGTGAGCGTTACTTAACAGTAACTGCGCGTAGCATTCGGTGTGCCGATCAGGTTGCTGCACACCGCGCAGGAAGGTCGCAGATCATGCCCTCATTCCGCGCCTTGCCGCCGGCTCTGCGCTCGACCGCAAGGACCCGGCCCGCCGACCCCGACGCCAAGTCGATCCACGTTCCGGTCGCCCGGGCCATGGTCGATTGCGGTGTCTACTGCGGCGGCGACCGATTACCCGGCAAATACACCCACGCCGCGGCGCTGAACAAGGTCCGTGAATTACAGGCAGCGGGTCAGAAAGCGTTCGTCTGGATCGGGCTACACGAACCCGACCAATTCCAGATGCAGGCGGTGGCAGACGTTTTCGGATTGCACGAGCTGGCCGTCGAGGACGCCGTGCATGCCCACCAGCGTCCCAAACTCGAGCGCTACGACAAGACCCTGTTCCTGGTGCTCAAGACAATCAACTATGTCGAGCACGAGTCGGTGGCACTCGCGCGCGAAATCGTCGAGACCGGCGAGATCATGATCTTCGTCGGTCCGGACTTCGTCGTGACCGTCCGTCACGGCGAACACGGCGGGCTGGCCGGCGTGCGTAAACGGCTCGAATCCTCGCCTGCCATCCTCAAACTCGGCCCGTTCGCGGTCATGCACGCGATCGCCGACCACGTGGTGGACAGCTACCTCGACGTGACCGATCTGATGGAGACCGACATCGACTCCATGGAGGAGGACATCTTCTCCCCCGGCACGCACACCAACATCGAATGCATCTACCTGCTCAAGCGGGAGGTCGTCGAAATGCGCCGTGCGGTGGCGCCGTTGACCCTCGCGCTGGCGCGGTTGCTCACCGACCACAACGACCTGATCTCGGTCGAGGTGCGCAGGTACATGCGCGACGTGCACGACCACAATGTGCAGGCCTCCGATCGCGTCACGAGCTACGACGAGATGCTCAGCTCGCTGGTGCAGGCCGCTCTCGGCAAGGTCGCCATGCAGCAGAACGTGGACATGCGCAAGATCTCGGCGTGGGTGGCGATCGCCGCGGTGCCGACCGCGATGGCCGGGATCTACGGGATGAACTTCGAGCACATGCCCGAATTACAGTGGACCTGGGGCTATCCCGCCGTGCTGGTGGCGATGGCCGTCATTTGCTTCGCGCTGCACCGCACGTTCCGCCACAACGACTGGCTCTAGCTCGGGCTCGCTGCCCTCCGGGTGGGATCGAGCACGTCCACCCCGTCGGTCCGCCAGGCCT
Source organism: Mycobacterium sp. IDUB_9 (assembly GCF_055419505.1). NCBI lineage: Bacteria > Bacillati > Actinomycetota > Actinomycetes > Mycobacteriales > Mycobacteriaceae > Mycobacterium > Mycobacterium sp. IDUB_9. The sequence continues at coordinate 505,320 of NZ_JBVAXU010000004.1, read as the reverse complement.
CCCGCATCGCATCCGCCCCCTTCAGACGCACCCAGGCCGCTTCGGTCGCGGTGATCGGGGTGGCCGTGAACACGGTGACGGCGGACAACGGATCGGGCAGGGCCACGTCGCCGATATCGCCGGCACCCAACAGGAATGCACTGAACGGTCCGGAGTCGAACAACGGTGTCTCCAGGTCGATGAGCGCGTCGGCCTCCAGGACCAGCCCCTCCACCGCGGGCGCAGCGGCCAGGACGGCCAGTGATCGAGCCAGCCCGCCCGGCGTCGGCCCCCGCAGCGACAGCACCACCTCGGCCCGGGGACCGTGGATCGGATCGGAGACCAGCTCGGTCGGGTCGAACATCGGGTGACGCGAACAACCCAGCGTCACATAGTGATACAGATCCTGCCCACTACCGCCGCCGCGTAGATCCGGTCCGAACCGCAGGACGTCGATACGCTCGGTGCCCAGGAAGGTGACGCTGGCACTGACGGGCTCCGCGGTGATTCCCGCCACGTTGAAGTGCTCGCCCACAGCGGCGCGAACGGCGGCCAGGACGTCGATCACTCTTCTGTCGGTTCTCCGGCCACTTCGGCCGGCTCGGGTTCCGCGGCCGGCTCAGGTTCCGCGGCCGGCTCGGGTTCGGCGGCCGGCTCGGTGCGGGTCAGGTTCACCCCGGTTTCAGCGTCGAAGATCGCCAACTTCGAGGTGTCGAAAGCCAATTGGATCTGCTGACCGCCCGCCGCCGTGGACTCGGCGGACACCCTGGCCACGAACTCATTGGCACCGGCGCCCGAATCGGCAGCCAACTCGGCCAGCTGCGCCGCCTCGGCGCCGGCACCCTCGATGGTGAAATGAACGTACTTGTCGGCACCGAGTGACTCGACGATGTCGGCGCGCACCGGGAAGCTCAGTGCCCGGATCCGCGCGTACCCGTCGAGCAGCGACGCGTCTTCCAGGTGCTCGGGACGGATCCCGACGATGATGTTGTCCGGCTTGGGCTGACGCTCCAACAGGTCATGCACCTGCTGGGTCAGGGTGACGTCGCCGAACGGCAGCCTCACCCCGACGTCGGTGAATGTGGCCGGGAAGAAGTTCATCGCCGGCGATCCGATGAACCCGGCGACGAACAGGTTCGCCGGGTTGTTGTACAGCTCGTCGGGCGTGCCGATCTGCTGGATCTCCCCGGCCAGCAACACCACAACCCGATCACCCAGGGTCATCGCCTCGGTCTGATCGTGGGTGACGTAGACCGTGGTGGTACCCAGCCGGCTCTGCAGCCGCGAGATCTCGGCGCGCATCTGCACGCGCAGCTTGGCGTCCAGATTGCTCAGCGGTTCATCCATCAGGAATGCCTTGGGACGGCGCACGATTGCCCGGCCCATCGCCACCCGCTGACGCTGCCCGCCGGACAACTGTGCCGGCCTGCGGTCGAGCAGTTCGGTCAGGTCCAGGATCTTGGCCGTCTCCTCGACCTTGGCTGCGATCTCGTCCTTCTTGAGCTTGGCCAGGGTCAGCGGGAAGGCGATGTTTTGCCGCACCGTCATGTGCGGGTATAGCGCATAGGACTGGAACACCATGGCGATGTCGCGGTCCTTGGGCGCCTTCTCGTTGACCCGATCACCACCGATACGCAGCTCACCCGACGAGATGTCTTCGAGCCCGGCGATCATGTTCAGGGTGGTCGACTTTCCGCAGCCCGACGGCCCCACCAGGATGATGAACTCGCCGTCAGCGATGGTCATCGAGAACTCTTTGACAGCCTCCCTGGCACCGCCCGCACCATCGGGGTAACTCTTGGTGACCCGGTCCAACACAATTTCGGCCATCCAATTACCCCTTTACCGCACCGGATGTCAGACCAGCGACGATGCGCCGCTGGAAGATGAGAACAAAGATGATGATCGGGATGGTGATAACCATCGCGCCGGCCGCGATCGAGCCGGTCGGTTCCTCGAATTGGGAGCTACCCGTGAAGTTCGCGATCGCCACCGGTGCGGTGATCGCCCGTTGGGTCGCGGTCAGCGACAGCGCCAAAAGCAGGTCGTTCCACGCGAAGATGAACACCAGGATGGCCGCGGTGACGATGCCCGGGGCCGCCAACGGAGCGATCACCTTGCGGAATGCCTGCGCCGGGGTGGCCCCGTCCATCTTGGCGGCCTTCTCCAGATCCCATGGGATCTCGCGGAAGAACGCCGAGAGTGTGTAAATCGCCAGCGGTAGCGCGAAGGTGATGTAAGGAATGATCAGCCCGGGCCAAGTGTCGAACAGGCCGATACTGCGCCACAGATTGAAAATCGGTGTCACCAAAGAGATCTGCGGGAACATCGCGATCAGCAGGGCCACGCCCACCAGCAACTTCTTGCCGGGGAAGTTCAGCCGCGCCACCGCATAGGCGGCCATGCCGCCGATGGTCACGGCGATCACCGTGGTGATCAGACCGATGCCGATCGAGTTGATCAACGCCGAGGTGAAGATGTTCCCGGTGAAGATGCCCTTGTAGTTGTCGAACGTGATCTGCGACGGAATCAGCTTGCCGTCCTTGACACTCGACGTCGGCTTCAACGACAGCGACAGAATCCACAACACCGGTATCAACGCGTAGAGCACCACCAGGATGTTCACGACCGTCCACCCGGTCGCGCGTCGCGCACCCACCTGCCGGCTCATGAACACTGCCCTCTGCTCTTCGCGCGAGCGCTCATCGGCCCTCCACCTCTGCGCCGGGCGCCGACGCACCGAACAACTTGATGAAGACGAACGCGATGACGGCCACCGACAGGAAGATCAACACGCTGATGGCAGAACCCAGTCCGAGGTTGAACGCCTTGAACAGGTTGTCATATCCCAGGATCGACACCGACCCGGTGCTGTTGGCTCCCCCGGTCAACACATAGATGTTGTCGAAGATCCGGAACGCGTCGAGGGTGCGGAACAGCAGCGCGACCAGGATGGCCGGCTTGATCAGCGGCAGAATCACTTTCACCAACCGCGTCCACGGGCCGGCCCCGTCGACCTCGGCGGCATTGAGTAGATCCTGCGGCACCAGGGCCAGCCCGGCCAGCAGCAGCAGCGCCATGAACGGCGTGGTCTTCCACACCTCGGCCAGCACGATGATGGCCAGCGAGGGCAACTGTTCGGTCAACGGGGCACTGCCGTCGGGCAGGAGGTTGGCGAGGTATCCGGTGCCCGGCGTCCAGGCGTAGTACCAGCTGTAGGAGGCCGCCACGGTCACGATGCCGTACGGGATCAGCACCGCGGTACGGACCACGCCCTTGCCGAAGATGGTGCGGTGCATGACCAGTGCCAGTGTCATACCGAGAACGAACTCGATCGCCACCGAGACAACCGTGATCGCCAGCGTCACCGCGAACGCCGTCCACCAGTACCGGTCGGTGAGGATGGTCTGATAGTTGGCGAACCCGACAAAAGCGGTGTCGTCAGGGGCGGCCAGGTTGTAACGCTGCAGACTCAGCCACACGGCATAACAGATCGGGTACGCGGTCACCGCGATCATCAGGATCACCGCGGGCGCGATGAGCACGAACGCAAGCTTGCGCTCGGAGGCCCGGTTGTCGGTCTTGGTGCTCACGGGATCAGCCCTTTGCCGTCGATGGCCTTCTGCACCTGTTCGGTCAGCTCGTCGGCGGTGTGCTCCGGATCGATGTCGGTGATCGGGGCCAGGGTGGCCGAAATGCGGGTGGACACAGCCTGATACACCGGGGTCGCAGGACGGACCGCGGCGTTGGTCAACTGCTCACGAATGACCGCGTACTGCGGGTACTTGGCCTGGAATGCCGGATCGTCGTACAGCGACTCACGTACCGCGGGCAGGCCGCCCTCGACCGAGGTGTAGCGCTGGTTCTCGACATTGCGCAGGCAACGGATGGCCTCGAATGCCTCGGCCTTGTGCTGGCTGGTCTTGGCCACCGCGAGGTTCAGCCCGCCGATGGTCACCTTCGCCGGCTCGCCCTCGGAGACCCCCGGGTAATTCGCGAAGCCGAACACATCCTTGCTGGCCTCGTAGGCCGACTCGAACTGCTCGTCAGTCGGCGAGAAAGTGCCCAGATCGTTGATGGCATCGGCAAGATCGGCTCGATCGTCGAGCGGAAGGAAGTTCACCCCACCCTTGACGGCATTCTCCAGCAGCGAGGGCAGCACGAACGGCCAGTTGACCTCGAGTGCGGCCTTGCCCTGCTCGAGTGCAAGGCGGGCGGTCGCCTCATCGGTCTGGGTCACCGACGGATCGGCGCCGGACGCGGTGGCCACCGACTTGATGATCTGCAGCGCCTTGACGGTGGCCGCGCGGTGTTCCGGGGTGTCGGTCAGCGTGACGGTCTTGCCGTCCTCAGAGAGCACCTGACCCCCCGCACTGGTCAGCAGGGTGTTGAACCACACGACGAGGCCCTCGTACTGCTTGGCCTGTACCGCAATCCAACTGGGCTTGCCCGCCGCGTGCAGACGCGTCGCCTCGGCGACCATGCCGTCCCAGGTGGACGGTGGCTCATCCATCAAATCGGCCCGATACCAGAGCAGTTGGGTGTTGGTGGTGATCGGAGACGCGTACAACTTGTCTTTCCACCTGGCCGTCTCCAACGGCCCGGGCAGGGTGTTCGACTCTGCGTCGGACTCGGCTTCGCCGGCCGGATCCTCGGACAGCGGCACGGCCCAGCCGGCATCGGCGAATTCGGCGGTCCAGACGACGTCGAGCGCCATGATGTCGAGCGTCTTGTCGTTGCCGGTGAGCCGCCGGGCCAGCTGCAACCGTTGGTCGTCAGCGCCTTTCGGCAAACTCACCTGCTTGATGGTGAAACGGTCGCCGAATTCGGCGTTGCAGCGTTTGGCCACGGCGGTGAACGTCGCCATCTCGTTGGCCGGGGTGTAGTAGTTGATGACGATCCCGTCATCGCCCTTACCGCAAGCCGACACCATCGAGGCCGTCGTCAACGCGGCCACTGCCGCAGCACATAGCCGCCGAGCACGCACCGCTCTGTCTCCCGTCCGAGTCATCTCTCGCCGCCGGAGCGGCCCCCACGACGCCGGAGCGGCTCCCGCGCGCAAACCGTAGAGCCCAGCGGGGCGGATGTCCAACAGTTTGGGCGCGCCGCGTCACAATCGTGACCTGCGGACCTTTGCCACCGTGACCGGCGTGGGGCAGCGCGTCCGGTCAGATGGTCAAGCGTGCCAGCAGATCTCGCCCCTGCTCGGCACCCTGTGGGTCGCACAGGACGTCATAGCGGCCGGCGACCAGCTGCATCGTCGAACTGAAATCTCTTGTGCCGCGAGCCATCGCATAGGGGATCGCCGAGGTGATCAAGCCGAAGAAGACACCCGCGACGAGGCCGGTGAGCAGCGCACTCCACGGATTGGGGCTGAAGAAACCGAGGATCAACCCGATGAACAGGCCCAGCCAGGCACCGGACAGCACACCACCACCGAGCACCTTGGGCCAGCTCAGGCGGCCGGTGACCCGCTCGACCTGCATGAGGTCCACCCCGACGATCGTCACCTGCTGCACCGGGAACTGTTGGTCGGACAAGTAGTCGACCGCACGCTGAGCCTCCGCGTACGTCGGGTAGGAACCGATCGGCCAGCCTTTCGGCGGCGTCGGCAACGCACCACGCGCAGTGGGCGCGGTGCCCGGTGTCTGACCGGACTGAAATGGGCTCGTCATCGAACTTCACTCTCCTCCGCACCGCCTGCCCGGCGGCCGCTCTCGTTACAGCAACGCCCTCACACCGGAATTGGTGCCGGAGTCACGCCCCCTTTGGCGTCATTGTCCGTGCGCTAGGTTGATCAGCATGACAAACGCGGACGGCAACGCGGGCGAAACGCCGCCATCCGACCCCGCTTCCCAACCGTCTGAACCGTTGTCCAACGGCTACGAAGCACCTTCCATCGAGCACTCCCAGGATCGGCCGGATACCGGCGCGGCGCAACCGTCGTACGAGTTCGCGCCGCCGAATACCGAAATCGGCGGACCCCATCCGCCGGCGATCGACTACCCCGCCGACATTCCGTACGACTATCCGCCGCCGCCGGGTCTGCCGCCGTCGTTCCCGGGCGCCCCCAGCTATCCCCCGCCGCCCGGATATCCGCCGCCGCCGGGCTACGGGGCCTTCGGATACCCCGGATATCCCGCTGGCTACGGGATGCCACCCTCGAACCCCACCAACAGCATGGCGATCGGATCGCTGGTCGCCTCGATCCTCTCGCTGCCTCTGTTCGCCGCGTGCGGGATCGGACTGCTCCCCGCCCTGCTCGGTATCGGTCTGGGGATCGTCGCGCTCAACCAGATCAAGCAGAGCGCACAGCCGGGTTTCGGTCCGGGGAGCGCACAGCCGGGTTTCGGTCCGCGGAGCGAGCAGCCGGGCCACGGCCTGGCGATCGCCGGCATCGCGCTCGGCGCATTCGGCACCCTGCTCAACGGGGGCTGGCTACTGTTCTTCCTGGGCGCCGTATTCGCCGCCTAGCCCGGCCTCGCCGCCCCAAACCCGGTGCGGCACAGCATGACTCGATCTAACTCGGTGGGCGGAACGGTTCGGCCTGCCGCGTCATTCCCGCCGCGCGACCCTTGCCCGCGATCACCAGTGCCATCTTGCGGCTGGCCTCGTCGATCATCTCGTCGCCCAGCATGACCGCTCCCCTGGACCCACCGGCCTGCGAGGTGTGCCACTCGTAGGCGTCCAGGATCAACTCCGCGTGATCGTAATCGGCTTGGCGCGGGCTGAAGATCTCGTTGCCCGCCTCGATCTGATCCGGATGCAGCACCCACTTGCCGTCGTAGCCGAGAGCGGCCGAGCGGCCGGCCACCCGGCGGAACCCGTCGACATCGCGCACCTTGACGTACGGCCCGTCGATCGCGTTGATGCCGCGACTACGCGCGGCGATCAGGATGCGCATCAGCACGTGGTGATGGGCATCTCCGATGTCATACCCGTCGGGCTGCCCACCGACCTCCAGAGTGCGCATGTTGAGGCTGGCCGCCATGTCCCCGGGCCCGAGCACCAGCGCCTGCACCCGTGGGGCGGCTGCGATCGCATCGACATTGGTCAGTCCCTGCGCATTCTCGATCTGTGCCTCGATGCCGATCCGGCCGTGTTCCAGGCCGTGAGTGCTCTCCAGCTGTGACAACAGCAGATCGAGTGCCTGGACATGCGCCACCTCGGTCACCTTGGGCAACACGATGAGATCGATGGACGCCCCGGCCGAAGCCACAGTGGACACCACTTCGATCACGTCGGCGTAGGTCCACGGTGTGGTCCAGTCGTTGACCCGTACGCCACGCAGCTGTCCTGCCCAGCCGTCGCCGGCCAACGCCGCCGCGACCTGGGTCCGGGCCGCCGCCTTGGCCTCAGGGGCCACCGCGTCCTCAAGGTCGAGGAACACTTCGTCAGCAGGCAGACTTCTGGCCTTCTCGATCATCTTCAGGCTGCTACCCGGAACCGAGAGGCACGTTCGGCGGGGTCGATACGTGTTCTCCACGACCACAGTCTCTACCCTTTGACTCATGGCGGCGGTGAACAGGGTCTACGCGGCCCGGCTTGCGGGGATGGTGGTGCTGGGCCCCGACGGGGAGTCCATCGGCCGTGTCCGCGACGTGGTGATCAGCATCAGCATCGTCCGCCAGCAACCGCGAGTTCTCGGCCTGGTGGTCGAATTGCTCACCCGACGAAGGATTTTCGTTCCGATCCTGCGGGTCACCGCGATCGAGCCCGGCTCGGTGACACTGGCCACCGGCAGCGTGTCGCTACGCCGCTTCGCCCAACGACCCGGCGAGGTGCTGGTTTTGGGCCAGGTGCTGGAAACCCGGGTGCGCGTCGACGATCCAGACCTGGAGCAGCTGGCCGGAATCGACGTCGTGGTAGTCGATCTGGGCATCGAGCAGACCCGGACCCGGGACTGGGTGGTGACCCGGGTGGCGGTGCGGCCACAACGTCGCTTGGGGCGGCGCACCAACATCCACGTCGTGGAGTGGCAGAACGTGCACGGCCTCACCCCGTCCGGTCTGGCGATGCCCGACCAGGGAGTGGCCTCGCTACTCGAGCAGTTCGACGGACAACGACCGATCGAGGTGGCCGAGGCCTTGCGTGAACTGCCGGTCAAGCGACGCTACGAGTTGTACCGGGCGTTCGACGACGAGCGGCTGGCCGACGTGTTGCAGGAGCTGCCCGAGGACGAGCAGGCCGCGGTGCTACGCCAGCTGAACACCGAGCGCGCCGCCGACGTCCTGGAGGCGATGGATCCCGACGACGCCGCCGACGTGCTGGGGGCGATGACCCCGGCCGATGCCGAGACCCTGCTGCGCAAGATGGACCCCGAGGATTCCGAGGATGTGCGACGGCTGCTGGCCCATTCACCGGACACCGCGGGCGGCTTGATGACCAGTGAGCCGGTGGTGCTGGCACCTGACACCACCGTCGCCGAGGCGCTGGCGCGGATCCGCGACCCCGACCTCACGCCGGCGCTGGCCTCGATGGTCTTCGTCACACGGCCCCCCAGCGCCACCCCGACCGGGCAGTACCTGGGCTGCGTCCACCTGCAGCGGTTGCTGCGCGAACCGCCTGCGGCACTGGTCAGCGGCATCGCCGACACCGATCTGCCCAGCCTGAGCCCGGCCGACTCGCTGGCCGCGGTGACCCGCTACTTCGCCGCGTACAACCTGGTGTGCGGCCCGGTGGTCGATGAGGAGAACCACCTGCTGGGCGCGGTGTCGGTCGACGACGTGCTCGACCACATGCTGCCCGACGACTGGCGTGAACGCGACGAGCCCGAGCTCCCGGCGGCGGGCTCATGAGCGAATCGACGGCGCGCCAGCGGCTGGACACCCCGCGCACGACCCGCGGCTTCGGGCTGCATGTCGACATCGAGGCAGTGGGGGCGTTCAGCGAGTCGATCGCCCGATTCCTCGGCACCGGGCGCTACCTGGCCATTCAGACGATCGTGGTGATCGTCTGGATCGCCCTCAACATCGGTGTATTTGCATTCCAGTGGGATCCGTACCCGTTCATCCTGCTCAACCTGGCCTTCTCGACCCAGGCCGCCTATGCCGCCCCGCTCATCCTGCTGGCCCAGAACCGGCAGGAGAACCGGGACCGGGTCTCACTCGAGGAGGACCGGCGCCGGGCCGAACAGACCAAGGCCGATACCGAGTACCTGGCCCGCGAGCTGGCGTCGCTGCGGCTGGCGGTCGGCGAGGTGGTGACCCGCGATTACCTGCGCCGCGAGTTGGAAGAACTGCGTGAGCTGATCACCGAACTCAGCTTGCCCGCCGATACCGACCGGCCGAGCACGAGCAAAGCCGACGGGGCCGAGCGCCGGTCCAAACGCAGTGGTTGATCACGCTGTCGACCATTGTCGTAACAAGCGAAACCGCGACTATGTATGGTGACTTGGTTCACAACATGGTATTTGGCCAAAGCCGACCGAAGGACGGGTAAGTGCGCGTAGGGGGAGGAGCGGTGATCGCAACCGCTCGGCGCCGTATGAGCCAGCTCGTGCGCTCGCCCGCGCTCGGCGTGGCCGTCCTGGCTCCCATCGTGCTGGTCGCCGGCGCCGGGTCTTCCGCCTCGGATGTCGACATGTCCAACACCGCGGTCACGCCGCTGGCCGCCGTGGAACGCCACGTCGATCGCTCGGGTCCGGCAGTGGTCGCCGCGGCCAGGCCCCCGACCAACTTCCGGATCAAGTCGATGAACACCATCTCGGCTCCTCCGCCTGCTTTCGTCGTCAATTCCCCTGGCGCCCTTGGCATTCCAGGGTCTTCACTCAAGGCGTACCGCAACGCCGAACGGATGATGGCCGCTGCCTATCCCGGGTGCGGTATCAGCTGGAATCTGCTGGCCGGTATCGGACGGATCGAATCCGGCCACGCCAACGGCGGCGCCACCGACGCCCGCGGCACCGCAGTGCGCCCGATCTACGGCCCTGCTCTCGACGGCACCCTGCCGGGCAACGAAGTCATCATCCAGAGCGCTCAGGCCGGACGGGTCTCCTACGTCCGCGCCATGGGGCCGATGCAGTTCCTGCCCGGAACCTGGGCCAGGTACGCCTCCGATGGAGACGGCGACGGCAAGGCCGATGTGCAGAACGTGTTCGATTCAGCGCTCGCGGCCGCCCGCTACCTGTGTAGTGGTGGGCTCAACCTGCGGGACCAGTCGCAGGTCATGACGGCCATCCTCCGGTACAACAACTCGGTGGCCTACGCCCGGAACGTGCTGGGCTGGGCCGCGGCGTACGCCACCGGTGTGGTGCCGGTCGACCTGCCCGAGATCACCGGGTCCATCCCCCCGATCGGCGATTCGCACCTGGACCACGCCGAAGGCCTCGGACCGGGCCTGCCGACTGATGCCACCGGGCTGCCCGCGGGCGATCCGCTGGCCCTGATCCCGCTGCTCAACCGCAACGAGACCGGCACGCAGAACGTCCCCGGATTCGCTCCGGGCCAGGTGCTCGGCCCGCTGCCGGGTCCGGCACAGGCCGTCCCGTCGGAGACGCCGCCGGCCGCCCCGCCGCCATGGGTCCCGCCGTGGGAGCAACCGCGCCAGCCTGCGTGCGTGGTGTTCTGCCTGGGTGAACAGACTCCCCCGCCGGCTCCCGCACCGCCGCTGGGACCGCCCGCTGCTCCGGCCCCTGGACCCGCGCTCGGACCTGGACCTGGACCGCTGCAGACTCCGCCGCCAGGGCCGGTGCCTGCCGCCCCGATCGGCCCACCGATCGAGGCCGCGCCTGCGGCCCCGGGGCTCGGCCCCGCACCGGGTCCGGCCCCAGGTCCGGCCTGACACCGGCCTGAATCCAGCTCGCGGCACCGTCGCCGTAGACTCGGCGGTGATGTCCGAATCTGCCACTGAGCTGCAATCCGCGGTTCGCGCCGCGCTGGCCAAGGTGATCGACCCCGAATTGCGGAAGCCGATCACCGAACTCGGCATGGTCAAGAACATCTCGATCGAGGCCGACCACGGCGTCCATGTCGAGATCTACCTGACCACTGCGGCCTGCCCGAAGAAGACCGAGATCGCCGATCTGGTGACGGCCGCCGTCACCGACGTGCCCGGCACCGGCGCCGTCAAGGTGAGCCTGGATGTGATGAACGACGAGCAGCGCGCCGAACTGCGCACGCTGTTGCGTGGTGATTCCCGCGAACCGGTCATCCCGTTCGCCCAGCCCAATTCCCTCACCCGGGTCTACGCCGTAGCCTCCGGCAAGGGCGGCGTGGGCAAGTCGAGCGTGACCGTCAACCTGGCCGCCGCGATGGCCGCCCGCGGGCTGTCCGTCGGCCTCTTGGACGCCGACATCTACGGCCATTCGGTGCCGCGCATGATGGGCACCGCCGACCGGCCCACCCAGGTCGACTCCATGATCCTGCCCCCGATCGCACACGAGGTGAAGGTCATCTCGATCGCCATGTTCACGCAGGGCAACACGCCTGTCGTGTGGCGTGGGCCGATGCTGCACCGGGCCCTGCAGCAGTTCCTGGCCGACGTGTACTGGGGCGATCTGGACGTGTTGCTGCTCGATCTGCCGCCCGGTACGGGCGATATCGCCATCTCGGTGGCCCAACTGATCCCGGGTGCCGAGATCCTCGTGGTGACCACTCCGCAGATGGCTGCCGCCGAGGTGGCCGAGCGGGCCGGCGCGATCGCGTTGCAGACCCGCCAGCGCATCGCCGGCGTGGTGGAGAACATGTCGGGCCTGCAGCTGCCCGACGGCACCGTCATGCAACTGTTCGGTGAGGGCGGCGGCCGTCAGGTCGCAGAGTCGCTGACCCGTTCGGTGGGCGCCGAAGTGCCGCTGCTGGGCCAGGTCCCGCTGGACCCGGCGTTGGTGGCGGCCGGTGACTCCGGGGTGCCGCTGGTGTTGTCGGCCCCCGAATCAGCGGCAGGCGCCGAGCTGCGCAAGATCGCCGACGGATTGACGGCTCGCAAGCGCGGCCTGGCCGGGATGTCGCTGGGTCTGGATACCGCGCGGCGCTAGAGCGCCGAGCCCTAGGTGGCGTCGGGGTCGAACGTCGGGCCGGCCGGCTTGTCCGTCGGCGTGGCCTCGATCTGGCTGGCGGGCTTGTCGCCCGGCACCGAGGGCTGATTGTTGCGCTCGTCGATGGCGCCGGTCAGGAAAGAATCGTCACCGTCGAGCAAATGCTTGGTGATCGCTGCCCGCGGCGTCATGCCGCGTAGCTTCTGCAGTTCGGCGAGGGGTTCGCGGAGATCGTCGAATTCGGGGCCGAGGTCCTGGCGCAACTGACTGGTGGCTCCGCTGACGTAGTCGCGTGCCTGCTTCAGGGCACCCGAGGTCCACCGGATGGCACCGGGCAGGCGCTCCGGCCCCAGGATCACCAGACCGGCGATCACCAGGACCAGCATCTCCCCCCACCCGATGTTCGCGAACATCGCTACTGCGCTTTTTGATCGTCGCCGATCGGCGTGACCATGAAGGTCATGGGCCGACCATCGCGAAGCACCTCGATCGGCGATTCCTGCCCGATCTTGAGCTGGCGCACCGCAACAACCATCTCATCGGCGTCGGCGACCTTGCGGTCCCCGACCTTGACCACCACGTCGTTCTCCAGGATGCCGGCCCTCTCGGCGGGGCCTCCGGCGTTGACGTTCCGGACCTGCGCACCCGAGGCCACGCTGTTGCTCACGGTCACAGCGGTCAGCAGCAGCGTCGGATGGGCCACCTTGCCGTCCTTGATCAGGTTCTCGACGACCTGCTTGACCTCGTTGACGGGAATCGCGAAGCCGAGGCCACTGGCGCTGTCCGACAAGGACTTTCCGGCCGTGTTGATCCCGATCACCTCGGAGGACATGTTGATCAGCGGGCCACCGGAGTTGCCGTGGTTGATCGAGGCATCGGTCTGGAGCCCGTCGATCACGGTGTCGGTGTCCGAACCTTCGCCCGAGAGCGGCACCGGCCGGTGCAGCGCGCTGATGATGCCGTGGGTGACCGTGCTGCGGAGCCCCAGCGGGGCGCCGGCCGCGATGACTTCCTCGCCGACGCGCACCTTCTCGGAATCGCCCATCCGCGCCACGACGAGGTTGTCGACGTTGTCGACCTTGAGCACCGCCAGGTCGGTCTTGGGGTCGCGGCCGACCAGGTTGGCCGGCACTTCCTTGCCGTCGTTGAACACCACGGTGATCTGGTAGTCGGCGGGCTTGCTGGCGGCGTCGGAGATCACGTGGTTGTTGGTGACGATGTAGCCCTTGCCGTCGACCACGACGCCCGAGCCCTGTGAGCCTTCGGTCTTGCTCTTGGCCTCGATGGTGACAACCGAATCCTCGACCGCCGAGGCGACCGTGGCGAAACGGCCGGCGTCCGGGGACGGGAGGTCACCGGTCTCCAGCGTCACTTTCGAGGTGGTGAAGGCCTGCACGGTCCCCGCGGTCTTCTGTCCGACCCAGCCACCGATCGCACCGACCACGAGCGTGATCAGGAGCAGCACGACCAGCGCGATCCACGACACCCGGCCACCGAACAGCACCTCGCGTGCGCCCAGCTTGCCGACCGGCGCCGGTACGACCGTCGGCGCGAGGGGCGCCTGTGCGGGTGCGCCCAGTGCCGGGACGGCACCCGGATTGCGCCACGGATCGTCGACGTCGTCGCCACCTGCGGTCCGCTCGGCTTCGAGTGCCCCGGCATCGGTGGGATGGCGCTGCAGTGTGTCATCGCTGTCGGAGGGACGGCTGAACGCCTCGGCCAGCACGGGATCCGGCGGTAAGTCCTTGGGGGCGTAATCGCCCTGGTCCTGGTACTTGTCCGCACCGAGGAACGAGCCGTCGACACCGGCGGGCCGGCCGAACGTGCGCTGCGACAACTGGTCGACGGGTGGCCGCTCGACAGGGCGCGGTTCCAGACGGCCGCTCTCGTCGGACTGGTCCTGATTGGTCACCGGTGTATCACTCTCTATCGGAGCGCCCGCCCCAGCCGGATAGGCCGACGCCGGTCACTGATCGCCTTGTGGTCCAGCCTACCGGCGCTTACGCCGACTCCGCGTCGGGTCATCAGCAAACTGAGGCTGTTCACCGGCGTCAGCCGAGGGCTGCGGACTGTGGTGCGGTATCTGCGACAACAGTCCCAACAGGGAATTCGGAATGGCTATCGGACAGGAGTCCCGCAATGCGGCCCGGGCCTGACCCTGGGCATCGACCTCGGCAGCGCAGTCCGGGCAGAGGGACAGGTGGTGTGCGGCCCGCAGGTGGGCACTCATCCGCAGCTCTCCGTCGACGAAGGCCGCGATGGCCTCAGTTGACAGGTGCTCGGTGGAACCGAACTGCCGAGGCGCGCCTACCGGTGCATCGCTCTGCGAGGCGAACTGCGCAGGCAGCCAGGAGAATGCGCGACGGAACACATGTCCCGGGTCGACCATCGCCCAGCTCCTCTCGCCACGACCAAATGTCCTGACCCGAATGTAGCGCGACCTGGCGCGCTGAACACCAACCACCACTAGGCGGATTTGGCGGTTTCCGGCGAGTGCTTCGCCAGATACTCGCGCAGGGCCTGCCGACCGCGGTGAATGCGGCTGCGCACCGTGCCGAGCTTCACGCCCAGCGTGGCGCCGATTTCTTCGTAGGACAGACCCTCAATGTCACACAGGACAACGGCGGCGCGGAACTCCGGCGCCAGCGAGTCCAGAGCGGCCTGGAGATCGGCCCCCAGTCGCGAGTCGTGGTAGATCTGCTCAGGGTTCGGGTCGTCGGCCGGCACCCGGTCGTAATCCTCGGGCAGCGCCTCCATGCGGATGCGGCCGCGGCGACGGACCATGTCCAGGAACAGGTTGGTGGTGATGCGGTGCAGCCACCCCTCGAAGGTTCCGGGCTGGTAGTTCTGCACGGAGCGGAACACCCTGATGAAGGTTTCCTGGGTCAGGTCCTCGGCATCGTGCTGGTTACCCGAGAGGCGGTAGGCCAGCCGGTACACCCGGTCAGCGTGCTGGCGCACCAGCTCGTCCCATGACGGCATGGCCGCATGATCGCCGGTCGCGTCGAAGACGGCGGTGCCGGTCAACTCATCGGACGGCTCCACCCATTCACCTGCGGTGAATTGCTCCAGATGGGCCATTGTCACCGGGGCGGCCTGGGTGGCAGGGTTCGAGGTAACAGCGTTCGCGCTCGTCGGATCCTCCTGATCACAGTTTTCACTCAGCTCAACACGACTGACGACGTCGCTATTCCGATTGCTGTCCTGGTTGTGCTGGGCAGTGCGCCAGCGGGCGCCGTGTTCCATGCGGATACCGTTCCTGATCCCGGTGTGGCAGGCATATGAGCAATCTGAACTTTCCCTGAGAAAGCCGACGATACGTCCGATTACCTGCGCGAACCAGCGAATTTCCGACGGTGATACTTGACACCCACGGGCGTGTCGCGACGACGCCCCCGGCCTCTGGCCTACGCTGCGGGCATGGTCAGCTCCAACCCCGGTCGCGCCGAGGCGATCGTCACGCATGCCGAACGGTCGATCTCCGAAGACGAGATCGTCGCGGCTGCTCGTGAGCGGGCCGAAGAACTCGGCGCCGGCGCGGTGACCCCGGCCGTCGGAGCGTTGCTGAGCGTGCTCGCACGCCTCACCGGGGGCAAGGCGGTGGTCGAGGTCGGCACGGGCGCGGGCGTCAGCGGATTGTGGCTGCTGTCCGGCATGAGCGACGACGGTGTGCTGACCACCATCGACGTCGAGCCCGAGCATCAGCGCATCGCCAAGCAGGGGTTCAGCGAGGCCGGAGTCGGCCCGGGACGTACCCGGCTGATCAGCGGTCGCGCCCAGGAGGTGCTGACCCGCCTGGCCGACGAGTCCTACGACCTGGTGTTCATCGACGCCGATCCGATCGACCAACCTCAGTTCGTGTCCGAAGGCGTGCGTCTGCTGCGCCCCGGCGGCGCGATCGTGCTGCACCGGGCCGCGCTCGGCGGCCGGGCCGGTGACGCCTCGGCCAACGATGCCGAGGTCGGCGCCGTGCGTGAGGCAGCCCGGCTGATCGCCGAGGACGAGCGGCTCACGCCCGTACTCATCCCCTTGGGTGACGGCCTGCTCGCCGCCGCTCGCGACTGACCTTTCTCCCGCGAGCGGGCATTCTTTTCTCCCGCGAGCGGGCATTTCGCGATCTTTACGGATTCCTGACGCGGCATCCCCTTGACCGCACACTGAACGCATGTTTAGCGTATTGAACATGCGTTCAGTCGATGATCGAACAGCGATGGCCCGGATCCGGGATGCCGCGATCGAGCAGTACGGGCAGCACGGATTCAGCGTGGGACTGCGCAGCATCGCCGAGGCCGCGGGTGTCAGCGCCGCCCTGGTGATCCACCACTTCGGATCCAAGGAGGGGCTGCGCAAGGCGTGCGACGCCTACGTGGCCGAGGTGGTGCGCGAAGCCAAAACCGAGTCACTGCAGAGCGCTGACCCCGCGACGTGGATGGCCCAGATGGCCGAGATCGAGTCCTACGCGCCGCTGATGGCCTACCTGGTCCGCAGCATGCAGTCCGGAAGCGATCTGGCGAAGACGTTCTGGCGCACCATGGTCGACAACGCCGAGCAGTATCTGGAGGAGGGCGTGCGGACCGGGCTGCTCAAACCCAGCCGCGACCCACGGGCCCGGGCGAGGTTCATGGCGATATGCAGTGGCGGCGGGTTCCTGCTGTACCTGCAGATGCACGACGACCCGGCGGATCTGCGCCGGGTACTACGCGATTACGGCGAGGACATGATGCTCCCCGCTCTCGAGCTCTACACCGAGGGCCTGATGGCCGACTCGACCATGTACGACGCCTTCCTGCATCAGCGCGAACAAGGCACCCCGTTCAGTTCCACGTCAACCGAGACCAAGGAGCCAGCGTGAACAACTCCGTCGAAATCCGCGGACTGTCGAAATCTTTCGGGCGCACCAAAGCCCTCGATGGACTGAACCTGACCGTGTCCCCCGGTGATGTCACAGGTTTCCTCGGACCCAACGGGGCCGGTAAGTCCACCACGATCCGGGTGCTGCTGGGTCTGTTGCGCGCCGACGGCGGCACGGTCCGGCTCCTGGGCGGCGACCCGTGGCGCGACGCGGTCGCCCTGCACCGCCGGATCGCCTACGTCCCCGGCGATGTCACGTTGTGGCCCAACCTGACCGGAATGCAGGCCATCGACTTCCTGTGCCGGCTGCGCGGCAACGGCGTCGATACGCGGCGCCGCGACGAACTGATCGAACGATTCGAACTGGACCCAGACAAAAAGGCCCGAACCTACTCCAAGGGCAACCGGCAGAAGGTCGCCATCGTCGCGGCGTTCAGCTGCCATTCCGATCTCTACATTCTCGATGAGCCGACCTCGGGGCTGGACCCGTTGATGGAACGGGCATTTCAGCAATGTGTCGCCGAGGTGGCGGGCCAGGGCGCGGCGGTCCTGCTGTCCAGCCACATACTGGCCGAGGTCGAAAAGCTCTGCGACAACGTGACGATCATCCGGTCGGGACGCACGGTGCGTTCCGGCACCCTCGCCGAGTTGCGGCACCTGATGCGCACCAAGGTCACCGCGCGCACCCGCTCCGACGGCCGGGCGCTGCAGAACACCCCCTACGTGCACGACTTCACGAGCAACGATGGCTCGGTGAGCTTCTCGGTGGACCGCACCGACCTCGAATTCACCTTGGAGCACCTGACTGACCTCGGCATCGAAGATCTGACCGTCACACCGGCTTCGCTGGAGGACATGTTCCTGCGCGAGTACCAGGGGGTGACCCGGTGAACACCGCGACCCGCACGAGCACGTCACCATTGACCGGCATCGAAACGCTGCTGCGGCTGGCGCTGCGCCGCGACCGGGTGCGGCTGAGCGTGTGGGTCGCCGTCGTCACCTTGATGATGGTGTACGCCCCCAACGCAATTCGACTGGCCTACCCCGGGGAGGAACAACGCCTGGCCCGGGTCAACCTGCTCAAGACACCCGCCGGGATGATGCTCGGCGGGCCGATGTTCAGTGTCAACGAGACCGACCTCGGCGTGATGATGGCCAACGAACTGACCCTCACTCTGATCATCGCGACCTCAATCCTGTCAATTCTCACCGTGATTCGTCATACCCGGGCCGAGGAGGAGAACGGCAGCGCCGAGCTCGTGTTGTCCTCGGTGGTGGGCCGCTACGCACGGACCGCCGCGGCGCTGGTCCTGGTCGGCGGAGTCAACGCAGTGCTGGCGATCACGATGACGCTGGCGATGGCCTCCACCGGCTTCGCAATCGTCGACACCGCCGCCATGTCTCTGGGCATCACCGGGGTCGCGATGGTGTTCGGTGCGGTCGCCGCCGTCACCGCCCAACTCTGGCGCCAGTCCCGCACTGCGTCGGGCGCGGCGATGGCGGCACTGGCGGTCGCCGCGCTGATCCGTGGGGCCGGTGACGTCATCGACAACTCCGGCAGTGCCTTGAGCTGGTTCTCCCCCATCGCCTGGGCACAGCAGATGCGACCGTTCGTCGATCTGCGCTGGTGGCCGTTCGGGTTGCTGGTCATTCTGGCGCTCGGATTGATGGCAACAGCCGCCGTGCTGGAGAGCCGTCGCCAGTACGACGCGGGCACCATCGCATCCACGGGCGAGAAACCCGACGCCCCCGTCATCACCGGCTCCCTGCGACTGCACCTGACGCTGCAGCGCGGTCAGACGATCGGCTGGGCTCTGGGACTGTTCGTGGCCGGGCTGGTGTTCGGGTCGATGACGAAAGCGCTGTTGGATGCGGCCAAGACCAACGAGTTGATCGCCAGATTGCTGTCCACAACGGGCAATGACGGCATCTACACCACCATGACGCAGTTCCTCGCCGCGGCGGCCAGCGCGTACGTCGCGTCGGTGGTGCTGCGGGTGCACACCGACGAGCAGAACGGGTTGGGCGAGCCGGTGCTGGCCGGTGCGGTGTCACGCCGGCGCTGGCTGCTCGGCGCGGTCGGCTGCGCGCTGGCGGGGGCGGCGGCACTGATGTTCTTCGCCGGTCTCGGCAACGGCATCGGTGCCGGGCTGACACTCGGCGAGCCGGGTACGGTCATCCGCCTCACCCTGGCCGCATTGGCATATCTACCCGCACTGGCGGTGGTGGCCTCGATCGCGGCCATGGCTGTGGCCCTGCGGTCGCCGTGGATCGCCTGGCTGGCAGTCACATTCGTCATCACCGCGCTGTACCTCGGGGCGCTGCTACGGCTCCCGCGCTGGCTGATCGAGCTGTCCCCGGTGGGGCAGACCACCGTGCCCAGCCAGTTCCCCGCCACCGCACTGGTGGTGATGCTGATCGTCGCAACGGTTTTGGCAGCCGTCGCGGGATGGATCTATCGCAACCGCGACGCGGTGTGAATCGAACAGGAGGCAGTTGATGAAACTCGTAGTTCAGACGATCGCTTCGGGCGTGCTCGGGCTGGCGTTCTTCGCGGCCACGCTATTCTGGCCGGCCGGCACGTTCCACTATTGGCAGGCCTGGGTTTTCATCGCCGTGTTCATGGCCACCACCATGATCCCGAGCATCTACCTCGCGGTCAGAGATCCCGCCGCCCTGCAACGACGCCTCCACGGCGGGCCGACCGCGGAAACGCGGATCGTGCAGAAGATCATCATCTGGGCGGTGACCGGATCGGCCTTCGCGGCGTTCATCGTCAGCGCGCTCGACCACCGGTTCGGCTGGTCGGATGTGCCGATTGCGGTGGTCGTCCTCGGCAACATCCTGGTGGCGGTCGGGCTCGTCCTCGCGCAAACGGTGGTCTTCCAGAACAGCTTCGCCGGAGCCAGCATCCGAGTGGAGGACGAACAACCGCTCGTCTCGACGGGTCTGTACGGTCTGGTCCGTCACCCGATGTACTTCGGCGCGGTGCTGATGATGTTCGGCACGCCGCCGGCGCTGGGTTCCTACTGGGCCTTGCTGGTGTCCATCGCCTCGATACCGATTTTCGGAGTTCGGATCGTCGACGAGGAGAAGATGTTGCGCACCGAGCTCGACGGCTACGACGAGTACACCCGGAAGGTCCGCTACCGGTTGCTCCCCTACGTCTGGTGAGGAGGGCGACGTGAAGATCGGGCTACAGGCAGCGGTGTCCGCCGTCGTCGGCTTTGCGGTCTTCGGGATCCTCGTCTTCACGCCTGCCGGCACGTTCGACTACTGGCGCGGCTGGGTTTTCATCGCCGTATTCGCGGCCGTCTCGACATTGCCCAGCATCTACCTCGCCGTACGCGATCCGGCGGCACTGCGACGCCGAATGCAGGCCGGGCCGAGCGCCGAGACCCGGCCGGTGCAGAAATTCGCGAGCGCGATGGCGTTCCTGTTGGTCGCGGTCATCATCGTGGCCAGTGCACTTGATTATCGGTTCGGATGGTCAGCCGTACCCACGATCGTGTCGGTGCTCGGTAATGCGTTGGTAGCGATCGGACTCGGCATTGCGATGCTCGTGATCATCCAGAACAGCTATGCGGCCGCCAACATCAAGGTGGAGGCCGGCCAGACGGTGGTGACCACCGGTCTCTACGGACTGGTCCGCCATCCGATGTACGCCGGCAACGTGATCATGATGATCGGCATCCCGCCGGCCCTCGGCTCGTATTGGGGATTGCTGTTCGTGATCCCGGGCCTGGCGGTACTCGCCATGCGCGTCGTCGACGAGGAGAAGATGTTGCGCACCGAACTCGACGGCTACGACGAGTACACCCGGGAGGTCCGCTACCGACTGCTCCCCTACGTCTGGTGAGCCACGTTCCTGGCGGAACGCGGCCCAGAGCGGATAACGGCGAACTGCCGGGTACCCGGCCGAGTTAGCCGCATACTGCAGTGATGGAACTGTTGACCGGCTTCGGCCTGGCCACTGCGGCGGGGCTCAATGCCTACATCCCGTTGCTGGCCCTCGGCCTGCTGTCACGCTTCACCCATCTGGTGTCACTGCCGGCGGGGTGGTCGTGGCTCGAGAACGGCTGGGTGATGGCGATCGTCGCGGTGTTGCTGGTGGTCGAGGTGGTCGCCGACAAGATCCCCGCACTCGACTCCGTCAACGACACCATCCAGACCTTCGTCCGTCCCACCGCAGGCGGAATCGTCTTCGGGTCGGGCACCGCGTCGCAGACCGCCGCTGTCGCCGATCCGGGCGCGTTCGCCCAGTCCGGCCAGTGGATTCCGGTGGCGATCGGCGCGGTCACCGCACTCGTGGTGTCGCTGACCAAATCGACGGTGCGTCCGGCCGCCAACATCGCCACCGCCGGGGTCGCCGCCCCGGTGCTGTCCACTGTCGAGGACGTCACCAGTGTCGGATTGGTCTTCGTGGCGATCCTGCTCCCGGTACTGGTGCTCGTTGCCCTAGTGGCCCTGATCTGGGGCGCATTCCGGCTGTGGCGGTGGCGCCGACGCCGGGTAGAGGCCAAGGTCGGCGTCAACGCACGTAGCAATGCCACGCGCCGGCCCGCCGCGGTAGATCCCTGGGAGTAGACGCGTCAGATCCAGACGCCCTTGCCGACCGCCACCACGCCGCCCGCACTGATCGCGAACCGTTCCCGGTCCTTGTCGAGGTCCACGCCCACCATCTCGCCCGGACCGACCACCACGTTCTTGTCGAGGATCGCGTGGCGCACCACGGCGCCGCGGCCGATCCGCACGCCCGGCATCAGCACGCTGCCCTCCACGATGGCGCCATCGTCGATCACCACGTTGGAGGACAACACCGAATTGCGTACCGATGCCGCGGAAATGATGCTGCCGGCGCCGACGACGGACTCTTGCGCCGAGCCACCGTTGACGAATTTGGCCGGAGCCAGCATCTCCATCTCGCCTCGGATCGGCCAGCGCTTGTTGTAGAGGTTGAAGACCGGGTGCACCGATACGAGGTCCATGTGTGCGTCGTAGAAAGCGTCCAGAGTTCCGACGTCGCGCCAATAGCCGTGGTCGCGTTCGGTGGCCCCGGGCACCTCGTTGTTGTTGAAGTCGTACACCGCCGCCATCCCGTCGGACACCAGTCGCGGGATGATGTCGCCGCCCATGTCGTGGTCGGAGTGGTCGTCGTCGGCATCGGCGCGGATCGCGTCGATGAGCACCTTCGTGGTGAAGATGTAATTGCCCATCGACACGAAGGTCTGCTCGGGATCATCGGGCGTGCCCGGCGGGTCCGCGGGCTTCTCGACGAAATCCTTGATGCGCCCGGAGTCGTCGGCATCGATGCAGCCGAACGCGCTTGCCTCTGCACGCGGCACCCGGATTCCGGCCACGGTGGCCCCGGCCCCGCTGTCGATGTGGAACCGCAGCATCTGCTCGGGATCCATGCGATACACGTGGTCGGCGCCGAAGATGATGATGTAGTCGGGATCTTCGTCGTAGATCAGGTTGAGCGACTGGTAGATCGCGTCCGCCGATCCCGTGTACCAACGCGGCCCGAGCCGCTGCTGGGCCGGCACCGGGGTGATGTACTCACCGGCCAGACCCGACAGGCGCCAATTCTGGCTGATGTGACGGTCCAGTGAATGCGACTTGTATTGCGTCAGAACGCAGATCCGTAAGTAGCGGGCGTTGACGAGATTCGACAGCACGAAGTCGATCAGCCGGTAGGCGCCGCCGAAGGGAACTGCCGGCTTGGCGCGATCGGCGGTCAACGGATACAACCGTTTGCCCTCCCCCCCGGCCAGAACGATGCCCAGCACATGTGGCAACTCCCTCATGCGTCCAAACCTATCCGCCAACCAGCACCGCGGCCAGCCAATGGCAACAGAAGTCTGCGGCGCGTAGCTAGACCCGCCCAGACCTACTACCGTCTCGGATATGCGGGTGGCCATGATGACTCGGGAATATCCACCCGAGGTGTACGGCGGTGCCGGTGTGCATGTGACCGAACTCGTCGCCCAGCTGCGTCAGCTTTGCGATGTCGACGTGCATTGCATGGGCGCCCCGCGTGACGGGGCCTTCGTGGCGCAACCCGATGCTGCGTTGCGCGGTGCCAACCCGGCCTTGTCGACGCTGTCCGCGGACCTCAACATGGTCAACTCGGCCAGCACACCGGACCGGGCAGCCACGGTGGTGCATTCGCACACCTGGTATGCCGGGATGGCCGGGCATCTCACCGGGCTGCTCTACGGCATCCCCCACGTGCTGACCGCGCATTCCCTGGAGCCGCTGCGGCCGTGGAAGGCCGAGCAACTCGGCGGGGGTTACCGGGTGTCCTCATGGGTGGAGCGCACCGCGATCGAGGCCGCCGACGCGGTGATCGCGGTGAGTTCCGGCATGCGCCACGACGTGCTACGCACCTATCCGGCACTCGACCCGAGCCGGGTCCACGTGGTACGCAACGGGATCGACACCGATGTCTGGTACCCAGCGCCGCCGGCCGACGCCGACTCGGTGCTCGCCGAACTCGGCGTTGACCTGAGCCGCCCGATCGTGGCGTTCGTCGGTCGCATCACCCGCCAGAAGGGTGTGGCCCACCTGGTGGCCGCGGCCCACCGGTTCAGCCCTGAGGTGCAGCTGGTGTTGTGCGCCGGCGCCCCCGACACCCCCGAGATCGCTGCGGAGGTGTCCTCGGCGGTGGCCGAGCTTGCCCAGGCGCGCACCGGCGTGTTCTGGGTGCGCGAAATGCTGCCGATCAATAAGATTCGCGAAATACTTTCTGCTGCAACAGTTTTCGTATGTCCATCGGTGTACGAGCCGTTGGGCATCGTGAACCTGGAAGCGATGGCATGTTCGACGCCGGTGGTCGCCTCCGACGTCGGCGGTATCCCCGAGGTCGTCGCCGACCGACAGACCGGGCTACTCGTGCACTACGACGCCAGTGACCCGCGCTTCTTCGAGATGCGTCTGGCCGATGCGGTCAACTCACTCGTGGCCGAGCCGGAAACTGCCCGAAAGTACGGGGAGGCCGGACGTCAACGCTGCATCGCCGAGTTCTCCTGGGCGCACATCGCTGAACAAACCCTGGAGATATACCGCAAGGTGTCCGCCTGAGCGGACACCTTGCGAGTCGATCAGCTGGTGACGGCCTTGAGCTCGTCGCCCAGCGCAGCGGCCTCGTCGGGAGTCAGTTCGACAACGAGGCGGCCACCGCCTTCCAGCGGTACTCGCATAACGATTCCTCGCCCCTCTTTGGTTGCTTCTAGTGGACCGTCACCAGTCCGGGGCTTCATCGCCGCCATCGAGTGCTCCCTCCAACAGTGCCGACCCGCGTCAGCGGGCCAGGTTGGGGCCGAAGCCGCCCACTCGTTGGCGGCACCCGGCATTGAACTGCTACTGAACTAGCCCTATTGTTCCTTATCCGCGGCGGCGGTTGTACAAAGACCCGTCGGATACCGACCGAAGGCATGTTTTACCGGTCGCAATTACTGTGCCGGAACCCAGCAGGCCGCGACATGGTCGTCGACCATGCCGGTGGCCTGCATCAACGCATATGCCGTGGTGGGGCCGACGAATTTGAAGCCCCGCCGCTTGAGTTCCTTGGCCATCGCGGTCGATTCCGGGGTCACGGCGGGCACTTGGGCCAGGTCAGCGGGCCGCGGCCGGGCCGGTGGGGCGAATGACCACAACAGCTCGCTCAGGTCGACGTCGAGCTCGGTGACGGCCCTGGCATTGGCGATGGTCGCGACGATCTTGGCCCGGTTGCGCACGATGCCCGCGTCGGCCATCAACCGCTCGACATCGTCGTCGGTGTACGTCGCGACCACGGTCGCGTCGAACTCGTCGAACGCGGCCCGGAAATTCTCCCGCTTGCGCAGAATGGTCAGCCAGCTCAGCCCGCTCTGGAAGGCCTCCAGGCTGATCCGCTCGAACAACGCAGCCGAATCCCGCAGCGGGCGGCCCCACTCGGTGTCGTGATAGTCGCGGTAGAGGGTGTCACCCGCGGCCGCGCTACTCGGTGAGACGGCCCAGCCGCAGCGGATCCGGCCGTCCTCGGTCATGACTCCTCCGAGGTGCGGACTTCACCTGCGGTGGCCGACACCTCTTCCTCGTCGGCGGCGTCCTCGTCGTCGAAGTCGTCGGGCACACCGTAGGCGGCGCGCACCGCTGCCAACTCCCCGCGGACCGAGTCGAGCTCGCGGCCCAGTCGATCCAGCACCCAGTCCACCTCGGTGGTCTTGTATCCGCGGACGACCTGGGCGAACTTGATGGCATCCACATCGGCACCGGTCACGCCCGAAGCAGGCAGGACGGTGGCGGTGGTGCCACGAGGAAGCGGCGGCAGCGTCTCACCGCGGCCGAAGATGACGCTGCCCAAGCCGAACAGCACCGTGGCCACCAGAACCAGCACCACCAGGTACAGCAGTATCAGTGTCACGCCCTCGATACTGCCTCACGCATGCGACATCTAGCGCGGGCGCAGGGCGACGATGGGCCACTCACCCGCCGAATGTGCACACAGATCGCGTTCTCAGCGATTTTCGCGATCTGAGCGCACCGTCGGCGCCGATCAATGCGGGCGCAGGGTCACCATCGGTGGGCGGTCGGCCAGCGAGACCGACGACACCCGCGGGGTGAAGTCGTCACCGTCGGCGTAGAACTGCGTCAGCCCCACCCCCGAATCGGTGATCCCGCAGCGGGACAGCAGGGTCGCGATGACCTGCCGGCTCATCGAGGCCAGCTCGGTCAGCGGCCGGTTGCGGTGAGCCCGCACCCCCAAGTTCACCTGGGCGATGGCATCCAGGCCGAGGCGGTCGTAGGTGTCGACCAGCAGGCCGATCTCCACGCCGTAGCCGGGGGCGAACGGCACCGAGGTCAGCAGTTCGCGGGTGCCCGCATACTCGCCGCCGAGCGGCTGCAGCACGCAGTTCAGCTCGGGGCGCAGCGAGGCCAGCAGGGGGCGTGCCACCAGCTCGGTGACCCGACCGCCACCGTTGGCGTCCTCGGCGCCGCTGACCTTGAGCGGCCGCCGGTAGAACCCCTTGACCAGATGTACTCCGTCGGCGGTCAGCAGCGGGCCGAGGAGTTTGGGGACGAACATGGGATCGGGGTCGATCAGGTCGGAGTCGACGAAAGCGATGATGTCGCCGGTCGTGGCGGCCAGCGACCGCCACAGCACCTCACCCTTGCCCGGCTGCGGTGCGATCTCGGGCAGTGCCACCTCGCGGCTGACGACCCTCGCCCCGGCCGCGACCGCGCGGATCTCGGTGTCGTCGGTGGAGCCCGAGTCGAGCACGATCAGCTCGTCGACCAGCCCCCCGAGCAGCGGGGTGATGGTCTCGACCACAGAGGCGACGGTTTCTTCCTCGTTGAGGGCGGGCAGCACCACCGAAACCGTGCGGCCGGCCTTGGCGGCCTCAAGCTCGGCGATGGTCCAACTCGGCCGGTTCCAGCTGTGATCGGTCAGCCAGCGGTGGCCGATGACGCCGTCGATAAATGACAGATCAGGTAGAGCGGTCATGCCAGTCCCCTCACTGTTCGTGCGGGTGCCCGCACTCCCTGGATCGACGCGACCATCTCCAGCACGCGCCGTGTGGGTCCAACCTCATGTACCCGGAACATGGCGGCTCCATCCGCGGCGGCCAGTGCCGTCGCGGCCAGGGTGCCCTCCAGGCGTTCGGTCAGATCCACACCCAGAGTCTCCCCGACAAAATCCTTGTTGCTCAGTGCCATCAGCACAGGCCATCCGGTCTTAACAAGATCTTTTACGTGACGCAACAAACTAAGACCGTGATGAGTGTTTTTGCCGAAATCATGGGTCGGGTCGATCATGATCCGGTCACGAGGCACACCGGTTGCTGCCGCTCGCTCGGCCGCGGCAGTCACCTCGGAGATGACATCGTCGACGACGCCACGTTCGGTGATCCCGTAGTTCACCCGGAACGGCCGGGTGCGCGGCACAGCTCCGCCGGTGTGTGAGCACACCAGACCGGCACCGAATTCGGCGGCCACCTCGGGCAGGCCCGGATCCGCGCCGGCCCAGGTGTCGTTGATCAGATCGGCCCCGGCCGCACAGGCCTGTTTGGCCACCGCCGCGCGCCAGGTGTCGACGCTGATCAACTGGTCTGGGTAGGTACTGCGCAGCCATTCGACGAACGGCACGACGCGGGCGATCTCCTCTTGTGAATCGACCACGCTCCCCGGGCCTGCCTTGACTCCACCCACGTCGATGACGTCAGCGCCCGCCTCGATGGCACCGCACACCGCTTTTTTGGCCGCGTCGTCGCTGAAGGTGGCACCGCGGTCGTAGAACGAGTCCGGCGTCCGGTTGACGATCGCCATGATCAGCGCACGGTCGTGCGCGACCGGGCGCCCGCAGAACAGGCCATTGCTCGTCGACAACACGCCTCCATAGTGCCTGGTGCGGCACCCACGGCAGTATTCGCGCCAGGTTCCGCGCCGTTTTCTGCCTGTTGGTCGTCGCGCGACGCGATCGACAGCCCAGGTGTGGAAATCAGCGCGGAGCTGTACCCGCCGGCTTACTTGGGCCGCTTACCGGCCGTCACTTCCTCGGGGTATTCGGGATAGAAGGGCACGTAGCCCTCCTCACGACCGGCCAACACATACAGCGGATCCTTGACGTCGGTGCCGTAGCCCTGCTTGCGCAGGTCGACCTTCTGGCTCTTGAACGTCGAGGTGTGCGCCAGTTCGGAGACGACACGGACGAACAGCGGCACGGCGTAGGCCGGCAGGTCGCTGTAGAACGCGTCAGCGACCTCCTTGCCGTCGAACTCGTGGTCGGCCTTGAGCTGCAGTGCAGCCATGCCGGCGCGGCCGCCCGCACCGGGCACCTCCACCCCGAACACGGTGCACTCGTCGACGCTCGGGTGCCCGGCGAGCGCGGCCTCGACCTCGGTGGTGGCCACGTTTTCGCCCTTCCACCGGAACGTGTCACCGAGTCGGTCGGCGAATGCGGCGTGGCCCAGGCCCTGGGAGCGCATCAGGTCGCCGGTGTTGAACCAGACGTCGCCCTCCTTGAAGGCGTCGCGGACCAGCTTCTTCTCACTGGCGGCCTTGTCGGTGTACCCGTCGAACGGCTGCAGCGCGTTGATCTTGGACAGCATCAGGCCGGGCTCGCCGCGCTTGACCTTGCGCAACCGGCCGTCGGCGCTGCGGGCGGGTTCGCCGCTGTCGGCGTCGTATTCGACGAAGGCGACCGGGCTGGGGCAGATGCCGGTGGACTTCGAGACGTTGAAGACGTTGACGAAGGCGGTGTTGCCCTCGCTTGCGGCGTAGAACTCGCAGACGCGCGGGATGCCGAACCGCTGGGTGAACTCGTCCCAGATGGCCGGGCGCAGTCCGTTGCCGACGATGACGCGGACCTTGTGTGCGCGGTCGGTCGCCTTGGGCGGCTGGTTGAGCAGGTAGCCGCAGATCTCGCCGATGTAGACGAACGCGGTCGCGCCGTAGTCGATGACCTCGTCCCAGAATCGCGAGGCCGAGAACGACTTGCCCAGCGCCAGTGCCGCGCCGGAGTTCAGTGCCGAACCGACCGAGACGGTCAGCGCGTTGTTGTGGTAGAGCGGCAGGCAGCAGTACAGGGTGTCATCGCTGTGCAGCCGCAATCCCAGACCGCCGAATCCGGCCAGGGCCCGCAGCCAGCGGTAGTGCGTCATGACACTGGCCTTGGGCATGCCCGTGGTGCCCGAGGTGAAGATGTAAAAGGCCTTGTCCTTGGCCAGGACTGCCGACGTGCTGGCCGGGTTGGTGGTCGGCGCGGTGGACGCCAGCCGGCGCAGCTCGTCGACCGTGATCAGCCCGTTGACCTCGGCCCCGCATTCGGTGACGTGCTCGACCAGATCGGCCTCGGCCACCACTGCGGCGGCGTCGAGCAGCCCGAAACTGTGGGCGAGCACCTTGCCGCGCTGGTGGTAGTTGAGCATGCCCGCGACGGCGCCGCACTTGACGATGGCCAGCATCAGCAGCACGGCGTCGGGCGAGTTGCGCAGCATCACCCCGACCACGTCGCCGTGTCCGACGCCTTTGGCGGCCAGCACCGCGGCGTAGCGGTTGACGGTCTCGTTGGCTTCCCGGTAGGTGATGCGCTCATCGCCGAACTTGAGGAAAACCCGGTCGGCGTACTGGGCCGCCCGCTCCTGGAACACCTTGCCGATCGACGTCTTGGCCGTCGGTCGGGCCATCATTCCGGTGACGACACCCCGCACGATGACCGGCGCATCCATCAGCAGACCGGGTACCTGGCTGGCGAGGTCGAGTAGGCCGACGCTGCTCCTGGTGCCCGATTTCTGGTCGGTCATGCGGTGTCCCCCTGCGCGTTGTTATGGGTCTCGAGATGGCTCTCGTGTGGCCAACACCATAGCCGCGCCTGGTAACCGCCGTTACCGCCGGTTCTAGGTAACCGCCTCGCACGCCTCGAGTGCGGCGGCGACCTCGTCGACCACGACCAACCGATCCAGGGCCGCCTCGCTCACGTAACCGGAGGCGACGAGCCCGCGCAACCAGTTCAACAATCCGTCGTAGTGGCCGAAGGGGTCGAGCAGCACCACGGGCTTCTCGTGCATCCCGAGGTAGCCCGCTGTCCAGGCCTCGAAGAATTCCTCCAGGGTGCCGATGCCGCCGGGCAACGCGATGAACGCGTCGGAGCGGTCCTCCATCTCCTTCTTACGTTCGCGCATGGTGTCGGTGACGACCAGTTCAGCGGCGTCCACATCGGCGAGCTCGCGGTGAACGAGCGCCTTGGGAATGACGCCGACCGTATGGCCGTTGCTGGAGCGGGCGGCCCGCGCCACCGCACCCATGGCCGAGACGTTGCCGCCGCCGGAGACCAACGTCCATCCGCGCTTGGCGATCGCCACTCCAACCTCACTGGCCAAGGCCAGCAGCTCGGGATGGGTGGGACCCGAGGCGCAATAGACACACACCGCAAACTCGCGGTCAGATTCACCGGACACGCACACAACCTAGAGGGTGCTGGTGAACCGCCGATGTCGGGTTGGGTGATGTCCGTCGGGTGACGCCCGTTGGGCGATGTCCGTTGGGTGATGGACTCGGCCCACCCCCCGCAGGGAGACTGGACGGAACTCGAAGGGCGATCCTGGTGATTGAAAGACGGCGATGACGGACAGCGACGAACAACCGACACGGTTGAGCCGCGAGTTCATCTTGGATGCCGCGATCGAGCTGATCGATCGCGAAGGTCTGACCAAGCTGACAATGCGTCGGCTGGGAACGGCCTGCGGCGTCGAGGCGATGGCGCTCTACCGGTACGTGCACAGCCGGGGCGATCTGCTGACCGGAGTCGTCAACCACATCGTGGACCGCCTCCACACCGATCAGCTCGCCGCGCGCCGGCAGGAGGACGGTTGGCAGGACTTCCTGGTTCGGCTCGGTCACGGCGTGCGTCAGATCGCCATCGAACATCCCGAGGTGTTCCCGCTCGTAGCGACGGAGGCACCTGAAGCGCCGTGGGTACGGCCTCCGCTGCGGAGCCTGCGCTGGATGGAGACCTTCCTGGAGACCCTCATCTCCTATGGGTTCACCGATGAGGCGGCCGTGGCCGCCTACCGGACGTACACCACGTTCCTGGTGGGTCAATTGCTGCTCGAAGTATCCGCTCGCGGCGTCGCGCTGAGTCCCGCCGAGGCGGTGCTCGACGACGAGCCGCGTGCCGATACGTCGCTGGCCGACTACCCGAACCTCCGACGGTTGCAACCGATGCTTGCCGAGGACCACAGCGTCGACGAGTTCGAAGACGCGTTGGAAGCCTTGCTCGACCGCATCGAAAGCTGGCTGAACTAGCGGTCGACGGAATCATGATCAAAGCCTGTTTACAACGTAAACAGACCCGGCTATGCTCGGTTTCACCGTGGAAACGCACCATGATCACCAGCTGCACTGGACGGCTCGAATCACAGCCGAAGGCCTCATCGTTCAGGTCTTCGGACAGGTGGATGCCCACAACGAATCCACGTGGGCACGCATGCTCGCCGAATCGGCGCGCGCCGCTCCCGAGGGTTCCTTGCTCATCATCGACGGCGGATCCCTCGATTTCATGAGCTGCGGGGCGCTGGTCGCCCTGGCAAAGCAGGCCGTCGACAGCCGCCAGAAAGGTGTCACCCTGCGGCTCGTCACCACGCATTCGAGCATCCGGCGAATCATCGTCGAATTCGGTATGGACGACGCGATCTCGGCGCACCCGGACGTCGATTCGGCGTTGAAAGGCGACTGCCCACCATAGGATTCGGTGGATGGCTGTCGACTGGGTGATCGCACCGCGTGACCGCGCGCTCGACGGCCTGGAGGTCGGCCTGCACGAACGCCGCGGCGCCGCCCTAGTGGGCCCCGCCGGGGTGGGCAAGACATCAGTGGCCCGAACCGCGGCCGAACACCTCGCGCCCGATTTCCGTCGTGTGCTGTGGATCACCGGCACGGAATCAGCTGCGGCAGTTCCCTTTGCGGCGGTCGCGCACCTGATCGACATCCCCTCGGCGGGCAAGACCGCCGACGTGATGCGCGCGGCACGCGAGACGCTCGGATCCCAGTTGCTGGTGGTTGTCGATGACGCGCATCTACTGGACCGGTTGTCCGCGGCGCTCGTGTACCAACTCGCCGTGACAGGCGCGGCCAAACTCATCGTGACCGCGTCCGCAGGGGCGCCCGATGACGTCGCGGCGTTGTGGGCTGACCGGCTGGTGAACCGCGTCGAGATGTCACCGCCGGGCCACGACGACGCCCGGCTGGCCGATCAGGTGGACACGTTTCTCGCCGACCTGCCCGACGACGTGGCAGTGGTCTTGCGACAGCTGGCAGTGCACGATCCGCTGCCACTTACCGATCTGACGGCTCTGACCAGCGCCGATGCCGTGCAGGCGGCACAACACAGCGGCGTCGTTCGCGTCGACGACGATGTGGTGCACTGTGTGCATCCGCTTTTCCTGAGCGCCATGCGGGCAACCATCGGCGGACCCGGCCTGCGACGGTTGCGCAACACGGTGATCCAGCGGTTGGCCACCGCGCCGCGCCCCGGTGTGGTGGACCGGCTGCGGGTGGCGGTGCTGGCCCTCGACAGCGACGTGTCCCTGCCCGCCGATGAACTCGTCGACGCGGCAGGCGAGGCGCTGCGGTTGGGCGACCTGGAGTTGAGCGAACGGCTGGCGCGGGCCGCGACCGTTTCCGGCGATGAATCCAATCCCCGTTTCACGGGTCTCCTGACATTGGCGTATGCGTTGGCCTGGCAGGGCCGCGGTCGCGAGGCCGACGCCGTGTTGGCACAGATCGACCCGGCCGGTCTTTCGGAGGACCAGCTGATGGCGTGGGCGCTGCCGCAGGCGGCCAATCAGTTCTGGATGCTGTCAGAACCCGAGCGCGCCACGGCGTTCCTGAAGGCCACCCGCCGACGGGTGTCGACGCCGCGGGCGCAGACCACGCTCGACGCGTTGGCGGCGACCTTTGCGATGAATGCCGGTGCGCCACAACGAGCTTTGGGCCTGGCACTGGAGGTGCTGGCCTCCCCCGCGGCCGATGACACCGCGGTCGGCTGGGCGGGGTCGACGGCGGCGCTGAGTTGCGCGCGCCTCGGCGCCTTCGACCGGGTGGACGCGATGGCCGAGCGCGCAGTGGCGGCGGGGCATCCAGGCCTGTTGCGGTTCACCAGCGGGTTCGGCCAAACCACCGCGCTGCTGATGACCGGCCAACTGGACCGGGCGCAGGAGCTGGCCCAGCGGATCACCGATTTCACCCAGCTGCTGCAGCCGGGACGCGCCGTCGGCGAGGTGCTGACGGCCGATGTGTTGCTGGTGCGCGGTCAGTTTGACGAGGCGATTGCCTTGTTACGCAAGGCAACTGCCGCGTTAGCGCCGACCGGGTATTCCTGGGGCCCGCTGGCCTGGATGTTGTTGGCCCAGGCGCTCGGGCAACGAGGCATGCCGGTTGAGGCCGGAAAAGCACTGTCCCGTGCGGAATCTCGGCACGGGCTCAAGTCGATGCTGTTCGCGCCGGAGCTGGCACTGGCCCGGGCCTGGACGTGTTCTGCCCGTAAGGATCCGGTGGGCGCGGTGACCGCGGCGCGCGAGGCAGCCAAAGCCGCTGAGCGCGGCGAACAGTCCGCGGTGATGCTTCGCGCCTTGCATGATGGCGTGCGTCTTGGGGATGCGCGCGCCATCGACGCGCTGGCCAGGGTGGATCTGGATTGCGTGTTCGGGCGGCTGACGCTGGACCACGCCCGCGCGTTGTCGGCCGGCGATAGTGCGGCGTTGGCCGACGTCGCCGAGCGGTATCGCGACGTCGGGATGCTCGCGGCTGGGAACGATGCCGCGCGTCAGGCGTCTGCGTGAGCTATAACCTCGCGGCGATCCTTCTGGACCGCCCAGACCTCACTGTCAAGGCGACCCCTCCCACTGGACGCCTTACCTGGTGACCAACGGCGATATTTCGCGCGCAGCACCCACCCATGCCGACAGTAGAATGCGCAGTCAGAACCGCATGATCTCCAGGGGGCTCGATGAACCAGTTGTTCGCCAACACGGATGCCATCCAGGGCTTGCAAGGGATCGTCGGCGGTGTCGGTGACGACATCGGCAGCTTCAAGAATGCCTTCTCGGGCCCGTCGGACCTCGCATCGAGCCAGGGCCCCATCGGATTCCCGGTTCACAATGCTCATGGTGGCGCGATGTCGTCCCGGGACGGCGCGCTCGGTGCCACCCAGGTCGCTGCCGGCCGGATGGCCGATTTGCTCGGCCAGGCGTCGAAGGCCTACGAGCGTGGCGATCTGGCCGCCGCCGAGCGGCTCAAGGCCCAGGCCGATGCGCTCGGCGGAAGCTCCTCGGCATCCACGGGTGGCGGTGGGGGCAGTGCTCCGGCGGCAGGCGGTGGCGGCGCCGACGGTGCGGGCCAGATGATGGGCCAATTCAGCCAGATGGCCGGGCAGATGATGCAGTCGGTCACCCAACCGCTGCAGGGCCTGTCCCAGGCCATGACGCAGGTGCCGCAGCAGGTCATGCAGGGAGTGCAAGGCATCGTCGAGGCCGCCACCCAGGCAGCCGGAGGTGGCGGCGACGCTGCGGCCACAGCAGCGGATGTCGGCGGCGCGGGAGCCGAGGACGCCATCAAGGCCAATGCCACCGGCCATGAGGGCCCCGGGGACGGCCAGGGCAATGGCTCCGACAGCGGCCCGGCTGATCCGCACGACGACAAGCACGATGGCAAAGACGACAAGAACGACTCCGAGCCCGAGCCCGAGCACCGGGCCGAGGCCGGCGCCAGTGCACTTGGTCACCACGAACGACTCGGCGATCGAGCTTCGGCCGGGGTGCGGTCGGAGGACGGTTATGGCGTCAGCACGGTACCGGCCCAGGTCCACAACATCAGCCCGCGCCGACAGTAGCGCTCAGCTCGCCGCCTTCCAGCCGCAGCCAGCGGTCGATGCCGATCGCTTCCAGGAACCGTTCGTCGTGGCTGACCACCACGAACGCCCCCCGGTAGGCGTTCAGCGCCGATTCCAACTGGCCCACGCTGACCAGGTCGAGGTTGTTGGTCGGCTCGTCCAACAGCAGTAACTGGGGTGCGGGTTCGGCATAGAGCACGCAGGCCAGCGTCGCCCGCAACCTTTCCCCGCCCGACAATGCCGCGACCGGCAGGTGGATGCGGTCACCGCGAAACAGAAACTGCGCCAACAGGTGCATCCGCCGGGTGTGTGACAGGCTGGGCGCGGCGGCCGCCAGGCTCTCGGCCACCGTACGGTCCTCGGTCAGCAGATCCAGCCGCTGCGACAGGGAGGCGATGCGCCCGTCACCCCGCTGCACCGTGCCTGAGTCGGGCTCCAATGCGCCGTCGATGATCCGCAGCAATGTCGATTTGCCCGCGCCGTTGGGACCGGTCAGGGCGATGCGCTCCGGCCCGCGGATGGACAACCCAATACCGTTGTCGGCAAACAGTTTCTGTCCGCCACGGCTGATCTGTAGGCCTTCCCCGGCGAAGACCGTGCGCCCAGCGGGCACCACGGTATCGGGCAGGTCCAGCGCAATCACATTGTCATCGCGCAACATTCGTTCGGCTTCGTCAAGACGGTTGCGCGCCTCATCGACCCGTTTGGCGTGCACATCGTCGGCGCGGGCCGCCGATTCCTGCGCATCGCGTTTGAGCTTGCCGGCCACGATCTTCGGCAGACCGGCGTCCTTGACGTTGCGCGCCGCGTTCGACGAGCGTCGGGCGGCCCGCTCCCGCGCCTCCTGCATCTGCCGCTTCTCGCGCTTGAGCTGCTGCTCGGCGTTGCGGATGTTGCCCTCGGCCACCGACTGCGCAGCCTGCACCGTTTCCTGATAAGCGGTGAAATTGCCTCCGTAGAAGATCATTTCGCCGCGGTACAGCTCGGCGATCTGATCCATCCGGTCGAGCAGCACCCGGTCATGGCTGACCACCAGTAGGCAACCCGCATAGCTGTCGAGCGCCTCATACAGCCGCTGCCGGGCCGCACTGTCCAGGTTGTTCGTGGGCTCGTCGAGCAGCAGCACACTGGGCCGCTTCAGCAGTTGAGCCGCCAATCCCAGGGACACCACTTCCCCGCCGGACAACGTGCCCAACCGGCGATCGAGCGCCAGGCCGCCCAGCCCGAGTCGGTCCAACTGGGCACGCGAGCGTTCCTCGATGTCCCAGTCATCGCCGATGGTGGTGAAGACCTCCTCACTGGCGTCACCGGCGGCCAAGGCTGCCAATGCATCCAGCACCGGAGAGATCCCCAGCACCGCCGCTACGGTGAGATCGGCTGTGAACGGCAGGCTTTGGGGCAGATAGCCGACGACGCCGTCGGCCGTCACCGAGCCCGATGAGGGGCGATACTCCCCGGCGATCAGTTTGAGCAGTGTGCTCTTTCCGGCGCCATTGGGGGCCACCAGCCCGGTATGGCCGGGGCCGACGGTAAACGACAGGTCGGCGAACAGCTCGACGTCATCGGGCCAGGAGAAAGACAAATGGGAACAGACGATAGACATGCTGGTACTCCAAGATGATGCGGGCATCACGCACCGCAAAAAGGAACAGGGTGACGAATCGGCTCTCGGGGATCACCCAGAGATGTCGTCAGGTCCCAGCATGTTTTCGGCCCACCTCGGTTGACAGCAGATGCGTTACCCATAGTACGCACGGGTGCAACCGGTTTTCGGTTCAGAACGTTCCGCGCAACTGATCCAGTTGGCGCCGTTCACGTTTCGTCGGCCGGCCGGCACCTCGATCGCGGACCGGAACGGCAGCCACGATCTCTTTGGGCGGCGGTGGCGGGCTGCGGTCGATCAAGCATTCGGAGGCCACCGAGGGCCCGACGCGTTTGGCGATCGGGCGGATGACCTCCACGATCCGCTCCCGCCCGTCCAGCCGGACCCGCACCTCGTCACCGGGGCTGACGTGTTGCGCCGGTTTGGCGGGCACATTGTTGACCCGGACGTGTCCGCCGCGGCAGGCGGCCGCGGCCGCGGACCGGGTCTTGGTGATGCGCACGGCCCAGATCCAGCTGTCGACGCGAACGGTACTCACGTCAGGTAGCGCCGCAGCATGTCGGTGGTGGCGGTGATCGCGGCGACATCGACCCGTTCGTCGACCTTGTGTGCGAGGTTGGGGTCACCCGGCCCGTAGTTGACCGCCGGAATTCCCAGCGCAGCGAACCGCGACACGTCCGTCCAGCCGTACTTGGCGCGAACGTGTCCGCCGGCAGCGGCCACCAGCGCGGCAGCGGCGGGTTTGGCCAACCCCGGCAGGGCGCCCGCGGCGGCATCGGTCAGGTCAATGGTGACGTCGAGCCCGTCGAACACCTCGTGCACGTGGGCGACGGCCTGCTCGACGCTGCGGTCGGGGGCGAATCGGAAGTTGACGGTCACCGATGCGGCGTCGGGGATGACGTTGCCGGCGATGCCACCGTCGATACGGACCGCCGACAGCCCTTCCCGGTAGACACAACCGTCGATGTCGACGTCGCGGGGCTGATACTTGGTGAGCCGGTCCAGCACGGCGCCGAGTTTGTGAATCGCGTTGTCGCCCAGCCATGATCGGGCGGAATGGGCGCGGGTGCCGGTGGCGCCGACGACGACGCGGATGGTGCCCTGACAGCCCGCCTCGATGAAGCCACCGGAGGGTTCGCCGAGGATCGCGACGTCGGCCTGCAGCCAGTCCGGCAACTCGCGTTCGATGCGGCCCAGGCCGTTGGCGCTGGACTCGATCTCCTCGCAGTCGTACATCACCAGGGTGATGTCGTGGCTGGGCTCGGCGATCGTCGCGGCCAGGTGCAGGAACACCGCGTCACCCGACTTCATGTCCGAGGTGCCGCAGCCCCACATCTCGCCGTTCTTGATGTGGCTGGGCAGGTTGTCGGCGGCGGGCACGGTGTCGATGTGCCCGGCCAGCATCACCCGCGAAGGGCGGCCCAGGTTGGTGCGGGCCAGCACCGCATCCCCGTTGCGGACCACCTCGAACCACGGCGCCTGCGCGCGCAGCGCAGCTTCGATCTCGTCGGCGATGCGCTGCTCGTGACGTGACTCGCTGGGGATGTCCACCAAGGCAGCGGTCAGCGCGACCGGATCGGCAGTCAAATCGAGCGATGAGCCGCTTGCGCGAAGAGCCGAAGAGTGCGCCACGGTCCTCGACATTAGTCCAGTACCGTGTAGCAACGTGACTGCAGCATCTGGCGTCGGCCTGGCCACCATCACCGCCGACGGGACCGTCCTTGACACCTGGTTTCCCGCCCCTGAGCTGAGCGCCTCCGGCGAGGCCGGCACGGTGAAGCTGACGGGTGACGACATTCCCGCGGATTTCGCCGGGCTGACCGGCCCCGATGCTGACCGCGGCGTCGAGGTGGTGGCGGTACGCACCACCATCACCTCGCTCGATGACAAGCCCGCCGACGCGCATGACGCCTACCTGCGGCTGCACTTGCTGTCGCACCGGCTCGTGGCCCCGCACGGCGCCAACCTGGACGGCGTCTTCGGTGCGCTGGCCAACGTGGTGTGGACGAACTTCGGGCCGTGCGCGGTCGAGGGCTTCGAGACGGTGCGCGCGCGGTTGCGGCGGCGCGGTGCGGTGACCGTCTACGGCGTCGACAAGTTCCCCCGCATGGTCGACTACGTGCTGCCGTCGGGCGTGCGGATCGCCGACGCCGACCGCGTCCGCCTGGGCGCACACCTCGCCGCGGGGACCACGGTCATGCACGAGGGCTTCGTGAATTTCAACGCCGGCACCCTGGGCACCTCGATGGTGGAGGGCCGGATCTCGGCAGGTGTGGTGGTCGACGACGGCTCCGACGTCGGTGGCGGCGCGTCGATCATGGGCACCCTGTCCGGCGGCGGCAAAGAGGTGATCTCGGTCGGCAAGCGTTGCCTGCTGGGCGCCAACTCCGGCCTGGGCATCTCGCTCGGCGATGACTGCGTGATCGAGGCCGGGCTATATGTCACCGGCGGCACCAAGGTCACGATCTCTGATGGCGGCCAGACTGCCACTACCACCAAGGCCATCGAACTGTCCGGCGCGAACAACCTGCTGTTCCGCCGCAACTCGCTCTCGGGCGCGGTCGAGGTGGTCAAGCGTGACGGCACCGGCATCACGCTCAACGATGCGCTGCACGCCAACTAGATCGGCACGCCGAGTGTGAACAAGGTGGCGAACTTTCGCGGATTATTCGCCATCTCGTTCACGTTGGGCGGGCGACTCAGGTGCACGGTATCCCGTGCGGGCCACCGATCCAGTGACCTGGCGGGGATTGCCACGGGCACCATTTCTTGATCTGCCCTGGCGGTAGGTTGGGGCCCGGATTCCAGTCGACCCAGCCTGGCCCCGGAATCCATGGAATGTTCGGACCGTGACCAGGGTCAGCCTGCGCTGTCGCCGTACCCAGTC
This sequence comes from Mycobacterium sp. IDUB_9, assembly GCF_055419505.1. NCBI lineage: Bacteria > Bacillati > Actinomycetota > Actinomycetes > Mycobacteriales > Mycobacteriaceae > Mycobacterium > Mycobacterium sp. IDUB_9. The sequence goes on along the minus strand of NZ_JBVAXU010000004.1, from coordinate 466,655 downwards.
CGAAAGATCCGACACCGAGCGCACCGGCGATGATTGCCGTTCCAGCGATCTTCTTGATATTCACGTGTGGCCTCCAATACAACGGCAGGTTGACGTGCACTTTCTGACCCCTCTATCGCCCAAGGTACGCCTTTTGTTAGCGCGCCGGCGGTGGTAGCCCGCTCAAGCACGCGGAACTACTCGGCGGCCAGCACGCAGAATTCATTGCCCTCGGGGTCGGCCAGCACCACCCACGTCTCGTCGCCCTGCCCCACGTCGGCAGGGCGAGCACCCAAACCGATCAGCCGATCCACCTCGGCCTGCTGATCGTCGGGGGTGAAGTCCGGGTGCACCCGGTTCTTGACCACCTTGCCCTCGGGCACGGCCGTGAACAACCACGTGGGCCCTGCACCCGGCGGTGGGGTCAACAGAACGTCACCCTCGGAATCGGTGTGCCGAGGCCAGCCGAGCGCCTCCGACCACCAGGCTCCCAACGCTTCGGGATCCCGCGCGTCAATGCAGATCTCTGAGAATCTCAGTCCCATTGCGCCAGTTCCTTTTTCATCACCTTGCCCATCGCGTTACGGGGCAGGCTGTCCACCAGCCGAACTTCGCGAGGCCGCTTGTGTGCTGAAAGTTGTTGGGCGACAAACTCGATCAGCACGTCGGGCGTAGCATTGCCGACGACGAACGCGACGATGCGCTGCCCTAGGTCCTCGTCAGGCATTCCGACGACAGCGACCTCGTCGACACCGTCATGACCCAGCAGTGCGGTCTCGATCTCACCGGCCCCGATGCGGTATCCGCCGGACTTGATCAGGTCCACCGATTCGCGCCCGACGATGCGATGCATGCCATCGGCATCGATCACCGCGACGTCGCCGGTGCGGTACCAACCGTCGGGGTCGAAGGCGTCGGCGGTGGCCTCGGGCCTGTTGAGGTAGCCGCCGAACACCATGGGGCCCTTGATCTGTAGCCGTCCGATGGTGTCGCCGTCGTGGGGCACCGGGGCGCCGTCGTCGTCGACGAGGCGGGTCTGCACCCCGGCCAGCGGCAGCCCGACCCAGCCGGGCCTACGCTCACCGTCGACCCGGGTGCTGATCGTGATCAGCGATTCGGTGCTGCCGTAGCGCTCTACCGGGGCGTGCCCGGTCAACCGGACCAACTCGTCGAACACCGGCACCGGCAGCGGTGCACTGCCGGAGACCAGCAGTCGCGCCGTCGAAAGAGCCAACGCCGAGTCGAGATCCTTGACCACTCGTGACCACACGGTGGGCACTCCGAAGTACAGCGTGCCCTGGGCCTGTGCGTACGCGGCCGGTGTCGGTTTCCCGGTGTGTACGAAGCGGTTTCCGATCCGCAGCGAGCCGAGCAGGCCCAGCACCAGGCCGTGCACATGGAAGAGCGGCAGCCCGTGCACCAGGGTGTCGGCGGCGGTCCACTGCCACGCTGCGGCCAGCGCGTCGATGTCGTCGGCGATGGCTCGGCGGCTGATCGGCACGCCCTTGGGTGCTCCGGTGGTCCCGGAGGTGTACATGATGATCGCAGTCGAATTCGGTGGCGGTTCGGGATAGCGGTGCCAGGACCGGGCGTGCAGCCGCACGGGGATGTGGGGCAGCCCCTCGGTCTCCTGCGGCCTTTCCCCCAGCCAGGCCTGGGCGCCGGAGTCGGTGAGGATATGCCGGCGCTCTGCCGTGCCGACGTCAGCGGGGACCGGGACCACCGGCACGCCGGCGATCAGGCACCCGATGATCGCGAGAACTGTCGTCGGGGTCGGTGTCGCCAGGACGGCGACGCGCTGCGCGACAGCCACCCGCTCGGCCACTGAGGTAGCGGCGCCGACGAGATCACTGCGGCTCAACACAGCACCGTCGATGGAAACGGCGTCGTCGAGTTCGGCGCCGGCGGCGACGGCCGCGGGATTCAGGGAGGCCAGCAACACTCTTGTCAGGCTACCGGCGTGCCATCCGACGATCCCACGCACTCGACAAGATGCGAAGTTGGCGACAGGCTGGTGCGTATGGGCACGGCTGCGCGCGACCGCGACGACTCCGGTCGGCCCCGCAGCACTCGTCCGCGTGACACACTCGGCCGGCCATTGCCCTACGGCAGTGAAGGCGTCGCACGGATTCCCGATGACCTGGAGCTCTCACCCGCCGAAACTCTCGCCTACGCCCAGGATCTACTCGATCGCGGCCACGCGTTCAACGCTCACGAAGTCCTCGAAGCGGCGTGGAAGAACGGCCCGGAGCACGAACGTGCGCTCTGGCAGGGATTGGCACAGCTGGCCGTGGGCATCACCCACGTGCAGCGCGGCAACCGGAGCGGCGCTGCCGCCCTGCTGCGCCGCGCCGCCGCGCGGCTCTCGCTCGTCGACCAACCGGCGCCCTATGACGTCGACGTCTCCCGCCTGATCGACTTCGCCGGCACCCTCGCCGACGACGCCGAGCAGCCCGGCGATATTTCCGCGCAACGGTTGCGCACCCATCTGGTGACCGCGATTCGGCAGACCGCGACGCGCGAGGTGTACCGGAACAACTGGCTGACGCTGCGCGAGGACGAGATCGTCCGGGCCGACGGCAGCACCGGCGTGTACGCCGTGGTGGACAAACCGACGTATGCCCTGGTGATCCCGTACGACGCCGATGGCGATCGGTTCCACCTCGTCGAACAGTTCCGCTACCCGCTGGGGCTGCGGCGCTGGGAGTTCCCTCAGGGCACCGCGCCCGAGCAAGAACATCTGGACCCGACTGCGCTGGCCCATCGTGAGCTTCGCGAAGAGACCGGGCTGCAGGCCGGAAGTATGCAACGGCTCGGTCAGCTCGATGTGGCGGCCGGAATGAGCAGCCAGCGCGGCTGGGTGTTCCTGGCGACGGACCTGACCGAGGGTGAGCACGAACGCGAGCACGAGGAACAGGACATGCACAGCGCGTGGTTCTCCCGCGAGGAGCTGAACCGCAAGATCGGTGACGGTGAGATCACTGACGCCCAGACTCTGGCGGCATTGACATGTCTGCTGTTGCACGAGAGCAGAATTCGCCGTTGACATCAACTGAGGTTGAGGTTCTAGCGTCGACCGCGTGAGCCAACCAGAGGTGATAGTCGACCAAGTTGTCCTTCGAGACGGGTTCGTTCCGTTGATCGATATCAGCAGCGCCCGAAACGGAGACAAGCGTCAACGTCAGGCGGTGGCCGACGCCATCGGCCGATGCTGTGAAAGCAGCGGCTTTCTCCTGCTGGCCGGCCACGGTGTGCCCGATGCGGTGATCGAGGACGTGAACCGTGCGGTGCGCGAGTTCTTCTCGCTGCCGCGCGGTGTCAAAGAACAGATCGGGGCAGATCCCGCTGATCCACTGGCCCGCGGATTCAGCTGCGCAGGCAAGCTCGCGGCCACCAACGACGGAGCCGACCGGGCGGCCGAGCACGAGTCACCTGACCACGTCGAGAAATTCGTGTATATCCCGCTGGGCAATCCGGAGGGTTTCGACGGGAACGGCTGGACCGACGAACGTGTGTCCGTAGCCGAACGCTGGCCCGACGTGCCGGGATTCCGGACGGCCTACCAACGCTATTACGACGAGATGGCCGTGCTAGCCGGCGAATTGTCGCGGCTGTTCGCGTTGGCCCTGGGGCTGCGCGAAGACTGGTTCGACACTTTGATCGACCGGCACAACTCCAACCTGATGGCCAACCACTACCCGAACGACGACCACCCGGCCGGCCATATCCGGCTGAGCCAGCACAGCGACTGGGGCAACCTCACGATCCTGCTGCAGGACGAATCCCAGAGCGGGCTACAGGTTCTCAACGATCGTGGCGAGTGGCTTGACGTACCGGTGGTGCCGGGCTCGTTCGTCATCAACATCGGCGACCTGCTGGCCCGCTGGACCAACAACCGTTGGGTCAGCACGGTGCACCGCGTGGTGAGCACCGGCGCACCCACGGAACGGTTCAGCCTGCCGTTCTTCCACCAGCCCAATTTCGACGCAGTGATCGAGTGCATTCCGACCTGTGCCACAGCCGACGACCCGCCGCGGTATGAACCGGTGATCTCGGGGCCCTATCTGCTCGACAAGTTCAGGGTCGCCTACGACCTGAGTGCTCGCTGATATTGCTTCAGCGATGCTCGGCCAGGGCCCGCAGGAAGAACATCAGGTTGGCCGGGCGCTCGGCCAGGCGTCGCACGAAGTAGCCGTACCACTCGTTGCCGAACGGAACGTACACCCGCACATGGTTGCCCGCCTCGGCGAGCCGGCGTTGTTCGGCATCGCGGATGTTGTAGAGCATCTGGTACTCGAAACCGTCGACACCGCGGCCGAATTCGTCGGCTAAACCCGGTACCGCGTCGATGATCTCCGGGTCGTGTGAAGCCACCATCGGGTAGCCCGAACCGGCCATCAGCACCCGCAGACATCGCAGGTAGGAGTCGGTGACGTCCGCCGCGTCGCGGTACGCCACCGAGGCGGGTTCGTCGTAGGCACCCTTGCACAGCCTGATTCGAGCTCCCGACGCCGCGAACTCGCGACAGTCGGCTTCGGTGCGGTGCAGGTAGGCCTGTAGAACTGTTCCCAGCCAGTCGAATTCGGTACGCAGGTCACGCACGATCGTCAGGGTCGAGTCGGTGGTTGTGTGGTCCTCGGCGTCCACGGTCACCCAGGCCCCCACGTCACGGGCCTTGACACAGATGGTGTGGGCGTTCTCGTAGGCGATCTTCTCGCCGTCGCGCGGGAGCGCCTGGCCGAGGGCCGACAGCTTGAGCGACACTTCCAACGGTCGCACTTTCGCATCGGTGTCGCCGCGGCGCGCCAGTCCGTCGAGCAGGGTCAGGTAGGCCTGCACGGTACGTTCGGCGTCCTCGGTGCTCGTGGTGTCCTCGCCGAGGTGGTCGACACTGACGAAGCGGCCCGAATCCCGCAGCGCACCAACGGTGTCAAGTGCATCGGGCACGGTCTCCCCCGCCACAAAACGGTCCACCACCTTGCGGGTGATCGGGAGACGTTCGGTCGTGTGGCGCAGCCGCGACGAGTGCGATGCGGCGAGGATCGCCGGGCGGGCAACCCGCTGAAACACGCCCATCTCAGACCCCCATGTGCGGGTAGATGTGGTTGGTGGGCGGCACGAAGGTCTCTTTGATGGAGCGCGCCGAGGTCCAGCGCATCAGGTTCGACGGCGAGCCGGCCTTGTCGTTGGTGCCCGAGGCGCGCGATCCGCCGAAGGGTTGCTGGCCGACGACGGCGCCGGTCGGTTTGTCGTTGACGTAGAAGTTGCCTGCGGCATTCCGCAGTCGGTCGGCGGCAGTGAGCACCGCACCACGATCGTCGGCGATCACCGCGCCGGTCAGGGCGTAGCGGGCGCCGGTGTCCACGACATCGAGGATGCGTTCGTACTCCGCGTCGGGATAGACGTGCACGGCCAGGATCGGACCGAAGTACTCGGTGGAGAAAGCCTCGTCGGTCGGATCGTCGGAGAGCAGGACGGTGGGCCGCACGAAGTAGCCCTCACTGTCGTCATATTCGCCACCGGCGGCGATGGTCACGCCGGCGGCACCCTTTGCCCGCTCGATCGCCGCGACGTTCCTGGCGTAGGCGCGGCCGTCGATGACGGCCCCGCCGTAGTTGGTCAGGTCGGTGACATCGCCATATTTCAGTTCCGAAGTGGCCGAGAGGAACTCGTCACCCATTCGGTGCCATACCGAGCGTGGGATGAAGGCCCGAGAGGCGGCCGAGCATTTCTGCCCCTGGTAGTCGAAGGCACCGCGAATCAGGGCGGTGCGCAGGACATCTGGACGGGCCGAGGCGTGCGCGACCACGAAGTCCTTGCCGCCGGTCTCGCCGACCAGACGTGGATAGGTGTGGTAGCGGTCGATGTTCGCACCGACCTCACGCCACAGGTGCTGGAAGGTGGCGGTCGAGCCGGTGAAGTGGATGCCGGCCAGTCGCGGCTCTGCCAGCGCCACCTCGGATACGGCGATCCCGTCGCCGGTCACCAGGTTGATCACTCCGGGCGGCAGCCCGGCGGCCTCCAGTAGCTGCATGGTCAGGTAGGCCGCGAACGTCTGGGTGGGCGAGGGTTTCCACACCACGGTGTTGCCCATCAGGGCGGGCGCGGTGGGCAGATTGCCTGCGATGGCGCTGAAGTTGAAGGGCGTGATGGCGTAGACGAAACCTTCCAGCGGCCGGTGGTCGGTGCGGTTCCAGACACCGGGGCTGCTGATGGGCTGCTGCGCCAGGATCTCTCGGGCGAACTCGACGTTGAACCGCCAGAAGTCGATCAGCTCGCAGGGGGCATCGATCTCGGCCTGATAGGCGGTTTTCGACTGACCGAGCATGGTGGCCGCGGCGATCTTCTCCCGCCATGGACCGGACAGCAGGTCGGCCGCGCGAAGGAACACCGCGGCGCGTTCGTCGAACGGCATCCGGGCCCAGTCGGACTTGGCGGCCAGTGCGGCGTCGATGGCCGCAGCGGCGTCGGCGTGTTCGGCGTTGGTCAGGGTGCCCAGCTTCGCGCTGTGGCGATGCGGTTGCACGACATCGATGCGCGTGCCGCCGCCCATCGTGTGCTTGCCGCCGATGACATGCGGCAGGTCGATCGGGGCGCCGGCCAGTTCGCCGAGCGCGGTGGTGAGCCGGGCGCGTTCCCCCGAGCCCGGTGCGTAGTCGTGAACCGGCTCGTTGGCCGGCGCGGGCACGTCGGTGATGGCATCCATGAGTCAAGAATCCCCGAAGTGACCCACGTAACACTTGTCCGATCCGACAAGCGTTACCGCGCATATCAGTAGAATCAGACAATATGCGCGCTACCGGTGTCAGCCTGGGCCAACTGCTGTTGGCACTGGACGCCACGCTGGTCCGGCTCGTTCAGGCTCCCCGCGGCCTCGATCTGCCCGTGGCCTCGGCTGCGCTGATCGATTCCGATGACGTGCGCCTGGGCCTGGCCCCGTCCGCAGGTGCGGCCGACGTGTTCTTCCTGCTCGGGGTCTCCGAGGCCGACGCTCTGCGCTGGGTCGACCAGCAGGCCGTGCGCCGGGTGCCCGCTGCAATCTTCATCAAGGAGCCGTCGGGCACCGTCGTCGAACGTGCGGTGGCGGGAGGCATCGCGGTGGTGGCCGTCGATCCACGGGCTCGATGGGAACGGCTGTACCGGCTGGTGAATCACGTCTTCGAGCACCACAGTGACGGCGCGCTTCACGATTCGGGCACCGACCTGTTCGGCCTGGCCCAATCCGTGGCCGAACGCACGCACGGCATGGTCAGCATCGAAGACGCCCAGTCACACGTTCTGGCGTATTCGGCCTCCAGCGACGAGGCCGATGAGCTGCGCCGGCTGTCGATTCTCGGCCGGGCGGGCCCGCCGGAGCATCTGGCCTGGATCGCCCAATGGGGCATCTTCGACGCGCTGCGGTCTCGGCCGGAGGCAGTGCGGGTGGCCGAGCGGCCTGAGTTGGGATTGCGCCCCCGGTTGGCGATCGGCATCTTCGCACCCACCGTCGACGAGCGACGGGCCCCGGCCTTCGTCGGCACCATCTGGGTGCAGCAGGGCAGCCGCCCGTTCGCTGATGATGCCGAGGATGTACTGCGCGGCGCCGCGGTGCTGGCCGCGCGGATCATGGCCCGGCTGGCAGCCACTCCGTCGACCCATGCCGTACGGGTGCAGGAACTGCTGGGGCTGGGTGAGCCCGATGCTCCGGTCGAGGTGGAGTTGATCGCAAGAGAACTGGGGGTGGCCGTCGACGGTCGGGCCGCGGTGATCGGCTTCGACAGCCGCGCCGGAGACGCGAGAAATGCCGGCGGACCGCCCGACACCAGGCTCGCCGACGTGCTGGCGTTGAGCGCCAGCGCTTTTCGTCACGACGCTCAGATGGCGTCGGCCGGGTCCCGCGTCTACGTGTTGTTCCCCAGCACCGGCAAGGCAGTGACGTCGTGGGTGCGGGGCACCGTGGCGGCGCTGCGAGCCGAGCTGGGGCTGCAGCTGCATGCGGTGATCGCCAGCCCGGTGGCCGGGCTGCCCGGCGCTGCGGGTGCTCGCGCCGATGTGGACCGGGTGCTCGACACTGCCGAGCGCCATCCCGGAACTCTGGCCGCGGTCACCTCACTGGCCGAGGCCCGCACCACGGTGCTGCTCGACGAGATCGTCACCGCGATCGCCGCCGACGACCGGCTGATCGATCCACGGGTGCAGACGTTGCGCGCCGACGAGCCGGTGCTCGCCGAGACCCTGGGTGTGTACCTGGACTGCTTCGGCGACGTCACCGCGGCCGCCCAGCACCTGCATGTGCATCCCAACACCGTGCGGTACCGGATCCGGCGGGTGGAGCAACTGCTGGGCGCCTCACTCAACGACGCCGACGTGCGGCTGCTGCTCGCATTGAGCCTGCGTGCCACGACGTGAGCCCAAGCATGGGCCGCCCGCAAGCGGTCACGCAAACCATTTGGAGGCGATTGGTCGTATGACCTATAGTTAGGTCATGCGACCGCTAAATAATGATTCCCCATCGTTTACGCGGACGGCGCGACGAAGGCAGATCGTCGACGCTGCGATTGACGTGATCGCAGAGATCGGCTGGGAGCAGACATCGATCCGCAAGGTCGCTGACCGCGTTGGGATCGCGATGAGCGCAGTGCAGTATCACTTCGGCACCAGAGATGGGTTGGTCGACGCGATAGTCGAGCACACGATTCGTACCGCTATCGCAGCCGTAGGGCCGGCGGTCTCGGCTGAGGTCACCGCCACGGCCAGGTTGGCTGCCTACATCCGGGCGAGCGTCTCGTACTACAACGATCATCGCAGGCTGCTCGCAGCGGTGACGTACATCGAAAACGAGTATCGGCCCGGTGGAGTCGGAGCAGATGAGCGAAAGCTTGATCCTGCACTACGCGAAGAAGCCCGGGTTCTAGATCCGACGGGGAACTTGACTGAAGGGCGAGAATCCGGTGAGTTCAACGATTTCCCGGTGGCGGCAGTGGCCATTGCACTGCGTGCAGCGATTCATGCAGCGGTTGAGAACATCCTCCGTGATCCTCAGTTCGATGCTCTCTCATACGGAGAAGACCTCATCGCAATCTTCGGCCGTGCCGTCGGAGTGAAACGCTGATTCCGGCGGTCCGACGTCAGGTCGCCTCGTCCGCCATGGAGTCAACGGAGCTGCCCACGGTTGCCCGGCGTGGCCGGCACAACATGGGCTACGTGCGATTGCGATCGACAGGGCGGCGGCGTAACTCTCCACGCTCACAAGCTATCTCCGTCAAAATCGCCCTTCCCAGCCTCGATTCCACGCCTTGCACAGGGCCTACCAAGTGGCCGACGCGAAGGAGAAAATATGCTGCGACACTACGATGATCAAGCGCTCCAACGACTCTTGCACGTCGCTGAGTACGTGGAGGTCAACGGTTCCAATGTAGAACTGAAGCGGTCGGTGTCAGATCTCCGGCCCGGCCTGGTGGATCCTTGGGTGCTGAGACATGAGACGGCCGCTCGACCTGAGTTGCCCCGTGCTGCCCGCCGGGTCAATAGCCCGCGGACGCTGCTGCGGCTTCTGTTCCGGCCGGCGTCGATGTTCGTTGACCTCCGGAATCTCGGCGACACTCTGCTCGCAGAGGTGGGAGAGCCGACACCAGATTTGACCTCGCAATCAGTCAACACCGCGTACGAGGATGTCGTTCTGTGGCGGAACGTCAACCGTCTCTGGAGGTATGAGAGTAGCTCGACGTCGAACGAGATGCGTCCTGCGTTCCTGCACCTCCACGGCGGCGGCTTCTTCGCTGGGCGCCCGACTGGGCGAGATCCGTTGCTGAAGTACATCGCCGATCGCAGCGGCGCCGTCGTATTCGATCTGGATTACTCATTGAGTCCCGAATACAAGTTCCCGCACGCGGTCAACGAAGTTTATGCGGCCATCGAACATCTGTACCGCCATGCCGATCGCTACGGCATCGACCGGCAGCGAATTGTAGTCGGCGGTGGCAGTGCGGGCGGAAACCTCACCGCCGCCGCCATGCTCAAGGCTCGAGATCAAGGCGGCCCCCACGTGGCTCGGCAGGTTCTCATCAACCCGGCCCTGCTGCTCGGCAGATCTCGACCCCGAGGATTCCGTTGGCGCAAGGAGGATTACGACATCACACGGCAGACGCGAAAACTCACCGGAAAGATGAAGGATCCAGCCCGAAGCGTCCCGATGGCGGCCATGTCCAAGGTGTACCGAGGCGCTGAGCACGCGGACAATCCGTTGCTGTCTCCCCTGTTGGCTGCAGACCTCAGCGGTGTGCCGGCAGCACTCATATTCACCGCCGAGATGGACCCGTTGCGTTCAGAAGCCGAGTTCTACGCCGGTCAACTTGCGCGGGCAGGTGTTCCAGTCCGAACGATCCGATACATGGGAAGTACTCACACCACGCCTGCGCTGTTCGGGCACGCCCCACAAGCCGAAGCCATCGCACTGGAACTCGTGGCTGTGCTGTCGTCCCAATTTTAGTGTCGCAGCACCAACTTTGGGAAGGAAGAAGGATGGACGAACGACATGTCTTGAAGCGCCATGCGACGGAGTTGACTGACCAGGGATACACCATCATCGAAGGGTTCCTGTCACCCGAGCAACTTGCAGAGACCGAGAGTGCCGGGCTGGGCGTCACCCCGCATTGGACGGGATACGACAACAACGCCGATGAGGAACCTCCATACTTCCTCGAGTTCGCGGACTTTCCGGCACGAATTCAACGAAATGTCATGAGTCGGCGGCTGATCGATTTGATGGAGGATGTCATCAGCACCTCTGACTTGCGAATATCCTTGTCATTCCTATGGTTTCGCTATGCGGACCAGCCCTGGGAAGACCAAGAGCTACACAGTGACCTGATGAACAACTCGCTGGTCTTCCCAAGAAACGACAGTGGATACCGCCAGGTCGAGGGGATCCTCTACTACACCAATGTCACCGCAGACCTCAGTCCCACTTGTGTTTTGCCCAGCAATGTCGACACGCTGCGCGCAGGTGAGCCGCATCTTCGAGCGCGACGCGAGTATGCGCATCTGTACGAGCACGAAGTCACCGTCGAAGTACCCGCGGGAAGCCTGCTGCTCTACAACATGACTACTCTTCACCGCGGTAGTGCGTTCACTGCCGCTGAGGGACACCGTATCTCCCACCACTTCGTGTACCGCTCCTCTGTGTCTGATTGGACGCAGTGGCGGGGTTGGGGTGCCCAGGGCGCCAAGCCTGAGATGGCTTCGCTTCTCACGGAGATCGACCCCCGCGAGAGGCACCTTTTTGGGTTCCCGCTTCCGGGAGACCCTTACTGGACGACCGAAATGATCGAGGGCGTCGCCATGCGGTATCCCGAAATGGACATGGCCCCTTACCAGCAGGCGTTGATGTAAGTCCGGCCGAGCGCTGCGGAACGTCAAGGGCGCAATGTTCAGGAGGGTGCGACATGGCCATTGTCTCGGGTGCCATTGCGAGCGGATTCGCCGAGGTGCAAGAAGCGTTCGCACACAGCGACCTGGGCCGGGGCGGAGGCGCGTTCGCGGCGTACGTCGACGGTGTCGAGGTAGTGGACCTCTGGGCCGGGCAGGCCCGTCCTGACATCCCATGGGAGCGTGACACGCTGGCGACCGCGATGTCCGCGACAAAAGGCTTCGCTGCGCTCTGTGTCCAGATACTCGCCGACCGTGGCCTGCTCGACGTCGATGCGCCCGTAATCCGTTACTGGCCGGAGTACGGCCAGGCGGGCAAGGAGCGGACGCTCGTACGGCACATACTGAACCACACGTCTGGGATGCTGTGCTTTTGCGAGCCGGGAGACCTGCTCGACTGGTCCGGCAACGGCTGGGACGAATACGACGAGATCGCCCGGCGCATCGCCGCGTCGCCCGCGGTGTGGGCGCCGGGTACGCGTATCGGCTACCACGCCATCAGCGTGGGTTGGTTGATCCAGGAGTTGGTTCGCCGGGTGACCGGCATGACTGTCGGCGCCTTCTTCGCGAGCGAGGTCGCAGTCCCCTTGGAACTGGCGATTCACATTGGAACGCCGGAGGCAGAGCAGCGACGTCTGGCCGACAGCATCACCGAGGTACCTGATACGTCGGGAATCAAAAACAAGATCTTGATGGCCCTGGCCAGAAAGCATCTTGGGAATACACATTCGGCGATCTCTCAGGCTTTTGTCCGCATGCACGGCGGGACGCTCGCCGACCACCCCGACTTTTTCAACCTCCCCAGGGTGCGAAAATTGGAAGTCCCCGCCGCCAACGGTAGCGCCGACGCGCGCAGCATTGCACGGTTGTATTCCGCGCTGGCGCAGGGCGGCGAGGTGGACGGCCGCCAAATCGTGTCACCCGCCTCCATCAAACTGTTCGGGTCTGAATGCGTCAGCGGCCCAAGCGCTTTGTGGCCGGACAGGGGCGTGGCCAAGTGGCTCAAAGCACCACAGATGCGGTACGCCCTTGGTTACGAAGGCGACTTCGGCGCGGCACCGAAACCGTGGCGGTTCGGACCCACACCGGAGTCGTTCGGTCACCTCGGCGCCGGTGGGCAACTCGGCTTTGCCGATCCCATTCACCATGTCGCGGTCGGATTCCTGCGCAACCATCACACAGACTGGTCCGTCTCCACCAAGCTCGTCGAAACCCTTTACGCCTGCCTGTCCATTGATGATCGGCAACACCGCCCGGGCGGGTTGTGATCCGAGCCTGCTACACGCGCAACGTGTGTTACGCGCCGTTGCTGCGGAAGTGGTCGAGCAGCCGATGGATCAGCGCCTGGTTGGGAAGATAATTGTGGCCGACCGCGATGGTGTGATCAGCCCACGGCCAGTACTGCGTGGTGACGTCGACGCCCGCATTGGCGGCCCGTTCGACGAACCGTCGGATACCGTCCATCGGCACAAGCCGATCTTCCTCGCTGATCAGGAGGAAAGTGGGTGGCGCCTGGGGCGAAATGTAGGTGGCTGCTTGGACGGCGCGCAGGCGCTCGGGATGCTGCTCGACCGTCCCTCCGATGAAGGTTGCGACCATATCGCGTGTCGCGGGCCCCGTGAGCGGGTCGGGGTTGTCGTAGACATTGGCCGGGTCGACCGCGGGCACCGCTCCACCCACCGCACGCACGTTCGGCACATCACCGCCGCAGGCGGGGCTCAGCTGTCCATTCGCCGCCGCATACGTCGTCGTGATGGCGAGGTTCCCACCGGCGGATGACCCCCACACCGCGAGACGGTTCGCATCGGCACCGTACTCGGCAGCATGATCGGCCGCCCAGACCAGGGCGCAGCCGATCTGAGGCATCGCCGTATCCCACGTTGGATGGCTCGTGGTCGCGAGCGTGTACGCGGGCGAGACTACCCAGTAACCCTGATCGGCGAACCAACGGAGGTCGGCGGACACCTCCTTGGGATCACCGCCGATCCACCCGCCCCCGTGGACGTACACCACGATCGGCGCACCCGACGGCGGCTGTTCAACGCTGTCGCTCGGTCGATACATGTCCATGGTGAGGGGTGCACCGGTGTCGTCGGTCATGTACGTGACTGTCGAGTCTGGTAACGCTGTCTCGAGCGGGAGGGAGAACACCCTTGGCGTGACAGGGACGCCTGCGTCCGCGGCGATCCGCACCTGACTTCCAAAAACAACTGACGTTCCGGCGAGCGCGAGGACCCCTGCGGCGGCGACGATTGGTGCCAGCCGGCGGCTGCCGAGCAACCAGGCAGCCACCGCGAGCAGCGTGCCGACGAGGACGACAATGAGTGCTGGTCCGATGAGCGTGGGCCACACCAATGTCCCCACAGCGCCGAGGTAGGGGACCCGCGGGAGAAAGGTTCCGGCGGTCAGAAGGGCGCTCGGCGCGACGATCACAACGCTGACGGTCAGCAGAGGCAGTTTGAGACGGCGGCGAGGGCGCCGCACCGTTTCGCGAGTGCCCGAAGGCGATGCCTGCTCTCGTGTCATCGGTTGACCAGCCACTCGCCGAATAGGTTCCGGAATCGGGCAGAGTCTGTTCCTGGTTGCCCGAGCCCGAAACCGTGACTGCCCGATTCGAAGATGTGGGTTTCCACCGGTGCACCCGCATCCTTCCAGATCGTTTCAATCTTCTTAGCGTGCTCGACAGCGGGATCGGGGTGAGCCGCGGCGATGAACAAGGGAGTCGATTTCGGCAGTGCGCCGTCCTCCAAGAGGAAGCCGTAGATCGATGCGGCGAAGTCTGGACGTACGTCGGCGCTGCTGGCTTGGAGCACACGCAGGAGCGTGATCGCCCCTGCCGAGAAGCCCATCATGCCAACTCGATTGGGGTCGATTTGGTACTCATCTGCATTGCCAAGAATGACACGCATCGCCTGCATCGCGTCCGCGGCGGCAGCAGAAATAGCGGGATCGATTCCGGCCGTCACGTTGCCCAACAGAAAAGGAACGAGACGCCACAGCCGCGGGTTCTGGACCCGATATTTGAGGACGAACGCAGTGATCCCCCGCTGAGCGAGGAACTCGCCAACTTCTGTTCCTTCTGAATCCCAAGCGAGCGCTGCGAACCCGCCGCCAGGCAGGATCACCATCGATGCTCCGGTGCGTTTTTCGGGGTCTGGGCGGATCACGGTCATGGTCGGGTCGGACACGTTTCTGATCGTTGTGACCTGACGCCAGCCCATGCCTTCATCGCGTGTGCGAGTCTCCGCTGCTCGAACGCCGCAGTCGCCGGGAGGCGTGCCCATCCAGATCGGTCTTACTTCCCAGTCGGGGTCGTCCTCGGGTGCCGGGGATCCGTCCTTCTGCGGAAGTGGAAACTGAGAGAGCGCACCCCCCGCAACGATCACAAGTGCTGCGACTCCGATAAGCCACTTGCCTCGCCGCCTACCCTTGGTGCGCTTGTCAGGGCTCAGTTTGGATTCCTTCGGGGATCCGATTCTGTTGTCGTTCTTCACAAGCTTGTATCCCTCTCAGCGAGGTCGGCCTTGCGGATCGACGTCTGCATCCAACGGGTTTGCGATCACGCCAATGCACAGTCGAGATCTGCGTTGCCGCGCGGTGCGCGGAGACGCCGCCGACTCTCGGAAACTGGTCGTATGACCTAATCATAGGTCAACTGACCAAATACCCGCAACAAGCCCGCCAGGGCCGACCTCGCCGCATACGCGGGTGACACCCGAACCTGGTTCCAGACGAGTGTTCGCTGTCACCGAGGCACGCCCTGTCCATCGTTCGGTTGACAGACGAATCAGCCGTGAAGTCGTCGCGCGGAGGCGACCGGAGGGGCACCGTAGGGGTATGACTACCGAAGCGGTTCAGCAGGAATCCGAGCACCCGTTTCTCAGCGGAAACTTCGCACCGGTGCATGACGAGGTCACCGTCACCGACCTCACCGTCACCGGCACCATCCCGGACTATCTCGACGGGCGCTATCTGCGCACCGGACCCAACCCACTGCGGGCTCCCGATCCAAAGCATCATCACTGGTTCCTGGGCGACGGCATGGCGCACGGGATCCGGCTGCGCGACGGTGCGGCGACCTGGTACCGGAATCGCTGGATCCGGTCGAGCTCGGTGGCCCGTCAGCTGGGCGAAAAATGGGCAGGTGGCGCGCACGCCGGAGGATTCGACTTTCCCGCCAACACCAACATCATCGGCCATGCCGGCAAGACCCTGGTCCTCACCGAGGCGGGTGCACGGCCCTATGAACTCACCGACGAACTCGACACCGTGGGTCCGTCCGACTTCTGCGGCACGCTGTTCGGCGGATTTACCGCGCACCCCAAGCACGATCCGAAAACCGGTGAGCTGCACGCCGTCTCATACAATCCGCTGCGCGGAAACCTGGTGAACTATTCCGTCACCGGTGTGGACGGCAGGGTCCGGCGCACAGTCGATATCGCCCTGCGGACACAGACGATGATGCATGACTTCACTCTGACCGAAAAGTATGTGGTGCTCTACGACCTGCCGGTGCTGCTCGATCTGGCCGGCATGGTCCAGAGCGCTCCAGCGCGCGCCGCGGCGCGGTTGCTCACCGGATTCGCCGCCCGCCATGCGGTCCCGGATTTCGTACTGCGCGCAGCGATGCGCGGATCCGAACGCGCCCCGCTGCCCACGACGGCCATGCCCTACCGTTGGGCGCCCGAGCATGGCGCCCGGATCGGCCTCCTGCCGCGCGAGGGCGTTGCCGCTGACATCCGGTGGTTCGACATCCCGCCCTGCTACGTGTTCCACGCCCTCAACGGCTACGACCAGACCGCGCCCGACGGCGAGCAGGTCGTGCTCGATGTGGTCCGCCATCCCGCGGTGTTCACCACCGGTGACCAATTGTTCACCGATTCGATCACGTTGGACCGCTGGACCATTGACCTTCACACCGGCCGGGTACACGAGCAGCGGCTCGACGACTCCACCCAGGAGTTCCCGCGCGTCGATGACCGACTCACAGGACTGCCGCACCGGTACGGCTATACCGTCAGCCTCCCGTCGGAGCCGGATGCGGCGCCGGCCGCCATCCTGCGCCACGACCTGCGCGAGGGCACCACCGACCGTGTCGACTTCGGGCCCGGGCGTGAACCGGGCGAGTTCGTTTTCGTCCCGTCCGGGCCGGACGCCGAGGAGAACGACGGCGTGGTGATGGGATTCGTCTACGACCGCGCCGAAAACCGCAGCGATCTGGTGCTGCTCGACGGCCAGACCCTGGCACCCGTTGCCACCGTGCATATTCCGGTCCGGGTTCCGCACGGCTTCCACGGCAACTGGGTGGCCACCGAGGGGCCGTCGGGCCGTTAGCATCGGCAGATGACCGAAACCGGTCCATCCGCCACTGACTGGCACTGGATGTGGGAGACCTACGTCTGCGGACTGTGTATCGCGGCGATATTCGCCGTCGTCCTGCTGCGGCACACTTTCGGCGGCAATCTGCCGGTGGCGTGCGGTGCGCTCGCGTCGATGGTGGTGATCGTTCTGGTGTTCGGACGCAACATCATTCGCGATGCAAATCCGATCGCCGGTCCGGTGCGGGCACGAGCGGCAGCGTTCGTGGCAGTGATGATCGGACTGTGGCTCGTCGCGGTGCTGGCAGCACCCCCGGCCGTCGCGGCGATTCCGGCGCTCTACCCACTGATCTTCGCGACGCTGCCGCTGGCGGCGGCATTGACGGTGACCTTCCTGGTGACCCTGGCGCCGTTGGGCGTTGCCGTCGTGAGTCACGGGCCGGGGTGGCCGAGCCTGCCCGCGGTGGCGGCGGTGACCCTGGTGGGCGCGGTAGCGGCACCGATCATCGGCACCACGATCATGACGACCATGCGACAGCGGCAACAGTTGACGGAGACGGTCGCCGAACTGGCGGCCAGCCGGGCCCAGAGCGCGCGGCTCTCACGCGAAGCCGGGGTGGCCGCCGAGCGGGAACGGCTGGCCCGGGAGATCCACGACACCCTGGCGCAGGGGTTCACCAGCATCGTGGCGCTCGCCCAGGCGGTACAGGCCGAGAGCGACTCCGACCCGGCCGCCGCCGCCCGGCATGTGGAGCTGATCCGCAACACAGCACGCGACAACCTGGCCGAGGCCCGCACCATGGTGACCCGGCTGACGCCGGCCGCGTTGGAGGAGGGCACACTGTCCGCCGCGCTGCGCCGCCAGTGCGACCGCCTGGCTGCCGAAACGGGCATCGCCATCGACGTCCGCATCGACGACGATCTACCACAGCTCGGCATGGCCGTAGATGTGGTGCTGCTGCGCAGCGCACAGGAGGCGATGACGAACGTGCGCCGGCACTCCCAGGCCAGCGAGCTACAGGTGCGGCTACAACCCGACGTTGAAGGGGTGCGGCTTTCCTTGTCCGACAACGGCGTCGGACTGCAACCCGATCACCTCGAGGGGTTCGGTCTACGCGGCATGCGGGCCCGGCTGGACCAGGTGGGCGGCACCCTGACCCTGTCCACACCGGAAGGCGGCGGCGTGCGGGTCGTCGTGGCGGTGCCGGCATGACGACGGTCCTACTTGTCGATGACCACCCGGTGGTCCGTGAGGGGCTGCGCGGCATGATCGACGCCGAGGACGATTTGACCGTGGTCGGTGAGGCAGGCTCCGGGGCCGAGGCGATCGGGCTTGCCCACACGCTGCGCCCCGACGTCATCCTGATGGATCTGCGGATGCCCGGGATCGACGGTGTCACCGCGACCGCACGGATTCTGGCCGACGATCCGTCGATCCACATCGTCGTGGTCACCACTTACGAAAGCGACACCGACATCCTTCGCGCCGTCGAGGCCGGGGCCACCGGCTACCTGCTCAAGGACGCCTCCCGCGCCGAGCTGGCCCGCGCCGTGCGCGACGCAGCGCGCGGCAAGACGGTGCTGGCTCCCGGGCTTGCCGACCGACTGATGAATGCGGTCCGGTCGCCGGCGGTGACATTGTCGGTGCGGGAGGCCGAGGTACTGGCCCTGGTGTCCACGGGCGCCACCAACGCCGATATCGGCCGCGCCCTGCACATCAGTGAGGCCACGGTGAAGACGCATCTGCTGCGGGCGTTCCACAAACTGGGGGTGTCCGACCGCACGGCGGCCGTGACGACGGCGATGTCGCTGGGATTGCTGGGGTAACCCCTTGTCTGCTCGCGGGGTTAGTTGGGTGTGGGGATCAGGACAACCGCGCGACGGCAGCGGCGATACGTTCGTCCGTCGAGGTCAACGCCACCCGCACGTGCTGCGCCCCGGCCGGACCGTAGAACTCGCCCGGCGCGACGAGGATCCCGCGCTCGGCCAACCACCTGACCGTGTCTCGGCAGGCCTCACCGCGGGTGGCCCACAGGTACAGGCCGGCTTCGGAATGCTCGATGGTGAACCCGGCCGCCTGCAGTGCCGGCAGGAGAACCGCCCGACGCTGCGCGTACCGCTCGCGTTGTACGGCTTCGTGCTCGTCGTCGTCGAGTGCGGCCACCATCGCGGCCTGCACCGGCGTCGGCACCATCATCCCCGCGTGCTTGCGAACCGCGAGCAGTTCGGCGACCACGGCTGGGTCACCGGCGACGAAGCCCGCGCGGTAGCCGGCCAGCGAGGAGGTCTTGGACAACGAATGCACGGCCAGCAGACCGGTGTGGTCACCGTCGCAGACCGACGGATGCAGGACGCTGAGCGGTTCGGCTTCCCAGCTCAGGCCCAAGTAGCACTCGTCGGAGGCGATGAGCACGCCGCGGTCGCGAGCCCAGGACACCACCTTGCGCAGGTGGTCCAGCGGGAGCACCTTCCCGGTGGGATTACTGGGCGAGTTGAGATAGATCAGCGCCGGACGCTGCGGACCCAGCTGGGTCAGTGAATCGGCGCGCAGCACCTGCGCCCCGGCCAGCAGAGCACCGACCTCATAGGTCGGGTAGGCCAGCTCGGGGACGACGACGGCATCGCCGGGGCCGATCGCCAGCAGCGTCGGCAGCCAGGCGATCAGCTCCTTGGTGCCGATCACCGGCAGCACCGCATCCGGCGCCAGGTCGCTGATGCCGTACCGGCGTCGCAGCGCGGCTTCGGCTGAGGCGCGCAGTGCCGGGGTTCCCGCCGTCGTCGGATAACCCGGGGCGGAACTGGCGGCGGCCAGCGCGTCCCGGATCACCGGCGCCACCGGGTCTACCGGAGTACCTACCGAAAGGTCGACGATTCCGTCGGGGTGCGATCTGGCCAGAGCCGTGACGTCGGCCAGGGTGTCCCACGGGAACTCTGGCAGTGCCGCCGAACGACGCTGTCGCACCACGTCAGTCTCGAAGCCGGATTCGACTGTGCTCAGTCCTCGGCCTTGGCCGGAAGGTCCTTGATCGCCTGCGGATCGTTGTCGGTCTGGCCGACTTTGGAGGCGCCGCCGGGCGAGCCCAGCTCGTCGAAGAAGTCCGCATTGACCTGCGTGTAGCTGCTCCACTGGTCCGGGACGTCATCTTCGTAGTAGATGGCCTCGACCGGGCAGACCGGTTCACACGCGCCGCAGTCCACACACTCGTCGGGGTGGATGTACAGCATGCGTGCACCCTCGTAAATGCAATCGACCGGGCATTCTTCGATACATGCCTTGTCTTTGACGTCGACGCAGGGTTCGGCAATGACGTACGTCACTGATGTCTCTCCTGTCCAGTGGGCTGCTGGGCTCGGTGGTCGGGACTCTGATGAGTTCGACGTCACAGTATGCGTTGCCCATACTTGGACGCTCGTCTCAGTGTGCCCTAACTTCACGCGCCATCCGGTCAAGGGTGGCGCGCGTAGTAACTGATACTAAACGTTGCAGATACACCCCGCCTATCCCGCCCGACCGAATCTTTCGAGTCGCCCCATATCAGTCAATTAGTTGCCTAGGACCGTCGGTCCCACCTACTCTGCGGACATGGGGTTGACCTATCCGCACCTGTTGTCGCCGTTGGACCTCGGCTTCACCACGCTGCGCAACCGCGTGGTGATGGGCTCGATGCACACCGGCCTCGAGGATCGCGCCGGTGACACCGCCAAGCTGGCCGAGTACTTCGCCGAGCGCGCCCGCGGCGGTGTCGGGCTGATCATCACCGGCGGCTACGCACCGAACAAGACCGGCTGGCTGCTGCCGTTCGCCTCACAACTGGTGTCGTCCTCGGAAGCGCGGCGTCATCGCCGAATCACCGGCGCGGTGCACGACGCGGACGGCAAGATCCTGCTGCAGATCCTGCACGCCGGACGCTATGCCTACCACCCACTTTCGGTGAGCGCGTCCGCGATCAAGGCCCCCATCAACCCCTTCCGGCCGCGGGCGCTGCGCGATGTCCAAGGCACCATCGACGATTTCGTCCGTTGCGCTCTACTGGCACGCGAGGCCGGGTATGACGGCGTCGAGATCATGGGCAGCGAGGGCTACCTGCTCAACCAGTTCCTGGCCCCACGCACCAACAAACGCACCGACGCATGGGGAGGCACCCCGGAGAAGCGTCGCCGCTTCCCGGTCGAGATCGTGCGAAAGGTGCGTGAGGCGGTGGGCACCGATTTCATCATCTGCTACCGCATGTCGCTGGCCGACTACGTCGAGGACGGACAGACGTGGGACGAAATCGTGGCCCTGGCAAAGGAAGTCGAGGCTGCCGGAGCGACGATCCTGAACTCGGGCTTCGGCTGGCACGAGGCCCGGATACCGACGATCGTCACCTCGGTACCCAACAGCGCGTTCGTCGATGTCAGCAGTGCCGTGGCCGAGCACGTCTCCATCCCGGTGGTCGCATCCAACCGGATCAACATGCCGCAACCCGCCGAACAGATCCTGGCCGAGACGCACGTGCAGTTGATCTCGATGGCACGGCCCCTACTCAGCGATCCGGACTGGGTACTCAAGGCGGCCGAAGAGCGTGCCGATGAGATCAACACCTGCATCGCCTGCAATCAGGCCTGCCTCGACCACGCCTTTGTCCACAAGAAGGTTTCGTGCCTGCTGAACCCCAGGGCCGGGCGGGAGACGTCGCTGGTGCTCAGCCCGACACGTTGGGCCCGTTCCGTGGCCGTCGTCGGGGCCGGCCCAGCCGGGCTGTCCGCAGCGGTCAACGCCGCCCAGCGTGGCCACCGGGTCACGCTGTTCGAGGCGGGATCGGCGATCGGTGGCCAATTCGACCTGGCCAGAAGGATTCCCGGCAAGGAAGAGTTCAACGAAACCATCCGCTACTACACGACGATGCTCGACAAGTTCGAGGTCGACGTGCGCCTGGAGACTCGAGCCGGGGTCGACGACCTGGCCGGCTTCGACGACGTGGTGCTCGCCAGCGGGGTGATGCCGCGGCTTCCCTCAATTCCCGGCATCGATCATCCGAAGGTTCTCACCTACGCCCAGGCCATCACCGGAGCGCCCGTGGGCAAGTCGGTGGCGGTGATCGGCGCCGGCGGAATCGGCTTTGATGTCAGCGAATTCCTGACGACCGACCAGTCGCCGACACTGAACCTCAAGGAGTGGAAGGCCGAGTGGGGTGTGGCCGACCCCCAGGACGCACGCGGCGCACTCACCACTGCGCTGCCGGCGCCCGCCGTCCGCGAGGTGTATCTGCTGCAGCGCACCAAAGGCCCACAGGGCCGAACCCTCGGCAAGACCAGCGGCTGGGTGCATCGGGCGTCTTTGAAAGCCAAAGGGGTGCATCAGCTTTCCGGAGTGAACTACGAGCTCATCGACGATGACGGTCTGCACATCAGCTTCGGATCCGAGCGTCGAGACCGGCGGGTGCTCCCGGTCGACAACGTGGTGATCTGCGCCGGGCAGGAATCTGTGCGCGATCTCGAAGTGGACCTGCGGCGCAACGGGATCGAGCCCCACATCATCGGAGGCGCTGCCGTGGCAAGCGAACTCGATGCGAAACGTGCGATCAAACAGGGCACTGAGCTGGCCGCCGCGCTCTAGGTACATCTAGGAGCTGTTCAGCCGCTCAGTTGCGCGACGCACCGGTCGGATTCCACGAACGGTCGCAAGCGGTCGACCGTGACCGGCGCATCCCAGGCCGTCATCGCACCCTGCATCAGTCCGAGATGGATCGGGCAGATCACCTCTGGCCGCTCCCGCGCAATCTCCAGAAATGGACAGTGCCGCAACGTGATTTCGTTGCCTGCGGCATCGGACTCGGGGGCGAAGCCGAGGTCGTCCAACAGGCCCGTCAACTTCTCCACCGCGGTTCGGTCGGCCGCATCCGATCGGTCAGCCGCCAACCGCGCACCCATCCTGCGCCCCGCTGCACTGGTGTCCGCACCCGGCACCGCCTCCGCCGCGACCGATTCGGCCAATGCCTCCGCGAGCAACCGGTAGTGCCGCGGACCGCCGGGGTCCATGCCCCCAACGGCGGCGAACAGCTGCGGTGGGCGCCCGGGCTTGTCATGCGCCCCGGCGACGCGGCGGACCTGTTCCTGCTCGAGCAGGGCGTCGAGGTGGAATCGCACGGTGTTCGGGTGCACATCGAGTTGTTCTGCGATGGCCGCGATGCTCATCGGTGCATCAGCGTCGCGCAACACCGCCAGGACGTCGCGGCGTCGTCCACGGGGCGCGTTGGCTGCCCCGCCCGGCGAGCCCAACGGCCCGTTCTGCCCTGACGCGGTCACATTTTGCAGTTTATACAAGATTCGTTTGTGAAAACTGGGGCTCACCAGTACGCGACGATTCCCACCAACGTCACGCTGGAGTGGCTCTCGCGTCCGAGAGCCACTCCAGCGTGACAAGGCGGGTCGATCAGCAGATCAGGCCTGTTTGAGAGCTTCGATTTCGAGCGTGATGGTGACCTTGTCGCCGACGACGGTGCCGCCGGTCTCCAAGGGCATGTCGATGTCGATACCGAAGTCCTTGCGGTTCAGCACGACCGAGGCCTCGAAGCCGGCGACTGCGCCCTGGCCCATGCCGGGGTTCACGCCGTTGTACTCGAGCTTGAGGGAAACCGGCTTGGTCACACCCTTGAGGGTGAAGTCGCCGTCGACGATGTAGTCGTCCCCATCAGGCCGCACGCCGGTGGAGACGAAAGTAGCGGTCGGGTGGTTGTCGGCGTCGAAGAAGTCTGCGGAGCGCACGTGCGCGTCACGCTGCTCGTTGCGGGTGTCGATGGAGTTGACGTCGATGGTGGCACTGACCGACGGGGTGCCGTCCTCTGCGACGGTGACGGCGCCGCTGAACGTCTCAAAGCTGCCGCGAACCTTGCTCACCATGAGGTGACGGACCGAGAAGTTGATCGATGAGTGCACCGGGTCGATGGCCCAGGTGCCTGCGGTCAGGTCGGTGGCTACTGCTGCGGTCATGGTGTCTCCTTGGGTTGTCCGGCCCGGTCGATCCGGCACCTTCACTGGAGACAACCGGACTGCAGTCCGATTCCATTCCCGAATTTCAGAATTCTTCTGTCTTTTCTCGCCGAGCGTGCGTGTCTGCTGCCCGGCACGCCACAAAATCCCCCGCAGTTCGGGCACGCTCAGGCAAGCGCGAGCGTGCACGTGCGTGGGAAAATGTTGACGTTCAGCGGCGCGCCCACCTACAGACACGCACGCTCGCGGTGCAATCAGGCAGCGAGCGGCGAATAATCCGTGGTGCGTTGACGGGCGGGGCGGCCGATCCCCTCGGCGATCGCGACGAGTTCGGCCACCGTCTTGGCCGACCCGTTCTCGGAGCCGGCCATCCGGGAGATGGTCTCCTCCATCAAAGTGCCGCCCAGATCGTTCGCACCGCCACGCAGCATCACCTGGGTGCGTTCGATGCCGAGCTTCACCCACGACGTCTGAATCGACGGGATCCGACCGTGCAGCATGATCCGGGCCAGTGCGTGCACCGCCCGATTGTCGCGGTGTGTCGGCCCGGGACGGGAACCGCCGGCCAGGTACAGCGGCGAGGACTGGTGCACGAACGGCAACGGCACGAACTCGGTGAATCCACCGGTCTGGTCCTGGATGCCGCGGAGCACATTGAGGTGGCCGACCCAGTGCTTGGGAGTGTCGACGTGGCCGTACATCATCGTCGACGACGAGCGCAGACCCACCTCGTGCGCGGTCGTCACGACGTTGATCCACTCCGAGGTCGGCAGCTTGCCCTTGGTCAGGACCCAGCGCACCTCGTCGTCGAGGATCTCGGCGGCCGTGCCGGGAATCGACCCCAGCCCCGCCTCGCGCAGCGAGGTCAGCCATTCCCGCACCGACAAGCCGCTGCGGGTGACGCCGTTGGCGATCTCCATGGGCGAGAACGCGTGCACGTGCATCGACGGCACGCGCGCCTTGACGGCTCGCACCAGATCGGCATAGCCGGTCACCGGCAATTCGGGGTCGATGCCGCCCTGCATGCAGACTTCGGTGGCACCGGCGACGTGCGCCTCCCAGGCTCGGTCGGCCACCTCGCCGGTGGACAGCGAGTAGGCGTCGGCGTCGCCCTTGCGCTGCGCGAAGGCGCAGAACCGGCAGCCGGTGTAGCAGATGTTGGTGAAGTTGATGTTGCGGTTGACGACGTAGGTGACGTCATCGCCGACGACATCGCGGCGCAGCGAATCTGCCAGTGCGGTAACGGCTTCCAGCGCCGGACCATCCGCGGTGGCCAGTGCGAGGTACTCGTCGTCGCTGCAGCCGCCCGGATTGCGCTCGGCCGACCGCAAGGCGGCCAGTACATCGGTGTCGACGCGTTCGGGGGCGCGGGCGGCCAGCTCGTGCACCTTGGCGCGGATCGACTCCCAGTCGCCGAACGCGCTGTCCAGGTCGCTGCGGGTCTCGGTGAGCCTGCCTTCGGAGTCGATCGCGGAGTGCAGATCGGTCCGGCCCAAGGACTCTGATGCTTCGTCAGGCTCCTGCCATGGGCGGCCGACCGGATTGACGTCAAGGGCGAATCCGGTGTCGGGATCAGCCAGCGCATCGACGTGCCCGCGCACGCGTGGATCGATCCAGGCCGCGCCGGCCTGCACGTACTGCGGTTGCGCGGTGAGCCGCTGCACCAGGTCGTAACCGGCGGCGGAGGTGACGCCGGCCAGATCGTCCAGGGCGGGCCAGGGCCGTTCGGGGTTGACGTGATCGGGGGTCAGCGGTGACACGCCGCCCCAGTCGTCGACGCCGGCACCGATGAGCGCCAGGCATTCATCGCGGGACACCAGGTTCGGCGGCGCCTGGATGCGCATCTTCGGGCCCAACACCAGGCGCGTCACCGCGATCGTCGCGATGAAGTCGTCGATACCGGCATCGGGTGTCGACGCCATCGCGGTGTGATCCTTTGCCCGGAAGTTCTGCACGATCACTTCCTGAACGTGCCCGAACTCTTTGTGGGACTTGCGGATTGCGTGCATGGTCTCGGCACGCTCGGTCAGGGTCTCGCCGATGCCGACCAGCAGGCCGGTGGTGAAGGGGACGGACAGCCGGCCGGCGTCGTCCAGGGTGCGCAGCCGCACCGCCGGATCCTTGTCGGGGCTGCCGTAATGGGCCTCGCCCTTGTTCTCGAACAGGCGCCGGGACGTGGTCTCCAGCATCATGCCCATCGACGGGGCGACGGGCTTCAGGCGAGACAGCTCCGACCAGCTCATCACGCCCGGATTCAGATGCGGCAGCAGGCCGGTCTCCTCGAGCACGCGAATGGCCATAGCCCGGACGTAGTCCAGCGTGGAGTCGTAGCCGCGCTCGTCGAGCCACTGCCGCGCCTCGTCCCAGCGATCCTCTGGGCGGTCCCCCAAGGTGAACAACGCCTCCTTGCAGCCCAACTCGGCACCGCGGCGAGCTACGTCGAGAATCTCGTCGGGCTCCATGTACATGCCCATGCCCTGGGCGCGCAGCTTGCCGGGCACGGTCACGAAGGTGCAGTAATGGCACGTGTCGCGGCACAGGTGCGTGACAGGGATGAAGACCTTGCGCGAGTAAGTGACCGGGAGCCGGCCATTGGCCCCGCGCCGTCCCGCCGATTCCAGGCCCGCGTCGCGGACCCGGGCGGCGCTGGCACACAGATCGGCCAGATCCTCGCCCCGGGCCGTCATCGCGATGGCAGCCTCGTCGACGTTGAGGGTCACGCCGTCGCGGGCCCTCCGCAGCACCCGCCGTAAGGCCCCCGATGTAGTAGACGCGCTGGGCACCGGGGATACCGGTGGGACGGCCGGAGTGGGCAGATCGGCGCCGTGCTGGGAGTTCAGAGCCACTTCCGTGTAACCCCGCCGTTGTGCACGATCATCCACGCGTCTCACATTCTGAAACCGATGCGCCCGACATACCGGCCACAGTAGACCGTGCATGTCACCGCAATGCGAGGCCCTTACTGGACACACAACTTAAAGGAGCGACGAACGGGTCGTCGACCACGTAAGTTAATTCCGTCGGGAAGGGGATACCGGAGGAGTCGTGATGTCTGCAAGTGTTCGTTCGTATCTCGTGGCGGGAGCCGCCGCAGCCACCGCCACGGCCATCGCACTCGCCCCGGTACAAGCGGCCCCGGCTGACATCGCCGTCCCTGCGCACCCGACATCGACCGAGCCGCAGCTGACGCAGGCGATGGTCGATCTGCTGGCCGCCGCGAGCCGGATGACCGCCGCGGTAGCGCCCAAGGTGCCCACCCAGCCCGGCGCCCCCGCGCTGGGAGTGGCTCCTGCCGCCGCGACGACCGGTGACGTCAGCGTCCAGAATGCGGCCAGTGACGGCCTGATCTGGGCCTACCAAGGCATCCAGAGCTGGGTCGACTGGGGCGTGAACTACGCGTCCGACCTCGCCTACTGGGTGGGCGGCTGGGGAGTGCCCTTCGCCGGATTGATCGGCGCCCAGATCGATATCTTCTACTACGACCTGATCAGGCCGATCGCCGACGGCTACTTCTACAACTGGCTGGTTCCGGTCGTCAATGATCCGCTGAACCTCGGTGTGTGGTGGAACGGCTTCGTCGACACGGTCGGCGCCGCGATCAATGCCGGCGTCGACTTCGGCGTTCAGGAGTTCAACTACTTCTTCGGTTGGGTCTTCCCCCCGTTGCCCGGCCCGCCGCCGGGCTGGCCCTTCAACACCTTGGCCGCTACCCAGGACCTGTCGGCCGGACTGGCCGCACCCGGGGCCCTCTTCCCCGGCCTGCGCGGACTCGTCGGCGATGTCGTGTTGCCACCCGCGGATTTCGTGACCGATGCCGCGGTGAACACCATCAACGGCGCCTACAACGTCGTGCACAACGCGACCAGCTTCGCGGTCAACGGGGCTGACAATGTGCTCGATTCGTTGCGCCTGAACTTCCTCAGCCGGCAGCTCGACATCAACTACGACCTGGTCAGTGCGTTGTCGAGCCAGGGCATCGGCCTGACCACCGACCTGATCCAGGTACCGGACCGCTACCTCAACGATGTGTTGAAGGACGGCCAGGGGGTACTCGAGGCCGCAGGCACCGAAGCCCGCTTCGTCGGCGACAGCTTCAGCTCGCACGGCAGCAACGCGCTCAACGCCGTGGGCAACTACGTCGACGACCAGATCAACTACTTCACGCCCGGATTCGCGGCGACCGAGACGAGCACCGACGAGGTGACGGACGTTCCGACGTCGGTGCGCGCGTCGCTGCAGGACCCGGTTGATCAGGCGAAGGGCACGACGCCGAAGCTGACGAGTCCGGTCGTCAACCGCAACATCGAGACCAAGACAGCCGACAAGGCGACAGACGTGCAGTCGCGGGTTCAGACCCGGGTCCAGGGTGCGGTCGATGCCGCGAAGAAGGTCGGCGACGACACTCGTGACGCGGTGCGGACCGCCGTCAAGAACGTCGCGCCGAAGCCGAAGGCAAAGAAGGAAAAGACGGCGTCAGCCACGGATTCGAAGCCGAAGGCTTCCAAGCAGTCCAAGGGCTCCGACGACAAGGGCAAGTCGAACAAGGACGGCAAGAAGTAGCTCAGCGGCGGTGCCGCCATCGCAGCATCGCCACCGGTGGTAGCGCACCGGCGGCGATGAATATCAGCGAGCTGAAGGCCATCAGTCCTGGGCCGGCGAAGATGAGGTCTCCGCCCGGTCCGCCGAAGGTCATCGCGACGACGGTGGCCAGCCAGGTCCACAGTGGCAGCGCCGCCATCCGCATGGAGTCGGTCCAATGCATGGCCGCCCAAACGAGCGCGGTGTTGACCGCTCCGGCCGCCAGCGCGCTCACCGGGAACGGGACCGGTCCGATATATGTAGGCAACAGAAGTGCGCCTACGACGGCGGAGATGATGCCGTCAACCGCGAGCAGTGCCAGGACGATACGGCCCAGCACAAGGTCCGAGGGCGGGGTCAGGTGGGAATGCTGTCGAGCAGTCCGACCATCGAGCCCACTACCCACTGGTAGTTGTCAAAACGGTCCTGCCAGTGCTGCAGATTCGGATCCAGATCGGGGTCCATGAATGTCCCTTCGACGCTTCTGAGTGGCGAGCTTACCTCGTCCGGTTTTGGCTATTGCAGATTCAGTCCGGCCAGCAGGTCGGTTTCCCATCCACGCTCGTCCCGCTCCCCCGCATTACCCGACACCAGCACGTAGTGCTCCTCACCGAGCAGCGGCAGGGCGAGGTTGTTGGACAGCGCGAATCCACCCCCATCGGCAGCGACGGTGACCTGCGTCGCGTGTGCGCGCATCGCCGCGACCTTGGCGGGCAACTGGGCCGTCGCGTCGATGACGGCATCGATCTGGTCGTCGGCGTACCCGAAGGGAACATCCCCGACATCGATCCGGATCCACTCCTCTGGCACGTCGTGCAGGCTCTGGAGGCCGGCCCGCATCGCGGTGCTGGCCATGACCGTCCAATAGAACTTGGGCACGGTCCATCCGGCTGCCGCGACGGCCGCGGTGGTGACGCGGTGGGCCTGTTTGTGGTCGGGGTGTCCATACCCGCCGTCGGGGTCATAGGTGACGACGACGTGCGGTCGCTGGTCGTCGATGATCCGAACGAGTTCGCTTACCGCTTCGTCGAAGTCGGCGTCGATGAAGCGCTGTTGCTTGCGTGCGGGTGAACCCTCCATGCCCGAGTCCCGCCATCGACCCGGGCCGCCGAGAAACTGCGGTGCGCCGATGCCGAGCGCGCTCAGGGCCTCGGTCAGCTCGCCGATCCGGTATCCACCGAGTTGATCGGCGTAGTCGGCGGCCAGCCGGCCGTAGCGGTCGCCGATGACCTCTCCTTCCTCTCCGAGGGTGCACGTCACCACACGGACGTCGGCACCGCACGCCGCATAGTGCGCGATCGTGGCGCCGGTGGTGAGGGTTTCGTCGTCCGGATGGGCATGAACGAACAAGAGGCGGGGCATTTCGCTGGGCATCGTGATCGACGATAGCGAGGCACCGTTGGCCGCGCAGAAAGACGCGCACCGCCGCACGTCCGCGCCTACATTCACTCAAGTGACCCGGCGCGAGCTTGAGTTCGGCTGCAGCATCATCGTGATCGGGTTGTTGGCCGGCCTCGCCGGGATGGCGACGACGGTCCTCCTGCACTTCGTCGAACACCTCACCTATGACTTCACGTTCGGTTCGCTGCTCGACGGTGTCACCGGCAGCAGTCCGGTGCGACGAACGGTCGGACCGACGATCGGTGGGGCATTGGCCGGGTTCGGCTGGTGGATCCTGCGCAAGCATTACGCGGTCCCCGGACTGGCCTCGACCATCGCCAATCACCGGCCCATCCCTCGGGTTGCGATGACGCTCGATGCCGCGCTGCAGGTTCTGATCGTCGGCGCAGGTGCGTCCCTGGGCCGCGAGGGCGCGCCCCGTCAGGTTGCCGCGGTGCTCGGTGACGTCGGAACTTCACGGTGGGCGCTGACGCCTCGTGACCGCGAGATTCTGCTCGCCTGCGCAGCGGGTGCCGGACTCGGAGCGGTGTACAGCGTCCCGGTCGGCGGAGCGTTGTTCGCGATCCGGATCATGATGCACACGTGGCACCCGCGAGCCGTCGGCGCCGCATTGATCACCTCGGCGCTCGCCGTCGCGGTGGCTTCACCGGTGACACATGTGCGGGCGCCGCTCGATTGGCCGCAACCCGAACTGTCGTATCTACTCACGGCCTTCGCCTTGGTGCTGGCGCCGCTGGCATTCGCGGTGGGGGCGGCGTTCAACCGGATCATGGCCATGGCGCGGCCCGCTGTTCCGGTCACGTCGTGGCTCGTCATTCCCGGCGTTGCCGCGGCGGGTCTGCTGGTGGGCCTGGGTTCGGTGTGGTTGCCGGAGCTGCCGGGCAACGGCAAGAGCATCCTCACGGTCAGCCTGAACAGTGCCCTGACGGTAGGCGCGGCGGCGGCGATACTGCTGCTGAAGCCGATCCTGACGGCGGTCTTTCTGCGCGCCGGCGCGGTGGGCGGCATGCTCACGCCGGCGTTGGCGACCGGCGCCGCCCTCGGTTCCCTGATCGCCCTCACGATCAACACCTGGACCGAACAGACGGTGAGCGTTGCCGCCGTGTCATTGACCTGTGCCGCCGGAGTGCTCGCAGTGACACAGCGCGCGCCGATCTGGGCTGCACTGTTCGTGTGGGAACTGGCGCGGCCGCCGTACTGGGTACTGCTGCCCTTCCTCGCGGCGGCGCTGGCCGCACACGGACTCCAATCGCTCGTCCAGCGGCGCCACAACGTAATGGTCGACTAACCAGACCGGGCAAACCTCGCAACGAAATCCGTCGTTCTTGAAACTGACTGAGACTGCCACTTAGTTGCCGACGCAAGCACGCTGCGAATACCGAGACCGGTGGTCCCATTAGCGTCCGGCGTCACATGGAGACCGCCTGCGTTTTACAGATCACACTGGAATGTCCACTGTGTGCGCGCTAACTTCACAGCCGACGTCCAGGCGACATTACCGCTGGGTAACCTAGCCGCGCCCACCGTCGAATGCTTCGCTGGCAATCAGTAGGCAGGCCCTGTCATAAGTTTGCTGTAGACGGCACCACATTCGCCGCAATATCGCTACACCGGGTATCGCAACCATGGGACGCGACCTCGGGAAATAGGGACTACCAGCAATATCCCAGATACCCCGCGTTCATTTGCGGGACGGCACACGGGTTCCGATGAGCTGAAAATTGGTTAAGAAAATTTGCAGACAACCGAACTTACTGTGAGGTAACTTCTGCGCCGACGTTAGTTACGCTCCCGTAAGGAGATCCAATGCAATTCGCTTCCCGGTCATACCTGGCCGCGGGCGTGGCACTCGTGGGTGCCAGCGCCATCGCAGTCAGTCCGATGGCTCCGTCCGCCCCCCCGGTGCATGTACCCGTCGCCCTGACCGCCGCCGTGGACAACCCACTGACTGTCTTCGAGCCGGTGGCGGCCGCCACGCAGACAATGATCAGCAACATCATCGAACGCCAGACCACCAATCCGGCCCCGATCCCGCTCCAGCTCATCGACAACGCGGTCGGCGGCTACCAGGCGTTCATGAGCACGCCCCCGGCTTGGCAGATCGCCCAGGTTCTCGCCGGCGGAGTCATCGCGGCCCAGAACTTCGGACCGAATCTTGCCGCGCTCGGCGAAACCACGTCTGCGGCCGGGACCGCGATCAGTGAAGCTCTCGGTGACTTGGCCGCCGGCCTGCCCGCCGGGCTGGAGGCCGCGTTCGCGAAGATCGCCGCCGGTGACGCCGGCGGCGCCCTCGACGGCCTGGTGCAGGATGGGATGCAACCCATCATCAACATTTTGATATTTGGGGTGACCCCGGAGATCAACGCCATCGGGCATGTGCTCAACATTCCGCAGCCCCTCATCGATGCCACGTCCGAGGCCGCACTCGGCGCAGTCATCGGACTGGCCGCTTCCACAATCGGCGTCGGGTACGACCTCGACGGTCAGCCGCGAGCCATTCTGAAGCAGGCTCTCGTCGGAGCTCAGGATGTGGCGAATGCCGTCGCTACCGGCGATCCGGTCAAGATGATCAACGCCGTCCAACACAGCATCGCCGACTTCGCCACAAGCGTGGTCTTCCAAACCGACGCGACGATCTCCATGGGCAACTACATCGAGGACTCCTTCGTGAACGCCCTCAAGCAGATCAAGCCCAAGCCGTTCACCCCTCCGACCGAGGTCCTCACCACCAAGGCACTGGTCGCCCCGGCACCCGCGGCGATCGAAGTCTCGACGCTGAAGGCGGAGCAACCGGAAGCCGCTCCAGTTACCAAAGCGGACAACGCCTCTGGTGCCACTGATGGCGCGGTTGCACCGAAGGCCGACGCCTCGGACGCCGCTGCCGGCGACGACACGACCCCCGCCGTCACCAAGTTGTCGACCAAGGCGCCGAAGGCTGCCAAGGGACAGCCGAAGGCGGACTCCGCCAAGTCCGTCCGCACCCAGGTCAAGTCGGCCGTCAAGAAGCTGACCGACGGCCTGAAGAAGGACAAGGCAGGCCCCAAGAAGAGCGCGGAAAAGAAGGCCGGGTCCTCCAGCGACTCCGCCAAGAGCTCCGACAAGAGCTCCGACAAGTAGCCCGCAGCAACACCGGAAGGCCCTCTCCATCGACACGATGGAGAGGGCCTTCCGCTTCTTTGGAGATTCTCAGCCTCCACTCAGATGTCCATGCCGCAGCGGTGCCCCAGACCCGCATCGACGCAAAGTGACGACCTCCGACTTTTGATTGCCCCAGCAATGACGTGGCGAACTCAGCGGAGGGTCTGCAGCGTGTGAGGCTGCCGGCCCCGGTCCTGCGCGAGAGCCCGGGAGACGGCCGTCATTTTGCGCGTGGAACGGCCGACTACGCAAACAGCAAGATCAAGAATATGAGCGGTGTTTCGCCTGACTTTCACCACCGCGCAGCAGAATCAGCGAACCAGATATATTCAACGGCCGTTGACTGCAGCTGCCGACGACATCGCCGGATTGTGGCTCGAGTCATTTTCAAGATCATCTAATCACCATGCTCTAGCAGCTAGTTGACGTTGCTCATGACCTCGTTAGCCGCCGCGGACCGTGCGGCGGCAACTTTTCAAAATCGCGAATTTGTAAAGTTACTCTCAGGTAGCTTCAGCGTCGTCGGGGATTGGATCCATCTAGAGGAGAAGCAATGCAAGTCGCAGCTCGTCCCTATCTCGCCGCTGGCGTCGCGTTGTTCGGAGCCAGTGCCATCGCGATGAGTCCGGTCGCTCCGCCGATGCCCGACATCACGGTTCCAGCGGTTTCGTCGGCTGAGGTGAACCTGTCGGCAGCAACCGATCCGATCCAGGCCTACGCGGATCTGTTCGCGAACACCCTCGCCAACGTGTCGGCCCTGATCGGCAAGGAGGTGACCGATCCCGCACCTGTCCTGCTACAGGTGATCACGAATCAGCTCACCACCGCGGGTTCGCTCTTCACCGCCTTGGAGGGTTCTGCCACCGCACTGGGCAATGCGCTGGACCCGTCGAACCCGTGGAGCATTCCGTCCCTGCTGCAGGCCTCTCTCACCGATCTCCTCGCGGGCAACATCAACGGCGCGGTGTCCAACCTCTGGAGCGCATTCCTCACCCCTGTCGCAGGCGCCGCTCTTCCGTTGCTCGAACCTGCCATCAACGCCATCAGGCAGCCGGTGCAGAACCTGGCCAATGTGCTGAGCAACCCGGCGATCGTGGCATTGCCCGCCCTCGGACTGATCAACGTGGTTTACCGGACGTTCACGGTGGCCGGAAACGTCGGTCAGGAGATCGTTGACTCTGCCACGGCGGGCGATCCGCTGGGCGTCGTCAACGCGATGCTCAGCGGTCCTGCCGTGATCGGGGATGCATTCCTCAACGGTGACGCA
This sequence comes from Mycobacterium sp. IDUB_9, assembly GCF_055419505.1. Classification (NCBI taxonomy): domain Bacteria; kingdom Bacillati; phylum Actinomycetota; class Actinomycetes; order Mycobacteriales; family Mycobacteriaceae; genus Mycobacterium; species Mycobacterium sp. IDUB_9. The sequence goes on along the minus strand of NZ_JBVAXU010000004.1, from coordinate 432,596 downwards.
CTCGGCGGCGGCGTGTTCGGCCCCAGCCTCGGTCTTCTGACCACGCTGCGGCAGGCCCGCGAGATGATCGCTGCCGCAATAACTCCGCCGGCGCCCGAGGAGGCGCGCACGGTCGCGGACACGCCTCTGAGGTCTGCGGCGAAGGTCGTGACACTGGATGTCAGCCCGAAGGCTGCCGCCGTTTCACCGGCACCTGACGCCACCCCGGTTGAGGCTGCACCCGCCGAAACCGAAACTGCCGCCGACGTTTCCGCCGCTGCGACGAGTCCATCGTCCAGTGTCACCACGCCGGTGGTGAAGGACAGCCTCAAGGCAGAGCCCGGCAAGGCCGTGTCGACCAAGCGGTCCGCGTCGGCCAAACAGGTCCGCGAGGGCATTCAGGGATCCGTCAAGAACGTCACCGACGGGCTGAAGAAGGCCACTGAGGGGCTCAGCGGCAAGAGCGCCAAGGCAGGCAAGCACACTGCGGGCAAGTCCGGCGGAGCGTCATCCTCGTCAGGCTCGGGTGCAAGCTCAAGCGGCGCAGCCTGATTCACCACCGATCAGTGGGCCTCCTCGTGCCGAGGGGGCCCACTGTCCGTCTACCGGCCCTTCGTCCAGCCGCCGGCGTCGCCGACAATCCCGACGGGGACGGCGCCCGTGAGACTGACGTTCTGCACACTCGGTCCGGCGGCGACGATCGTCGTGTCCTGCAGGATCGGAAGAACCGTCGACATGTTCCACAGCCGGGGCTCGACAGCTTGGATCACCTCGGCAATATTCTGCGAACCATCTAGTGCCGCATCGATTTTCGGCTGAATAGTGTGATCACAGATCCCGGTGATATTGCTGGGCGCCTGCACCAGCTCGCCTGAATCCGGAGCCGGTATGGGCTGCGTGGTTGTCGGCGTGGTGGCCGGCGTGGGGGGCGCGACAGTAGTGGTGGACTTCGGCGTCGGCGACGGCGCGATACCGGGAACAGCGGTCGAAACGGAGGTCGCCTCCAACGCCCGGCAGCCGTAGCGCGAAGCCAGGCTGGTGGCCAGGTCTCCCCCGGCCTGATGCCACCCGACGACAGCGTCGATGCGGTTGTTCGTCAACGCATCGCCGTAGAGCGCAACCGGATCCAGGGCCAGCACCGAGGCGTCGATACCGACGTTGCGCAGCTGATCGGCCGCGGTGTTGGCTACGGCCACCGAAGTCGGATCGTTGGATGCCACGCCGAGCACCAAGGACAACGCGGCGCCGTCTTTGGTGATGCGCTGTCTGCCGTTGTCAGGCGAAGGCGGTGCACCCGGTGCAGGCGGCTCGGCCGCCGGCTCGATCTGATAGCCGGCTCCGCGCAATAGGTCCAGCGCGGCCTCCCGTGACATCGCCGGCGGTGCGGTAGGGACGTAGCCGGGATCCGATGGAGAGCGCACCTGGGCCTGCGCCAGCGTCACGGTGTTGTCATCGCCCGCTCCCACCGAGGCCAGCAGGTCGACATCGATCAAGCCCAGGATCGCCTTGCGCACCTGAGCTTCCGCCAGGTTCGGCTGCCCGCCACGCAGGGTCATCTGCATCACCCGCGGGGTCACGATCCTGGCAGTGCGAACATCCGGAATGGCACTCAACTGCGCGAAAGTGGCTGCGCCACCGTGCACCTGGGCCACCTGGGTGTCGCCGTTGCGGATCGAGTCGGCGAGCGCCGCCGGGGCCCCACCCCGGCGGAACAACACCAGGTCGGGCTTGGCCGGCACACTCCAGTACCGGTCATTGCGCGCCAACAGGATCTCATCGCGTTGTGGGTCAATGCTTTCCACCCGGAATTGGCCACCGGTTACCGGCATTGCCCGAGCCAGGCCGGCGCCGAAGCCACCGGGGACATCTTTGATGATGTGGGCCGGGAGGATGTCATTGAACAGTTCCCGCCACGCCGGATAGGGCTGGGAGAAGGTGACCACCGCCTGCTTGCCGCCCTCCACCGATTGCACACCGGTGATCAGGTCATAACCGGCCGGGTCGACGACGCCTGGCTGGCTGACCATCTGGCGCCACAGGTACCAGTAGTCGTCGGCGGCGATGGGCGCATTGTCGGTCCATTGCGCTTCCGGACGGATCTTGTAGGTGACGGTGAACGGGTTCTGGTTGGTGACCTCGGCCGATTCGAGCAGAGTCGTATCGAGCTCCCAGTGCGAACCCGTCGGGGACTTCGGGTCGGGGACGGGCCGGAACGAACTCGGCAGCACCATCGAGGCGACGGCCGCGTTCACCGGGGACTGGTCCGACAGCAGGTGCGGGTTGAACCCCGGACCGATCGAATCGATCGCCATGATGATCTGCGTCGCCTTCAAGGGAGGTGGCGGCGTCGTCTCAGTCGTCTCGGTGCTCTGCGGGGCCGGCGGCGGGCTGACCGTGCAGCCGCTGAACAGGAGCGCCGGCACCGAAATGAGCGCCCCGATCGTCAGGCGGGCGCGGCGGAGGGGTGTCGGCACGCCACTCAGCGTATCGACCGGCTCAAGGCGCTCCCGTCGCGCACCGGCACTGTTCGGCAAAGCGCCCGGCAGCTACCGAAATTGACCAAATGGATACAAGTGATCCAAACCGCAAGTACCACCGAGGCCATCCATTTATGGGACATCAGCAGGCCATATCCGACACCCCGATGCGCGAAACTTTGAGAATTGACGGACACGTAGCAGTTTTACATCCATCTCAGGCGATTCTCAGATAGCGTCTGCTCGTCGGCCGGAGTGACCGACGTCACATCTCACCAAGGAGACCCCGTTGCTACTTGCACTACGGCCTTATATAACGGCGGGCATCGCGATAGCAGGCGCCGGCGTCATCGCCGTCACCCCGATAGCCGCGCCCCCGCCGCACGCCGCGGAGCACTCGATCGAGTTCTCGTCGGTTCAACTCACGTCAGCGGCAGTTCCCGAGGCCCTGCAGACCCTCGACACGCAATCCACCCTCGAAGCGTGGCAGAACTTGATCATCTACACGGGGGCATACCTGTCCGACGCCCTTGTGCCGACCGTGACCAACCCCACGCCGATTTTGAATCAACTACGCGCCAATCAGTTCGCCTACCTGAACTACCTCGCGATCGGCGTCACCTACGGAGCAGCCAACACCCTGCAGATCTTGGCGAACATACCCGGGACCATCGGTACAGCAGCCACGCAGCTGAGGGCGGGCGACCCTGAGGCGGCGATCCTGACGCTGTGGAGTTTCGTGGAGAATTCCGTGCAGCTGGTTGTCACCCCGTTCATGGCTTCCCTGCAGATCCCCGGCGCGATCGCACAGAACATCGCCAATGTCGCCGCCGCCGTCCCGATAATGGCCCTTGGGCTGGGCCTCGACGCGTTCGAAACCGTGAGCAGCACTGTCCGCACCGCTGCAGCCTCCGTCCAGAACATCGTCGACGCAGCAGGCTCAGGCGATCCGACCGCAGTGGCGAACGCGATCTTCGCCGCACCGGCCAACATCGCCACCGCCCTTCTCGTCGGTGACCTCGCGGCAGGAGGCGATACCCCCGGCTTGATCAACGGGGTGTTCAAGAACCTGGTGCTTGCCCGCCAGACGATTGCCGAAGCTCTCGGTGCGCCACCGCTGGAGGCTCCGGAGGACACTTTGGACGTGGCCAAGGCGCCTGCGGTGAACCGCAACGCAAGCATCACGGGCAATACCTCGACAGACACCGAGGCGGTTCAGGAGGTGGCGCCTGCGGCCGACGATACGTCTGACGCGTCGACGCTGCAGGCTGACGAATCTGCCTCTGCACCAAAGGAAAAGCCGGGCGCCGTAACGGTTGACACCAAGACAGCACCGACAGCCAAGGCCATTCGGGCCAACGGGCGTACCGCGGCCAGCGACAGCGTGCGTGAGTCTGCCAAGAACGTCGGCGCCGGAATCAAGAGCGCCACCGACGGGATCAAGAAAGCCGCCCAGGGCCTGAGCGGAAAGAAAGGCAAGAAGCCGAGCTCCGATTCAGGGAGCGCCGCGAACTGAACGACTGAACCGCACAAGGCGCCCTCAACCGGGTTGAGGGCGCCTTCTGCGGTTCTCGAGCGCAACAGCATTGAGATTGCGTCCCGGCGACCCGGCCGCCGCGAGCGCGAATCCTCTGCGAATTTTTTCGCGAAATCCTGCCGCCACCCGACACCAATAACGGCCCGATTACGACACCCTGACCCCCAGATCGCATCCGGTTGCTGCCCAGCATTACTAGTTGGCATCGCGGAGAGTTCTGGCAAAACGCCGCAAATGCGGCGCAAGTGTGATCGCGCCGCGCTACCGAGCGGTGATGGCCGCGCCGTCGCCCGCCAGGGACGAAACATGAATTTTCGCAGGGCATTCGACGGTCCAGCAGCCCTCGCCACGTCGGGCAGCGCGTCGGGCATCAAAGATATTTGAATACGCAGATTCCCATCAGCTACATCGACAACACCGATATCCACGGCATTCTATTGCACAAGGCAACACAAAGTTCGGTTGCCAGCAAACTTCACCAATTCCGAGGTAGTTGCGTATGCAACTACTGAAATTTACCTGAGAAATTCTTACTCAGCGGTTTTCTGCAATGACGTAAATTCTGGCCCACGGGACGAAAACCAACAGAGGAGGGCTCCATGCACGTCGGTGTGAAGCAATCGATGACAGCAGCAACAGCGCTACTCGCGGCCGGCGCAATCACCATCAGCCCGGTCACCGCGCAGGCCCCCGAAGCGCTGCGAGCCGCTCATGCTGCGGACATCAGCCTCTTGGCGAGCCCGGATCCGATTGCTGCGTTCGAGGGCTTCGCCGAGTCCGGGGTGCGTCTCGTCCAAGGTGTCGCTGGGCTACCGTTGGCCGCCATCGCCGCTGCCCTCGCCGTCGCCGATGGCGATCCCCAGGCCTTCTACAACGCGATCCGCCAGGTCATCGACGCCCCGCTATGGGTCATCGACCCCGCCCTGGGCATCAACCAGACGAGCCTCACCGGCAAGGGGCTGGCGGCACTGTTTCCCGACCACGCCAACGATATTCAAGCCTTCCGCAACGACGTGCTGTGGGCGGCAACCAACCAGCTCCGATCAGCGATCGCCGACCTCCTCGGCGTCGCCGACACGAGCACACCCCTCGACGTTCTCACCCCACTCGCCGGTTTCGCCGCAGGCATCGCCGACTCCGGATTCCGACTGGCCCAGGGCCTTGCGCTGGCCCCGCTGGGACCAATCAACGCCATCATGGAAATCGCCGGCGGCGTAGCGCCCAACGTTGCCGTCTACAACATGCTCGACAGTTACATCAGCGCTCCACTGTGGGTGGCCGACTCCTTCATGGGCACCGGCCCGACCCAGCAGGCCATCCCGATCGGCTTGAAGGCGTTGTTGCCCAACCGAGCCGACGGTATTCAGGACTTCCGGAACGACGTGTTGTGGAAGGCGACGAACTCCGTCCGCGAAGTCGTCCGCGAAGCGCTTGGCGTGGACCCGAGTGAGAACCCGAACAATCCGCAGAACACATTGGTCACCAGCAATGTGAACGAACCTCCCGCTCCGAAGACGTTGGTCACCCTCGACGTCAAAACGGCACCGCCGGCGCCGGAGACGGTCACGAAGGAGACTGTGGAGGTCAAGAAGCAGCCCACGGTCGAGAAGACGACACCCCTGGTGAAGACACGGAGTCAGCTTCGCGAGAGCCTCAACTTCAGCACGCACCAGACCGGAGCCACGGTGTCCGGGGACTCGGACACATCGACACCGACCAAGCCCGACACCACCGATCTCCGAACGAGCGTCAATCAGCTCAAGGAGAAGTTCGGCTTAAAGGGTGGCAACGCCAGCCCGACGCCGGGCAAAGCCACTACGAACGACGGCGCCGCCAAAAAGTCCGACTCCAAGACCGACGCGGCCTGAGAACTGTTGCGCCAGTAGCGATATCGCGGGGGATGTCGCTACTGGCGCGCCACGGCTCCTAGTCGCCGGGTAACCCAGAAACCTATCCGCGCGCCTTGGCCCGCGCCTTCGCGCGAGCCCGCAGCGACGCCGTCAGCTCCACCTTGCGCACCCGGACGACCTCAGGGGTCACCTCGACGCATTCGTCCTCGGCGCAGAACTCCATGGCCTGCTCGAGGCCCAGATCCAGCGGGCGCGCAAGCGTTTCCATGACGTCGGCGGTCGACGACCGCATGTTCGTCAACTTCTTCTCGCGGGTGACGTTGACATCGAGATCCTCGGCGCGCGGGTTGATCCCGACGACCTGACCCTCGTAAGTGTCCTCGCCCGGCTCGACGAAGAACTGTCCGCGGTCGGCCAGTTGGATCATCGCGAACGGGGTGATCGAACCGGACCGGTCGCTCACCAGCGAACCGGTGTGGCGGGCCCGGATCTCGCCGGCCCACGGTCGGTAACCGTCGAACACGGCGTTGGCGATGCCGGTGCCGCGCGTCAGGGTCAGGAAGTCGGTCCGGAATCCGATCAGTCCGCGGCTGGGCACGATGAAGTCCATCCGCACCCACCCGGCGGCATGGTTGGTCATCTCTTCCATGCGGCCCTTGCGGGCGGCCATCAACTGGGTGATGGCGCCGACGAACTCCTCCGGGCAGTCGATGGTCATCGCCTCGAACGGCTCGTGCAGCTTGCCGTCGATGTTCCGGGTGACCACCTGCGGCTTACCGACGGTCAGTTCGAATCCTTCGCGGCGCATCTGCTCGACCAGCACGGCCAGCGCCAGCTCGCCTCGGCCCTGCACCTCCCAGGCGTCGGGACGACCGATATCGACGACCTTGATCGACACATTGCCGACCAGCTCTGCATCGAGGCGGTTCTTCACCATCCGGGCGGTCAGCTTGTGGCCGGAGACCTTGCCGGCCAGCGGCGAGGTGTTCGTCCCGACGGTGACCGAGATCGCCGGCTCGTCGACGGTGATGCGTGGCAGCGCGTGGGCGTGATCGGTATCGGCCAGGGTGTCGCCGATCATGATCTCCGGCATGCCTGCGACGGCCACAATGTCGCCGGCGACGGCCTCGTCGGTGGGCGTGCGTTCGACGCCCTCGGTGACCAGCAACTCGGTGATCTTGGCGTTGGTGATGACGGGATGGCCATCGACCTCCCGCATCCAGGCGACCTGCTGACCCTTGCGGATCCGGCCCTTGTAGATGCGGATCAGCGCGAGACGGCCCAGGAAGGCCGAGGCGTCGAGGTTGGTCACGAGCGCCTGCAGCGGAGCCTCCGGATCGCCCTGTGGCGGCGGAATGTGCTCGAGCAGGACATCGAAGAGCGGGTCGAGATTCTCGCCATCGGGGTTCTCGCCATTGGCGGGCTGCGTCGTCGAAGCGATGCCGGCGCGTCCCGACGCGTACAGCGTGGGAAGGTCCAGCGCCTTCTCCGCGGCGGCCTGGGCCTCGTCGTCAAGATCGGAGGCGACGTCGAGCAGCAGGTCGTGGCTTTCCTCGACCACCTCGGCGATGCGCGCGTCGGGCCGGTCGGTCTTGTTGACCACCAGGAGCACGGGCAGGTGTGCGGCCAGCGCCTTGCGCAGCACGAACCGGGTCTGAGGAAGCGGCCCCTCCGACGCGTCGACCAGCAGAACCACGCCGTCGACCATGGACAGGCCGCGCTCCACCTCGCCACCGAAATCGGCGTGACCAGGCGTATCGATGACGTTGATCACCGTCATGGTGCCGTCGGCATGGTGCCGGTGCACCGCGGTGTTCTTGGCCAGGATGGTGATGCCCTTTTCCTTCTCCAGGTCACCGGAGTCCATCAGGCGTTCGACCGCGTCGTCGCCGCGGTGCGTCAAGGCACCCGACTGCCGCAGCATCGCGTCGACTAGGGTCGTCTTGCCGTGGTCGACGTGGGCGACGATGGCGACATTGCGAAAGTTCGGGCGTGAATCCACACCGTCATTCTCGCAGGTTGGCCGGTCGATCACGAAAACGAGAGAGCCCCGTCACGTTGAAGTCCGCAAAAATCGCCGGCCTGAAGCCCAAGAAAAAGTGCTGCAAGAGCAAGCCGCGCTGCAAACGCTGCCCACTGGTTCTGCACAAGGTGCGCAAGGCTGAGCACAACGGATTGCGCGGTAAAGAACTGGACAAGGTCTTCAAACGCGCCAGGAAGTCCTAGGTTTCGCGAGTACCGTTTCAGGTATCCGTCACGTTGCGATAGGCGGGCTTGGAGGTGCCGGTGATGACGGTTTATGAAGCGCTCACGGTCGCTTTGATCATGGTGCTCGCGCTCGGGACCACGGTCGCGATCTATGTGGGCATGGCCAACTGGATCGGCGCCTGCTACATGGTCCGATGCAGCGAATGCCACCACCTCACTTTTGCGTCGGCGAACCGCCCGCAGACTTCCTGCGCGCACTGCCGCCACCCGATGCTGATGCACCCGCTGTACGCGACGCAGCACCCGGGCCACGCCGTGCGGGTCGTCAACGACCCGCTTCGGTACTAGCCGCCGCTCGCCGCACCGTAGTGCGGCATCGCATGGTTCCGGAGCTGACGCCCGGTGATCTTCTCGGACCGTATCCGCACGAAGTGATCGCGCCGCCCCTGCGCCCACGGCTGGACGAACGTCCCGGCGACCTGCACCTGTTCGTCCACGTCGGTGATGTGCTCGGCATGCCCGACGATGGTCACGCTCCAGCCGGTGCGTAGATCGGCGTCGAGCTCGTCGGCTTCGAATGCCACCACCTGATGATCGGTCGCGGCGATCAGCTTGGGCCCGCCGGCCACCCGGATCACCACATCGTCATGCCACACACGGAAGTTGACGGGCTGCACGGCCGGCAATGCGTCCTCGGTGAACACCAACCTGCCGACGCGTACACCCTCCAGCAGATCCAGGCACTGTCTGCGGGTGAGAACGCCGAGTTCAGATCCCTTCATGACGATCAACCTCCGTCTACCGCAAGTGCGGTCACATGCTCGATCGAACAATCGTGCGCCTTGAGTCCCAGGCCGGGGCAGGGTCAAAGGTCCCTACTTCTGGCGCCCGCGGGCGGGAGACTCACCAACCCCGACGCTGCGGCCGTGATCCGACCAACTCACTGCGCTCGGCGACATCGCGGCTGCGGTACACGACGTAGGGCCGGAACAGGTAACCGATCGGGGCACTGAACACGTGCACCAGCCGGGTGAACGGCCACAGGCAGAACAGCACCAGCGCGATCATCACGTGGATGTGGAAGTACACGGGCGCCTGGGCCATCAGGTCCCCGCGGGGCTGGAAGATCCAGATCGAACGGAACCACGGCGAAACGGTTTCGCGGTAGTCGTGCTCGGCGCCCTCCGGTGTCGACCCCATCAGGGTGCAGGCTGATCCCGCGACGATCGCCGCGACCAACACCACATACATCGCCTTGTCGTTGATCGTGGTGGCCATGAACACCGGGCCGGTGGTCCGCCTCCGGTAGATGAGCAACACGATGCCAACCAACGTCGCGATACCGGCGAGGCCGCCCAGGACCACGGCCTGAAGGTGGTAGGCGTGTTCGCTTATCACCAGGTTCATCCACGATTCGGGAATCACCAGTCCGACGACGTGCCCGATGAACACCACCAGCATGCCGAAGTGGAACATCGGGCTGGCGATCCGCAGCATCCGGGACTCATAGAGCTGCGATGAACGCGTCGTCCAGCCGAACTTGTCGTAGCGGTAACGCCACCAGGTGCCGACGGCGACAGTCGCAAGAGTCACGTACGGCACTACGTCCCAGAAGATCTCCCAGTTCATCTCAGCGGTCTCCTTACGCCCTCCGCGGCGGCACGGTCAGTTGAAAAGGTTGCAGTCCAACGGATTCAGCTGGCGGTCCGGCCATCATGAGTTGTGCCACATCGTCGACCGAGACCAGGGACGGAAGAGTCGCGGCGACGGCAGCCACAACCGGCGAGTACGGCGAGCCCCGATCGGCCAGTGCGCGCGCAACCACACCGATCGGTACCCGGTACTTGGCGAGCAGCCGCCGGCCTGCATCGGGGTCGACCGTGGCGGCGAACTCCAGCACCACCGGAAGATGATCGGGCGCCTCACCTTTCGGTATCTCAACCCCCGCGGCACGGTAGGTCTGGGTGAATTCGACCATGTCCGCGCCGCGGTTTCGGGTGTCCCCCGACGTCCAGTAGGTCAGCAGCATGGTGCACCGCTTCTGCAGGTCGAAGGTCTCGACGTACTCTTGCTGTAGCTCCATGGCCGGTCGAAGGCTCAGCCCGACAACGGTTTCGCCGAGCAGCGCCCTGGGCTCACCGGTGACGTGATCCAGCAGGCGGGCTGCGGCCTGCAGCCTGTCGGCATGGCCGTCGTCCGGGTAGGCGAGCATCAGAGACGCCGCCTGCCATACCAGGCGGTCGTGCATCGTGTTGTCGCGAGTCCGGTTGCGACGCTTAATCACTGATCACCTCCCGGGAACATGCCCGACGGTGTTCCCCTGCCGTCCCAGTTGAGCAGGTTGACCCGCGACGGCCGTTCGGCATTGGCGGCCATGCCGCCGCTGGTCTGCCGGTGTTGCAGTGCGTGGAAAGTCTCCACCGCCACCGGGACCGGACCACCGCTGGCCTCACCGAACGGACCCGACTCGTACATCCCCGGCCCGCCCTCGAACGACAGCGAGCACCCGGGCTCCTCCGCGCCGGGTATCGCCTCCGAGCTGTAGGCGGTCGGAATGACGTAACGATCCTCGTATTTCGCCAACGCCAGCAGCCGGTACATCTCGTACATGTGCTCCTCGGTCATCCCGACCGCGGCCGGGATGTGCGGTTGGGTCTGACGACCGAGATTGATGTCGCGCATGTAGGACCGCATGGCCGCCAGCCGGCGCAGCACCCCTTCGACGACGGCGGTGTCGCCCGCCGTGAACAGCCCGGCCAGATACTCGATCGGGATGCGCAACGCTTCCAGCGCCCCGAAGAGATTGCCGACATCCTCGCCGTCGTGCCCATCCCGGCTGACGGCGTCGACCACGGGCGACAGTGGCGGGATGTACCACACCATCGGCACCGTCCGGAACTCCGGATGCAACGGCAGCGCAACACCATAGGTGTGGATGAGCTTGTAGACCGGTGAACGCTGTGCGGCCTCGATCCACTCGTCGGAGATGCCCTCGGCCCGGGCTCCGGCGATCACCTCGGGGTCGGTCGGGTCGAGCAGGATCTGCCGCTGCGCCTCGTAGAGATCCTTGTCGTCGGGCACCGACGCCGCTTCGAGGACCCGGTCGACGTCGTAGAGCACCAGCCCGAGGTAGCGCAACCGGCCCACGCAGGTTTCCGAGCACACCGTGGGCAACCCCACCTCGATGCGCGGGTAGCACATCGTGCACTTCTCGGCCTTGCCGGTCTTGTGGTTGAAATACACCTTCTTGTAAGGACATCCGGACACGCACATCCGCCAACCACGGCACCTGTCCTGGTCGACCAGCACGATGCCGTCCTCGGACCGCTTGTACATCGCACCCGACGGGCAGGACGCCACACACGCCGGGTTCAGGCAGTGCTCGCAGATCCGGGGCAGATAGAACATGAAGGTCTGCTCGAGTTCGAGCTTGATCTGCTCACTGACCTGCTTGAGGACCGGGTCGCCCGGGACGATCTCCGGCGAGCCGGCCAGATCGTCGTCCCAGTTCGCCGACCAGGACACCTTCATCGGCTTTCCGGTGATCAGGCTGCGCGGCGGAGCGGTGGGAAAGTGTTCACCCAGCGGTGCCGACGTCAGGTTCTCGTAGTCATACGTCCACGGCTCGTAGTAGTCGTCGATCGACGGCAACTTCGGGTTCGCGAAGATCCTGGCCAGCTTGGCCAGGCGGCCTCCGTCGCGTAGCCGCAGCCGGCCACGGCGGTCCAGCTTCCACCCCCCGCGCCACTTCTCCTGATCCTGATATGTGCGTGGATAGCCTTGCCCCGGACGGGTTTCGACGTTGTTGAACCAGACGTACTCGGTGCCGGCCCGGTTGGTCCAGGCTTGCTTGCAGGTCACCGAACAGGTCTGACACCCGATGCACTTGTCGAGGTTCATCACCATCGCCATCTGGGCCATGACCTTCACTGGTACTTCACCTCCTGTGACCGGCGGCGAACCACCGTCACTTCATCCCGCTGATTTCCGGTGGGGCCGAGATAGTTCCAGGCAAACGAGTGCTGCGCATACCCGCCGGCCAGATGACTGGGCTTGACCAACAACCGGGTCAACGAATTGTGAATGCCGCCGCGGTTTCCGGTGGTTTCGCTCAGTGGTACGTCGATGGTCCGCTCCTGAGCGTGATAGACGTACACCACCCCTTCGGGCATGCGGTGGCTGACGACGGCGCGGCACACCAGCACCCCGTTGCGGTTCACCGCCTCGATCCAATCGTTGTCTTTCACTTCGATCTTCGCCGCATCGAGCGGGCTCATCCACATGGTGGGGCCACCGCGGGACAGCGAGAGCATGAACAGGTTGTCCTGGTACTCCGAGTGGATCGACCACTTGGAATGCGGGGTCAGGTAGCGCACCGTCAGGCCGATGCCGTCACGGCCCAGCTGCGACTCGCCGAACAATCTCGCCATGTCCAGAGGTGGCCGGTAGATCGGCAGCTGCTCGCCGAGTTCCTCCAACCAGTCGTGATCGACATAGAAGTGCATTCGCCCGGTGAGCGTGTGGAAGGGTTTGAGTTCCTCGATGTTCACCGTGAACGGCGCGTAGCGACGGCCGCCGGTCTCACTGCCGGACCATTCCGGGCTGGTGATCACCGGAACCGGTCTGGCCTGGGTGTCGGCGTAGGTGATCCGGCGCTCCTCGCTTCCCTCGGCCAGGTGCACCAGCCTGCGCCCAGTGCGCTTCTCCAACTCCTTGAAGCCCTCCACGGCAAGCCGGCCGTTCGAGGTGCCCGACAGCGCGAGGATGACGTCGACCATCCGTTCCGCCGTGGTGATCGCGGGCCGGCCCTGTGCCGCACCGGAATCCATCACACCGAACTTCGCGGCGAGCTCGGACACCTCCTGCTCGGGGTGGGTGGTGACGCCCTTGGTGGTCAGGCCCAGGCTCTCGACCAGCGGGCCGAGTGCGGACCACTTCTCGGCGATCGCCGTGTAGTCACGCTCCACGACCGCCAGTGGACCCATGGTCTTACCCGGCACCGGCGTCTCGCCGGTCGTCCGCCAATCATGCTCGGTGCCACCGGGACAGGCCATCGCACCGGGGGTGTCGTGCTGCAACGTTCCCATCACCACATCGGTGCGGGTACCCAGGTGGCGGACTGCCAGAGCACTGAATGCCCGCGCGATCGCGCCGAAAGCCTCGTAGTCCGACCGGGTTTCCCAAGGGGGATCCACAGCGGGGCTGAACGCGTGCACGTACGGATGCATATCCGTGCTGGAAAGGTCGGCCTTCTCGTACCAGGTCGCCGCGGGAAGCACCACATCCGAGAGCAGTGTCGTCGACGTCATGCGGAAGTCGATGGACATCAGCAGGTCGAGCTTGCCCTCCGGGATCTCCTCGGTCCAGGCGACGTCGTTGGGCCGCAAGTCCTCACCAGTGGGTTCGGCTTGCACGTTCGAGGTAGTGCCCAGCAGGTGCCGCAGGAAGTACTCGTTGCCCTTGCTGGAAGAGCCCAGCAGGTTGGCCCGCCAGACATTGAGCACGCGGGGCCAGTTGGCCGGATTGTCCGGATCGGTGACCGCGAGTTTCAGCCCGCCACTTGCCAATTGCTCGGCCACGTAATCGGGGACTTCCTGTCCGGCGGCTTTGGCCTCGTCCACCACATCCAGGCTCGACCGGTCGAACTGCGGGAAGAAGGGCGTCCACCCCATCGCCACTGCCGAGGTCAGCACGTCCATCGTGTGCTTGTCGCGGAACCGACCCCGCCCGACAGGACTGGACAGGGCGTCGGCCCGGTAGCCGTCGTAACGCCACTGGTCGGTGTGGGCGTACCAGTAGGACGTGCCCGCCATCTGCCGCGGCGGACGCGACCAGTCGGTGCCCATCGCCATCGCGGCCCAACCGGTCACCGGGCGGCATTTCTCCTGCCCCACGTAGTGTGCCCAGCCGCCGCCGTTGCGGCCCATCGAACCGGTGAGCAGTAGCAGCGCCAGCACCGCCCGGTAGGTGGCGTCGCCGTGGAACCACTGGCAGATACCGGCACCCATGATGATCATCGACCGGCCGCCGGATTCCTCGGCATTGCGGGCGAATTCGCGTGCCACCCGGATGACCTGCCCCGCGGATACCCCGGTGATCTGCTCCTGCCACGCCGGGGTGTAGGGCCGGGTGGCGTCGTCGTAACCGGTGGGCCAGTCGCCGGGGAGACCGGGACGGTGCACGCCGTACTGGGCCAGCATCAGGTCGAACACCGTGCAAACCAGGTGCTCGCCGACCCGTCGCACGGGCACGCCCCGCTTCAGGGTGGCGCCGGTTCCGTCGACCGTGTCGAAACGCGGCAGCGTGATCTCGGCGGTCTCGAAGATGTCCCCCAACACCGTCATTGCCGGCGTCAGGTTTTCGAGGTCGAGGTTCCACTTGCCGATGCCGTCCTTGCCGAAGCGAAATCCGAGCGAGCCCTGCGGCACCGCGACGCTGTTGCTGACCCCGTCGAGCAGCACCGGCTTGAACGCCGCATTCTCCTGCTCGGCTATAACCCCGCCGAGATCAGCTGCGGTGAGGTTCTTCCCGGGGACCAGCACACCGTCGCGCTCTTCGAGCTTTACCAGAAACGGCAGATCGGTGAACTGGCGCACGTAGTCCACGAAGAACGGAACACGGTTCTGCACAAAGCATTCGTCGAGGATGACGTGACCCATCGCCATCGCCATCGCACCGTCGGTGCCCGCCGCGCACGGCATCCACTCATCGGCGAACTTGGTGTTGTCGGCGTAATCCGGGCTCACCGTGACCACTTTCGTACCCCGGTAACGGACCTCGGCCATCCAGTGCGCGTCGGGTGTGCGCGTCACCGGGACGTTGGATCCCCACATCATCAAATACGATGCGTCCCACCAGTCCCCGGACTCCGGTACATCGGTCTGATCGCCGAACACCTGCGGGGAGGCCACCGGCAGATCGGCATACCAGTCGTAGAACGACGTCATCACCCCACCGATGAGCTCCACGAACCGGGACCCCGCCGCGAACGACACCATCGACATCGCCGGGATGGGCGAGAACCCGGCAACCCGGTCCGGCCCGTAGGTCTTGATCGTGTGCACATGGGCGGCGGCGATCATCTCGGTGGCCTCGGACCAGGTCACCCGGACCAGACCACCTTTGCCGCGGGCCTGGTGATATCGCTTGCGGCGCACGGGATCACCCTGGATGTCGGCCCACGCCAACACGGGATCCTTCAGACGGCCCTTGGCTTCCCGGTACATGTCGACCAGCACGCCTCGGGCGTACGGGTACCGCACCCGCGTCGGCGAATAGGTGTACCAGGAGAACGCCGCGCCGCGCGGGCAACCGCGGGGCTCGTACTCAGGGCGATCGGGCCCGACCGAGGGGTAGTCGGTCTCCTGAGTTTCCCAGGTGATGATCCCGTCCTTGACATAGATCTTCCAGGAACACGATCCGGTGCAGTTCACCCCGTGCGTAGAGCGGACCACCTTGTCGTGGCTCCACCGGTCGCGGTAGAACACGTCGCCCTGACGGCCCCCCTTGCGGGTGACTGTCCGCAGGTCGCCGGAGAACTCACCGGGAGTGAAGAAGCGGCCACTGCGCTCGAGCAGTTCTTCGATCGATCCGCCGACGTGAGGCTTGCTCATCAATTGGCCTCCTTGGCCGGCTCAGGTTCGTGGGCATGCAATCGGAGTGCGGTGTAGCCCAACGCAACCAGTGCCGTTGCCACGAGCAGCAGCAGACCAGCCGTGTAGTCGTGGTCGACCGAATCGTATGTCGCACCCATCACCAACGGCGGGAAGTATCCACCCAAACCACCTGCGGCAGCTACGATTCCGGTGACCGAGCCAACCTCCTTGGCCGGTGACCGGCGAGCCACCCAGGCGAAGACGCCACCGGTGCCGATGCCCAGGAAGATCGCCAAACCGATGAATGTCGCCGCCGACCACACGTCAGGGGGCGGTTGGAACACCGCGACGAAGGCGAGTACCGCGGTCCCGGCGAAGGAGGTGAGCACCACGAATTTGGGGGGTATCCGGTCCGAGAGCGCACCGCCGATCGGCCGGGCCAGCACCGCGGCCAACGCAAATCCCGCGGTACGGGAGCCCGCTTCGACGGAGGAGAACTCGTAGACGTTCTTGATGTAGGTCGGCAGGTAGTTGCTGAACGCCACGAATCCACCGAAGACCACCGCGTACAGGAACGACATCTCCCATGTCACGGGAAGTTTCAGCGCCGACTTGAGTTTCGGCAGCACCGGGTCGGTATTCGGCTGAAAGGCCGGCGAATTGCGCATCGCCACAAGGCACAACACCGCGGTCAGCGCCAGGGCCACCGCGATGATGAGGTGGGTTGGGAACAATCCGAACCACCGCACAAATCTCGGCGTGAAGAACGCCGACAGCGCCGTACCCACCATTCCCATGCCGAACACGCCGGTCGCATAGCCGCGCCGCGACGGCGCGTACCAGTTGTTGGCGAACGGAATTCCGACGGCGAATATGGTTCCGGCAACACCCAGGAAAAACCCGCACACCAACAACATCGGGTAAGACCTGGCCTCGCCCGCCGCACCGACTGCCAGTACCGGCACGATCGAGGCCAGCGTCACCGCGAGGAACATGGTGCGGCCGCCGTACCGATCGGTCATCGCTCCGACCGCTACGCGGCCGAGCGATCCCACCAGTATCGGCGTGGCGACGAGCATCGACGCTTGCGTGGCGCTGAGCCTCATGTCGCCGGCGTAGGTGGTGGACAGCGGCCCGATCATGTTCCAGGCCCAGAAATTGATGGCCGAGACCCAGGTGGCCAGCAACAGATTCATGCTCTGCCCTTGGCCCAGGTACGGCGTGCTTGCCGTGGTCACCCGTCTAGCGAAACATTCACCTACGACGCGCGCGTTGGTTTCACTGAAACGTTATCTACAACATCGGTGTTGTTCAATCGCGTTTCGGGCCGAGCACGGCCGCCAGATCCGCCAGCCAGGCCCGGTCGGCGGGTACCCATGGCAGAGCGTCGAGTTCGTCGGTGGTGACCCAGCGCAGCGCGCGGTGATCGTGCGGTTGCGGGCTGCCGGCGGTCAGCGTTGCCCGGTAGGCGCGCAGCGTCATACCGGACTGCAATGCCACGTCCGCACCCAGACGCGCACCGACACTCACCTCGACGCCCAGCTCCTCCCGGAGCTCGCGCGCCAAGGCGTCGGCGTCACTCTCGCCGGAGGCCACCTTGCCTCCGGGCAGTTCCCACAGGCCGGCAAGCTCCGGCGGCCGTTGCCGTTGGGCGACCAACAGTCCGGATTCCGAGAACAGGGCACCGGCTACGACGATCTGTTCTTCCATCGCGCCTGACGGTATACCGTCGGGCATATGGCCGTGTTATCGAACGATCAGGTCGACGCCGCACTGCCCGATCTGCCGGGCTGGGAACGCGCGGCGGGCGCCCTGCGCAGATCCACCAAATTCCCGACGTTCCTCGACGGTATCGACGCGGTACGCCGCGTGGCTGAATTCGCCGAGGAGAAAGACCACCATCCGGACATCGACATCCGCTGGCGCACCGTCACTTTCGCCTTGGTGACGCATTCCGCCGGCGGGATCACCGAAAAGGACGTTCAGATGGCCAAGGAGATCAATCGGATTCTGTCCGACCAGCCTGGCTGAGCGCGATCCAGGCCAGCGTCGCCAGCGTCGCGACGATGTAGACCAGCCCGGCCCAGGCCAGGTACCAGGGCCGGCCGATTTCCCAGATCGTCGGCTGCGCGAAGCTGAGCAGCCACGGCACACCGACCAGTGTCAGCGCCAGCCAGCCCCAGCCCAGGATCTGCGCTCCGACCCGGTCGGCCAGCGGTCCGTGCAGCAACCAGATCATCAGCGGTATCAGCCAGACCCAGTGGTGCGTCCACGAAATCGGTGAAAGCAGCAACCCGAACAGGCTCACGATCACGATCGCACCCAGCCTGTCGGTGCTGCCACCGATGGCCCGCCAGGCCAGCACCGCAAGGACTGCGGTGACGGCGATGCCGAGCAGCACGGCCGGACCGTATCCCGCGTCGTGGCCGAGGATCCGGGAGATTCCGCCGCGCCAGGATTGGTTGAAGGACGTTCCGATGGGACCGATCCGACTCGCGTCACCGAGCAGTTCGGTGAAGTACCGGCGCGCCTGGTCCCCGATCACCAACGCCGACACCGCCACCGTGCCGAAGAACACCACGGCCGAGAAGGCCGCGGTGCCCCAGCGCCGTGCGCCGAGGAAGTAGAGCCCCGACACAGCGGGCGTGAGCTTCACCCCGGCCGCCACGCCGACCAGCAAGCCCGACAGCCACCAGCGGTTGCTGTAGACGGCATACAGCACCGCCAACACCAGGACGACGTTGACCTGCCCGTAGTCGAAGGTGCTGCGCAGCGGCTCGGTCCAGATGCCGACGGCCGTCCACAACATCGCGACACGCCGGGGCGCCGGGCCGCCCAGCAACAGCTGACTGACCCGCACCACGCCGTACAGCGCGGCGATGATGCCGAGTTGCCAGCAGAACGCGACCAGCCCGAAGGGCAGCAGATGCAGTGGGTAGAACACCACCGCGGCGAACGGCGGATAGGTGAAAGGCAGTGGGAAATCCGGTGTCTGGTCGGCGTAGACGTAGTCATAGAGCGCGCCGGGGCCGTCCAGGGTGGCGGCGCCGCCGACGTAGACGTGCAGGTCGACGAAGTTGGCGCCGTTGGGAACGAGATACGTCCACGCCAGGCGCGCCGCAATGCTGAGGACCAGCAACGCGGGCGCAAGACGGTAGAGCCGCGCGGTTGCTGAGACGTGGGTGGCCGGTTCGGTGTTAACGGACACGACTTTAGCGACCCGCCCGATCTGTCCCCTCGGCGGTTTGTCACGCCGGCGTGGTGCCCGCTCAGCGCGAGGCTCCCGGGCCCGGCGCGTCACGGCCAAGGCACTGCGAGATAACGAATTCAGCCGGTGCAGTAACGGTTGAATAACCGCCACACGTGTCACTTGAGTCCCATCAGTAACGCCGTAGGTTCGCCTTCAGACGTCAAGCAACCGATTGGGAGAACCATGATCTTCACCTGGAAAGCAGTTTCCACCAGCATGATCGCGGCCGCCGGCGCAGTCCCGGTCGCGTTGGCCCTCAGCGCCGCAGCGAACGCCGAACCGGTGGCCCCGGCCCCGGTCCCCGCGCCGAACCTGCCGATCGTCAATCAACTCGCCGGCGTGCCGGCCGCCGCGCCGCAACTGCTGCAGGGTGTGAGCTCCGCGTTGAGCGGCACTCCTGCCGCCGCACCGGCGCCGGCACCGGGAGCCACCGCCTCGGTGACGCTGCCGCAGGCACCCACGGCCGTCTCGCCGGCAGCAGCCAATGCCCCCCTGGGATCTCTGATGCCGGGCTTGCCCACCGCACCGGCTGCCGCACCGGCGGTTCCGGCCGCGACCGCACCTGTCTCGGGCCCGGCCTCGCTGATCCCGTCGGCCGAGCTGACCATCCCACAGGTGCCCGGGATGCCCTTCCCGCTGCCCCAGAAGGTGAACATCCCGGGTGATCTGGCCTCGCTGGCTCCGGTTGCGGCACAGACTGCCCTGCCCGCCGCCGCGGCCCCATTGACCCCGGCAGCGGCGGCAGCTCCGGCTGTTGCGGCTCCGGCAGCTGCCGCTCCCGCTGCCCTCAACCCCGAGGTCGCGGCGCTGGCTCCGCTGTTCACCGCTGGCCTGCCCTGATACCCGAACCGGTCTGACCGCCCGAAACGATTGGGAACGCCATGACACCGCGTATGTCTCTGAAAACGATGTTCGGCACCGCCGCTGCAGTCGGGTCCACCACCCTGTTGCTGTTCAGCAGCGCCGTAGCGAACGCCGATCCGGCACCGCTGCCGATCGACGCGGTGCAGGCGCCCGGGCTGCCGGCTATGGAGAACCTGAGCCCGATCATCCAGCAGGCCGCAGCCGATCCCGGGGGCGCCGTGCAGCTGCTGATGGCGGCCGCGCAGGCGTTCTCTGCCAACAAATCGGAATCGGCTGAATCCCGCAACGTCGCGACAGCGGTCAACCATTTCGCGGCACAACCCGTCGCCGCACCCGAGCATGTTCCTGCTCTGGGCGCCGGCGGCGACGCTCACCTGCCGATGGGTGTCGACCCGGCCCACGCGGCCGGGCCGGCCCCTGAGGCACTGCCGGCTCCGGCTCCCGAAGCCGCACCTGCCCCGGCACCCGCTCCGGCGGCGGCTGCGGCACCGGCGCCCGAAGCGGCACCCGCGCCCGCGGCTGTTCCGGCGGCAGCCACGATCCCCGCCCCCGAAGCGGTGCCTGCCCCGGCGCCGACGCCACCGCCTCCGGGCTTCGGGCCTGACACGCCGACGACGCAGGACTTCATGTACCCGTCGATCAGCAACGGTTGCCTCAAGGACGGCGGAAACGTTCTGGCGACGGCGATCTCGGTTGCCGGCCCGGCCACGATCCCGCTGCCCGGCCCGAAACCCGGCCAGACCGCGTACGTGTTCACCGCAATCGGCACCCCGGGCCCGGCCGCCGAGCAGAAGTTGCCGCTGAACGCCACGTGGGTGAACCTGACGACCGGCAAGTCCGGCAGCGTGACACTTCAGCCTCGCCCGGACCTCAACCCCGAAGGACCGACCACGCTGACCGCGATCGCCGACACGGGCTCCGGCAGCATCATGACCACGGTCTTCGGACAGGTCACGACCACCGAGAAGCAGTGCCAGTTCATGCCCACCATCGGATCCACGGTGGTGCCCTGACCACACCATATGAATGGGGAAACGAAATTCCCGGTCGCTTGCCTCATGGCTGGCGACCGGGAATTTTGTGTGGGCTGTCTTAAGTCTGGGGGCCTGCGTAGGCCGTCGATCAGTAAGCCATGAAGAGGATCATTTCCCGGTCGTACTCGCGCCCGGGGTGCTGCTGGGCCAGATGCGCCTGAGCCTTCTCGACCAGGTCGTCTTCGTCGGTACCGCTGATCGCTTCGCCGCACGGGCAGTTCAGATGTGTCTTCGCCATATCTTCACCATCGCATATGTCGCCCACCGGTATCCGCCGACTGTGCGTACAGATCCCGATTCCGCGCCGACACGCGATCTGCGTGCACGGTCGCCGTCCTGAACCTCAGCCTTTGGCGGCCTTGGCTTCCTTCGCGGCAGCCTTCATCTGCTTCTTGTGCGTGCGCACCTTCTGCAACGACCCGGGGTCGACCACGTCGGCCACCGACATGAAGCTGCCGGCAGTGCCGTAGTCCCCCGCGGCCTCCCTCCAGCCCGTCGGCGTCACGCCGTACTGCTTGCCCAACAGCGCCAAGAAGATCCGGGCCTTCTGGTCACCGAACCCGGGCAGCCGCTTGAGCCGGCGCAGCACCTCTTTGCCGTCGGGGTCGCCCCCGGTCCACAGCGCCGTCACGTCACCGTCGTACTCGTCGACGATGGCCCGCGCGAGGTCCTGCACCCGCTTGCCCATCGACCCCGGAAACCGGTGGATGGCAGGGGTTTGCGATACCAGCGCGATGAATTTGTCCGGGTTGTAGTCGGCGATTTCCCGGGCGTCGACGTCACCGAGACGGTCCGCGATCTTCTTGGGCCCGGCGAACGCGGTCTCCATCGGAATCTGCTGATCCAACAACATCCCGACCAGGAGCGCGAACGGGTTGGACTCCAGCAGGGCGTCGGCCTCCGGGTCTTGGACTAGCTGCAGCTTTCCCACGTCGCCAGTCTAGGACTAGACACGTTTTTGACGTTTGTGTCGGTGGAGTGTGCGAATGTGTACGCGTTAACCGGTGGATATGCCCATAGGAGTTGGACATGAGACGTGTGATTGCGCCTCTTTTCGCAGCCTTCGTGACCGCGATTGCGCTGGCCGCCACGGCCAACGCCATCCCCGACCAGGGCACCCCGGCATTCGATGACTACATGCAGGGCCTGGAGCGCAACGGATTCCACCTGAATCCCGATACCGCGTGGCGCGTCGCTCACCAGGCATGTATGGGCGGCGTACCGGGATACATCGGTTTGGAGCTGGCCGCGCAAGGCGTTTTCGGCCCCGGTTCGGAGCAGCGGGTGTACGACGTGGCCAGAAAGTACGCTTGCCCCGTTCAATAGGCGGTTTAGAGTTGGCCGCACGATGTCCGGCGAGGTTGCAGTCGCGCTGGCCCTGGCGCTGATCTTGGCGGCGGTCGCCGCCGTGGTCGTGGTGCGCACCCGACGGGTGGTGGCCACCCCCACCGAACGCGCCGTCCATGCCGCACTGCACACCGCGGCGCAGGCCGCCCGTGCGTTGCGGCAGGGCCTGGACACCGAATCCGCTCACACCGCGGCGCCCTATCTGCGCGAGCTGACCGGCACCCCGGGGCTTGCCCTGTTCGACGACGATGCGGCACTGCTGGCCCGTGACCACGAGGACCCGGCCATCTGGCAGTCCGGGACCGTCGAGGCCTGTGCCGACACCGCACGGGAATCGATCAGTGCTGGTCGCCGGGTACTGCACACCGAACGGTCGACAGCTGTCGTGGCACAGCCGCTGCTGACCGAGGGCGGCGAGGTACTCGGCGCCCTGGTGGTGCTGGCCCCGGCCAGCCCAGGGCCGGGCATGCTCGGCGCGGTCGGCGAGGTGGCCCGCTACGCCGCCAGCCAGATCGAGCTGGCCGAGCTCGACGCGTCGCGTGCCCGTCTGGATCGGGCCGAGGTGCTGGCACTACGCGCACAGATCAGCCCGCACTTCATCTACAACGCGCTCAACACGATTGCCTCGTTCGTCCGCACCGATCCGGACCGGGCCCGCGAACTGATCCTGGAGTTCGCCGATTTCACCCGCTACTCGTTCCGCGCGGCCGGGCAGTACACGACGCTGGCCGACGAGCTGCGCAACATCGACCGCTATCTGACCTTGGAGCGGGCCCGGTTCGGCACCAATCTGAAGGTACGGCTGCAGGTGGCCCCCGAGGTGCTCAATGTCGTGGTGCCGTTCCTGGCGCTGCAACCCCTGGTGGAAAACGCCGTCCGGCACGGGCTGGCCGGCAACGGCGGCGGATCGGTGGAGATCGTCGCCCGCGATGCGGGCACCGAATGCGTCATCACCGTCGAAGACGACGGCGCAGGCATGGATCCCGACACGCTGCGCGCCGGCCCAGGTGACGCACTGGCCGACCGCACCGGTGAATCCGCCCATGTCGGGCTGACGAATGTGGACCATCGGCTGCGCGCGGCATTCGGCAACGATTACGGTCTTGTGGTCGAGACAGCGGTCGGTGCGGGCACCAAAGTGGTGATGCGCGTGCCGAAGTTCCGCTCAGGGGTCCGAGCCGGCGGAGGTGCGTTGGGGTGAGCTCCCACCTGACCGTGCTCGCCGTCGACGACGAGGCACCCGCCCTCGACGAGCTCGCCTATCTGCTGGGCCGGCACCCCGACATCGGCGCGGTGCACACTGCGTCCGACGCCACCTCGGCACTGCGCGAACTCAATCAGCACACGATCGACGCGGTGTTCCTCGACATCAACATGCCCGGTCTGTCCGGCATCGAATTGGCCGGTGTGCTGGCCAATTACACGAACCGGCCCGCCGTGGTGTTCGTGACGGCCCACGAGGACAAGGCGGTGGCGGCCTTCGATGTGGGCGCCGTCGACTATCTGCTCAAACCGATCCGGCAGAACCGCTTGGACGAGGCCGTGCGCCGCGTTGCCGCCGGGGTTCCCGCCGCGCCGCCCGCCCGGGCCACGGCGGACCAGCCCGAGGACCAGGATTGGAATGTGGTCCCCGCCGAACTGGGCGGCATCACCCACCTGGTGCCCCGCGACAGTATCGGCTGGGTCGAAGCCGAGGGTGACTACGCGCGGCTGCATTCGGCCACCGGCGCCCACCTGGTGCGAATCCCGTTGAGCACCTTGGAGACCCGCTGGCGCGACCACGGGTTCCAGCGCATCCATCGGTCGTACCTGGTATCACTGCGGGAGGTCACCGGGCTGCGTACGGCCGACGGCGCGGTACTGGTGCGGTTGCGCGCCAACGGAACTTCTCCCGCCGTGGAACTTCCGGTGAGCCGGCGGCAGGCCCGTGAACTGCGTGACCGGCTGGTCCGCGATCCGATGCGTTCCCTCAAACCGGCGGGCAACGATGAGTGAGCGTCCTGGGCCCGCCGGGCGGCCTGCCGCCGGGCCCTCTGGGCGGCCCGCCGCCGGGCCCTCTGGGCGGCCCGCCGCCGAACGCCAGCGGGTGGTGCTGGCCCACCGCCGCGGCACCCGGATGGTCCGCACCCGTATCGAGGTGGCCGAACAGACACAGGTGGGCGACGCACTGGTACGCGGCCTGGTGCGCACCCAGTTGGGCCTCGCATTGCGGCTGACCGCCGTGGTGATCACGGTCGTGGTCGCACTCGTACTGCTCAATGCCGCCGTACCGGATCTCGCCGCGCTCACTGTGTTCGGGATCCGGCTCAACTGGCTGATCCTGGCCGGGCTGCTCTACCCGCTGTTGTACGGCGTGGGACGGCTGTACGTGCGGCTGGCCGAGCAAGGCGAGCGGGATTTCGTCCGGGTCGTCGACAGCGAACCATGAGCGGCGCACCGCTGACTGCCGCCGCCCTGTTGGCCTCGGTCGTGGCCACCATCGCCATCGGCTCCTACGGCGTCCGCTTGTCGCGCACCACCTCCGACTTCCTGGTGGCCTCGCGCAGCGTCGGCCCGCAGTGGAATGCCGCCGCGATCTCCGGCGAATACCTGTCCGCTGCCTCATTTCTCGGGGTGGCCGGGCTGATCGCGAAGTACGGCGCCGACGCTCTGTGGTACCCGGTCGGTTTCACCGCGGGCTATCTGGGCGTGCTGTTGTTCGTGGCCGCACCGCTACGGCGTTCGGGTGCCTATACCGTGCCCGACTTCGCCGAGTTCCGGCTCGGCTCGGCCCGCCTGCGCAAGGTGGCCATGCTCGTTGTCGTGGTGATCTGCCTGTTCTATCTGGCCCCCCAGTATCAGGGAGCCGGGCTCGCACTGAAAACGCTTCTGGGCGTTCCGGTCTGGATCGGTCCGCTGCTGGTCGCCGCGATCGTCATCACCAATGTGGTGGCCGGCGGCATGCGGTCGATCACGTTCGTGCAGGCATTCCAGTACTGGCTCAAGCTGACCGCCATCGCAGTCCCGGCCCTGGCGCTCCTCGGGTTGTTCATCGGTGACCGCGGCGAATTGGGCGGTCCGCTGCCACCCACCGTGCAACAGCAGACCACCGTGCAGATCGACACCGCCGTCATGGTCCAGGTGGTCGAACCGGCCGGCATCACCGTGTCCGGCGATCTGGACGGCCGCCACGTCGAGTCCGCCAGGATCAACGCGCCCGGACAACACACCCTCGGTGCGGGCACCACGCTGACGCTGGAGGCCGGCGCCGCCACGCCCGTCGTGGCCGGCACCCCGGGCACCGGCAGTGAGTGGATCGCCTCGGGCGGAGGCCTGGGCGGCGGACATCCGCTCTACCAGGTGTTGTCGATCATCGTCGCGACGTTCCTGGGCACGATGGGCCTGCCGCATGTGCTGGTCCGCTTCTACACCAACCCCGACGGTCGGGCCGCCCGGCGCACCGCGCTCGCGGTGGTGGCATTGCTGTCGGTGTTCTACTTCTTCCCGATCCCCGGTTGTACGTACCGCAGCTGCTCATCACCGGAACTGCCGACGCTGCAGTCCTTTTGGCGCCGGGCGCCGCCGTCGGCGGGATCGGCGGCCAACTACTGGCGGCACTCGTGGCCGCCGGGGCGATCGCGGCCTTCCTGGCCACCTCCTCGGGCCTGCTGATCAGCATCGCCGGCGCCCTGGCCACCGATGTGCTGCGCGGCCGGGTGCGCGATTTCCGGATCGCCGCGGTGGTCGGCGGGCTGATCCCGATTCCGTTGTCACTGATGGTGTCCGGGCTCGAGTTGTCCCGCAGTGTCGGATTGGCCTTCGCCGTCGCGGCGTCCACGCTGTGCCCGTTGCTGGTGCTCGGGATCTGGTGGCGCGGCCTGACGGCGATCGGCGCGGCCTGCGGGCTCGTGGTGGGCGGGTGTGTGTGCGGCGGCGCGGTGCTCGTGGCGATCAGCGGCGGAATCGACGACGGAGTGCTCGGCGGATGGCCCGCGGTGATGGTGGGCTACCCGGCGGCGGTCAGCGTGCCGGTCGCGTTCCTCACGATGATCGTCGTCAGCCTGTTCACCCGGCCTACCCCCGGCGTCGCGCAGATCTTCGCGCGCATGCACGTGCCGGAGCGCCTCGGCTTGGGCGTCGAACGGGTGCCCGCGGGCTGATCGGCCTGCCGCTCAGCCTCCCCGACCGACCGTTCAGCGCAGCGTCCACCGAATTCGGCGTATCGACCGCGATACCCGTCGCATGTGACCCAGCTCTCAATTAGGTTCTCCGCTATCCCACAGTCAACTGTCAGGAGTCCTCGGGTGACCGAAACAGACCTTCCCGAGAGGGTTGCCCCCACCGGGGAGCAGTTCCTCGCCATGCAGGCAAGTCCTGAATTCCAGGAACTGCGTACCCGCTTGCGCCGCTTCGTCTTTCCGATGACCGCGTTCTTCCTGATCTGGTACGCCCTCTACGTCGCGCTGGGTGCGTTCGCCCACGACTTCATGGCCATCCGGGTGTTCGGCAACGTCAATGTCGGCCTGCTGATCGGGCTGGGCCAGTTCCTCACCACATTCCTGATCACCGGACTGTATGTGCGCTTCGCGAACCGGGAACTCGACCCGCGCGCCACCGCCATCCGCGAAGAGCTGGAAGGCACCCGATGACCATCACGACACTCGCCGCAGAGACCGTCGGCAACCCTGCCGCCAACATCGGCATCTTCAGCCTCTTCGTCGTCGTCACGATGATCGTGGTGATCAAGGCCAGCAAGCGCAACGCCACCGCCGACGAGTTCTTCACGGGCGGCCGCGGCTTCTCCGGCCCCCAGAATGGCATCGCCATCGCCGGTGATTACCTGTCGGCGGCCAGCTTCCTGGGTATCGCCGGCGCCATCGCGGTCTACGGCTACGACGGCTTCCTCTACTCCATCGGCTTCCTGGTGGCCTGGTTGGTAGCCCTGCTGCTGGTGGCCGAATTGCTGCGCAACACCGGCAAATTCACCATGGCCGACGTGCTGAGCTTCCGGCTCAAGCAGCGGCCGGTTCGCCTGGCCGCGGCCATCTCGACGCTGACGGTGTCGCTGTTCTACCTGCTGGCTCAGATGGCCGGGGCCGGCGGCCTGGTCGCCCTGCTGCTCGACGTCAACAGCCGGGCCGGCCAATCGATCGTGATCGCCGTCGTCGGCATCCTGATGATCGTCTACGTCCTGGTCGGCGGCATGAAGGGCACCACCTGGGTGCAGATCATCAAAGCCGTATTACTGATCGCCGGCGCGGCGCTGATGACCGTGATGGTGCTGAGCAAGTTCGGGCTGAACTTCTCCGAGATCCTCGGCTCGGCGCAATCGGCCATCTCCGAGGCCACCACCAAGGGCGTCTCGAGCCGCGACGTGCTGGCACCGGGCGCGCAGTACGGCGGATCGCTCACTTCGCAGATCAACTTCATCTCACTGGCGCTGGCGCTGGTGCTCGGCACCGCGGGCCTGCCGCATGTGCTGATGCGCTTCTACACCGTGCCGACCGCGAAAGAGGCGCGGCGGTCGGTGGTTTGGGCGATCGCGCTGATCGGCGCCTTCTATCTGTTCACCTTGGTGCTCGGGTATGGCGCAGCCGCCCTGGTCGGCCCGGACCGGATCCTCGGAGCGGCCGGCGGCGTGAACTCCGCGGCCCCGCTGCTGGCGTTCGAACTCGGCGGGGTGATCCTGCTCGGGGTCATTTCCGCGGTGGCGTTCGCGACCATCCTCGCGGTGGTGGCCGGCCTGACCATCACGGCGTCGGCCTCGTTCGCGCACGACGTGTACGCCTCGGTCTTGCGCAACCGCCACGGAAAAAGCCCAGCGACCGAGGACGAGCAGGTGCGGGTCTCACGGATCACCGCGGTCGTCCTGGGCGTGTTCGCGATCGGCCTGGGCATCCTGGCCAACGGTCAGAACGTGGCGTTCCTGGTGGCGTTGGCCTTCGCGGTGGCAGCTGCGGCCAACCTGCCGACGATTGTGTACTCGCTCTACTGGAAGCGGTTCAACACCCGCGGCGCCCTGTGGAGCATGTACGGCGGGCTGATTTCGACCATCGTGCTGATCGTGTTCTCCCCCGCCGTATCGGGCAGCAAGACCGCGATGATCCCGGGAGCGGACTTCGATTTCTTCCCCCTGGCCAACCCGGGCATCGTGTCCATCCCACTGGCCTTCGCGCTCGGCATCATCGGCACACTCACATCCTCGGACACCGGCGACCCGGAGCTCAACGCCGAGATGGAGGTCCGATCACTGACGGGAGTGGGCGCCGAGAGGGCGGTCAGCCACTAGCTCTACTACTCCGCCGAAACGGCATTCCGGCAGAGGAACTGCGAGTAGCAGCCTGCCGGAATGCTGTTTCGGCGGAAGTTGAGTGGTTCTACCTAGGGACTACGCGGCTGCTGGGCCATAGCGTTTCTGCCATGACCGTTGCTGCTGACCCAGCTGCCGAGAAAGCCCCCGCGAAGGGGCTGTTCCCGTCCCCCGCCGAGGTCGAGGCCCGGACCCCCGTTGAGCGGGACCGGGCCATCGATGTCATCCGGATCGTCTCGCTGGTCGGTGTGGTGTTCGGCCACACCGTGATGGCGACGAGCACGATCCGCGACGACGTGTTCATCTGGAGCAACCTGCTCACCGCATCTGTCGTCTTTCAGGCGCTGACCTGGGTGTTCCAGATCATGCCGTTGTTCTTCTTCGCCGGCGTGGCCGCGTCGGTGCAGCCCTGGCAGCCGGGCTCGTCCTGGGGCGGGTGGCTGCTGCGACGCTGCACCCGGCTGTACCGCCCGGTGTTCTACTACCTCGCCTTCTGGACCGTCACCCTGGCCGTGCTGCGGTTCGTCCTGCCGGAGCATGTCTATGAACCCATCGCCGGCATCTCCATCCAGCTGCTGTGGTTCCTGGGCGCCTATGTCCTGGTGTTGGCGGCGGTGCCGCTGCTGGCCCGCATCACCACGACCGCGCAGATGGCCGGCGCGGTCATCGGGACTTACGCATTCATCGCCGCGATCGACGTAATCCGGATCAATATGGACGGCTACGCCTCGCTGGGCTACCTCAACACCGTGGTGTGGTTGATCCCCGGCGTGTTCGGTGTCGCCTACCGTCGCCACCTGCTGTCGAGCGCCGCCGCGCTCAAGATCGGCGTCGGCATGCTCGCCGTCAACCTGGGACTGCTGTACTTCGGACCCTACGAGCTGAGCCTGGTCGGCATCGAGACCCAGCACCTGAAGAACATGACGCCGCCGTCACTGCTGCTGGCCGGTCACGCAATCATGATGTGCGCGTTCGCGATTGCCGCAGCCCCTGCCATCAACCGGTGGGCGCAGCGGCCGCGGGTGTGGTGGCTCACCGCGATCGGCAACTCCGGTGCGATGACCCTGTACCTGTGGCACATGCCGCTCCTGCTGGGCCTGCACCTGGTGTTCGACTACCTGGGCCTGGACCGCTACGACCCGTCCGCGCCCGGATTCCTGGCCCTGTCGGTGCTGCAGTTGGCGATCATGGCCGTCCTGGTCGCGGTGGCGTTCGTCGCGCTGCGACCGCTGGAGAACTCACCGCTGCCGCTCTGGGACGGCGGCACGGTGAGCGGCACCGGGATCCGCAGCGCCGCGGTGGGCTGGCTGCTGTGCCTGGCCGGGGCGGCCACACTGACCTCGGTCGCGTGGGGTCTGAAGGATCAGGGCGTGTACTGCGTGGCCGTCATGGTGGCGGCACTCGTCGCAGCTCGCTGGTTGGCGTCCGCGCGGCGAATCACTGCTCAATACTGAGTGCGATCCGCCGCGCAGATGAGCCTTGGTCTAGCCGCTCTTACGACGGAATTCGCGCCGGTTCTCCACCGGGCCGTGGGCCCGCGGTTGCTTACGTCCGCCGTCCGCGTGCGATGCACCTCCCGCCGACTGCGCCTTCTTACGTTCCAGCGCCTCCCGGAATTTGCGCTTGTTGTCGTCTTCGGGAGTGTCGTCAGCCATACGCCGCAGCGTAGCCCCACTCCGATGCCATAGTCACGCGTATTACCGGCGGCCCGGCGGCATCCCGTATACGTGGGTGATCGGCAGGGTCAACAACACCCGGCGATCCTCGACCATGGCACGCCGGTAATCGTCCCAGTCCGGATGCTCTCCGGCGATGTTGCGGTACAAGGCAATAAGCCCCTCGACCGTCTCGTCGTCGGGCGCCGCGGCAGGCGGCGTGAGAATCGCATCACCCTCGGCTACCGCATACGACCAGCCGTCGTCGGAGCTGACGTGGATGGAAGCCCGCGGATCACGTCGCAGGTTCCGGGTCTTGGCCCGGGGCTCGGTGATGGACACCTGGATCTGCACTGCCCGCGGGTCGAAGTAGTAGGAGACATTCGACAGCTGCGGACGACCGTCCTGTTTGATCGTCGCGAGAACTCCCATCGAGTTGCCGCCGATCAAGGCCAAAAGCTTGTCGTCGAAAACCTGGCGCCCCATGTGACGAGCCTACGTCTTTACCATCGGTTCGATGAGCCTGATTGACGGCAACACCCTCGACGGTGTCTCGGCGACCTCGTTGTGGACCCTGAGCAACCGCGGACTCGAAGCCAGACGGTCCGACGGCGTGATCCGCGACCCGTGGGCGGTGGCCCTGCGCGACTCGATCGACTACGACTACCGCAAGTTCGGCAGGCCCACCCAGGCCCATGCCCTACGGGCCCGCGCATTCGACATCGAGACCCGCGACTACCTGTCGACGCACCCGAAGGCCGCGGTGGTAGCACTTGCCGAGGGCTTGCAGACCAGTTTCTGGCGCCTCGATCAGGCCGGGCTGGCAGACGAATTGACCTGGTATTCAGTCGATCTACCGCCCGTCATCGCGATCCGCGACAAACTGTTGCCCCATGATGACCGCATCGTGTCCCTGGCCTCGTCGGCGCTCGACCGCACTTGGATGGACCGGGTCGACACACGCGACGGCGTGTTCATCACCGCTGAGGGCCTGCTGATGTACCTGGAACCCGCTGACGTGCGCACCCTGATCGCCGACTGCGCGGCACGGTTTCCCGGCGGGCGGATGATGTTCGACTCGCTTCCGCATTGGGTGAGCAGGCGCACCCTGAAGGGTCTGCGCCTGTCCAACCGCTACATCGCGCCGCCCATGCCGTTCGCGCTGACCGCCGACGAGGGCCTGGCGATGGCGGGGACGGGACCGGGAGCCATCGCCGGGGTGAGATCTGCCCGTGACGTACCCCTGCAGGCCGGCCGCGGCCTGTTCAAGCTGGCCGCCGAGCCGTGGCTGGACCGGATCGGCGTGATCCACCGCATCCGACCTTCCATCACGGTGCTGGACTTCTGACCCGCAGCGTCGAGAAAGAGACCACTGTGCTGACTCCAGGACTGCATGGCAGGCGGTATCGGTGCGCGCTGATCCTGCTCACCGCCCTGTTCGTCGTCGGTCTCACGCCGTCGTGCGCGACGGAAGCGAACCCGGAATCGAAGACGGAAAAGCGGTCCGCACAAGTCGCGGTGGTTCCCGAGGCACTCACCCTGCACGACGTGACCGTCTCCCGCTTCCACTATCTGTCCGACGCACATCCCGCCGGCCGGTACCCCGACCAGAACTGGGCCGACCTGTACCTGCCTGCCGGCGCGCATGCGTTCAACTCGGTCCCGCTGGTGGTGCTCATCCACGGCGGCGGATGGCAGAGCACGATGGGCGCGGGGGTGTTCGCCGGATTGGCCCGCGAGCTCACCAGCCGCGGCATGGCCGTCTACAACATCGAGTACCGCAGGTTGGGATCGGGCGGTGGGTGGCCGACCACTTTCGACGACGTGGCGCACGCCATGGACTACATCGCCGAGATGGCGCTGCAGTATCCGCAGTTGGCCATTGACGACGCACTCGTCGTCGGCCACAGTGCGGGAGCTCAGCTGGCAGTCTGGGCCGGCACCCGGCAGGACCTGCGCGGTGATGAGGTCGGATCCCGGCCTCGCTTCCGGCCGACCAGGGTCATCTCGCTGGCCGGTCCGCTCGACATGGTCTACGCCGCCAACCACGGCGACAAGCGCATCGTCGCGGTGCTCGGCGGCCGCCCGGCAGAGGTACCGCAGCGGTACGCCTCGGTCGATCCGATCCAGAACCTCGACCCGGTG
The DNA here is from genome assembly GCF_055419505.1 of Mycobacterium sp. IDUB_9. Taxonomy (NCBI): domain Bacteria; kingdom Bacillati; phylum Actinomycetota; class Actinomycetes; order Mycobacteriales; family Mycobacteriaceae; genus Mycobacterium; species Mycobacterium sp. IDUB_9. The sequence goes on along the minus strand of NZ_JBVAXU010000004.1, from coordinate 400,366 downwards.
GTGCCGGTGATCGCGGTGCACGGAACCCTCGACACTGTTGTGGCACCGGCCAATTCGCAGCGCTATGTCGCGGCGCTCAAGAAGCGTGGTGGCCGGGCAAGCGTCGAATTGCTCCCGGGTGAGAACCACACGTCGATCGTGTCGACGCGCTCCCCCAGCTTCCAACGGGTGCTGCACCTCATCACCGCCACCGCGAAGGCCGATCTGAACCAGCTGCCGGTGAAGTGACTGATTAGGCTGAAGCCGTGACCCGCTACATCGCGTTCCTGCGCGGCATCAACGTGGGAGGCGTCAATCTCAAGATGGCCGACGTGAAGAAAGCCATGGAGGCGTCTGGGTTCACCGGGGTTCGGACGATTCTGGCAAGCGGAAATGTCTTGCTGGACAGCACTTCCGATGCTGCAAAGGTCCGCACTACGGCCGAGTCTGCACTGCGCGACACGTTCGGCTACGAGGCGTGGGTATTGGTGTACAACATGCCCGCCCTGCAGAAGATCTCCGCCGGTTATCCGTTCGAGCGGGAGGTCCCCGACCACCACTCCTACGTCACCTTCGTGAGCGACGCAGACTTGCTCGACGAGCTCGCGGCCCTGACCCCGGGCGACGACGAAAAGATCCGGCGCGGGGACGGGGTGCTCTACTGGCAGGTGCCTCGAGCCGCGACACTCGACAGCGCCATCGGCAAGACAATGGGCAAGAAGCGCTACAAATCCTGCACGACCACCAGAAACCTGCGCACCCTGGACAAAGTGCTGCGCTGAGGCCTCACCCGCACGCTCTTCGCATCCATCCCAATCCCGCACTGGTGCCGGCGGCGGGACGGTACTCACAACCCACCCAGCCCTCGTAACCGGTCTCATCGATGACCGCGAGCAGGTAGTCGATCGCCAGCTCGCCGCTGTCCGGTTCGTGCCGATCGGGGACTCCGGCAATCTGCACGTGCCCGACACGGCCGGTCGGAATGTCCGAGCGCAGCCGGACCGTCACATCGCCCTCGGTGATCTGGCAGTGGTACAGGTCCAGTTGCACCTTGAGATTCGGTGCCCCGATCTCGCCCACGATCTGGTGCGCCTCGTCCTGCCGGCTCAGCAGGTAGCCGGGCATGTCGCGCTGGTTGATCGGCTCGATCAGCACGTCGACACCGCGACCCGCGGCCTGATCGACGGCCCAGGTGAGGTTGCCGCGGTACACCGCCAGCCGCTCCTCACGGTGGGCACCCGGCGGAACGAGGCCGGCCATCACGTGTACCCGCGCGCAATTCAGCACTTCGGCGTATCCGAGTGCGCGGGCGAACCCGTCGCGGAACTCGGCCTCGCGGCCGGGCAGCGAGGCAATACCGCGTTCCCCTGCCTCGAAATCACCGGGAGGAGCGTTGAACAAGGCCTGACGCAGGCCGCCGGCATCGAGGCGACCGCGCAGTTGCTCGGCCGGGTACTCGTACGGGAAGAGGAATTCCACCGCGGTGAACTCATCGGTCGCCGCGGCGGCGAACCGGTCGAGAAAGGCGTGTTCGGTGTACATCATGGAGAGATTGGCCGCAAAGCGTGGCACGGCAGACTCCTTCCGGCTGAGCCGATCAGCGGTTGACGACATCTTTGCGCGTGCGGTCGACGGCGTTGGCACCGGCCGACAGAACGCGGGTACATTCGCGCCCATGACGGGAACCCCAGGCAAGGTGAGCGGCAGCGCGCTCACCGGTGTCTCCGAGACGGCACTGCTGACCCTGCAGGTGCGTGCGCACGAGGCGCGGCGCCCGGACGGCCTGATCGACGATCCGATGGCAGTGCAACTGGTGGATTCGATCGATTTCGATTTCGCCAAGTTCGGCTACACCCGCCGCCAGGACATGGCGCTCCGGTCGCTGCTGTTCGACCGGACCACCGGCGACTACCTTCGTGAACATCCGCAGGCCACCGTGGTGGCGCTCGCCGAGGGGCTGCAGACCAGCTTCTACCGCTTGGACGCCGCCGGCCTGGGCCATGATTTTCGTTGGTTGTCAGTCGATTTGGAGCCCATGATCGAGCTCCGCAACAAGCTGCTGCCAAAGCCGGACCGCGTCACGCAGTGCGCCCAGTCGGCACTGGACTTCAGCTGGATGGACCACGTCGACACCAGCCACGGAGTGTTCATCACCGCCGAAGGCCTGCTGATGTACCTGCAGCCCGAGGAATCCATGTCGCTGATCCGTGCCTGCGCGCAACGCTTTCCAGGTGGCCAGATGATGTTCGACCTGCCGCCGGCGTTCTTCGCCTTCCTCACCCGCAAGGGGTTGCCGACCTCGATGCGCTACCGCGTGCCCCCGATGCCGTTCAGCTTGACGCCCACAGAGTTCGCCGACCTGGCCAACACCGTCCCCGGGGTGCGGACGGTACGCGATCTGCCGATGCCGTCCGGCCGCGGCGTGATTCTCAACGCCATACTGCAGACACAACACCTGCCGATCTTCGACCCCGTCCGCCCGGTGATGGGTCTGTTGGAATTCGGCTGACGCCTACTGCGCCCACACGTCCTCGACGTAACGATCTGAACTGACCAGATCGGCCAGCCAGCGCACCGCGGCGTCTTCGTCAGCGCCGCTGTTACGGCGGTAGATATCGCGGAATGCCCCGCGCACCGCGGGAGCCATCCGGGCACCGTCGCCACAGACGTACACGTGGGCGTCCATATCCGGGTCTCCCAGCATCGTCCAGACTTCGTCGGCGTCGGCGATGATCCGGTCCTGCACGTACCGGACCTCGTCTTCGGGCCGCCGCGAGAACGCCGGGCGCATCCGCAACACGCCGGCCTGTTCGGCCGACTCGATCTCGTCGCGGAACAGATAGTCGACATCCGGGTGACGTACCCCGAAGAAACACAATGCCGACGTGAACGGTTCGCCCGCGGCCTGCGCCGCCAGCCGGTCCCCGATGAATCCCCGGAACGGGGCGACCCCGGTTCCGGCGGCGACCAGGATGACGTTCTTCGCGGGCTCGGCGCCGGCCCGAAATGCTCGGCGCGCGCTGTCCACTCGCATCCGGATCTGTTGTCCCGGTACGGCTTCGGCGAGGTAACTCGACGACACGCCACGGAACACACCGTAGCCGGAACGGGCCTGTCCCTCGAGCACGCTGACCACCAGTTCGACCTCACGCGGCACCCGGCGGGCCGAGGAAGCGATCGAGTAGTGCCGGGGCGCCATCGGCTCGAACAGCTCCAGCAGTTGGGCCCGCGACAGTTCGGTCGCCGGGAATTCAGCCAGACATTCGGTGACGCACATGGCACGGGTCTCGTGATGCTCGGCGAGTTCGGTCAAGGCCGACCGTTCCGGCGGGCACGGATTGGCTGCCGCCAGGCGCAGCAGCTGACTGCGGCTGGCCGGCTTGCGGAGTTCGACGAAATGGGTGAGCAGCTCACGCACGCTGACTTCACGGTCGACGGCGATGGCACGGCGGGTGCTGCGCCGCGGATTGATCGAGATCCGGCGGTCGAGCCGCAATTCCAGCAATGCGGCGACCTCGTCCACGGCCTCGGGGCTGTTGTCGGGCAGGACCGTGAGGTGATCGCCGGTCTGGTATTCGAGTTCGTCGGGAAGCGCTATCCGGATCAGCCGCTTGGCATTTCCCATGTCGCGGTCGTCGACCAATGCCACGTTCTCGAGCACGGTGGCCGGCTGCACCTCGAAACGCGCATCGATCGCCGACGTCACCGGCCCGTCGATGGCACGCAGTGCGTACAGGGGCTCACCATCGGTGCCCTCGGCGGCCACCGCCGCGCCGCCGGTGGGAGCGAGGGCTTCCCACAGCGTTGCGGAGAAGTCTTCGACGGTCCCGGCGAAATCGCCCGAAGTGTCCGCCTCGCCACGCGGAATGAGCGGTGGGCCAACCAGTTCCGACAGCCGCTGATCGATATGCTTCGGAATGGTCTGGTACGTTTCGGCCCAGTTCCGGTCGCCGACCCCGAGGATCGCATACGGAATCACCGGCTGCGGTTTGGTCTCGGGATCGTCCAGCCATTCGACGAATTGCCGTGCGTCGTCCGTAGGTTGCCCGTTGTACGATGCGGCGACCACCACCAGCGCCCCCTCGCCGGGCAGTGCTCCCGCCGCTGTGTCAAGGGCGGCCACGGTGGTCTGATAACCCAGATCGGTGGCCTCGTCCGCCAGCTGCTGCGCCAGCGATCGGCAGTTGCCGAGGTTGGAGCCGTGCAGCACGGTCACTTTCGCACCGGGCGCGGCGACTGCGCGCGGCCTCGGCGTCGACGATTCCGCAACGGGACCGGCGACGTGCCGGCGGTCCTGCGGTGTCCGCCGCACCAATTGCAGGTGGAATCCGACCGGCTTGCGCAGGAGATCGCTGTGAGTGCGCAACTGGTAGTGGTCGACGTCCAGGAAGCGATACCGGTGCACCAGGGTGGCCAGCGCCATGGTCGCCTCGTGCAAGGCGAACTGACGGCCGATACAGGACCGGGCACCGGTGCCGAAAGGCTTGAACAGGTTGACCGGACGCCCGGCGGCCCGCTCGGCGCCGAACCGGTCCGGGTCGAACAACTCGACGTTGTCCCCCCACTCGGGCTGCCGGTGCAGCGCCGAGGTCATCACCGTGACGACCTCACCCTTGCGCACCGGATACCGGCCGCCGATGACGGTGTCCGCCAATGCCATCCGGTCGAATTCCCGGACCGGCGGGGACAGCCGCAACGTCTCGTCGACGATCTGACGGATGTAGGTGAGCTTGCCGATCTCGTCGAACGCGGGCACATGATCGTCGTCCGTCCCGAACAATCCATCCACCTCGAGGCAGGCCCGGTGCAGCACCGCGGGATCCTTGACGATGCTGTACAAAGCCGTCGGCATCAGGGTCGAGGTGGTGTCCTGCCCGGCGATCAGGAATGTCAGGATCTGGTTGCGGGCGCTGTCGTGATCGAGGCGCGGTGCACCGTCGGCGCCCGGTTCGAGCATCAGAGCGAGCAGATCGTCCAGATCGACCGCGCCCGCGCGATGCCCGGCGATCAACTCGTCGATGAAGGCGAACAGCTTGTCGCGTTCGACGGCGAAGACCGCCCGGTCGCCACCGCCCGGGGTGATGATCTGTGCCAGCGCGGACGCGAAGCTGGACGGGATGTCGGCCAGCCCGTCCTGGTGATAAGAGTCGAACCGCGCCCCGAATCCGGCCAGACCCACGGTGTCCATGGCCAGCTTCGCCAGATCGCCCGCGACATCAACCAACCGCGGCCCGACCGCTCCGGCGGTTTCATCCCACAGCGCGATGAGCTGACGGTTGATATCGAGCATGGCCGGGTGGTAGCTGCGCAGACCGCTGAAGCTGAAACCGGGCATCAGGACGTCATGTGCCTGCTGCCAACCATTTTCACCGGGATACGAGGTGAACAGACCGTTGCCGACCAAGGTCCGGAAGCGGTCCAGCCGGTCGGTGATGCCCTTTTCGAACCGTGTCTCGTCACAGAGTTCGTCGATCAACGCCAGCGAGCACGCATACAGCCGCCGGCTGCCGGTGAAGTCCGCGTAGAACAGGGGCCCGTACTGTTCGGCCAGCACGTCTGCCGGGAGCGCGTAGGGCCGACCGGGAACGGGCCCGGGTGGCAGTTCCGCGCCGACGGCGGAGGACACGCCGGCGATGTCCGGTGGCAGCGCCGGTGAGAACGTATCCATGGGCGTGAGCTTAGCCACGGGACGTGAGCTGTCCCTGAGAATCAGCCTCAGGGAACGAGTTGGGCTGCCGGGTCGGCAAGGGCCGTACGCCGGGATCCGAACCGCAGCGCGGAGTCTACGACGGGCCCGTTACGCAGGGTCTCGGCGTCCACGGTGTAGTTCATCGTCATCTGCCACGGTCCGTCGACGCCCTGGCGGGGAATCTCGTCGATCGCACGCTGGACGTACCCGGCACCGAATTCCAGTAGCGGTCGGGTCTGACCGCCGGTGAACTCCGGTTGCACGGCGTCAAAACCGTTGGCGTCCATGTGCTTCAACAGTCGGCAGAAATGCTCGCAGAGTAACCCGACTTTGAGCGTCCACGACGAGTTGGTGTAACCGAAGGCGAAGGCGAAGTTCGGCACGCCCGAGAGCATGATGCCCTTGTAGGCGACGGTGTCGGCGAGGTCTACCGGTTGGCCATCTATGGTCAGCGACATTCCGCCGAACAGCTGAATGTTGAGACCCGTTGCGGTGACGATGATGTCGGCATCGAGTTCCCGCCCCGATTCCAACAGGATTCCGGTCTCGGTGAACGTGGCGATGCGGTCGGTGACCACCGAGGCGCTGCCATTGCTGATGGCCTTGAACAGGTCGCCGTCGGGCACCGCGCACAGTCGCTGGTCCCACGGGTTGTAGCGGGGCGCGAAGTGCTCGTCGACGGGGTATCCGTCGGGCAACTTGCTGGCGTTGATCTTCTGGATCACCCAGCGAGCGGCGGTCGGGTACTTCTGGCACAGCGTGTAGACGGAGCGCTGCTTGATGACGTTCTTGCGCCGGGCCGCCGCATAGCCCAGGCGATCGCCCAGCAACCGCCTGGCGGTGTTGGCGAAGGCGTCCTTGGCCGGGACGGGGAGCACGTAGGTGGGTGAGCGTTGCAGCATGGTCACGTGCTCGGCGGTCGGCGCCATCGACGGCACCAGCGTCACCGCGGTGGCACCACTACCGATGACGACGACCTTCTTGCCGGTGTAGTCGAGGTCCTCGGGCCAGTGCTGGGGGTGCACGATCCGCCCGGTGAACCGGTCCTGACCTTCGAAGTGCGGGGTGTAGCCCTGGTCGTAGCGGTAGTAGCCACCACCGCAGAACAGCCAGTTCGCCGAGATCTGCACGAGTTCTGGATCCGCGCCGTCGCTGTCGGTCCGCTCGATGTCAACGGTCCAGGTGGCCGTCGCGGAATTCCAGGCCGCGCCGAGCACCTTGTGGTGGAACCGGATGTGGCTGCCGATGCCGTTTTCGGAGACGGTCTCGTGCAGGTAGGCCAGGATCTTGTCGGCCGTGGCGATGGCATGCTCGTCGCGCCACGGCTTGAACTCGTAGCCGAAGGTATGCAGGTCGGAGTCCGACCGGATTCCGGGGTAGCGGAACAGGTCCCAGGTGCCACCTGCGGCGCCGCGGGCCTCCAGGATCGTGTAGCTGCGCTCCGGGTGCTCGCGCTGCAGGTAGTAGGCGGCACCGATGCCGGAAATACCGGCGCCGATGATGAGTACGTCGACGTGATCGGTGTGGGTCATGTCTCAATGGTGGCGGTCAGACCACCGTCACCCAAGGTCGGAAGTGCCAATTATCGCGCTTGTGGTGGTGCACTTTGCACCACCGCTCTACCCTGGGGTGATGGTGTGGCAGCCTCCTTCACCGCGGGTGCAGGACCTGATCCGGCAATGCGCGCAGACTGTCCTCAACCCCCGCCCGGAATGGCTCGACGAATTCGACGCCGCAGTACTTGCCGCCAGTCCGACGATCGCGTCCGACCCCGAGCTCGCCGCCGCAGTCGTGCGCAGCAACCATGCCAACCTGTTCTTCTGGGGCACGGCGAATGTGCGCGATCCGGGCGCGCCGGTACCGCCGAACACCGGACCGGAGCCGCTGAGCATCGCGCGAGAGCTGGTGCGGCGCGGCGTCAGCGGGTTTCCACTCGATGCCTACCGGGTCGGCGAGGGCGTGGCGTGGCGTCGCCTCATGGAGATCGCCTTCGAGCTCACGTCCGACCCGGCCGAACTGCACGAGATGTTGGACGTGTGCTCACAGTCCATCAGCGCGTTCGTCGACGCCACGCTGGCCGGGATCGCCACCCAGATCGACCTGGAACGCGACGACCTGACCCGCGGCACCCACGCCGAGCGGCGCGAGACCGTCGCACTACTGCTCGAGGGCGCACCGATCCCCCGGCAGCGTGCAGAGGCGCGCCTGGGCCATGCGCTGACCGGGACCCATACCGCGGCGGTGATCTGGAGCGAAGACTCCGCGGGCGACCTGTCCGGGTTGGACCGGGCCGCCGAGGCGTTCGGCGGCGACTGCGGTGATCCGCGGCCGTTGAGCGTGCTGGCCAGCACCGCCACCCGCTGGGTGTGGGCGGCGGGTAGCGCCGACATCCGGGACGGCTACCAGGCGCTGATCCGCGCCGCCGGGGACCTGGACGGTGTCCGGATCGCCATCGGTCCGACAGCCGACGGTCTGGATGGGTTCCGGCGCAGCCACTTCGATGCGATCACCACACAGCAGATGATGGCCCGGCTGCACTCCACACAGCAGATCGCGCGGTTCGCCGACGTCGAGCTGGTCGCCCTGACCACCGCTGACCCCGATCGCGCCGCCGAGTTCGTCAACCGCAACCTTGGCGGCCTAGAGACCGCCGACCCTGAATTGCAGGAAACCGTACGGGTATTCGTCAACGAACAGTGCAACGCCTCGCGCGCCGCGGCGCGGCTGTATCTGCATCGCAATACGCTGCTGCGCCGACTGGCCCGCGCCGACGAACTCCTGCCGCGCCCGCTTGCCGAAAACAGCGTCGCGGTGGCCGTCGCACTCGATGTGCTCCGCTGGCACGGCAACCGGACCGGGTGATCCGGCGCCCGATCAATCGAATGCATCGGCCGAGCCGATCAATCGAATGCGGTGTCCAGATAACGCAGCGCATCGGCTTTGCCGATCCCCAACGCATGGGCGGCCTCGGCGAACGAATGCGCGGCGGCGGCCATCGCGGCATCGGCCGGATCGGCCCGTGCGACGAATGTGCCGTACCGCCCCCGGGTCTCCAACACCCCCGCCGACTCCAACTCCCGATACGCCCTGGCCACGGTGTTCACTGCAAGCCCCACCTTGCCTGCCAGTTCACGCACCGTAGGCAGCCGGGTACCCGGCGTCAGGTGCCCCTGGCGAATGCCCTCGATAATCTGGATCCTGAGTTGATCGAACAACGGTTTATCCCCGCTCGAATCAATCAGAACCCAATCCCCCAACTCGACCACATCCTCAGTATCACCCAAACCGACTACGTTGGTGATGTGCAAGTGACTGTCCTCAGTGGTGCCGGGATCTCGGCAGAAAGCGGTGTCCCCACGTTCCGTGACGTCGAGACGGGCCTGTGGGCAAAAGTAGATCCGTACGAGATTTCCAGCATCGAAGGCTGGCAGCGGCATCCGGAGAAAGTCTGGGCCTGGTATCTGTGGCGCCACTACATGATGTCCCACGTGCGGCCCAACGACGGGCATCGGGCCGTGGCCGCCTGGCAGGACTTCGCCGACGTGCACGTCATCACCCAGAACGTCGACAACCTGCACGAGCGCGCCGGAAGCACCAACGTCTATCACCTGCACGGCAATTTGTTCGAGTTCCGTTGCGATGCATGCGGTTCGAGGTTCGAGGGCAACCTGCCCGAGATGCCGGAGCCGGTCGAGACGATCGAACCCCCGGTCTGCCCGTGCGGCGGCCTGATCCGCCCGAGCGTGGTGTGGTTCGGTGAGCCGCTGCCCGACGACGCCTGGCAACGGTCAGTACTGGCGGTCGGCAACGCCGATGTGGTGATCGTGGTGGGCACCAGCTCGGTCGTCTATCCGGCCGCGGGCCTGGCCGAGGCGGCCGTGGCCGCGGGCACCGTGGTGATCGAGGTCAATCCGGAACGCACACCGCTGTCCGACAGTGCCACGGTTTCCCTGCGTGAGACCGCGGCCGGCACTCTGCCGAACCTGCTGCAGCGGTTGCCTACGCTCCTCGGTAGTCGCGACGCCGGCTAGGCAGGCCGGACTGCGCGCCCGATCGCGAACTCCGTCACCGGCAGCGGCACCCAGGCCGGCATCGCAAGTTCACGGTGCGCAACCTCAACCTGGAATCCGCTACCAGCGATGGATTGCTCGGTGTGCCGATGGGTGTGGCAATTGCCGAACAACCGCGGCCAGACGGTGGCATCTGCCACGCGCTGCATCCCGGCCCGCCAGCCACTGCCGGCGACATGCTCCAGGTACCGCAACTCCCCGCCCGGCCGGACAATCGAAAACAGCTGACGTAGAACCGCATCCGGCTGATCGATCGAGCACAGCACCAGTGAACAGACCACGGCATCGAACGGCTCTGCACTGCTGAATTTCTCGGCGGTGTCACTGGTGACGGTCACCGGCACCGGGGCCAGTGCCGCCGCGCCGCGGGCCACTTCGGCAAGATGACGTTCTGGCTCGATGGCGACCACCTCGGTGACCGTCGACGGATACAAGGCGAAGTTCGTCCCGGTGCCCGCGCCGATCTCCAGCACCCGCCCGCTGAGGCCGGCGAGGTTGTCACTGCGCAGTCGACGCAGCGCCGCCGGCTCCGAACTGGACAGGGTCTTCCACACCCGGGCAAAGAACGGGTTGTCCACGGTCCGGTCAGTCACGGTGCTCCTCCGTCGGCGTATTCACTGGCAAATCCCTTCAACCTTGCGATGGTCTCCAACGGCTCGAGATCAGTCCCGATCATCCCCGAGACGATCTGACCGGTACAGACCGCCCGCAGCACGCGATCGGTGAACTCCTCGGCGTCGCCCCACGGCAGATAGGGTTTGGAGATCAGCAGCGCGGCCACCCCGTGCGCTGCAGTCCACAGTTCGAGGGCCATCGTCGTGGCGTCCCCGGGCGGGTAGATCCCCTCGGTGATCAGTGCGTCGATGGCCGCCCGCATGTGCTGGAACGCCGAGCTGTTCAGCGCGGTGTCGACGTCGCTGCCGGGCCGGCCCTCACCCATCGTGGCCAATCGGTACAGCTCGGGTGTGCGCCTGGCGAAGTTCACGTAGGCGTGGCCCTGAGCACGCAGCACCTCGATCATTGAGGAGCGATCGGCTCCGGCCTTTTGGGAAGCCCGCTGCATCTCCTCGTCGAGTTTCTCGAAGTACCGCGAGCACACCGCGTCCAGCAGCGTGTCCTTGTCGGCGAAGTGCAGGTAGATCGACGGCGGGGTGACCCCGACGAGCTGGGCCACCGACCGGATCGACACGGCCTTGGCATGGCCGGTCTCCAGCAGTAATTCGGTTGTGGCGTCAAGGATCTGATCACGCAGAAGCTCACCGGAACCGCGCGGGGCGCGGCGTCGTTTACAGGGTTGGATCGCCACTAGCCGACGTCCGTAACACCGGCCCCGGCAGGTTGGCGTTTTTTCCCGCCTCCGGGAGCATCACCCGGCCCGTTAGGGTCCAGCTCGCCAGGACCTGACTCACTGATCCCGATTCGCTTGTGTAACCGGGCCAACGGTGCCGGCGCCCACCAGTTCCACTGCCCCATCAGGTGCATGAATGCCGGTACCAACAGCATGCGCACCAAGGTGGCGTCGACGAGGACCGCAATGGTCAGGCCCAGGCCGAACATCCGCATGAAGGCCACCTGCGCAGCGATCAGCGCCGCGAACGAGATCGACATCAGCAGCGCGGCGGCCGTCACCACCCGGCCGGTGCGGGCCAGTCCGAGCGCAACGCTCTCGTCATTCCGTTCCCGCTGGGACATCTCGCTGTCGCTGCCGGGCTGCAACCAGTACTCGCGGATCCGCGAGACCAGGAACACCTCGTAGTCCATCGACAGCCCGAATGCGATGCAGAACAACAACACCGGCAGGTTGGCCACCAAGGTGCCCGTCGACGTGGTGCCCAGCGCACCCAGGTGACCGTCCTGGAAGATCCACACCAGCGCACCGAACGCCGCCGACAGGGACAACACGTTGAGCACCAACGCTTTCAGCGGAAGCACGACGCTGCCGGTGAGCAGGAACAGCAGGATGAAAGTGATCGCGGCGATGATGCCGAGCACCAGCGGCAACCGCGACGTAATCGCATCTGAGCTGTCCCGGTTGACCTGCGCGATGCCGGTGAACTGCACCCCGGCCGGCGCGGGCACGGCGTGCAGCGCGTCGAGTTGTGCCTCAGAGGCGTCACTGAACAACGGCACATGGCTACCGACGGTGAGATAGGCACTGCCGTCGGTCATTCCAGTTCCAGAGGTCGGCGGTCCGACCCGGCTACCGTCGACGAACGTGCCGCCGGGTGACGACACCGAGGCACCACCGGCGGCCCGTGACAGATCACTTGCGTAGCGGTCGATCTCGGCGGGCGGCAGCCCCGTCACGTCGGGAAGCACCACGGTGACGGCGGTCGAGGAGTCGACGGCGAAGTCGTTGCGCAACTCGTCGCCGACCTGACGGGCCGACGCCGAAGACGGCAGCACCCGGTCGTCGGGGAAACCCCACTTGATGCCGAGGAACGGTGCGCCCAACATCAGTAGCAGTGCGATGACGGCGAGTCCGACCGGAACCGAGCGCCGCATGACGCGCTTGGTCGTCCGGTACCAGAAGGTCTGCTCGACGGGCTTGGCCACGGGTTCGGGCCGCCCGAGGAGCCGACGGATGAACCGGCGCACGTCGTAGGCGTCCAGTCGATCACCCAGCAGCGCGATGGCCGCCGGGGCCACCACGATGGCCGCGAATGCCGCCAACGCCACCACCGCGATCCCCGCGTAGGCGAACGACTTGAGGAAGTACATCGGAAACAGCACCATCGCCACCATCGACAGCGCCACCGTCATCGCCGAGAACAGCACCGTGCGCCCGGCCGTGACCATGGTGCGTACCAATGCGCGGTCCGGATCGACACCGTCGGCAAGTTCGTCGCGGTACCGGCTGACGATCAACAGGGTGTAGTCGATGGCCAGCGCGAGCCCCATGGCGACGGTGAGGTTGAGCGCGAAGATCGAGACGTCGGTGACCATCGTGAACCCGCGCAGCACCGCCAACGATCCGAGGATCGCGAATCCGCCGACCGCCAGCGGCAGCGCGGCGGCGAGGAGTCCGCCGAACACCCACACCAGCACGAGGAAGCTCAGCGGAATCGCGATGGATTCCATCATCAGGAGGTCTTTTTCGCTCTGGCCGTTGATCTGGACGTAGATCATCGCCTCGCCACCGGCCCGCACGGTCACACCTTTGCGGTCGTGCACCAGTTGATCGGTGAGTTCCTTGGCGTGTTTCTGGGCGCCGCTCTCCCCGCCGGTGATTCCGGCCAGGATGAGCCCGGTCTTGCCGTCCTTACTGATCAATGTGGCTGCCGCGGGCGGCGGCAAGGTCCAGGCCGAGCTGACCTCGGTCACGTACGGCGATGCCTTGAGCCGGCCGGCGATCTCGGTTCCCGCAGCCAGGGCGGCCGTGCCGTTCGCCCCAGCGTTGTCATCGGTGACGCTGATGACCAACTGCATGTCGCCGCGGGCGAACTTGTCCGACAGCAGCTGGGTGGCCCGTGCCGACTCCGACGTCGGGTCCTGGAAACCGCCGGCCGACAGGTTGTTCGCCACCGGGATGCCGAAGATGCCCGCAGCCACCATGACCAACGCCGCCACCACGAGCACACGTCGCGGGGCTGCGATGGCAAGACGAGCGATTCGATGCAGCACGTGGTGTCCTTCCCCAATGGGTATCGCCGTTAAGTTAACAACGGTAAGTTTCCAGCGTCAACGTAGGCCTCGCTCTACACACGACGACCGGCACCGAAGGGTTCACCCCGACGTGCCGCGATGAATTCGGGGGCGTCTGTGCGTCTAATTAGGCATGACGATCACCACCGACGCCGATACCGCGACCACCCGTATGACCGATACCGGATTGCTCATCATGCGCATCGCCACCGGCGCAACCATGCTCCAAGCCGGCCTGATCAAGGCATTCGATTTCGGCACCGCGGTGGAATTCATGGAGTCCAGCGGGTGGCGACTCCCCGCATTCGGGGCGTTCATGGTGACCGCGGCCGAAACCCTGGGCGGCATCGGCCTGCTGCTCGGGATCCTCACCCCGCTCGCAGCCTGCGCGGTGATCGGCGCGATGGTCGACGCCTGGGCCGTGAATGTCGCGACTGACGCCTTCTGGTCCCAGCCCTTCAACGTTCCGTTCCTGGCCGCATTCGCCGCCGCAGCGCTGTTGTTCACCGGTGCCGGTGCGTTCTCGATCGATCACCGGGTATTCGGCCGCTCCAAGGTGTCGCCCAAGGCGGCGGTCGGGCTATTGGTGATCGGCGTCGCAGCCGCCGTGGTGACCTGGATCGCGCTGTACCCCAGCAACCCCATCCACGTCACAAGCCCTACTGGCTAGAAACCTACCGAAAAGTAGGATTGCCACCATTTTCCGAACCGTAACTCAAAGATTCCTTAATAGTGACCCATACGCTCAGTGTCATGTGGATCGACGACACCAGTGCAGATGTCATCAAGGTCGACTTCGAGGCTCTCTACCACGGCGATTTCCTCGTCGAGGGCGACACCTCGGAGCAGTTTGACGACTACCAAGAACTGCCCACCGCAGTATGAGAAAACGCGCGCCCTCAGGGCGCGCGTTTCCCATCTAGAGTTTGCCGTGACTTTGCCCGCTTCGGGCCGCAGTCCTCGCTTCAGGCGAGGACTGTTTCTTTCTCCGACTCGGCCTCGTCCGCGCCGATCATGTTCATCAGGCGCCCGCTGATCAGCAGCTCGGCCTCCGACACCATCCGCGAGACGAGTTCGCCGCAGGTGGGGATGTCGTTGATCAGACCCATCGAAGTTCCGACCGACCAGATGCCTGCGTCGAGATCACCGATCTCATAGACCTTCACGCCGCGTTTGCCGGCCACCAGATCCTTCACGTCCTCGAACTGGCCGCCGTCCTTGAGGATCTGCACCACCTCACGCGAGACTGTGTTGCTCGCGACCCGTGCGGTATTGCCCAGGCTGCGGAAGATCAGCTCAGTGTCCAACTCGGTGCCCGCCACGATCGCTTCCTTGACGTTCTGATGAATCGCCGATTCGGCCGTGCACATGAACCGCGAGCCCATGTTGACACCGTCGGCACCCAGCGCAAGCGCGGCCACCAGGCCACGCGCGTCGGCGAAACCACCCGAGGCGATCATCGGGATGTCGATCTTCTCCGACGCGGCCGGGATGAGCACCAGGCCCGGGATGTCGTCCTCGCCCGGGTGACCGGCGCACTCGAACCCGTCGATGCTGATGCCGTCCACACCGAGGCTCTGCGCCTTGACCCCGTGGCGCACCGAGGTGCACTTGTGCAGCACCTTGATGCCGTTGTCGTGGAACATCGGCAGGTGCGGCGCCGGATTGGAGCCGGCGGTTTCGACGATCTTGATGCCGGAGTCGACGATCACCTGGCGGTACTCGTCATACGGCGGCGGGTTGATCGTCGGCAGAATCGTCAGGTTCACCCCGAACGGCTTGTCGGTGAGCTCACGGGTCTTGGCGATCTCATTGGCCAGATCCGCAGGCGTCGGCTGGGTCAACGCGGTGAGAAACCCCAGCGCCCCCGCATTCGCCACAGCCGCAACGAGTTCGGCGCGGCCGACCCACTGCATGCCACCCTGCACGATGGGGTGCTCGATCCCGAATGTCTCGGTGAACTTCGTCTTCAATGCCATTAGGACTCTCTCCTGTGTTTTCTGCTCTTCGCGCAAGCGCTCATCTGTTCACTCGGCTCTTCGCGCAAGCGCTCATCTGTTCACTCGGCTCTTCGCGCAAGCGCTCATCGCGGAGCCATGCGGATAGCGCCGTCGAGGCGGATGACCTCGCCGTTGAGCATCGGGTTCTCGACGATGTGCACGGCCAGGGCGCCGTACTCATCGGGATCGCCCAACCGGGCCGGATGCGGCACCTGCTGGCCCAGCGACTTCTGTGCCTCTTCGGGCAGCGAGCCCAACAGCGGGGTCTTGAACAGACCCGGCGCGATGGTGCAAACCCGGATCAGCTCACGCGAGAGGTCGCGCGCGATGGGCAGGGTCATGCCGACCACACCACCCTTGGACGCCGAGTAGGCCGCCTGGCCGATCTGCCCGTCGAACGCCGCCACGGAGGCGGTGTTGATGATGACGCCGCGCTCTTCTCCCTTGAGTGGTTCGGTCTTGGCGATGCGCTCAGCGCTCAGCCGGATCACGTTGAACGTGCCGATCAAGTTGACCTCGACCACCTTGCGGAAGCCGTCGAGCGGGAACGCCCCGTTCTTGGACAGAGTCTTGATCGCATTGCCGATGCCGGCGCAGTTGACGTTGATGCGCACCGGGCCGAGCGATTCCGCGACGTCCAGCGCCTCGGTCACCCCCGCCTCGTCGGTGACATCGGTGGCGACGAACTTGGCCCGATCACCCAGTTCGGCCACCACCTCTTCGCCCTTGAGGTCGATCACGACCACCTGCGCGCCTGCGTCCAGCAGCCGCTTGGTGGTGGCCAGGCCCAGGCCGGAGGCACCGCCGGTGACGACGGCTACCGCATCTTTGATCTCCACTTACCGCATTCCTTTCCGGCCGGCGTCGCGCCGACCCACTGATGTGGTTGAACTAAACCCAGTCCCGCAGAACCGATTCGGTGTCGGCGCCGCGCGGGCTCGGCGGGGTCGGCACCGCCGGGGTGCTGCGCGAGAACCGCGGTGCCGGCATCGGCTGCAGGTTCCCCTCGTCATCGAAGAATGTGTCGCGCTCGGCGATGTGCGGCTCGGTGAGCACCTCGGCGAAAGACAGCACCGGCGTCGCACACGCATCGGTACCGGCGAACACCTTGGCCCAGTGGTCGCGGTCGTGCGCGGCGAATGCCTTGGTGAAGGCTTCACGCAGCTCGGGCCAGCGGGCCATGTCGTTCTGCGCCGGGAGGTCGGCGCCGTCGAGGCCCAGACCCTTGAGCAGTTCGGCGTAGAACTGCGGCTCGATCGCACCGATGGCCATGTATTTGCCGTCGGCGGTCTCATAGGTGTCGTAGTAGGGGGCGCCGGTGTCGAGCATGTTGGTGCCGCGCTCATCGGACCACAGGCCGTTGGCGCGGAAACCCCACATCATCTGCATCAGCACGGACGAGCCGTCGACCATGGCCGCGTCGATCACCTGTCCCTTGCCGGAGGTCTGCCGCTCGAACAGCGCAGAGAGGATGCCGACGAGCAGGAACATCGAGCCGCCACCGAAGTCACCGGCGAGGTTCAGCGGTGGGACCGGCCGCTCACCCTTGCGGCCGACCGCGTGCAGCAGGCCGTTGAGGGAGATGTAGTTGATGTCGTGGCCGGCCTGCAGGGCCCGCGGCCCGTCCTGACCCCACCCCGTCATCCGGGCATAGATCAGGCGGTCGTTGACCTTGGCGCAATCTTCTGGTCCCAGCCCCAGGCGTTCGGTGACGCCGGGCCGGTAGCCCTCGATCAGCACGTCGGCCTTCGAGATCAGGTTGAGCACCAGCTCGCGACCCTCGTCGCTCTTGAGATCTGCCGCCACCGAACGGCGGTTGCGCAGCATCGAGTCCCGATCACCGGCGGGCACTCCCCCGCTGCGACCGGGCCGCTCGATGCGCACGACGTCGGCGCCAAGATCGCCGAGAATCATCGCCGCATGCGGGCCCGGGCCGATACCGGCCAACTCCACAACGCGCAAACCTTGCAGTGGTCCTGCCATGCTCTTCCGCCCTTCGCGTGTTAGGCCTTGGTTGACCGGTGACATAGCTTACTTGTATAACCTTCTCGACCGGCATGGCCATAGCCGGCCCCCGCCCGGACCGGCTCTCGGCCCGTCAGACTTAAGGTGCATAGATGACCGTGACCCGCGAATACCCCGACGTCAAAGACCTGACCGTGTCCCTCGAGGGCGGTGTGCTGTCGGTAACGCTGAACCGGCCCGACAGCCTGAACTCCCTGACCCAGGACATGCTCGTGGCGATCGCCGATGCCATGGATCTCGCCGGCGCCGACCCGGAAGTGCGCGTGGTCCGCCTCGGCGGCGCGGGCCGCGGGTTCAGCTCCGGCGCGGGCATCAGCGAGGAAGACCAGAACGCCAAGAGTCACGACGCCGAAGGCGTGCTCGACGCGGCCAACCGCGCCGTCGCCTCCATCGTGGCGCTGCCGAAGCCGGTCGTGGCCGTCGTCCAGGGACCCGCCGCAGGCGTCGGGGTGTCACTGGCCCTGGCATGCGACGTCGTGCTGGCCTCAGAGGCAGCCTTCTTCCTGTTGGCGTTCACCAAGATCGGGTTGATGCCCGACGGCGGCGCCTCGGCTCTGGTCGCCGCGAACATCGGCCGGATCCGGGCCATGCGACTCGCGCTGCTGGCGGATCGCCTCACCGCTGCCGACGCCTACGACTGGGGTTTGATCAGCGCTGTGTACCCGGCCGAGGAATTCGACGCCGCGGTGGACAAGGTCATCGCAAAGCTGCGCTCGGGTCCGGCGGTGGCGCTGCGCGAGACCAAGCAGGCTGTCAATGCGGCCACGCTCACCGAGCTCGAAGGCGCCTTCGCCCGCGAGCGCAAGGGCCAGCTGCAGCTGCTGGTGTCCGACGACTTCCGCGAGGGCACCAAGGCCTTCCAGCAGAACCGGCGCCCGGAGTTCACCCAGTCCTGACTCCGCCGAGCAGACGCAAAACTGCCCTTTCTCGCGTCGAAATGGGCAGCTTTACGTCTGCTCGCGGGCGAAAATCGTTGGACGCAACCCGCTCCGGGTAGGCACCATCGAATGTTGTGAGCATGCAACGCGACATCCAGGCGCCGGTTGATCAGACCGGCGGCTGGCGCGTGCTCGCCCCCTTCCGCATCCGCGAATACCGGCTGCTGATCGCCGCGGTCACGCTGTCGATCTTCGCCGAGGGCATGTGGTCGGTGGTGATGGCCTTGCAGGTCATCGCAATCGACAACGATCCGGCCTCACTGTCGCTGGTGGCCACCTGCCTCGGCGCCGGGCTGGTGGCGTTCGTTCTCGTCGGCGGCATCACCGCCGACCGGATCAACCAGCGCACGATCATCATCGCGGTCGAGACCGTCAATCTGGTAGCGGTCACGACCATCGCGGTGCTGGGCCTGCTCGACGTGCTCAAGATCTGGCATCTGGCCGTCGCGTCGGGCATTCTCGGCATCGCCGCGGCGTTCTTCTTCCCCGCCTACAGCGCGCTACTGCCGCGCATCCTGCCGCCCGAACAACTGTTGGCGGCCAATGGTGTTGAGGGTGTGGTGCGTCCGGTTTTCCAGCGTTCTGTCGGGCCCGCGGTGGCGGGCATGGTGATCGCCGCGACCTTCCCTTCACTGGGCGCCGTGGTGGTGGCGGTGCTGTTCGGCCTGGGCCTGGCCCTGCTGGTCGCGACCCGCCCGGCAGTGGATTCGATTGCAGCACCCGATGATCGAGATCAGCCGCACGTACTGCGTGATCTGCGTGATGGTTTCGCGTTCATGGTCCGCACCCCGTGGCTGCTGTGGACGCTGTTGTTCGCCAGCATGTTCGTGCTCGTCGTCCTCGGGCCGATCGAGGTACTGCTGCCGTTCATCGCCCAGGACCGGTTCGCCGACGGCGCCCGCGCCTACGGATTCATATTGGCGTTCTTCGGATTCGGCAGCGCGCTGGGGGCATTGACGGTGTCCTCGCGCCGGATGCCACGGCGCTACCTGACCACGATGATGCTGATGTGGGGCCTGGGATCGGTGCCGCTGGTGATCGTCGGCGTCACGTCGTCGTTCCCGTTGATGGCCGCGGCCACATTCTGCGTCGGCGTCACCGACGGCGCCGGAATGGTGATCTGGGGAACGCTACTGCAGCGCCGGGTGCCGACGGAGATGCTGGGCCGGGTCTCGAGCCTCGACTTCTTCGTGTCGCTGGCGTTCATGCCGCTGTCGTTCGCGATCGTCGGCCCGCTGTCGAAGGTGGTCTCGATGGAGTCCATCTTCCTGGTGGCCGGGCTGCTGCCTGCCGTGCTGGCCGCGGTGGCGGTGGGGGCTGCGCGGATGCCGCGCGACGAGCTGGCGCACCCGCTGCGCTAGGCGAACACCCCCGCAACGACGGCCGCGATCGCGGCGTCGACCGCACGATGCGCGTCGGCAACCGTGAGAGTTCGCGTGCTGGTGAGGAATTGGTAGTAGAGCGGGGCGGAGACCTGCCGGATGACCGCAGCGGCATCGGTTCCGGCCGGCGCTTCGCCCCGCTCCATCGCATCGGTCACACATCCGGCCCACTCCGCGATTCGCCGGTCGTAGAACAGCTGCAACGCGTCGGCGGTGTGTCGGTCGCAGGTCGCCGCCGCGACAGCGGCCTTGAACAACCTGCCTTGGCGCGCATCGTTGAGGGTGCGACGCACCAGGGTCGCGTTGGCCCGGAGATCACCGCGCAGCGATCCGGTGTCGGCCCGGCGCACCGACTGTTCGGCCATGTCGGCCAGGAGGTCTGCCACCAAGGCCGGAACCGAACCCCACCGTCGGTACACCGTCGACTTGCCGACACCGGCCCGTTCGGCCACAGCAGTCAGTTCCAGACCAGCCAACCCCTCCTCGATGAGTAGGTCGGCCGTCGCGCGCAACACCGCTTCGCGCACCGCCGCGGTGCGCCCGCCCGGTCGTTCAGCTGCCATGCGACTCATCTTAATAGGAATATTATCCCGTTAGCGCCGCGTTCCTTATCAGGAAGACAATCCCGTTAAGGAGTGGTAATGGAATATCGCAGAGTGGGCGACTCTGACCTCATGGTCTCCGAGCTGAGCTTCGGCGCAGCGACTTTCGGTGGCTCGGGCGAGTTCTTCGGCGCCTGGGGCGACACCGGGGTCGACCAGGCACGGGCGATGGTCGATCTGGCCCTGGAGGCCGGCATCAATCTGTTCGACACCGCGGACGTGTACTCCGACGGCGCCTCGGAGGAGGTGCTCGGCGCAGCTCTGCGCGGACGCCGCGACCGCGTGCTGATCTCCACGAAGGCCGCGCTGCCGACCGGCCCCGACGACTGGGGTACCTCACGGGCGCGCCTGTTGCGGGCCGTCGATTCCGCGCTGACACGTCTGCAGACCGACCGGATCGACCTGTTCCAGTTGCATGCCTACGACGCGTTCACGCCGATCGAGGAGGTACTGCAAGCACTCGACACGCTCGTCGAGCAAGGCAAGGTGCGCTACACCGGAGTGTCGAACTTCTCCGGATGGCAGCTGATGAAATCCCTGAGCCTCGCCGAAAAACACGATCGCCCAAGGTATATCGCACACCAGGTGTACTACTCACTGCTCGGACGCGATTACGAATGGGAACTCATGCCGCTGGCGATGGCCGAAGACATCGGCGCGCTGGTGTGGAGTCCTCTGGGCTGGGGCCGGCTCACCGGGAAGATCCGCCGCGGCCGCCCGCTGCCGCAGCGCAGCCGGCTGCACGCCACCGCGGACGCCGGGCCGCCGGTCGACGACGACTTCCTCTACGGTGTCGTCGACGCGCTCGATGCAATCGCCGCAGAAACCGGCAGAACCGTGCCACAGGTCGCACTCAACTGGCTGCTGCGCAGGCCGACGGTCTCGTCGGTCATCATCGGGGCCCGTGACGAGCGGCAGTTACGCGACAACCTCGGCGCGGTCGGGTGGGCACTGGATGCCGAGCAGATCGCGCGACTGGATGCCGCAAGCACCCGCGAGGCGCCGTATCCCTACTTCCCGTACTTCCGGCAAGACGGATTCGCGCGACTCAATCCGCCTCTCGGTGCAAACCGGTGAGATGCGTGTAGGCCGCCGCGTTGAGCTGGTTGTGGCCGACCTCGTCATCACTGAGTTCCCGGCGCACCTTGGCGGGCACACCAGCCACCAGCGAACGCGGCGGCACCACCATGCCCTGGGGCACCACCGCACCGGCGGCGACCAGTGACCCGGCCCCGATCACCGCTCCGTTGAGCACCACCGCGCCCATCCCGACCAGGCTGTCCTGCTCGACGGTGCAGCCGTGCAGCACCACGTTGTGCCCCACCGTCACGCCCGTGGCGATCCGGCACGGAAAACCCGGGTCGACGTGGACGGTCACCCCGTCCTGGATGTTGCTGCCCTCACCGACCTCGATTGGCTCGACCTCGGCGCGCAACGTGGCGCCGTACCAGACGCTGGTACCTGGGGCCAGCGAAACCTGGCCGATCACACTGGCATTGGGGGCAACCCAGGCATCCGGGTCGATCTGCGGGGTATGACCGGCGACGGACACGATCAGCGGCTCTGGCATGCCGGTCATGGTAGACAGCAGCCCGCCGGCTCTCACGGGTGGCATGTTTTTGATGGTGGCTGTCGTTTACCCCTCTGGCCTGGACCGCCATCCTCGGCAACAGTGGTCGGGTGACTCGAAACCTCGGCCGGGCCGCGGTCCCCCAGCGCGTCCGCATCCATTGGGCCTGGGTGGTCGCCGCGGTGAGCTTCGTGGCAATCCTGGGCGCGGCCGGGTTCCGGTCCATTCCGGGCGTGATGATGAATCCGCTGCACCACGAGTTCGGCTGGTCGCACGGCACGGTCGGGCTGGCGATGTCGGTCAACATGATGCTGTACGGGCTCACCGCGCCGTTCGCCGCCGCACTCATGGACCGCTTCGGGGTCCGGCCGGTGCTGACCGTGTCACTGCTGCTGATCGCGACGGGTTCGGCCTGCAGCATCGCCATGACGGCCACTTGGCAGTTGGTGCTGCTGTGGGGCGTCCTGGTCGGGATCGGCACCGGGTCGATTTCGATGGGATTCGTCGCGACCATCGCCACCCGCTGGTTCGAGCAGCGCCGCGGACTGGTCACCGGTGTTCTCACCGCCGCCAGCGCCACCGGACAACTGCTGTTCCTGCCGGTCGTCGCGGCCGTCACCACACAACACGGCTGGCGCTGGGCATCGTTGATCGTCGCGGCCGCCTCACTGGCCGTCGTCCCGCTCGTCGCGGTCTTCATGCGCAACCGCCCCGCCGACCTGGGTCTGGCCCCGTACGGAGCAACTGAGCTTGCCCCGTCCGCCCCGCCGGCGGGCGGCTTCAAGACCGCATTCGACGGTCTCCGCATCGGCGCGCGGACGCGCGTGTTCTGGCTGCTGGCCGGGAGCTTCGCGATCTGCGGAATGACAACCAACGGTCTGATCGGCACGCACTTCATTCCGGCGGCCAACGACCACGGCATGCCCACGACGGTCGCCGCCGGCCTCCTCGCCACCATCGGAATTCTCGACGTCGCCGGCACGGTGTTCTCCGGCTGGCTCACCGACCGCGTGGACCCCCGGCTGCTGTTGTTGGTCTACTACGTGGGCCGCGGCCTGTCACTGATGCTGCTGCCGTCACTGCTCTCGCCGCACGCCGAACCGAGCACCTGGGTCTTCGTCATCTTCTACGGCCTGGACTGGGTGGCCACCGTGCCGCCGACGATCGTGCTGTGCCGCGACTACTTCGGGGATCGTTCGCCAGTGGTGTTCGGCTGGGTCTTCGCCTCCCACCAGATCGGCGCGGCCATCGCAGCGGCTGGTGCAGGGTGGCTGCGGGATCTCAACGGCGATTACGACCTGGCCTTCCAATTGGCCGCCGGCCTGTGCTTCGTCGCCGCGGGACTTTGTCTCAGCATCAGAAAAGCCCAGGTCACAGACACTGAGACGGTCAAAGTGGACAGCTCGGCTTTGCCGTAACCGCAACGTAGCGCTTACCATCCGATGCGGCGCCGCGGGGAACGCTGAGCCGGTGGTGCTCGCGGTCGCTCGCCATAGTCGCGCGGCGAACCGCGTAACGCGGCACCGGCAGCCGACGAATAAAGGCTAGGCCTGAGCGGGAGGAAAACCCACCAAATGAAGACTCGCACCAAGACACTGGGCGTTGCTGCGGCAGTCGCCGCCATCACGGCGTCGCTACCGCTGGCCGTCACCGCCTACGCCGACCCGGCGCCGACGACGACCGCAGCTCCGGTGGTGGAGATCCCCGACCCGCAGGGCTCGGGCTGCGACAACTTCAAGAAGGCCATGCCGGATTGGAAGAGCCTCGCGGATCTGCCGGCCGGCAAGGTTCTGGCCAGCATCCCGGACATCAGCACCTTCAACGCGGCGCTGTCGGGCGGGCTGAACCCTGACGTCAACATCGTGCCGGTGCTCGACAACGGCCCGTACGTGATCTTCGCGCCGACCAATGACGCGTTCGCCGCCATGGAGCCCGGCAAGCTCGACGCGCTCAAGGCCGATCCGGCCGCGCTCACCAGCCTGGACTACTACCACGCGTTCCTCGGCCTGCTCGGCCCCGATGACGTCAAGGGCCAGCGGCCGACCCAGCAGGGCGCCGAGGTCAAGGTGAGCGGCAAGGGCGGCGACATCAAGGTCAACGACACCGCCAAGCTGGTTTGCGGCCCCATCCAGGCGCAGAACGCCCGGATCTACCTGATCGACGCCGTGCTCGATCCCAACACCCCGCCGGAGGCCCTGGTGCCGACCGTCTCGGGCACCAGCACCACGACCACGACGAAGGCCCCGGAAGCCACCCCGGCCGCCGACGCCCCGATCGGCTGATCTCTTTCTCTGCGCGACTCAGCGCGAGCAGACGCAAATGTCCCCGACACGCCGATGTGTCGGGGACATTTGCGTCTGCTCGCGAGAGAACTAGACGCCGAGCTCGCGGCCGATGATCTCCTTCATGATCTCGGTGGTGCCACCGAAGATCGTCTGGATGCGTCCGTCCACGTAGGCACGTGCGACGCGGTACTCCATCATGTAGCCGTAGCCGCCGTGCAACTGCACGCAATTGTCGACGACCTTCTTGGCGACCTCGGTCGCCCACCACTTGGCCTTGGCGGCTTCGACCGCCGTCAGCTCACCGTCGACCACGCCCTGCAGGCAGCGGTCGATGTAGGTCTCGGTGACCTCCAGCTCGGTCTCCATCTCGGCGAGCAGGAACCGGTTGTGCTGGAAGCTACCGATGGGCTGACCAAATGCCTTGCGGTCCTTGGCATATTGCAGCGTCTCCTGGAAGACCGCACGGGCACCATAGATCGCCGAGATGGCGATCGAGAGCCGCTCCGACGGCAGGTTGGTCATCAGGTGGTAGAAACCGCGACCTTCCTTGCCCAGCAGGTTGGCGCCCGGCACGCGCACGTTTTCGAAGTTCAGCTCCGAGGTGTCCTGACTGTGCAGGCCCATCTTGTCGAGCTTGCGACCGCGGGTGAAGCCGTCCATCCCCCGCTCCACCACGAACAACGTGAAGCCCTTGTGCCCGGCCTCCGGGTCGGTGCGGGCCACCACGACGCACAGGTCGCAGTTGATGCCTGACGAGATGAATGTCTTGGACCCGTTGATGATCCAGTCGTCACCGTCGCGCACCGCCGACGTGCGGATACCGGCCAGATCGCTGCCCGCACCCGGTTCGGTCATCGCGACCGCGATGATGGTCTCGCCGCTGGCGATGCCGGGCAGCCAGCGCCTCTTCTGCTCGTCGTTGGTGAGGTCCTTGAAGTACGGGCCGACGACATCGTTGTGCAGGCTCAGCGCCGGGCCGTGCACGCCGGCCTTGGCGACCTCCTCGTCGATGATGGCGTTGAACCGGAAGTCATCCGAGCCGCCGCCGCCGAACTCCTCGGGCATGTTGAAGCCGATGACGCCGTACTTGCCGGCGGCCGTGTATGCCGACCGGTCGACGATGCGCTCGGTCTCCCACTTCTCGGAGTTGGGGACGAGCTCACGCTCGATGTATTCCTTGACCGTCTCGCGGAATGCTTCGTGTTCCGCGCTGTAGATCTGCCGCTTCATGGCTTACCTTGCCTTCCAAACAGGTTCACGCTTCTGAGCGAAGGCCATCGGCCCTTCCTTGGCGTCCTCGGTCTGAAGCAGAGTGGTGAATTCGCGGTTGGTGCGCTTCCATCCGTCCTTGTCACCGGTGATGACGCCCTCGTCGACGCCGTAGGCGACGCGCTTGCTGGCCTGCACGGCCAGCGGTGCGTTGCCGGTGATCCGTTCGGCCAGCTTGAGCGCGGCGTCCACAACGGTGCCGTCGGGCACGACCTGGTTGATCAGTCCCCAGCGCAGCGCGTCGGCCGACGACATCGGCTCACCGGTGAACAGCAGTTCGTTCGCCACCTTGCGGGGCAGCTGCTCGGCGATGCGGAACACGCCACCGGCACCGGCGATCAGGCCCCGCTTCACCTCGGGCAGACCGAATTTGGCGCTTTCCTCGGCGACAATCAGGTCACTGGCCAGGGCCAGTTCGGTGCCGCCGCCCAGCGCGGTGCCGTTGACCGCGGCGATCGTCGGCTTGTCGATGAAATGGCTGACGTAGCCGGCGAATCCATATTCTGAATGCTCGGGGTGAAAGAGGTTCTCACCCCGCGAGATCGCCTTGAGATCGGCGCCCGCGCAGAACGACTTGTCACCCGATCCGGTGAGCACGACCGCGCGGATCTCGGGATCGTTCTGGGCCTGCTCCAGTGCGTCGCCGACGGCGATGCTGACCGAGGCGTTGATCGCGTTGCGCGCCTCGGGCCGGTTGATGGTGATCAGCAGTACGTTGCCGCGCTTCTCTACGAGCGCACCGGGCTGGTTGTCGGTCACAGGAGCTCCAGGATGGTCGCGTTGGCCTGGCCGCCACCCTCGCACATGGTCTGCAGGCCGTACTGAATGTTGTTGTCCCGCATGTGGTAAAGCAGGGTGGTCAGGATACGGGCACCGGAGCCGCCGAGCGGGTGGCCCAGAGCGATGGCACCGCCGTTGGGGTTCAGACGCTCCTCGTCTGCGCCGGTGTCCTTGAGCCAGGCCATCGGCACCGGGGCGAACGCCTCGTTGACCTCGAACGCGCCGATCTGATCGACAGTCAGGCCTGACTTGGCCAGCGCCTTCTGGGTGGCCGGGATCGGCGCGGTCAGCATGATGACCGGATCGGCGCCGGCGAGCACTGCGGTGTGCACCTTGGCAAGTGGCTTGAGCCCCAGGTCTTTTGCCTTGTCGGCGGACATCACCAGCAGTGCGGCCGAGCCGTCGGAGATCTGGCTGGAGTTACCGGCGTGGATCACACCGTCCTCCTTGAAAGCCGGCTTGATGGCGGCCATGGACTCGACCGTGCCGCCGCGACGGATGCCGCCGTCCTCCAGAACTGCGTTGCCGTCCTGATCTGTGATCCCCACGATCTGATCCTTGAAGGCGCCCGCGTCCTGTGCGGCAGCGGCCTTTTCGTGTGACCGCAGCGAGAACTCGTCGAGCTGGGTGCGCGACAGCCCCCACTGCTCGGCGATCATCTCGGCGCCGACACCCTGGTTGGGGGTCTTGTTGTCGTAGCGCGCCCGGAAGGCGTCGGGGTACGGGTGCCCGCCGCTTGCCAGCGACGATCCCATGGGGGTGCGCGACATCGACTCGACGCCACCGGCGACGACGACGTCGTAGTGCCCGGCGACGACGCCTGCGACGGCGAAGTGGAGGGACTGCTGGCTGGAACCGCACTGGCGGTCGACGGTCACGCCGGGAACGGTCTCGGGCCAGCCGGCGGTCAGCAGGGCGGTGCGGGCGATGTCGAGGGCCTGCTCACCGGCCTGCATGACGCAGCCCCAGATGACGTCGTCGACGAGGGCGGGGTCGATGCCGGCGCGCTGCACCAGGCCGTTGAGCACCTGGGCCGACAGCTCCGACGGATGCACACCGGACAGGGCGCCGTTGCGCTTCCCGACAGGTGACCGGACGGCCTCGACGATGACGGCTTCAGCCATGACTTCTCCTTTGAAGGGTTGGGGCGCTACCCCGGTTGGACCCGATGGGGCACTCGAGGTGAAAATATCCCAGTAGGTTTACTAGGTCAACCTACTGGTTGGTAGGGCCTGACATACCGTTTCCTCGGTGTACAGATGGTTTACTGAGTTGTACAGCTGGCCATCCGGCCGGCGCAAAGTTGTCTCACCTGGGAGTGTCTGGTGGCTCGAACCACACCGCTGGCGCCGATGATCGGCCCTGACGCGATCGCACCGCAGGCACCGGTCCGTTCCCCCAAGACCGCCGAGCTCGTCGCAGGCACGTTACGGCGCATGGTCGTCGACGGCCAGCTCAAAGAGGGCGACTTCCTGCCCAACGAAGCCGAACTCATGGAGCACTTCGGGGTCAGCAGGCCGACGCTGCGCGAGGCCGTGCGGGTGCTGGAATCCGAGCGTCTGGTCGAGGTACGACGTGGCTCCCGCACCGGAGCGCGGGTTCGTGTTCCCGGCCCCGAGATCGTCGCCCGTCCGGCCGGGCTGCTGCTCGAACTCTCCGGCGCCGACATCGCCGACCTCCTGGTGGGCCGCGCGGCGATCGAGCCGATGGCCGCCCGCCTGCTCGCCGAGAAGGGTGACGAGGCCGCATTCGCCGAACTTGAGCGCATGCTCGACGAGCACATCCCGAAAGACCATCAGTCAGACCAACTGGCCGCGACCACCGGCGACTTTCACCGCCGGGTCGTCGAGCTGTCGGGCAACGCGACACTCGGCATCATCGCCGGCATGCTGCACGAGATCACCGTGCGCCACCATGCCTTCCTGTTCAAGGAGCGCAGGCCGGTGTCCAAGTCCGACTACGACAAGCTGATGCGGTCCTACCGCAAGCTGATCCAGATCATCCGCTCCGGTGACGGTGACGCGGCCGAGGCGCACTGGCGCAAGCACCTCGACACCGCGCGCATCCTCATGCTGCGGGACATCGAGAGCGTCAAGGTGCGCGACGTCATGCGCTAGTTGTTGTCCGCCGATTCCACGGTGTAGACCGGCAGCTCGTCATCCCAGGGCTGGCGCGTCACCATGTCGGCGACCTTGACGTATCCCCGCTCGAATTCTCCGGTGGCCGCGTCCACGAGCCGGTACTGCTGGGTCTGATGCTGGATCGGCTGAGCGTCGAGCATGACGATGCGCACCTCCCCCGGCTCGAAGTGGCACCGCTTCTGCAGGGCTGCCACCAGTTGCTCGTTGCTCATGTGCCCGTCGCCGAAGTTCCAGCCGATGGCGGTCGAGACGATGCGCTCCCCGTCGGTCAGCGTGTAGTCGTCCTCGTTGTATCCGGCCATCGCCCGGTGCGCCAGGGTAAATAGGGCTCGGCCGTGAGAGTTGAAGCCGCGGAACGCATATCCCATGTACAGATACATCTGGGCGGTCTCCGGGCTGCCGTAGTACCGCTCCATCTGCGCGGCGGGCATGCTGGCGATCGCGACGATGTGCTTCTCGATCTTCTCCGCTGCCGAGGGCTTGACGCACCACAGGGAGGTGTCCCAGTTACCCGCGTAGTAGCGCATACCCGGCAGGAACGAGACCTTGCGCGGGAACAGGTTTCCCAGCACCACCGTGCCCGCGACCACGGCGAACAACACGAGCGGCCACGGGCTGGTGAGATCCCCCAGCCCGATACCGGCGTGCCCGACGAACAGCGCCAGCACCGAGAACATCATGAAGACGTTCCACTCCAGCGGCACGCCCATCGGAATGGAGCTCAGGATGCCGAAGTGGAACACCAGCATGACAAACGCAGCAATGGCGGTCACCCAGCCACCGTGGGAGAAGAACAGCACCAACGGCACCAAACCCTCGATGGCAGTGGAGAAGTGGGCCAAAAACCGCGACGGCCGCCCCGGCCGGAGATCATCGGGGAAGTGCTCGAAGAATCTCCGCTTGATCCAGCGAGGCCGGAACACCGGATTGTTGCTCATCATCGTGGAGATGACGAACGGGAAGTGCTTGTTGAGCTTCGAGGTCGCCGCGCCCAGCCAGATCACCATGCAAACCAGCTTGGCCGCGATGATGATGTCCCCACCGCTGAAGAGAAAGCAGACCGCCAGCGAGCCGTACACCTCGCCGCGGGCGGCCAGGAAGATCACCTTGTCGCGCAGGCCGGCCACGGCCAGCAGACCGATGATCGTGGCGGTCTGCCACACCGGCAGCACGCCGATCTCGCTGCCGAGTTCCGGGATGGGCCCGGTGCCCTGCGAGAACAGGGCGATGACCAACACCACCAGCAGCGCCCCGTACAGCACGACGTCGGCGACGGTGCGGCTGTCCCCCTTGGTCAGTGGCACCCGGGTCGGCCACGGTGGCAGCCGAATCGTCTTGGGCCGCAACCAGTACAGGACCGATCCCATGGGCGGGAAGAACCGGTTGTTGAGTGGGCCGAAGCCGCAGCCGAGGCCGATGACCTCGAACAGCATCGTGTAGAACACAACCTTCTGGTAGACGATCGGCTCCGCATACCAGGCCGCGACGTTCGTGAATCCGTCGACGCCCTGAGTGCCCAAGGCGATCAGCCAGGCACCCAGGATGTACGCCAGGATCTTCACGACATAGAAGAGGTGCAACGCAATCGGAGTCCCGAAGCCGACCTCCGCCCAGTGCCGCGCCATCGGCCGGATCTTCTCCGCGCGGGTGCCCTTGCTCCACTGCTCGAAGTCGATCTCGGGAGATACCTGTTTGAGAAAACCCATGCCGGTCAGACTAGAACGTGTTCTATTCCGTCCTCACGTGAACAGACACATATGTACCCGACACGCCGGTGCACAAGGTGCATATGCGTCTGCTCGGCGGAGATCTAGTTGGTCTTCACCGGCGGGCGGAAGAAGATCACCAGCTGGCCGATGCCACCGGCCAGGCCGAGAACGATGGCGATCGCCAGGCCGCACCAGCCGTACAGCAGGTGGTAGAAGCTGCAGTTGGAGAACAGCAGGTGATCAAGGCTGTAGCGGCCGGCGCCGGTGCCGGCGATCGCCACCGCGGCCACCGCCAGGATCAAGTTGTACTCCCAGCCTTCCTTGACGATGAAGAAGCCGTTGTGCCGGTGCACGGTCCAGGCCGCCACCAGCATCAGCGCCACGAACCCGGCCGCGGGCACCGGGGTGAGCAGGCCCAAAGCCAGCCCGAGGCCGGCGGCGATCTCGGTGCTGGCCGCGACCCTGGCGTGGAACAGGCCCGGCTTCATACCGATGCTGTCGAACCATCCCGCAGTGCCGGGGATCCGCCCGCCACCGAAGAACTTGTTGTAGCCGTGTGCTGCCATGGTGAGGCCGAGAACCACGCGCAGGAGCAGGATCGCAGTGTCGTAAGCGGAGGAAGGCATGTAACAGAATGTAGGACATCTGTTAAGCCGCCGCCCAGCCCCCATCCACACTGAGGATCGCCCCGTGGATGTTGCCGGCGTCTTCACCGGCCAGGAACACGACCGCCGCAGCGACCTCCTCGGGCGTGCTCATCCGCCGCGACGGGATACGGGCGAGCACCGATGCGACGTGATCGACAGCCTCCAGCGCCCGCTCCGTGGCGATGGGCCCCGGGGCCACGGCATTCACCCGCACCCCGCGCGGACCGTATTCGACCGCCCACGACTTGGTCAGCGAGTGCACGGCCGCCTTGGTCGACGAGTACAGCGCCGATTGATCACCTCCGATCAACCCTGTGATCGACCCGACGTTGACGACTGCGCCGTGGCCACGCTCGGCCATCGCCGGCACCAGGGCGCCGGTCAGCAGGAAGGGTGCGATGACGTTGGTCTGATACGACTCGAGCAGTGCTTGCTCGGACACCACGCCGGTGGGTTCCGGCATCCCCCACACCCCCGCGTTGTTGACCAGGATGTCGACCTGACCGCCGGCAGCCTCGGTGGACTGTCGCGCGAGGCGCTGCACCTCGTCTGCCCCGGCCCCGAGATCGGCGGCGACGAACTCGGCCCGCCCTCCGGCTGAGCGGATCTCGGCGACGACGGCATCACCACGCTCCTTGCTGCGGCCGCTGACTATGACGAAGGCGCCCTGGGCCGCGAGAGCCTTGGCGATGGCGACGCCGAGGCCGCCGGTGGAACCCGTGACAAGTGCTGTACGGCCCTGCAGGCGCGTAGTGTTTGGACTCATGAGTCCAGGTATAGGCCGCTAAAAATGGACCTGCAAGTCCAAAAGTTGACGTCCAAGGGCGAGGCCACCCGGCGCCGGATCATCGAGGGCGCCGCCGCGGTGATCCGCAGCCACGGTGTGGCCGCCACCACGCTCGACGACATCCGGGCCCACACCCAGACCTCCAAGAGTCAGCTGTTCCACTACTTCCCCGACGGCAAGGACCAATTGCTGCTCGCGGTCGCCGAACGCGAGGCCCAGATGGTGCTGGAGGATCAGCAGCCCTATCTCGGCGAGTTGACCTCATGGGCGGCCTGGCAACGCTGGCGTGACGCCGTGGTCGAGCGGTATCGACGCCAAGGGCAGAGTTGCCCGCTGAGCCTCTTGATGTCGGAGATCGGCCGTACCACTCCCGGCGCCCAGGCCGTCACCAAAGCCCTACTGCGGCAATGGCATGACGAGATCGCCGCCGGTATCCGGCATATGCAGTCGCAGGGGAAGATGGCCGCCGGTCTGGATGCTGACCAGGTGGGCGCGGCAGTCCTGGCAGGGATCCAGGGTGGCGTCAGCGTGATGTTGGCCTCCGGTGACCTCAGCTACCTGGAGTCCGCCCTGGATGTCAGCATCGCGATGCTGCGCCGCGGCTAGCCCGGAAGGCGGATCACAAGCTGGCTTCGAGCCGGTCGAGGTACCCGTCGACGTCCCCGATCGCCGACTCCGCCGCGAACACGCTGATCGAGATGGTGTCCCCCACACCCGTCACGCAGTGGGTAAGCCCCACCATCGGCGACAACCCGGGAAACGCGGCCGCCAACCGCACCGGCATGCCGCCGAAGCTGAAGTCCGCGGCACCGCAATTCACGCTCGACACCACGGTGTTTCCGGTAACGGTCGACGAACGCACGTCGGGATTGAATTGGCCGATCCCCCAACGCAACAGCGGAGCCGGGGTGGCGGCGAACGCACGCTCCGAGGCCCGCATCGCGGGGTGCCCGGCGCGCTCCCGGCGCGCCGCCAGCTCACCGGCGATAGCGTCGCGCCGCGGCGTCACCGGTAGCGACGGATGCAGGCCCACGCCGACCGTGCCGAAATGGTTGTACGCCTGGCGTGGACCGGATTTCGCCATGGTCACCTCGGCGCCAAGGGTGGCCGGATCCGTCCCGAGCTCATGGAGCTGACCGGCCAGGGCCTCGGAGATGCCGGCCAGGGCACACACTGTCACGGTGGCGCCAGAGAGCTGCGCCCGATCGCGGACAACCGTCCGCATGCTGCGGATACCCGTCGGATGGTCGTTGGTCCGGAGCGGCGGACGGGGCGTCGCGGCCGGCGGCACCCGCCCGGCCTCGGTGTCAGCCACCAGCTGCCGGTACGCACGGGCCGCCTCGACGCTTCGCCACGGCAGCATCGCGGGATTTCCGTGCACCGGTGTCACCGGCGCAACCGGCCCCGGACGGCCGAACATCACCGCCGCCGGACCGCAGGTGCGGCCACCGCCGCCGAGGGCGTGGGTGATCTGCAGGACCGCAACGGTGCCTGCACCGGCCACGCCGGGCATCCCCTCGACTCCGGGGAATACGTGCACCCGCCACGGCGCCAGTTGCGCATCGAGCTGAGCGTCCACCAGCTCACTGACGGCGGCCAGGCAACCCAGCCAGGTCGGCTGATCGAGATCGTGCACCACGAACCGCGATTCGTCGACCCGGGCCGGCGTCCAGGCCGGGTAGTGCAGCCGCGAACTGTCATCGATCCGTTGCGAGAGGTCCGGGCTGGTGCACGCATTGGCGACCAACTCACCGAGTGCGCCCGGCAGGTCGGCAGGTACACCGTCGAATCCGTACAGCAGGAAGGTGTCGTTGGGCATTCTGGACGACATCCAGAACATCTGCGCATCGACCGCAGTGAGTCGGTTAGCCGGCACGTCCGACGAAGTCCAGGATGCGGGCGGCCGTGACGTCCGGCTGATCGAGCTGCAGGAAGTGGCCGCCGGATTCGACGAGGTGGGCATCGCTACCCGCTGGCAGCACCTCGCGCACCCACCGGATGTAATCCGATGTGGCACAGCCATCGTCAGTGCCATGCAGGTACAGCGACGGCAACACCGGAGGCAACAGCCAGTGCTTGTGCAGCTCGGCGTACTGCGCCGGCGGGTTGCTCATGCGGATCGTCGCCCGGTAGTAGCCCAGCGCGGCACGCCACCGGTCCGGCGCACCGATCGCGGCGTCGACATGGCGTAGGTCCTCGGCCGCGTCGTATCCCGGCGACCATGTCTTCCACAGCCGGGGCACCACCCAGGACGCGGAACGCTCAGGAAGCCAAGGCAATTGGAAGTACATCATGTACCAGCTGCGCAGCGCCTGACGCGGCAACCGGGCCAACAGCTTGCCGGCGTCGGGCACCCGGCCCAACGGCTGAAACGATGCCAACGGCGGCACCGACATGATCACGGCCTTCTTGAATGGGCTGTCCGGCAGCGCAGCCACACCCGAAGCGGCCATGGCGCCCCAGTCGTGGCCGATGATCACATCGCGTCCGGTCGGCCCGACCGCCTGCAGCAGGCGCAGCGCGTCGTCCATGAGCGCACCGACATGATAGCTCCCGTCGGCGGGGACCGACGAGGGAACGTAACCCCGCATGAACGGTGCCACCACTTTCCAGCCGGCCTCTGCCAGAACCGGCGCCACCTTGCGCCAGCCGTAGGCCGTGTCGGGAAAACCATGCAGGCACAACGCAACCGGACCATCGTCAGGACCCCACGCCAGCGCCCGCAGTTGCACCGCGGGGGTGGCGACATCGATCCAACGCGGCTCGGTCACAGCGGCACCGGCTCATACTTGGACATCAGCCAGCTGCCACCGTCTTTGACCATCGTGGCCCGTGCCACCGACGGTGTCTTCTCCGGCATGTTGTCTCCCACCTGGACGCTCTGGTTGACGAACAGCACCACCTCGACGCTGTGCGGCTTCGCGGTGACCGTCCCGATCCGCAGCACATCGGCGACGGCAGCGATCCGCTGAGCGTGCGCGGCCGGGATCACCTCGTTGATCATCGCGGTGTAGGTACCGAGGAACTCCCCGGTCATCCGGTCTCGGGCCGCGGTGAGCTGCTGGTCGACAGTTTCGGTCTCATACGACAGCATCTGGACGGTGATCTCTTTGGCCGCTTGAACCGATTCGACTCGGGCCGTGTCGCTTTCGTTTTGCACCACAGTCAGCCACCGGAACACCCCGGAGGCCACTGCCAACACCAACGCGATCGCCGCCAGCACGATCGGCACGCTGATCCGCGAGCGGCCGGGGGACGACTCGGGTTCGGCTGCCGCGACGGGCTCCTCGACGGGCTCGTCTGCGCCGGCGTCGACCGTTTCCTCGACTGCCGCCCCCTCGGGCGCGGTGTCCGCGGGCGCGGTGTCCTCGGGCTCAGGGCCCGCCTCCTCGAGGCTTACCTGTTCAGCGCTTTCCTGTTCAGTGCCTGCCGGCTCGGTGGTCTCCGCAGAATCCGCTGTCGCCTTACGCCGCCCCGCCGGCGGCATCTTGTGCCGGCCGCTCACTGGATGAACTCCACGTTGGAAACCTTCGCCTGGCCATCAATATCCTGCACCGTCAACACCATTCGCCACACCTGCGGAGCTTGCTCGGGCACACCCGCATTCGTAGACCGAACGGTCACGGACATGAGCACGTCGGCCTTGCCATCCGAGTAAGACTCCAAACCCGAGGCGGTCACCGTGCCTACAGACTTCGACTTGATCTGCTTGACCACGTCGAGGAACGACTTCGAACGTCTCTCGAAATCGTCGTAGAACCGTCCGGTCGATGAATCGAGGACCCGCTGGATGTCGTCTTCGGCGTGTTCCCAGTCGATGCTCGTCAGATTGGTCGCACCCTGCCGCGCGGTCTCCACGAACATGTCACGCCGCTGCTGTTCGTGGTGGACCTGGTAGAAGTCGTAGCCCAGCCAACCTGTCAGTGCCGCCAGCGCCACGACCAGCGCCACTCCGACAAGCCCTGTGTATGAGCGCAGGAAGCCCCGCGGCTTGGTTGTCGCGTCCTCGGCGTGTTCACGCTCGTCGTCAGCAGCCTCGTCGTCAGCCTCTTCGACACCCTCGGTTTCAAGGGCGGACTGGCTCGACTTCTCGGTCTCGGCCGGCTCGACGTCGACGCTGTCGTCTGCCATTCATCTGCTCCTCGGTGGCACTGCAGTGACGCGTGCGATGGCACGCGTGCGGTCCAACGTACGTGGCACCGGTCACATCGCAATAAGCGGTACCGGCAGTCCCGGATAGGCCGCGCGGGTGACTCTCCTAGGTGCTGCCGGGCTCCCTGCACGTGATGCGCGCCCCTACCGCGCGCAGCGCAAAGTCCACCACCGCGGCCTGCGTGACCTCGCACTCGCCGTCGGAGATGAGCCGGGACAGCACGTGGCTGACCACCGCGCCGATGGCGACCGCGTCCTGCTTCGGTTTGGCCAGCGGAAACGACCCGTCGTCGAGACCCCTGCGCAGGATGGCCGCCAGTGATCGTTCGCGGTCGTCGTGCCACTGCTCACGGGCCGAGCGATAGCCCTTGGCCGCACGCACCTCGTCCGAATCGAGCACCGTCATGTGCATTGACAGCCGCTCGTCCAACAGCAGGCCGAAAAGTTGGTCGAGCCAGACCCGCAGCTGATCGGCGGGAGAGCCGTTGAATTGCGCGGCGATCCGGTCGAGCCGGCGGGCCAACGAGTCACCCTCACCCCGCATCATGGCCAGGAACAACGCATCCTTGGATTCGAAATGCCGATAGAAGGCTCGGGTGGACAATCCGGTCTTGGCCAGCATCACTGCCACCGGCACCGCTCCGCGATGGGGCTCGGAAAGGCAACTGAAGGCGGCCTCGATGATGACGTCACGCTCGCTGACGTCGCCCACCACCTCATCCGCCGCGGGGCCCGGCTCGATCTGCACGATTGACAATTCTAGAAACAGCGGGTCGCAGATGCGGCGAAAAACCTCCTGGGTAACGTGACTTCCCGGGGCCTGCCGAGAGGAATGTCCGTGAGTACCGGGAAAACCGAGCACAGCGAATCGCGCGTCGTCACGTTCCGCGGCGTCGATGACCTGAATCTGGTCGGCGACGAATGGAACCGGGACGCCGCGTCCGCTGCGGACCGACCAACCGTTCTGCTGCTACACGGCGGTGGGCAGAACCGGTTCTCCTGGAAGAACACCGGTCAGATCCTGGCCGATGACGGCCTGCACGTGATCGCCCTCGACGCGCGTGGTCACGGCGACAGCGACCGCTCACTGAGCGCGAACTATTCGGTGGAGGCGCTGAGCGCCGACGTGCAGCACGTGCTGTATCAGGTCGGCCGCCCGGTGGTGCTGATCGGGGCCAGCATGGGTGGGCTGACGAGCATCCTGGCTGCTCATGAGGCAGGCCCGGAACTGGTCACCAAGCTTCTGCTGGTCGATGTGGTGCCCCGGTTCGAGAAGAGCGGGAGCGCGCGTATCCGCGACTTCATGTTCACCAACGTGAACGGCTTCGACTCGCTGGAGGAGGCTGCCGAGGCCGTCGCGGCCTACCTGCCCTACCGCACCAAGCCGCGCAGCCCCGAGGGCCTGAAGAAGAATCTGCGCCTGCGCGACGGGCGCTGGTACTGGCACTGGGACCCAGCTTTCCTCACCAAACCCGAGGACGATCCGTTCGCCCGCGTCGACAAGCTGGAAACGGCCGCGATGAACCTGTCCATCCCGATCCTGCTGATCCGCGGCAAGCTCTCCGACGTGGTCAGCCCCGAAGGCGTGCAGGACTTTCTGAGGAAGGTGCCCGCCGCCGAATTCGTCGAGTTGTCCGATGCGGGGCACACCGCGGCCGGCGATGACAACGACGCGTTCTCCGAGGTCGTCGTGGAGTTCGTCGGGCGGTGAGCGCCGACCGCGAAACCGTAGGGTTCAACTTTCTGCGCGAGCTTGAGCTGCCCGCACCCCAGGTCGGTGAATCGTCCGCCCGCGACATCCTGGCCGCCCACTTCGGCCTGGTGGCAAGCGTGAAATCGCTGGGCAGCCAACAGGATAAGAATTTCCTGGTGCGTGACGGCGACGCGATACCGGGGTGCTGAAGATCGCGAACCCCGCGTTCAACGAGATCGAGCTGACCGCTCAGGAATTGGCCGCGGATCTGATCGCAGCAGCCGAACCGGATTTGCGCGTGGCGCAGCCGTTGCCCAACCAGCGCGGCGAAAAGCTCACTGCGGTAACCGGTCTGGGCTTGAACCGGAACGACGACACCGCCTACGTGCGACTGCTGCGACACCTGCCCGGCGGAACCCTCATCGAGTCCGGCTACCTGCCGCCGGCCACGATCGCCGAACTGGGTGCACTGGCCGGGCGGGTCAGCCGAGCATTGGCCGCTTTCAGCCATCCCGGCCTCGACCGGATCCTTCAGTGGGACCTGCGTTACGGCGCCGAGGTGGTGTGTCGCCTGGCGGCCCACGTCGATGACGACGCTGCGCGTTCCCGACTCGAGACCGCGGCCGATGAGGCGTGGACACGCATCGCACCACTGGCCGGCACGCTGCCCCGGCAGGCCGTGCACATGGACCTGACCGACGCCAATGTCGTGGTCTCCCGTGACATCGGCGGTGCCGTGCACCCCGACGGCATCATCGATCTCGGCGATCTGGCCGACAGTTGGGCCGTGAGCGAACTGGCCATCACACTGTCCTCGGTACTGCAACATCCCGGAGCCGACCCGGTGGCCGTGCTGCCCGGCATCCGAGCCTTCCACGCCATCCGGCCCCTGAGTGTTGCCGAGGCAGAAGCGTTGTGGCCGTTGCTGGTTCTGCGCACTGCGGTGCTGATCGTCAGCGGAGCACATCAGGTTGGTTTCGACCCGGACAACGACTACCTCACCGAGCAGTCCGACGGCGAGTGGCAGATGTTCGAGTGCGCCACCTCCGTGCCGATGGACGTGATGACGGCGCTGATCAAGGCCGACCTCGGACTGGCTGCACCGTCTGAGCCCATACAGGTTGACCGGCCGATGCTCGCCCTGCCGGGACCGGTGGTGACGCTGGATCTGGGCGCAACGTCCGATGATCTGAGCGACGCCTTCACGGCCGGCGGCTGGGTGAAACCCGACATCGAAGACCGCGCCCGCTGCTCGGATTACCGGCACTACCCGTCGAACATGCCGAGCACGATCTGATGGCCCGGCGCGACCGGGCGTTCGCCCCCGTACAGGAGCACTACTACCGCCGACCGCCGCGGATCGAACGGGGCTGGCGACACTTCCTGATGTCCACCAGCGGGCGTTGTTACCTGGACATGGTCAACAACGTCACGGTGTTGGGCCACGCGCACCCGCAAGTCGCGGCGGCAGCGACCCGGCAGCTGCGCAAGCTGAACACCAACTCGCGGTTCAACTATGCCTCCGTCGTCGAGTTCAGCGAACGCCTCGCCGGGCTGCTACCGGACCCGCTGGACACGGTATTTCTGGTCAACTCCGGATCTGAGGCCAGTGACCTGGCGCTGCGGTTGGCGACCGCGGCGGCCGGGCGCCCCGATGTGGTTGCAATGCGCGAGGCGTATCACGGCTGGACGTATGGCACCGACGCCGTGTCGACCTCCACCGCGGACAACCCGAATGCGCTCACCACCCGGCCGGATTGGGTGCACACTGTCGAATCGCCCAACAGCTTCCGCGGTAAGTACCGCGGAAGCGAGGTCGGGCGATACGCGGTGGACGCGGTGGCCCAGATCGACCAGTTGATCGCCGAGGGGCGCGCACCGGCTGCATTCATCTGCGAGACGGTCTACGGCAACGCCGGCGGCATGGCCCTACCCGACGGATACCTGCCGCAGGTCTACGCGGCGGTGCGCAGGGCGGGCGGATACGCGGTCGCGGATGAAGTGCAGGTCGGCTACGGCCGTCTGGGCGAATGGTTTTGGGGCTTCGACCAGCAGGGTGTGGTCCCCGACATCGTGTCGATGGCCAAATCGGTCGGCAACGGCTACCCCCTGGGGGCGGTGGTCACCAGCCGAGCGATCGCCGACGCCTTCCGCAGCCAGGGCTACTTCTTCTCCTCCACCGGCGGCAGTCCACTGTCATGCGCGATCGGCATGACGGTGCTCGACGTGCTGAACGACGAAGACCTGCAGGGCAACGCGTCCCGCGTCGGCGCGCATCTGAAGTCGCGACTGGAGGAACTGGCCAGGCGGCATCCGATCATCGGCACCGTTCACGGTGTCGGCCTGTACCTGGGTGTCGAGATGATCCGCGATCCCGACACTCTCGAGCCAGCCACCGAGGAAACGGCCCTCATCTGTGACCGGCTGCTGGAACTCGGAGTGATCATCCAGCCGACCGACGACCACCAGAACATCCTGAAAACCAAGCCGCCATTGTGCATCGACATCGAAGCGGCCGATTTCTACGCCGACACCCTGGAGCGGGTACTTACCGAAGGCTGGTGAGCGAGGCTGTCCGACATGCCCCGAAGTTGCCGACGAGAGGTAACCGAGAGCTTGACGAACACTTTCCGCAGGTGCCACTCGACGGTGTGGGTGCTGATGAACAGCTGCTCTCCGATCGCAGCGTTGGTCAGTCCGGCTGCTGCGAGCCGCGCGATCTGTGCCTCCTGAGCCGTCAGAACATCGCCGCCGGCAACCGGCTGTCGGCCCGCCCGCTCCCCCTTCGCGATCAACTCGCGCCCGGCACGATCGGCGAAAGCCCGGGCACCAAAGGCACAGAACATGTCGTGCGCGATGGTGAGCTGCTCCTTGGCCGCCGACCGGCGCTTCCGACGGCGCAGCCATTCCCCGTAGCGCAGATGGGCCCGGGCCAGGTGGACCCTGATGCGGGTACGTCCCAACCGGTCGATCGCCTCACGGTAGTGAGCCTCGGCGTCTCCATCGCCGGCCACCAGAGCCCGTGCACTCGCCAAAGTCCCTAGGGCCCAATCCGTGTCGCGAACCGATATACGCTCGGTGAGGCGCCCGCAGGCCTCCTGCGCAGCGTCGATGTTGCCGATGCGGGTCGCCGCCTCGATCAGTTCGACCAGATACCATCCGTACAGTCCGAGGTCCTCATACTCGGCAGCCTGCCGGGCCGCGGCGAACGCCTCCTCATAGCGGCCCAGACCATTGCAGAGCACGGCGGTCGCATATCGGGCCAGACCCAGCACCCGGCCTTCCCCAGAGGCAGATGCCGTCTCGGCACCAGCCTTGAGCGCATCGAGATGGTCCGGATCACCCTTCCACGCATCCAGCGCAAGAGAGTGATAGCGCAGCGGTGAGTAGTAGCGGGTCGACAGGGAGGTCGAATCAGCCTCCTTCAGAAGGTCTTCGGCGGCAACGAGCTCGCCGGCCAACATGTGCACGACGGCCCGGTAGGCCAGGGTCTCCGGAAGCAGTGCCAACGTGTCGGACGCCCGGACTCGTCGCACTGCCGCCGTGGAGAGCCGGTGCACCAACCCGTCATCCCATAGTTCATAGGCCGTGGACTGCTGGATGATAAGCAGCGCGGGCACCATCCACCGCGACGCCTGGGAATCGGCATCACGACGATGCGCACCCAGCTCCTCCACCGCCGCCGGCAATCCCTCCCCGGCATACGGAACACCGATGATCTGAGCCGTCATGCCCCGCAACACGGTGCCCACCGGCCCAGAACCGGTGGATAGGCTTTCGATACCGCACCGCGCGGTCTCGGCCGTCCGCGCCACGTCCGGGATATCTCCGAGCCGGCCTGCGTACATCGCCGCAGCGAGAGCTTCAAGATGCGTCTCAAGGCTCACCTCAGCGTCGAAGTGCTCGAATTCGACTGCAGCATAACTCATCCGGGATGCGATCTCACTCAACGAAGCCGCCCTGCCGTCGCCGCTGCGCCGCTTGGCGAACTCCATCTGCGCGGACAACCGCGCGGCTCGCGCCCGCTGCAGGCCGGTCATCGGTGCGAGGCCCGCCATGGCGAGCAACTCGTCGGCATCGGAAAAGGCGCCGGCATCGAGCTTGGCCCGCGCTGCGGCCAGCGCGCGGTCACAGCGAAGTTCCGGAACCGATGTCAGGACCGCGGCCCGCTCGAGAAATGTTGCGGCAACCGCCACACCGTTCCTCGCGTGCGCATGACCGGCAGCGACTTCCAGTTGCGCTGCCACCTCATCGTCGGGCCACGTCGCGGCGTTGGCGATATGCCAGATCCGGCGGTCCGGATCGATCTCGATATCGGTGACTTCGGCCAGTACACGGTGCATCTCGCGGCGTACGGACGGGGCGGCAGCGTGGTAAGCGGCCGACCGCGCGAGGGGGTGCAGAAACCGCACATCGGAGTCTATTTCGACCACTCGGGCGGCTACCGCCGGCGCCAGCACGTCGGCAGTGATCCCCAGGCTGTCCGCGACGCGACCCAACACAGCGGCATCGCCGACCGGCTCGGCCGCAGCGGCGAGGAGCAGCTGCCGAGTCGATCCGGGCAGCGCGCGGATCAACTCGACATAGTCGAGTTCGATTCTTTTGGCCCCCGAAGGGGTGTCGCCGCGGCGCAGCGCCCCGGCAAGTTCTGCGGCGGCACGATCACGCGGAAGTGAAACCAAAGCAAGCGGATTACCGTGGGTCTCGGCGATGATCCGATCGCTGACGCGCGGGTCGAGACGGGTCATCATCACCGTGCCCAGCAGGACTCGCGCGTGCTCATCCGACAACGGGCCGATCATGCGTTCGGGCAATCCGCTCAACACGTCTGCCCCGAGGTCACGAGTCGCGAACACCAACCCGGCCCGTTCGGTGGTCAATCGCCTCGCCACAGCAGCCAGAACCGCCAGCGTCACGGGGTCCAGCCAATGTGCGTCATCGACGACCCAGACCAGCGGCTCATCGCGGCAGGCAGCGGTCAGCAAATTCAAAACGGCTGAGTGCACCAATTTTTCGGTCGGCGGC
The DNA here is from genome assembly GCF_055419505.1 of Mycobacterium sp. IDUB_9. Lineage (NCBI taxonomy): Bacteria > Bacillati > Actinomycetota > Actinomycetes > Mycobacteriales > Mycobacteriaceae > Mycobacterium > Mycobacterium sp. IDUB_9. The sequence goes on along the minus strand of NZ_JBVAXU010000004.1, from coordinate 357,978 downwards.
GCACCGGATCCCAGTCCCAGAATCACCACCAGTGCGTCGCGTTGGGCAGTCGGCAGTTCGGCGAGGTGGCCGAGCAGCGGTCGGCACAACTGCTGTAGGCCGGCGAAGTCGAGATCCATGTCGAATGGCACTCCGGTCACCCGTACCGATCGGTAGTGCCCGACCCGCTCGAGAAGATGGTTCAGCAACTCGGTCTTCCCGACACCGACCTCCCCGCGCAGCACCAGAACCCTGCCCCCGCTCCGCACTCCCGTGACCAGATCCTCCAGAACCCGGCATTCGGTATCGCGTCCGATCAGCAGGCGCGCACCGGCATCGTGAAAAGATTTCCGCCACATACACATATCGACCGCACGGCAGCCGATTCTGTGACAGCCTCTAGTTCCCCAGCTTCGACGCGATATGCCGACGGGAACGGATACCCAACTTGCCAAACACTTTTCGCAGGTGCCACTCGACGGTGTGAGCGCTGATGAACAGTTGCGCGCCGATCTCCGAATTGGTCAGTCCGTCGGCGGCGAGCCGGGCGATCTGCATCTCCTGCGCGGTGAGCGACGCGGCGTCGACCGCCCGCCGGCCCGTTGCCCTGGCCGACGTCGCTGCCCCTGCGGCGGCGAGTTCTCGGCGGGCCCGCTCAGCGAACCCGTCGGCGCCCAAGTCGCTCAGCAGGGCGTATGCCTGGCGGAGGCGTTGCCGGGCTTCGCCCCGTCGCTGTTCGCTCCGCAGCCACTCGCCGTACACCAAATAGGCTCGTGCGGTGAGCATTCGGACGTCCGTACGCTCAAGAAACTCGATCGCCTCCCGATAGCGTTGTTCGGCGACGGGACCGTCAGCCACCAGCGCGCCGACGTAGGCCGCCGTGCCGCGCACCCAGTCGGTCCCGCTCACCGCAGCCATGTTCTCGATATGTCGCACCGCCTCGGTCGCCTCGGCCGGCACCCCCGATCGTGCTGCCGCCTCGACCAATTCGACCATCGACCATGTCGACAGTCCAAGCTCCCGTGGATATGCCGATCCACGCCGAGCAGCCAGGAGCGCCTCGTCATACCGGCCGAGTCCGTTGTACAGTACCGCGGCTGCCCACTCCGTCGCCGTCAGTGCCTTGCCCTCGCCGCGCAACAACGGGTCGGAGGTGATCAGATCGATCGCTTGCATCGTGCGCGTCTCGTCGCCTCGCCACGGTTCGACGACCATGGCGCCGTAGTGCGCGAAGAAACTGCTTCCGGTGACCTCGCCCAACGTTGCGGCCTGAGCGACCAGCGCGTCGGACGCGGCCAGGTCGCCCGCATAAACGCGGTTCGACAACCGCAGCAGCAGCGCCGACGGCAGGACGGCAAGTGCGCCGGCGTCCACAGCAAGCTCGACCAACCTGGCCGACAGCGTGGACCAGGCGTCGAATTCCCAAGTGTTGTGCGCCAATCGGCACGCCAAGGGCAGCCAGCCCAACCCATCCGCTGGGGAGAACCCTCCTGTTCGATAGGCCGCGAGGGCACGGTGAACCAGCGGCGCCCCCTGCGCGTAACCCGCAACCGTGATCCGGGAAACGCCTTCCAGGAGCAGATCTGAGCAAGCCGGGTCCGCGGGCCGCCGCATCGCGAGGATCGCAGCCGCCACCTGCTCCACCCCGACCTCGTCAGGCAATCTGCCGGCGGTGAGGGCGGCGTAGAGGGCATCACGGTAGGTCTCGGTTGCCAACGCCGAGTCAAGTGGCTCAAGCTGTTTGGCCGCGCCGAGGAGTGAGGGCAGACCCGCGCTCGCGCTCCGGAACGAGAAGAGACTTCGCCCACGCACGAGTTCGGCGAGGGCATGCTCACGCTGGGTCAACGGCAGCGCCGCGAGGTCGTCGAGAAGTTCGAGAGCCTCACCGAACTCGCCTGCCTCGCTCTTGGCCTGCGCTGCTGCCAGCGACCGGGAGCCACGACGACGCGGATCAGGCGTGAGTTCGGCGGAACGGTCGAGAAATGCGGCCGCCGCGGCAGCACCACCGCGTGCGCGGGCGCGGGCAGCCGCCAGCTCGAGGCCTGCGGCCACACCTTCATCGGGCTGACCTGCCGCACTTGCCAAGTGCCACGCACGTCGATCGGGGTCGTGTTCGGGGTCCGTCGCCTCAGCCAACGCCCGGTGCACCTGCCGGCGCTGCAGTGTCGTCGCCGATTTGTATACCGCCGAGCGCACCAGCGGATGCCGGAACCGGACCATCGTGCCGATGGTGAGTAGCTCGCCCGCCTGAGCTTCGGAGCCGGCGGCGACGGTGTCGATGTTCAACTCCACGGCCGCGCGGCGCAACAACGCAGCATCTCCCACCGGATCAGCCGCGGCGAGCAGCACCAGAAGCTGGGCCCCCGGTGACAACGAACGAAGGCGACGCAAGAAACCCTTCTCGATCTGGCCGGCCAGCGGTTGGTCGTCGATCCGGTCGGTCCACACGGCCACCTGCGCAGCCGTCACCTCACGTGGAAGTTCCAGGAGCGCAAGTGGATTCCCCCGGGATTCGGCCAGAATACGATCGAGCACCCGGTCGTCGACGCGGCCCGGGCAGCCCCGTGCCAGCAGAGTCCGGGCGTCGTGACCGCCCAGGCCCTCGATCCGCAGCGCAGGTAGATCCGCCAGGGCATCGCCCACTACGGGCTCGCGTACTGCGAAGAGCAGCACCACCCGCTCGGCCAGCAGCCGGCGACCGACAAACGACAAGGTCTGAGCGGAAATCCGGTCCAACCATTGCGCATCGTCGATCAAACACACCACGGGCTGCCGCGCCGCCGCTTCCGCCAACAGGCTCAGGACTGCCAGTCCGACGAGGAACCGGTCCGCGGGAGTGCCCGCGCTGAGCCCGAACGCCGTTTCGAGCGCCGACCGCTGTGGGACAGGTAGCCGGTCGAAATGTTTCCGGAAGGGCTCGCACAGCCGGTTCAACCCGCCGAAAGCCAGCTCTGCCTCCGCCTCGATCCCCGCGACGCGCACCACCTGGCATGCGGGCGCGTGGTCGCCCACGTAGTCGAGCAACGCGGTCTTGCCGATGCCGGCTTCTCCCCGCAGGACCAGTGCTGCACTGCGACCGCCCGCCACCGCCGTGACCATGTCGTCGAGGGCCGTGCGCTCCCATCGCCGGCCGACAAGCCGTCCCCGCGTTCCGTCGAGTCGCGCCATCTCCTCGACACGAGGCGTCTCGACGGTCCAGGCCAACCGGCCTGAGGTATCGGGACTCATGCGGCTCGGGAGGCGGCGTAGCCGCCGGCGAGGATGTGCTCCAGATCCCGCCGATCACCGGTGCGCGCGGCCTGCAGGAACGCGGCGGCAAGACGGCGGTGCGCGGCAATCCGGACTGCTGAGACGCGCTCACCGGTGTCGAGGCGGGTCTGGGCCCGGCGAACCAGTTGCCGCGCGTTGGCGACACTGGTCCGCAGCAACGCGGCGATGTCCACGTACGCATAGTCGAACCCTCTGCGCAGCACGTAGGCGCCCAGCTCCCCTGGCGTCAACCTGGCCATCAGCAGCGCCAGCAGCTCCTCGACCAGAGCGGTCTGTTCGGTCCGCGACACGGGCTCGTCGTCGCCGGTGTCGACCAGGTAGTCCAATGGCGACGCGGTCGGTGCTTCGTAGCGGTGCCGGGCCGACTGGATGACGTTGATCGCGAGGTTCGTCGTGGTGGTGGTCAGAAATGCGGCCGGGTTCTCCACGATCGCGCGGTCCGTGCGCTGCCACCGCAGCCAGGCCTCCTGGACCAGGTCTTCGGCGCCACAGGTCTCTCCGGTAACTCCGTAGGCGATACCGAACAGCCGCGTGCGATGGGTGAGAAAGATGTCGAGAGCCATGCCCAGTTCATCCGGTGTCGACATGCCTCCACCCTGGATGCCACGGGGCCTCCGTCGCGCCACGGAACTGCGTGGTCGAGTCCGTGGGCTGTGCACCACGGGACTACGCGGGCCGGCTACGTAGCGGGGCTAGCCCGAAGGTGCCAGGGCACCAGGCAGCTCGCGGCGGGAGCTGATGCCGAGCTTCGTGTACACCTTGCGCAGGTGCCATTCCACGGTGTGTGGGCTGAGGAAGAGCTCCGCGCCGATCTTCGGGTTGGTCATTCCGGCGGCGGCCAACGCGGCGATCTGCGCCTCCTGCGGGGTCAGGCTGGTCGTCGGCCCGGCTTCCCGGCTTCGCACGTGCTCACCGGTGGCCAGCAGTTCGCGCCGCGCCCGTTCGGCGAACGCCGTGGCTCCCATGCCATCGAACATCTGGTGTGCGGTGCGGAGGTGTTCCCGCGCCAGTGCCCGCCGACGGTTCCGGCGCAACCACTCGCCGTAGAGCAGGTGGGTGCGTGCCACCTCGACGACCACGCGGTCGCGGGCAAGTTCCTCGATGGCCGTGCGGTACAGCGCGTCCGCCTCGTCATCGTCGGCGAGCAGGGCTCGGCTGCGCGCGCTGACGCCACGTGCCCAGCCGGAACCGGCCGCGCGCGTCAGTTCAACCAGACGATCGAGCGATGTCTGGGCCGCCCCGAGCTCGCCACACCGCACCGCGGCCTCGACATGCTCGACCAACGACAGCCCGGTGAAGTTGTAGCCGTCGTGCTCGATGCCCGCCCGGGCCACCGCGAGTGCCTCGTCGTACCGCGCCAGGCCGTTGTACAGCACTCCCTGGACATAGCCGGTGACCCCCAGGAGCGAGACCTCGCCGTGTTGGGCAGCACGGGCTTTGGCCTCCGCGATCGGGCCGGCAGCGGCATCCTCCTCACCGCGCCACGCGGCCAGCACCAGCGAGGCGTAGGCGTGTGGGGTTTGTCCGGTCGCGGTGGAGATCGCGTCGGCCTCGTCGATCATGCGGGCGGCCGTGGCGAAGTCGCCATGGTGGATGTAGACGCCACCCAGGTAGATCAGCGCCGGCGGCAACGCCCCGAGCGCACCGATGTCACGGGCGAGCCTCACCGCCCGGGTGGCGAAGGTGTCCCACGCGGGCAGATCCCACCCGTAGTGGATGAACGATTCCAGCGCGACCGGCACGAGCAGCAGCCATCGCATCGTCGCCTCACGGCTGTGCAGGTCCTCCTGCGCGAACGGTTCGAAGGCCCGGCGCAATGCCGGCACACCGGTCTCATAGCCGTCGGCCAGCAGGGTGGCGACGCCGTCCAACAGCAGGTCGGCGGCCTCGGAGTTCGACGGCGGAGCGCCGGAAGCCCGGGCGGCGACCGCCGCGGCCTTGGCGCCGGCGGCTCCGTGGACCCGGCCGGCGAAGACTGTCGCGCTGATCGCCTCCAGATAGGTCTCGCGGGCCAGTGGCGACCCGGCGGCCGCGAATTGCGCGGCGGCGTCGAGCAGCAATGGAGCCGCTTCGTCACTGCGACTGCGGCCGAACAGGATTCGGGCCCGCAGACGTGCCAGCCGGGCCTGGTCCAACGGGTCGAGCGGGCACAAGCTGGCCAGGGTGGCCAACTCGGTCGCGCGATCCGGGGAGGCGGCCGAGAAATGTGCTTCGGCCGCCGCGAGCGCCCGCCGCCCGCGCTGCCAGAGGTCCGGGGTCAGCTCGGTGGCGCGCTCCAGCAGGACCGCCTCGGCCGCCATCCCACCGCGCTGCCGCGCCCGGCCCGCCGCGTGGTCCAAGCCCGCCGCGACCTCCTCGTCGGGCCCATCGGCGGCCTCCGCCGCGTGCCAGGCGCAGCGGTCCGGATCGAGAACCGGGTCGGTGACGGCCGCCAGGGCCCGGTGGACTGCCCGGCGCTCCTCGGGATCGGCCTGCCGGTACACCGCCGAGCGCACCAGCGGGTGGCGGAACCGGACGGACTCGCCGAATTCGATCAGACCGGCCGCCTTGGCGGGCGCGGCATCGGGCGCGATGTCCATCGCCTCGGCCGCGCGCACCAACAGCCGGGCCTCCCCGATCGGCTCCGCCGCCGCGATCAAAAGCAGCGTTCGGGTCGGCGCCGGCAGCATCTGGATCCGGTCGGCGAAGCCCTGTTCTATGCGACTCGACACCGATTCGCGGGCCGTCGCAGTCCCCGCCTCCACGCCGTAGGCGAGCTCAGCGGCACTGCTGCCGCGGTAGAGCTCAAGCAGCGCGAGCGGATTGCCGGAGGTCTCGGCGACCAGCCGATCGCGTACGCGCTCCTCGAGCCGCCCCTCCACCGCGGCCTCCAGCAGTTCACCGGCCGCTGCCGGCTCGAGACCTCCCAGCCGCAGTTCAGGCAGGTTCTTGAGGACCGCCTGGCCCTCTGGATCGCGCACGGAGTAGACCATCGCGACGGCCTCGGCCAACAGCCGGCGCGCCACGAACTCCAACGTCAGCACGGACACCTGATCCAGCCACTGGGCGTCGTCGACGATGACCAGTACGGGCTTTGTCTCTGAGGCCCGGGTGAGCAGGGTCAGAACCGCCAGGCCGACCAGGAACCGATCCGGCGGATCACCGGCGGCCAACCCGAAGGCGACCCGCAGCGCATCCCGCTGCGGCTCGGGCAGCGCATCGACCGTGCCGAGGAACGGTGCGCACAGTTGGTGCAGGCCGGCATAGGCGAGTTCCATGTCCGCCTCGATCCCGCGGGCGGTGGTCACGGTCATCCCCGAGGCCTGGGCCGCCACGAAGTCCAACAACACCGATTTCCCGATGCCGGCCTCGCCCCGGATCACCGCTACCGCCGATTCACCCCGGCGCAGCCCGCTGAGCAGGTCGGTCAACTGCGTGCACTCGCGTTGCCTGCCAACCAGGTTGGGCAACGGGCTGGCACTCATGCGTACGGCTCCTGGCAGGGCTGGGCGGCACGGATGTGCACGGCTGGCGAGAAATCTACCGGGATTGTCACAAACCGTGACGCCGCCCGGTCGGTACTTCTAACCAGTCGTCTGCCCCAGGAGATTCCATGTCACCCCGCGAACATCAGCTCGCCACGTCTGTCCTGGTGGTGGGGGTCGGGGGTGCCGGGTTGCGAGTGGCCATCGAACTCGCCGAGGCCGGCGTGGCGGTCACGGCAGTGGGCAAGCACACACCGGATGACGATCACACCGGTCTGACCCTCAGCGGGATCAACGCGGCGCTGGACACCGGCAACGGCTGGGAACAGCACGCGGCCGACACCCTGCTGGAAAGCCGCCTGCTGGCCGATCCACGCACCGTGCAGCGGGTCGCCCAGGGCGCCGCCCAAGGCATCCACGACCTGGAGCGCTTCGGCATGCGCTTCGAGCGTCACGACGCAGGACGGGCCACCGGGACCCATCCGTACCGGCGCAAGGCCGACGCCGGCGAAGTGCAACGCGTCCTGCGTGAACACGCGGTCCGGCTCGGGATCCCGATCCTCCCGACGGTTTATGTGACTCAGATCCTGGTGAACGACGGAGCGGTCTTCGGCGCCTACGGCTTCGATCTCGTCGACGGCGCACGGTATCTCGTGCATGCCGACGCGGTGGTCCTGGCGACAGGTGGCCACACCCGGATCTGGCGCCGGACATCGGCCCGCCGGGACGAGAACACCGGCGACTCGTTCCGCCTCGCCGCCGAGGCGGGCGCCGGATTGCGAGACGCCGAACTGGTGCAGTTCCGGCCATTCGGCTTACTCGGTCCCGAAAACGCGGCAGGGACACTGATCAGCGATTCGGTGTGCGAAGAGGGCGGTTTACTACTGAACACCGTCGGCGAACGGTTCATGACCCGATACGACCCCGAACGCATGGAGCGCACCAGTCGGGACCGGGCCGCGATGGCGTCCTACGCCGAGATCACGGCGGGGCGCGGTACCCGGACCGGCGGGGTCTGGCTGGACCTGTCGCATCTGCCTGCCGAGAAGGTCATGACCCGACTGCCGCAGGTGTACCAGACCGTGTTGGAGCTCCAGGGGCGCGACGTCACCCGGGACCCGATCGAGGTGGCCCCGACCGCGCACTACTCGTTGGGCGGGGTCGCGGTCCGGCCCCAGGACCACGGCACCGAGGTCGACGGGCTGTTCGTCACCGGCGAAGCCACCACCGGATTGCACGGCGCGGGCCTGCTGGACGGAAACTCCTTGATCGCGGTGATGGTCTACGGCCGGCTGACCGGGCAAGCCGCAGCCGACTACTCGGCGCGGCTCACCGCCCAGCGTCGCTCACTGGCGGCGGTCCGTGAAGCTGAGGCGCGAGTCGACCGACTGCTGGCCGCCGATGGCGGTGAGAACATCCGCGGGTTGCAGCGTGCGGTGCGCAACCTGATGACCGAGCACGCCGGAGTGGTCCGAGACGAGACCGGCCTGCTCTCCGGATTGGCAGCGCTCGGGGAGATCGAGGCGCGCATCGCCGGCGTGGGTGTGCACACCGACATCAGCGGCTTCGCGGACCTGGCGCACGCCTTCGACCTCCGGTCCGCAGTGCTTTCCGCCCGCGCCACGCTCGAGTGTGCGCTGGAACGACGTGAGACCCGGGGCTGCCACATCCGTTCCGACTACCCCGATCTCGACCCGGCGCTGCGGGTGAACCTGGTGTGGTCACCGCACCACGGCGTGCGCCGCGAGCCGGTCGCACCGATACCCACCGACATTGCCGAGTTGATGCAGTAGGAGTCAGCGCTTCGGTTCGCCGTGCTCGGCCTCGGCCAACCGCTGGTGGAGCCGCTCCCGGATGTCCTGCGGCGTGTAGGCCTTGCGACGGCGCTGATCCCGCGCCACCATGACCCCACCCGCCACGACGCCGGCGACACCGGCCATCCCGACCCACTTCCAGATGCTCCGCATGCTCAAAGTGTGCCTAAGCTGCGGTCGTGAAAGCGAATACGGTGTCACTGACCAAGGCACTGGAGGAGACCCGCACTGGCGATATCTGGCTGTTCCGCGGTGGGTCCGGGCCGGACCGGGCAATCCAGACCCTGACCAACAGCCCGGTCAACCACGTCGGGATGACCGTGGCGATCGACGACCTGCCGCCGCTGATCTGGCACGCCGAGCTCGGCGACAAGCTGCTCGACATGTGGACCGGCACCAACCATCGCGGAGTCCAACTCAACGATGCGCGCCAGGCCGTCGAACGCTGGGAGAATTCCTACGGGCAGCGCTGCTGGTTGCGTCAGCTCACCCCGTTCGCGTCCCGCGAGCAGGAGGATCAGCTCCTCAAAGTGATCGCCCGGATGAACGGCACCGCCTTCCCCACCACGGCACGGCTGACCGGGCGCTGGCTGCGTGGACGGGTACCGGTAGTCAGCGACTTCACCCGTGGAATTCCCTTCGTACACAGCAGGGTTCGCGAGTCGGCCGAGCGCAAGAAGGCCCGCACCCGCCAGGTTGGGTTGGAAACCGCCTACTGCGCAGAGACCGTGGCCATCACCTATGAGGAGATGGGCCTGCTCTCCACCGAAAAGCGCTACAACTGGTTCGATCCCGGCTCATTCTGGAGCGGCGACGAATTGCCGCTGACCGCCGGCTACCGGTTGGGCGATGAGATTTCGGTGATCGCCGACTGAGGCGGATCATCTGGGCGTCACACTCCGAATTTGGCACGCGCCTCGTCGGTGACGGGAGTGAACAAATTGACGAGGTTTCCGTCGGGGTCCCGGAAAAGCAGCGCCCGGTTGCCCCACGGCATCGTGGTCGGCTCGGTGACAACGTCGGACAGGTGCGCTCGCAGCCGCTCGTACTCGGCATCCACGTCGTCGACGATGAACTCGACGATGGCGCTTCGATTCGCCGCCGGCTCAGCGGACCCGACGCCAAAGAGGGGCACCGTCTTATCGCTACCGATGGCCAGTGTGCCAACGGGCGTGGGAACCTCAGCGAACAGTTCGTTGGCCCAGACGGCCTCGGCTCCGGTGACTGTCTCGTAGAAAGCGACGAGACGCTTCACATCGGCAGTGATGATGCGGATCGATACAAGCGGCATGCCGCGCACGCTAGATGAGTGCACCGACATCCCCCAGGCCACGACCTTTGTAGCCTGGGGAGATGGGCGGGGCACTGGACGACGGACCGTTCTTTCACGGCACCAAGGCTGAACTGCGGGTGGGCGATCTCCTCACCGCCGGCTTCCGTTCCAACTACCGGCCCGAGGTCGTGATGAACCACATCTATTTCACCGCGTTGCGCGACGGCGCGGGGCTCGCCGCCGAACTCGCTGCCGGCGACGGAGTCCCGCGCGTCTATCTCGTGGAACCGACCGGGGATTTCGAGAACGACCCCAACGTCACCGACAAGAAATTCCCCGGCAATCCCACTCGGTCCTATCGCAGCGCGGCGCCGCTCCGGATCGTCGGTGAGGTGACAGATTGGACTCGACTGACACCCGAAGATCTCCAGATGTGGCGAGACCGGCTCGCCGCAATCCACGCCGACCACCGCGGCGAGATCATCAACTAGTTCGGACTACCTGTCACTCGATCGCCGCCCGGACGATCTCGGCGACACGCTGCTCGGTGACGTCGTCCAGGTCATCGAAGTACCAGGCAGCGGGAATCAATAGTCCGTCCCTGCCTCCCGCGGGGTTGAGCGTGGCTTTCTCGCTCACCCCAAGGCTCATCAGCTCGTCATTGCGGAAGAACACGAGGACGGGGCTGCTCGCAGACCTGGCATAACCGGGCATGCCGTACCAGATGCGGGGCTTGAGTTCGGGTGCGGCAGCGACGATCACGTCGTGCATCCGCTGCATGACGCCCCGCGCAGGCTCATCCATCCCCGCGATCTTGTCGAGGACCTGCTTGAGGTTCTTCTCGTCCTTGTTGGCCACTGTCATGTCCTTTCGTCAACCGGTATGGCCACCGGCGCAATGGAGTTGGCGCGCCGGAAGGCACCACACCCCATTCGGACATGTCCTGATCAGCTCAGACCTCTCCGCAATGATTCAGGCGATCTTTCACCTGGAAGCGCAGAACGTGGCAGGCATCGCCGCCACGTCATTCACGCTAACACGGGGTCACACGTCGAACTGAGGACTCATACCATCGAGACGATGGTCATCCGAAAGTCCACACCGACGCTGATCGCCCTATCGGGCCTCCCGGGAGTAGGCAAGACCACGCTCGCGCACCGTCTCAGCGCTGAGATTGCTGCCGTACATGTACGGATAGACACGATTGAGGCTGCGTTGACACGGCCGCGGGTATCGATCACGCAGTTCGGGCGATCATCTCCGATCTCGGATGACGGCGACACCGTGAGCGAAAGTGAAGAAGATGACGAGATTTCACGAAAATCTCGCACACTTCTTCACTTTCGGCGCCCGGCTGAGCCCTACATCAGTGCGCCAGTTGCGTCGACGGACCATGCGAATCCACGTCAGCGGCAGTGGATTTCCGGCATCATGCCCGGATACCGCACGAATCGCGCTTCACTGAACGTCAGATCGCGCACGTGGCTGAAGTCCGACCAGAGCGCCCGTCCGCCTTTGGTCCATTGAGTGAGACGGACACGCCGGCGGACCGCGTCGAGTTCCTCGGCAGACGCCGCGCGGCGAGGGCCAGCGGTTCCGTAGAGGCGGACGCCGATGGCTTTGCGAAACCGCCCGGCCAGCAAGGAGCGAAGCCAGAAGGCCAGGCCGTTGTCGACCGCCATCAGGCAGATGCGCGGGGTCCGATCGAGGTTCTCCGCAAGGCGTTCGGTGTACTGGTCGAAGTAGAAGCCGGTGCAGTCATCGCGCAGGAACACGGTGCCGATCGGGGTGACCGTCGGGCCGCCCTCTGCGTCGACCGACGCAATGGCGCAGGGACCGGTGGAGCGTTGCACGACATCGCGGATCAGTTCCCATTGGCACGTAAGGCTTTCCGTCATTTGACTATGCCCTCGTCAGCGGAGTGATCGCGGCGACCTGGTCCCTCAGCGCGCGCCGCTCGGTCCGCAATTCGTAGTGCGACTGAAGGTTCATCCAGAACTCTTCGGAAGTTCCGAAGTATCGCGCGAGACGGATCGCCGTGTCGGCAGTAATACCGCGCTTACCGTGCACGATCTCGTTGATCCGACGCGGTGGAACCCCGATGGACACGGCCAGCTTGTTCTGCGTGATCCCGAAGCCCTCGATGAAGTCCTCCATCAGGATCTCCCCTGGATGGATCGGCTCGATCAGATCACTCTCAGTGGTAGTCGACGAGTTCGACATCCTCCGCACCTCCTTCTCTCCAGACGAAGCAGATACGCCATTGCGCGTTCACCCGGATGCTGTGCTGCCCACGACGGTCGCCGACGAGTCGCTCCAAGCGATTGCCCGGAGGGATTCGAAGATCCTCAACGACCTTCGCCGCATGGATCAGCTCCAGCTTCCTCAGTGCTGCGCGTTGGAGCGTCGGGTCCACGCCCTTGACGTACCGCTCGTGCCAGATCTGCTCGGTGTCCCTGTCACCAAACGATCTGATCACCAGAGCATTATATAACGCCTTACGTTATTGACGTTAAACGTTAAACCGGAACTCCACCACGTCCCCGTCGGCCATCACGTAGTCCTTGCCTTCCATGCGGACCTTGCCGGCGGCCTTGGCCGCGGCCATCGACCCGGCCTCGACGAGATCGTCGAACGAGACCACCTCGGCCTTGATGAAGCCCTTCTCGAAGTCGGTGTGGATGACGCCGGCCGCCTTGGGTGCGGTGTCGCCCTGGTGGATGGTCCAGGCGCGTGATTCCTTCGGCCCCGCCGTCAGATAGGTCTGCAGTCGCAGGGTGTGGAAACCGGCGCGGGCCAACGCGTCCAGGCCGCGCTCGGTCTGCCCGATCGACTCCAGCAGCTCTTGGGCGGACTCGTCGTCGAGCTCGATCAGCTCCGATTCGATCTTGGCGTCCAGGAACACCGCGTCGGCCGGGGCCACCAGTGCACGCAGCTCGGCCTGCTTGGCCTCATCGGTGAGTACCGATTCGTCGGCGTTGAACACATACAGGAACGGCTTGGTGGTCATCAGGTTGAGCTCACGGAGCACCGACCAGTCCTTGCCGGTCGAGAACAGCGTTTTTCCGTCATCGAAAACCGCCTGGGCCGCGACCGCGGCATCCAGCACCGGCTTACGTTCCTTGTTGTTGCGGGCTTCCTTCTCCAGCCGTGGCACCGCCTTCTCCAGCGTCTGCATGTCGGCCAGGATCAGCTCGGTCTCGATCACCTCGATGTCCGAGCGCGGATCCACGCGGCCGTCGACGTGGATCACGTCGTCGTCGGCGAACACCCTGACCACCTGACAGATGGCGTCGCATTCACGGATGTTGGCGAGGAACTTGTTGCCGAGGCCGGCGCCCTCGGATGCGCCTTTGACGATGCCGGCGATATCGACGAACGTCACCGGCGCCGGCACCGTCTTCTCCGAGCCGAAGATCTCGGCGAGCTTGTCGAGCCGGGGGTCGGGCAACGGCACCACGCCCTCATTGGGCTCGATGGTCGCAAACGGGTAGTTGGCCGCCAACACGTCGTTACGCGTCAGGGCATTGAACAGAGTCGACTTTCCGACGTTGGGCAAACCGACGATTCCCAGGTTCAGGCTCACAGAGAAGAGAGTCTAGGCCGGTGTGACCGGCACGCCAGCGCGAGCTGGCAGCACGCGGCCAGAGAGAGCCGGTACGGTCAACGTGTGTCAGGACAGCGCGCACAGTCGGCAGTGCCGGCTGACCATCGCTCTGTACACCCGCGATTCGCCGGTGTGCCGTGGTGGGGAGCTGTCCTTTTGGCGATCACGGCTACCGCGATCGGCTTTGCTTTCGACGCCGGTTCGGGTGATCGAGAGCTCAGTTCGGTGTTCGCGATCTGCTATTCCCTCGGTTGCATCCTGGCTGTTCTGGCCGTTCAACAGGCCGGGCTGTTCACCGCGGTGATCCAGCCCCCGTTGATCCTGTTCGTCGCGGTACCCGGGTCGTATTTCCTGTTCCACGGGGGCGAGCTGCAGGGTGCGAAAGACCTGGCCATCAATTGTGGATATCCCCTGATCGAGCGCTTCCCGCTGATGCTGTTCCTCTCGGCCACGGTGCTGCTGATCGGCCTGGGCCGGTGGTACGTCAGCCTGACATCGCGCACGGCGGAAACCGACGACGCGTCCGGGACGGCCACGGGGGCCGAAACGGCCAAGGCGACGGCTGTTGCGGGAATTGTGTCATCTGTCACAGAGAAACTTTCCGGGCTGGTGCTCCGCAAACCGGCCACGGCGTCGATGCGCCGGGGCTGGACCGCCGAGCACGATCCCGCCGCGGAAGCCCCGCCGCGCCGTCGCCCCTCCGAACGGCCGCCACGGCGACGTCCGGCCGGCGCAGAACCCGGCACCGCCGCAGCAGCGGCGGCCGGAGCAGCTGCCGGGCGGCCCCGGGGCGAGCGCAGACCGACCAAGCGCACCGCTCCGCCTCGGCCCCGTCCGAGCCGTGCGGCCGCCGGTGATCCCGGCAACGAACTGGACGGCGCGATTCCCGAGCGACCACGGCGGCCCAGGCCCCCGCGCTCGGCCGAGCCCGGCGCCGGCGAGCCGCGCCGGCGGGTACGCACCCAGCCCCGCGAACCGCGCAAGCAACCTCCGCCCGAGCGACGTGAGGCCGGCGCGTTCGAAACCCCACGTGAGCGCCCGCAGCGCCAGCGTCGTCGATTCGACGATTATCAGCCGTTCGAGGAATCGTTCGATCCGCCCACCGGTTCCGGCCGGTCGACGCACCATCCGGTGTCACGGGTGCGGTACCGCGGTTCTGACGACGAGGATCACCGAGTGGAGCACCGGACGCGACCGCGGTCAGCGGCCCGGGGACGGCACTCCTGGGAGTACGACGACTGAGGCCGTACGACGACTGAGGCCGTACGACGATTGAAGCCGGGCCGCGGCCCGGCTTCAGTCAACGCGTCAACGCGGGATCAGGCGCGCGGCGGACGGATCTCTCGCGGCAGCGCGAACACCAATGTCTCGTTGGCGGTGGTCACCGGCTGCACTGTCCCGTAGCCGTAGTCGGCAAGCCGTTCGAGCACACCGCGCACCAGCACCTCGGGCACCGATGCCCCAGAGGTGACGCCCACCGTGGTGACGCCCTCCAGCCAGCCCGGATCGATGTCCTCGGCGTAGTCGACCAGGTGGGCGGCGTCGGATCCCGCACCGAGCGCCACCTCGACCAGCCGAACCGAGTTGGATGAGTTCTTCGAGCCGACCACGATCACCAGCTCACATTCGGGTGCCATCGCCTTGACCGCGACTTGGCGGTTCTGGGTGGCGTAGCAGATGTCGTCACTCGGCGGATCCTGCAGCGTCGGGAACTTCTCGCGCAGCCGCCGCACGGTCTCCATGGTCTCGTCGACACTCAGCGTGGTCTGCGACAGCCAGATCACCTTGTTCTCGTCGCGCACGGTGACGTTGTCGACCGCGTCCGGGTTGTCGACCACCTGGACGTGGTCAGGCGCCTCGCCGGCGGTGCCAACGACCTCCTCGTGCCCGGTGTGGCCGACCAGCAGGATGTCGTAGTCGTCGCGGGCGAACCGCTTGGCCTCGTTGTGGACCTTGGTGACCAGCGGGCAGGTGGCGTCGATCGTCCTCAGATTGCGTGCGGCGGCCTCGACGTGAACCGTCGGTGCGACGCCGTGTGCCGAGAACACCACGATGGCCCCTTCGGGCACCTCGCTGGTCTCTTCGACGAAGACGGCGCCGGCCTTGGCGAGCGTTTCGACGACGTGCACGTTGTGCACGATCTCGTGGCGCACATAGACCGGGGCGCCGTGCTTCTCGAGTGCGCGTTCCACGGTCTCGACAGCGCGGTCCACACCGGCGCAGTATCCGCGTGGCTCGGCCAGCAGGACCCGTTTGCCGGAGGCTTGCGAACCGCCGCCTGACCTCACCGAGCTGGTGGCACCCGGGATACCCATGTTGATTGTCGGCGGCATGTCTCCAGGGTACGGGGCGACAACGCAACGGAGCCAGCCGTGGCTGTGGCTAGTCTGGTGCTCATGGGAACTGCACCGTACGGGGTCCGGCTGCTGGTGGGCGCGGCGGCGACCGCGATCGAGGAAACCCGCAAGCTGCCCCAAACCATCCTGACCTATCCCATGACGGTGGCCAGCCAGGCGGCCAACCTCGTCATGCACGTCCAGCAGAACCTTGCCGAGTTGGTGGTCAAGGGCGACGAAACGCTCGAGCAGCTGTTTCCGCCCAAGGACGAGCAGCCCGAGTGGGCCACCTTCGACGAGGATCTCGACTCCGACCTCAACGGCGAGACGGCCGGGGAAACTCCGTCCACCGACGGCGACCGGCGCACCGAGGGACGGTTCGCGCTGTACAGCACCGGGGAGCCCGAGTCGGCCGGTTCGACCAACGGCAAGGCCGCACGTGGCTCCGGCTCGGGAGGGACGCCAGACATCGCTGGTGACCTCGGGTACGACGCGCTGACGCTGGCTCAGCTGCGCGCCCGGCTGGCGTCGCTGCGGGTGGCCGACCTTGAGGCACTGCTGGCCTACGAGGAGAACGGCCGGGCCCGGGCACCGTTCGTCACGTTGCTCGCCAACAGGATCACGCGCGCGACCGCGAAGTGACCGAACCGGGCCAGTCGCCGGAGAACCCCTGGCCGGTCCGCGCTGTGGCGACCCGCGTCGCCAAGTGGATCGACCGGCTCGGCACCGTGTGGGTCGAGGGCCAGCTGACCGAGCTCAAGATCCGCCCTGATTCCAAAACCGTCTTCATGGTGCTGCGGGATCCGGCGGCCGATATGTCCCTGACGCTGACCTGCCCGCGCGATCTCGTGCGCAACGCCCCGGTCAAGCTGTCCGAGGGCGCCCAGGTGATCATCTGTGGCAAGCCCAATTTCTACACGGGCCGCGGCACATTCTCGTTGCGGGTCAGTGAGATTCGCGCGGTCGGCATCGGTGAGCTGCTGGCCCGGATCGAGCGGCTGCGCCGGCTGCTGGAGGCCGAAGGACTATTCGACCCGCGACTCAAACGGCCGATCCCGTTCCTGCCCAACACCATCGGCCTGATCACCGGCCGCGCCTCGGCCGCCGAACGGGACGTGACGACGGTCGCCACCACCCGCTGGCCCGCGGTGCGCTTCGCGATCCGCAACACGATCGTTCAGGGTCCCAACGCGGTGCCGCAGCTCGTAGAAGCTCTAGGAGCGCTTGACGCCATGCCCGACGTCGACGTCATCGTCCTGGCCCGCGGCGGCGGCAGCGTCGAGGACCTGCTGCCGTTCTCCGACGAGACGCTGTGCCGGGCCATCGTCGCCTGCCGCACTCCGGTGGTCAGTGCGATCGGCCACGAACCCGACACTCCCCTGTCCGATCTCGTCGCCGACCTGCGCGCGGCCACCCCGACCGACGCGGCCAAGCGGATCGTTCCCGACGCGGTTGCCGAACAGGCTTTGATCACCGATCTGCACCGGCGCAGCGCACGCGCGCTGCGCAACTGGGTGCACCGCGAGCAGCACCACCTGGAGCAGGTACGCAGCCGCCCGGTACTCGCGCAACCCCTGGCGGCGCTCACCGCACGCGCCGACGAGATCACGCGGGCCAGGACCACCGCCCAACGTGACATCACGCGACTGATCGCCGCGGAAGCCGACACCGTCGGCCACCTGTCGGCGCGGCTGACCGCGCTCGGCCCGGCGGCCACCCTGGCCCGCGGCTATGCGGTGGTCCAGGCGGTCCCGGCGTCAGGGGCGCCAACAGTTCTGCGTACGGTGGCCGACGCACCGAACGGCACCCGATTGCGGGTCCGGGTGTCCGACGGGGTGATCTCGGCTGTCAGCGACGGCAGCGAATAGGGGGATGTGAGTATGAAGCCTATTAGTGAACTGGGCTACGAAGAGGCCCGCGACGAACTGATCGCCGTAGTGCACCAGTTGGAGCAGGGCGGGTTGGACCTCGATGCTTCGCTAACCCTCTGGGAGCGAGGCGAGAAGCTGGCACAACGATGCGAAGAGCACTTAGCCGGAGCACGGCAGCGGGTCGAGCAGGCGCTGGCTGCGCGCGAGCCCGAAGAAGATTGATCCAGCAACTATTTTTCTCGATCACGCTCGAAACTGGAACCTGTTTCAGTTAAGCTGCCCGTCATGGGTGACCCATCTCTGACCACTGAACTCGGCCGCGTCCTGGTTACCGGCGGCTCCGGCTTCGTCGGCGCCAACCTGGTGACCGAACTGCTCGACCGCGGATACACGGTGCGCTCCTTCGACCGCGCGCCGTCACCACTGGGCGACCATGCCGGCCTTGAGGTCATCGAGGGCGACATCTGCGACAAGCAGACCGTGGCCACAGCCGTCAAGGACATCGACACGATCATCCACACCGCGGCCATCATCGACCTGATGGGCGGCGCCTCGGTCACCGAGGAGTACCGGCAGCGCAGCTTCGCCGTCAACGTCGAGGGCACCAAGAACCTCGTGCACGCGGCGCAGGAAGCGGGCGTCAAGCGTTTCGTCTACACCGCATCCAACAGCGTGGTAATGGGCGGGCAGGACATCGTCAACGGCGATGAGACCATGCCGTACACCGCCCGGTTCAACGACCTGTACACCGAGACCAAGGTCGTTGCCGAGAAGTTCGTGCTCGGCGAGAACGGCAAGCACGACATGCTCACGTGCGCGATCCGGCCCAGCGGTATCTGGGGCCGCGGCGATCAGACCATGTTCCGGAAGGTGTTCGAGAATGTGCTCGCCGGGCACGTCAAGGTGCTTGTCGGCAACAAGAACATCAAGCTGGACAACTCTTACGTGCACAACCTGATCCACGGGTTCATCCTGGCCGGCCAGCATCTGGTCCCCGGTGGCACCGCACCCGGCCAGGCCTACTTCATCAACGATGGCGAGCCCGTCAACATGTTCGAGTTCGCTCGGCCGGTGCTCGCCGCGTGCGGGCGTCCGCTGCCCACCTTCCGGGTGTCAGGGCGTCTGGTGCACAAGGCGATGATGGCCTGGCAGTGGCTGCACTTCAAGTTCGGTCTTCCTGAACCGTTGATCGAACCCCTTGCGGTGGAACGGCTTTACCTCAACAACTACTTCTCGGTGGCCAAGGCCAAGCGCGATCTGGGCTACGAGCCGTTGTTCACCACCGAGCGGGCGATGGCCGAGTGCATGCCGTACTACGTCGACCTGTTCCGTCAGATGGAAAGCCAGCCGGCCAAGCAACCCGCGAGCGTGTAGCTCAGCGGTACAGATGCACCGGATGGTGCGTCGACTGTTCGATTCGTGCCGATGCGGCATGCAGTAGATCACTACCCAGATTGATGAGGGCACGAGCCGCGGCGATCTCCTCACCGATCATCGGCGCGCCGGGGTCCCTGGGATTTCGGTAGGCATCTCCGGTGGTGGAGATCGTGTCGTCGCGCAGCTGTGCCCGGGCCGAGGCGTGGGTATGGATGTCGTCCTCGGAGAACTCGATCTCGACGATCCATTTGTTGGTCAGATCCTTGTCGTACATGTCGGATACCTCCACCTACAACTGTGCGCCGCGCACACCGAGGATGCCAGCACTTTGGCGGGTCAGTGACCGACCAGGGACAGCGCATACCCCCGACGAAGCTTGCCCGACGGTGTTTTCGGGATCGCTCCCGGCGGCAGGACGACGACGGTGCGTGGCCGTGCATCGACCTCTGTGACGACATGATGGGCGACGTCATGCTGGATACGGCGGACCTCGCCATGGTCATCGAACGCGTGTGATTCCACTGCGACGGCAAAGGACTCCGTCGAACGGCCGGAATGCAGTCGCACCGCAACGGCGCAACCCGGCCGCACGCCGTCGACGCGGCCGGCCGCACGCTCGATGTCGGTCGGATGGATATTGCGTCCGGCCATGATGATGACATCCTTGACGCGGCCACAGACCACGATGTGGCCGTTCTCCGTCAGGTAGCCCAGGTCGCCGGTGTCGTACCAGCCCCGCTCGTCCTGCGCCGGCACAAATCCCGCCGCCGTGGTGTAACCGCGGGTCAGTGATTCGCCGCGGACGTGGATCACTCCGACACCGCGGGCCGGAAGCACTTTCCCGTCCTCGTCGACAATGCGGGCTTCCAGCCCACTGAGCAACGGGCCCAGTGTCGCCAGCCGGCGACGATTACCGTTCTTCGCCGGCACCGCACGTCGCAACGTCGCCAGGATGTCAGCATCCACCTCGTCGACCACCAGGCCGGAGTTGCACTCCGAGAACGAAACCGCGACCGTGGTCTCGGCCATGCCGTACGCCGGCAGAATCGCTTCTGGTCGCAAGCCGAACTGCTTGCCGACAGCGCACAGATCCTCGACGTCGGTCGGCTCGACCTGCTCGGCACCCGACAGCGCCCATCGCAACGTCGACAGGTCGAGCTCGCCGGGTTTGGCCTGTCTACGCAAGCGCTTGGCCAACAGTGCATAGGCGAAGTTCGGCGCGGCGGTCATCGTGCCCTTGTACTTGTCGATGAGCCTCGCCCACAGCAACGCGTCCTGCAGGAAATCCATCGGCGTGATCTTGACCAGCTCCGCACCGAAGTACATCGGAACTGTCAGGAACCCGGTCATCCCCATGTCGTGGAACAGCGGCAGCCAGCTGATGATCACGTCGGTTTCCAGGTCATACTCGGCGCCGACGAACATCGCCTCAGCATTGGCATACAGATTGCGGTGGGTGATTTGAACCGCTTTGGGAGGCCCTGTGGAGCCCGATGTCAGCTGCAACAGCGCCAGGTCGTCCTCGTCGACCTGCACCGGGTCGATCGGCTCCGCACCGAGCAGATCCTCGATGGTGACAACGGTCAGCCCGCGCTCGGCCAGCGCAGGCGCGGCACCCAGAAACGGCTCGGACAGCACAACGGTGTCGGTGTCGATGGCTTTCACCACCTCGGCTGTTTCCGCAGCCCATTTCACAAGGTCGGTGCGAGGGGTGGGTTGGTGCAGCATGGTCAGGCTGGCGCCACGCATCCAAACTGCCTGGGCAGTGGGGGCGACCTCGACCGGAAGCCCGGCCAGCATGGCGATCGCGTCGCCGCGGCCTACGTCTGCCGCAGCGAGGCCGCCCGCGACCCGACGCGCCCGCTGGTGTACCTGTTCCCAGGTACGCCGCACCGGCGCATGTGGTTCACCGGTCACCATCCCCCTGGTACTTGCGTGCGCGTTCGCGTACATCGCCTCGGTGAATCTGCTCATGGATCCCCCTGAACCCATTGCGTCACAGTTCCGCGAGCGACTCGTAGCCGAATGGCGCACCTAGCCATCGGCAGTGCTCCTGCGACAACCAGAGCAACCCAGACGTCGCCCGGACAGTCGGCACGGGTCGAACCCACGATCCCGACAGAATATCCAGCCTGCACCAGGATTCGAGGCCATCTGCCGGTCAACAGATGTTCGTGTCGGCGTTGCCGGACGATATTTGCTTGGACAACAAGGCAATACGTCCGACGAAAGTGAACGCCTCGGTAAATATCCGCTGAGAAGCGTGGTGAAGTCCACCGGCGGCCCACAAAACCACATACCGTCGGTCAGAGACCGAAAAGTCGGGGATGAACAGGAGGACCGCACCATGCCCAACGGCAAGCCGAACATCCTGGTGATCTGGGGCGACGACATCGGAATCAGCAATCTCAGTTGCTACAGCGACGGATTGATGGGCTACCGCACCCCGAACATCGACCGCCTCGCCAATGAGGGCATGCGATTCACCGATTCCTACGGTGAGCAAAGCTGCACCGCGGGCCGCGCTGCATTCATCAGTGGGCAAAGTGTGTACCGCACCGGAATGAGCAAAGTCGGAATTCCTGGAGCCGACATCGGTTGGGCCGCCGAGGATCCGACGATCGCAGAGCTACTCAAGCCGTTGGGCTACGCCACCGGACAGTTCGGCAAAAACCACTTCGGCGACCTGAACAAGTACCTGCCGACCGTGCACGGCTTCGACGAATTCTTCGGGAATCTCTACCACCTGAACGCCGAGGAGGAACCCGAAAGTTACGACTACCCGCACGAAGACCGGTATCCCAGGCTCTACAAGTTGGCCAAGCCAAGAGGTGTTCTGAAGTGCAAGGCCACCGACGAGGTATCAACCGAAGCCGATGACCCCAAATACGGGCCGGTCGGAAAGCAGTCCATCGAGGACACCGGGCCGCTGAACACGAAGCGGATGGAGACCATCGACGAGGACATCGCCGACGCGACGGTCGACTACATCAAACGCCAGCACGGCGAGGGCAATCCGTTCTTCGTCTGGTGCAACTTCACCCACATGCACCTGTACACCCACACCAAGCCAGAAAGCCGTGGGCAGGCCGGGCTGTGGCAGTCGCCGTACCACGACACGATGATCGATCACGACCGCAACGTCGGCACCGTCCTCGACGTCCTCGATGAACTCGGCATCGCCGACGACACCATCGTCATCTACTCCACCGACAACGGCCCGCACCGCAACACCTGGCCTGACGCCGGCACCACGCCGTTCCGCAGCGAGAAGGACACCAACTGGGAAGGCGCCTTCCGCGTTCCGGAGCTGGTCCGCTGGCCCGGAAAGATCAAGGCGGGCACGGTCTCGAACGAGATCATCCAGCACCACGACTGGCTGCCCACTTTGTTGGCCGCCGCGGGTGATCCCGATATCGCGGAAAAGCTCAAGAAGGGCCACAAGGCCGGTGCCGACGGAAACACCGAGTACAAGGTCCATATCGACGGGTTCAACCTGCTGCCCTACCTGACCGGTGAGGAGGAGACCAGCCCGCGGCGCGGCTTCTTCTACTTCTCCGACGACGGAGATCTGGTCGCCATGCGATTCGAGAACTGGAAGATCGTGTTCGCCGAGCAGCGCTGCCAGGGCACGCTGCGAATCTGGGCCGAACCGTTCACTCCGCTGCGGGTACCGAAGCTGTTCAACCTGCGTACCGATCCGTACGAGTACGCCGACATCACGTCCAACACGTACTACGAGTGGCTCCTGCGGCACGACTTCTTCGTGTTCTACGCCACCGCGATGGCCACGAAGTTCCTTGAAACATTTGAAGAATTCAGGCCCCGGCACGCTCCGGCGAGCTTCAGCGTGGATCAAGCCGTCGAGAAGCTGCACGAATTTCTCGCCAAGGACTGACGGGGCTTTTCAGACTTGAATATTCCCTGAGAGGGCGCTCAAGTCCGTCCTCGGCTCTGCCATGGACGCATAACGTCGGGGCCAGGTCGGGAGAACTGGCAGCAGGCGCCACAAACAATCCGATACGAGAGCGAGGCCTGACACATGCCGAACAACCAACCCAACATCCTCGTCATCTGGGGCGATGACATCGGAATCTGGAACCTCAGTTGTTACAGCCGCGGCATGATGGGCTACCAGACGCCGAACATCGACCGCATCGCCAACGAAGGCATGCTGTTCACCGATTCCTATGGCGAACAGAGCTGCACCGCGGGCCGGGCGTCGTTCATCACCGGTCAGAGCGTGTATCGCACCGGCATGAGCAAGGTAGGCATGCCCGGCGTGGACGTGGGACTTCAGAAGGAGGACCCGACGATCGCCGAACTGCTCAAGCCGCTGGGCTATGCCACCGGGCAATTCGGCAAGAACCACCTCGGCGATCTGAACAAGTTCCTACCCACCGCGCACGGATTCGACGAGTTCTTCGGCAACCTGTACCACCTCAACGCCGAGGAGGAACCCGAGCACGAGGACTACCCCACCGCCGAGGAAGCCCCGAAGATGCGGGCCGCATTGCTGCCTCGAGGCGTCATTCACTCCTGGGCCACCGAAGAGGACTCCGGCGAGGTCGACCCGCGGTACGGCCCTGTCGGCAAACAGCGCATCGAGGACACCGGACCGCTGACCAAGAAGCGGATGGAGACCGTCGACGACGAAACGACCTCGGCGTGTGCAGATTTCATCAAACGTCAGCATGAGGCGGACACACCGTTCTTCGTGTGGATGAACCTGACCCACATGCACTTCCGGACCCACACCAAGCCGGAGAGCCGCGGGCAGGCCGGCCGCTGGCAGTCGCCGTACCACGACACCATGATCGATCACGACCGCAACGTCGGTACCCTTCTCGACCTGGTCGACGAACTGGGTATCGCCGAGGACACCATCGTCATCTACTCGACGGACAACGGCCCGCACGCGAACTCCTGGCCGGACGGTGCGACCACCCCGTTCCGCAGTGAGAAGGCCACCAACTGGGAGGGCGCCTTCCGCATTCCGGAGATGGTTCGTTGGCCAGGGAAGATCAAGCCGGGAACGATCTCCAATGAGATTGTGCAGCACCATGACTGGCTGCCCACCTTCCTGGCCGCGGCGGGTGATGCCGACATCGTCGAGAAGCTGAAGAAGGGCCATACGGCCGGGGCCGACGGAAAGACCGAGTACAAGGTTCATATCGACGGGTACAACCTGCTGCCGTACCTGACCGGCGAGGTGGACAAGAGCCCGCGGCGCGGAATGATCTATTTCTCCGACGATGGCGACGTGCTGGGCATCCGAGCGGACAATTGGAAGATCGTGTTCATGGAGCAGCGTTGTCAGGGCACGCTGCAGGTATGGTTCGAACCGTTCACCAAGTTGCGTGCGCCGAAGCTGTTCAACCTGCGCACCGACCCGTTCGAGCGTGCGGACGTGACATCGAACACGTACTGGGACTGGATGATCGACCGTCTGTTCCTCATGTTCTACGGCTCCGCGATCGTGACCCAGTTCCTGGAGACGTTCAAGGAATTTCCACCACGTCAGGAGCCGGCCTCGTTCACCATCAATCACGCCGTGGAGGAGCTCAACAAGTTTCTCGCGACCGGAGGCGGCTAGAACGTGACGGAATTGCGTTCCTGGGCCGACGGCCCGACGAAGTCGGCCATCGTCGACTTCGTGGGCCGCGTCACCGAGCGGGTTGCTCCAGAAAAGCGCGTCGCCGTATTCGACAACGACGGCACGTTGTGGTGTGAGAAGCCGGCCTACATCCAGTTGGATTTCCTGGTCCGACGGCTGGCTGAACAGGCTGCCGCCGACCCGGCACTGGCGGCCAAGCAGCCGTACACGGCTGCGGCTGCCGGGGATCTGGCCTGGTTCGGAGATGCCGTCACCAAGCACTACAACGGTGATGATTCGGCCCTCAAGGTCCTTGCCGGAGGCATACTTTCGGCATACGCGGGCCTGACCGTGGAGGACCATGCCGACCGGATCGCAGCGTTCTTCGCCGAAGCGCAGCACCCGACGTTGAAGCGGCCGTACACCGCGTGCGGCTATCAGCCGATGGTGGAACTGCTGCGTTACCTGGAGGCCAACGGGTTCACCAACTACATCGTGTCCGGCGGCGGGCGTGATTTCATGCGTCCGGTGACGACATCGATGTACGGTGTTCCGCCGGAGCGGGTGATCGGCAGTTCGGTGGGATTGGATTTCGTCGACGGGCAACTCAAGACGACTGCCACACCGGAGTTCCTGAACGACGGCCCGGTCAAGGCGGTGCGCATCTGGGGCAGGATCGGCCGGCGGCCGATCTTCGCCGCGGGCAACTCGAACGGCGATATCCAGATGCTCGAGTACACCTGCGCCGGACCCGGTCCGTCGTTGAGCATGCTGGTGCGCCACGATGACGCCGAGCGCGAATTCGATTACACCGCAGGGGCGGAGAAGGTACTGGGACTCGCCGCCGACCGAGGGTGGACGGTGGCGAGCATGCGTGATGATTGGGCGACGGTCTTTGACTGAGAAATCCTCCCCCTCACCGCAGAGTCGACGTATGACCGCAGCGGATATGGTGTGGATTCCGGCGCAGACGGCGATCCTCGGCTCTGACGCGCACTACCCGGAGGAGGCGCCGGCGCGTGAAGTTGCCACGGCGGGATTCTGGATCCAGCGTCACCAGGTGACCAACGCCGAGTACACCGAATTCGTCGATGCCACGGGCTATCTCACGATCGCCGAGCGTCCGGTGAACCCTGATGACTTCCCGGGGGCCCCGCCGGAGAACCTGGTGCCCGGCTCGATGGTGTTCCGCCGCACCGCCGGCCCGGTGGATCTACGGCACATCAACCAGTGGTGGGCATGGACGCCGGGTGCGTGTTGGAACCACCCACGCGGACCCCGCTCGTCACTGAAAGGTCGTGAGCAGCATCCCGTGGTGCACATCGCCTTCGATGATGCCGCCGCCTACGTGGAGTGGGCGGGGCTGGAACTGCCCACCGAAGCGGAGTGGGAGACCGCGGCGCGGGGCGGGCTGGTGGGTGCCGCGTACACCTGGGGCGACGAACCCGAGCAGCCCGGACAGCAGTTGGCCAACTACTGGCATGGCGAATTCCCGTATCTGCCCGAAACCGGCTACGGCACAACCAAACCTGTCGGCAGCTTCGAGCCCAACGGCTACGGCTTGTTCGACATGGCGGGCAACGCATGGGAGTGGACCACCGACTGGTACGGCGAGGACAGAGCCACCACACCGTGCTGCGCTGCAGACACCTATGACCCGAACCAGCCGCAGTTCCAGATCGGGCGCAGAGTCATCAAGGGCGGCTCGTTCCTGTGTGCCGACAGCTACTGCATGCGGTACCGCCCGGCCGCACGGCGGCCGCAGATGGTGGATACCGGTATGAGTCACATCGGCTTTCGATGTGTCCGTCGCGGCGATTAGGTCTGGGCCTCATCGAACGCCGGGGCGACGAACCGCGTCAGCATCTCCTGCTCGGCAGCCTCGTCGACACCCGGCCAGACCAACAGCGAGAGCACCAGTCGCACGACCCAGGCTGCAGCCGCTGGATCATCCTCGCCCAGTCCGGTGAGTTCGGAGGCGAATGCGGCAGGAACCGGCGACTGCGCCAGATCCGCCATCCCACCTCCGCTGCGGAGTGAGCCGCGCAGCAGATTGAACATCGGGTCAGCCCGAATACGTTGCAGTGCAACAGTAATTGCGGTCAACATCCGTTGCGCTCCGGTCAGTCCCTCGACCGCTCGACGCACCTCGTCAACTATCGAAGCGGCCAACCGGGCCAGCACCGCATCGCGAATCTGCGCCTTGCCACCCGCATGCCGATAGACCGTCGCACGCGAGCAGTGCACCCGTGCTGCCAGCAGATCGATGTCCAGTGCGTCGAACCCGTCGTGGGCGGCCATCTCGGCCGCCGCGGCGTAGATGCGCTCAGCAGCCTCGACACGTCGGTCTCCCCCGACCAACCAGTCTTCGCGCCCGGGAGACATAGTTGCGAACTTATCGCATCATGAGACAAAACGGCGAATAATTCTCAGCCGCCTAGCAGGTCACTGGCCCGCACTGAGACACCCTCGGAGCGCGAGCCCCAGAGGCGAGTATCAACATCTGCCAGCTTCGTTGACTCGCCGAGAATCGCCAGCCAACCTGGCCAAATGCTCCTGGCACACGAACTGTTCGAGCCCGCCTGCCTGCAGGATCCGTATCCGCTCTACGACCGGTTGCGGGCACACGCACCGGTGGCACGCGTGGGCGACTCGGCGTTCTTCGTGGTGACGTCATTCGACGCGGTCGTCGAGGCCACCGCCCGCACGCACGATTTCTCGTCGAACCTCACAGCGACCATGTGGTCCCAGCCCGACGGCACCGTCTCGGCGTTCGGCATGGGCGAGCCCGGCGGCCCCATCCACGTGCTGGCCACCGCCGACGATCCCACCCACTCTGCCCATCGCAAACTGGTGCTGCCCCGAATGGCAGCCAAGCGCATCTCCGAACTCGAGCCCTTCATCACCGCCACGGCCGCAGACCTGCTCGCCGAGGCCGGCGGGGAGTTCGAGTGGATGTCGGCCCTGGCCGACCGGCTCCCCATGTTGGTGGTCGCGCGGCTGCTGGGCGTGCCGGCCGAGGACGTGGATCGGCTGGTGACGTGGGCCTATGCCAGCACCCAACTCTTGGACGGGCTGGTCGATGCCGACCAGCTGACCGCGTCGGGCATCGCGGCGGTCGAACTCGGCGGCTACCTGACCGAACGGTTCGTCGAAGCTTCGGCAAACCCGGGCGAGAATCTGCTGGGCGACCTGGCGACCTACTGTGCGGCAGAGCGCGTGTCCCGTGACTCGGCAGTGTTCATGCTGATCCAGCTGGTGGGCGCGGGAGGCGAATCGACTGCCTCGTTGATCGGCAGCGCCGCCTGGATTCTGAGCCGGCGCCCTGAGCTCGCCGAACTGCTGCGCCAGGATCCCGCAATGATCACGCCATTCCTGGAGGAGGTGTTGCGGTTCGAGTCCCCGTTCCGGGGCCACTATCGGCATGTACTGGCCGATGCCGAACTCGCAGGCGTCTCACTGCCCGCCGACAGCCACCTACTGCTGCTGTGGGGGGCGGCAAACCGGGATGAGGCAGTGTTCGCGGACCCAGACGAGTTCCGGCTGGACCGACCGAACATCAAGAATCACTTGGCGTTCGGCAAGGGCGGGCACTTCTGCCTCGGGGCCGCACTGGCCCGGCTCGAAGCACGGATCGTGATCTCGTCACTACTGAACACCCGAAACACCATTCATCCGGCCGGGGACGCCGAATGGCAACCCAGCCTGTTGGTGCGCCGGTTACGTCAGCTTCCGCTGAGCGTGCGGTGAACTACCCGGAACTCAGGCAGCTTGCGTGTCGAGCGCAATGCTGTCGTCGTCGACGAACACCAGGCCGCCGTCGTCGAGGTTGACTGCCCACCGGCGCGCCGGCTCGACGATTCGCTCACCAGCGACCTCGACAGCGGTCCCGGCCAAGTCGGCGAAATCCTCGACGACCGTGCCGTGCAATTCGTCGTCAGTTCCCGGATACACGACCACCGAGGAACCCACAGCAACCTCTTCGGCAATTTCGCCGGAGTCGCTGTCGTTAACCCCCGTCACGACATCTTCGGACATCCCACACCTCCCCAATTACTGACGCGTGCAACCGAGTACATCACAAACGCCTGCGATTGGCTCACTTTCGCCGATACCTACAGCCACACCTTGCATAGGTCTCGGGCAAATTTCCAAATCCGGTAACGACGACCGTTCCGGCAAATGCGTCACACTCGACGTACAGCATGATTCCGGTCACACTTATCCGCCAACCGTGCCATTGACCAATGCTTTTGAGGCAACCGCAGCAACATTCGCCCTCTCCGGCGCTGCACCAGTACGAGGGCCGTGCCGCCGTTGCTGAGCAACCCCGGGCGAACGGCCCTCGGCGAGGACTCGAACCCTGTCCGGATCGCGGTGACACACACCACACCCCCGTTCGCTAGGGTTGCAACACGTTCTAGCGAGGAGGCCTATGTCCGACGCTGTTTTGGTTACCGGCGCGTTCGGTTTGGTGGGCTCGGCGGTGGTGAAGGCACTGGCCGCCGGCGGACGCACGGTGGTCGCGACCGATCTCGACGTTCCGGCGAACCGCAAGGCGGCTGCCACGCTGCCGGCTTCCGTACAGGTGCGCTGGGCCGATCTGACCGATTCCGCCGCCGTCGATGCACTGGTGGCAGCGGTCGCGCCGGCCGCGATCATCCACCTCGCCGCGATCATCCCGCCGTTCTGCTACATGCGCCGCGGGCTGGCCCGCAAGGTGAACGTCGAGGCCACGGGGTCGCTGCTGCGGGCCGCCGAAGCCCAGCCCACGCCACCCCGGTTCGTCCAGGCCTCAAGCATCGCGGTGTACGGCGCCCGCAATCCGCACCACATCGACGACGTGCTCACCCCCGATACCCCGACCAACGCATCCGACATCTACGGCGCGCACAAGGTCGAG
This sequence comes from Mycobacterium sp. IDUB_9, assembly GCF_055419505.1. NCBI lineage: Bacteria > Bacillati > Actinomycetota > Actinomycetes > Mycobacteriales > Mycobacteriaceae > Mycobacterium > Mycobacterium sp. IDUB_9. The sequence continues at coordinate 328,488 of NZ_JBVAXU010000004.1, read as the reverse complement.
GCTGAAGCCCTGGTCCGGGCCTCGAAGCTGGACTGGTTGATCCTGCGCCTCGGCGGGGTGATGAGCTCGCAGTTCAGCCTCGACATGGACGTCGACCTCATCTCGTTCGAGAGTGTCCTACCCACCGACGGCCGGCTGCAGACCGTCGATGTCCGCGATGTCGCGGCCGCCTTCGTCGCGGCCACCACGGTCCCGACCGACACCGCCAACCACGAGGTGCTGCTGATCGGCGGCGATGCCGAAACGCACCGGCACATCCAGTCCGCAGTCGGTTCGCAGGCGGCCGCGGCGATGGGCATCAAGGGAGGCCTGCCCATCGGCCGGCCCGGCAACCCCGACGATGACGCCGCCTGGTTCGCCACCGACTGGATGGACACCACCCGGGCACAGGAAGCACTCGGGTTCCAGCATCACAGTTGGCCCCAACTGCTGGCCGACACCAGGGCGAACGCCGGGCTGAAGCGCTTCCCGATCGGGCTGGCCGCGCCTCTGATCCGCGCGTTCCTACGGTCGAAGTCGGCCTACAAGGACTACCCCGGGCAGTTGGCCGATCCGTGGAACGCGATCGACAAGAAGTGGGGCGACCATCGACCGGACGGAAATCAGGAATGAGCACTCAACGCGTCGCAATCGTGATCGGCGGGGCCTCGGGGATCGGATGGGCCAGCGCCCAGGCCCTGGCGGCCGACGGCTGCCGCATCGTGGTGGCCGACCGTGACGCCGACGGCGCCGCCGCCCGGGCCGCCCAGCTCGGTGCACCGCACACCAGCTGCTACGTCGACGTCACTGACGAGGACGCGGTGCAGAAGCTCTTCGAGGAAGTTGCCAGCGCCGGCTCTGTTGATGTCGTGCTCAACTGCGCGGGGTTCAGTAACGTCGGCCTGATCACCGACCTGGCGGTCGAGGACTTCCGCTCCGTCGTCGACGTCTGTCTCAACGGCGGGTTCATCGTCGCCAAGCACGCCGGCCGGGTCCTGCCCGAAGGCGGTGTCCTGGTATCGATTTCGTCGCTGAACGGGCGTCAGCCCGCCGCCGGTATGAGCGCATACTGTGCGGCCAAGGCCGGGTTGTCGATGCTGACGCAGGTGGCCGCGCTGGAAATGGGGCCGCGTGGCATCCGGGTCAATGCGATCGCGCCGGGATTTGTGAAGACTCCGCTGACCGATCCCGCAGCGATGATCCCCGGTGTGGTCGAGGACTACATCGAGAACACCGCACTGGGCCGCGGGGGAACGCCCGAGGATATCGCTGCCGCCGTGGTGTTCCTGTGTTCACCGCAGGCGTCATGGCTGACCGGCGAGGTACTCGATCTCAACGGCGGCGCGCACCTCAAGCGCTACCCGGACATCCTCGGCCATGTCATGAAGCTGGCCCAGGCTTGAACACCAGCGAGAAGCCGGAGGCGGATCGCGCATGAAGCCGCGCGTCTCCGGCAAGCAGGCGATCGTCACCGGCGCCGGATCCGGTATCGGCGCGGCGCTGTGCCGCGCGCTGTCGGCCGCCGGCGCCGAGGTGCTCTGCACCGATATCGACGAGGACGCCGCAGCCCGCACTGCGGCCCCGCTCGGCGCACGGTCAGCACGTCTGGACGTCACCGATGCGGCCGCTGTACAGGCGGCAGTCGACGACGTCGTCGAGCGGACGGGTCGCCTCGACCTGATGTTCAACAACGCAGGCATCGTCTGGGGTGGGGACACCGAACTGCTGACGCTGGACCAGTGGAACGCGATCATCGACGTCAACGTGCGCGGTGTCGTCCACGGTGTCGCTGCGGCGTATCCGCAGATGATCCGGCAGGGCCACGGCCACATCATCAACACCGCCTCGATGGCGGGCCTGGCCGCCGCGGGCCAGCTCACCAGCTATGTGATGACCAAGCATGCCGTCGTCGGGCTCTCGCTGGCCCTGCGCTCGGAAGCGGCCGCCCATGGTGTGGGCGTGCTGGCGGTGTGCCCGGCCGCGGTCGAGACCCCGATCCTGGACAAGGGTGCGGTCGGCGGTTTCGTGGGACGCGACTACTTCCTTCAGGGCCAAGGGGTCAAGACCGCCTACGACGCCGACCGGTTGGCCGCCGACACCCTGCGCGCCATCGCGCGCAACAAGGCCATCGTGGTCAAACCCCGTCGCGCCCATGCCTCCTGGCTGATCGCCCGCCTGGCGCCGGGCCTGATGCAGCGGCTCTCGATGCGCTTCGTCGCCTCACAGCGGGCCGGCCAGGCCGCCCGCCGCTCGGCTCTGGGCTCCAGCGTCACGCTGGACTGACGCTCAATGCCGACCGTCACGCCGGCGTGACGATAAGGTCAGCCCAACGGCGGGAAGGGTCGGAGATGAAAGACGAGTTCACCCTCACCCAGAAGCGGGCGCTGGCGGTCTTCACTGTGCTCGCCCTGTTGCTCGGGGTGTATTTCCTGCGCAGCTTCTTCGTCCTGATCGTGATGGCCGCCGTCGGCGCCTACCTGTTCACGCCCCTCTACCAACGTTTTCAGCGCCGCTTCGGCACCGGCCTGTCTGCCACACTGACGCTCTTGGTTGCCATCCTCATGGTGATCATCCCGGTGTCCCTCATCGTGTTCATGGCCATCGTCCAGGTCACCCAGCTGGTCAACACGGTCAGCTCCTGGATCGCCGACACCGACATCAGCACGCTCGGCGACCGGGCCCTGCAACTCGTCAACTCCCTGCTGGGACGGGTGCCTTTCCTGGACATCCACCTCACCGCGGATTCGTTGCGCGACACCGTGGTCAAGCTGTCTCAGCATCTCGGCGAATGGCTGCTCGGCATCCTGCAGGGCGCGGTCGGCGGCATGGTCGGCGCCATCACGTCGTCGATCATCTTTCTTTACGTGTTCATCTCGATGCTGGTGAACAACGCCGAGATGGCCACGCTGATCCGCCGGCTGAACCCGCTCGGCGAGGAGATCACCGACCTGTACCTGGCCAAGACCGGCGCCATGGTGAAGGGAACGGTCAAGGGCCAGTTCGTGATCGCGTTCTGCCAGGGCGTGGCGGGGGCCATCTCGATCTACATCGCCGGTTTCCACAACGGGTTCTTCGTGTTCGCGATCCTGCTGACCGCGCTGTCGGTCATCCCGCTCGGCGGCGGCATCGTGACCATTCCGTTCGGTATCGGAATGATGTTCTTCGGCAACATCATCGGCGGAATCTTCGTGGTGGTGTTCCACCTTTTGGTGGTCACCAACATCGACAACCTGCTGCGTCCGTGGCTGGTGCCCAAGGCCGCCCGGCTCGACCCCGCACTGATGCTGCTGGCCGTGTTCGCCGGCATCTCGATGTTCGGCTTCTTCGGTCTGGTGATCGGGCCGGTCCTGATGATCATCATCGTCACCACCGTCAGCGTGTACCTGGCCGTCTACAAGGGCGTCGAGCTCGAGACCGACGAGCCCGACGAACCGGGCCGGCGGCCATGGCGACGGGTGTGGGAGTGGATCCAGAAACGGCTCGGACGCAAGGACGATGCACCCCGAGACGTGCCCGAAGCCAAGACGGAAACCGACGCTGAACCGTCAGCCGCACCTCCGCCTAATTCGCGCTCAGACGCGCAGTGAGAAACGCGACCACGCGCTTACGCGCCTCATAGGCCGGATGCCCGTCGACCTCGCGTACCTGGTCGGTCAGCACCGAGTGCGCCGCCGCCGACAGACCGTCGGGGTTGCCCTTCTTCGAGTTGATCTCGATGACCTCGAATGCGTCACCGAGGCGGGCCTTGAGAGTGGCGAACCGCTCCCCCGGAGCCAGCTTGTCCTGGCTGAACCGCAGCGCCAGCGCGCACAGGCCGTCATTGGCGACGCGCTGTTCGATGACCTTGAGCTCGGCCTCCGACATGCCCGGGTCACGTTTCTGCGCCGCGGTCAAGGCCACCGGCACCGACGGCTGGCTCAGCACGGGCGCCAGCACGCTGTCGTCCACCGCGGCGGCAAGCGCGAAACCGCCCGTGAAGCACTGTCCGATGACGCCGACACCCTTACCTGGGGTGTTGGCGTTGAGATCGCGGGCCAGTGCCCGCAGGTAGTGCGCGACGGGCCGGTCGGCGTTGGTGGCGAACGCTGAAAACTCCCGTGTCACACAAGCCTTCACCATGACTCCGATGGCGCCTGGGCGTACCGCGGCCGCGCCTGGGGTGCCGAACAGTGATGGTGCGGCCACCGTGAAGCCGTTGTCCACCAGGTGATTGCCAAGCGCGAGTACGCCGGGATGCAGGCCGGGAATCTCGGGAATCAGGACGACACCGGGGCCTTCGCCCTTGCGGTACACGTCGTACGTCTGATCGGCGGCGGTGAACGGGGTGGCGGTCCATCCGGTGAGATCTGCAACTGGCGACGACAACACGGGCTCCATCCGTTAGTGCGTCACGGCCTCTTGAGCGGCAGCGGCGACTGCTTCTGCGTCGCACTCGCCAGCGTACGGTACTCATCGGTACCAGCGGCGCCCGTAATGGCGACCTGTGCCGGTCCGCTCAGCTTCGTCGTCCACACCGGTTCCGGGTCGCTGCTCTCGTAGACCACCCAGGTCACCCCGTCGACGTCCTGGGTACCCGACGCGTATGCATCCGGTTTGATCGAGGCCACCAGCGCGGCTTCGTCGGCATTGCTCTGGGTCAGGCTCAGGTACTTGCCGTCCGGGGCCAGGTAGCCGATGCGTGAGGCCACCGCACGGCCGTGCTGGCCGTTGGGCAGCGTCGCACCGCCGTCGATGCCGTGGCGACTGCCGGAGTTCGGCTGCCAGCCCTCGGGCAGCTGGGGCATCCGGATGGGGATCTTCAGCGCGTCGGCGTCGGCCTGCAGCGCGGCCGGCGCATCGAATTCCGGGGCCGGGCCACGCCCGGGTCCACCGGCCTGAAACGAGCACATGCCCAGCATCCCGGCCAGTACGATGCAGGCCACGACCAGCGGGGCCATCGACCAGAACATGTCCCGGCCGTCCTGCAGTAACCGCGACTTCGCCGGTTTCGGGACCGGGGTCGGCTGGGAGGTCGGCTCGGAGGACATGCTCGCCAGTATCCCAGCTCCCAAACCCTGACCACGTTCTGGGACAATCTGGGCCATGAGTCCCACGCGGGGAGAAGCCCCGGATCGCAACCTTGCCCTCGAACTCGTCCGAGTGACCGAGGCCGGCGCCATGGCAGCAGGCCGCTGGGTCGGCCGCGGTGACAAGGAAGGCGGCGACGGGGCCGCTGTCGACGCCATGCGGGAGCTGGTCAACTCGGTGTCGATGCGCGGAGTCGTGGTGATCGGTGAGGGCGAGAAAGACGAAGCACCGATGCTCTTCAACGGTGAAGAGGTCGGCAACGGCGACGGGCCGGAGTGCGATTTCGCCGTCGACCCGGTGGATGGCACCACGCTGATGAGCAAGGGCATGCCGAACGCCATCTCGGTTCTGGCGGTTGCCGAGCGGGGCGCGATGTTCGACCCGTCGGCGGTGTTCTACATGAACAAGATCGCCGTTGGGCCGGACTGTGCCGACGCGATCGACATCACTGCCCCGATCGGCGAGAACATCCGGCGGGTGGCCAAGGTGCGTGGAGCCTCGGTGAGCGATCTGACCGTGTGCATCCTGGACCGGCCCCGCCATGCCCAGTTGATCGAGGATGCCCGCGCCGCAGGTGCCCGTATCCGGCTGATCACCGACGGCGACGTCGCCGGCGCCATCTCGGCCTGCCGCCCCAACTCCGGCACCGACATCCTGGCCGGCATCGGCGGCACCCCCGAGGGCATCATCGCCGCAGCCGCGATCCGCTGCATGGGCGGCGCGATCCAGGCCCAGCTGGCCCCGACCGACGACGCCGAACGTCAGAAGGCCGTCGACGCCGGCTATGACCTGGACCAGGTGCTGTCGACCGACGACCTGGTCTCGGGTGAGAACGTCTTCTTCTGCGCCACCGGCGTCACCGACGGCGACCTGCTCAAGGGCGTGCAGTACTACCCCGGCGGGTGCACCACCCAGTCCATCGTGATGCGGTCCAAGTCCGGCACCGTCCGCATGATCGAGGCCTACCACCGGCTGACGAAGCTCAACGAGTATTCCGCCATCGATTTCACCGGCGACAAGACCGCCGCCTACCCGCTCCCGTAATTCGCCAGAAAGGGCAACATGAGCACCGATACCGACGGAGCTGTCGAGTACCGCATCGAGCACGACACCATGGGCGAGGTCCGGGTGCCGGTCAACGCCCTGTGGCGGGCGCAGACCCAGCGCGCCGTGGAGAACTTCCCGATCTCCTTCCGCGGGCTGGAGCGCACCCAGATCCGGGCGCTGGGCCTGCTGAAGGCCGCCTGCGCGCAGGTCAACAAGGACCTGGGTCTGCTGGCCGGCGAGAAGGCCGACGCCATCATCGCCGCGGCCGGCGAGATCGCCGACGGCCTGCACGACGACCAGTTCCCGATCGACGTGTTCCAGACCGGCTCGGGCACCAGCTCGAACATGAACACCAACGAGGTGATCGCCTCGATCGCCGCACGCAACGGCGTGACCGTGCATCCGAACGACGACGTGAACATGTCGCAGAGCTCCAACGACACGTTCCCGACGGCCACCCACATTGCGGCCACCGAAGCCGCTGTGCGCCACTTGATTCCGGCACTCGAGGTGCTGCACGAGTCGCTGGCTGCCAAGGCCAAGCAGTGGAAGACCGTGGTGAAGTCCGGCCGCACCCACCTGATGGACGCGGTGCCGGTGACGCTGGGCCAGGAGTTCGGCGGCTACGCCCGCCAGATCGAGGCCGGCATAGAAAGGGTGCGCGGGTGCCTTCCCCGCCTCGGCGAGCTCGCCATCGGCGGTACCGCGGTGGGCACCGGACTCAACGCCCCCGACGGCTTCGGCCCCAAGGTGGTCGAGGTACTGGTCAACCAGACCGGCTTGGCCGAATTGCGCACCGCCGCAGACTCGTTCGAGGCCCAGGCGGCCCGTGACGGGCTGGTCGAGGCGTCGGGCGCGCTGAAGACCATCGCCGCGTCGCTGACCAAGATCGCCAACGACGTGCGCTGGATGGGTTCAGGTCCGCTGACCGGGCTAGGCGAGATCCAGTTGCCGGACCTGCAGCCGGGCAGCTCGATCATGCCGGGCAAGGTCAATCCGGTTCTGCCCGAGGCGGTTACCCAGGTCGCCGCACAGGTCATCGGCAACGATGCCGCCGTCACCGTCGGCGGTCTGTCGGGTGCGTTCGAGCTCAACGTCTACATCCCGATGATGGCCCGCAACGTGCTGGAGTCGTTCACCCTGCTGAGCAATGTGTCCCGGTTGTTCGCCGAGAAGTGCATCGACGGCCTGGTGGCCAACGAGGATCACCTGCGCACGCTGGCCGAGTCGTCGCCGTCGATCGTGACGCCGCTGAACTCGGCGATCGGCTATGAGGAGGCCGCCAAGGTCGCCAAGCAGGCGCTCAAGGAGAAGAAGACCATCCGCCAGACCGTGATCGACCGCGGCCTGATCGGCGACAAGCTGAGCGAGGCCGAGCTGGACAAGCGCCTCGACGTGCTCGCCATGGCGAAGGTGAAGGACGGCGAGTAACCCCTCACCTTCTCTGCGCGAGCAGACAGAAAACTGCCCATTTTCTTCGGAAGATGGGCAGTTTTGCGTCTGCTCGGCATTAATCCGGAAGCGGTGCGGCCCAACGCAACACGGTCCCGCCACCGGGCCGGTCGGTCACGATGAACGTGCCGCCCGCACTCAACGCGCGGGCCCGCAGATTCCCCAGCCCGCTCTCGGTGACCTCGGCGGCGATCCCGCAGCCGTTGTCGGACACCTCGATCGACAGGTCGTCGGCCACCTCCACGACGACAGTGAGTTCACTTGCCCCCGAATGGCGGACCGCATTGCTGATCGCCTCGCGCAGCACCGCCTCGGCGTGATCGGCCAGGGTCGCCTCGACCACCGAGAGCGGACCGACGAACCGCGTCCCGATGTGTACCGGCGCGTCGGCCAACTGGGCGATCACCTCATCGAGCCGCTGCCGCAGCCGCGTCGTACCGTCCTGGGCACCGTGCAGGTCGAAGATCGCGGACCGGATTTCCTGGATCACCGCCTGCAGATCGTCGACGGTGTCGGTGAGCCGTCGCTGCACCTCAGGCGACTGCGTCCGCGGGATAGTGCCCTGTAGCGAAAGGCCCACGGCGAACAGCCGCTGGATCACGTGGTCGTGCAGATCCCTGGCGATCCGGTCGCGATCGGCCAGGATCTCCAGCTCCCGCACGCTCCGCTGCGAGCTGGCCAACTGCCACGCCACCGCGGCCTGGTCGGCGAACGCGGCGGCCATGTCGAGCTGTTCGGCGGTGAAGGACTGGGCTCCGTCAGCGCGCACCGCCACCAGCACGCCGGCAACGGTGTCGATGGTGCGCAGCGGCAGCACCAGCGCCGGGCCACCCGAGCCGTCCAGCTCTAGGCGGTCCAGCCGGTGCGGTGTGCCGTCGCGGAACGCCGCGCCGACTGCGTCGTCGGCCGCCTGGCCCAACGGAATCGAGTCGATCGTGGTCGTGCTGCCCGCGGTCGCGGCCACGACGAGGATGTCGGCCTCACCCGCAGCGACATCGCTGCCGGGCACGGCGACCACGATGCGTTCGGCACCGGTCAGCTTGAGCGCCTCGTCGGCGACCATCCGGAACACCGTGGCCGGATCGGTGCCGCCGAGCAACTCGGTGCCGATGTCGCGGGTGGCCGCGATCCAGGCTTGCCGGTCACGGGACAGCTGGTAGAGCCTGGCGTTCTCCACCGCCACTCCCGCAGCTGCCGCCAGGGCCCCGACGAGCACCTCGTCGTCCTCGGTGAACGGCTGTCCGTTCGTCTTCTCGGTGAGGTAGAGATTGCCGAACACCTCGTCGCGGATGCGCACCGGGACACCGAGAAAGGTCCGCATCGGCGGATGGTTCGGCGGGAACCCGACCGACGCGGGGTGCTGGTGAATGTCCTCGAGCCGGATCGGTTCGGGATCGTCGATCAGCACGCCCAGCACACCGCGCCCCTCAGGCAGATGCCCGATCAGGGCTCGGGTTTCGTCGTCGATGCCCTGATAGACGAACTCCGTCAGCTCATGGTCGTCGCCACGGACACCCAGCGCGCCATAGCGGGCGTCGACCAGCTCGATCGCGGTTCGCACGATGGTGCTCAGTGTGACCTCGAGGTCCAGGCCCGAGGTCACCGCGAGCATGGCTTCGACGAGGCCGTCGATCCGGTCGCGGCCGGTGATGATCTGCTCGACACGGTCCTGGACCTCGGTGAGCAGTTCGCGCAACCGCAACTGCGACAGAGTGTTCCGCAACGACGTGTTGGGCGACTCGTCGTCGGGCCCTGCGCCGTGTCCGGTCACCTCAGCCACGCCGGCATCATCGCTGACGATCGCGACGCTCGATGGTGGAGGCGAAGACCGCGGCCTGGGTGCGACGTTCCATGCCCAGCTTGGCCAGCAACCGCGACACGTAGTTCTTGACGGTCTTCTCGGCGAGGAACATCCGGGCCGCGATCTGCCGGTTGGTCAGACCCTCCGCCAGCAGGTCGAGCAGCACCCGTTCCTGCTGGGTCAGCCCGGCCAACGGGTCGGACCGCTCGGCATCGCCGCGCAGTTTCGCCATCAGTGCGGTGGCGGCGCGGTTGTCCAGTAACGACTTCCCGGCCCCCACGTCCTTGATCGCCTGGGCCAGCTCCATCCCCTTGATGTCTTTGACCACATAGCCGCTGGCGCCGGCGAGGATCGCGTCCAGCATCGCCTCGTCAGAGGTGAAAGACGTCAGCATCAGGCAACGCAGATCGGGCATGCGCGACAGCAGTTCCCGGCACAGTTCGATGCCGTTGCCGTCGGGCAACCGGACGTCGAGCACCGCGACGTCCGGCTTCAGGGCCGGCACCCGGGCAAGCGCCTGGGCCACCGAATCGGCCTCGCCGATCACGTCCAGCTCCGGGTCGGCGCTGAGCAGGTCGATCAGCCCACGGCGAACCACCTCGTGGTCATCGACCAGAAAGACCCTGATCATTCCCCGAGTCTCACAACCGGGGACGCCGGCCGCAAGTGACCACCGTGCAACCCGAGGAGGCCAACGCGGTCCCCAACTCGGGTGAATCGGGCTGGTCGGCACCGAGCACGAGCATCTGGGCCGCCTCCGGGTGTGCCGTCAGGTATTCCGCAGCGCTGCCGTAGCCGTCGATGCTCTGCACATCGAGGTCCGGAAAGCGTTTCAGCGCACGGGCGAGCCGGCGCTCCAGCTGCGCCGCCGACAACCGGTCACGCTCGGCTACAGCGGTCGCGTCGTACATCGCGCGATGCCGGGCTCCCCAAGTGGTCAGCACCCGCAGCGGTGCGCCACGTCCCGCGGCCTCCTCGATCGCGGTGTGCAGCGCGTCGTTGCTGGCGGCGCGGCCGTCGGCTTCGACCACGACGGCCGCACCAGCGGCGGTAGCTGTGGCGGCGGGGGCGATCATGGTGTCGGTCATGGTCATCTCCTATTCGAAGGTCAGGATGGTGTCGACGGGGCGGCGCGCCGTGGGCGGCGGTGCGTCGGTGAGCGTCGGGGCGATGCCGATCCGTACCAGCAGTTGCGGGCAGGCGTCGCGGTCGATCAGGCCGGCGATGATGTCGCGGCTGGCGTGCAACTCGGTCACGTGGCTCACCGGGCAGGTGCTGAGACCCGAGAGCGTGCACTCCAGCAGCAGCGCCGAGAGTGCCTCGCCCGCGTCGAGGGCGTCTACGCGGCTGTACCCGTCAGTGGACAGTACGACCAGCGTGGCTGAATCATCGCGGACGGTGGGCCTCCGATCGCTGTGTGCGGTGACCGGGAAAGTGCGCGCCACTGCCACCCGCTCACTTTCGGCGGCCGAGACCAGGGAGCTCTGCGGGATGCCATCTTCGGTCGCGAACGGCGTTGTCCACCAAGCCAGTTCGGCGTGATAGGCGGAATCGTAGAGACGCAGTGACTCGGTCAGCTCCGCCGCCTCGGCCACGATGCCACGCATGTCCTCGGCCACCACGTCCAGATGTACCGGGCTGTCGGACATCCGCGCCCGCAACAACGTTTCGAAGGAATCCCAGTCCACGTACCCGGTCATCGGCAGGCGATCGGTGCGCCGGGCCAGGATCGCATCGGCCCGCCTGCGGTGGGCATCGGTGACGAAGTCCATCGGCGAGAACTGAAGCGTCGCCAGATGGTCGAGGTCGTTCGGGTTGGGAAAACGATCGACGGCAGTCTCCCAACCGGCCGCGGCCATGGCGACCCGCAGATGGTCCAGCAGCACACCGCAGCTGATGATCGCTTCACGCGAGGACCGGTCGGTCGCGGTCACCACCCGGTTGGGATCGAGATGAAGATGCAGGCAATCACCTTGGGCCACCAGCCGCCACGGTTGGGTGTTGTGCAGGGAAGGTGCCCGCGATGCCAACTGCACCACACGGGTGAGGGTCGCTGTATCGAACATCGTGTGAGGCATGCTGCAAGCCTCGTCGTGCCCGGGCCCGCCGGTTAGGGTCTTTGGTCCTCAACCCGACGCGATGTGTGTCTCAGTTGTCAGGCACCGTTGTTGGGGCCACCCGAATTCGCCCCGGGGATATCGGTGATCGGGAAGTTCGGCATCGGCGCGGGCGACGGTGTCGCGGGCAGCGCGGGGATCTCCTCCGGCGGGATGTCCTTGAGCGCCTCTGCCGGCGGCACGGGCGGGCCGTTGTCCCGGCTGCCGTAACTGGTCCCCGGCTCACGCTCACCGAGCATGTGGCTGACGGTCACCAGGTGATAACCGTTCGCCTTGAGTACCGGGATGAACTGCTGCACCAGGTCGACGGTGGACGAGTAGGTGTCATGAAAAAGTACGACATTATTGGGCCTGATCTGCGTCATCAGCATGTAGCGGGTCGCAGCGATGTTGGCGTCGTTGGCCCAGTCGAACGGGATGACGTCCCAGTTGATGTCGGCCAACCCCTGCTTGCGGGCCTCGGCGAGCACCTGGTCGTTGATCAAGCCGCCCGCTGTGCGCACGAGCTTCGGCCGGTGTCCCGTGGCCTTCTCGATGGCGTCGTTGGCCTTCCTGAACTGCGCCGGGATCTCCTCAGGCGGGATGGTCGTCATGTTGGGGTGTTCCCAGGTGTGGCTGCCCAGCTCCATCCCGGCCTCGACCACCCGCCTGGCACCCTCGGGATTGGCGGCGACCTTGTTGCCAATCTCGAAGAATGTGGCCTTGGCGTCGTTGTCCTTGAGGATCTGCAGGAGCCGGTCGGTGTACGGGCCGGGGCCGTCGTCGAAGGTCAGTGCGATGCACTTCTCCGTCGCGCAGTCCACGTGATCGGGGTCGTCCCGGCGGATGTGCCCGGTGAGCACCCCGACCACCAGGACCACGATGGCGGCGGTCACGCCGACTACGGTCCACCGCCACGCCTGACTATTGGGTAGCCTCGCCACCCCGGCAGCCTACCGGCCTGCGATTTGTGTGCGTTTACCGGCGGTGAGCGCCGGTAAACGCACACAAATCACTCAGGGCAGGGCGCCGGGACTGAACTCCTCCAGCATTTCGGTGACCAGCGCGGCGATCGGCGAGCGTTCGCTGCGCTGCAACGTGATGTGGGCGAACAAGGGGTGACCCTTGAGCTTCTCGATCACCGCCGCGACGCCGTCGTGGCGGCCCACCCGCAGGTTGTCCCGTTGGGCCACATCATGAGTGAGCACCACTCGCGAGCCCGCTCCCAGCCGCGAGAGCACGGTCAGCAGCACATTGCGCTCCAACGACTGCGCCTCGTCGACGATCACGAACGAGTCGTGCAGCGAACGGCCCCGAATGTGGGTCAGCGGAAGCACTTCCAGCATTCCGCGGGAAAGCACCTCTTCCAGCACCGCCGGGCTCGCCAGCCCCTCAAGAGTGTCGAAGACAGCTTGAGCCCAGGGGCCCATCTTCTCGCTCTCACTGCCCGGCAGGTAGCCGAGGTCCTGTCCACCGACGGCATACAGCGGACGGAACACCACGACCTTGCGCTGGGTCCGGCGTTCGAGTACCGCTTCCAGACCCGCGCACAGAGCGAGTGCGGATTTGCCGGTGCCGGCCTTGCCGCCGAGCGAGACGATCCCGACGGATTCGTCGAGCAGCAGATCGAGGGCTACGCGCTGTTCGGCTGACCTTCCCCGGAGGCCGAACACTTCGCGATCACCACGCACCAACTGCACCCGCTTCTCGGCGTTGACCCGGCCGAGCGCCGAAGAGCTGCCACCGAGCAACCGAATTCCGGTGTGGCAGGGCAGATCCCGAGCTTCTGCGACATCGATCTCGCCGTCGGCGAACAAGGTGTCGATTTCCTCGGCCGCCACGTCCAGCTCGGCCATGCCGGTCCAGCCGGACACCACGACATCCTGTGCGTGATACTCGTCGGCAGCCAGGCCAACCGCGCCGGCTTTGACCCGCAGCGGGATGTCCTTGCTCACCAACGTAACTCGCTTACCCTCTGCAGCGAGGTTGGCTGCGCAGGCCAGTATCCGGGTGTCGTTGGTGTCGGTGCGGAAGCCCGCGGGCAGGACTGACGGGTCGATGTGATTCAACTCGACCTGCAGCGAACCGCCTTCTGCCCCAACGGGAATCGGCTGATCCAGCCTCCCGTGCTCAAGCCGCAGATCGTCGAACATCCGCAGCGCCTGCCGGGCGAACCAGCCCAGCTCGTGGTGATGCCGTTTGGCCTCCAGCTCGCTGATCACGACCAGCGGGACCACCACTTCGTGCTCGGCGAACCGGTTGCATGCCCATGGATCGGACAGCAACACGGACGTGTCGAGCACATAGGTACGGACAGGCGAATCAGTCACGTGGCGCTCCTAGAACCCGCGCGGCCCCACACGAGTTGCTCGGTGGACACTGCGGCACCAGGACCGGAGCCGGTCCTCTCGTGATCTAACCGATCGGTACCGTCCGGACAGCAGAGCATGTCGCTAGCCATCGGATTTGACGCTACTCCCGCCGCGGCGGGGTTGCTGGCTGGCGCGCCGCGTGTATGACGCCCGGCGCGTTACGTGTTGATGAACTCCTGGAGTTGGGGTTCATCGGCCAGCCCCCAGGCGGTGATCCGGTCGGAGATGACCTTCGCCAGAGCTGCCTTGTCGAAGATGCCGGACTGGGCCACCAGGGCGACCTTGTCCTGGTAGGCGTCGATGTCAGCGCCGATCACATCGAGCTCACGGGCGCGGGCGGCAACGGCCGCGACAGTCTCGTCGCGGTGGGTGCCCAGCAGGTGCGACACGAGGTTGGCGAAGAACAGCTCGTGGCGCTCCTCGTCGCGGACGATGCGGTCGACCATCGCGCCCAGCACCGGCTCGGTGACCTGCGCCCGCAGGTTGCGGGTGAACACCGCGTGCGCGCGCTCGAAGAACGCCATGAACACCAGCGTCTCGATCTGGCTGTAGCTGTCGGCGCGGTAACCCTTCATCACGTGCTCGACGCGGACGTCCTCGTTTGCCGTCGGGTCGATCTCACGGGTGACGACGAGGTAGTTGCGCAGCGCGACGGCGTGCAGGTGCTCCTCGGCCGTCCAGCGGCCCAGGAACCGGCCCCACTTGTCCTCGAGAATGAAGTGCTCGACGAGCTCGCGGTGATATCCCGAGAGGTTGTCCTTGGTGATCAGCAGGATCTCCAGGGCGTCGGTGACGGTCTTGGGCAACGTCACCTGCGAGGGATCCCAGTCCTGGCCACCGAGGAAGGCGAAATTCTCGCCCTGGTCGAACGGCACGTAATCGTGCGCGTACCAGAGATCCTCGGTATCCAGGTGGCGACGCAGCTCGGCCTCGACAACGGGCTCAAGCTCCAAGGTCAGCGCATTAGCGACAGGTTTCTGTGCCATGAGGTAACTGTAACCCGGGTTTACAGGTTTCTGAAACTCAGCCCACTGTGATTCCGACGGCCCCGCTCAGCCCCGATCAGAGGGTCAGGCCCGGATACAGCGGGTTGGCGTCGAGCAGCTCGGCCGAGGCCGCGTGCACGCGCTCGGCGGTGCCGTCGGCCAGCTTGTACTTGGCTTTTGACGTCCCTTCGGGCTGAGTGTTGGACAGCACCTCGACGATCAGCTCGGCGACGCGATCGAAGTCGTCGGCGCCGAATCCGCGGCTCGTCAGCGCCGGGGTCCCCAGCCGGATGCCGCTGGTGTACCAGGCGCCGTTGGGGTCGGCCGGGACCGAGTTGCGATTGGTGACGACGCCGGCGTCCAGCAGCGCGGACTCGGCCTGCCGGCCGGTCAGCCCGAACGAGCGCACGTCCAGCAGCACGATGTGGTTGTCGGTGCCACCGGTGACCAGACCCGCATCACGTTTGACGAAGCCGTCGGCCAGCGCCTGCGCGTTGTCGGCGACCTGCTGTGCGTAGGACTGGAACGCCGGCTGGCGCGCCTCGGCCAGGGCGACGGCCTTGGCCGCCATGACGTGGCTCAGCGGCCCGCCCAGCACCATCGGGCAGCCCTTGTCGACGGCCGGCGCGAACTCTTCGGTGGCCAGCACCATGCCGCCACGCGGACCGCGCAGCGACTTGTGGGTGGTGGTCGTGGTGACGTGGGCGTGCGGCACCGGGTTCTCGTCACCGGTGAACACCTTGCCCGCCACCAGGCCGGCGAAGTGTGCCATGTCGACCATGAGGGTGGCGCCGACCTCGTCGGCGATCTCACGCATCTTTGCGAAGTTCACCCGACGCGGGTAGGCCGAGTAACCGGCGACCAGGATCAGCGGCTTGAATTCGCGAGCCGCGGCGGCGACGGCGTCGTAGTCGAGGAACCCCGTCTCGGGATTGGTGCCGTAACTGCGCTGGTGGAACATCTTGCCGGAGATGTTCGGCCGGAACCCGTGGGTGAGGTGTCCCCCGGCGTCGAGCGACATGCCGAGCAGTCGCTGGTTGCCCAGCTTGTTGCGCAGCGTCTCCCAGTCGGCCTCGGACAGGTCGTTGACGTGCTTGGCGCCGAAATTGGCGAGCTCGGGTGCCTCGACTCGAGTGGCCAGAATCGCCCAGAAGGCAACCAGATTGGCGTCGATACCCGAGTGCGGCTGTACGTAGGCGTACGGGGCGCCGAACAGTTCGCGGGCATGCTCGGCGGCCAGGGCCTCGACGGTGTCGACGTTCTGGCAGCCTGCGTAGAAGCGGTGCCCGACGGTGCCCTCGGCGTACTTGTCGGAGAACCAGGTGCCCATGGTGAGCAGTACCGCCGGGGAGGCGTAATTCTCGCTGGCGATCAGCTTCAGCGAATCGCGTTGATCGGCAAGCTCTTTGCGGGTGGCTGCCGCGATCCGGGGCTCGACGGATTCGATGACCTGCAACGCAGCCTGGTAAGCGGCACTTGAGGTGTCGGCGTAATCAGCGCCGGAAGCCGCGGGCAAGGTGGAGGACGGGTCTGCTGCCATGCCTTTTAGCCTAGTCGGAGCGGTTGTGGCCGTTGACCGGACCCGGGCCGGGACAACCGGCGGTGGTCAGATCACTCGGCGGTGTGGTTCCAGGCGCCGCCGGCCTTGCCATTGGCATAGCCTCCGCCCGGCCATCCCTTGCTCCAGTCGTGACCGGCCCAGGCACCTCCGGGCCAACCCGTGCTCCAGTCATGGCCGGCCCACGCACCGCCGGG
Source organism: Mycobacterium sp. IDUB_9 (assembly GCF_055419505.1). Classification (NCBI taxonomy): domain Bacteria; kingdom Bacillati; phylum Actinomycetota; class Actinomycetes; order Mycobacteriales; family Mycobacteriaceae; genus Mycobacterium; species Mycobacterium sp. IDUB_9. The sequence goes on along the minus strand of NZ_JBVAXU010000004.1, from coordinate 311,933 downwards.
CCAGGGGCTCACCAGGCCAGGCGTGGGCGGGTCCACCGTCTCGCCATTCAGAATCACGACGGGGTCGGCATTGGCCGCCACCGCGGGTCCGACGAATGCGGCCAGCGACATCGAGCCCGCTGCTACGACCACACCGGCCAGGTACTTGACCCGGTTCGATTGCGTGCTTGTTGCAGACATGTCGACTCCCTTGCTGCCGCCTGGTTCCGTCGCACGATGCTCAGCAAACACTCTACTCTTCGGCAACAAGCCCGATCAAGCTGTCGGGCGGGTGGGAATCCTTGACCGGCCGCCGCCCGCATCAAGGTCAGTATTTGCACATTCAACAGTACTTTTCAGCAGCGGATCGACTGCCCGGCCCAAACACTCAGATGGCACGAGCACCGAAAGGCGTGAGCTAGCTCAGCAAAGCAACTGAGCCACTCGCGAGCCTAAACCCCCAGCGTCGACGGGATCAGCGGCTCATCGAGGAGCCGACCGAAGCGCTGGGTCAGCGTGACGCCGGCGGGACGGTCGTCCAACCATCGGCGCAGCAGCCGGTACCCCTCGATGTAGGTGCTCGTATAGGCCCGCCACAACGGCGACGACAGGAACCGCAGCATCTGCCTGGCCCGTACGTCGTCGACCAGAAGCCACCGTTTGAGGAACTCCACCACCTCGTCGACGTCGCGATGCTCGTCGTGCAGCATCAGCGCCGCGTCCTGGCGCACGTCGGCCAGCCCGGCCACCGCCTCCGAGATCACCTCGGCACGCTCCCCGTCGAACCGAAGTCCCACGTCGGCGTAGATGTCGGCAGCCCACGTGCCCCAACCCGGCCCGACGATCGCATGCAACGCCAGGTCGGCCAGACCCTCGGCCATCAGGCACTGCGGGGTGTTGACGAGGAAGATCGTCTGTTCCAGCTGATTGTCGCGGGCGACCAGCCCGGCTTCCTTCCTGCAGTGCTCGGTGTGATGACCGGGGTAAGACTCGTGGGCCACCAGTCGGGGCAGGTTGGCCATCTGCTGTTTGAGGTCGGCGTTGACCGCGACGGTGGACTTGTAGTCACCGAGGTAGTAGTTGAACCCCGACCACGGTTTGTCGGTGACCACCTCGTAGGTGATGGTCTCGGTCTCCGGCAGCGGGTACGCGGCGCGCACCTTGTCGCGCAAGGCCGAGGAGAACGCGTGCATGCACTCCTCCAGCCGGGCCGGCGGGATCTCGTCCCCGCTGCGGTGCGCCTGAATCCGCTCGGCCAGTGGCCCGGCGCCACCGAGTGCCTCATCGAGCTTGGCGTGGGCCTGGCGGTATTTCTCCGGATCGCCCTTGCTGATCCTGACATCGAAATAGGCCTGCACCTCGTCTACGAATCCGACCTGCTCACCGGCGAACTTGCGGCCCGCGCAGTTGAGCGCCCGCAGATGCGCGGCAATGTATTCGGCGCGGTCGCGGTCGAGGTCGTCGGGGATCTGGGCCAGTAGCCGATCCGCTTGCCGAGCAAGATCGGCCGGGTCCGGCGCAGGCTCGTTCTCGACCGCACGGCGTAGTTGTGGGTCACCGGTGAAGGAGTCGACGTAACCGTCCTCGACGCGGTCGAAGCGCAGGCCGAGGAGCAGATATTCGCGAATGAGAGTGGCCGCGTCCGTCACTGTGTCGGTTCCGGAGCCCGTCTTTTTCTCGATCCCGTTAGCCATGCCCCCAACCGTAGATGTAAGACTGATCGGATGCCGCGGCCGAGCGAGCCGAGCCCCTATGTGGAGTTCGACCGAAGTCAATGGCGTGCACTGCGCATGTCGACACCGCTGAAACTCACCGAGGACGAGCTGCTGCGCCTGCGGGGTATGGGCGAGAAACTCGACATTCTCGAGGTCGAAGAGGTCTATCTGCCCCTGGCCCGGTTGATCCACCTCCAGGTGGCCGCCCGGCAGCGTTTGTTCGCCGTAACTTCGGAGTTCCTCGGTGAGCCGCAGCAGAATCCGGACCGACCCGTGCCGTTCGTCATCGGCGTCGCGGGCAGCGTGGCAGTCGGGAAATCGACCACCGCCCGTGTGCTGCAGGCCCTGCTGGCCCGCTGGGGTCACCATCCCCGCGTGGATCTGGTGACCACCGACGGGTTCCTCTACCCCAACAACGAGCTCAACCGCCGGAACCTCATGCACCGCAAGGGGTTCCCGGAGAGCTACGACCGGCGCGGGTTGATGCGGTTCGTCACCGCGGTGAAATCGGGCGCCGACGAAGTCTGTGCGCCGGTGTATTCACACCTGCTCTACGACATCGTGCCGGGCGAGAAGCAGGTGGTGCGGCATCCGGACATTCTGATCCTGGAGGGCCTCAACGTCCTGCAGACCGGACCGGCGCTGATGGTTTCGGACCTGTTCGATTTCTCGGTGTACGTCGACGCACGTATCGAGGACATCGAACAGTGGTACATCTCGCGGTTCCTGACGATGCGCTCGACGGCGTTCGCCGATCCCGCCTCGCACTTCCACCATTACTCGACCCTGACCGATGAGCAGGCGGTGTTCGCAGCCCGTGACATCTGGCATTCGATCAACCGGCCCAACCTGATCGAGAACATCCTGCCGACCCGGCCGCGCGCCACCCTGGTGCTTCGCAAGGACGCCGACCATTCGATCAACCGGTTGCGACTGCGCAAGCTGTAGCGGCTCGGGCATCGGGTCGCAGACAGCGCCCAGAGCCTGGGCCCTGGGCGCTGTACGGCGAAAGATCAGGCCGGGATGCGCTTGACCCCGACGTACTGCCATTCGGCCATCGCCAACGTGTATATGCCGGTGGCGATGATGAATACGACGCCCGCAGTCGTCGGCGCCATGGTGAAAACGGCGACCAGGGCGATCACCGTGCACGTCGCGTTGGCGATCACGGTGCCGATGCCGGCGGGACGCACCCGCTCAATCCCGGCCAGGGCGAACACCGCGATGCCGTAGACGACCGAGAAGATGCCGACGCCGTATTCGACGGATGCCGGCAGCCCGGTGAGATCTGCGAACCACCCGGCCGCGGCCAGCAGTGCGATCCCGCTGATGCCGACAAGGACTGCGTCCAGCCGCATTGCCAGGCGCAGCAGCGAATCGGTTCTCTTGGTGCCTGCGGATCCGGTGGCGGTGATGGCGGTCATGATTCTCCTTCTTTCCGGTGGTGTTCTCGTGTCGTGCAATCACTTCGGGTGGTGGAGCACGGTGCGGGGATACGCGTCGTAACCTCTTCCGCCGGCACCCCCGCACCGGCTCTCCGACGGAGTCACGCCAGGCGGCGCACTCCGCGGTATTGCAGCCAGGCCAGTACTGCGGTGGCACTGACGAATCCGAGTACCAACTCGTTCCCGGTCCCGGTCAACGCCAGCCGGCCGGTCGCGATGGCGACGACCGTGACGATCGCGAAGGCCACGTTGCCGACGAGGACGCCGACGCCGACGCGCCGGACCCGCGACACCGCGGCCAGGCCGTACAGCAGGACGCCGTAGGCGACGAGTGCGCCGCCGACGAGCCACCCGGCCGTGGCCGACAGACCGGCGATGCGGGCCAGCTGATCGGCGGCCATGGACGCCAGCAGGCCAACGCCGGCGCACACGGTGGCATCAGCGCGCAGAGCGAATCTCAGCAGGGAAGCTTCCGAAGCCGAGTCGGTGGTGGAGTCGGCCAAAGGTTGGTTCAGCGTGGCGGTCATGTCGGGCTCCTCGGGACGAGGGTGTCGATTGGTGGGACACCTCCGACCCTGCCCAGCGGGCGCTGCCAGATCGACGCCAAACACTGCCAAGCACTGCCAAACCCAGGTCAGGCGGTTTCTGGAGTGGGAACTCCCTATCGGCCCGTGGAGCCGACTGCCGGCGCCAGATCGCCGCGCAAGTCCGCGGCGATCACGCGCGCCGCCGCGTTCTGCCAGTTGTGCAGTGACCGCTGCGGCACCTCGGTGACGAACCACTGCCAGGCCTGCCGTGCCACCGGGTCCAGCCCAGCAGCGGTGGCGTTCTGCGCATAGGCGCGGACCCCGACGACGTACGGGAAGTACAGCGAGTTGTAGTGGCGCCACTGCTCGGTGGTGCCGAAGTCACCGCTGTCGCGAGGCTTGAGTGCGGCGATGCGGTCGGCCAGCAACGCCTTGAGTTCGTTCGCGCGCTCCAGTGGCTGATCGGGCGCCCCGCGTTGGGTGAGCCGGGCGTCGATGGCGGGCAACGAGGTCAGCGGGCTGGCGACCAGCTTGGACAGATCGCCGTAATGGCCGAGGGCACGACGGGTGAGTCGGGCGAAGGCGTCGTCGTCGATGCCACCCAGCGGGTGATCCGATCGCAGCGGCAGCGCAGCCTCGGTCTGGCGCAACGCTTCACGATCAGCGCGCAGGTCCGGAGACCGCGCGAATGCCAGCCGGTCGAACAGCCCGGCCAGCGGATCGGCCAGCACTTCCACGGCGACCGCGACAGCCAGGCTGGTGAACAGCAGGATCGTCATGACGGTGCGGCCGGTCCCGGCGTCGAGCACATACATGCCGATCAGAGCCTGGGCAGCGAACGGAACAGCGATCACCAGCGTGCCGATGATCGAGCGGCGCATGTCCGCACGTAACGCCTGTCCTTCGTCGAACGCATCCCAGATCGCGACCGCCACGCCGAGCAGAGCGACGTCGAATCCGGTGGAGGCCAACGCCAACCAGCTGGGCACCAACCCGAGCGGGATCACCAGGATCGCGTTGCCCAGTGCGAAGAACAGCGTCGCGACGATGATGAAGCCCACGACAGATCCCGGTTTCGCGCCGCCGACCACCGCCTTGATCATGGCGCCCAGCGAGGACACCGAGATGACCGCGAACATCACCCAGTGACCGGTCCGCAACGGCCCGTCGACGCTGCCCGCCAGCGCCGCCCCGGCGAACGCCAGCACCGCCACGGCGAAGATCGCCGCGATCTCACCCACGCGGGACCGGAACGTATCGGCAGGGCGAGCAAGTTCGACCATCACTGCGAACCAGGCGATACCCGGCACCGCGACGAGATAGATCTCGACGCGACTGAGCGTTTCCGAGCCGGTGACGAGCCGGACCGCATCGAGCGCGACCACGAGCGCGAAACTGGTCAGCCCGATCGCCGCGAGGGCCAGGACGGGCTTACGCGGGTCGCGGGCGAGAAGGTAGAGCCCCAGCCACCAGCTGAGGGTGAAAACCACTGCCGACAGCGCAGCCATGCCTCAAGTCTGGCACGCCTACTTTCCGAAGCGACGATGCCGGGCGGTGTAATCGCGCAATGCGCGCAGGAAGTCGACACGACGGAACGCCGGCCAGTACGCCTCGGTGAACCACATCTCCGAATATGCGCTCTGCCACAACAGGAATCCACTGAGCCGTTGCTCACCCGAGGTGCGGATGACAAGGTCCGGATCGGGTTGGCCCGAGGTGTAGAGGTTCTCCGAGATCCCCTCGACGGTGACGGATTCGACGAGTTGTTCGGCGGTGGCACCGTTGGCAAGTTGCTTCGACAGGAGTGAGCGCACGGCGTCGACGATCTCCTGACGTCCGCCGTAGGCGACGGCGACGTTCACGTGGAACTTCCCGCCCCTGCCGTTCGTCGATTCGACGGCCTCGCGCAATCGACGGGCCGGCTCCTCCCCCAACAACTCCAGGTCACCGACGGTGCGCACAGTCCAGGTGTTCGACGGGGCGCAGATCTCCTCGACCACGTCGGTGATGATCTCCAGCAGGGCGGACAGCTCATCGGGATCGCGCTGCAGGTTCTCGGTCGAGAGCAGATAGACCGTCGTCATCTCGATGCCGGCGGCCTGGCACCAGCGCAGCATCTCGGCGATCTTGGCGGCGCCCATCCGGTAGCCGATGCTGACATCGTCGTAACCTGCGTCACGCGCCCAGCGGCGGTTGCCGTCACACAGCACGGCGATATGGCGAGGTAGCTCGGATTTGGACCGCGTCAGTTCCTGACGCAACCGCATCTCGTAGAGCCGATAGGCCGGTTCCTTGAGCCGCGGGGGAATGATGTCCACGAGAGTCCAGACTACTGTGAGCGTCGGGGTACACCATGGTTCTCAATGGAGGTGACATGACCGCGCCGACTGGTAGCACCAAGCCCTACCGTTCAGCAGCCGCGCTGAACCGGCCTGCAGAAGACCTGCCCGAGGCTGTCGCCGAAGGCGTCGCCCAGTTCCTGGGTCGGCCGCGGGCACGCGGCTGGATCCACGTGTACTCGGCGTTCATCGCGTTCATCGCCGGTGCCGCGCTGGTGTCGGTCTCGTGGTCGCTGGAGTCCACCCGGGCCGGGCTGGCCACGCTGCTCTACACATTCACGATCGTGGCGATGTTCGCCGTCAGCGGCACGTATCACCGGGTGACGTGGAAGTCACCCGGCGCCCGCAAATGGATGAAGCGCCTCGACCACTCGATGATCTTCATCTTCATCGCCGGCAGTTACACCCCGTTCGCGCTACTGGCGCTGCCCGAATCCAAAGGCATGGTGCTGTTCTGGATCGTATGGGGTGGGGCGATCGCCGGTGTGTTGCTCAAGATGTTCTGGCCGTCGGCACCACGCTGGCTGGGCGTCCCGCTCTACATCCTGCTGGGCTGGGTCGCGGCCTGGTTCATCGGGCCGATCATGCACGGAGCCGGGGTGGCCGCGGTGGTGCTGCTGATCGTCGGCGGCGCGCTCTACAGCATCGGCGGCGTGCTCTACGCGCTCAAATGGCCCAACCCGTGGCCCACCACGTTCGGCCATCACGAGTTCTTCCACGCCTGCACCGCGGTGGCAGCGATCTGCCATTACATCGCCATGTGGTTCGCCGTCTTCTGATTCTCTTCGGCAAGAGGCCCCGCACCACGACGAAGTGATGCGGGGCCGAAGACAACGCTTTTAGAGCGTGACGGCGTCGGCCTGCGACCAGTAGGCCTTCATCGCGGTGATCTTGCCCTCGCCGTTGAACACCATCACATCGATGGGCTCGATTCGCATGCTGCTGGTGCCGAAGTCCAGCGTGAGCCGGAAGTGGAAAGCGGCCTCGTGACCGGCCACCCGCAGCGTCACCAACTCAGCCTTGCCTTTGACGTTCTCGACGTTGGCGTAGAAGCCGCGGATGGCAGCGCGTCCGATGTGGACCTCACCGCCGCCCACCGGATCCTCGACGGTCGCGTCGTCCGCGTACAGCTCGGCGATTTCGTCAGCAGTTCCGCTGGAGACCAATTCGAGGTAGCGATTGACGGTCTGGGTGATTTGCTCGGCGTTGGGCATGGCCGCGAGGCTACACGGCACCACTTCCGCCGTCTGGTGGTTGGCCACCCAGTGAGACTGCGAGATCCCCGACCGTCGTGACCGGCAGATCGCACACCGTCCCGCGGCACACGTAGGCGGCGTCGGCGCCGGCCACCCGGTCGCGTCCCCGAAGCAACGGCGAGGAGTCTGCGGCGCCCCCGATCACCAGCGCCCCACCGGGTGCCAACCGGCGCGCGGCGCCCAACAGCGGCGACGACGGATCGCCGGCCACCGCGATCTGGATGGGCCCGCGGACCTGCGCCTCGGCCACCGCCAGCCAGTGCCCACCGGAGCGCGCCGCGCGAGCCAGGATCGGCGAGGCCGACGACAAAGTCGCCTGTGCCGCATCCACATAGCGCTGCGAGCCGATCAGGTACCCCGCCGCCAGCAGGGCCTCGGCGATCAGCGACGCGCCCGACGGTGTCGCACCGTCGATCGCGTCGGAGGGACGCACCATCAGCTGCTCGGCGTCGTCAGCCGTATCGAACCAACGGCCCGGCTGATCGGGATCGGCAAAACGTTCGAGCGCGATATCCAACAGACCAACCGCCTCGTCCAACCCGAACCCGGTGAGCTGGTGCAGCGTCAGCAATGCGGTGGCCAATGCCGCGTGATCCTCGAGAATCGCCGCACTTTCCCCGACCCTGCCGCCCAGGCTGGCTCGGCGCAGCCGACCGTCCACCATGTGGAGGTCCAACAGACGACGTGCGCATTCTACTGCCGCAGAAAGTAATTCGGGCCGCCCGAGGGCCACGGAGGCTTCGGCCAGCGCCGTGATGGCCAGGCCGTTCCAGGCGGTCACCACCTTGTCGTCTCGAGCCGGTTGGGGCCGCAGGGCGCGTGCCGCCGACAATCTGGCGCGCACCGACTCGAAGCGCGCATCGTCGTCCGGGTCGCGGTGCAGTTGCAGCACCGAAGCGCCATGCTCAAAGGTGCCGCGCTCGGACACCCCGAAAAGTGAAGCCGCCCAAGCTCCGTCGTCCTCACCCAATACGGAGCGCAACTCAGCCGGAGTCCACACGTAGGTCAGCCCTTCGTGCCCACCGGCGTCGGCATCCAGCGAGGAGGTGAACATGGCACCCGTACCCAGATCTGATGTGATGAACGCGGCCGTCTCCGCAGTCACCCTGCGCGCCAACGGATCCCCGGTGCGCCGCGTCAGGTGGGCATAGGCGCGCAACAGCAACGCGTTGTCGTAGAGCATCTTCTCGAAGTGCGGCACCACCCACTGCGGATCGACGCTGTAGCGGGCGAATCCCCCGGCCAGCTGGTCGTAGACACCGCCACGGGCCATCGCGGCACATGTCCGCTCGACGGCCCCCAACGCAGCGCCCGAACCCGTGCGTTCGTGGTGGCGCAGCAGCCCTTCCAACAACGCCGAGGGTGGGAACTTGGGCGCACCGCCAAAGCCGCCGTGCGCCACGTCTTCGTCGTTCAGCACGGCGGCCACCGCGTGATTGCACAGCTCGGGCCCCACCGGCGCCCCGCCGCCGGGTAGCCCGGCCGACATCGAGCGCAGTTCGTCGGCGATCTGATCGGAGGCGCGCTCGACCTCGTCTCGCCGGTCCCGCCACGTTTCGGCGACCGCGTCCAAAAGTTGCAGGAACCCGAGCTTCGGGTAGTAGGTCCCGCAGAAGAACGGCCGGCCATCCGGGGTCAGGAAGCAGGTCATCGGCCAGCCGCCCTGCCCGGTGAGGGCGACGGTGGCGTTCATGTAGACCGCGTCCAGATCCGGACGCTCCTCGCGGTCGACCTTGATGCAGACGAATCCGTCATTGAGCACCGCGGCCACGTCGGCATCTTCGAACGATTCATGCGCCATCACATGGCACCAGTGGCAGGCCGCATATCCGATGGACAACAGGATGGGGACGTCCCGCGAGGCGGCCTCAGCGAGCGCCTCGGGCGACCATTGCCGCCAGTGCACCGGGTTGTCGGCGTGCTGGCGCAGGTACGGGCTGGTGGACCCGCCGAGCGCGTTACCCGCTACCGGGCTCACGGGGCGGACCTTGATGGTCATCGGGTGCGCTGTTCACCGCGCCGTCGTCGTCGGTGTTCTCCACCGTGCCTTCGTCGGCAGCCTGGTCGGGCTCGGGGTGTTCCCGGTCGAAGGACTCGGGCAGCTTGCGCAGGTGGCGGTTCATCGACCACACCAGCGCGAAGGTGCCGATCAGCAGCGCCACCGTGACCAAGAGGCCGAGCGGTGTCGCCTTACCGAACTCCGGGCCGGTATTTCGTGGCTCGTCGGCGAGCAGTGTGATCACTGCGGTCAAAGTGTCGATCATTTCTCAATCCCGGTGAACAGGTCGTCTTCCGGCAGATTCACCGGAACACGCGACCGCGCCAACTCGAACTCCTCAGTCGGCCAGAGCCGCTGCTGCCACTCGATCGGCGCATGGAAGAAATCGCCTTTCGGGTCGATCTGGGTCGCGTGTGCGCGCAGCGCATCGTCACGCTGACTGAAGTACTCCGAGCATTCAACACGGGTGGTGACCCGGTTGGCGAACGGGTCATGGTCGGGGTCCCAGTGCTCCAGCCATTTGCCGAAGGGCCCCTGCCGACCGTCCTTGGCGAACTCGTCCTGCAGCAGTTGCATGCGCTCACGCAGGAAACCGTGGTTGTAATACAGCTTCGACACGTTCCACGGCGTCCCGGCATCGGGATACAGCCGGTAGTCGCCGGCCGCCTCGTAGGCCGCCACCGAGACCTCGTGGCAGCGGATGTGGTCGGGGTGGGGGTAACCACCGTTCTCGTCATAGGTGGTCAGCACGTGCGGCTGGAACTCCCGGATCACCCGGACCAGGCGGCCGACCGGCTCGGCGAGCGGCACACACGCGAAACAGCCGTCCGGCAGCGGGGGCATCGGATCACCCTCGGGTAGGCCCGAGTCGACAAATCCCAGCCAGTGATGCTCGACGCCGAGGATCTCCGCGGCCTTGGCCATCTCGTCCCGGCGCACCTCGCTGATCCGGCCGTGGACCTCGGGGAGGTCCATCGCCGGATTGAGTATGTCTCCGCGCTCGCCACCGGTGAGCGTCACGACCATGACGCGCACACCTTCGGCCGCATAGCGCGCGGTAGTTGCCGCACCCTTGCTGGACTCGTCGTCCGGGTGGGCATGTACCGCCATCAACCGCAGTTCACTCATTTCGCTTTCATCTAACTACGGCGCCCTCTTACCTATGCCCGATACCTGGCCCACGACCCCCGACCCGCTCCCTGGGCGTCGGTGGCCAACCTGTCTCGCCCTATAGTTCCAGTTCTGATGATCGAACGCCCTGCCGCCCGATACGGATCCCGCCAATTGTCCCGACGGACCCGGCGAACGATCACGTTTGCACTGGTCGGCCTGGTGGTGGCCGCGGGGGTCATCCTGGCGGTCGTGGCCTTCCAGCGGTTGGGCACCGGCGAGGTGAAAGGCGAGCTCTCGGCCTACGAACTGGTCGACAGCCAAACCGTGTCGGTGACGATCGGGGTGACGCGGCCCGACCCTTCGAGGCCGGTGGTGTGCATCGTTCGGGCCCGCTCGATGGACGGGAGCGAAACCGGGCGACGCGAAATCTTGGTGAGCCCCTCCGATCAGCGGGTGGTGCAGGTGACCGCCGAGGTGAAATCCAGCCGACCCCCCGTGATGGGCGATGTCTACGGTTGCGGGACGGATGTGCCGTCCTACCTGGTAGCGCCCTGAATTTGACGCTGGCAACAAACCACGAACAGCCATTACGTGAAGATTCGTTGGCCGCTCGGTGGTACGATTGTGCGATACACGGTTCCTCGCTGGGGCCGTGTATTGCTGCATTAGCGCTCAGTTAGGCGCTTCCGTCCGCGGCAATACACGCGCCTGCCCCTCGGCCTGGAAACGACGGACTTCGCATGCGAAGAGGGCGTGAGAGCGCCGCACGAGCAAGATAGACAGGAGCGCGAGAACATGACCGACACACAGGTCACCTGGCTCACTCAGGATGCATTCGACCGGTTGAAGGCGGAGCTGGATCAGCTGATCGCCAACCGGCCGGTGATCGCCGCCGAGATCAACGACCGTCGCGAAGAGGGCGACCTGCGCGAGAACGGTGGCTACCACGCCGCCCGCGAGGAGCAGGGCCAGCAGGAGGCCCGCATCCGCCAGCTGCAGGAACTCCTCAACAACGCGAAGGTCGGTGAGGCACCCAAGCAGTCCGGTGTCGCGCTGCCCGGTTCGGTCGTCAAGGTCTACTACGACGACGACAAGAAGGACACCGAGACGTTCCTGATCGCCACCCGCCAGGAGGGCATCAGCGTCGGCAAGCTCGAGGTGTACTCCCCCAACTCACCGCTGGGCAGTGCACTGATCGACGCCAAGGTCGGCGAGTCGCGCACCTACACGGTGCCCAACGGCAACACCGTCAAGGTCACCCTGGTCAGCGCCGAGCCCTATCACGCCTGACGGGTCGACACGGGGGAAGCACTACAGTCGGGGAAATGGCGCAAATCGCCGAAGACCTGTTCTTGCTGTTGCTGGACAACGCAGCTGCCCAACCCGCGCTTGACCGCCATCGCAGGGAGAAAGTACTCAGCGCCGCAGTACTACTGGACCTGGCTTACGCCTGCCGGATCCGCCCTGCCATGGCAGACGAGCCGATCGCGGCCGGCCGGTTGATCGCGTTGGCCGGCGATTGGCCCGCCGATCCGGTCGGCGACCCGGCGTTCCAGCTACTGCAACGTCGGCCGCTTTCGGCGGAGTCTGCGCTGGCCAAGCTGAGCAGGCACACCCAGACCACCCTGGAACAGCATCTCGAACACATCGGGCAGATCCGGCGGGTCCGCATGCCCGGCAAGGGTTTTCCGGGCAAGACCGTCTACTGCTGGCCACTGGCCAACCGGGAAAGGGTCAGCCAGGCGCGGGAGGCCCTGTTGGCCGCACTGTTCGAAGGCCACAACCCCGTACCGGCGATCGCCGCGATCATCTGCCTGCTGCACGCGGTCGACGGCTTGGGCGCGATATTGAGCCTCAATGACCGGGGCTGGCGCTGGGTGCATGCGCGGTCCACCGAAATCGCCACGGGCATCTGGGTGGACGAGACCGCGTCGGCACTGCCCGAGATGAATCTGGCAGTGACGACGTCGGCGTTACGTCCGGCCCTGATGGCCTAGCGCCCGGCGTTACTTCCCGAGCGCTTGCTCCAGGTCGGCCAGCAGGTCGGCAGCATGCTCGATACCCACCGACAGCCGCACCAGGTTGTCCGGTACCTCCAGCTGCGAGCCCGCCGTCGACGCATGCGTCATGGCCCCCGGGTACTCGATCAACGACTCCACCCCGCCGAGCGACTCGGCGAGAATGAAAAGCTCAGTGCGCGAGCACAATTCACGTGCCGCTCGAGGTCCACCGCGTAGCTGCAGGCTCACCATGCCGCCGAAACCGGACATCTGTCGCGCCGCCACATCGTGGTTGGGGTGGCTCACCAGACCGGGATAGAGCACGGTCTCGACCGCCGGGTGCCCGTCGAGGAATTCGGCTATCAGCGCGGCGTTTTCGCTGTGCTGACGCATCCGCAGCACCAGCGTCTTGAGCCCGCGCATGGTGAGGTATGCGTCGAAGGGACCCGGCACCGCTCCAGCACCGTTCTGCAGGAATGCGAATGCCGCGTCGAGTTCCTCGTTGTTGGTCAGCAGCGCGCCGCCCACCACATCCGAGTGCCCACCGATGTACTTGGTGGTGGAATGCAGCACGATGTCGGCACCCAGCAGCAGCGGCTGCTGCAGTGCAGGCGAGGCAAACGTGTTGTCCACCAACACCTTGACGCCGGCGGACGACGCGATCTGGACGATTCCCGGGATGTCGGCAACGGTCAGCAGCGGGTTGGTGGGCGTCTCCACCCAGATCAGCCGGGTTCGCGGGGTGAGTGCCGAGCGCACCGCGTCCAGGTCGCTCAACGGAACCGGGGTGTGGGTGACCCCCCACTGCGAGAACACCTTGTCGATGAGCCGGAACGTACCGCCGTAGGCGTCATCGGGAATCACCACGTGGTCGCCGGGTCGCAACACCGCGCGCAGGGCACAGTCGGTGGCGGCCATACCCGAGCTGAAGGCGCGCCCATAGGCGGCTTCCTCGACCGCGGCCAGCGCCGATTCCAGTGCCTGCCGCGTGGGATTTCCGGTACGGGCGTACTCGAATCCACCGCGCAACCCGCCGACGCCATCCTGGGCGAAGGTCGAGCTGGCGTAGATCGGCGTGTTGACGGCTCCGGTGCCCGGATCGGGACGGTAACCGGCGTGGATGGCTTTTGTGGCCAGACCGTGCCACCTGCGCTGTTCACTCATAACGTGTCGAGCCTATCGCGGCCGTTCAGTTTCGCAGCTTTCGTCCGTACTGGTCGGGAACTGATCGGGTGAACATCATGATCGCATCCACCAGAGCCCAGATCCCGACGCCGACAATCACAAAGATCCCGACGATGAGAATCGATGTGAGGATGCCGAGGATGGTCAGCCCCAGTTGGATCGCGCCGATATTGGTGGAGCCTATGTAGAAACGCCCGACACCGAAGCCACCCAGAAACAGCTGCAACAGACCGGCGGTCACAGCCGATTTGTCAGACAGCGGCTCCCCGGTCTGCGGATCGCGACCGAACGGAGCCGACGGGTCGGCTGGATACGCGCCGTAAGGCTGCGGCTGCCCGGGGTACCCGGCCGGGAAGCCCTGCGGCGGATAGCCTGCGGGCGGGCCCTGAGGCGGATAACCGCCGAATTGCGGAACTCCCTGCGGAGGCGGGAATTGCGGAGGCATGGCCTGCGGCGGCACTCCGTACATGTCTCCGGGTTGATTTGGTGTCGACATAGCGGCCCCGACTTTCTCGAATGCACCGAGCTCCGATATGGATTCGGCTTCGGCAGGCTAGCTGAAATGATGTCACGGAACACAGCGCCCACGGCGCAGGCATTTCTGCCGTACGCGCCGTGGGCGCTGAGGTCGGTTGTTCTACCTACGGGGTCAGCGGTGCCACCGGGCCACCGCTGAGCCGACGCCAGGCGTACACCTGGATGAGCAGGATCAACGGGATGCCCACGATCAGACCGAGCAAGCACGGGATCGACCCGACGATCGCGATGGCAGCCATCACCAGCACAGTGAGAAACACCGTGCCGAAGTTGGCCTTCACGAGTTCGAAGCTTGCCTTGACCGCGTCGACTGCCTTGAGATTGCGGTCCACCGCGGCGACCGTCGTAAACAGGAACAAGACGGCGATGAGCACGCTGGCGATGAAGGCCAGCGGCATGGTCACCCACCAGAGCCCGGGCACCAAGGCCGTCGGGAGCGACAGCACGAAGTTGACCGCGAACGTGATCGCACCGACGATCACCGTCGCAAGGATCACGTTCATGACGTTGCGCGGCTTGAAGAACGATCCGATCGTCACCTGTTGCCCGTTGGCGATGTCGACCAGGCCCGCGGTGTAGGCCGCGGCGATCCACCCGCTGACGATCAACATCAAGATCGACCCGATGAACATCACGATGCTGCCGGCAACCCCGAGATCGTCCGATGATGCCGAGAAACTGAAGCCGTTTCCACCCGACTCGTAGCTGCTGGTGGAACCGGGCGACACCGCCGCTGCAATGAGCGTGACGACAACCCAGACGGCTGCCGATGCCGCGCCGAACACGAGCCCCGGCACGATCAGCTCGACCGGATGCTTGAGGAACTTGTTCCACGCCCACGAGAAGGCATCACCGACGTTGTAGGGCGCGCCGCCGAATCCGGGTCCGCCCGCGGGCGGGTAGCCGGGAGCCCCATAGCCGGCAGGCGGATACCCACCGGGCGGAGGGTAACCACCGGGCGGCGGATAGCCACCGGGAGGCGGATAACCGCCGGCGCCACCGGCGGGAGGCGGCGGCGGATAGCCGCCGCCCTGCGGTGGCTGCGGCGGCGGATAGCCCCCCTGCTGGGGCGGGGGCGGATAGCTGCCAGGGGGAGGCGGCGGGTAGCTGCCACCCGGCGGCGGGGGCGGCGGTGTGAAGCCCCCGTGCTGGGGCGGAGGTGGAGGCGGATAGCCACCCTCCGGCGGCGGCGGGTAATTCCCGGGCGGGGGCGGTTGATCGGTCACGTCGAAAGCTCTCCTCATCTTCCGATAGCGCTCCGCAGGCGGACGCTACTTTCTGCCAGCACCTAGACGGACAGACTGCTCCACACGCAGATTACGCATCGTCAACCCCGTTTGACAGGACAACACGAGCGTCTTCGCCGGGCGCAGCGGGCCGGTCGTCACCGCGGGCAGCGACGGTCTACGAGTTTGCTAGCCCTAGGCCAACTCACCCTAGCTGAGAAGTCGCTGGAGACAAGGTATTCCACGCGACTCAATACGCTGGATCGCGCTAGTGTCGCCCGCCGCCATCGGACAGGAAGCCGAGCAGGTCGTGGCGGGTGAGCACACCGACCGGTTTGCCCTCTTCGACGACCATCACCGCGTCGCATTCACGCAGCGTCTTCGCCGCGGTGGAAACCAACTCCCCCGCACCGATGAGCGGCAATGGCGGGCTCATGTGCTCGGCAACGGCGTCGGCCAGCTTCGCCCGCCCTTCGAACACCGCGGACAGCAGTTCCCGCTCGGAGACACTGCCTGCCACCTCGCCCGCCATCACCGGAGGCTCGGCGCCGACCACCGGCATCTGGGAGACGCCGTATTCGCGGAGGATGCCGATCGCGTCGCGCACCGTCTCCGACGGATGGGTGTGCACCAGGTCGGGCAGCGCACCGGACTTGCCGCGCAGCACATCGCCGACGGTCGACTGTTCGATCGAACCGTCGAGCCGGTTGCGCAGGAAACCGTAGGACGACATCCATGCGTCGTTGAAAATCTTTGAGAGATAACCGCGTCCGCCGTCGGGCAACAGCACCACGACGACCGAGTCGGGACCGGCCTTGCGAGCCACCTCGAGTGCGGCCACCACCGCCATGCCACAGGACCCACCGACCAGCAGTGCCTCTTCGCGGGCCAGCCGCCGGGTCATGTCGAACGAATCGGCGTCGGACACGGCGATGATCTCGTCGGGGACCGCAGGATCGTAGGCCGACGGCCAGAAATCCTCACCGACGCCTTCCACCAGGTAGGGACGGCCCGTGCCGCCGGAGTACACGGAGCCCTCGGGGTCGGCCCCCACCACCTTCACTGGGCCTTCTGCACGCTGTCGGGATATCTCCTTGAGATACCGGCCCGCACCGGTGATGGTGCCGCCGGTGCCGACGCCCGCCACGAAATGCGTGACCGTGCCGTCGGTGTCGGCCCAGATCTCCGGACCCGTCGTCTCGTAGTGACTCTCCGGTCCCATCGGGTTGGAGTACTGGTCGGGCTTCCAGGCGCCGTCGATCTCCTCGACGAGCCGGTTGGAGACGCTGTAGTAGCTGTCCGGGTGATCCGGTGGCACCGCCGTCGGGCACACCACAACCTCGGCACCGTAGGCGCGCAACACATTCTGCTTGTCCTCGCTGACCTTGTCCGGGCAGACGAAGATGCACTTGTAGCCGCGGGTCTGGGCCACCAGCGCCAGTCCGACCCCGGTGTTACCGGATGTCGGCTCGACGATGGTGCCGCCGGGCTTGAGCTCGCCGCTGGCCTCGGCGGCGTCGATCATCTTGGCGGCAATGCGGTCCTTGGAGCTGCCACCGGGGTTCAGGTACTCGATCTTGGCCAAGACCATTCCTGAGCCTTCTGGGACAACCGAGTTCAGCTGTACCAGCGGGGTATTGCCGATGAGCTCACTGATGTGCCTGGCGATGCGCATACGTCAATGGTCTCAGGCCCGCGAATCGCTTACCAGGTGGCCTCTCGAATGTATTCGCCGATCTGGCGCAATGAGCGCTGCGCTTCAGACACCAGCGGCGACGCAAGCTGGAAGACATGCATCTGACCGGGCCAGATCCGGAGCTCGACCGGAACCCCGGCGGCGGCCAGCATGTGCGCCCCTTTGCGCGCATCGCTGAGCAGAACCTCCGAGCCGGACGCATGGATCAGCGTGCGGGGCAGGCCGGGCTCGACGTGATCGAGGGGCTCGTAGACGTGCTCGCCCTTGCGTTTGGCCGCAGCCTCCACGAGTTCGACGAGTGCGTCGAACGCCTTGGCGGGGAACATCGCGTCAGAGTGGATGTTCGGGTGGTTGGCCCTCGACTCGTTGTCGATCTCGAACAGGGGCGACATCGTCACGATGGCGGCGGGGACCTCCCCCTCGTCGAGCAGGCGCTCGGCCAAGGCCAGCGACAGGTAACCACCTGCCGAGTCGCCCGCCAGCACGATCTGGTCCGGTTCGTAACCGGTCAGCCGCAGCCACTGGTAGGCGTCGTAACAGTCCTCGATCGCGGTGCCCACCGAGTGCTTGGGGACCATGCGGTAGTCGACGACGAACACCGGGCTGTCGGCATATCCCGACAGCGCGGTCACGATGCCGGAGTGCGTGTTGGCTCCGCAGGCCAGGAACGCGCCGCCGTGCAGGTAGAGGATGACGCTGCGCTTCCCGTCGGCGGGCAGTACGCCGTCGGCGCGGACCAGCTGCGCGGTGCAGTGAGGCAGCGCGATGGTGGCTTTGATGGTTCCGGGGACCGGGCGGATCAGCCTGGCAGCGAAATTGACCAGCCCGAAAGGCCACGGCAGATGCGGTACATGGCTACCAATTGCCAGGGTCGGCTTGATTGTCAGCATGGCCGCCAGCGAAGCCAATCGGCCGGCCAGACTCGGGCCGTCCTCGACCACCTCGACGGGCGCGCCGTCACTGACCGGGAACCTACGCCCGCGGTGGGCCCTAGCTGGGCTTATACCAGCCTGATGAGACCTGGATACCTTACTCGGTGCGGTCATCGTCACCACTTCCTACGTCTTTGTAGTGCTAGGTGCGCTTCGTCACTCAGACAACCCGGGTAACTTAGCTTGACATCCGTAAACAGTTCAACAGTCAAATAAACTGAATTGATACCGGACTTGATACAGCACCGTGATCGCCACGATGAGGCGCCACGCGGATTACCCGTCTGATCGACCTAGACTGATCGCGTGGGCACACCGCGTCGGTCGACCGTCGCCCTCGCCGCTGCGGCGACGTTGGCTTCTACGGGATCGGCCTATATCGGAGCACGCAACTTGTTGAGCGGGCAGGCCAACAAGGCCCGTCAGGTCATCCCAAAATCCTGGGACATCCCGCCCCGCGCCGATGGCGTGTATCTCCCGGGCGGCGGGCCCGTCGAGAAATGGGAACGCGGGGTCCCCTTCGACCTGCACCTGATGATCTTCGGCGACTCCACGGCCACCGGATACGGCTGCCGGGTGCCCGACGAAGTGCCCGGAGTTTTGATCGCGCGCGGCGTGGCCGAGCAGTTCGGCGAACGAGTCCGCTTGAGCACCAAGGCGATCGTCGGCGCCACCTCGAAAGGGCTGTCCGGCCAGATCGATGCCATGTTCGTGGCGGGCCCACCACCGGATGCTGCCGTGATCATGATCGGCGCCAACGACATCACCAAACCCAACGGCGTCGGGCCGTCGGCCCGCCGCGTCGGCGACGCGGTGCGGCGGCTGCGGGCGGCAGGAGCCGTCGTCGTGGTCGGCACGTGCCCCGATTTCGGGGTGATCACCGCCATCCCTCAACCGTTGCGCGCGTTCGCCCGCGCGCGTGGCCTGCGGCTGGCCCGCGCCCAGGCCGGCGCCGTGCGAGCGGCTGGGGGCATACCCATACCGTTCTCCGATCTCCTGGCCAGCGACTTCCACAAGGCCCCTGACCTGCTGTTCTCCGAGGACATGTTCCATCCGTCGGCAGCCGGCTACGCGCTCGCGGCCAAGCAGTTGCTGCCCGCGCTGTGCACCGTGCTCGGCGAGTGGGACGGTGACGCGGCGCTGGAATCCGGCGCCGCCGACACCAGGACGTTGCTGACCCGGCTCGGCGGTGTCAGCAGGCTGTGGCACCGCTCAACCGGGGTGCCCGCACCCATCGTGGTGACCGCGGGCTAGTTTCAATCTGAGTTTTCTAAGCCATTCGATCAGCAGGAGCCGTCATGCCTGAAGCCGTCATCGTTGCCACCGCCCGCTCACCGATCGGCCGCGCCGTCAAGGGATCGCTGGCCACCATGCGCCCCGACGACCTGGCCGGCCAGATGGTGCGCGCCGTGCTGGACAAGGTGCCGTCGCTGGATCCGCGCGACATCGACGACCTGATGATGGGCTGCGCCCAGCCCGCCGGTGAGGCCGGCTACAACATCGCGCGCGCGGTGGCCGTCGAGCTCGGCTACGACTTCCTGCCGGGCACCACTGTCAACCGGTACTGCTCCTCGTCACTGCAGACCACCCGGATGGCCTTCCACGCCATCAAGGCCGGTGAGGGTGACGTGTTCATCTCCGCGGGTGTAGAGACGGTGTCGCGCTTCGGCGTCGGCGCCGCCGATGGCGCCCCCAATTCCAAGAACTCGCTGTTCGAAGAGGCCCAGGCGCGCACGATCACGCAGGCCGAGGGCGACATCAAGTGGCATGACCCGCGCGAGGACGGCCTGATCCCGGACGTCTACATCGCCATGGGCCAGACCGCCGAGAACGTCGCCACCTACACCGGCATCAGCCGCGAAGACCAGGACCACTGGGGCGTGCGTTCACAGAACCGTGCTGAGGAAGCCATCAAGAACGGGTTCTTCGAGCGCGAGATCGTCCCGGTGACGCTGCCCGACGGCACGGTCGTCTCCACCGATGACGGGCCGCGTGCCGGCACCTCCTACGAAAAGATCAGCCAGCTCAAGCCGGTGTTCCGGCCCAACGGCACGATCACCGCAGGTAACGCGTGTCCGCTGAACGACGGTGCCGCCGCCGTCGTCATCATGAGCGACACCAAGGCCAAGGAGCTGGGCCTTACCCCGCTGGCCCGCATCGTCTCCACCGGGGTTTCCGGTCTCTCGCCGGAGATCATGGGCCTGGGCCCGATCGAGGCAATCAAGAAGGCGCTGGCCAAGGCCGGCAAGAAGATCTCCGACATCGACCTGGTCGAGATCAACGAGGCGTTCGCCGTGCAGGTGATCGGCTCGGCTCGTGAGCTCGGCATCGACGAGGACAAGCTGAACGTGTCCGGCGGCGCGATTGCGCTGGGCCACCCGTTCGGCATGACCGGCGCCCGCATCACCGCCACGCTGCTGAACAACCTCCAGACCTACGACAAGACGTTCGGCATCGAGTCGATGTGCGTCGGTGGCGGCCAGGGTATGGCGATGGTTCTGGAGCGTCTCTCCTAGTTTGCCTGCGTTGACTCTGCGTGCAGGGCGCGAAAGTGCGAGTAACCCGCGCCCTCACCGCAGAGTCAACGGCTCGGCAACCTCATTCCACGCAAGACGTAGACGCCGGAGGATGTCTACCCGACGGTGGCCCTTGGCCACTTGGATCGTGGTCCAACCGGCTCGCCTGATGTATTCGTGGCGGACGATGTCGTAACCAAGCGCATCAGCATGCTGTACGCCGTCGTATTCGACCGCGAGCATGTGCTCCTCCCATCCCATATCCAGGTAATACCTTGCTTGGCCGTTCCGACCCGGCACCGAGATCTGTGTTTGCGGTCGCGGGTAGCCATCGTCGATGATCATGAGACGAAGCCAGGTTTCCTTGGGCGACTGGGCACCCGGGTCGTAGATATCGAGCGCAGACTCAAGCTGACGTAGCCCACGTGTGTGCCGATGACGAGCCGCCAGCGCCAAGACATCAGCAGCTTTGAATCCAGTCGCATTGCCGAGTGCGTCGAGGCGCGCCACCGCCTCCCCGAGTGGGCCGCGCCTGCCGAGATCGAATGCCGTCCGCTCGGGCGTCGTCACGTTCATCCCGTCGAGCCGTTGAAACTCCCCCGGCTGCAACAGATCGGTGCGGGTGATGACTCCCCGCGGAGGCCTCGCATTCGCCCAGATCAGCTCGACTGGAACGTCGTCGTCAACCCACTCTGCGCGATGCATCGCGGATGCCGCGAGACCCGCGACCACCGCTTCGCGATGCGACCACAACCACGCTGCCTGCGTCCGCCGCCGCAAAGTCGGAGTAATCCGCTTGTCCAGGTACACATTTGGCATCAGCGATCGGTAGTAGCGGCGCAACTCGTAGCGGTTCACCGCACCGCATGCCAAAGCCTCACTGCCGACGAAGGCATCACTTCCAATGTCCATGGCCACAGGCTGGTTTCAGTTGCCGACATTCGTCGCCCACCGCACCATCCGGGGCTTCGCGATGTGGATGAATCTTCGCTTGGGGATAACCATCTCGCGCATGCCACCCGTTTGGCTCTGCGCTCAGGGTGCAAACGTGCGAGAGACCTGCGCCCTCCTCGCAGAGTCAACCCAAAAGAAAAAGGCGCCCGCAATCGCGGACGCCTTTCTCGGGGCAGGGTTGCTAGTCGTTGTTGAAGTACGACAGCAACCGGAGGATCTCGATGTACAGCCAGACCAGCGTGACGGTCAGGCCCAGGGCGATGCCCCATGCGGCCTTCTCCGGAGCACCGGCACGGATCATCTGGTCGGCGGCATCGAAGTCGATCAGGAAGCTGAACGCCGCCAGCGCGATCACGAACAGCGAGAACGCGATGGACAAGCCGCCGCCCGAACGCAGGCCGAGGCCTTCACCGCCGCCGACACCGAACATCGCGAGCACGAAGTTCACGAGAACCAATGCCAGCACGCCGAACATCGCGGCGACGATCATCCGGGTGAACTTGGGCGTCACGCGGATGGCGCCGGTCTTGTAGACCACGAGCATGCCGATGAACACACCGATCGAGGCCACGACGGCCTGGAAGATCATGGAGGGCCCACCGCTGGACACCAGGTTGGCGAACAGGAACGACGCCGCGCCGAGGAACAGGCCCTCCAGCGCCGCATACGTCAGCACGATGGCCGGGTTGTCCTGCTTGCGCCCGAAGGTCGCGATCAGCACCATGACCAGACCGCCGAGGCCGCCGATCAGGGTGAACGGCATCATCAGGGCCGTATTTCCGGCCACGAGGAAGTAGGACACGACCGCGACGGCCGACACGACGGCCAGCGTGATGCCGGTCTTGGTGACGACGTCGTCGATGGTCAGCGGGCGGGAAACGCCCGTCTGCGGCTGCTCCAAGTACTCCTGCGCGTAGGGCTGCGCATGCACCTGCTGTGCACCGAAGCCGCTGGCTCCGGTGCCGAATTGTGCGTATCCGCCCTGCGTCTTGGGCAGGCTGCGGAATACCGGGTTGCTGGTTTCGCGCACCGTCGGATCCTCTCTGATGAGATGTGTTCGAGTACGAACTAGTAGCTCAACGATCAATGGTCCTGCTGGGTTCCCGTCGACGACTACAAACTCTCAGGAAACTTCCAGGTTTGATCTTGGGGCAAACCCTACCCGTAGCGCACCACAACTGGGGCGCCGAACTAGATTGCAACTCGTGACAGAAAACGAGGACGTCCTAGTAAGTGTCCGGAACGGCGTCGGGATCCTCACGCTGAACCGGCCCAAGGCGATCAACTCGCTCAACGACGCCATGGTCGCGGGCATCTCCGAGGCGCTGCACGCCTGGGCGAACGACGACACGATCCACACCGTGCTGCTGACCGGCGCCGGCGAACGTGGCCTCTGCGCGGGCGGTGACGTGGTCGCGCTCTATCACAGCGCCAAGGCCGACGACGGGGCAGCGCAACGGTTCTGGTACGACGAATACCTGCTCAACGCCTATATCGGCAGCTATCCGAAGCCCTACCTGGCGGTGATGGACGGCATCGTCATGGGCGGTGGCGTGGGCATCGCGTCCCACGGCAACATCCGGGTGGCGACCGATACCACCAAGATGGCGATGCCCGAGGTCGGCATCGGCTTCATCCCCGACGTCGGCGGTACCTATCTGCTGTCGCGGGCCCCGGGCCGGTTGGGACTGCACGCCGCGCTCACCGGCGCACCGTTCTCCGGGGCCGACGCGATCGCCATGGGTTTCGCCGATCACTACGTGCCCCATGACAAGCTGGCCGCCTTCACCGAGTCCGTCGTCGCCGACGGCGTCGAGAACGCCCTGGCCACCTACGCCATCGAGGCGCCGGCCAGCCCACTTCTCGAACAGCGCGGCTGGATCGACGAGTGTTATGCCGGCGACACCGTGGCCGACGTCGTCGCCGCACTGCGCGGCCATGACGAGCAGGCTGCCCGCGACGGCGCGGACTTGATCGCCACCCGCTCCCCCGTCGCCCTTTCCGTCACGCTCGAAGCGGTGCGCCGGGCCGCCAAGCTGGAGACACTGGAGGACGTGCTGCGCCAGGAGTACCGAACCTCGTGCGCCTCGGTGAAATCGCATGACTTCGTCGAGGGCATCCGCGCTCAGCTCGTCGACAAGGACCGCAACCCGCAATGGTCCCCTGCCTCGATCGCAGCGGTCACCCCCGCCGATGTCGAGGCGTACTTCGTTCCGGCCGACCCCGATCTGACCTTCCAGGAGGACAACCAATGAGTGAGTTCGAGACGATCCTGGTGACCCGCACCGACCGGGTCGCCACCATCACGCTGAACCGGCCCAAGGCGCTCAATGCGCTCAACACCCAGGTGATGACCGAAGTGACCACGGCCGCAGCCGAACTCGACCGTGACCCGAGCGTCGGCGCGATCATCGTCACCGGCAATGAGAAGGCGTTCGCCGCCGGCGCCGACATCAAGGAGATGGCCGAACTGTCGTTCGCCGACGTGTACGCGGCCGACTTCTTCGAGCTGTGGTCGAAGTTCGCCGACACCCGCACGCCCACGATCGCCGCGGTTGCCGGGTATGCGCTGGGCGGTGGCTGCGAACTGGCGATGATGTGCGACATCCTGATCGCCGCGGACTCGGCGAAATTCGGCCAGCCCGAGATCAAGCTGGGTGTGCTGCCGGGCATGGGCGGCAGCCAGCGGCTGACACGGGCGATCGGCAAGGCCAAGGCGATGGACCTGATCCTCACCGGCCGGACCATCGACGCTGTCGAGGCCGAGCGCGCCGGCCTGGTGTCACGCCTGGTGCCCGCGGACTCACTGATCGACGAGGCCCTGGCCGTGGCCGCGACCATCGCCGGGATGTCCCTGTCGGCTTCGCGGATGGCCAAGGAGGCGGTCAACCGGGCCTTCGAGTCCAGCCTGGCCGAAGGACTGCTCTACGAGCGCAGGCTGTTCCACTCGGCCTTCGCCACCGCCGACCAGAAGGAAGGCATGGCGGCGTTCTCGGAGAAGCGCGCCGCCAACTTCACCCATCGCTAAAGTCGACGGGTGACCGAGACCGCCGAATCCGAGGCCGACGCACCCGAAGTCCAGTCAGGTGGTGCAGAGAAGCCGGTGTGGTGGGCACGCCATTACACGTTCTTCGGCACCGCGGTGGGTCTGGTGTTCGTCTGGTTCTCGCTCACACCGTCGCTGCTGCCCCGCGGGCCGCTGTTCCAGGGCCTGGTCAGCGGCGGCGCCGGCGCAACCGGGTACGGCCTCGGCGTTTTCGGGGTGTGGCTGGTCCGCTACATGCGTTCGGCGGAAACCAGCCCGAAAGCCCCCAAGTGGGCCTGGTTGTCCTTGCTCGTCGTGGGTGTCGTCGGACAGATCCTGATGATCATCTACTTCCACGTCTGGCAGGACGAGGTCCGCGACTTCATGGGCGTGCCCCGGCTGAAGTTCTGGGATCACCCGCTGACCGCGGTGCTGTCACTCGTGGTTCTGTTCGCGTTCGTCGAGATCGGGCAATTGGTCCGCAAGCTGGTACGTTTCCTGGACCTCAAACTGGATCGCTTTCTGCCACCGCGGGTTTCGGCCGTCATCACGGTGGCGCTGCTGCTTGCGCTGTCGATCGCGCTGCTGAACGGTGTGGTGGTCCGGGTGGCGATGAGCACCATCAACCGGACATTCGCGGCCGTCAACGACGAGAGCGATCCTGACTTCGCCGCCCCGACGTCGGTCCTACGCTCGGGCGGCCCACAGTCATTGGCCGACTGGGAGTCGCTGGGCCATCAGGGTCGGGTGTTCGTCTCGGCCGGCCCTACTGTGCAACAGCTTTCGCAGTTCCACGGTAAGCCTGCGATCGAACCGATCCGCGCCTACGCGGGTCTGCATTCCGCCGATGGCATCAAGGCCACCGCGGCCCTGGCGGCCAGGGAGTTACAACGCACCGGCGGCCTGGACCGCGCCGTGATCGCGGTGGCGACCACGACGGGCACGGGCTGGATCAACGAGGCCGAGGCCTCCGCCTTGGAATACATGTACAACGGCAACACCGCGATCGTGTCGATGCAGTACTCATTCCTGCCGAGTTGGTTGTCGTTCCTGGTCGACCAGGAGAACGCGCGGCAGGCCGGGCAGGCGTTGTTCGAGGCCGTCGACACTCTGGTCCGGGCGATGCCGGAGGCCAAGCGCCCCAAACTGGTGGTGTTCGGCGAGAGCCTGGGATCGTTCGGCGGCGAGGCACCGTTCCTGTCGCTGAACAATCTCGTCGCCCGCACCGACGGTGCGCTGTTCTCGGGCCCGACGTTCAAGAACACGATCTGGACGACGCTGACCCGCGACCGCGACGCCGGTTCGCCGGAGTGGTTGCCGATCTACGACAACGGCGAGAACGTGCGGTTCAGTGCGAAAGCCGACGATCTGGACCGGCCCGATGCGCCGTGGGGCCACCCCCGCGCGGTGTATCTGCAGCACGCCTCGGACCCGATCTCGTGGTGGACGCCCGACCTGTTGTTCGCCAAGCCGGATTGGCTGCGTGAGCCACGTGGGTACGACGTATCGCCGCGGATGGAATGGATCCCCATCGTGACGTTCCTGCAGGTGTCCGCGGACATGGCGGTGGCGGTCGATGTGCCCGACGGCCACGGCCACGTCTACGTCAAGAACGTCGCCGACGCATGGGCGGCGATCCTACAGCCGCCGGGCTGGACGCCGGAGATGACCGAGAAGCTCCGCCCCATGCTGAGCAACAACGAAAACGCCTGAGGCGCAACCTCACACGTGACCGGCGGCGACCAGCGCGTGATAGCCGCCGACGACGTCGGTGGACCGGTGTAGACCGAGGTCCACCAGCGCCGCCGCGGCGAGGCTCGACGTGTAACCCTCCGAGCACAGGATCACCCAGTAGACGTCGTCGTCGACTGCCTGCGGTATCCGCGCATCACTGGTCGGGTCGCAGCGCCACTCCAGCACGTTGCGCTCGATGACCAGCGCACCGGGTACCGAACCCTCGGCGGCACGCTGGGCAGCGGGGCGAATGTCGACCAGGACGGCACCGGCGTCCAGGGCCTCGGGAAGGTCTTCGGCGGGGAGTCGGTGCAGCCGGGTCCGGGCCTGCTCCAGCACGGTGGCGATTCGGCTCATTTCAATCACTCCGGTGCGTCGGTGAGCTCGGTGCGGTTGCGGCGCAACGTGTTCTGCGGCGTCACCTCGTAGTAGGACATTGCGGTCAGCGGCGGCGAGTAGGCGTGGACGCTCAGCGTCGGCCCCGTCACCGTCAGCGGTCCGGATGCGTGCACCACGTCATGCACCCAACCCAGTGGGAAGGCCGCCTGATCGCCTTCCGAGAGGCGCCGCCCCCGTAGAAGCTCGCCATCCCAACGGGTTTCGCGCAGTGCACCGGACACCACGGTCAAAGCGCCGAGGGAACCGCCGTGGTCGTGCAGTTCGGTCGACTTGTCGGGTACCCAGCTGATCAGCCAGACCTCGACTTCGTCGTCACCCGACAAGCGGGTGTACCAGCGGTCGTCCTTCGGCAGCTTGCGCAGCAACCTGTCGTAGCGTCCGGACAACACATCGTCGGCAGCGCGGTCGGTGGTGTGCAACAGGTCGGGCAGCCGTAGCCGGGTGGGCGCCGAGACCGCAGGAACGGGCGCGAGCGTAGACAACATCAGAGAAACTCCAAGAATGACGGCGGAACAGGGCAGACGGGCGCGCTAGCGAGCCCGACAACACTCCTGGAATCCGGTCCCTTCCGTCATGGCCGCCAGTGTTGCATAGATTGGCGGGATGCGCCGTTACACGTGGACCACCCGCCTGACCGCCGGAGCCGTCACAGCCACCGCGCTGGGCCTGCTGATCGGATGCTCGACGGAGGCCGGCAAGGAGCAGTCCGGCGAGTCCGCGGCACCCTCCCCGCCGGCCACCACAACCGCCGAGGCGGCGACCCCCACGGCCAAGCCCGGCGAGGTCGCGGTGTCCCCCGGCGGGGTCACCACGGCCGTCGGCGCTGACGCGCAGTCCACCGAAGAGGAGTATTTCCAGGCCTGTCACGCCGCGAAGGTGTGGATGGAAGGCAAGGGCGGCGACCTCAAGGCCCAGATCGAGCCGTATCTGGCGAGCCTGCAGGCACCCGATGCGGCCCCCGGGCCCGGCACGTACAACGTGGCGTGGGCCCAGCTGGAGCCGGGCCGTCAGGCAGCGGTCATCGTCGCGGCGCGGGCAGCTGCCGACGAACTCTGCGGCTAGCCGCTGCTAGTTCGAATCAGGCTGCGCCGAACCCCCGGCAGCGCCGCCCTGGGCGGACACCCAGGCGCGGCCACGTGCGACCGCGGTGTCGAGGGCGCCGAAGACGCGGTCGGACGACGGGACGATGCCGTCGTCGCCCAGCAGGTCGTCGAGCCCGCCCCGCCGCAGGACCTCCGCGGTGGCGGCGTCGACCCCAGAGATGATGAGCCGTCCGTTGTTGTCCGCCAGCTGCCCGGCCCAGCGGCGCATCGCCTTGATGGTCACCGACGACGGCACATCGGGCAGCGCGCGCAGGCTGAGCACGACGACGGCGTTGGTGCTGCCATCGGCGCGGGGCCAGGTTTCGTCGATGCGGGCCACTTCCGCGAACAACCCGACCCCGGCGTAGTGCAGCACGGTGACGTCGTTGCTGGCGCACTGCTCGGGCACCGGCGCCTGTTCCCAGCCTCCGCCCGGCGCCGGGGTCAGCGCCATCAACTGCGCGGCTTTTGCCGCCTTCGCGCAGTAGAGCACCAGTGAGGTGATGACGCCGATGAGGATCGCGGTGTGCAACGGAAGTTGTGTGGTGGCCGCGAACGTCACCAGCATCGCCACCGCCGAAAGCGGGGCGACCCGCAGGACCAGCTTGATATCGGGCAGTCGGCCGACCACCAGCTCGGCCCCGATCACGAGGATCAGCCCGCCGATCACCGGCATCGGGATGATCTCGGCAGCCGACCCGGCCACCAATACCAGCGCTGCGAGCCACAACCCGGCGAAGATGCCCGCCCACCGGGTCTGTGCGCCCGCTGAGGTCGCCACCCCGGTCCGCGACAGTGAACCGCCGGCCGGCAGCGCGCCGAACAACCCGCCCGTCACGTTCGCCGCGCCCTGGGCCAGGAAATCGCCGTTCATGTTGGTGCGGCTGCCGTCCGGGTTGGGCACCGCGGCCGAGATTCCAGCGGCCTGGGCCAGCGCGACGAGTGCCACCGCCACGCCGCCGACGATGAGTTCAGGCATGGCGGCAAAGTTCGGAACTGTCAACGGCGGAAGCGCATTCGCGATCGACGCGATGTCACCGACGGTTTCGACATCGATGTGCGCGACGGCCACCACCGCCGTCACGACGACGAGAGCCAGCAACGTCGCGAACGATTCGAGCGGCTTGATGAAGTGGAACACCGCCCACACCGCGACGGTGCCCAGCGCCACTGCGGCGGCGGCGGGATGCCACAACCCGATGTGCGCCAGGGAGTCGACGAATTTGCCAATCGTGTTGCCGCTCTGCGGTTTGTAGCCGGTGGCGTCGCCGAGGACGCCGGCGACGATCTGCAGGGCGATGCCGGTGGAGAAGCCCGTCATCACGGCATTGGACACGAAGTTCATGATCGAGCCGAACCGCAGCAGGCCGAACAGCAGCATCACCACACCGACCACGAGGGCCAGTGCGGCGATATTTGCCGGATCCGCCGGATCCAGGCCGGCCTCCTTGAGCACACTGCGCGACGTCAGGGCGATGGCGCTGGTCAGCGTCGTCACCATCAGCACGGTGCGGGCGAACAGTGACCCGATGATGCCGGGCACGATGCCGGCATAGATTCCGGCGACCGGGTTGAAGCCGCCGATACTGGCGTACGCCATGCCTTCTGGGATGGAGAACAATCCCGTAACCAGCCCCGAGATGACATCGCGAGGCTTGGGGCGACCGAGCTTTCGCGCGAATGTTGACGCTCCCACAGTTCAACCCTCCCACGAATGAGTCTGCGGTGGGCGATACTGCGAATGTGCGCGCGCCGGGAATTCTTCCGTACCAGCGCGCGTGGTTACGCGCCGACGTGGTGGCCGGGCTGGCAGCCGGGGCTGTCATCATCCCGCAGGCCATGGCATACGCGACCGTGGCCCGGATGCCGGTCCAGTTCGGCCTCTACACGTGCATGCTGCCGCTGGTCGTGTATGCGTTCATCGGAGGTTCGCGCACCGCGAGCGTCACCACGACGTCGACGATTGCCACGCTGAGCGCGTCGACCATGGTCGGCGCCGGCATCGCTGCGGGTTCGCCGGATGCGCAGTCGCACCTGATCACGCTGACGCTGTTGGTGGGCGCGCTCCTGCTGGCGGCACGGCTGCTGCGGCTCGGCACGATCATCGAGAACATCAACGAGGCCACGCTGCTCGGGCTCAAGGCGGGGGTGGGGTTGACTGTTGCCGCTGCCCAGATCCCCAAACTCCTTGGTGTGGAAGAGGATCCGCATGCCACCGGGTTCTTTCACATCATCTGGTCGGCGTTGCACCACATCGGCAACGCCAATCTTCCCACCGTGATGCTGTCCATCGTCACGATCACTCTGTTGCTGCTGATCGGCAAGTTCGCGCCGCTGGTGCCGGGCCCGCTGGTTGTGGTGGTGCTCGGTATCGCGCTGGCCGTGGTCGGCGGGTTGCCCTCGATGGGCGTGCAGTTGATCCCCGAGGTGCCACGCGGAATACCCCTGCCCGCGCTGCCTGCCTTCGACCACATCGGGCACCTGATTCCGGGCGCATTGGCCATCGCCATGATGGCGTTCCTCGAAACCGTCGCGGTGGCACGCGGCGTTCGCCGGGCCGACGAACCGCAGGTCGATGCCGATCGTGAGCTCGCCGCCAACAGTATTGCCGCACTGGTCAGTTCGTTCTTCCACTCGCTGCCGCCCGCCGGCGGGTTCTCGCAGACCGGCATGAACCTGCGCGCCGGCGCCCGTTCCCAGATGTGCGGCCTGGTCACCGCGGCACTGGCTGTGCTGGTCGCGGTGTTCCTGGCGCCCGCGCTGTCTGAGCTGCCGCAGGCGACGCTGGGTGCCATGGTGCTGGTCGCCGTGCTCGGCCTCATCGACATCGGCGCCCTGCAGCGGCTCTACCGGTTCGACAAGCTCGAATTCAGTCTGGCGGCGATCGTCGGGGTGTTCGGCCTGACCGTCGGACTGCTGCCCGCCGTCGCAGCCGGGGTCCTGCTGACCCTGTACTTCGTGCTGCGCGAAGCCAACCGTGCACATATTGTGCAGGTCAGCGCCCAGCCGCTGGTCTTGAGATTCGACCTCGGCCTGTACACCGCCAACCTGCGGGCGAACATCGACGCCGTTCTCACGAAGGTCGCGGCCGCTGAACCGCGGCCGGATGTCGTGGTGCTCGACCTGTCCCGGCTGCCGTGGCTGACGTCGACGATCCTCGACGGCCTGCGCGATCTGGAATCGCAGACCGGCGTCGAGGTGCACTACACCGGTCTGCGTAGCGACCTGCACCAGATGGCGAAGCGCTGGCCGTGGTGGCAGCAGGTGGAAAGCCAGGGGCGTTACACCGACAGCCCATGATCCAGAATGGACGTATGCGTGTTGCTCTGGCCCTCGGCAGTGGTGGGGCTCGTGGTTACGCGCACATCGGGGTGATCAACGAACTGTGCGATCGCGGTTACGAGGTCGTCGGGGTGTCCGGGTCGTCGATGGGTGCGCTGGTCGGCGGACTGCATGCGGCGGGCAAGCTCGACGAGTTCTCGGACTGGGCGCGGACCCTGACGCAGCGGGCGGTGTTGCGGCTGCTCGATCCGTCGATCAGCGCGGCCGGCATCCTGCGGGCCGAGAAGATCCTCGACGCGGTCCGCGACATCATCGGCGAGGCCACGATCGAGGAACTGCCCATCCCCTACACGGCGGTCGCGACAGACCTGGTCGCGGGCAAGTCGGTGTGGCTGCAGCGCGGCCCGTTGGATTCGGCGATCCGGGCGTCGATCGCGATCCCCGGCGTGATCGCGCCGCACGTGCTCGACGGCCGGTTGCTCGGCGACGGTGGCATCCTCGACCCGCTGCCGATGGCCCCCA
The DNA here is from genome assembly GCF_055419505.1 of Mycobacterium sp. IDUB_9. Taxonomy (NCBI): domain Bacteria; kingdom Bacillati; phylum Actinomycetota; class Actinomycetes; order Mycobacteriales; family Mycobacteriaceae; genus Mycobacterium; species Mycobacterium sp. IDUB_9. Next base: position 280,470 of record NZ_JBVAXU010000004.1, on the reverse strand, counting down.
TCGCAGCGGTCAATGCGGATCTGACCATCGCGGTCAGCGTCTCGGGAAGCGAACCCAGCACATCGGCGGACCGAGCCGGCGCCGAACCGCGGCCCACCACCGAATGGCTGAATCGCATGTTGCGCAGCACCTCAGCGGTGCTCGACACCGCCTCGGTGCGCAGCGTGCTGGATCGGCCCACGGCCCGCGCGGTGCTCAGCCGATTCGGCGCTTCGATGCCGGAGACCGACGAAGACGTCGACCCGGGCAGCGCTCTGCCGGAGCTGCCCGAAACCGCTGGGGTTCCGCGTCTCGGCAGTTTCGAGGTGATGTACCGGACCATCGACATCGCACAGGCAGCGTTGGCCCGGCACACCCTGGCGGCCTATCCTCCCGACCTGCTGATCGAGGTGCCGCGCACGGTGTGCCGCAGTCTGGAATTCAACCGTGCCGCCGAAGTGATCGCGATCGGGCAGGAACTGACCGCCCGTGCGCTCGACGGCTGAATCAGCCCGCCAGGAAAGCAGCGACCTCAGCCGCCACGCGCCGCCCCTGAGCCCGGCCGGCGTGCGCCGAAGGTACCCGGCAGTCCGGGTCGAGCGGATTCTTGCCGAAGGCGGACAGGGACTCGTCGTCGGCGAAGATCCCCAGCGACCGTCCGGCAAAACCGTCGACCTCCTCGGCGGCGCCCGCGCCGAACGGGGACGGCGTCGAGCGGCCCTGCGGAACCAGCGCCACCGCAGTGTCGCAGTCGCCGGCCAGCGCCATGTTGACCGCGCTTCCGATGCCGCCGTCCATGAACCGGCGACCGCCGATCGTCACCACGGGCCACACCGCGGGCACCGCACAGCTGGCTTCGACGGCGTCAACCAGCGACACTCCCGAGTCCCGGTCGAGCGTCACCAGTTCGCCGGTGTCGATGTCGATGGCCGAGATCCGCAGCACCCGCGCCGGCCAGTCACGCGATGGCAGGCGCGCTTCGATCACTTTGCGCCGCACTGCCGGGTCGATCGTGGCGGTGTCCAGCGCCACGGCACCGATCTGCTGCAGCTTCTGCGCCTTGCTGGTGTTGGTTGTCAGCATGGCTTTGACGAAGAGGTCGGTGACCGTGTCGATGCTCGTCCCGGGGTCGAGCTCGGCCGATCCGGTGCCGACCTGACGCTCGAACAGCTCCTCCAGCGTCAGCCCGCTGCCGAGCTGCGCCGACACCGTCGACCCCGCCGACGTGCCCACCAGCACGTCGGACGCGAGTAGTGCGTCGGCAGTTTCGGGAGATTCGTCGGCGATGCCCTGCAGGATGCCGGTCTCCCAGGCAATGCCTGCGATACCGCCACCGGCGAGCACCAGTGCACGTTTGGAAGTCACGACAGTCGAGTGTGCCAGGGCCCCGGATCAGGCTGGTAAGTCGCAGCTAAGCATGCTGCGACGCTGCCGCCTGCGCGGACAGGTCGTCGCGGTGCAGGAGGTGGCGCGGCGGGGCCGGAAACGCCCGTTGACGTTCGATCCGCAGATCTGCGTCGACGTGTACGAGTTCACCGGGGGTGACGAGCTGCCAGTCCTCACCGTCCATCGGTTCGCTGGCGAACACTACCGACGGCTGCGAGGTCAGGTTCTCGGATTCGGCGCGGATCCGCCGGCTTCTCAGGCGTAGACGCCCTTGTGCCGGGTGTCTGCGGTCGAGCAGATACAACTCGTGAGTGTCCGGGTAGCGCAAGGCCCACATGTCGGTGGCCGTGCTCAGTAGGAGGTTGACGGCGTAGATCGGCACGTTGTCGGCCAGCCAGCCGATGGCGTGCACGATGCCCGCGCCGACGTCGCCGTTGTGCGCTCGGACGGCGGCGGTGATGAGCGCGAAGACGCGTTCGGAGTCGGTCTGGCCTTTGACCAGGTCTGTCACTCCCAGTTCGTGTATCCGGCCGTCCAGGTCATCCAGACCTTCGACCACGCCGTTGTGCGCGAAGATCCGGCCATCTTGGACGAAGGGATGGGTGTTCACCGGATCCAACGACCCGGTCGACGCATAGCGGACGTGCGCGATGAAGGTTGTCGCGGTGACATCGTGTGCCTCAGTGGCGAATTCGGAATCCTGCCACGCCGCCACGGGCTCCTTGTGCACCACTGCGACGCCGTCGGCCCCGAATACGCCGAGACCGGTACCGTCGGGATTGTGGCGGCTCTGCTCGGCAAGGTTGTCCGGTGCATCCAGCAACCAGAAGGTCGCCGGCACCGACTGGCGGCCGGCGTGCAGGCCGAACAATCGGCACATCGCCTCAACCCACCCGATCAAGTGCCATGATGCGGATAGTAACCGGGTAGACGAGGGGAACGCCATGACAACAGATCTTGGGCCGACCATGCGGGCCGAGCGGTTCTACGCGGACACCAAACGAGTTGTGGTAGAGGATGTTCCGATTCCCGAGCCGGGTCCGGGCGAGGTTCTGGTCAAGGTGGCGTTCTGCGGGATCTGCCATTCCGACCTGAGCCTGATCAACGGCACCTTCCCCGCGCAGGCCCCGGTGGTCACGCAGGGCCATGAGGCGTCGGGCACCATCGCCAGGCTCGGACCGGGCGTCACGGGCTGGTCCGAAGGCGACCGCGTCATCGTCGCCGCCGGGCGGCCGTGCATGGATTGCCCCAACTGCCGGCGCGGCGATATCGCCAACTGCATGCGAATCCGGTTGATGGCCTTCGCCTATGACGGGGCGTGGGCCGAATACACCTTGGCGCAGGCGGTGGGGCTGACGCGGGTTCCGGACAATGTGCCGCTGGAGCAGGCCGCAATCCTGGCCGACGCGGTGTCGACGCCGTACGGCGCGGTGGTTCGTACCGGCAAGGTCGGTATCGGCGAGTCGGTCGGCGTGTGGGGCCTGGGCGGCGTCGGCACCCACATCGCGCAGTTGGCCAGGCTGGTGGGTGCAGTGCCGGTGGTGGCCGTCGACATCAAACCCGAGGTGCTCGAGCGGTCCCTGGAACTCGGTGCCGACTATGCGTTCGACGCCGGCGACGAGCGGCTGGGTGAAAAGATCGCCGACGTCACCGGCGGCCGCGGGCTGGATGTGGCATTCGATGCGGTGGGCCTCAAGTCGACGTTCGAGCAGGCGCTGGGCCAACTGACGGTCGGCGGCCGGCTGGTCGCGGTCGGGATGAGCGCCCAGGAACCCACGATCGGACCGACGTCGATGTTCGGCCTGACCCAGAAGCAGGTACTCGGCCACCTGGGGTATCAGAACGTCGACATCTCCACGTTGGCGACGCTGGTCTCGTTGGGCAGGCTGGACCTGTCCCGCTCGATCAGCGAGATCGTGTCACTGGAGGACATCGCATCGGGTATCGACAAGCTGGAGCGTCAGGAGGGCAACCCGATCCGGATCCTGGTGCGGCCGTAGGGTCTCCGTACGCCGACTCTGAAGATATGTGCGAGTTCTCGGCGATTGTTCGCACGCAAGCTCAGGTTCGGCGCGCTTTGCCTGTGATGAGCGGCAGATCCGGGTAGGTGACGACACCGGGTTCGGCCGCGCACACCGCGGGGACCGAGTTGACGCAGTGCGCAGCGGTGGCGACGACACCGGACTCCGGGCCCTCCTCCCCCGCCTCGGACTGGAAGCCCTTGATGATGACCGTGAAGTCCGGGTTTCCGCGGACCTCCATCTCGTAGCGTTGCCCGGCCGGACCGAAAGTCCATGCCGGGTCGAGGTTTTCCTCGCCCATCAGCCAGTTGACCGTGACACGGACGACCGGCTCGCCGTCGACGAGGGCCTCCCAGTGGAACTTACGAGCGGCGACCTGGCCGGGTTCGATCACGCCGATCGGCGAGTCGATGGGCGCGGTGGCCACGGCGATCTCCTGGGTGGCGCGGACCCGTGGATCGATCTTGAACCCCACCTGATCCACGATCATCTTGACGGCCTGGATGAAGCCGCCGTCGAGCATCTTCTGCATCGGTCCACTCAGCGCGGTGTCGGGCGTGCCGCCGAATCCCATGACGTGGCGCACCACATCGGGCGCGTCATACGTACGCAGATCGGAAAACTCTTCGGCCCGAACGAAGTTCACCCCGGTGGCCATCGCGGAGAAAACCAGCGGGAACTTCTCGCTGATTCCGCCCGGCGCGATGCCGGTGCCGTGCAACGTGGCGTTGCCTTCCAGCGCGGCGGCCCGCATCGGCGCGGCCTGCTTCTCGCTCGGGTACAGCCAGCCGACGGGGGTGATGACGTTCTTGCCCGAGCGCAGCAGCGCGGCGACCTCGTCGGCGTTGGGGATCAGCGGCGAGTAGATCACCGCGTCGGCGTCCAGCGCCAGGATCTCTTCGGCGCTGTTGGTGGCGGTGATGCCGAGCGGTTCGGCGCAGATGAGCTCGCCGACGTCCTTACCGTTCTTGGCGTCCGAGTGCACCCAGCAGCCGACCAGTTCCAGGTCGGGATGTTCGAGTACGCCCTTGATCGCGGCCACGCCGACTCCACCGGTTGCCCACTGCACGACTTTGAGCACGACGCACCCTTTCGAACAAACTAGAACGTGTTCCAACTATCTCTACACCACGGAAACCGTGATCTGTATGTTTCTGGGCATGGCTAACAAAGTTTTCGTCGTCGGTGTGGGGATGACGAAGTTCGAGAAACCCGGACGGCGCGAGGGTTGGGACTACCCGGACATGGCGCGGGAATCGGGCACCAAGGCGTTGGAGGACGCCGGAATCTCCTATGACCAGGTGCAGCAGGGCTATGTCGGGTATTGCTCAGGTGATTCCACCTCGGGGCAGCGCGCGCTGTACGAGCTGGGCATGACGGGCATTCCGATCGTCAACGTCAACAACAACTGTTCCACCGGTTCGACCGCGCTTTACCTCGCTGCACAGGCGATTCGCGGTGGACTGGCCGATTGCACGATGGCGCTGGGCTTCGAGAAGATGCAGCCCGGTTCGCTGGGCGGCGGCGCGCAGGACCGCGAGTCTCCCCTCGGCAAGCACGTCAAGGCGCTGGCCGAGATCGACGAGTTCGCCTTCCCCGTCGCGCCGTGGATGTTCGGCGCCGCCGGCCGCGAGCACATGAAGAAGTACGGCACCACCGCCGAGCACTTCGCGAAGATCGGCTACAAGAACCACAAGCATTCGGTGAACAACCCGTACGCGCAGTTCCAGGACGAGTACACCCTCGACGACATCCTGGGCGCCAAGATGATCTCCGATCCGCTGACCAAGCTGCAGTGCTCCCCCACCTCCGACGGGTCGGGCGCGGCGATCGTGGCCAGCGAGGCGTTCGTCGACAAGCACGGGCTGGCCGCCCAGGCCGTCGAGATCGTCGGGCAGTCGATGACCACCGACTTCGCCTCGACCTTCGATGGCAGCGCCAAAAATGTGATCGGTCACGACATGAATGTGCAAGCCGCCCAGCAGGTTTACGCGAAGTCCGGCCTCGGCCCGGAAGATTTTCAGGTCATCGAGCTGCACGATTGCTTCTCGGCCAACGAACTGCTGCTGTACGAGGCCCTGGGCCTGTGTGGCGAGGGTGAGGCGCCGCGACTGATCGACAACGGCGACACCACCTACGGCGGCCGCTGGGTGGTCAACCCGTCCGGTGGGCTGATCTCGAAGGGCCATCCGTTGGGTGCGACGGGCCTGGCCCAGTGCTCCGAGCTGACCTGGCAGTTGCGCGGCACCGCCGACAAGCGGCAGGTCGACGGCGTCACCGCGGCCCTGCAGCACAACATCGGGCTCGGCGGCGCAGCCGTCGTGACGGCCTACCAGCGCGCCGAGCGCTAACCACCTCGCCCGCGAAACGGCATTCCAGCAGGCCCGTTCTCGAACTTTTCCTGCTGGAATGCCGTTTCGGCGACTGAGTCGCGGGAGAAACTAGCCCGCCAGCATCGCGTCGATCAGGCGGCGTAACACCTGCCTGATCTCGCGGCGGGCTTTCTTCGGGTCCTCGGCGGTGGCGATGGCCATGGCCGCCTCGTCGAGAGCGCCGATCAGCACGTGCGCCAGTGCCCGGACCGGCTGCCGGGCGAGCTGGCCCGCCTTGATCGCCTCGCTCAAAAGCTGCTCGGTCATCCCCAGGCTGTAGCGCTGGGCGACGTCACGGAAACCGGCCCAACCGAGGACGCTCGGCGCGTCGAGCAAGATCAACTGCCGCACCTCGGGGTCACCGGACACCTCCAGCCAGGCGTCGACCGCGGCCCGGATCGCGTCGGCCGGTGACGTCGCGCCCGACGCGGCCACCGCCTCCGCCAACCGGACCATCACATCCTGCTCGACCACCTCCGCCACCGCCAGGAAAAGCGCTGCCTTGTCGGCGAATTGGTGATACATCGCGCCGCGGGTCACCCCGGCGGCCGTCGCGATCTCGGGCGTGCCGACGTCGGCGTAACCCCGTTCGCCCCACAGTCGCCGGGCGGCCGAGATCAACGCCTCGCGGGTCGCCGCGGAGCGTTCCTCCTGGGTACGTCTCTTGATTTCCATACACCCTGTTGGTAAGTTACGGACACGCTGTTTGTAAATGTGTATCGAGCCAGGAGTCATCCATGTCGATCATTGAGATTAACGCCGGAACCATCCATTACGAGGAATTCGGACCAACCGACGGCAGGCCGGTCGTCTTCGTCCACGGCTACATGATGGGCGGTCAGTTGTGGCGGCAGGTCAGCTCGCAGCTGGCCGAGCGCGGCCTGCGCTGCATCGTCCCGACCTGGCCGTTGGGCGCGCATCCCGAACCCCTGCGGCCCGGTGCCGACCGCAGCATCCACGGGATGGCCGACGTCGTCGCAGACACCCTGGCAGCACTGGATCTGCAGGACGTCGTACTGGTCGGAAATGACACCGGCGGAGTGGTCACGCAGCTCGTTGCGGTGCACCATCCGGACCGCATCGGTGCGCTGGTGCTGACGAGTTGCGATGCGTTCGAACACTTTCCGCCTCCCATCCTCAAGCCGGTGATCCTGGCCGCGCGGTCCAGGGCGCTGTTCCGCGTGGGCACCCAGGCCATGCGGATCCCCGTGGTGCGCCGACGAGCTTTCGCCGGGCTGGCGCACTCGAACATCGATGCGTTCACCCGCGAGTGGGTGCGGACCGCGCTGTCGAACCCCGCGATCGTCGAGGATCTCCGGCAGTTCTCCCTGTCCCTGCGTGCCGAGGTCACCACCGAAGTGGCCGCGCGGCTGTCGGAATTCGACAAGCCGACGCTCATCGCGTGGTCGGCCGATGATTTGTTCTTCGAACTCGGTGACGGCGAGCGGCTCGCCGACATCATTCCGAACGCGCGGTTCGAGGTCATCGACGGTGCACGCACGTACTCGATGGTCGACCGGCCGGACCGCCTAGCCGACCTGCTCTCGTCGATCGCCGTGCGCGCCTAGTCTCGCGAGCGCCTAAAGGGTGACCACCTCGTAGGCACCGTCGGCGTGCCGGGCCCGGATGGTCTTCTTGTCGTATTTGCCGACGCTGGTGCGCGGCACCTGCTCGACGAAGGTCCACCGTTCTGGCAGCCACCACCGAACTACCTTGTCCGCCAGGAATTCCCGCAGTTCGGCCGGATCCGCCGAGGCACCCTCGTGCAGCACCACGACTGCCAACGGGCGTTCCTGCCAGCGCTCGTCGGGCACCCCGACAACGGCCGCCTCCAGCACCGCCGGGTGAGCAATGAGGTGGTTCTCCAACTCCACCGAGGAGATCCACTCGCCGCCGGATTTGATGACGTCCTTGGCCCGGTCGGTCAGCGTCACGTAACCCTGCCGATCGATCGAGCCGACATCGCCGGTGCGCAGCCACCCGGTGTCGAACTTCTCGGCGTCGCGGCCCAGGTAATACGCCCCGGTGATCCACGGACCACGGACTTCCAGTTCGCCGACCGCGGCACCGTCGCTGGGCAACGCGTCGCCCTCGTCGTCGACGACACGCACCTCCACCCCGCACATCGGCCTGCCCTGGCTGACCCGCATCTGCCACTGCCGTTCCTCGGACACCCCGGGCAGCGGCTTGGCCACCGTGGCCAGCGGCGAGGTCTCGGTCATCCCCCAGGCCTGCTGGATGTAGACGCCGTAGGTCTCCTGGAAGGTCTGCATCAGTGAGAGTGGCACTGCCGAACCACCACAGGCCACCAACCGCAGCGACGAAATATCGTGTCCCGGATTGCTTTCCAGGCAGTGCATGACGTCGTTCCAGATGGTCGGCACCGCACCGGCCAGCGTCGGGCGCTGCGTTTCGATCAGGTCGATCAGCGACGCTCCGTCCATGAACCGGTCGGGCATCACCACGTTGGCGCCGGCCATCAGGGCCGCATACGGCAGCCCCCATGCATTGGCGTGGAACATCGGCACGATCGGCAATACGGTGTCACTGCAGCTGACGTCGAGCGCGTTGCCGGTGCAGGTACTCAGTGCGTGCAGGTAGCTCGACCGGTGGCTGTACACCACACCTTTCGGGTTTCCGGTGGTACCGCTCGTGTAACACATTGCCGCCGCGGAGTTTTCGTCGATCTCAGGCCAGTCGAACTCGGTGGGCTGCGCGGCCAGCAGCTCGTCCCAGCGCACGACGGTCACACCTTGCAACGCGTCCACGTCACCGTCGCCCACCACGATCACGGTGTGCACGGTCTCGGCCAGGGGCAGCACGGGGGCCAGCAGCGGGACCAGAGATGCGTCGGCGATCACGACGCCGTCGGCCGCCTCGTTGGCGATGTAGGCGATCTGTTCGGGCGACAGCCGGATGTTCAGCGTGTGCAGCACCGCACCCATCGCAGGCACCGCGAGATAGGCGGCGAGGTGTTCGGTGTTGTTCCACATGAACGTTCCGACGCGCTGGTCACCGTCGACCCCGAGCCCGCGCAGGGCATGGGCCAGTTGAGCCGCCTGCGCGCCCAGCTCCTGATAGCTGATCGTGCGGTAACGGCCCCCGCCGCCTGCCGTGGTCACGGTCCGGTCCCCGTTGACCCCGCAGGCATGCCGCAGGATCGCGGTGATCGTCAGTGGCCAATCTTGCATGGTGCTGTTCACGGGCGCGATGCTATGCGCTCGACGTTCGGCGGCGGTGGGAACGAATCGAATTCCCAGAACGATGTATGTAGGGGAAGATGGACTGACCACGACGGAAGGACTAGTCCGATGCGCACGAAGTCGCTGTTGGCGGCAGTCGGGCTGGCTGCGTTGGGCGTGGCGGGCGCGTCGTCCGCGGTGGCCTCGGCCGAGGAAACCGCGCAGGAGACGATCAGCCGTCTGCAGTCGGAGGGCTACACCGTCACCATCGACAAGATCGGCACGGCGCCGCTGGACCAGTGCACGGTCACCAGCGTTCGTAACCCCCGACAGGTTTCCCAGTTGGTGCCCTACGTCGGGCCGGGCCTCGGCGGCGATCGCATCCTGGTGCCGTCAGTTACCAGCCAGACCGTGTCGGTGTCGCTGAACTGTCAGCGCTGACGGTCACTTCGAACAGTCCAGCGACACCGTGATGGTGCGCCGCACCACGACGGGTACGAGGTCGAATTCGGACTTGCCGTTCTTGCCGAACCGCTCGACGCGGATGAGTCTCGTCTGGGTTTGTGGGTTGCGAACACTGGTGACGATGCACTGATCCAGCGGCGCACTGCCCACCCGGTCGATGTTGACCTGAAAGCCCTGGGCTTCCAGCAGCCCGATCGTTTCGATCGCGGAGTCGGCGTATGCCGGGCCGGCCGTCGCGAGAAGTGTGCCTATAGCCGCCCCCGACGCGGCGAGCATGATGATTGATGCCCGCATGGTCGTGTCTTCTTTCTCAAAGCCCCGCACTCACCTTGTCGGTGATGCCCTCACCCTTGTTACGTGCTGGAACGGTTGCGAGTTCAATGCGAAAGGCCCCGGCCGGATTTCCCGGCCGGGGCCTTTCGCCCGGTGACTACGCGCGGGCCGGTTCGGGCATGCGGTCCGAGTGGTCGTTGACCATGGTGAGTTCGTCGAACGGATCGTCACCGCGCAGCACCGCATCGACCTTGGCCTTGTCCACGGTGTGCGTCCACGAGCCGACGAGCAGGGTCGCCACCGCATTGCCGGAGAAGTTGGTGACCGCGCGGGCCTCGGACATGAACCGGTCGATCCCGACGATCAGGCCGACCCCGTCGAGCAGATCGGGGCGGTGGGCCTGCAATCCGCCGGCCAACGTGGCCAATCCGGCGCCCGTCACACCCGCCGCCCCCTTCGACGCGACGATCATGAACACCAGTAGGCCGATCTGCTGCCCGACGGACATCGGGGCGCTCATCGCATCCGCGATGAACAACGCCGCCATGGTCAGGTAGATCGCGGTGCCGTCGAGGTTGAACGAATATCCGGTCGGCACAACGACACCGACAGTGCTGCGGTCGACGCCCAGGTGCTCCATCTTCGCAATGAGGCGTGGCAGCGCCGACTCCGACGAGGACGTCGAGAAGATCAGCAGGTACTCGCGGGCCAGGTACCGCACCAGTTTGAAGATGGATACTCCCGACACCGCGCGCAGCAGTGCGCCTAGCACACCGAACACGAACAGCACACAAGTCACATAGAAGCCCAGCATCAGGGTCAGCAGCTGGGTGACGGCGGTCCAGCCGGTCTGCCCGACGACGTTGGCGATCGCGCCGAACGCTCCGATGGGCGCCAGCCACAGGATCATGATCAGCACCTTGAACACGAGCTTCTGCAGGTACTCGATGCCGCGCAGGATCGGTTCACCATTGCTGCCCATGCCCTGCAGCGCGAAGCCGACCAGCAGCGCCACGAACAAGGCCTGAAGCACACTCCCGGCTGTCAGCGAGGAGAACAACGTCTCGGGGATGATGCCCTGGACGAAGTCCATGAGTCCGCCGGCCTCATGTGCCTTTTCCGCGAGCTCGGCGCCTTTGCCTGCCGAGCTCTCGGACAGGTGCATGCCGCTGCCCGGGTGGATCAGGTTGCCGACCACCAGACCGATGGTCAGCGCGATCGTGGACATCACCAGGAAGTAGCCGAAGGCCAGGCCACCGACCTTCCCGACGGTCGCGGCCTTGCGTACCGAGCCGATCCCCAACACGATCGTGCAGAAGATGATGGGGCCGATCATCATCTTGATCAGGTTGACGAACATGGTGCCCAGCACGCCCACGCTCCTGCCGACCTCGGGTGCCACAAGCCCCACGATCACGCCGATGACGACGGCCGCGATGACTGCGATGTAGAGCCAATGGGTGCGGTCCCGCCGAGCCGGCGCTGCCGGTTCGGGGTGCGGTTCTACGGACACGTTCATCGGTGCCACCTCCAGGTCGGGATCTTCGAATGCGCTCTACAAGCACCTTCGACCATAGGGTGATCCAGGTCACGCTTTAGTTCATTACGTTCATGCAGCGAGGGATTGCTCAGATACCGGTGCAGAGCGAGACAAACGGAATGGGTGCGCAGATGCCCACCGAGAAGTAGGGCGTGATGTCGCCGTTCCATGCCGGAGGTGGGGGTGGTGGGGGTGGCGGGGGCGGTGGCAACGCGGCCGCCACGCAGGTGTTCGAAGGTGGGTCGAACACGGTGCCCACTCCGCACTCGGTGGCATTGCCGACCGCCGGGGAAACAGCCGTCACCACTGCCATTGACGCAACCGCGGCCGTGACGACGGTCATCAAGCGATGAATGATGCAGCCCATCGCAGGCCTCCCTTGGATCTGCCCTCGACCCCTGCCTACGGTCCGAGTCTACGACTCTGCGCACGCCGATATCACCCCCAAATTGACGATGGGGAAGACGGCGGAGGATGCCCAAGCGAGCCCGCTACCAGGGGCATCTGGGTCATGATCTTGGTAGTTCTCGACGTTCACAATCCGGAGGTGCGGTGACGCGTTGGTGGCGGCAGCTGCCGGGCCGGGCCTGGCCACGCTCGCTGGCCGGGCAGGCCATCGCGCTGCAGGTCCTGGTGGTCGCGATGGTGGTGCTGGCCGGCACGGCGCTGGCGCTTGTCGATGCGCGCCGCGACGGTGAGGACGCGGCCCGACAGCAGGTGATCGGTATCGCCACCGCTCTGGCCGATTCCCCGTCGACTGCAGAGGCCATCGAATCCGGCACTGCGACAAAGGTTCTGCAGCCGGCTACTGAAGCGGTACGCACCAACACCGGCATCGCGTTCATCACCGTCATGGCCCCGGACGGCATCCGGTTCACCCATACCGATCCCAGTCAGATCGGCGGACATTACCTGGGCACGGTCGAGCCCGCGTTGCGCGGCGAGACATTCAGCGAGGTCTATACCGGGACGCTGGGACCCTCGGTGCGCGCGATCGCACCGGTGCGTGGTCGCGACGGGCGCATCGTCGGGCTGGTGTCGGCCGGGATCACCCAGCAGACCCTGGGGCAGCGCTGGCGCGCACAGTTCCCGGCGATCGCGGCGGTGACCCTTGCCGCACTGGCAATTTCACTGATCGGAGTGTGGGCGATCCGGCGCAGGCTGTTGCGCCAGACCCGCGGCCTTCGGCCCGACGAACTGCGCCTCATGTACGACCACCATGACGCGATCCTGCATTCGGTGTCGGAGGGGCTCATCGTGCTCGATCGCGACGGTGTGGCGCTGGCCAATGACGAAGCCCGCCGGCTGCTGGGCCTGGCATCCGGGCCCGTGCAGACGCAGGACCTGCCGCAGTTTCTGCGACGCGCCGATCCCGGAGCGCGAGACGAATTACACGTCACCGCCGACCGGGTGCTGGTGGTCAACCGCGCCTGGGTCCCCAACGTCGGTTCGGAGGTCGTCACGATCCGTGATCGCACCGAACTGCAGGGCGCCCTGGGCGAACTCAGCTCGCTGCAGGTCCTGACAGACTCGTTGCGGGCACAGGCGCACGAGTCGGCGAACAAATTGCACACCGTGGTCACCATGGTGGAGATGGGCCGGCCCGAGGACGCGGTTCGATTCGCCACCAGCGAGTTGGAGTTGTCGCAACGCCTGGTGGACCGGCTGTCACTGGCCGTCGGCGAACCGGCCCTCGTGGCCCTGCTCCTCGGCAAGACAGCTCAGGCGGACGAACGCGGTATCGCGCTGACGGTCACCGAGGACACCCAGTTGTCCGCCCAGGCCGTACTCTCCGGACAGGAGATGGTGACGGTGCTGGGTAATCTCATCGACAATGCGATGGATGCGTGTGACCGTGAGGATCCGTGGATCGAGGTCACAGTGAGCCAGGACGATGGCGAGTTGTTGATCCGGGTCGCCGACAGTGGGCCCGGCATGGACCCGGATACCTTCGAAAAGGCCATGCAGCGTGGATATTCCACGAAATCCGCCGACACGTCCGGTCACGGGCTGGGGCTGGCGCTGGTGGCCCAGGTGATTCGCAAGCATGGCGGGACGCTGCGTGCCGACGTCACCTACGGTTCAGTCGTGACCGCAACGGTGCCGAACAGATGATCAACGTCCTCATCGTCGAGGACGATCCGTTGATCGCCGAGGCCCACCAGACCTATCTCGGTCGTCTGGAAGGGTTTTCGGTGGCGGCGGTGGCACACACCGCCCGGGACGCGATGCGGGCGGCGGCCGAGGCCGTGACGTCTGAGCATCCCGTCGACCTGGTACTGCTGGATATCGGATTGCCCGACGCCAGCGGAATCTCCTTGGCATCCGGGCTTTCCGGGTTACGGCCCGCACCCGACATCATTGCGATCACCTCCGAGCGCGATCTGGAGATGGTGCGCGCCGCCGTGGCCCACGGCGCGTTGGCCTACCTGCTGAAACCGTTCACCTTCGCGGCATTTCGCGATCGGTTGGAACGGTACCGCCGTTATCGCTCGGCGCTGCCGTCGGGAACCGATGCCGCCAGCCAGGCCGAGGTTGACCGGGCATTGGCCGAATTACGGGTTGCCACAGATAGATCCACCGCACCCAAAGGCGCGGCGCCGCAGACCACCGAGGGAATTGCCGCCGCTGTGCGCGACGATCCCGACGGCCTGACCGCCGACGAGGCGGCCAAGCGAGTCGGAGTGTCGCGGGTGACGGCGTGGCGCTATCTCGAGCGTCTGGCCGATGAAGGCACCGTGCTCCGCAAAACGGAGTACGGCAAGGCCGGACGGCCGCGCACTCGCTATCGGTGGCGCTGAATCAGCTGAATCAGACGCCGGCCGGCGCCAGGGCGGGCAGTTGGTGCATCTCGATCGCGTCTGCCGAGACCAGCTGCGAGTACAGCGACTCGGCGACGTCGAACACGTTGACGTGGCCGGCGTAGTCGGCGATGTAGAGCCGAGTGCCGTTGTCGCGCACGGCGACCGCTGCGGGCTGTGCATGCACGTCGATGCTGCCCTGAATTTCGCTGCTCAGGGTGCACCAGACGATGACGCGGTCGTAGTCGACCAGGTACGCACGGGTGGCGTCAGTGCTCAGCACCAGCTGCGTGGGTGCCCCGCCGACCTCGACGGCGTCCACCACGGTCCCGGCGGACAGGTCCACGGTGTGCACCACACCGCGGTGCTCACGGTCAGAGGTCAACACGTAGGCAACGCCATCACCGATCGCGATGTCGCGGATCGGGGCGCCGATCCACACCGTGGCCTGCGCCTGGGCGGTTTCGGTGTTGACGACGACCAGCCGGCTGCCGCGGAAATCTGAGGTGGCGACGTACAGGCGCTTACCGGTCGAGTCGATCTGCAGGGCGTCCAGGTTGACGCCCGCACCGGTGGCGATGTCGATGGTGCCGACACGCTCGGCGGTGGTGTCGATGACCGCGATGTCGATCCGCTCGTGGCCCGCGCGGCCGGCGAAGACGCGCTTGCCGTCCGGGCTGATGGCCAGGGCGGTGACGGTGAAGGCCAGCGGGTATTCGTTGAGCACGGCACCGGTGATCGTGTCGACGGCCACGAGCGCGTCGTGCCCGGCGGTGCCCACGCTGACGTAGGCCCGGTCATCAGCAGCCACGACGGCGAAGGGGTCTCCCGCGAGGCGGACCGAACCCACCACGCCCATGGTGTGCGGGTTGATCACGGTCAGGCTCTGCGCCGCGGTGTTGGTGACCACCACGGTTTCGCGGTCGGGATCGACGGCAATGTCGCCGATCGGCCCGCGTCCGACCTCGGCCAGGCCGGCGACATCGATGTCGTCGAGCGCACCGTCGAATGCGACGCTGCGGACAGACGAGTCGTCGATGGCGCGGTCATCGTGGCCGGGGCGCAGCGCTGCGACCAGCGCACGCAGGAAGTTGTTTGCCATCGTCATCGGCACCTCCGCCGGCAAGGCTTTCACCGGCTCTAGATTTCAAGTCGATCTGCGCCGGGAGTGGCGCGGTTGCATTGAGTCTAGCGACGAAACCGACAGGTCCTCTACGACTTCACAGCGAATACGCGACAGCCGTCAATAGTCTCTCAGAATGCGCTTAGGAAATTCTTCGTTATCGACTCGTTACCTTTTGGACGCTTTTGATTAAAAGCTTGTTACCAGGGACTTCGCAGCATCGCTATGACGTCGCACAATTCCCGAGCAGCATGGCCGTCAATAGCAATTCTTACCATCTCCGGCAAAAGTGAGCGGTAGATCACACCCCGACACGCCAGCAAACTTTCTGCAGCGTCAACCCAAGGTGACCGGCAGCGGTGGTCGATATGTGTTACTGGTGTGAAAGCTGAGCCACGCCGAATCGGTAGTTCGCTGCATGCCCCAACAGCCCGGCTGCGGCTACAGACGCAGTGCAGCTGCGGTGGCCGGGCCGACGATTCCGTCGACCTTCAGTCCGCGGGTGCGTCGTTGGAACTCCTTGACCGCGGCCTCGGTCTGCGGGCCGAAGACGCCGTCGACCTCGAGATCCCCCGCATACGCCGTGTAGGCGGCCTTGAGCCGGCGCTGCAGCGCGGAAACCTCGGGCCCTTCCATGGGCCGGAACAACAGGACATCGGTGTATTGCCCCACCGGAACGGGCGGCCGGGGCGTGGGCGCCGGTTTCGCGACGTCACCGATCTGCGCCTGGATGTCGGCGCGCAGGATGTCCATGTCGATGGCGCCCGGATCCCACTTTCCTTGCGCGCGGCCCGCATACTCCTTGTGCCCGATGGTGCGTTCGGAGCTCTGCGCCAACCGGCGATTGATCGCGGCACAACACCGCACCAGCGCGAAATACTGTGCATCAGGCCAGTTCTTGCGATGCGGCGCCGTGGGGCTGGTACCGCTGTTGGCGCACTCGATCCCGATCATGTGCCAATTGCCCATGTTTGTCGGCAACCACGGATACATACCGATACCGGCATGCCAGGCCACCCCGAGCGCAATCACCGTCACCGTCCCGTCGCGCGCGATGTGCAACTGCGACAATGGGCCGGGAAGGTCGGGGCGTCCATCGGCGATCGATGCGGCCGTGGCGTTGTCCGACCCGGTGTGATGCACCATCACTCCGCGGATGTCCTTGAAATCGCCGTGCCCGCGCGTACGCCAACCCGGATACTCGACGAGGTCGATACCTTCTGCCCGGAGTACGTCGGCCAGCCAGACCGGGTCACCGGACCATCGTCCTACCTGTGGCACTGAGATCCCTTTTCCTTGCGCAGCAAACCATCCGTGGCACCAGCCTACGCGCGGGAACCGACACCGGTCCGGATGCAACCAGGCGGCCAGACAGGTTATGCACCAATCCCTTTGCCGCCTCATACCTCGCCTGTGGTGCGGGCCGCGAGCCGGTTCGCCGGAGTCGCAACCTGCAAACACGTTCATTGAACGGCAGCGACACTTTCCGTCCGCATCGGCGGCCGAGTGTGCGAGCATCTGCGCATGGATCCGAAGGACGACCCCGAGGCCCGCATCCGGGAGCTCGAGCGCCCACTCGCCGAAGCCGCCCATGCGTCCGAGCTCGGCACCGGCAAGACCACGGGTCCGTCCGGACCGCCCCCGACTCGGCCGTGGACCAACGCGTTCCCGCCACCGCCGCCGGGACCCCCGGCTCCGTGGCCGGGTTACGAGCCTTACCCCGCCCCGCCACAACCGCGACGCAAATCGGGCGCCGCGCCGTTCTTCATGCTGTTCGGCGCGGTGACGGTGATCCTGGTCGCCGGCGGTATCGCGGCCGTGGTGGCGTTCGGCAATACCGACGCGAGCAAGTCCGACACCGACACCGACGCGGTCACCGACAGCCAGTCGACCACCATCCGACAGACAACGGTCAGCGGGTTGCCAATGCCCGGATCCGTTGCACCGACGGAGGTTCCGGCAGGAGAGACGGTGATCGTCTCGGGTATCAGCGAGCACCGGACCGTCGAATGCCGGGACAATACCGTGATCGTCAGCGGCATCGAGAACGAGCTGGAGATCATCGGCCACTGCGCGGCCCTGACCGTGTCCGGCGTCGAGAATGTCATCACCGTCGAATCCGCCGACACCATCGGGGTGTCAGGATTCGACAACCGCGTCACCTACCGCAGCGGGGAACCCGAGGTAAGCAATTCGGGTCAGTCCAACGTGGTCGAGCAGGGCTGATCGGATTCAGCCGGGCGGTCGAGGCGCCGGAGGAATTCGCCGAGCAGACTCACCAGCGGCGCCGGATTGTCTTCTGGCACCCAGGCATAGGAGTCGTCGACGAATTTCAGCATCGCGCGCGGCAGCGTCCGCGCCAGACGCGAGGCCCCTTCGGCAGGGAAATAACTCTCCTCGCGCGGCCAGACCACGAGTGCGGGTCGCTCGTAGTCGGTCAACCGCGGTGAGTACTTCGCCAGATACGCCGGCGATAGCCCCTGGAGAAACCGACGAAAATCGTTACGCACCAGAGGGTCACTGCGCAGCGGCTGTAGGTAGGAGGCCATGATGTCGGCAGGAATGGGGCGTTTGGTGGCGCCGCCGTAAGTGATCCGGAGACGCTGCACGGGTTTGAACCGGATCAACCCCGACTGCAACAGCCCGGCGCCGGGCAGCGAGGCGAGCCGCGCAAGTACCTTGACCGGCCATGGGTCGGAGTCGAACGCGTTGGTGGCGATGAGCACCAGGGCCCCGACCCGTTGCGGGTACTCGGCCGCGACCACCTGGGCGATGTCGCCGCCGTAGCCGTTGCCGACCAGCACCGCCTGCTCTATTTCCAGAGCGTCGAGGAGGTCGACAACGGTCCGGGCCAGCCCAGGCAGGGTGAGGTCGGCGCCGGGGACCGCCGGAGTATGCGATCCCAACGCCAGATCGGGGGCGATACAACGAATTCCGGCCCCGAGGCGGTCAGCCACGTGACGCCAGACCAGTCCGTTGGCCACGAGGCCGTGCAGCAGGACGACGGGGCGGCCGGCCCCGGATTCGCGCACCCCGACCGAGCCGCAGGGCAGCGGAATCATCCGTCGGGAGCTCAGTGTGTTCATCTACCTGCCCTCTCGCCGCAGGGGCATAAATTAATACAGACTGTATGCAAACACATGAAGCGCGGAACATCAATACATACAGCTTGTTAAAATTCCTGAGTGAACGAAGACGCCCGCGACGGCCGCGAACAACGCAGCGAAACCACCCGCTCGGCACTGGTCGCCGCGGCCCGCGCGCTGTTCGTCGAACGGGGCTACGCAGCCGTCTCCACCGGAGACATCGCGCGCGTCGCGGCCGTCACTCGAAACGCCCTGTACTACCACTTCCCCACCAAGGAAGCCGTGTTCCGGGCGGTCTACGAGGACGTCGAAGGCCAACTGGCCGCGCGGGTACTCCCGGCGGCCCTGGCCCACGACAGCAGCAGAGCGCAGCTCGAGGCCGGCATCGACGAGTTCCTCGACGGCTGCCTCGACCCCACCGTGGCCCGGATCAGCGTCTTGCAGGCGCCGGCCGCCCTGGGATTCGCGCAGATGCGTGAGATCGACAA
The DNA here is from genome assembly GCF_055419505.1 of Mycobacterium sp. IDUB_9. Lineage (NCBI taxonomy): Bacteria > Bacillati > Actinomycetota > Actinomycetes > Mycobacteriales > Mycobacteriaceae > Mycobacterium > Mycobacterium sp. IDUB_9. The sequence goes on along the minus strand of NZ_JBVAXU010000004.1, from coordinate 261,754 downwards.
TCGCAACTACCTCGGTACGTTGCGCGAGGGCATAGGCAGTGCCGTCGAGGCCGGTGAACTCCCTGGCCTCCCCGTCGAAACCCTCGCGTCGATGCTCATCGGGGCGCTGGACGAAGCAGCCCTGCTGATTGCGAGCGCCGACGATCCCGCCGCGGCCCGTCGCGATGCCGGCGCGGTGGCCCGGGCACTGGTCGCCGGTCTCTTCGTGAAATAGGCGCTACAGCACCTTCGACAGAAACTCCTGCAGCCGAGGATGTTTCGGGTTGTCGAAGACCTCAGCCGGCGAGTCGTCCTCGACGATGTTGCCGTCGGCCATGAAGATCACCCGGGAGGCCACCTCGCGGGCGAAACCCATCTCGTGGGTAACCACCACCATCGTCATGCCACCTTCGGCCAGATCGCGCAGCACCTGCAGCACGTCGCCGACCATCTCGGGATCCAGCGCACTGGTGGCCTCGTCGAACAACATGATCGACGGGTTCATCGCCAGGGCCCGGGCGATGGCGACACGCTGCTTCTGACCACCGGACAACGTGGCCGGCTTGACCTTGGCCTTCTCGGCCAGGCCCACCTGGGTCAGCAACTCCATGGCGCGTTTCTCGGCCGCCGCCTTGTTCATCTTCTTGGTCAACAGCGGCGCCAGCGTCACGTTGTCGATCACGGTCATGTGCGGGAACAGGTTGAAATGCTGGAACACCATGCCGATGTGCTGACGGACCTTGTCCAGGTTCACCCGCCGGTCGGTGAGGTCGAACTCGTCCACCGTGACCTTGCCGGCGGTGATGTCCTCGAGCTTGTTGAGACACCGCAGGAAGGTGGATTTGCCCGATCCTGACGGCCCGATGACGCAAACCACCTCGCCCTTGCTGATGGTGGTGTCGATGCCGTCGAGTACCACCAGATCGCCGAATGACTTCTTGAGGCCCTCGATGCGGATCTTGACGGTGCCCTCGGGCTCGGCGGCCGCGGCTTCCGGTACCAACTGGGTCATTTCACCATCCTTTTCTCGAGCCGGTCGGACAGTTTTGTGAGCGTCATGATCACGACGAAGTAGATGATGCCGATGATCAACCACATGGTGAACGACTGGTAGTTACGGGCGATGATCAGCCGCCCGGTCTGGGTCAGCTCGGCGATACCGATCACCGACAGGATCGAGGTGTCCTTGAGGGTGATGACGAACTGGTTGATGTACGACGGGATCATGGTCCGAATTGCCTGCGGCAGAATGACTTTACGCATCGTCGGCAGGTAACCGATACCGAGACTGCGGGCCGCCTCCATCTGCCCCTTGTCCACCGACTGGATTCCGCCTCGGACGATCTCGGTCATATAGGCACCGGCGTTGAGCGAGAGCGTGATGATGCCCGCGGTCAGTGCGGTCATCTGGAATCCCAGGGCCGTCGGTATGCCGAAATAGATGAAGAAGGCCTGCACCAGCAGCGGCGTGCCACGAAAGATGTCGACGAACGTCGTGCCGATGCCCCGCAACACAATCGACCGTGACACGCGGAAGAGGCCGAAGATGACGCCGAGCACCAGCGCGATGGCGATCGACACCACGGTGAGGATCAGCGTCATCTTCAAGCCGGTCATCAGGAACGGGAAGGTGCTCTTGAGTAGTCCGGCGAAGGAGTTGTCGGAGACCGAGGCCCCCTCGCCGAGGTATTTCTCGACGATCTCGTCGTACCGGCCGGAGTCCTTGAGCTCCTTGAGGCCCGCGTTGAACTTTGTCAGCAGTTCGGCGTTTCGCCCTTTGTTGACCGCGAAGCCATAGCTGGAGCCCTTCTCCTTCGGCGTCACGGTTTTGAAGCCGTTGCCCTGCTGGATGCCATACGCGAGCACCGGATAGTCCTCGAAGACCGCCACGGAGTTTCCGGTCTTGACTTCCTCGAACATCGAGGCCGAATCCGCGAACGAGACGATCTGGAAGCCGTACTTGTCCTTGATCGACGCCGCGAATTCGGCACCTTGGGTGCCGTTCTTGACGGCGACCCGCTTGCCCTTGAGGTCGGCGTAGGACTTGATGTCCTCGTTGGCGGCCAGCACCGCCATCTGCACGCCGGATTCGAAGTACGGGTCGGAGAAGTCGAACACTTTCTTGCGCTCGTCGGTGATCGACATGCCGGCGATCACGCCGTCGGCCTGATTGGCCTGAACGGCCTGCAGCGCGGCATCGAAGCCCAGTGGCTTGATCGTGATGTGGAAGTTCTGGTTGGCCGTGATCTCGTTGATGAGGTCGATGTCGATGCCGACGAATTTCCCGTCGACATCCTGGAATTCGAACGGCGCAAAGGTGATGTCGGTAGCGACGATGTAGGTCTCACCATCGGCGGCGGCTCGGGCCGGCGCTAGCATCGCGGCCCCGAACAGCCCGACCAGCACGGCCACGACGGCGGCCAGCAGCCGGTGCGGGGACCGGATGACTCCGGCGATACCCTCGCCCGACGCGGATTCGGCTCTCATCGCCCAGTCTCCTATCCAGGTATGAAACGACGAGTCCTCACGCTATCGCCGTCACCGCGATTAGGGCGGTATTTACCGGCCACGGTTCGGCGACTCGATCATGCGAAGGGCTCCACTGGCGGGCGGCCGCCACGGAGCGCGCAGCTCAAGCCGGCACCATTCGCCGCCGCTCCGAGGCGGGTGGCTGCGTCACAGGGGTCGCACGGGACATCGAATTACCCTGTGCTGGAAGATAGTTGCGCGGGGAACAGCCGGACCGTCACGCCATCGGCCGATGGCAACCCGCGTGGTGGGCTTTACAAATCACCCGCCCTGTCGATCTCGCCGCCGTGAGAACCGGTCCTGTAAAAGAACGTTCGGTCGCAGATGCACCTTACTGAGGTAGTGCACTACGCGTGAGGAATGACTGCGGTCAGTCGTACGTTTTCTGCATAACAGCGTTGGACAGTACGACGCTTGGTTCAGAGGAAGTTCGACATGAGCGTTTTCCATCAGGTTTCCGCCGTCCGACGTGAAGCCTCAGCACAGACCACGATGCGCCCGCACACGCACAAGCCGGTGCTCATCACCGAACAGCAGGTCCTGTTCAGTACTGCCGCGGCAGCAGGGACCCACGCGCACCACAACGTCATCACGATGATGTCGCATGCGGTGTCCTCGGCGACGGAGCACTGGCGGGCCCGACGCGCCCGCACGTACTACCCGCCACCCTGCAGTTATCTCGAGAACAGCCTGATGGCTCGGGAGATGGACCGGCTCTGACCGGCAGGCCCGGTCAGCCGGCCAACGCGACGGGCGCGATGACCTCGGAGTAGCGGGATGCATCGCCGGCGATCGCCCGGCTGCGCCGGCCGTGGACATCGACCGGAATGTCACCGGCCAGCGTGATCCGGCTCAGCCGGCGGAACTGGTCGTCGTAGTCGGCCACCGCGTAGTGCTGGGTCGCCCGGTTATCCCAGATCGCCAGGTCTCCCAGCTCCCAGTTCCAGCGAATCGTGTTCTCCAACTTGATGATCCGATTCTGAAGCAGCTGGAACAGGGTGGCGGACTCGGCGGCGCTGAGACCCGCGAACTGTTTGACGAAGTGTCCCAGCAGCAAAACCCGCTTGCCGGTCTCGGGATGTATCCGCACCACCGGATGCTCGGTCTCGTAGTACTCGGACTCGAACTCCTCGCGGTACTGACGGTGGCCGTCGGCAACTTCCTCATGGCGTCCGTCGTAGTCGGCCGCATAGTCGTATTGGTTGGTGTGAACCGCCCACAGGTTCTCGACCAACGCACGCAGCGCCTCGGGTAGCCGGTCGTAGGCCGCCTCCGTCGACGCCCATGTCGTGGTGCCGCCGTAGTCCGGGAGCGTCACCGCCCGCAGCAGCGACGCCTTCGGGATGCGGTCGACGAACGTCACATCGGTATGCCAGCTGTTGGCCTTGTCATACCGCGAGTCGATGGGCAGGATCCGATCGCCCCGCGAGGTGACGGTCGGGTGTGCGCCCGTCGGCGTACCGAGCAACCGGGCGAACGCCAGCTGACCGTCGTCGTCGAGGTGGTGTTGCCCCCGAAAGAAGATGACCTTGTGCTCGAGGAGGGCATCGTTGATCGCGGAGACCGTGGCCGGGTCGAGGTTGCCGTCGACGTCGATTCCGTCGATGCGGGCGCCGATGTGGGCACCGAGCTTCACTACACGCAGAGAGGACACCCCGTCACCATCGGCGACAGGGTGGCCGAACACCACGGTTGCACTCACTACGAGCGCAAAGAGCTGCGAAGGTCAGTCGATCCGGATGACGTAGGTGCCGTCCTCGTCACGCTCGATCTGGCCGTCAAGAGCGTTGATCCACACCGGGGTGTCGCGTCGCGAACCGAGGAACGCGCTCTGCACGGAACCCCCGGGCTGCAGGTCGACATTCCACTCGTCATCCTGGGCGACGATGGTGAGAAGCTCCTCGCCATTGGCGCGACGGATCGAGATCACCTGGCCGTTGGCGTCCAGGTCCTCCAGTTCCACATCGTCGTCATCGAGGTACTCATCAACCTCAGCGTCATCGAAAATCTCGGCGTCCGAACCTCTGACATCGTCATGCACGCCGACGACTGTACTCAGGATCACGCGCCCCTATGAAGACTGCGAGCGTTTGAACCGCTACGGTGCATCCGACGTTTACAGGCTGTTCGCCCGGGGAACAAGGAGTCCCGCTGCGGCGTTGGCCAAAAACATTGGTCTTGGACTTAGGAGGATCATCTATGGCTACTGATTACGACGCCCCGCGTGTCAAGGAAACGGACGAGGCGAGCGAAGAGTCGCTCGAAGAACTCGCCACCCAGCGACGCGCCGCGGCCAACACCGCAGTCATCGACGAGGACGAGGTGGTCGATTCGTTCGACCTTCCCGACGCCGACATTTCCGGCGAGGAGCTGAGCGTGCGGGTCGTCCCCAAGCAGGCTGACGAGTTCACCTGTTCCAGCTGCTTCCTGGTGCAGCACCGCAACCGGCTGGCGCTGCAGAAGGGTGAGCAGCAACTCTGCGTCGAGTGCGTCTGACGCAGAGCCATGCCCGGGCCCGACGGCTCCGGCGCGCCCTAGCGACAGCAGTTCGGATCGAGCACGGTGCACAACGCGACGAGCGAGTCCCGGCGCGGGCGGTGGTAGACGTTCATCCCGCGCCGTTCGGACTCCACCATTCCCGCGCGCCGCAATTGCGACAGATGATGGCTGACGGTGGATTCCGCCAAGCCGACCGCAGCCGCCAGATCACACCCGCAGACTTCTCCGGCCTCCGCACTGAACAGCAGCGACACGAGCTTGACCCGCACCGGGTCGGCCAGCGCTTTCAGCCTCAAGGCGATCTCCAGCGCTCCATCGTCATCGATCGGGCCGGCCGCCACGGGTGAGCAGCAGACCGGTTCGGAGGTGTCGACCACCGGCAACGCTTTGGGCATGTACCCATCCTGCCAGAGGATATTGACATACGTCGAAGAGGTGGCATTATCGATGCTGCCCGGATAGTTCGACATAAGTCGCAGAGGTTGGGAGCCTGTCATGTCGCGTGCACAACTCGCCTTGAACGTCGATGATCTCGACGAAGCCATCACGTTCTACTCGAAGCTCTTCAACACGGCTCCGGCGAAGGTCAAGCCCGGCTATGCCAACTTCGCCATCGCCGCTCCCCCGCTGAAACTGGTGCTCATCGAAAACCCCGGGCACGGCGGGACACTCAATCATCTCGGTGTCGAGGTCGAGTCCAGTGAGCAGGTGCACGCGGAGATCGCCCGCCTCACGGACGAAGGCCTGTTCACCGAGGAGGAGATCGGCACCACCTGTTGCTTCGCCACCCAGGACAAGGTGTGGGTCAGCGGGCCCGCCGGCGAAAAGTGGGAGGTCTACACAGTTCTCGCCGACTCGGAATCCTTCGGCACCAATTCACCCGCACTCGATGGCGCCGAACCCGGCAGCGCCTGCTGCACATCGTGAACCAGGTTGTACCCGCGCGACTTTCGACGCTGGACCGGCTCCTGCCGCTGTGGATCGCCATGGCGATGGCCGCGGGCCTGCTGCTCGGAAGGCTCGTTCCCGGAGTCAACACCGCACTGAACCACGTTCAGATCGACGGCATCTCGCTGCCGATCGCCCTCGGCCTGCTGATCATGATGTACCCGGTCCTGGCGAAGGTGCGCTACGACCGGCTCGACCGCGTGACCGGTGATCGCAAGCTGTTGATCAGCTCGCTGATCCTCAACTGGGTGCTGGGCCCTGCCCTGATGTTCGCTCTGGCCTGGCTCTTCCTGCCTGATCTGCCCGAGTACCGAACAGGTCTCATCATCGTCGGACTGGCCCGTTGCATCGCCATGGTCATCATCTGGAACGACCTGGCCTGCGGCGACCGTGAGGCCGCCGCGGTACTGGTCGCCCTCAATTCGATCTTTCAAGTGCTCATGTTCGCCGTGCTCGGCTGGTTCTACCTGTCGGTTCTGCCCGGCTGGCTCGGCCTTGAGCAGGCTCGCATCGATACCTCGCCATGGCAGATCGCCAAGTCGGTGATCATCTTCCTGGGTGTCCCGCTCCTGGCCGGCTACCTGTCGCGCCGCATCGGCGAATCCGCGAAGGGCCGGGACTGGTACGAATCGACATTCCTGCCGCGCATTGGTCCGTGGGCCCTGTACGGCCTGCTGTTCACCATCGTGGTGCTGTTCGCGCTTCAGGGCGACCAGATCGCCGAACGTCCGTGGGACGTCGCACGCATCGCACTGCCACTGCTGGCGTATTTCGCGATCATGTGGGGCGGCGGATACGCGCTGGGAGCGATCCTGGGGCTGGGGTACGAGCGCACCACCACCCTGGCGTTCACGGCCGCAGGCAACAACTTCGAACTGGCCATCGCGGTGGCGATCGCGACGTACGGCGCGACCTCCGGCCAAGCTCTGGCAGGTGTGGTCGGCCCGCTCATCGAAGTGCCCGTACTCGTGGCGCTGGTCTACGTGTCACTGGGCCTGCGACCCCGGTTCGCCGCCGCAGGACACGACCAACCCGTGAGGAGCAGGTGATGGCCGAGCACGACCGCCCCAGCGTGTTGTTCCTGTGCACCCATAACGCGGGCCGGTCCCAGATCGCGATGGGCTACTTCGCCCACCTCGCCGGAGACCGGGCATCCGTGTTCTCGGGAGGCTCGGAGCCTGCCGAGATGGTCAACCCCGCGGCCGTGGCGGCGATGGCCGAAGTCGGTATCGACATCGCGCACCGGCAACCTCGGCGATGGACCGACGAGATCGTCCAGGCCGCCGACGTCGTCGTGACAATGGGATGCGGGGACACGTGTCCGTACTTCCCCGGCAAGCGGTACGAGAACTGGGAGTTGGCCGATCCGGCCGGCCTCGGAGTCGACGCGGTCCGTCCGATTCGCGACGACATCGAGCGTCGGGTTCGTGTCCTGCTCGCCGACCTCGGAATCAATCCTGCCGACTGATTCTCGGGGTGTGACTCAGCCCTCGCCGCGTTCGGAGTGCCGACCGGCAGGCTTCGCGGCGGCAGTGGACCCCTTCTTGCCCTGAGCCTTGCTGTCGGCGTTGACGCCGACGCGCGTTTTGCCGTCTGCGTCATTGTTCAGATTGGCCGTCACCCGGTCACTGAGGTTCTTGACGTCGGCCCCAACCTGTTTCAGCGCGGCCTTGACCGCGGTGCGGTCAGCGACCTTCTTCTTCGAAACCGGTGAATCCTCTGTTGCGGCAGCCAGTTTGGCGGGCGCTTCCAGATCCGGCTGGACCTCGGGGACCTCGGGGACGTCGATGGTGACAGCCTTGAACGGCGCCCCGAGACTGACCGGCGCCGCGGCTGACGGAACGCGCAGTTGCGCGGTGTCGAAGGTGGGCCGCGGTGGTGGTGCGGTCGCCAGCGCGGTGGTGATCCCGAACTGAGCGGCCTCGATGCCGTCGACGATCGACCTCGCCCCGTCCCCGAGGGAGATAAGGAAGTTCTTCGTTCCGTCTACCGTGGCGTCGACGATGTTGCCCAGATCGAAGGTGAGTATGGCGGCGACCAAATTCTGTGTGCCCAGGATGAACGCGTTCACGGCGCCGCTGCCGGCATCGAGGAATCCGTTGGCGACATCGATGACAGCCCGGGGCCACGCGGCCTCCATCGCGGCCTGCACCACCAGATACTTCTGGTTGCGCCAGATCGCCGAATCCAAGAGCGGCTGACCAACTGCGATCACCGAATCCCGCACCGCCTGGGTGAAGGTGTCGAACGCCCCGACGAAGTCCAGATCGAAAACCTGCTGGATGATCTCCACCGTGACGCCGGGGATCGCCAGCACCGACTGTCCCAGACCGATCCCGGCCTGGCCCAGCCCAGCCAGGTAGACGGCCCAGTTCTCGGCCCAGTTGCGGATCGACTGCCGCACGATCGGCAACGTCAGAATGTAGGGAAGCTCGAAGTCGGTGAGTTGGAACTCAGAGGCGACCGCCGGGGCTGCCACCTGCACAGCGGGCGCCTGCCACGACGGCGTGACCGGCGACAACGCCACCGCGGTCGCGCCGACCATCGCCACTCCGGTGGCCAACCACGGGCGAACAGCAAGTTCCATGCACAAGCCCCATCCTGAGAATTACATGAGATTGACGGAACTGTAACTTGTCGCGGCAAGTCCGGCACAGCAAGTGCGGAAGGGAGTCACGGCGAACCGCGCCGGTTCGACCTCACCCTGACCTACCGTGACATTCGTGACTGAAGCCGCCATTCGACAGCGCATCGCCGACGGCGTCAACGCGATCCGTGCGCGCGATCTCGACACTCTGACTGCCCTCTATGCGCCCGACGTCGTGTCCTTCGATCTCGGGGCACCGCTGCGGTACGCCGGTGACGACAACAAGCGACGCGCCTGGCAGGAAGTCTTCACCGCGTACACCGGCCCGATCGGCTACGACGTGCACGAGTTGACCGTCACCACCGAAGGCGACCTCGCATTCGTGCACAGCCTCAACCATGTCCGCGGCACACTGGCCAGTGGTCGCGACATCGACATGTGGGTGCGGTGGACAGCGTGCCTGCGCTGCGTGGACGGCGTCTGGCTCGTCACCCATGACCACATCTCGGTGCCCGCCGACCTCGAGTACGGCAAGGCAATTCTGAATCTGACGCCGTGATCTACCCGAACCGCCCACGCCGGCGCGCATAGTTCCTATTCTCAGACCTGCAGACCCACAACGGCGTTGGGAGCGCAGATGACCGAGGGCGCGACGGCGGAAGCTCGACATACCGGGCGCAGCTACCACTTCGATCGGCACACCCCGCAGTATCGCGACCAGTTCGAGCCGATCACGTCCGAGATGCTGGGTTCCTGCCCGCTGGCCTGGACCGACACCTACGGAGGGCACTGGGTGGCCGCCGGCAGCAGCGAGGTCTTCGAACTGGCCCGCTGCCCACACATCTCGAACGACAACGACATCGTCGGGGAGCGAAACGGCTACCGGGGCATCAACATTCCGCGCGGTGAGGTGAGCACGCAGTTCCGCGGGGGCATGTTGGAGATGGACGATCCCGAGCACCGCGCATACCGGACACCGCTCAACGGGTACCTCTCGCCCGCCGCGGTCGCGCGGTGGAAGCCGGTCGTCGACGAGCTCGTCAGGGCGTGCCTGGACGAGAAGATCGAAGACGGCCGTATCGATTTCGTCGACGATCTGGCGAACATCGTCCCGGCGGTGCTGACGCTCGGTCTGCTGGGTGTTCCGCTCGCCGAGTGGGAGATCTACTGCGAACCCGCGCACGCATCGGTGTACACGCCTGCCGACTCCCCCGACGCCAAACGCGTCTTCGACCTGTCCGTGGCCTCAGCGGTGCACATGATGGGCCACGTTGCCGTGATCCGCGAGGATCCGCGTCCGGGTTTGATCGATGCCATGGTCCAGATGCGTATCGATGGCGAGCCCGCACCCGATTCGGAAATCCTGGGCATGCTCATGCTCCTGATCGGCGGCGGCTTCGACACCACGACGGCACTGACCGCGCACTCCCTCGAGTGGCTCTCTCAACACCCTGATGAGCGTGAGCGGTTGAGCCGGGACCGTGCTTGGTTGCTCGACCCGGCGACCGAGGAGTTCCTGCGTTTCTTCACCCCGGCACCCGGGGACGGGCGCACCATCGCCGAGGACATCGAAGTGGATGGTGTGCCACTCAAGGAAGGCGAGCGGTTATGGCTTTCCTGGGCGATGGCCAACCGCGACCCGCGTGTCTTCGAGAGGCCCAACGATCTGGTGATGGACCGAACGGGTAACCGCCACTTCAGTTTCGGCTTGGGCGTGCACCGGTGCATCGGCTCGAATGTGGCGCGCACGGTGTTCAAGTCGATGCTCACCGGGGTGCTCGACCGGATGCCGGACTACCGATGCGATCCCGACGGCGCCGTCCACTACGAGACCATCGGCGTCATCCAGGGCATGAAACATCTGCCTGCGACATTCACCCCCGGCCGCCGGACCGGCCCTGGTCTGGCTGAGACACTGGAGAAACTGCAACGGATCTGCGATGAGCAGCAGCTGGCAGCACCGATCACGGTACACAAGGCCACCGCGGTCATCGACTGAAAGCGAACGACATGACAGCCCTGATCCCTACCCGACGCCTGATCGTCACCGCCTGCTCCGCGATCGCGGTCATGGCAGCGGCCACCGCGATCGCCGCCTCGCCCACACCGTCGACCGCGCGGGCGGCCTGCCCGAACGGCGAGGACAACGACACCTACACCGGCAGTTGTGTCCCCTACCTGGTGCCGAACTCGCCGAGCAGCAACAGCCTTTGCCCGCCCGGAGTCACCGGCACGGAGTGCGGTTCGGCAGAAGTCAGGACCACTCCCACTGCGCCGGTCGCACCGACGGGCCCCGAGCAGGAACTCGAAGACGTGAGCACGCCCGACTTCTGATGGCCCAGCGAAAATGACGACCGGATCCCACGGTGAGATCCAGCTCGAGAATGACTGGTTCCGTGTCACCCAGTGGACGATCAATCCCGGTGGTGCGATACCGATGCACCGGCACGATTACGAGTACGTGGTGGTCCCGCTGGTCACCGGCACCATGCACGTCGTCACTGCCGATGGCATGGAGATCGTCGCGGAACTCGTAGCCGGACAGAGCTATTCACGTCCCGCGGGCTCCGAGCACACCGTCGAGAACCGCGGCGACCGCGATCCCATCGTCTTCGTCGAGGTTGAGCGACTCGCCTGACGGGCGGGTTTTCCCCCGTTTCGGGGGACGACGTGCGACTGCTGCGCTCATAATCTCGTTGCCATGGCGCACAACGGAAATAACGATTGGACCCAGCCGGCAGCTCTAGCCCTCCCCCAGGAGGGCTACTTCGAACTGACCCGGGGGCGGTACGGCCCGGTCTATCCCCGCACCCCCGCCTGCTACGGATTCAACATCATCGCCAAGGTGCTCGACGGCCACGAGCAGGCGATCCGCGATTACGGCAAGCAACTCGAGGCGGCTGTGGCCGCGCAGCCCGACGTGCTGGCCCCGCTGAAGCTCCATTACTTGCGCTGGCAACTGTTCGATGTCGGCTCCGGTGTGCACTTCCAGTACCAGGGCATCTTCGATACCGACTTCGACAAGTACACCGAGGATGCCGTCAAGCTGTTCAGCTCGACCGGCATCACCACTGCGTTCACCCACCTGGTGGGCTTCCCGGAGGACTGGAAGACCAACCCTGAAGCCTTCATCATGTTCGTTCGCGACCACCAGGTGCCCAGCTTCCTGGAGTATGGCGAGTACCCGTACATCACGTCCGAGGAGGTCAAGAAGGCATTGCGGCTCAAGGCCGCGTTCTCCGACATGTTGGACCAGATGCAATGACCGACCTCGAATTCGACGATATCCAGCACATCATGCTGACCGGGACGCCCCACTTGACCGGTCGGTACGAGTTCCTGGCCTTCGAGACCCCCGAAGCGGGGCGAGCCTGGCTGGCCGAGATGGTCCCCCTGGTGCAGTCGGCCACCGATGTCCGGGAGACGGTCAATGTCTTCAAACGTTGGGTCAACCTGGCCTTCACCTGGAATGGGTTGCGCGCGTTGGGTCTGGACGACGGGTCACTCGCCTCGTTCCCGGACGAGTTTCGCGAGGGCATGGCGTCTCGGGCCGACATCCTCGGAGACACCGGTGCGGCCGCGCCCGAACACTGGCTGGGCGGGCTCGCGGATGACGACTTGCACGCCATCGTCATCCTGTTCGCCCGCGACGAGGACGAACGCGTGCGGTGCGTCGGCGAGCACGACGCACTACTGGCGCGCTGCCCCGGTGTGCGGTCACTGTCGCATCTTGATCTGGCGGCCACCGCACCGTTCGAGTACGACCACGATCACTTCGGGTACCGCGATCCGATATCGCAGCCGCAGATGAAAGGTTCCGGAGAGGTACTGATACCTGGCTCGGGCGGGGCACTGGAACCGGGAGAATTCCTCCTCGGATATCCCGACGAAGAGGGGCTGGTGGCGGACCAGCCCACGCCCGAGGTGCTTTCGCGCAACGGCAGCTACATGGCGTACCGCAGGCTCGAGGAACATGTCGGGGTCTTCCGCGACTACCTGAAGCAGACCGCCGAGGGCGACGAGGACGAGGAGCTACTGGCCGCCAAGTTCATGGGCCGCTGGCGCAGCGGCGCACCGCTGGTACTGGCACCCGAACACGACGATCCGGAACTGGGTGCGGATCCGATGCGTAACAACGATTTCGACTACGGCGAGATGGATCCGCACGGCTACGCGTGTCCGCTCGGCTCTCACGCCCGCCGCCTCAACCCACGCGATACCGAACCTAATCCGAATCGGCGCAGGCTGATCCGGCGCAGCGGCACCTACGGCCCGGCACTGCCCGAAGGCTTGCCAGCGGGGGCCGACGACGGGGTCGAACGCGGTGTCGGGATGTTCCTGATCTGCGCCAGCCTGGTACGCCAGTTCGAGTTCGCGCAGAACGTCTGGATCAACGACACCGCGTTCAAAGACCTCGGCAACGATCACGACCCCATCTGCGGCACCCAGGACGGCACGCTCGACTTCAAGATTCCGAAGCGGCCGATCCGCAAGGTGCACAAGGGGTTACCGGCGTTCACCACGCTGCGCGGCGGAGCGTACTTCTTCCTGCCCGGTATGAGCGCGTTGCGCTACCTCACAAGCCTCGAGAATTAGGAGACATCATGGCGTCACAGTCATACGCCCGCACGTACAACCAGGCCCATATCGCCCGGCCGCACAACGGCAAACGACGGGTTTCCATCTATTGGTCGTGGAGCTACCCGTGGGAGGTCCAGCGCGATCCGGCGCTGCTGTACAACCGGTACTCCACCATGACGGAAGTTCGTCTGGCGACCTGGCCCGCCTACGCCGGACCCGAGTACGACCCGCGCGACTTCCTGCAGGGCATCGACGGAACGCTGGAATTATTCCACCGGTCGTCCCTGGCTTTCCAAGACGTGGCCGGCGAGGCCACCGGACATCCGGTGGCGGTGTTTCAACGGGTCGATCAGGCTGGGTACCGGTTACCGATCGATGAACGCATCCTGGACGACACCGACACTCTGATGATCTTCGGCCTGGACCACCTGCTCGGCGACGAGGCCGCCACTGAAGAGGAGATCGCCGCGATCCAGCAGTGGTTGAAGCGCGAGGGCACCTGCCTGATGCTGGCACCGCACCATGACGTCGGGTTCACCGACGACAAAGAACAGCAGCAGATGGAGTACCTGCACCACGGCGATCCGCTGACACCGCGGATCCAGCGCTTCAGTGGCTATGCCCGGTCACTGCTGACCGGATTGAACATCCCGGTGCACAACACCTGGGGCCTGCGTCCAGCCACGGTCGAGGGGACCAAACAGATTGTGCCGCTTACCGGCTTCCGCGATCTGGATTCCGCCGGCCTGTTGCGCGACGTCACCACGCTGGCACTGCATCCGCACCTGCCGCACTATGAGTTGACCGCGCCCGAGGGGTCGAACCTCAGAGTGCTGGGCCGGCAATTGATCGACCAGACCCGGCCGCATCCGTTCACGTTGGCCGGCAACACCGAGTTCAACGCACTGATCCACATGCCGCCGTCCGGTGATCGCGCCGGTGACATCGTGCTGGTCGACTCGACGCACTTCACGACACTGTTCGGCGCCAGTGACAGCCTGAAGTCCTTCTGGCGCAACCTTGTAACGATGGCCTGATAGGGACCGGCATGAACGATCTCCTCTTGCAGGGTTCGAATATCGCCGTTCTCTTCTTCGTTGTCTCGAGCACTCTGGCGGTCGGGCTGGGCTTGACCGTCGGCCAGATCCTGGCTCCGCTCAAGAACATTCGCGTGGTTGCCCTGGCCCTCGCGGCCAACTTCGTGCTGGCGCCGCTGGCCGCGTTCGGGCTGTGGCGGGTGTTCGATCTGGATGACCCGCTCGGGATCGGGCTGCTGTTGTGCGGACTCGCGGCCGGCGCACCCTTCCTGATCAAGCTCGCCGAGTTCGCGAAGGCCGACATGGCCTTCGCGGTGGGCCTGATGGTGCTGTTGATGGTGGTCACCGTGGGATATGTGCCGCTGATCCTGCCGATCTTCGTCTCGGGCGCGGCCGTCAACCCCGTCCAGATCGCGATGTCTCTCGTGGTGCTGATGCTCATCCCACTGGCCGCGGGCCTACTGCTGCGGGCCCGCGGCCCCGGTGTGGCCGCCCGCCTCCAGCCTGTGATCGCGAAGGTGTCCACCGTCAGCATGATTCTCGTGATCACGTTCACGATCACCGCGCATTTCAACAGCGTGCTGTCGGTATTCGGCACGTTCGGCATCCTGGCGGCTGTCATCTACACGGTGATCTGCGCCGGAATCGGTTGGCTCATGGGCGGTCCCGGGACACGGGAGGTGCTGGCGCTGGGCACCGCTCAGCGCAACGCCGCAGCGGCGTTCGTGGTCGCCGGCCAGAACTTCGACGATCCGAAGGTGGTCGTGATGATCACCGTGGTGTTGATCGCCGAGTTTCTGATGCTGTTGCCGTTCGCGAAGCGGCTCGCGCGGCGTCACTGAGCAGCCCGAGCCGGTCGGCCTCGGCAACCGCGGCGGCGCGGGACGCCACGGCGAGCTTGCGGTAGATCGACTTCGTCTGGCTCTTCACGGTCTCCCGGCTCACGGTCAACTCGTCGGCGATACCCTGCAACGACAGGTGGGATGCCAAGTGCCGCAACAACCGCAGCTCGGCCTTCGTCAGCGACGGCCGAGCGCCGCGAGCCGCGCGGGCCGCCGACAAGACCCGGATATCGTCCAGCCATTGCCCGATGCCGACAGCCTCAGGTTCACGCCGATGAGCGCGGTGCGCCGCGTCCAGGTGACGGTCACACAGTTCGGTGTCGTCGATCTCGACAGCTGCGCCCGCAACCAGCACATGGGCCATCAGGGCGGTACGAGCGGACAGATCTCCCAACCGGTCGACAAGCCGCTCGGTCGCGCGGACGGCCCTGCGCGCTCCGTCCACGTCTCCGCGCCGAGCCCGGACCAGTGCGTCGACCGCGTAGACCACCACCATCGGGACCATGTCGGACAAGTCGCGTGAGTCGACGATCGAGCGCGCGGCGTTGGTGTGTGAGATGGCGGCCGGCAGGTCGCCGTCACCGAGGTCCAATGCGGCGAGATGTGCCAGTGCGGCGGCCTGAAATCCGGGTAGGTCTTCGATCACCGGTAGGGCAGATTCCAGGGTGGCCCGGGCCTGCCCGGATTCCCCGAGCATGGCCAGGGCAGTACCTTTCATCGTGGTGGCCGCACCCCACCATGGATTGACCAGGTGATCGCCTGACTCACAGACGGTTTCAGCATGACGGATCACCTCCCCCACGCCGCCGACACCGATCAGAGAACCGATCAGCGCCGCAGCCACCTCGACCGAGGGTGTGCCATCGGAGAGCGGCTCGCCGGTGTCGGCCGCGGCCGCGGTCAACAACGACCGCTGGATCAACTCGGCGTCACCGGTTGTCACGCCCAGCCAGGCCCGCGCGATCGCCGCGTCGGGATAGTCGGTGAAGGTCTGCTCATCGATGAGGCTGAGCCGCCGGGCCAAGACCCCGACACGGCCGTCAAAGCCCAGCCGCACGGCGTCGACACCCACCAGTGCGGCCACCTGAGCACGATCATCGGCAGCCAGCGCCTGAGCCAGCGCGCCATCGACGTCACCGGCTTGGGCCAGCCAATCTGCCGCCCTTGCAGCCAACTCCCGGAACCGGTCCGGATCCCGATCACGCAACCGCGCGCGCAACAGGTCACCGAAGAGCTGGTGATAGCGGTACCAGATGCCTTGATTGTCAATGGAAACCAGGAACATGTTGCCGGATCGAGTGATCGCGTCGAGCATCGCAGCCGAATCGGTACGTCCGACCAGCGCATCGAGTTCGTCGGCGCAGAAGCGGTCCAGCATCGCCGATTCCATCAGGAATGTGGCGGTATCGGGGTCGAGCTGGCTGAGTACCTCCTCGACCAGGTAGTCGGCCACCAGTCGGTGCCGACCGGTTACCACCTCAGCCGGAGCGCCATCGCGCAGCGCCAACGCTGCCATGACCACACCGGCCGCCCAGCCTTCGCACCTGTCGAGTACCCGCGCGATCGTGGCCTCGTCCGTGCCTGCACCGAGGGCCGCAAATGCCGCTGCGCCTTCGGATCCGGAAAGCTTCAGCTCCGGAATTCCGATCTCGACGACATAGCCCTGCAGTCGGCGTCGCGCCAGATCGACGGCAGGAGTCTGCCGGCCGACGAGCGCCAGCGTCGTCGAGTTCGGGGCTAGATCCACCACTGCGCGCAGGGAGTCGACGGCCGCGCCTGCCGACAACTCGTGAACGTCATCCAGCACCAGGACGACAGGCCCGCAGGTCTCAAGAGCCTGGACGAACGCCGACACCAGTTGGGGCTCGGCGCGGCCCGCCCCCTGCAGGTAGTGAAGCACTGTCGGGTCGATGGGCTTGATCTGATTCAGCGCCGTCGCGAGATGCAACAGCAGATGGGCCGGGTCGTTGTCGAGGTTGTCCAGCCGCACCCACGCGAACGGGCGTTCGTCCGCGTCGTCCCACTGCACGACCGCAGTGGTCTTGCCGTATCCCGCGGGGGCCGCGACCACCACCAGACCGGTGCGATCCCGCAGCACACGGGCAATTCCCGGACGGGGAACACCCGCACGCGCAGTGGCCGGCCGTCCGACGGTCGCCACCGGAATGTGCGTCGGCCAGGATCCCGCTACCACTTCCGCATCGTAGGCCCTGTGCGCTTCGGTCCCCGCCAGGGTGACGCGGACGAGACCTCAGTAACGAGACTATTAGTCTTCATGCCGCTTCAAGATCAGATTGACGCGACCGTCGACAAGTCATGCGCGCTCAATGAGCAGGTCAACATCGTATTTAGCCGGAACTAAATTTTGATACTGCACAAAGTGCGCATCCGAAGGTTCTCAAACTGGAACTTGTTCCACTCCCCTCTCTGTACGGTCCTTGACTGCTGGCTGTCCGCCAGTGCCCGCGTGGAAACCACTGCGGTGGAAGGGAAACCGATGCAGTCAAGCACTGACCATGGAGAGGTCCGATCCTTGTCCAAACATAGAAAGGCCAGATCGCGCGCCACGGTGCGTCCGATCATCACCACCGGTGTGGCCGGCGCAGCGATGGCAGGTGCAGGCATCCTGCTGTTCAGCACGCCGGATACGCCGCCGACCGTCGCGCAGTCTCCGAACATCCAACTCGTCAATTCCGATTCGGCGCTACCTCCACTTCCGAATGCCTCCACGTCGAATGCCCCAGCGGCGAGCGACATTTGGTGGCTGGCCAACAACCGGGCCGTGGTCGGATCGATATCCAGCGCCCCCACGCCCAACGCACTCGTTTCGGCGACCGGGCAACCCGTCATCGGTGACGGCGGTTGGCTGATCGGCAACGGCATCGACGCGGCTTCCGACTGCACCGGGGCGGCCTGCAATGGCGGCGCGGGTGGCTTGCTGTTGGGCAACGGCGGCGCCGGGGCCAACGGTGGATCGGGCGGCAACGCCGGTCTCTTCGCCGGCAACGGCGGTCGCGGCGGCGACGGCCTCGCCGGTGGTGACGGTGGTAACGGCGGCGAAGCCGGGTTGTTCTCGATGTTCGGCAAGGGTGGTGACGGCGGCAATGGCGGCGTCGGCATCGCAGGTACGCAAGGCGAGAGCGGGACGGGCGGCACAGCCGGTAAGAACGGGCCGGACGGCGATGACGGGACCACCGGCAACAAGGGGGACGACGGCGTAGACGGCGCGAAGGGAGCCGACGGCGCCAACCCGACGGGCACTCCGGGTGCCCAGGGCACCAAGGGCATTGGCGGGATCGGCACGGCCGTGGCAGGCAGCGGTGGCGACGGCGGTGACGGCGCTCCCGGTGGTAACGGCGGCAACGGAAACGGCAACATCGGAGCCGGCCATACGGGCGGCGACGGTGGCGACGGTGGCGACGGAAATGTGCCCGGTGCTGGCGGCGGCGACGGCGGCACGGGCGGTGCCGGGGCATTCGGCGCCAACGGTGGTAACGGCGGCGATGGTGGCGACGGCGCTCAGGGCGCAGCCGGACAGACCGGGCAGAACGGCACCGACGGCCACACCGGCGGCGCGGGCACTGACGGAAAAACAGGCGGCACTGGCGGCAACGGCACTCAGGGCGGCACCGGATCCGCGGGCACCACAGGCAAGGCCGGCGGCAAGGGCGGCAACGGCGGCAGCGCCGGCTTGTTCGGCATCTTCGGCTCCGGTGGGGCTGCCGGCAACGGCGGTGACGGCGGGCAGGGTGGCGAAGGTGGCACCGGCGGCCAGGGCGGCGCGGCCGGCAACGGCGGTGCCGGTGGTGACGGAGGCCAGGGCGGCGAGGGCGGCGCGGCCGGCAACGGCGGTGTCGGTGGCAACGGCGCCGACGGCGGCAAGGGTGGCAACGGCGGCAAAGGCGGCCTCGCCAACTACGCGAACATTCCAGGAACCGTGGGCCTCGGCGGACAAGGCGGCAAGGGTGCTGCCGGAGGTTCGGGAGGATCGGGAGGTGCTGCGGGCACAGCCGGTTCCGGTGGTTCCGGCGGCGCCGCCGGGTCAGGTGGCGCCGCGGGTACAGCGGGTGCGGGAGGCTCCGGCGGTGCGGGAGGCTCGGGCGGCTCCGGCGGCGCGGCAGGCACGGCCGGCTCCGGCGGCGCGTTCGGCTCGAAGGGCAAGACCGGCACCGCAGGCCAGACCGGCGCCACCGGCAGCACCGGTGCGACCGGAGCTGCCGGCGCGAGTGGTTCGGCAGGCAGCGCGGGCACGCCCGGCAAGAAGGGTGCAATCGGCAAACCCGGAACGGCCGGCAAAGCCGGAAGCTCCGGGAAGGCCGGCGCCAACGGCAGCAACGGGGCCAACGGAACACACAGCACGCCGTAGGCGTGCCGGGTGAGATCGGGCAGACGCTCGGCTGGATACCCCGGCCGAGCGTCTTGCTCGGGCACTCATCACGACTCCGCCGTCAGAAATGCCAGCGAGTGGTCTTGATGCGCTGCTGAAATGAGTCGAGCGCCGCCAGGTCCTTCTTCATCAGCGGCTTGTTGACCTTCTCGGTGAAGAAGTCGATCAGCGGACCGGCGAAGAACGCGGTCATCACCGTCCCGATGCCGACCTGCCCGTGGAACGCCAACGCCAACGCGACGAACGCGAGGTCCTGGGCCACCCGCACCGCCCGGTACGGCAGGTGCGTGTGATCGACGATGATCGGGGCGATCGCGTCGTACGGGGCGTTGCCCAACGCTGCGGTCATGTACATCGACGCACCGGCGGCGAACAACGTGATCCCGACGAGGAACATCGCGGTCTGCAGCACGCGTCCGGGGTCGACGGGAACCAGGGGGCTCAGCAAGGCCGAGAACCATTGAATGAAGTACCCGGTCATGACCATGTTGATGATCGAGCCGATCCCGATGTACATGCGGCCGAAGAAGAAGACCGGGATCAGCAGCACGGCGTTGCTGATCAGCTGGTACGTGCCGAGGTCGAGCCCAATCGTGTTGCTGATACCGATGTTGGCCGCGGTGTAGGGATCCACGCCGACCTGCGCGACGCGCAACACGGCTGATCCGAAACCCAGGACAGCCACACCCACCAGCGCCCAGAACGACCGCCGCAAGTAGTGCTTTTCTCGGCTACCCACAATGGACGACTATGGCAGAGCCAGGCAGTTATTCACGGCCGACGCGTTGAAATCGCACACAGGGTTGCGCACCAGGACAGATCACGACCGTGGGCGCAATCTCAAGGCGTCAACGCCTGCCTAAGAGAGCTTCGTCAACGTGAATGAGAACCGTTCGCTGCGCTCGGCCGGGCCGCAGTCGCTCGCCTCCCAGGTGGCGAACCCGGTGCCCGTCAGCGCCTGAGCGTCCCAGGACAGCGTGCGTGAGGCGGTGAGCGGGGTGCCCTCGCAGGTCCCGGCGTCGGGCCACGGGCTCGCCATCGTCCAGGTCCCGCCGTCGAGGTGGGCCTGACCTCCATACGCCGCCCACGTCGCACCACCGGTGGCCGCCACGTCTGCGCATCCCGCGCCACATGGGGTGACGGTCCAGGTGCTCCACGTCGACGGACCGTCGTGGTCATAGCGGTAGGTGCCGTTGAGCTCTTCGGCGACAGCCGGGCTCGCGAAACCGACAGCCGTTCCGGCGAGAACCATCGCCGGAACCATGCTCATGACAAGTCTCAAGATCGCTCCCTGAAGTCGCCCCGACGCGGCGCCATAAATTGACGCGCAGAGCATCTCACACGAGAGAGCCTCGGGCACAGCAGAATTGGCACTGCGGTGGCTCGGCTTGGCACGGCTGGGCAGTAATCGACTTAGCTGGCAAACCGGTCGGCAGTCAGCGGGACTCGACCTCGGATTCGACCAACCCGGCGCTGCGGGCGTTGACGACGACGTGTTCCCAGCTGGTCGCCACGGCCGCGATCACCGTGATGGCCGTCGCGAAGCCGGCCAGTGAGGCCAGTACCGTGGCCCACTCTCCGCTGGTGGCGACACTGAGCAGGAGAGCGACGAACGCTCCCGCGAGTACCAGCCCGGCGGTCAGCGCACTGCGCCCCCGTGCGGCCCGGCGCAAAGAATCGATCAGTGTCATGCATCCCACTGTGCCCGCGCTGGCTGAGCAGAGATGAAGCGTTTCCTATGGAAATGTTCAGAACAAAACTTCCCGCTGGCAAAACCGTTCAATCCCTACTCGCGCACGCGGCACCGCTAGGGTGGTCCACCATGGCCAACTTGGATCGCCGAAAAATGATGATGTTGTCAGGTCTGGGCGTGATGGCGGCAGCACTACCCGCCCCGCAAGCCCAGGCCCTCCCGACCAAGCCCCAGACACCGCCTGTTCCTGCGCCGTCGGCGCCGCAGGCCACGGTGAACTACGTGTTCGCGGACGAATTCGACGGGTCTGCCGGCTCGGCGCCGAACGCGTCGAAGTGGACCATCGCGAAGGCCCGCGAGACCATCAAGGACCCCACCTACTGGGAGCAGCCCGGCCGCATCGGCCAGTACCGCGATGACCGCAAGAACGCCTTCCTCGACGGCAAGGGGAATCTCGTCATCCGGGCCACGAAGGAAGGCGACGCCTACTACGGCGCCAAGCTGGCGAGCGTGTGGGAGGGCGGTGCCGGGCACACCTGGGAAGCCCGGATCAAGTTCAACTGCCTGACCCCGGGCGCCTGGCCGGCCTTCTGGCTGGGCACTCTCGGTGAAGGTGAGCTCGACATCGTCGAGTGGTACGGCAACGGCAAATGGCCGTCGGCCACCACCGTGCACGCCAAGTCCAACGGCGGCGAATGGGAGACGCACAACATCGCCGTCGACACCGGCTGGCACACGTGGCGCACCCAATGGGACGCCAACGGTGCCCGCTTCTGGCAGGACTACACCGAAGGTGCGAAGCCCTACTTCGAGGTCGCGGCCAGCCAGCTGCCGGACTGGCCGTTCAGCCAGCCCGGCTACACGATGTTCGTGGTGCTGAACCTCGCGGTCGCGGGCTCGGGTGGAGAAGATCCCAGTGCCGGTACCTACCCGGCCGACATGCTCGTGGACTACGTGCGCGTCTGGTAACCGCCTAGCTCACGTGCTACTTGGGCGTGACGGTCTCGGCGAACGTGCCGCCGCCCTTGTTCAGCCAGGTGATGGTCCCGTGCTGGAATTCGGAGATCCAACCACCGTTGGCCACATCCGGACCGCCGGCCGTCTCGTCCTCATCTTCGGTGGGGAATCCAAGCTGGCCTGCTGGGCCGCCGTTCGCGGTGTAGACCCGCAAGATCTCGCCCTGCACGACGTGCGCGCCGGTGGACGGCGAGGAATAGATGGTGCCGTTGGCGAAAGCCTGCACCGTGCCGTCGCCGACCTTCTCCGGTTGCGCCGTCGGTAGACCCAACTTGGCTTCACCACCGGCGTCGGTGTACGCCTTTGCGACGGGAGCGTCGAGTACCACCTCGCCGACACCCGGTGCGTTCACCGTGCTCGGTGCGCCTTCGACAGCCGACGAGACCGCGCTCGAAGCGGAGCTGGCCCCCTCTTTTGCCTTGCTCGTGCCGGCATCGACTGCCGACGACGCGGCACTCGTGGCACTGGACAAGGCGTCTTTGGTGTTGTCTTTCGCTTCCTGCGAGCACGCAACGGCCGCCGCCCCGGTGATGGCGAGAGCTGCGGCGAGCGCACCTGTGCGTTTCATCAGCTTTGGGTTCATTTTCCGAACGTAACACCGGAACAACTGCTCGTCAGCAACATACGGAAATCGTGGGATGGAATGCCCAAATCAGGGACGCGGGTCCCGCATGCTGACCGGTGGGCCGTTCAGCCCATCTGCCATCGCACGCACATACCCGTGCAGACCTGGCCTTTTAGGGCTCAGCAGCAATGGGGCGAATTCGCATGGAATGGCGTCACGCCGACTGCGTTACGAATCAATGTTCTATGAGCAACGGTGCCGGCAAATGGCGGGTAGACGCGCGATTATCGTGGGGTAACGGCGAATGGAGGCATATGAGTTCCGAGACCCGACTCGACCGCACCGGTGCGGCGACCACTGTGACCGAACACCCTGACCGGTTCACCATCGACGTCGACGGCACCACAGTGGGGATCGCCGACTTCCACGACCGCGACGGCCGCCGCATCTTTCCGCACACCGAGGTTCAGCCGCAATACCGTGGCCGCGGCCTGGCGACCATCCTGATCGCCGAGGCCCTGCGCTCCACCCGCGATGCCGGACTGCGGATAGTGCCGACGTGTTGGATGGTGGCCGAGTACATCGACAAGCATCCGGAGTATGCGGACATCACCGACCGGTGAGACTGCGTCCGTACGCGCCGGCGCTCAGCCGGCCTGGGGCGTCACCAGGTATTTCTCACCGGTCGCTTTCTGCAAGTAGCCGTTGAACGCGTCGGGCTTGAGCATGTCGGCCAGCGAGACCTCTTGGGTGTAGCTGCTTGCGAAGGTCGTGGTGAGTTCCGCGGCAACGCGGGCGCGCAGCCGGGCGATGGTCTCGGCGCCGGCACCGGCGAGAAACGGGGTGAGCAGCCAACCCCCGACACCCCAGGCCATCCCGAAGTTTCGAGTCAGAACGGTCGGGCCGGTGTCGAGGCTGCCGTAGATGTACACCTGCTTGTGCACCGCCGACCCGTAGCGGGAGTACTGCGCGCCGGTCGCGTTGGCCGCCTGCTCCATGCCGTTGAGAATCTGACTGGCCAGCGTGCCGCCACCGGTGGCATCGAACGCCAGCGTCGCCGACGTCGCCTTGAGTGCCTCGACGAGATCCGTCTCGAATGATGGCGACGACGAATTGCAGACATGTACCGCGCCGAGGCCACGCAGGATTTCCTCCTGCTCGGTCTTGCGGACGATGTTGACCAGCGGCACTCCGTCGGCGAGGCAGATCTTGACGAGCATCTGCCCGAGATTCGACGCCGCAGCCGTGTGCACCAGGGCCGAATGTCCTTCGCGGCGCATGGTTTCCACCATACCCAGCGCAGTCAGCGGGTTGACGAATGACGATGCGCCGTCCTTTGCAGTGGCTCCCTCGGGCAGCACGAGGCATGCCGCGGCGTTGACCACCCGGTATTGGGAGTACATCGCGCCGCCTGCGGTCCCGACGGTCTTGCCGAGCAAGGCTTGCGCCGACGGTGACTCCCCCGCGGCCACTACAGTGCCCGCGCCTTCGTTGCCCACGGGAAGCGAAGATCCGACGCGGGCCGCCAGACCGGCGAGGGCTCCTTCCTTCAGCGGCGCCGTGACGACGGGCCGGTCCGGGGTGCCCGCGACGGTCGCGGCCGACATGTCGGCCGCGCTCGGAATCAGCAGACCCAGGTCCGACGGGTTGATCGGCGCGGCTTCGACCCGGACCACGACCTCGTCTTGTGCCGGGGTGGGCACCGCAACCTCGTGCAGCGACAACTCGAGCGTGCCGTCCTCGGTCACCAGCGACCGCAGTTCCAGCGCAGTCTTGGGTAGTGCCTCAGTCATGTCTGAACACTACGTCCGCTGCGCCGGGCTACACGCTGCATTTACCTCCGGTGACCAACTCACATGTGGTCTGCAGGCCGTTGAGCACCCCGGCGGGGATCGCGGAGATGAAGTCGGTCGCACTGATTGCGCGCAATGACGTCAGGTCCTTGGCCTTTTGCGTGCCGATCAGCACCGCCACGGCGTCGCCTCTGTCCGTGGCGATCGTGAACGAGTCGTCGCCGTCGCCGTACTGCCCGGCACAGTCGACGCCCGTCTTGCAGGCCCCGGTAGCGGGATCGATGTTCTCGTCGAACATGTCGTTGATCCACCCCGCGGACAAATCGCGGACGGCCAACGGATTCTGCGGTTGCGGGAACCCGGCGATCGCGTAGGCGGCGACCTGGATCAGCGGGTTGCCGCCTTGCATCGGGTCCATGTGAACGCCGTCTTCGAGAACGACGCCGGTGAATTGACCTGGCCGGGCTTCGGACAGCTGGTCGTTGACATCGCTGAACACGTTGAGGAAATTCAGTGGGGCGCCGATCTCGTAGATCGGGATGTAGTCGTTCGGATCGTCATCGCTGGGATCAGCGGTCCCGTTCGTCTCCAGCTCGTCCAGCCGGTCCATCGCGTCGGGGATGATCGAGCCCATCGGCACCGCATCGTAAATCACCACGCCGGCAAGCTCATTCGGTGCGTCCAGCCCCTGTTCCCGCCGACGGCTCAACCCTTCGGCGTAATACCCGGCGACCCCCGGAGCGAACCCGCCGCCCAACGAGTGCCCGACGAGAACGAACTGCGTTGGTACATCGATATTCTCGGTGCGGCCGGCCTTCAGCTCCGCGGTGTCCATGCTGGCGTTGAGCGCCGTGCGGTCCGGATCGAGAAACAGCTGGGCGACGGCCTCGTGCAGGTTGTCGCCACCGAGCCACATGCCGTCGGCCTCGAACGGGTTCGACGTGAAGGTGGTGGTGACGACGACACTGTTTGTCGATTGGGCCAGATAAGACGCGGTGTAGCTGTACAGCGGACCGTTCGCCAGGAAGCCGTGCTGCAGGTAGATCAGCCGAGTCGGTGGCTCACCATTTTCCGAAGTCGGGAAATACCAGTTGGATTCGACTTCGTGGCCTTCGGAGATGACGAGTGTGGATGTGCTGACCTCGACGGAGTCCCGCAACGCCGGCGGCACCACCGGATCGCCGCCGACGGCCCGCTCCAGCGTGGCCAGCGTGTCGAACACGACATCACCGATCACCGATATCGGCTTGGGGTAATTCTGCGGCTCGGGGTTGAGCACCAACGCCCCGAGGCTGCGGATCACGTCGTGGATGGCCTCGAGCGGATCCTCGTGAGACGGTGTTGCGGCAGCGAGGCTGACGACCCGAGCGCCAGGTTGGTCCGGATCGACCGGCTTCAGGGCGTCGCGCAGCGTTGTCGCGACCTGGACGTCGCGCGGTTCGATCGCCCCCGTCGGGCTGCCCCCGGACAGACGCAGGCGCTCACGGTGTGCGGCAATGGCCGACCGGATGCCGATCGGCGGCCGGACCCGGACCTCGACGGCGCTCTGCTCATCCACGGTTTTCGGCGTGGCGTCCTGGACGATGTCTTTTGCGGCGCTGATGCCGTCGGCCGCGTTACGAATCTCGCGGGCGGTATCCCGAAAGTCGCTGCGCGCCTTGGCACTGACTGAATCGGCAAGTTGGCGAAGGGTGCGCGGCGCCGCCTCGGACTTGGCTGATCTCGGTTTGGTCGTGGGCTTCGTTTCGGTGGTCGGCGCGTCTGAGACCGCGGATTCAGGCCGCTGTTTGACCGTGCGCGTTTTGCGGTGCTGGGTTTTCTGGGCGGACTCGTTGTGGGTGGCCGACGGCTTCGCGTCGCGCTTCGACCCGCCGTCGTCGTCGGCGTGGGCCGTCCCTGCCCCGGCGAGTACAGCCGCCGACAATCCGGCCGTGAACACCCCGGCACCAACCCACGCTGCTACCCGCGTCATTATTCGCCCCCCGTTACATCGAACTCGACGTTTGTCACGCTAGCGGGGATCGGCGGCCCTTCGGGCGAAATTGGACGAGATGCCGAAACGGTCCGGCCCGGGCGGGTTCAGCGCTAGCCGAGCTCGAGAGATTCGCGCGACATCCGGAAGAAGTGTCCGGAGTTGGTATCGGTACACGTCACGCCAGCGGGTTGCGATTCGCACTTGACCGGGCCGGCCGAACGCGTCTGGCCGTACGGAAGCGTGGGCATTCCGGGTTCGAAGATGGTGTCACCGTGGCAGTGCACCTCGGGTGCGCGACCCGGCTTCAGGCTGACGCGGTCGCCCCAGTCCAGATGGCAGTCCGCCGGTTTGGCCGGCGCGGTGTAGGTGTGTTCGCGGATCTCGCACACCACGCCGTCGGTGCCGTCGGAATTGCTCGCCACCAGACACCAGATGTTGCCCGACGGGGTGACAAACCTTGTGGACGCCGGGCAGGCAGAGGCGGTCGCAGGGAGGGCGATGATGGCTGCCGCGGCGGCGACGAACGGGATGAGGTGAGGTCGGTTTGTGCTCATGGCATTGAGCATGCGGGGGCCGCCTTGCGGAATTCTCAATGGAATCTTGTGCTGCGATCGGCCACGGTGACGGCAGGTTCGGCGGTGAGGTCCACGGCCCAGGCGATCGCCGCACCGCGCCGCATCGACTCGGTATCGCCGCTGGTCAGATAGGTTCGTTCGGCTACCGGACCGTTCCGGGCGGCGGGATGGCGGGCCGCGACCGCGGTGGCCAGCCGCTGGGCCGGGTCGATCAGCGCGGTGTCGGGGAGCGCGTCGGCGAACCAGTCGCTCACGGCCGGGTAGTGGGTGCACGCCAGCACCAAGGTCTGGGTCCGCCTGAGCGGGGCGACGATCCGGTGCAGGTCGGCGACGAAGGCCGGTGAGCCGGTGCTGCCGGCCTCGATGTGCGCCGACAGCGGCTGGGCCACCCGTGACAGCACCTCCCGGCCGGGACGGGCCAGCCCTCGCCGGTAGCGGCCGCTGGCGATGGTGCGTCGCCCGCCGACGACGCCGATGTATCCACGGAGCCCGTCGGGAACGGACGCCAGGCCGTGATCGATGATGCCTTCCACCGGAACGGAAACCCGAGTCAGCCGTGCGACGACCGTGCTTGCCGCATTGCAGGCCAGCACCACCTCGGTGGCGCCCCTCTCGGCGAGCTCGGAGATCACCGCGGAGAGCCGGGCTGCCAGATCCTCGCTGCGCATCCGGCCGTAGGGCGTGGCTCCGGCATCCGACCAGTACAGGACGGGCAAGCCGGGTGCGCACCGGTCCAGCTCGCGCACCAGGCCGATGCCGCCGATGCCCCAGTCGAGGATGCCGAGGCACCCAGCCGGCGTCATGGGTAGGTCAGCGGGGCCGTGAGCCCCTTGGCCAGGGGTCCCGAGTCGAACGCCACCACGCGCTGTGACGGCGTCGCCGTCAGCAGCCGCAGCCGGGTACCGGGGAACCGACTGGCGAAGTACCAGCGGTACTCGTGTTCGGCACGGATCGGATTGTGCCGCAGCATCTCCCGCCAGGCGGGATGACTGGTCAACGCGGCCAGCTCGGCGGCGAACCGGGGCCGGGCCCGTCGGGTGCGCAGGTGTTCGAGGGCAGATCGGGCCAGGACGGTGAGCTCGCGAACCCGTATCGGATGCTCCACCATGTCGACCACCCACAGCCTGCCGCCAGGCACCAGGACCCGGCGAATCTCGGCCATCGTCGGATCCCAATCCAAGTACCGGAACGACAGAAAGCAGATCACCACATCGACGTGGTCGTCGGGGATGTCGAGCTCCGGACCGCCGACCGCCGCGAACCGCAACCGCGGGCGATCGTGGGTACGGCGGTGCGCCTGGGCGAGCATGCCCGTGGAAATGTCCACACCGATGCCGAAGTCGACCACTCCGTCGTCGTCCAGCGCCCGTAACAACGCACCAGTGCCGCAGCCGATTTCGAGTACCCGCAACTCCCGGCCGAGCTCGGCCCGGGCACGGGTGGCCCGCTCGGACACCCATCGCCATTCGGCGCCACGCACCCTGATGTCCGCGTAGGCACCGTCGTACAGCTCAGCTACCGGATCATAGGAGCCGCCGGTCCCCGCGAGGTCGGGCAGGCTGCGCACCGGCGGCCGCGCTGCGGCACCCAGGTACTTGCGTGCGGTGCCGAACGGCCCGTGCGATTTTCGGCCCGGCGTGTCGATCAGGTAGAGCTCGCCGCGGGTGACAGGACGGCGCCCCGCCCAGGCGAACCGGTCCTTGCGCGCCGACACCGTCGTGTAGTCGCGGTTACCGAAAGCGGTCACCCCGAACACGTTCGCGAAGAACGGTGCGAACCAGCGCGCGGTGCGGCAAGCGTGGAAGTAGGCCTGGCCGGTGCGTGTGAAAGGGATGGTCATCGAACGCCATTCGTGCGGTGAGAACTGTTCAGGCCAGGCGGTCGATCCGAACATCGGGCCGTACATTCCGGAATGGCTGATGAGGTGCAACTGGTCGATGACGCGGCCGGCCTCGGCCAATTGGGTGAGCTCGGCGACGAAGTCGGCCTTCTGCTGCAGACCCGACGTGATGACCTCGGCATCGGGATGGGCGGCGGCCAGCTCACGTGCCATCGTCGCGGCCGCCACCGCGAACTCTTCGGATCCACCGCGGTAGTGCGTGGTGTGGGCCACCCAGATCACCGGCGCCGCAGTAATTTCCGGCGACACCTCGGCGAGGGGGAGGCGCTGGTGCTGCCCTTGCGGGATCCACGCACCGTAGTTTCCGATCAGCTCCAACATTTCGGCCCGGTCCAGATCGAACACCCGCATGCTGGTCGCCGGTGGACTGTAGAAGTGCAGGGTCAAACCACCGTCCGGGCCGGCCATGTCGTGGATCACGTCGCTGGTGATGCTCGTGACTGCGCCGGTGAGGTGCTCCGCGCTGCTGGTGACGGTCAGCCTTGGACCGTCCCAGCCGAACCGTCGCTCCTCGAACCGGCCGTCCAGGACGATGACGAAACCGCCTGCCCCGCCATGGTCGTGCGGTGCGCAGCGCTGCCCTGGTCGCCATCGGGCCAGCATGATCTCGACGTCGTCGTCGACACGTAGGATCGTCCGCGAGTAGGGCTCACCGGGGTTCGGGTCGGACGCCGTCGTAGCCAGCGCGTGCCGCGCGCCGGCTACCTGTGCCAGCAGTTCGGCCCCGGGGACCTCTCCCCTGACCGCGACACCGGCCAACGCGTCGAGCAGCGAATCCAGTCCGGCGTCGTCGTGCCGGGCGGGGCGGTGCGAGATCGTGGTCATGTCGGAACGATGACGCCGACACCTTGCGGGATTCTCAACGGATCCTTGCGGTAGCGCCGCGCGGCGTCACAATGGGATGCGGACCGCGCCGAACACCGGGAAGGCAAGCGATGAGCGACACTCGTCTCGGGTTCGGTCTGTTGGGTCCGCTGCAGGTCACCGTGGACGACGCTCCCGTCGCACTGGGTACGCCCAAACAGCGCGCGGTGTTGGCGGTCCTGCTCATCAACCGCAATCGGGCGGTCAGCACCGAATCGCTGATCGACGCCGTCTGGGACGGTGAACCGGTGCCCGCAGCCCGCGCCACCATCCACACCCATGTGTCCAATCTGCGTCGGCTGCTCGGCGGCTCTGAGCGGGAAACGCATGCAGCGCTGGTCAAAGCGGCTCCCGGCTATCGGCTCAACGTCGCCGTCGGCAGTTGTGATCTGGACCGGTTCATCATCGAGAAGTCCGCGGGGATAAACGCCGCCGCGGCCGGACGATTCGATACGGCAAGCACGCACCTGTCGGCCGCGTTGACGCAATGGCGTGGCGAGGTTCTCGAGGATCTCCGCGGATTCCGGTTCGCGGATACGTTTGCAGCGGCCTTGGCCGAGGACCACGTGCTGGTGCACACCAGCCGCGCCGAGGCCGAGATCGCTTGCGGCCGTGCGGTGACCGTGATCGCCGACCTCGAAGACCTCGCCGCCAGGCATCCGTACCGGGAACCGGTGTGGGCTCAACTGATCACGGCCTACTACCTCGCGGAGCGCCAGTCCGATGCGCTGGAGGCCTATCGACGCGTCAAGTCCGTGCTGGCCGAGGAACTCGGCATCGACCCCGGGCCGACGCTCACCGCACTGCACGCGCGGATCCTGCGTCAGGAGCGGCTGGACACCAGGCAGGCCGCCATGGCCACCGCCGCGCACACGGTGAGCGCCGGACGCACCGCCGCCAACCGGGGTTCGACGGCGGCCGCACTGCGTGATGCCACCGGACGCCGATATCCGTTGCAACCGACCGTCACCCGGATCGGGCGGCTTCCCGACAACGACATCGTCCTCGACGATGCCGAGATCAGCCGTCACCACGCGGTGATCATCGACACCGGAAGCAGTTTCGTGATCACCGACCTGCAGTCGGCCAACGGTGTGCAGGTGCGGCAGGAACGCATCCACCCCAGCGCGACCGTCGGCGACGGGGACCAGATCCGCATCTGCGGTCACGCGTTCACCTTCGAACTTCAAAGCGCCGCACCGTGACATCCGGTCACCGAGGCCGGCTGTGGGCCCTGATAGCGGTCTTCGCGACGATCGCGCTCGCCGCGGGGGTGATCATCGGGACCCACCTCGCCAAGCGCCCGAACACGCGGAGCTCGGCGCCCACCGCGTCGCTGGCCGCGGGATTCGCCCAGTTGCAAACGCAGCTGCCCGCCGTTGCTGGTGTGGCGATCAGCGGCGTCGGCCCCGGGCAGGAGCCGATGAGCTTGGGCGAGTGGCAGAGCGGCCCCGCCTGGTCGACGATCAAGGTGCCGTTGATCATCGCCGCGCTGCGCGCACAGGTGCCGCCGCAGATCACCGAAGCCATGACCGCGGCCATCACCCAGTCCGACAATGCCGCAGCCGAATCGATCTGGGACGGCCTGGGTACACCGGCCGAGGCCGCGCACAAGGTCGAAGCGGTTCTGCGGGAGACCGGTGACCCGACGGTCGTCCAATCGCAACGCGTGCGTCCGGAGTTCAGCGCTTCGGGGCAGACCGACTGGCCGCTGACCGACCAGGCGCGGTTCACGTCCGTTGCGTTGTGCGACAAGGCAAATGACCCCGTGTTTGATCTGATGGCCCGCGTCGAGCCCGACCAGCGATGGGGTATCGGCACCCTCGAGGGCAGCCGGTTCAAAGGCGGTTGGGGCCCCTCACCGACGGGTGGCTATCTGGTTCGTCAGATCGGTGTGCTGACGACTCCGACCGGAACCGTGGCCGTGGCGTTGGCCGCACTGCCGTACTCGGGAAAGTTCGAGGACGGCACCGCTGCGCTCACCACGATGGCCAACTGGCTGCGTGAACGTCTGAGCGCCCTGCCGACGGGACACTGCCCGGCTCACCAGAGATAGACGCGGGCGTTCTTGCCGCCCGTGCAGGTGATCCAGCTGTCGCCCGGGGACTGCTGACAGTGCATCAGGAAGTTGGAGCCGTCGCACAGCGCCCCCGGCACCTTGCCGCAGTCCACCGCCCCTGGGGCCGACACCGCTCGCGGCAGCGGACTCGCGTTGCCGTATTCGGCCCAGTACGACGTCAGCACGCTGTTGGTGAAAAGGCATGAGGTTTCCGGGGTTCCGCGCCCGGCACGGCTGGCGAACCCGGTGGCGGTGGTGACCGCGAAACCGTCGTCACACGACTGGTGCAGGCTGCTCTGATCGGGGCCGGTGATCAGTGGCGGCACCGGGCCGCCTGGCTGCGCGGGGTCTCGCTGCGATGCCGAAGGCGGTGTGTCCGCGGGTTGTCCGGCGTTATTGGCAAGCATTCCGATTACGACGCCGAGGCCGCCGAGGATCAGTGCGGCCGCCACCGCGATGACCGTCGGCAGCACCCATCCCCGTCCGCGAGGCGGCTGTGACGGCTCGGCAGGTGGATCCGGATGTGGATAGCTGGCGGGGCTCACCAGAGCCGCGGCGAGGGTGGGCGCCTGGTGCGGTGCGGTCGACGGCGCCGAGCCGGCCTGCAGTGCGCGTTGCGCCGCACGGCCCAATCCTCCGGCCGAGCCGTACCGGTCGTCGGGGTCCTTGGCCATGCCCCGGGCCACCACATCGTCCAGGGTCGTGGGCACCGTGGGATTGGCGGTGCTGGGCCGAGGGGGCGGCGCCGAGATATGGGCGGCGAGCACGCTTTCCAGATTGTCGCCGACGAAAGGGGGCTGGCCGGTCAGCGACTCGTACAGTACGCACGCCAGCGCGTACGAATCGACTGCCGGTGTGACCGTCTGTCCGGTAAATCGTTCGG
Organism: Mycobacterium sp. IDUB_9; assembly: GCF_055419505.1. Lineage (NCBI taxonomy): Bacteria > Bacillati > Actinomycetota > Actinomycetes > Mycobacteriales > Mycobacteriaceae > Mycobacterium > Mycobacterium sp. IDUB_9. The sequence goes on along the minus strand of NZ_JBVAXU010000004.1, from coordinate 229,041 downwards.
GCGCCATGTAATTCAGGGTGCCGATGCGGGATCCCTCGGTGGTCAACCGGCTGTCGCCCTCGCTCTCGGCGATGCCGAAGTCGACGAGGTAGGCAAAATCGGCCGGGGTGACGATGATGTTCTGCGGCTTGATGTCGCGGTGGATCAACCCGGCCGCGTGCGCCGCATCCAGGGCTGCCGCGATCTGGGTGACGATGGCCACCGCTCGCGCCGGCGCCAGCGGGCCGTGGGCGATCAGATCCGAGAGCGTCGCCCCCTGCACCAGTCGCATGTCGATGTAGAGGCTGCCGTCGATCTCGCCCCAGTCATGGATGGGGATGACGTGGGGTTCCTGCAGGACCGCGGCCGCATGCGATTCCCGCTGGAATCGGGTACGAAACGTGGCGTCGCTGGAGTACTGGTCGGCGAGGATCTTCAACGCCACGGTCCGGTTCTTCTCCGCGTCGAAGGCCTCGTACACCTCCCCCATCCCGCCCTTTCCGAGCAGGCGCGTGATGGCGTACTTGCCGAACGTCGTGCCGACGCGCGAATCCACTTCCGATCTCCCCTGGTCGTTCGGTATAGACGCAGTATCGCCTGTGAGGCCACGGGATGCAGATGATTGCCGACCATCCGGTCTGGTCAGGATCTCCCGAGCGCGGGCACGGTGTCACGTGTGCCTTTCGGCCGCTGATAGCCGGGGCAGGTGATCTCGATCTTCACCTGGCGCCACCCGGGCCCTTCTTGGGCAGGCATCCGTCCACTGATCGTGTAGACGTCGTCGACCTTGATGGCCGTCATCTCACGCGAGTCCTTGGTGAAGCCATTGGCTTCGGGGATATGGAACCCCGCGGCCGTGACGACCAGGCGGTGTGCCGTCGTCAGCATCAATCGAACGCTTCGTCGGTGGTCCGTCGCCGATGGCGATGCGTAGATCAGCAGGTTGCCGTCGGGAAACCTGGTGCAGGTGACCTGCGCGGCCAGGGTGTGGACGTCGCCGTCGAGCACGATCTTCACCTCGGACAGGCCGGCCCCGGACGTACAACCCACCAACAGTGTGATCGCAGCCGTCGGCGCCGCGATGCCGACGCGGGCACGCATGTGTGCAGTATGAACGCACCGCGGTGCCTGGGCGACCGGAACTAGAGTCGGCCGGCGGCGAAATCGGCTGCCTGCGCAACCTTTCCGGACTGCACATAGGACACGTGGGCACCCATGTCCCAGCCACCTTCCCAACAGATCGGGTCGGCCTCATTGCACTGGTCGATCGAGTTGGCGGCGTACTGCGGGGCGAGCGTCGGCAGCGGCATCCCGGAAGCCAGGAGGCCTGAGAAGCTGGTGCGCGGCGTACCGAACAGTGCGGTGGCCGCCACGTGATCGGCGGTCTGGGGAGACGCTGCGGTGGTGGCCTGTTCGATGACGGCCGCTCCCTGCGAGTAGCCGCCCAGCACCATCTTCGTGTTCGGACAACTGGCCGCGATGGACTCGATCAGGGACTGCGCCGCGTCGGTGCCGGCCGGGGTGCTGTTGTGGAAGTCGTTGTTGGCCGGGTAGTCCACCGCGGTTCCGTCGACGGTGCGCGGCGCCACCCGGGCCCGCAGGTCGTCGACGAACGGGCCGCCGACACTGCCGAGGCCAGGCGGTTCATTGGTGCCGCGGGCGAACACCACGATCACATCTGCGCAGGGCGCAGCCGCTGCCGGCGCGGGCGTGATTGTCGGGACCGCTGCGGCCAGTGCCGCGAAGGCCAGAATCAAAGCAGGCTTGCTGGTCATACCGACCGATCGTAGGGCCGTTCCCCCGATCGGTGGACCCACGATTCCGGCGATTCATGGTCTGACCAGCGGACAGACTCGGTGGCTCCCAGACGGGATGGTGTTTTCAACACACCAACACCCACCGAGGGGACATCACATGACCATCAACACCATCGGCTTCGTCCGCCGCTCCGCACTCGTCGCCGCCGCGGCGGTCGTGCCCGCACTCGGGCTCGGCCTCGCGCCGGCCGCCGGCGCACAGGTCACCGACTTCGGACCGTGCGGAAATCCCGCCGACAAGCATGTCGCGCTCTGGAACGACGTCAAGCACGCCAGCCCACAGCACAAGGACGGCGCCATCGACGTCGTGTGGCCCGCCGGCGACAAGTCCCGCGGCTATGCGGTGCGCCAAGGACACCATCCCGCCCAACTGACCGACCTGCTGGTGATCCCGACGGCCCGCGAGACCGGCATCGAATGCGCAAACCTGTTGGACGCCAATGCTCCCCATTACTTGAAGGATGCCTTTGAGCAGGTCAGCATTCTGCCGCCGGGCAACCAGGGCCAGGCACCGGACTGGGCGCTGGGCATCAACTCCGCCGACAACCGCGGCCAGGAGCAGCTCCACGTCCACGTGACTCTGCTCGATCCCACAGCCCGCGCCGACATCGACCAGGCCGTCAAGAACCACAAGGTCACCAAGGACGTGAAGGGCTGGAAGGACTCCGTGATCGGTGTGCGCGGCCACAACGAGAAGGACCAGATCGAGAAGAGCCCGCGCGGCTACCGGGCCTGGCACACCGACAACATCGACCAGAACTTCTTCGCTGCGCTGAACACCGACATCGTCGCGCCACTGAAGAAGGCGGGCACCGACGTGAACATGAGCAACGAGACTCTGCTGATCACCAAGAACCACCAGGGCCCCGGGTTCATCGTGATCGCCAGCGACGAGAAGTCCGGCCTCGCCCCGTTCGGCGTCAACAACATCGAGCGGTTGCTCGACAAAGGCTGATCTGTCTGCGAACCCAACGGCCACCCGTGATCGGGTGGCCGTTGGATGTTTGCGCCCACGTGGTTTCCGCTGGCGGTAGCCTCACCTCACCGAACAAGCAAGGGGCAATCATGAGCCAGCCCGATGACAATCATCCGCCAGCGGTGCCAATACCCACGCCACCATCGAGGCCGCTGCTGCCCGATCTGAGCCCCCCGCCCGGATACATCAGCGCAAGCGGTGCAAACCCCTACCCGTACTCAGCCCCGCCGCCGGTCCAGACCAACAGATACGCCCCGCATGCGGCCTCGAAAAGCCCTGGGCTCGCCGCCCTGCTGGCCGGACTCTTCGGTTGCCTGGGCATGCTCTACGCCACCGTGCCAGGGGCGTTCATCACGTTCGGTATCAACGTGCTGCTGTTCTTCATCGGAATCTTCACCGTCGGGATCGCCTGGTTCTTCTTGGTGTTCACCTGGATCGGCGGCATGGTCTGGGCCTACGTGGCCGCACAAGAACACAACAGGAAACTGCTGCCACCGGCACGCGCGCCGCAGAGCCCATAGTGATCGGCGAAGCCGCGAGACGACGTGAGCTGCGGCCGAACTGGTTCCGTCCCAGGCACCGTGTAACGCGGTTTCGTCGAACCCGCTGGCCGGTACTGACGAACCCGGGTCGTGTCGGTGCCCCCAGTCGGACTCGAACCGACACTTGGCGGATGAGAGGCGGCGCGGCTGGATCTCTGCGTCGGAGGCCGGTGGGACGATTAGGCCGTGTTTGGGACGCCGACGCCACTAGCCGATCCGCTGATCGTTGAGATCGTGAATCACACGGGGCGGTGGCAGCCTTGGCTGCCGCCTGCCGTCGGACTCCTCGGGTCGATGCTGGTCGCGGTGGTCGCGCTCTACAGCGTCTACAAGACGAACGGAACGAACGAACGTGCCATAGATGCGTCTGACAAAAGAGAACATGTTAGGTGGCAGCGCGACAAGCTCATCAGTCTGGCTGATGAACTGCTCCAGACGTCCGAGATGGCAACTGAACGCCTGCGCGGGTGCGTGTCATGGGATCTTGCGAAACCGGGAGCAGCGGATCGGATGCTGCACGAGATCAACAATGAATCCGCCACGGTCCCGATGCTCGGTCGGCGCATCGCTTTTGTCACCGACGAAGTAGCGGATGAAGTCAAGATCCTGTTCGAGACCATGTCGGCTTTGTTCTTGCTAGTCGCGGAAAACTGGAGAGAAGCGCGCCGAGAACTTCCGAGAGAAGAGCGGCCAATGCTTGCCCGCATTGATGCGGAGGCCGAAAAGGTGCGCGCCTCTCAACGCACGTTTGTCCTGGCTATTCGCAAGGCCGCTGCCGACCTGGGCCGAGAGCCTTCGCCTATCTCGCCTGGTGCGCAAACAGATTAACCACCTTGCTCGGTAGCTCGGCGGGCTTGCCGGGGGGCGGTTCGGGCAAGTCGTCCGCGTACTGCTCCGCTGGGATCATGTCGCAGTATGTGTTCAACGCCAACGTGTAGGTCGAGTGGCCCAGGAGCTAGCCACGCAGGCAACGCCGCCCCCGACTACCCGCGAGGTCGAATGCGTGTGCGGGCGTGGCGTATTCATGCGACCGTCGAGTCTGTGACGTCGACTTACAACGGTATTCCGTCTTGAGCCTGGATCGAGCGGACCTACCACCGTCGCCGACGCCAGTCCGGCCCTGGGGTGGTTGACCCCGATCGAATACGAAGCAATCAAGACCACACCCGCCAGTCAGTCCGCGTGACCCGCACTGCCACCTGATCGTGCAGCAGACCCTTTTGTCGCCACCGTCACATAACGTGCAGACCTATGACGCTTATCCAGACGGTGTTCACCAAGGACCGGATAATCCAGGTCTCAGATCGCCGACTCACAAAAGGTAAGAACGGTGACTTGGTGGACGACTTCCACACCAAACTGGTGCTGTGGAATGACCGTTATACCGTGGGTTTCACTGGCATAGCCCGCATCAACCCCCGCCAGACTCAGTCAACCGCGATGTGGATGGCCGAAGTTCTTTCGGATTATTGGCACTTCGAACATGGCGTGCAGGCACTTGGAGCTGAGGCTGGGAAGCGTATGAAGAAGCTCCGCAGAGATTGGGATCGCCGACTAGCGATCGTTATTGCCGGGTTTGATGAGTACCACCAGGGCCCGGCCATCACCTGCGTCACCAACATGGACATGCAGACCAACGCGTCGGCCGACCCGACACAGTTTGAAATCTGGCAACTCGCGATGGGTCCCGGTCAGATGTCAGGCACCCATTCCATTGGCGCCGCTTTGAACGCACAACAAAACAATCTGCTCACCCGGTATGTGAGGAGGGCACTTCAAAACGGGGATGGAGTCAACGATGCCACACGTCTGATGGTTGCGATTCAGCGCGACGTTGCCAGGACAGACAAGAAGGGCACCGTCGGACCAGATGCGTTGGTGGTTCATATTCCCCGCGCTTCAACAATTCCGCCTGGTGGCCCGTCTGTGGTGTCGAACCTCGGAGGCACCGACCTCCCGACCGCTGGGACTAGCTTCGGATACTTCGACCGGAACGGCTGGCAATGGAAACAGGAAGCTCCGTTGGTCGCGGGCGGCGGATTTGTCAAGAAATTTTGGGCCTCTGCCGACCCGGACTGTCCAGACAGCCAGAGTGTCAGCATGAAATTCCTTAAGGTGCCGAAGGATTGGGGCAGGCCTGAGTCATCAGCACCTCAATTGAGATAGAAGCCTTGCCAGGCTCCGGGGTTCCGCTTTCGTGTGCGCGATCCAAAACTCATCCAACAGGTCTACGCAAATACCCGAGCGACCGTGACAGGAGAGCCCAAAACCGAAGGAACTCATGCTGTAACGGGCGAGCCACGTCGTCCTAGTACCAAATGGAAACCATTGTTGTTGCGCTACTTCGCTTTTATCGAAGCTATCCAAGGCCGCCGGGTCAATAGGTGCCAGCCCTCAAGCCCCGGCGGGTAATCCAGCGCGAAGCCCGTCCCGATGGCGAGCAGTGGTGACTGGTTTGCTGGTTTCGCCGCGGCGGAGTCGGCGCGACCGGAGTTGCCGGCAAGTACGGCCACGCTCCCCTGTCTCGGCCGATGCAATCGCCATGCGTTCGATGGGTTACGCCTGTGTGCCGCAAGCCTGTACGAGTACTACTTGCAGCCCGCGAGGAGAGCATTAGGTCTCGGAGCTGTCCGTTTTCACGATCTGCGCCATACCTTCGCTACCATGAACCTGTCCGCAGGGATTAGCGGCCCGCAGACCCGTCTTGAGGTGGCAGCATCACGCGCATGACGTACTCGTTTCACAATCGGTTGGTGCTCAGCGATGCAGTCAGCGCGGGCCTATTGGGGGAACCCAATCCCGAGACGGGATTTGTCGAAGTGACTAGCGTCGTCCTGCCCGACGGCCCCGATGGTGTTGTTGAGCTGTGCGGTCCGGCCGAAGGTGCACAGATACAAGGTGCGCTGGAACTGCGCCTGACTGGGCGGGACTTTCCAACGTTTGAGGCGGCGTACCAGGCTGGCATTGTGTGGCGGAACCACCTGACAATCGCGTTCGCTCACTACTTGGTTGGCATCAAGATTGGTTCCGCTGACAACCCGATTCACCAGGGTTTCGGTACGCCGTACTACCAAAGCCCTCAACAACGACGTCTAAGGGATGATCCTGGCCTGCTCGTTTTCGAAGCCGGTAAGCAATCTGGGGCAGGGGGATTCTTCGCTGAGGGCTACGTAATGCAGGGAATACACGGGTTAGTGACCTACACGATTCCATGGATCACCAGTCGTAATTATGAGATAACGTCGCAGCAGCTCTTGGCCTATGGGCTGGTGCATGCCGCGTACTTCGAGGACAACCCTGAAACAAGTTTCATCCTGTTAGTCACCGCAATCGAAGCGCTCTTACCGCCGCGCGAAGTGGCTCCCCGCGACGTCGCTGACGTGCTCGACGCGCTCAAGCAGCAACTGGATGAGATGACCGATATCGACGCCGATCTACGCCAAGACGTTGCCGAAGCGCTCGAGGATGACAAGTTCGACCCCATCGGGCGCAGAGGCCGCCAGCTGGTGAGCTGCCTCGGCACCGAGCGTTTTGCAAGTCAGAAGCCTAAGGACTACTTCTACGGGCGCTACAAGGTACGCAGTGAGTTGGTGCATGGCAGCGTCGATCGCCTTACCGAGTATCAGCTGTCAAAAGAGGTGCCGGAGCTGCGCCGCTTTGTTCTGGCGCTCTTGGGCATGTTGGTGTTCGGTGTGCGGCTACCGGAATTTTGGACTGCGGAAACCGTCCAGAGCTCACCCAGTTAACCCGGCCTCGTTGCCGGGTGGCGGCTCGTGTCCGTACACGGACGTGACACGGACGCGCCACCGTTTCCGACCCCATCGGCCGACGGTTAGAGCCCCCGAAAACAGCTCTGACATGCACTGATATCAGTGCCCCCAGTCGGACTCGAACCGACACTTGGCGGATTTTAAGTCCGCTGCCTCTGCCAATTGGGCTATGGGGGCGATCGGTAGCACCGTACCCGGCCCCCTGTCCGCCGGCAGACAGTCACCCGCCGGCGCGGTCGTCGTCCCAGCGCGGTTTCAGCCCGGGAGGACGCGGTAGCCAAGCTCGTAAAACGGTCCGCCTGGGTTCCCGTTCACGAAAAACTTGATGAACAGCTCGTCCTTCGGACTGTTGACGTCGCTGGCTTCAATGATCGTTTCTCCGAGGTCCCGTCCGCCATCGTCAGCGACGACCATTCTGAACTGAAGCGGGTTCTCAAATGCCCGGAATGATTGATCGTCGAACACAAATAAGTTCCGCTCAAGTTCGTCATTTCGAGTCATGGTCAGCCGGCCCATCCGACGGCGTTCACCTCCTCCTTGCTGGGGCACTTGGAGTAGGACGACGGACTCCGGAAAGCCGAGGGGGCCAGTCATGTCCACCAGCTTGAGAAGCGGAAGAGCCATTTCAAAACCTCCTGTTGGGGCGGTGCGGATTCGCTACAGAGTCTTCCGACGCTGGCCGGCCACGACGCGCGTAGTCGCCTACTCGTTTCTTCAGCTGGGTAAGGCACGACTTTCGGCCGGAATGCACCCTGGCACCCCGCGTGGTGCCGGCGGACCGCACTTGATTGAATGAGGCCGCAGGGCGGGAAAGCGACGGGGGCCGCATATGCCGAGCAGTATCGCGAATTCGATTGCCGTAGTTGCCGAACGGATCGCGGCAGCACTGGGACCACGGGCGATGCGGGTGATCGCCCGCTTCAACAAGTACGTCACCAACCCGCTGCAGCGGTTGTGGGCGCCATGGCTGCCGTACATGGCCGTCATCGAGCACACCGGCCGCAAGTCGGGCAAGCCGTACCGCACTCCGGTCATGGCGTTCGTCGACAGCAAGTCGGTCTCGGTGGTGCTGAACTACGGCGAGCACTCGGATTGGGTGCGCAATGTCCGGGCCGCCGGTGCGGCCCACCTGGTGCATCGCGGCCGGCATTATCAACTGACCAATCCCCGCATCATCCCGGCCACCGACCAGAAGGCCCGGTTGGTCGCCTCCCTGACCGCTCCGTGAGTGTTGGCTTGTGTGCGAAGTTCGGCCAAGAACTCGCACATAAGCCAACGTTCGACGCGGGGACCGGGCGTAGGCTGCGCATATCCCGACTCCCGGGAGGCTGCGATGCCCGAACTGGCCATCGAACTGCGCGACGTGGTGCGCGAGTACAAGGTCGGCGGCCAGACAGTGCGCGCCCTCGACGAGATCAGCCTTCAGCTCAACGGCGGGCAGTTCGTGTCGGTCATCGGCCCCTCCGGCGCAGGTAAGAGCACGTTGCTGCATCTGCTGGGCGCGCTGGACTCCCCCGATTCGGGCTCCATCACCTTCGACGGCGAGGAGATCGGGCGCCTGGGCGACGAGCAGCAGTCGGCGTTCCGCCATCACCGGGTGGGGTTCGTCTTCCAGTTCTTCAACCTGTTGCCCACCCTGTCGGCCTGGGAGAACGTGGCCGTCCCCAAGCTCCTGGACGGGGTCCGGCTGGGCAAGGTCAAACCGCAGGCCGTGGAACTGCTGGACCGCGTGGGCCTGGGCAACCGGACCGAACACCGGCCGTCGGAACTGTCCGGTGGCCAGATGCAACGCGTCGCGGTGGCCCGGGCCATGATGATGGACCCGCCGCTGATCCTCGCAGACGAACCGACGGGCAACCTGGATTCGACAACGGGTGCGGCGATTTTGACCCTGCTGGGCGAGGTCGCGCACGAGGAGGGCCTCGGTCGCCTCGTGGTGATGGTGACCCACAATGCCGAGGCCGCGGCAGCCACCGACCGGGTGATCACGCTGCAGGACGGCCGGCTCGGCTCCGACGAGATGTCGGTGGTGCCGGGGTGAGACTCGCAGCTGTGCTGTCTTCGTGGATGAGCCGGCTGAGGGTATTCAGCCTGCGCGAGCTCGTCGTGCACCGGCGGCGCACCCTCGCCTCGATCGCCGTAATGGCAGTGTCGGCAATGTATCTCGTCGCGATCCTCGGCATCTTCGGGTCGATCACCGGATCGGTCAATCGACTCGCGGACGGAGTCGCCGGCGTCGCCGCCCTTGAGGTTTCGGGAGTCACCGACGCAGGATTCCCCGAATCCGTGGTGGACGACGTCGCGAAAGTACCGGGTGTGGCGACCGCGGCGCCGATGATCCGGATGTCCGCGCCGACCGCGACCGAGCCGGTGCTGTTGTTCGGCGCCGACGACCGCAGTCGCGCCTTGGAGGGCGCGCTGAAGGATGCGGTCGGGGTCCAGGTCCAGGCGCCAACAGCGGCCGAGGGCGTCCGCGTCGGCCCCGGCGTCGGTCACGCCAAAGGCGAGACGTTCCAACTCGGGTCGGGGTCGGTCACCGTCGCCGAAGTCCTTGAGGGAAAGCAGCTCGCCGATCTCAACGGCGGCCACTACGTGCTGGCCCCACTCCCGTTGGCGCAGAACGTCACCGGAAGACAAGGACAACTCGACTCGATCCTGATCACCACCGCACCGGGTGCCGACCTCAACACCGTGCGCGAGCAGGTCACGAAAGCCGTCAATGGCCGGGCCCTGGTTGCCGCCCCGAGCTCGCGGGCGGCCCGCGCCGGCGACGGCGTCAAGCTCATGAACTACATGGCGTTGATGGGCGCGGCGGTCGCCCTGGTGGTCGGCGCATTCCTGATCTACACAACGATGACGATGGCGATCGCCCAACGCCGCCCGGTCATCTCGATGCTGCGCGCGATCGGCGGCAGACGCGCCACGATCGTCCGAGACATGCTCGCCGAGGCCACAATCCTCGGGCTGATCGGCGGCACCATCGGCTCACTGCTCGGAATAGTGTTGGGCCGCCTGGCCATCGGCCGGCTGCCACCGACGATGACCCAAGGCCTCGAAGCCCGGATCGAGTACTGGCTGCCCGACTACGCGATCCCGGTCGCCATCGCCGCCACGGCGCTGACGAGCGTGGCGGCGTCGGCGATGGCGGCCCGTCAGGTGTACAAGGTTTCGCCGATCGAGGCGCTGGCTCCGGTCGGGGTGTCGGCGGCGGACAACGTGCCGCGTTGGCTGCGCATCGTCACCGGCATCGCGGCGGTGGCGGTGCTGGGGACGTCGATCCTGATCGTGTTCTACCAACCGGGTTCGATCGCGTTCGTGGCGATCGCCGCGCTGTTCACCGCCCAGATCGCGCTCGGTTTCGCGCTCGCCGGGCCCATCGTCGCCGCGACGGCCGCGGTGGCGCGCCTGTTCGGATCAGCCGGGGCGCTGGGGGCGGCGACGGTCGAGCGTGCCCCGCGGCGGGTGTGGGCCACCGTGATGACCGTGCTGATCGCCGTCGTCACGACCGTGGTGATCACCGGGACGAACAACGACATGATCCGCTCCGCACGCGACGTCTTCGCCCCGGTCGCCGACGTCGACGCGTGGGTGAGTGCCAACCCGCCCGACGAGTACTCCACCGGCCTTCTGCCCCAAGGTCTTACCGAGAATGTCACCGAGGTACCCGGAGTCGCGAACGTCACCGAAGGTGCCCTGGGCTTCGCCGTCGTCGGCGGCACCCGCGTCATGCTCGACGGCTTCGCCCCCGGCAGCCACGACGCCCTCTTCCACGCCCTCGACGACCAGACCCGCGGCGATGTGCTGGCGGGCCGCGGCGTGGTGCTCTCCCAGAATCTGGGCAAGACCCTCGATGTCCGGGTGGGCGACGATCTCCAATTGGAGACGCCGCACGGACCGAGGCGGACGAAGGTGCTGGCGCTGGTCCCCTACTTCTCGACAGTGATCGGCACTGTCGGGATGGGTCTCGATCAGATGCGCGCCTGGTTCGACCGACCGGGCGCGACGACCCTGCAGGTCACCGCTGTGAAGGGAACCGATCCCGATCGCCTGCTGGCCAACATCCGTCACGTCGTCCCCGCGCCGAACTACGCCTACGACGGCGCCACCGCACTGGCCGGTCTCGAAGCACCGCTGCACCAAAGCATGCTGATCGCCAACGCGGTGTGGATCATCGTGGTGTTCGTCGCCGCGGTCGCGCTGCTCAACACGTTGACCCTGTCGGTGCTGGAGCGACGCCGCGAGATCGGGGTACTGCGGGCGATGGGATCCAGCCGCCGATACACGCTGGCCATGGTGCTGGCCGAGGCGGCGGCCATCGGCATTGTGGGCGGCATCCTCGGATTGCTGATCGGCCTGGTCGATCAGTGGCTGTTCAGCCTCGTCAGCGGGGACATCATGAATTTCGATGTCACATTCCGGCCCAGTCCCATGGCGCTGGTGTTCACCCTTGGCGCGCTGGCGATCAGCCTGCTGGGCTCGCTGCCGCCGGCGCGGCGGGCCGCGCGGCTCAACATCATCGAGGCCGTCAGCGTCGAATAGTCGCGACCCCCTGCAGATGTGGAGTGCACGGCGGAGGAACCAGCGTCCTGCGTCGTCGGTGTAACTCGCTGGTGTCGAACCCGGCCGCGGCGATGGCGTCGACGGTGCGGCGGTTCGGTTCACACCCGGACGACAACCACGCCCACGGCCTCGCGATCAGGTCCTGGAATCGCCCCATCAAACCTTCACCACGGACGTGCTCGAGGACGACCAACCGGCCGTCGGGCTCCAGCACCCGCCGGATCTCGGCCAGGGTGGCGGGCACATCATCGACCGAACACAACACGAGACCGACGTGGACCGAGTCGAAGCTGTTGTCCGGGAACGGAATCGACTCGCCCGCCCCATCGACTACGTCGACGTCGATACCGTGACGCCGGGCCAGCGCGCCTGCCATCCGGCGCATCGCGGCATCGGGTTCCACCGCCGCGACGGACGTCACCGCGTCCGGCAGGAACAGCAGATCGGTGCCCGGCCCCACCCCGACCATCAACAACCGCCCCGTCGCATGGCTCATCGCCGACCGGCGGTAGCGGCGGTAGAACAGCCGGTCGAATATCGGCATGCCGAGCCGATACACATACGGGAACAACGGGTTTCGGTGCCTCAATCCGAGGCCCCCAGATCCATTCGAAACGGCGGATACTCGTCGCTCATCAGCGACACATAGACGGCGACGCGGTAGCGCCACCGGACAAGTCCCATCAGGAGGTCGAACATCCCCGGAGAGACCGTGCCGCGCGCCAACAGTCGCACCGCGGAGATGACGCAAAGTACTTGCAGCGGCGCCTCCATCGCCCAGCACATGATGATCTGCGGAAACGCCAGCAGCCACCACTTCACCAGAACCGCCCCTCTCGAAAGGTGTTCGGGGTAGGCGACCTCGAGATCACCCGGATAGTCGGCCCGGGGCTTGAGGGTAAACGGCGGGTACTTGTCGGTGGTGTTCATCGGGAACCGGTAATTCATCACGCGCCACGACCAGCGCAGCACCCCGACATTGAAATCGAACAGGGGCCGTGGATACCGACCGGTGAACAAGATGGCGATACCCGCTGCGAGCGTCACCAGCGGATAGACCAGGTAGAGGCCGATCAGGATCGGATAGTGCGGCACGGCCAGCACACACCATTTGACGAGCCACAGCCGACGCGACGGCACATCGATGGCGCCCCGCACCCGTATTACCTCAGCGGGCATGTTCATCACTGCCCGCGGCCGTTACGTCCGCCAGTCCCCTGCTGATTCCCGCGGCCATCCGGCGGTGGCTCACCAACCGCAGGAACGTCGCCAACACCCAGGTCATCAGCCGGTCCGGAACCATCGCCGCCGGCCGCAGCACGGCCTCACCATGGGAGACCTGCAGCGAGGCCACCCGGGACACCGCGGCAACCCGACGCCGGCGGGTGTTCTCGTACCGGCGCAGCGCGGCGGACAGATCGCCGTTGACCCCGTGCTGGAAGTCCGAAATCGCCTTGCACAACACCATCGTGTCGAGCAGTGCCTGGTTGGTCCCTTGCGCCAGCGTTGGCGGCATCGTGTGGGCCGCATCGCCCAACAACGTCAACGCTCCATGCCCCGGCCCTGGAACCGGATGACGGAAATGCGGGTAGGGCGAGCGCGCCAGATCATCGTCGGTCAACGTCGCGAGTACTTGATCGACCAGGTCGGACCAACCGGTGAAATTGGCGCGGATCACCTCGATCGGGCGTTCCGGCCTGACGAAGTCCGGCGACCACGGCAGGTCGAACCACCACTGCACCTCGGTGTCTCCGGCCGGCCAGAGACCGAGGTTCCCGTGCTCACCGACGATGACGAAGGCGACGTGCCGATCGGCCGCGTCCGGAAGCGCAGCCAGCCCTTGCCAGCTGCACCAGCCCGTCGGCTTCGCGTGCGGTGCGCCGACGATCTCGCGCACCGTGGAGTGCAGACCGTCCGCACCGATCACGAGATCGCCTCCCGCGCAACTGCCGTCGGCGAAATCGATGCGAGCCCCGCCCCTGCCGGTCACGACGCCGACCACCTGCGCGTTGCACCGAATCCGTTCAGCGGGAAAACCTTCCAGCAGACGTTCGAGCAGAAGCCGGCGCGGAACCATCCGGACGGGCGCACCCATCCGCTTCACGATCGTGGTCACGTCCAACGTGCCCAACGGACAACCCGTCGATGTCATGACCCGCACCGTGGACAGCTCCTGGCCGGCACCCGCCATCACTACACCCAGTTGCGCCAGCACGGTTTCACCGTTCGACCAGATGGTGACGGCCCCACCGCCGGCCCGGATATCGGGACGCTGCTCGAACACCGTGACGTCATGACCGTCCCGCAGCAATCCCCGGGCGATGGAGATACCACCCACCCCGGCACCGACAACGAGAATCCTCAGCGACGCTTTCGGCGCTGACTGATCGTGGTGCCGGCCCTCGGGCCGTTTCGGGCCCACGGCTCAATTTATGTCCGATGCAGGTCCGCTGTACAGGTCTGCACGCGGAAGCGGCCTACAGCCGGCTGCTCAGCCCCGCGGAGACCACCACCACCGGTCGCGGGAAACTCAGCGTCGCGCACGCATCGTCGAGAGTCATCGCAATCGCCCGGCCCAGCCCGGAAAGATCGTCGGGCCCCGTACCGAAGTCGAATCCGCCGCCGATCCAGACCCGGGTGAGCACCACAGCGTGGGTGCTGCGAATGTCGGCCATCTCGGCGACCACATCACCGACCATCTCCGGAATTTCGGTGAAACAGTCTTTACCCGAGCCGATTTCGCGGTACACACCGACGAGATCGAGGCGCGGCCCGTTCAGCACGGCGGCCACCGTGTCAGCATCGGTGACCCCGAGGATCACCCGTTGCCGACGGTGCCGGACCACGCACGAGGCCAGCAGCTGGATCTGTTCGACGCTGTTCGCCACCACTCGGCCCACCCCGAGGTTCGCACTGCAGAACACCAGTTCGTCACCGCTGAACCCGTCGGCGTGCACCACCAAGCGCATCGGATGGATACCGGTCCCAATCGCCACCGTGAGGTCCCCGCTGCTGCGCACCTCGACGATCAACCCGTGATCGCGTGCCCATTTGGCCACGTTGTTGTCCCGCAATGCCCAGGCGGGCAGGGCAAGCTCTACCGGATCGAGCGAGCGGCAACATGTGGCACACCGTCGCATCGCCTCTCGCTCGGGCGATCGCTGTGCCGGCGCCAAGAACGTGGACTGCAAGCCTGTCGACAGTGTCACCACAACCTTCTCTTCACCGCGCACCGGCCCGATGCCGCATGCGCCCGCTTCGAGTCTTCCGATCCGACCGGGGGCCGGACGGATCCTTGCGGTCTCTTGATGCGAAGCAACGAAACATTCACGCTGCGTTGACGTCCCGCAAAAACTGCGCATACGGCGCCACGGACAGCACCGCCGGGGGGTGTCCATCTCTTGTCTCTGCTACTGTCCGAGCGTTGCCTTGCCCGGATAGTTATGCCAACTGGCATCGGCCGTAAACGAAATTGCGCTAATGACCGCTAATGCCGGCACATCGTCTTTATTGACCCACTTTTCAGGCAATTACACCTGAAGAGTAAATGCCCGTACGGCAGCCGAACACTGACGGCGAAAATACCCAGGACTGCGCGCCGGACAGCCTGTCCGGAGCCGGCAGAATTCGACGGCAATTGCGTGTTTCGTGCGCCGCATCCGTGCGCTGTCGACGGCGTCTTTACCCGGCTGGCGTGGACATCCATGGCTCCCGGGAAAGAACCCGTAAAGGTCCGGCAGCCGAGCGTAAAGAAGACATAAAGATCATGGCCGGCCCCCCGCTGCGGACGCACCCTTGATCAGTCGTCGAGATCCGGCGGCCCCAAAACGTGTTGGAGAACCCATGTCCGTAGTGGTGTTCATCGTGCTGACAGTGGCGATCTTTGCGCTGCTGGGCCTGGTGCAGAAGTTGGTCGAGGGACTGTGAGCTACGAAAACGTCGTCGGCCTGGGCCTGGCCATCCTGATCGCGCTGTTTCTCTTCGCGGCGCTGCTGTTTCCGGAAAGGTTCTAGTGACCACTTCAACCGCGGGGATCGTCTTCCTCGTTGTCCTGATCGTCGCGGTGGCGGCAGTCCACGTACCGCTCGGCGATTACATGTACCGCGTCTATACGACCGACAAGCACTCGCGGGCGGAACGCCTGATCTACCGGCTGATCGGTGCCGACCCGAAGGCCGAACAGACCTGGGGCGCCTATGCCCGCAGCGTGCTGGCCTTCTCCGCGATCAGCATCCTGTTCCTGTTCGCGTTGCAGCTGCTGCAGGGCAAGCTGCCCCTGCATCTGGGCGATCCGGGCACGCCGATGACACCGGCGCTGGCCTGGAACACCGCCGTCAGCTTCGTGACCAACACGAACTGGCAGGCCTACTCGGGTGAGTCCACCCAGGGGCACCTGGTGCAGATGGCCGGCCTGGCGGTGCAGAACTTCGTCTCCGCCGCCGTCGGCATGGCGGTGGCGATGGCCTTCGTCCGTGGCCTGGTCCGGCGTAACACCGGCGACCTCGGCAACTTCTGGGTCGACTTGGTGCGCGGCAATCTCCGTATCCTGCTGCCCATTTCGATCGCCGGAGCCCTGATCCTGGTCGGCGGCGGAGCGATCCAGAACTTCGCTGTGCACAGCGAGGTCGTCAACACCCTTGTCGGCGGAACACAGACCATCCCGGGTGGACCGGTGGCCAGCCAGGAAGTCATCAAACTTCTCGGCACCAACGGCGGCGGCTTCTTCAATGCCAACTCCGCCCACCCGTTCGAGAACCCCACCACCTGGACCAACTGGGTGGAGATCTTCCTGATCCTGATGATCCCGTTCTCGTTGCCGCGGACATTCGGCCGCATGGTCGGCAGCCCGAAACAAGGTCTGGCGATCGCCGCGGCGATGGCCGTCATCGCCACCGTCAGCGTCAGCCTGATGATGCTGTTCCAACTGCAGGCCCACGGCACTGTCCCCACCGCCGCCGGTGCCGCGATGGAAGGCGTCGAGCAGCGGTTCGGTGTGGCCAACTCAGCGGTGTTCGCGGATGCGACGACGCTGACGTCGACCGGCGCGGTGGACTCGTTCCACGATTCGTACACCAGCCTCGGTGGCCTGATCACGATGTTCAACATGCAACTCGGCGAGGTGGCTCCCGGCGGCGTCGGCTCCGGCCTGTACGGCATGTTGGTGCTGGCGATCCTCACGGTGTTCATCGCGGGTCTCATGGTCGGACGCACCCCGGAGTATCTGGGAAAGAAGATCACCCCGCGGGAAATCAAGCTCGCCGCAACGTATTTCCTGATCACCCCATTGCTCGTGCTGACCGGCACCGCAGTGGCGATGGCGATGCCCGGACAACGGGCGGGCATGCTCAACACCGGACCACACGGCCTCTCGGAAGTGCTGTACGCCTTCACCTCTGCCGCCAACAACAACGGTTCCGCTTTCGCCGGTATCAGCGTCAACACCGAGTGGTACAACACCGCCCTCGGCCTGGCGATGGTGTTCGGCCGGTTCCTGCCGATCATCTTCGTACTGGCGCTGGCCGGATCCCTGGCCAGACAAGGCAAGACGCCCGAATCCATCGGTACATTGCCCACCCATCGACCCCAGTTCGTCGGCATGGTCGCCGGAGTCACGCTGATCCTGGTCGCCCTCACCTTCTTGCCCGTGCTCGCGCTCGGGCCCCTTGCTGAAGGAATTCACTGATGTCAGTATCCACGCTTGATTCACCGTCGTCCGCTCAGCGGAAACCCAGTAGTTCCAACCAGATCAAGGGCGGCATCCTCGACCCGAAGATGCTGTGGCGCTCGATGCCCGACGCGCTGCGCAAGCTCGACCCCCGCACGCTGTGGCGCAATCCCGTCATGTTCATCGTCGAGATCGGCGCCGTAGCGGCAACACTGTGCACCGTTCCGAATCCGTCGTGGTTCTCCGCGCTGATCGTCATCTGGCTGTGGCTCACGGTGATCTTCGCCAACCTGGCCGAGGCCGTCGCCGAGGGTCGCGGCAAGGCTCAGGCCGAGTCACTGCGAAAGACCAAGACCTCCACCATGGCCCGCCGGCTGACCGGGTGGTCTGCGGGCACTCGGGGCCACGAGGCCCAGGAAGAAGATGTGGCGGCGCCCCTTTTGTGTCAGGGTGACGTCGTGGTGGTCGAGGCGGGCCAGGTCATCCCCGGTGACGGTGATGTCGTGGAAGGCATTGCCTCGGTCGATGAATCGGCGATCACCGGTGAATCGGCACCCGTCATCCGGGAGTCCGGTGGCGACCGCAGCGCCGTCACGGGCGGCACCACCGTGCTGTCCGACCGCATCGTCGTCAAGATCACCCAGAAGCCCGGTGAGAGCTTCATCGACCGGATGATCAACCTCGTCGAGGGTGCCAACCGGCAGAAGACCCCCAACGAGATCGCGCTGAACATCCTGCTGGCCTCGCTGACGATCATCTTCGTCTTCGCCGTCGCCACCCTGCAGCCGCTGGCCATCTTCTCCAAGGCCAACAACCCCGGTGTCCCAGACAGCCTGGCGCTCAACGGGAACGGCATCTCCGGCATCGTCATGGTGTCGCTGCTGGTGTGCCTCATCCCCACCACCATCGGCGCTCTGCTCTCGGCGATCGGTATCGCCGGCATGGACCGCCTGGTGCAGCGCAATGTGCTGGCCATGTCCGGCCGCGCCGTCGAGGCCGCCGGCGATGTCAACACCCTGCTGCTCGACAAGACCGGAACCATCACCCTCGGCAACCGTCAGGCCGCCGCGTTCGTCCCACTGTCCGGTGTCACGCCCGAGCAACTTGCCGATGCGGCACAGCTGTCCAGCCTCGCCGACGAGACGCCCGAGGGCCGCTCGATCGTGGTGTTCGCCAAACAGGAGTACGGCCTGAGGGGACGCACCCCCGGCGAACTCGACAAGGCGTACTGGGTGGAATTCAGCGCCAACACCCGGATGTCCGGCGTCGACCTCTCGAACGAGCACCGGCTGCGCAAAGGCGCTGCGGGCGCCGTCGCCGAATGGGTGCGGACCGAAGGAGGCCGGGTACCAACCGAACTCGGCGACATCGTCGACGGCATCTCCGCCGCGGGCGGCACCCCGCTGGTGGTCGGCCACGTGTTCAACGGCAATGCTGAGGTGCTCGGCGTCATCCACCTCAAGGATGTCGTCAAACAGGGCATGCGGGAACGCTTCGACGAGATGCGGCGCATGGGCATCCGCACCGTGATGATCACGGGCGACAACCCGTTGACCGCCAAGGCCATCGCCGACGAGGCCGGTGTGGACGACTTCCTCGCCGAAGCCACGCCGGAAGACAAGATGGCACTGATCAAGAAGGAACAGGCCGGCGGCAAGCTCGTCGCGATGACCGGAGACGGCACCAACGACGCGCCCGCCCTCGCCCAGGCCGATGTCGGCGTCGCGATGAACAGCGGAACCTCGGCGGCCAAAGAGGCCGGCAACATGGTCGATCTCGACTCCGACCCGACCAAGCTCATCGAGATCGTCGAGATCGGCAAGCAGTTGCTGATCACCCGCGGCGCACTGACCACGTTCTCCATCGCCAACGACATCGCCAAGTACTTCGCGATCATCCCGGCGTTGTTCGTGGCCCTGTTCCCCGGCCTGGACCTGCTCAACATCATGCGGCTACACAGCCCACAATCGGCGATCCTGTCGGCGGTGATCTTCAACGCGATCATCATCGTGGTGCTGATCCCCTTGGCACTCAAGGGTGTCCGTTACACGCCCAGTAGTGCATCCAAGTTGTTGAGCCGCAACCTGTACGTGTACGGCCTGGGCGGCATCATCGCGCCGTTCATCGGCATCAAGCTGATCGACCTCGTCGTCCAACTCTTCCCGGGAATGTGACATGAAATTCTCCAACGTGCTCCGCCAACATGCAGCCGCCCTCCGGGCCCTGCTGGTACTCACCGTGATCCTGGGCCTCGGCTATCCGGTCTTCATCTGGCTGGTGGCCCAGATTCCCGGCCTGAGCGAGCGGGCCGACGGATCGCTGATCGAGGTGAACGGAAAGCCGGTGGGCAGCAGCCTGATCGGGCAGTCGTTCACCGACGCCGACGGCAATCCCCTGCCGCGGTACTTCCAGAGCCGGCCGTCGATGGCCGGCGACGGGTACGACCCGATGGCCACCAGCGCGAGCAACCTGGGTCCGGAAAGCATTGTCGACCAACCCGACAAGCCCAGCCTGCTCACCCTGGTGTGCTCACGCAGCGCAGCCGTCGGCAAGCTCGACGGTGTCGACGGGGCCCGCCCGTTCTGCACCGGAGGCGGGGTCGGGGCAGTGCTGTCGGTGATCGGGCCGCGGGATGCACGGGGAAACGTCGTCCACCCGACCAAGGTGGTCAGCGTCAACGAGCCGTGCGACACCACGAAGACGCCGTTCCTGAACGCCTATGAAGGTGTGCGCGTCGAATGCGCCAGGACCGGTGAAAACTACAGCGCGGGCCTGATCGTGCCGATCCGCGGCAGCGCTCCCGCCGACCCCGCGGTACCGGCCGACGCGGTCACCGCCAGTGGCAGCGGCCTGGACCCGAACATCTCGGTGGCCTATGCGAATCTGCAGGTGAACCGGGTGGCCAAGGCCCGCGGTCTCAACCCCGAGCTGGTGCGCGCCATGGTGGCCCGGCACACCGACGGACGCACCCTGGGCTTCTTCGGCGAACCGCGGGTCAACGTGCTCGAACTCAACATCGCCCTCGACGCGCTGTAGGCACGAGGATGATGGTCTTGTGAGTACGTCGGCGTCCAGCCCCACCAAACGCGGTGAGCTGCGCATATATCTGGGTGCAGCACCCGGTGTGGGCAAGACCTACGCGATGCTCGGGGAGGCCCACCGCCGGCTCGAGCGTGGCACCGACGTGGTTGCCGCGGTCGTCGAAACGCACGGGCGCAAGAAAACCGCCGATCTGATCGACGGCATCGAGACCATCCCGCCGCGCTACGTCGAGTACCGGGGAGGCCGCTTCCCCGAACTCGACGTCGCCGCGGTGCTGGCCCGTAATCCGCAGGTCGTGTTGGTCGACGAACTCGCCCACACCAACACCCCGGGCAGCAAGAACCCCAAGCGCTGGCAGGACGTCGAGGAACTGCTCGCCGCCGGGATCACCGTGATCTCGACGGTCAACGTGCAGCATCTGGAGAGCCTCAACGACGTGGTCACCCAGATCACCGGAATCGAGCAGCAGGAGAAGGTTCCCGACGAGATCGTCCGCGCGGCCGATCAGATCGAGCTGGTCGACATCACGCCGGAGGCACTCCGCCGCAGACTGTCCCACGGCAACGTGTACGCGCCGGAGCGTGTCGACGCCGCACTGTCGAACTACTTCCGGCGCGGAAACCTCACCGCACTAAGGGAACTGGCCCTGCTGTGGCTGGCCGACCAGGTGGACGCCGCGCTGGCCAAATACCGCGCCGACAACAAGATCACCGATACCTGGGAGGCTCGCGAACGCGTCGTGGTTGCCGTCACCGGTGGCGTCGAGTCGGAAACCCTGGTGCGCAGGGCATCCCGCATCGCCTCGAAATCCAGTGCCGAGCTGATGGTGGTGCACGTTGTCCGCGGGGACGGGCTCTCGGGTGTGTCGGCACCCCAGATGGGCAAGGTGCGGGGTCTGGCCACCAGCCTCGGGGCCACCCTGCACACTGTCGTCGGCGATGACGTCCCCACGGCCCTCATGGATTTCGCGCGCGAACGCAACGCCACCCAGCTGGTGCTCGGTACGTCGCGGCGGTCCCGCTGGGCCCGCATGTTCGACGAGGGCATCGGCGCTGCCGTGGTGCAGCAGTCCGGCAAGATCGACGTGCACATGGTGACCCATGAGCAGGCCCGTCGCGGGTTCGGCTGGTCAACGGCCACACCGCGGCAGCGCCACATCGCGTCCTGGCTTGCGGCCCTTGTGGTTCCGTCGGCGATCTGCCTGGTGATCGTCACTATGCTGGACCCGTACCTCGGTGTCAGCGGCGAGAGCGCACTGTTCTTCATCGGCGTGCTGATCGTGGCGCTGCTCGGTGGCGTCGCACCCGCGGGGCTTTCGGCGCTTTTGTCCGGGCTGCTGCTGAACTACTTCCTGGTCGACCCGCGGCACACGTTCACCATCTCCGAACCCGACAGCGCCGTCACCGTCGTGGTGCTGCTGTTGGTCGCGGTGGCGGTGGCCGCCCTCGTCGACGGCGCGGCGAGCCGGGCTCGCGAAGCCCGGAAGGCCTCGCAGGAGGCCGAACTGCTGACTTTGTTCGCCGGGTCGGTGTTGCGCGGCGCCGACCTCACCACCCTGTTGGAACGCCTGCGGGAGACCTACTCCCAACGAGCGGTGAGTCTGCTCCGAGAACAGAACGGAACCTCAGAGATCGTCGCGTGCGTCGGCACGAAACCGTGTGCCGAGGTGGACACCGCCGACACCGCGATCGAAGTCGGGGATGACGAATTCTGGCTGTTGATGGCCGGGCGCAAGCTGGCCGCGCGGGATCGCCGGGTCCTGAGCGCCGTCGCCAAACAGGCTGCCGGGCTGGTCAAACAGCGCGAGCTCACCGAGGAGGCCGGCAAGGCCGAGGCCATCGCGCAGGCCGATGAACTACGCCGGTCGCTGCTGTCGGCGGTCAGCCATGACCTGCGTACCCCGCTGGCCGCGGCCAAGGCGGCGGCGTCGAGTTTGCGCAGCGAGGACATCGACTTCTCCGCCGAGGACACCGCTGAATTGCTGGCCACCATCGAGGAATCCGTCGACGCGCTCACCGCGCTCGTCGGCAACCTGCTGGATTCGTCGCGGCTGTCGGCCGGCGTGGTCCGCCCCGAGCTGCGCCGGGTGTATCTGGAGGAGACGACGCAGCGCGCACTGCTGGGAATCAGCAAGGGGGCCACCGGTTTCACCCGCGAAGGCCTGGACCGGGTGAAGGTCGAGGTCGGCGATGCGGTCGCGATGGCCGACGCCGGGCTGCTGGAGCGGGTGCTGGCCAACCTGATCGACAATGCCCTGCGGTATGCACCCGACGGGCCCATCCGGGTCAGCGCCGGGCAGGTGGCCGACCGGGTACTGATCGCGGTGATCGACGAAGGCCCCGGAATGCCGCGTGGGGCCGAGGAACAACTCTTCGCACCGTTCCAGCGGCTCGGTGATCAGAACACCACCATCGGCGTCGGGCTCGGCCTGTCCGTGGCACGCGGATTCGTCGAAGCCATGGGCGGGACCATTTCGGCGACCGATACCCCCGGCGGCGGTCTGACCGTCGAAATCGACCTTGCCGCACCGCCGAAGGACGAATCCGTATGACATCCACCACCGCCCCCAAGATTCGCGTCCTCGTGATCGACGACGAACCTCAGATCCTGCGCGCGCTGCGCATCAATCTGTCGGTGCGCGGTTACGAGGTCGACACCGCCACCGACGGCGGGCAAGGGCTACGCGCCGCCGCCGATCACCGGCCCGACGTGATCGTGCTCGACCTCGGACTGCCCGACATGTCGGGCATCGACGTACTGGCCGGCCTGCGTGGTTGGCTCTCGGCACCGGTGATCGTGCTCTCGGCCCGCACCGACTCGTCGGACAAGGTCGAGGCACTCGACGCCGGCGCCGACGACTACGTCACCAAACCCTTTGGCATGGACGAGTTCCTGGCCCGGCTGCGCGCGGCCGTACGGCGTGGGGCAGCAGCTTCCGAAACCGATGAGCCCGTCATCGAAACCTCCTCGTTCACCGTCGATCTCGCTGCCAAGAAGGTGACGAAGAACAACACCGAGGTACATCTGACGCCCACCGAGTGGGGCATGCTGGAGATGCTGGTGCGCAACCGCGGCAAGTTGGTGGGCCGCGAAGAGCTGTTGCGTGAGGTGTGGGGGCCGGCCTACGCCAAGGAGACCCACTACCTGCGGGTGTATCTGGCGCAGCTGCGTCGCAAACTCGAGGACGACCCGTCACATCCGGTTCACCTGCTGACCGAGGCGGGCATGGGCTACCGCTTCCAGGAGTGAGTTCCCCCGACCAAACTTCCCGAACCCACGGGAGCGTCGGGTAATTTTGCGTCTGCTCGCGAAGGAGGGCGCCGGACGATGTTGGATCGCCTGAAGTTCATGGCCAGCTTTGTCGGTGCGTACCGGCGCTCGCGCAGCACCGGCGCCGACCACGCCGCGTCCCTCGACACGGCCGCGCGCGACACGATGCTGCGCAAGCTGGGCGGCGCGGACCAAGACGCCGCTGACAAGGAGGTTCCCGCCCCGATTGCGGCGATCTGGCTCGACCCCGAATCCCCTTGTGCCTTGGCCGACGGCGCGTGGTTCGGCGATGGACCCTTCGAGATCACGCCTCGCCACATCGACCTGATGCGACAGATGCGGTTTACGTGGGACGGCGCCGAGCGGGGCGCGCCGATGCTCGATCCGGAACGGCCGTACGGGCGCGGCGACCTTCTTGCACAGCTCGGTGACACGTTCGACTCCGATGACCAGGAGGAGCTCGCCCGGCGGCACGTGGAGATGTACTTCGTCCTCACCCGCACGTTGAAGCACGGCGCACTTGAACCTGGCCGCTACGCCCTGCGCAACATCGACGTGAGCGACGTGAGCGACGCGATGCGCGGCTACGGCGGCAATACCGGCGTGACGGATGCCGACCTCGGGCTCGACGCCGACGGTCAGGTGGCGATCAGCGACGACCATCTACGCCTGTTGCGCGGCATCGAGATCCGGTGGCCGTCTGTTTCCGAATCCGAAGACCGTCTCGCGGTCGGTGAGTATCCGGCGGCCGCCGCGGATCCGAAGCGGCCCTACGGCGACTTCACCTTCATCGAGGTGGACATGGCCCGCATTCTCGGTGTGCTTCCGCCGGCCGATGAGAGTGGCCGTTTCGAGCCCGGACCGGAGCTCGCCGGACGGCTGCAACGCCTGCACTGGCAGATGCTCGTCGCGATGCAGGTGTTCGCGGAGCAGGCTGACCTCGCACCCGGCGTCTACGGGCTGGACGGGTAGACAGAGGTCGGACCTACAGCTTTTTGCCAGGTTGCACCATCGTTGCAAGTGACGCAGATTACGGTTCCACCTATGTCCGGTTACCGCTCCCTCTTCGACGCCAGCCTCAACGATCCGGCCACGTTCTGGGCCGACGCTGCCAAGGCGGTGACCTGGACCTCCGAGCCGCGGCGGGTACTCGACGACACCAACCCGCCGTTCTACCGCTGGTTCCCCGACGCGGAACTCAACACCTGCGCCAACGCCCTCGACCGGCACGTGCCCGAGCGCGGCGATCAAACCGCGCTGATCTACGACTCCCCCGTCACCGGCACCAAAGCCACGTACTCCTACCGCGAGTTGCGCGACGCCACCGCCCAGTTCGCCGGGGCTCTGCGTGGGCTCGGAGTGAACAAGGGCGATCTCGTGGTGATCTACATGCCGATGGTGCCCGAGGCCGTCATCGCGATGCTGGCCTGCGCGCGGCTCGGCGCGGTGCACTCCGTCGTCTTCGGCGGATTCGCCGCGCACGAGCTGGCCACCCGCATCGACGACGCCCGCCCGGTGGTCGTGGTGAGCGCATCCTGCGGCATCGAGCCGACGCGCACCATCGAGTACAAGCCCATGCTTGACGCCGCACTGGACATCGCCGAGCACAAGCCTCGGGCCTGCGTGATCCTGCAGCGCGAGCAGTGCCCCTGCGAGCTGGTCGATGGGCGGGACCACGACTGGCAGCAGCTGGTGGCCGCCGCGCAGCCCGCCGATCCGGTGCCGGTGGCGGCGACCGACCCGCTGTACGTGCTGTACACGTCGGGCACCACCGGTAAGCCCAAGGGCATCGTCCGCGACAACGGGGGCCACGCGGTGGCCCTGCTGTGGAGCATGCGCCACATCTACGACGTGGCACCCGGCGACGTGTTCTGGGCGGCCTCCGACGTCGGATGGGTGGTCGGCCACTCCTACATCGTCTACGCACCACTGCTTCTGGGAGCGACAACCGTTCTCTACGAAGGCAAACCGGTCGGCACCCCCGACGCCGGGGCGTTCTGGCGAGTGGCCGCCGAGTACGGCGTCAAGGCGCTGTTCACCGCACCAACCGCGATCCGCGCGATCAAGAAGGAAGATCCCGACGCGACTCTGTTGGCGGGTTACGACCTGTCCGGCCTGAAGTACCTGTTCCAGGCCGGAGAGCGGCTCGACCCCGACACCTACCACTGGGCCGCCGACAAACTCGGCATCCCGGTAGTCGACCACTGGTGGCAGACCGAAACCGGATGGGCGATCGCGGCCGACCCGATGGGCGTCGAAGCCCTGCCGATCAAGGCCGGTTCAGCCACGGTGCCGATGCCCGGCTATGACGTGCAGATCCTGCGTTCGGACGGCATCCGGTGTGAAGCCGGTGAGGAAGGCGCCATCTGCATCAAGCTGCCGCTGCCGCCGGGCACACTGCCCACGCTGTGGGGCGACGACCATCGCTACGTCGCGTCGTATCTGTCCGCGTTCACCGGCTATTACCTCACCGGCGACGGCGGCTACCTGGACTCCGACGGCTACCTGTTCGTGATGGGACGCACCGACGACGTGATCAACGTTGCCGGGCACCGGTTGTCGACGGGGTCGATCGAGGCCGTACTGGCCGATCACCCCTCGGTGGCCGAGTGCGCGGTGATCGGTGTCGCCGACGAACTCAAAGGCCAGGTGCCGCGGGGCTTCGTAGTGCTCAAGTCCGGCGCCTCGACCCAGGGGATCACCCAGGAGCTCGTCGACCGGGTGCGGGAGAACATCGGTGCGGTGGCGGTTTTCAAGAAGGTGGATGTGGTCGCGGCATTGCCGAAGACCCGCTCGGGCAAGATCCTGCGCAAGACCATGCGCGGTATCGCCGACGGGCTCGATGAGCCGGTGCCCTCCACCATCGAGGATCCCGCGGTGCTCGACGCGCTCAAGGATGTGCTCCGCCCCTAGTTCTCCGCCGAGCAGACGCAAAACTGCCCTAAATCTCGTGATCTTGGGCAGTTTTACGTCTGCTCGCGCTAGGAAAGTTAGCGCCAGGCCCGACTTCTCAACAGCCGCAGCCCGTTGAGTGCGACCAGGATGGTCGACCCCTCATGACCGGCTACCCCCAGCGGTAACGGCAAGTGCCCGAACAGGTCCCAGACCACCAGCACGGTGATGACGGTGGCCGCGATCACCAGATTGGCGATCACCAGGCGCCGGGCCCGCCGGGCCAACGCGACCACCGCACCGATCGTCGCGAGATCGTCGCCGACGGTGACGACGTCGGCGGTGTCGACCGTGAGATCGGCACCGCTACGCCCCATAGCCATCGAGGAGTGTGCGGACGCCATCGCCGGTGCGTCGTTGATCCCGTCGCCCACCATCAGCACGCGCCGCCCGTCGGATTCCAATTCCCGGACGGCGGCAGCCTTGTCTTCGGGTAGCAGTCCGCCCCGCACATCGTCGATACCCACCTGTGCGGCCAGTTGCGCTGCCGCCGCGTGGTTGTCACCGGTGAGCAACACCGGCGAGCGTCCGGTGAGGGCACGCAGCACCCGCACCGCGCCAGGCGCCCCGGGACGCACCCGGTCCTGCAAACCCAGTACCCCGATCGCGTGAACGCCGGAGATCACGACGACAGCCGTCGCCCCGGCCGCCTCGATCTCGACCACAGCCGGGATCGCCGGGCCCGCAAACGCCGCCGGGCTGAGAACCTCGACCACGCGCCCATCGACGATCGCCCGCACCCCACGTCCTGCCCGGGCGGTGAACCCGGCGGCCTCGGGGACCACGAGGGCGCGGGATGCCGCCTCGGCGACGACGGCGCGCCCGATCGGATGCTCGCTGAATTGTTCTGCGGCAGCAGCGGTTGCGAGTACGCGCTCCGGTGTCACCTCACCGAGAGGCACCACGCGCGACACCTGGGGGGCGCCCGTGGTCAGGGTTCCGGTCTTGTCGAACACGACGACGTCGGTGTCGGCCAGCCGCTCCATGGCGACCGCGGATTTCACCAACACGCCGCGACGGCTGGCGTTGGCGATCGCACACAGCAATGGCGGCATGGTGGCGAGCACCACCGCGCATGGCGATCCGACGATCATGAAAGTCATGGCGCGCAACAGGGTTGAGCGCAGCTCGGCCCCCAGCGCCAGCGGCACCGCGAACAGTGCCAGGGTGGCGACCACGACCAGTACCGAATAACGCTGTTCGACCTTCTCGATGAACAACTGCGTCTTGGCCTTGGTCGCCGAGGCTGCGGCGACCGCCGCCACGATGCGCGCCATCACGGTGCTCGACGGATCGCGGGTGACCGTGACCTGCAGGGCCCCGGAGGCGTTGAAGGTTCCGGCGAAGACGCTGTCGCCCGCCTGTTTGGCGACCGGTAACGGTTCACCGGTGATCGAAGACTGGTCGACGTCCGACGATCCACCGATCACGGTGCCGTCAGCCGAGATCCGTTCCCCGGGCCGGATGAGGATCTGGTCGCCGGGCCGCAATGCCTCCGCGGCGACGACACGGTGGGCGCCGTCGTCGTCGACCAGGGTCGCGTCGGCCGGGGCCAGATCGAGCAGACCACGCACCGAGCGTTCGGTGCGTGCGGTCGCCACGTTCTCCAACGCGCCCGACGTCGCGAAGATGACGATCAACAGTGCGCCGTCGAAGACCTGACCGATGGCTGCCGCACCGATCGCCGCCAGGATCATCAGCAGGTCGACGTCGAGTGTGCGATCGCGCAGCGCCTGCACACCGGATACCGCCGATTGCCAGCCGCCGGCGAGATAACACGCCAGATACAGCGCCCACCACAGCGGTTGTGGAGCATCGGCCAACTGCGCAACCACGCCGCACAGCATCAGCGCCAGGGCTGCGGCGGCCCAGCGCACCGAGTCCAGAGACCAGATCCATGTGCCGATACCGCGCGCAGCCGCGGGCGGTGCGTCAGTGTGACCCAGCGGTGACCGGTCGGTCGACAGAGCGGTCATCGACTGCACCTCCCGTTCCTGCGTAGCTGATGCAACCAACACATTTAAACATGTAGAGATTGAAATGTATCAACTACGTTTGGCCCGCATGCTTGAATGAATGCCATGGGCCACGGAGTTGAGGGGCACGCGACGCCGGCAGCGTCCCTCGACGCCGCTTCAGCGGCCAAAGTCGCCGAGACACTGCAGGCCCTGGCCTCCCCCAACCGATTGCTGATCCTGACCCGACTGCGGGAATCTCCGTGCTCGGTCACCGAACTGTCCGCGGCAGTCGGGATGGAGCAGCCCGCGGTTTCCAATCAACTCCGGTTATTGCGGGCGCTGGGCCTGGTGACCGGCGACAGGTCCGGCCGCAATATCGTGTACCGGCTCTACGACAGCCACGTCGCGCAACTGCTCGATGAGGCCATCTACCACATCGACCACCTCAGGCTCGGCGCCCGCGACACCTCCGCCTGAGTCCTAAAGTCCCAGTGGCCAAAGAGTTTCACGCGCTGTTCACCGGAGCGAACCGACCCGAAACAGACAGTGTGGCAAAAACGCGCGCCATGGGCCGAATCCTTTATTTTCGCGGTGGCCCGAACTATTGTGAAATCGTTATATGTTGATGTCCGCCCCAACTCGGGAGTTTGCTGTCGGTCATGCCGGCGGTACCCGAACAGTGAGGAGTTGAACGACGATGCGCATGGCAACCAAGGGATCCTGCACCTGTCGCTGTAATGCCTGCGACGGTGGGCACCACTGCGGAAACCCCCCGAACTGCAACGCGCGGCGCTGACGCCGTCGGTGACCTGTCGCCGGGGCAACCGGCGGCAGGTCACCACCCGCACCCGCTTCGCCACCTGATCCATCGGTCATAACTCGTCGATCGCACCCGATCGGTCGTGCGATCTCGCGCATTCTCACTGACTTCCCGCGCCCTCCGCGTCCCGCGATCGGGCTCCCCGCTGGCTTATGCTCCGGTCTGTGCTCACCGCGCTGGTCTGGGGCCTGGTCGCCGCATCCTCACTGCTGATCGGGGCAATCGCCGGCGTTGTCCGGGACTGGAATCAACGCCTCGTCGGCCTGGTCCTGGGTTTCGGCGCCGGGGCGCTCATCTCCAGCATCTCCTTCGAACTCGCCGAGGAGGGCTTCCGGGCCAGTGGCGCCTGGGCTGTCGCGCTCGGCCTGGCCCTCGGCGCCGTGGTGTTCTATCTCGCGGACAAGGCAGTAGATCGGCTGGGCCGCAAGGGAACCCAGACCGCCGGACTGCCGCTGCTCCTCGGCGCCCTGCTCGACGGCATTCCCGAACAGGCCGCGCTCGGCATCGGCATCGCGACCGGAGCCGGCGTCAGCCTCGCGCTGGTGGTGTCCATCTTCGTGTCCAACCTCCCCGAGGCCATCGGATCGGCAAGCGACATGCGAACAGCCGGTGAGCCGGCCCGCCGGATCGTGGGCGGCTGGGCTGTGATCGCCGCACTGTGTGCGCTGGCCACCGTGGGCGGCTATCAGCTGCAGGATGTCGCCGGCGCCGAATTCCAGGGCGGCATCAACGGTTTCGCTGCCGGGGCGCTGCTGGTCATGTTGGTGGGCTCGATGATCCCGGAGGCCACCGAGAAGGCCCGAGAGAACGCCGGGCTGGCGGCCGTGCTGGGATTTGCCGTCGCCGCGGGTCTGTCGCTGGCCGGGTGAACCGGCCGCGGGTTAGGTTCGGCAGGTGACTGCGCAGTGGCACCTCGGGCCCGTAAGTGTCGGGGTGCACAACCTGTTCGTCGCCCTCGGGGTGTCCGCCGCCCTGCTCGTGTTCGTCATCGAGGCCCGCCGGCGCGGCGCGGTCAACGAACAGTCCGTGGTCGCCGCAGCCGGGGCGCTCATCGGTGGGGCGATCGGCATGAGGCTGACCGGGTGGCTGCATCACCTGGATTTCAGCGCCAATCCGAGCCTCGCACAGGCTTGGCAGTTCGGCTCACGCAGCATCCTCGGCGGACTACTCGGTGCCTATCTCGGCGTGTTGATCGCCAAGCGCCTGGGTGGTTACCGCGGAAAGACCGGTGATCTGTTCGCGCCCGCGGTCGCACTCGGCATGGCGATCGGCCGCATCGGCTGCCACCTCACCGAAGCCCCCGGCCGGCCCACCACCCTGCCGTGGGGGATCCACGCCCCGGCCGACACCCCCGAATGCCCGGGATGCCTGGCCGGAGTCGCCATGCACCCGTCGTTTCTGTACGAGATCGCCTTCCAGCTCACCGCATTCGCCGTACTGCTGTGGCTGCGCCCCCGTATCGGTAGGCCCGGCGAGCTGTTCGTGCTCTACGTCGCCGGCTACGCGGTGTTTCGCTTCCTCGTCGAGTTCGTAAGGGCCAACGAGACCGTGTGGCTGGATCTGACCCGCCCGCAATGGTTCCTGCTGCCATCGATGCTGATCCTCGGATTTCGGCTGTGGTACGGCTACCGCCGCGGGTACTATCGCAACCCAGCCCGCACTCAGGAGGTGCCCGCATGACGACACCGCCCGGCCCACCTGACGGCACGCCTGACGGTCCACCTGACGGCACGCCTCCAGACGGCTTCCAGCCTCCGGCGTTCGGCCCGCAAAGCTTTGAGCCACAAGGGGTCCCGCCGGCCTATCACGGCGAGCCGCCACCACCGCCGCCACCGCCGGGCTATGCCGGTTATCCGTACCCACCGGGCTATCCGTACGGTCCGCCACCACAACCCCCACGGCGCATCTCGGTCCCCATGGTGATCCTCGGCCCGTTTCTCTACGCCGCACTCAACCTGGTGATCGGGTTCGCCGCCTTCATCGGCGCGGGCGCCGCCGACAGCAGCGGCGGCAGCACCAACGCGGTCTTCGGCGGCGCCGCTCTGCTGTTGGCCTTCATCGCGTTCGGCGCTGGGACCCTGATGTTGTTGTCGAAGAACCCGACAGCCAAGGGCCTGGGCATCGGACTGATGGTCGGCTGGGCCCTGGTCTCGCTGTTCACCGCCGGATTCTGCACCGGTATCAACCCCGATCTGTATGCCCTGTGAGCACCGGAATGGGGTTGCGCGGCGACCGTCTGCACCGCTACGTCACCGCGTTCTGCCCGCAATGCCACAGCGACGCGCCCGAGCGCCCACTGGCCGATGTCGAGCGACTGGCCGGCATCCTGGTCGAGCGCGACGGGCATATCTGGCTCGAACGGGGCTGCCGCACACACGGATTGGTGCGCACCCTGTATGACGAGGATCCGGAGATCCTGTCCTACCTGGAGGAGTGGACCGCCCCGACCAAGACCCACACCCCCGATGTCGCCGGGAACTTCGACCCGATTCCCTCGGCCTACCTGCGCGGCCTGCCCGAGATGCAGACCCAGCACACCTGCATCCTGCTGCAGGACATCGCCGAGACCTGCAACCTGCGCTGCCCCACCTGCTTCACCGACAGCTCGCCCGACCTGCGGCATGTGGTGCCCACAGCTGACGTGCTGGCCAACGTCGACCAGCGGTTGGCCCGCGAGAACGGCCGCCTCGACGTCCTGATGCTCAGCGGTGGCGAACCCACCCTGCACCCGAAGCTGGCCGACTTGCTCGATGAGCTGGTGGCTCGCCCGATCACCCGGATCCTGGTCAACAGCAACGGGGTCCGCATCGCCAACGACGACGCGCTGCTGGATCTGCTCACCGCGCACCGCGAACGGGTCGAGGTGTACCTGCAGTACGACGGCTTGTCCGAGCAGGCCCACCGCCACCACCGCGGCGGCGATCTCCGACGGATCAAAAGCCAAGCCCTACAACGGCTCTCCGAACGAGAGATCTTCACCACCCTGGTGATGACGACCGCACTCGGCGTCAACGACGACGAGATCGGCGACATGGTCCGGCTGGCCCTGGATACTCCATACGTCGGCGGGCTCACCATTCAGCCGCAGTTCGGTTCCGGCCGGTCGGGCGCGATCGACCCCATGAACCGGCTCACCCACACCGGGGTGCTCAAGCGGCTGGGCCCACAAACCGGCGGCGCCGTCACCTGGCGCGACCTGACCGCGCTGCCCTGCTCGCACCCGCACTGCTGTTCCGTCGGCTACCTGGTCCGTGACGACGCCGACCAGTGGCGCTCGCTGGTATCGCTCATCGGCACCGAGAGCCTCAAGGACAAGCTGGGCCTGGTCTCCAACCGGATCGCCGACACCGAGCTCCCCCGCCAACTGCGCATGGCGGTGCAGGAGTCACTGCTCGGGCTGCTCTCCGAACAGTCCTCGCTCTCACATCCTCAGATCGGTGATGTCTGGCGCGCCATCTGCGAGAGCTGCGACCTGGGAATGGGAACACTGCTGACGCTGGCGTCCTCGGCCCTGCCCGGCCGTCGCCGCAAGATCCGTAAATTGTTGGGCGAGCGCGTCGTTCGCCTGACCGTCAAACCGTTCATGGACATGTCCACGATGATCGAGGAGCGGCTGACCCAGTGCTGTGTACATGTCGGCACCCGCTCCGGTCAGTCGGACTCGGCCCAACACCAGTGCGCGCCGTTCTGCGCCGTACAGGCCTGGCCTGCACTGGGGCGCCAGCGGCTGTCGCTGTCGGTAGGACAGGCATTACCGCTCATCGAGATTCGATGACGCGGCGAACGGCCAGGTCACGGTCGCATTTGGACCCGGCCAGCAGCGTCGGACACCAGGTCGACACCGCTTTCTGCCAGGCGCCGATGGCAGAAACTGTGAACTACTGTTCCTAACCGTCCTCTTAAGCTGATAACTTCGCATGAAGTGGGTGTCCCACTGCCGGGGGGCCTGCCACCTCTTTTTGGACCAGTCAGGAGTGAACGCCTTGAAGAAGACGAATATCAGTACGGCCTTTGCCGGAGCGGCTATCGCCGCCGCGGCGATCGTCGCAAGCGCCCCGATGGCGCTCGCCGACGCCGCCGAGGACAGTGCCGTCACCACCGCTGCGCTCGGCAGCCAGGGCAAGCTGGACGGCGGCACCCAGAGCTGGACGGTCACCGACCTGAAGCCCAGCACTGACACCATCAACTACACGCCCCGCGGCACCCTGTGGGAAGTCACCGCGACCAACGAAGCCCTCGAGGGCTCGGTGACGCCGATCGTCTCCAACTTCAACATCCGCGCCGCTGACGGCCAGAACTACCGTGCGCTGTTCCAGGTGCCCAGCACGCAGGGCGTCAACCCGGCCACCCTGGCCCAGGGCCAGAAGACCAGCGGCAAGATCTACTTCGACGTGACCGGCGACCAGCCGACCTCCGTCGTCTACAACGCCGGCGGCCATGACGTCCTGGCGTGGGACAAGACCGCTGCGCCCGCCGCAGCCCCGGCCGCCGGCGCCCCCAAGCGTCCGGCCCCCGCCGCGGCTCCGGCTGCCGCCGCCGCACCGGCTGCCACACCCGCCGCCGGCGCTCCGGCTGCTGCTCCGGCCGCCGCTTCCCCGGCACCCGCGCCTGCCGCCGTCCCGGCTGCACCGGCCGGCACCGGCGCAGGTAGCCGCGCGACGGACCTGCCTGCCGCCACCCCGGCTGCGCCGGGTGCTCCGGCCGCAACCCCCGCCGCTCCGGGCGCCCCGGCGGCAACCCCGGCCGGCACCGAAGCCGTTCCGGCCGCTCCGGCACCGGGCGCCGAGTCGACCCCGGTCGCACACGGCACGCCGGTCTCCGAAGGTGCACCGGCCGCCACGGGTGCGGGCAACGCCGCCACCGCGATCTCGCCGGCCGAGGGCGTGCCCGCTGAGGGTGTGCCCGCCGCTGCACCGGGCGCTCCCGCTGCACCGGCCGCTCCGGCTCCGGGTGCACCGGGTGCACCGGCTGCTCCGGCAGCACCTGCTGCCCCCGGCTCCGAGCCCGCGCTGGTTCCGGCCGCCACCCAGCCGGTCATCACGCCCGCCCCGGCCCCGGCGGTCGCTCCGGCGAGCAACCACGGGACCGTGTCCTGATCTAAGTAGTCAAGCCAACGGCCGAACGCGGGTAACCGCGTTCGGCCGTTGTTTTATGTGTGGGATCCCGCGCTGCCCGGGTGCATTCGTCGCTTTCCACACCAGGGCTGTGATCGCGTGGTTCAACGACCCCACAGTAGAAAACGATCAACCCCCGCCACAGGTGCATTCGTCACTTTCCACACCAGGGCTGTGATCGCGTGGGTTAACGACCCAGGCGTAGAAGTCGGCGCGCAAAGAAGAGCGGATCAGGCGATCGACAGCGCGATGCCGTCGAGAATGTCATGTTCGCTGACCACCAGTTCGCCGATCCCGGCCCGCTGCCGGAGAACGGCCGCCAACTCCTCGACGATGATGGCACCGCCGCCGATCACGTCGGCACGGCCGGCATGCATCGGCCCCAGTGCCAGGCGTTCGGCTTTGGTCATTCCGATCAGCTGCTCACACACCCCGAGCAGATCGTCGAACCCGATGCGGGACAGGTGAATTGCGTCGGGATCGTATGTGCTCATGTGCTGCGCCAGCGCCGAGAGCGTGGTCATCGTCCCGGCCACACCCACCCACGTGCGCGCACCTTCGACCGGCACCGCCCGCAACGCCTCGGCCAGGCCGTCACGAGCCACCACCCGCGCCTGCTCCACCTCGTCCACGGTGGGCGGATCGGAGTGCAGGCACCGTTCGGTGAGCCGGACACACCCGATGTCGGCGGAGAAGCTCGCCTGCACGGCCGCCTCGCCCAGCACCAATTCGGTTGAGCCGCCACCCAGATCGACCACGACGAACGGGCCTGCGTCAGGGTCGAGTTCACCGACCGCACCGCGGAACGACAGCTCGGCTTCCTCGGTGCCGGTGATCACCTCGGCCACCGCCCCCGCGACCACCTTGCCCAGCAGGCGTGCGGTCATCGCGAAGAACTCGTCGCGGTTGCCGGCATCCCGCGCGGCCGAGGTGGCGACCATGCGCACCGCCGTCACCGAGTGCTCAGCCATCAGGGCCGCATAGTCGGCCAGCGCGGATTCGGTGCGCACCAACGCTTCCGGAGCGAACTCGCCGGTGGCGTCGACACCCTGACCCAGCCGCACGACCCGCATCTCGCGGTGCACGTCCCGCAGCTTTCCGTCCACGAAGTCGGCGATCAACAGCCGAATCGAGTTGGTGCCACAGTCGATTGCGCCGACCCGCCTCAAACCCATACCTCTCGGTCCAGAATTCCCGCCATCGCGGGCTCGACCGACAGTACCGCGAGCGCCTCGTCACCAAAGGGGTTGACCCCGGGGCCTTTTGCCAATGAGTGCGCCATCACCACGTGCAGGCATTTGACCCGGTCCGGCATGCCGCCCCCGGTGAAAGTGGTACCCAGCGATTCGATCGCATCCCGCTCGGCCAGATACGACTCGTGCGCCCGCCGGTATGCGGCCGCCAGCTCCTCATCCTCCTGCAGGCGCTCGGTCATCTCCCGCATCAATCCGGAGGATTCCAGCCGGCTGGCAGCCGCGGTGAGCGCCGGGTGCGTCAGGTAGTACAACGTCGGGAACGGCGTGCCATCAGGCAATCTCGGGGCAGTCTTCACCACCCCGGGCTCGCCGTTCGGGCAGCGGTAGGCGATCTCCAGAACGCCACGCGGCTCACGGCCCAGTTGCCGCTCCACGGCCTCGATGTCGGCGGGATCAACCATGGGGACCTCTGGGCTCGGCCGGCGGCGGTGGGACGGGCGGCCCACCCGGAGGAGGCGCACCCGGCGTTCCGCCGAAGGCGGGCGAAACCCCGTGCGGTTCATCGGCAATCGTGTGCCACAGCGAGGTGTACCAGGGCTGGCCGGCGGGCACGGTCGAACCAGGCAGCACCGCCTCCCCTGGCTCACCGGAATCGATGGCCCCCTGGGGAAGCTGCACCTGATACGGGGTGTCGCCGGGCATGACGAAACCGAGCCGCTCCCTGGCCTGGGCCGCGATGTAGACCGGGTCGGCCAGTTTGACCTTCTGCTGCTCCAGGTCGGCGATCTTGGCGCGCAACTGCTCCTCGCTGGCCTTGAGTTGTTTCATCTCGGTGCGTTGGCCGAAGTAGGTGCGGACCGGCCCGGCGATGGTCAGGGTCAGCACGCACACCACCGCGGCCAGAATTGCGGCCCGGCGCGCAGTCGACCCGAACCGCTGTTCGGACTGCAGCTCGGCCTGCTGCTGAGCTTGCACCGCAATGGCTTTGGTGACCGCCTCGTCGGCGTCCGGCGCGCCCTGCGCCGGACGGGACTCAGCCGTCCGGCGCTTGGGTTGTGAAGCGCGCGGCCGATTCGACTCCCCGGCCTTGCCCGGCTTGCCGGGTCGGGAGGCCGGGGACCGCCGCTTCGGATCAGGCCGCTTCGCTTCGGACATCGACGTATCGGTGCGCAGACGCCTGCGTTACTTGGCCTCGAACCGAGGGAACGCGAGATCGCCGGCGTAACGCGCGGCGTCGCCGAGAGCCTCCTCGATGCGCAGCAGCTGGTTGTACTTGGCCACCCGCTCGCTGCGGGCCGGGGCGCCGGTCTTGATCTGACCGCTACCCACCGCGACCGCGAGGTCGGCGATGGTGGTGTCTTCGGTCTCACCGCTGCGGTGGCTCATCATCGTGCGGTAGCCGCTGTTGTGGGCCAGCGCAACGGCATCCAGCGTCTCGGTGAGCGTGCCGATCTGGTTGACCTTCACCAGCAGCGCGTTGGCGGCGCCGCGCTCGATGCCGTCCTCCAGGCGTTCCGGGTTGGTGACGAACAGGTCGTCGCCGACCAGCTGCACCCGGTCGCCGATGGCCGAGGTCAGCGACACCCAGCCGTCCCAGTCATCCTCGGACAGCGGGTCCTCGATCGACACCAGCGGGTAGGCGTCGATCAGGCCGGCGTAGAACTCGGCCATCTGATCGGCGGTCCGGGTCTCCTTCTCGAAGGCGTAACCCGAACCCTCCGTGTAGAACTCGGTGGCGGCGACGTCCAGCGCCAGCGCCACATCGCTGCCGAGCTTGAACCCGGTGGCCTCGATGGCTGTCGCGATCAGGTCCAGAGCCGCCTTGGTGCCCGCGACGTCGGGGGCGAAGCCGCCCTCATCGCCGAGCCCGGTGGACAGGCCCTGCTTCTTCAGCACGGCCTTGAGCGAGTGGTAGACCTCGGTACCCCAGCGCAGCGACTCCTTGAACGAGGGAGCGCCGATCGGGGCAACCATGAACTCCTGAACGTCCACGCCGGTGTCGGCGTGAGCGCCGCCGTTGAGGATGTTCATCATCGGCACCGGAAGGATGTGCGCGTTCGGGCCACCGAGGTAGCGGAACAGCGGCAGCGCGGCACTGTCCGCGGCAGCCTTGGCCACCGCGAGAGAGACACCGAGGATCGCGTTGGCGCCCAGCCGCGACTTGTCCGGCGTGCCGTCCAGATCCAGCAGCGCCTGATCGACGAGACGCTGATCGTCAGCGGCCAGGCCGATGATCGCCGGGGCGATCTCGTCGAGAACGGCCTCAACAGCCTTCTCGACGCCCTTGCCGCCGTAGCGGGAGCCGCCGTCGCGCAGCTCCACCGCTTCGTGCTCGCCCGTCGACGCCCCCGAGGGCACCGCTGCCCGAGCAAACGTGCCGTCCGTCAGGGCCACCTCGACCTCGACCGTCGGGTTGCCACGGGAGTCGAGGATCTCGCGGGCTCCAACCTGCTCGATGATGGGCACTGGCTTCTCCTTATTGAGTCCGGCGTGTAGGGATGAGACTAGATCGTGGTCGGCGGTACGGGGCGTTTGGGCTTGTCACACGCGTCACAAGGCGTGGCCACCGGCGTAGGCCGTCGCCCAGTCACGGACCATGCGGGCGTACTGCTCTGAGTTGTTGTAGGCCTTGAGCGCATTCATCCAGCCCCTCGGGGTGGACAGGTCCTTGCCGTACCAGCACAGCAGACCAGCGGCCGAGAGCGCCGCGTCGTCGAAGTTGTCCGGGCTCACGACCCCGTCGTTGTTGGCATCCACCCCGAAATGGCCCCAGGTCTCCGGGATGAACTGCATCGGCCCCATGGCGCGGTCCATCAGCGGATCCCCGTCCAACTTGCCCTTGTCGGTATCAGGAATGCGCAGGTTGCCGGCGGTCCCGTCCAACTGCACGCCACGGATCGGCGGGGTGACGTCGCCGTTGCGCGCGACCATCGCCCCGCGGTAGGTGCCGTGGTGGCTCTCCACCATGCCGATCCCAGCCAGGGTGGTCCAGGCCACCTTGCAGTTGGGGTTCTCCACCTGGGCAACGCGCGCGGCGTAGGCGTAGGCCTCTAGGGCGTTGACGGGCATGCCCATCGCGGGTGCCCGCTGCGCGGCCCATTCGTGCAGTTGATCGGCGGGTCTGCCCTTGGCATAGGTATCGATCGCAGGCACCCGATCGCCGGCCGGCGGCGGGACACCCTCCGGAATCGGGGTGCCCAGATGCCAGGAACAGCTGGATGCCAACAGCAGCGCTGTCGCAGCAATTACGGCGACAGCCCGCAGCCAACGCACTGGCGACACCGGACTCCCTCAACCCCGCTCGATCTGATTGGCCATCGTCGCATGCGCGACTGTGGACGTGTCGGGCGACGGGCCCGTGCCCGAGGAACGGCAGGTGAACTCGGCCGGTCTCACAGGGCCCCCTGCTAAGGTGAGCCACGCCTTGCTATGGCAAGGCAAGGCTACATTTTTCATGGTGTTTTCACCCCGGTCGAACGAGGACGCTTTGATGACTGTCATCTCGGATGTTTCGACCAGCACGCTGGCCGCGTCCAACGTCACCTCGCAGGTATTCGGCAGTGGCCTGATCGGTTTGCGGGAAGGCCTCGAAGCCGCCATCGTGGTCTCGATCCTGGTCGCATTTCTGGTCAAATCCGAACGCCGCGACGCACTCAAATGGGTGTGGCTGGGTGTCGGCGCCGCGATCGCCATGACGGTCACCGTCTTCCTGGTCATCCAGTTCGGCGAGAACACCATCAGCGGACTGGGCGCCGAGGCCATCGCCGGCATCGCCTCACTGATCGCCGTCGTCATCGTCACCACCATGGTGCTCTGGATGAAAAAGGCGTCGGCCTCGATATCCGGCCAGCTGCGCGGCGAGATGTCGCAGGCTCTGGACACCGGCGGCCTCGCGGTGGCGCTGCTGGCCTTCCTGGCGGTGGGACGTGAAGGTGTCGAGACCGCGCTGTTCATGGTCGGCTACGCCGAAGCGGAGACGCTCTGGCCGCTGACCGGCCTGATCATCGGCGTGCTGATCGCCGCGGCGATCGCCTACGGCATGTACGCGGGCGCTGTCCGGATCAACCTCGCCAAGTTCTTCTCCTACACCGGCATCTTCCTGATCGTGGTGGCCGCGGGAATCCTGGCGTACGGCATCAAGGCGCTGCAGACCGTCGGCTGGATCCCCGGGCTCAGCGCCAAGGCCTTCGACATGAGTGGCGCGTTCGACTGGTCAGCCTGGTACGGCGAGATCATCCAGGGCGTCTTCAACATCGACCCGACGCCGACCGTGCTGCAGTTCGGCGCGTGGCTCGCCTACATCGTCGTGGTGTTGGCGCTGTTCCTGAAGCCGCTGCGGACCGCGGCGTCGGCCAGTGCTTCGCCTTCCTCAGAGACTTCCTCCGAGCCGACCATCGAGCCGGCCATCGAGCCGGAAACCTCCACTGCATCCGAAAGGTCGACCAAGTGAAGATCACCCCTGCCGTCAAGACCGGTTTCGCGGCCACCGCCGCGGTGCTGGCCGGGATCTCGATGACCGCCTGCCAGGCCAAGGAGGCCGACAGCGGCAGTGCGAGCGGCGACGGGGCCAAGTCCGCACAGATCACCGTCGATGCCTCCGATACCGAGTGCAAGCTGTCCGGGACCACCGCGACGACCGGGCCCAGCACCTTCGTCGTCACCAACAGCGGCGACAAGGTCACCGAGTTCTACGTCTACGGCGAGGGCGAGCGGGTCATGGGTGAGGTGGAGAACATCTCCCCCGGGCTCAAGCGCCAGCTGATCGTTCAGCTCACCCAGCCCGGCACGTACCAGACCTCGTGCCGCCCCGGCATGGTCGGCGAGGGCATCCGCGGCAATTTCGTCGTGTCCGGTGAGGCCGTACAGGTCGACACCGAGGGCAAGTTCAAGGACGCCGCCGACAGCTACAAGCGGTACGTGAACAGCCAGGTCGACGCCCTGGTGCCGGCCACCGAGGAGTTCGTCGCCGCGGTGAAGGCCAAGGACATCGCCAAGGCCAAGGACCTCTACCCGACTGCGCGCGTCTACTGGGAGCGCATCGAGCCAGTGGCCGAGTCGTTCCCCAACGATCTCGACCCGCGAGTCGACCTGCGCGAGGCCGACCTGGAGCCCGGGCAGAAGTGGACCGGTTTCCACGCTTTGGAAAAGCAACTGTGGGTCACGGGCCTCCAACCGGATGCCAACGCGCTCGGCGACCAGTTGATCTTCGACGTCAAGGAGCTCCAGGCCGGGGTCAAGGCACCGGACTGGACCATCGACTCCACCCAGATCGCCGGTGGCGCACAGGGCCTGCTCGACGAGATCGCGATGAGCAAGATCAGCGGCGAAGAGGACATCTTCAGCCACACCGACCTGTGGGACTTCAGGGCCAACGTCGAAGGTTCGCAGACCGCGGTGGCGTCGGTGCGGCCGATCCTCGACGAGCGCGACGCCGAGCTGGGCAAGCGGGTGGACCAGCGCTTCGCCGACGTCGAGAAGTTGCTGGAGAAGTATCGTGACGGCGACGGCTTCGTCTCCTACGACAAGGTGACCGAGCCGCAACGCCAGGAACTGTCGCGCGCCATCGACGCGCTGAGCAAAGAAGTGAGCCAGGTACAAGGTGTCATCGCCAAGCAGTGATTCTCCGGAATCCACCCCGGACGCCGAGCAGTCCGCCGGATTCTCCCGGCGCAAGCTGTTCGGCGCCGCCGGGGTCACCGCCGCGGTAGTCGGTGCGGCCGGCGCGGG
Organism: Mycobacterium sp. IDUB_9; assembly: GCF_055419505.1. Taxonomy (NCBI): domain Bacteria; kingdom Bacillati; phylum Actinomycetota; class Actinomycetes; order Mycobacteriales; family Mycobacteriaceae; genus Mycobacterium; species Mycobacterium sp. IDUB_9. Next base: position 187,653 of record NZ_JBVAXU010000004.1, on the reverse strand, counting down.
TGCGCTGGCCGGCCACGCCTCTGCGGCCAGTACCCCGCAGGGTGAACATCTGACCCGTCCGGTGCCGTTTCGAGGCGACCGGCAGGCAGGCATCATCACCGAGGCGCAGGACCGGATGCATTTCTGCTCCTTCGACGTCACCTCCGACAACCGCGACGACGTCATCGCGCTGCTCAAGCAGTGGACGAAGATGGCTGAACGGATGACGCGCGGCGAAGAGACCGAAGACGGCGGTGCCGTGGACGGTAATCCGTATGCGCCGCCGTCGGATACCGGTGAGGCACTGGGCCTGCCGGCCTCACAGCTCACCCTGACCATCGGGTTCGGACCGTCGTTTTTCCGCAAGGACGGCAAGGACCGCTTCGGCATCGCCGACAAGCAGCCGGCCGAGCTCAAGGACCTTCCGAAGTTCCCCAACGAGACCATGGACCCGGCCCGCAGCGGGGGCGACATCTGCGTGCAGGCGTGCGCCAACGACCCGCAGGTCGCGGTGCATGCGATCCGCAACCTGGCCCGCGTCGGGTTCGGGACGGTCGCGGTGCGGTACTCGCAGCTGGGGTTCGGCCGGACCTCATCGACCACTCGCGATCAAGCCACCCCGCGAAACCTGTTCGGATTCAAGGACGGAACGAACAACCTCAAGTCCGATCAGACCGACCTGCTGAACAAGAACGTCTGGGTGGGCGAGGGCGACGGGCCGGCCTGGCTCACCGGCGGCAGCTACCTGATCACCCGACGGATCCGGATGCGCATCGAGAACTGGGACCGGACAACGCTTCTGGAGCAGGAGCGGGTGATCGGCCGGCAGAAGGGCAGCGGCGCCCCCAACGGATTGCAGCAGGAATTCGACGAGCTCGATTTCGAGATCACCGACGGCAAGGGCAATCCGAAGATCGACGTGGACGCTCACGTGCGGCTGGCCTCGGCCGACCACCTGGGCGGCATCGAGATCCTGCGCCGCGGTTACAACTTCACCGACGGTTCCGACGGATTCGGCCATCTGGACGCCGGCTTGTTCTTCATCGCGTTCGTACGCAGCCCCGAAAAGCAGTTCATCCCGATGCAGCGGGAGCTGGGCCGCAAGGATGCGCTCAACGAGTACATCACCCACACCGGGACGGCCATCTTCGCCTGCCCGCCCGGGTTGCGTGAGGGTGACGCCTCGGGTTACTGGGGTTCGACGCTGTTCGAGTGAGCAATCGCGACGGTGGCGTCGCGTTCGACAAGCTCAGGGGCCGAGCAGGATTTGGCTGAGACGGGTGGTGGTTGCGACGCCGTCGTCGTAGCCGCCCTGCCCGTTGAGCCCGTTCATGATCGCCAGCGTGTAGCGCTGGTTGGGTCCGGCGAAGCCGACCGAGTTCACGACCCAGCCGCCCTGTTCCTGCGACCACCCGTTCTTGTTGCCGGGGCTCATCGACGGCCCCGCGCCCCACACCCCCCACTGTTGCTCCCCGCCGACCCGTTGCATCTCAGCCACCACGGCGGCCGCATCGGGCGGATTCATTTGGGTCAGCGCGTAATTCATCAACCGGTCGAGATCGTTGGTGGTCGATTTCTGGAAACCCCAGTACGGGAACATGTCACCGAATCCCGGTTGCGGCCGCAGGTCGGTCATGCCGTAACGGGGGAAGCCGGCGTTGAACGCCTTGTGATCGGCCCCGCCGTAGCGGGTCCACAACGAGTCGGCCGCGTCGTTGTCTGAGTTTCGCAGCATGTTCACCATCAGCTGCCGGTCGTCGCCCGACATCCGCAGTGCACCGGCTCGTTCCCGTGTCAGCAGGTCGACCACCATGGCCAGCTTGATGGTGGAGGCGGTCCAGATCATCTGGTTCGCACCGGGGTTGGCGTAGCGCGTGCCCGCGGCGCGATCCCGCAGCACATAGCCGACGGTGCCGGGCCGCGATGCCAGGTAGGAATCGGCTGCCGCGATCCGTGAGCGCAGGTCACATCCCGATGCCGGGCAGTCCGCAACGGCCTGCGGTGCCACCATTCCCAGACTGAGCGCCAGGACGACGGCAGCGATCCGCAGTACCCGCATCGCCACACCGTAGGGCTCGTAGGGCCGATCCGGTGACCGCACAAGCCGGCGGTCTCGAGCCGAAACCGTGCCGTTGTCGGTTCGTTACGGCACCAGGTCCGCGTCCCATGCTGCCCCGCCGTCGACGTCACATCCAGGGCTTCACGATTACTTTCGGTCACAGGCGCCGCAGCAGCACCCCGCTCGGGACAGGAGGCCGTGCTGCCCGCCTACGAGCGACAAAGTCGCTGAAATCGCCAACCTGGCCTCAACAGAATCAATAACCCCAACACTCTGGCCACACAACACTCTCCAGCATCGTCAGACCCGTTGGCATCAGGTTTTGGCCTGCCCACCTGTCAGCGACAGAGTCGCTCGTAAGTGGACACCCCGAAACGCGTTGCGCGTGAGTCCGATGCGAGTTATGTCGGCTCAAGGGACCTACGCAGCGATGCTGCAGAGACGTGAGTGGCCAGTGGGGGCGCTATCCGCGACTTTGTCGCGCATAGGCGGGCAGCTCGGCAGTCAGTCCGACTTGGCCGACTCGCCCGGGTCGTCGCCGTCTCGTTCGGAGGCAACCTCAGGATCGTCGACGTCAGGCTCCTCGACGTCGGCGACGGCCGGTTCTGAGGCGGCGTCATCGCCGGAATCCTCGGCGCTCGCTTCGACGGAGTCGAGATCGACTGCGTAACCGTCTGCATCGTCGGATTCGTCGTCTGATTCGTCGTCGGCGGCAGCAAGGTCGTCGTCGCCAGCATCGGAGTCGTCGTCAAACTCGTCGTCCGCATCGGGCTCGGGCTCGGCAATCGCGCCCGGCCAGTACTCCCGCCACTCGGCCTCGGTGATCGACCCGAGCGGTGTCACGTCGAGTTCCTCGGGAACGTCCTCGCCACGGCGGCCGGCCGCCACGTCGGACTCCGCCGCACGCACCCTGTCCATGAACTCCAAAACCGCACTGCGCAAGTCATTCTCGGCGTCGGCATCTGCCGAAACCACCACCGACGTCAGGGCCGCCGGCACCAGATCCGCAGGCAGCCCGGCCTGGGCCACCCGGGCCAACACCTTCTGCGCCAGCGCCAAAGCCGGCTGCCCCGTCGGCACGTCATCCATCGACGAGCCGCGGGCCTTCACCTTCTGCTCCTGCGCCTTGCGTTCCTCCCACTGTGCCAACTGCTCGTCCAGTGAAATCGATTCTCCGGCAAGCACTGCCGGCACGCGGTTGCCGAGCTTGCGCACCAGCGAATCGGCGACATCGTCGATGTTGAACGGGTGGACGGGCGCATCCTCGGCGATGCGAGCGTGGAAAAGCACCTGCAGCAACACATCACCGAGCTCTTCGCGCAGCTCGTCGGCGTTGCCGCCGCGTACCGCGTCGAACAGCTCGTAGGTCTCCTCCAGCAGATAGCGGCGCAGCGAATCGTGAGTCTGCTCGCTCTCCCACGGCCCGTCGGAGCGCAGCTTGTCCATCATCGCCACGGCGTCCACGAGCCGCTCCCCAGCCTGAGCCCGCGGGGCCGCGATCAAGCGGTCCCCGGCCGCCAATCGGGCCTTGACCGCCGGATGCTCCGGGTCCGAGGTCAGCAGAACGGGAGCATCCTCACCGTCATATGCGGGCCGCGCGGCGGGCAGCGACCACGGCACCTTCACGGGCATTTCCTCGGTGTACTGGACGTCACCGGTCAGCAGGTCGATCGCTTCGACGGGAATCAGGGACGGGCGGCGGGGGTCGACCAATACGACGGTCATCGGCGATACCCCCTCACGGATTTCGATGAGACTCCTAGTCTCGGTTATACCAACGCGTTGCCGGACCGCGACACGCCTGGTGAGCACGGCCAACGCTGTGACGCGCCGGGATCGGGGCGTCCCCACACGGGATGGCCGCCCTGCCCGAAGGCAAGGCGGCCATCATGTCACAGGCCGTGGTTTACGACTCCGGCGGGAACTGGTCCTCCGGGATCACCCAGTGACCCGGGGTCTGGTCGAAAAACGGGTTGGCGACCCCGTTCACCGTCGGCAGCGTCTTGAGCTGACCAGGCGGGATTCCGAAGAACGGATTCGCAACACCGTTGATGGTCGGCGAATTCATCAGCTGACCGGGTGCAACGTTGCCATTCGTCTGCCGGAAGAAATTGTCTACCTCAGGGAACCTGACGGTGGGCACGTTCACGTCCGGAACGTTGACACTCGGCACGTTCACGTCCGGAACATTCACGCTCGGCACGTTCACATCAGGAACATTCACGCCCGGCACGTTCACATCAGGAACATTCACGCCCGGCACGTTCACATCAGGAACATTCACGCCCGGCACGTTCACATCAGGAACATTCACGCCCGGCACGTTCACATCAGGA
>NZ_JBVAXU010000004.1:0-183182 GCF_055419505.1 Mycobacterium sp. IDUB_9 | reverse complement strand
GGAACATTCACGCCCGGCACGTTCACATTCGGCGTACCCATGTTGGGTACCGCCGGCCCGGGCACCGGAGGCGGCGGGGGCACAGTTGGAACGGCCTGCGCGAGGCCTGTACCCAGGCCCAACGCGCCCAGTCCCAGTGCACCGGCCATCGTTGTGGTTGCTGCCAACTTCTTGTAGTTCATGGTCACTCCTTCGCCTTGCGTCACCACGACGAGTCGCCAATAGACGGCAGTCGCGTGATGTTCGGTTTGGGAAATTGCATGTCCGCCCTTTGGCCGACGATTTGCCGCCTCTTGCACAGACGACCATGCAATATCTTGACCCCCCGCATATATGTCGGACCTGCGCACCGAGGCGTTAACAGCGGTTGGACGATTCAGCCGGCGTGACTGTCCAAAAATGCGGTGTCACCAGGCGATCAGCCCGAAGAAAAAAATTACAGATTCGCGGTGATGTCGACGCTGCCCTCGGTCTGTCCGTTGATCACCAGCACCAGACCGGCCACCATTCGGACAATGTCGAGGTCGCGGATCCGGGGCGAGCCGATGCCGTCACTTTCACGCGGGATGGGCACCTGGACCACCGAGGTGGTGGCCCGATAGTGCGCGCCCGGGTACATCCGCTTGAGCCGCAACTGCGCGGAATCGGGAAGCACCACCGGTGACAGCTTGATGGTCGACGCCGACACCGCGCCGATCTCGGTGATGCCGTACTCCCGGCACAACAGCCGCAGCCGCGCGACCGCGACCAGGCGCCGCGCCGGCTCGGGCAGGGGGCCGTAGCGGTCGACCAGTTCTTCAACCACCGAGTCGACGGCACCGGAATCGGTGGCCGCGGCCAGCCGTCGGTAACCCTCCAACCGCAACCGGTCACTGCCGATGTACTCCGGCGGCAGGTGCGCATCGACCGGCAGATCGACCCGCACCTCTTTCGGTTCCTCTGCTGTGGCAACGGTTTTCCCGTCAGCCGCAGCCCGGTAGGCCTCCACCGCTTCGCCGACCAAACGCACATAGAGATCGAAACCCACCCCGGCCACGTGACCGGACTGCTCGGCGCCCAGTACGTTGCCCGCGCCGCGGATCTCCAGGTCCTTCATCGCCACGGCCATACCGGCACCCAGCTCATTGTTCTGGGCGATGGTGGCCAACCGGTCGTAGGCGGTCTCGGTCAGCGGGGAATTGGGCGGGTAGAGCATGTAAGCGTATCCGCGTTCGCGGCTGCGGCCCACCCGGCCACGCAGCTGATGGAGCTGCGACAACCCGAAGGTGTCGGCTCGTTCGACGATCAGCGTGTTGGCGTTGGAGATGTCCAGGCCGGTCTCGACGATCGTGGTGCACACCAGGATGTCGTATTCACGGTTCCAGAAGCCCTCGACGGTCTTCTCCAGCGTCTCCTCGTTCATCTGTCCATGGGCGACGACGACCCGGGCTTCGGGCACCATTTGACGAATGCGCGCCGCAGCCTGGTCAATGGTGCGTACCCGGTTGTGGATGTAGAAGACCTGCCCGTCCCGCAGCAGCTCACGCCGCAACGCCGCGGCCACCTGCTTGTCGTCCTGCGGGCCGACGTAGGTCAGCACCGGATAGCGCTCCTCGGGCGGGGTGAGAATCGTCGACATCTCGCGGATGCCGGCCAGGCTCATCTCCAGGGTGCGCGGGATCGGCGTGGCGCTCATGGTGAGCACGTCGACGTGGGTGCGCATCGACTTGATGTGTTCTTTGTGTTCGACGCCGAACCGCTGCTCCTCGTCAACGATGATGAGGCCCAGGTCTTTCCAGGTCACACCCGTCTGCAACAGCCGGTGCGTCCCGATCACCACGTCGACCGATCCGTCGGCCATCCCCTCCAGGGTGGCCCGTGACTCGGCCGGATCGGTGAACCGCGACAGCCCCTTGACCGTCACCGGGAAACCCGCCATCCGGTTGGTGAAGGTCTGCAGATGCTGGTCGGCCAGCAGCGTCGTCGGCACCAGAACCGCGACCTGCTTACCGTCCTGCACGGCCTTGAATGCCGCCCGCACCGCGATCTCGGTCTTGCCGTAACCCACGTCGCCACAGATCACCCGGTCCATCGGAACCGGCTTCTCCATATCGGATTTGACCTCGGTGATCGCGGTCATCTGGTCAATGGTCTCGGTGAAGCCGAACGCATCCTCCATCTCGTTCTGCCACGGAGTGTCGGGGCCGAACGCGTGACCCGGTGCGGACTGTCGCTTGGCGTACAGCGCGACCAGCTCACTGGCGATCTCACGAACGGCCTTGCGCGCCTTGGTTTTCGTGTTGGCCCAGTCGCTGCCGCCGAGTTTGGACAGCGATGGCGCCTCGCCACCGACATAACGCGACAGCTGATCCAGCGAATCCATCGGCACATACAACCGATCCGATCCGCCACCGCGTTTCGAGGATGCGTACTCCAGCACCAGGTATTCGCGGCGGGCGCCGCCGACCACCCGTTCGGTCATCTCGACGAATTTGCCGATGCCGTGCTGATCGTGGACCACCAGATCCCCGGCGGTCAGCGCCAACGGATCGACGACGTTGCGGCGTTTGGCCGCAAGCCTTTTGCCTTCCGAGGCCGTCACCCGGTTGCCGGTCAGGTCCGTCTCGGTGATGATGACGAGGTTCGCCCCGGGCAGGATCACGCCCTCGTGCAGGGGCCCCTTCAGCACCCCGACCACGCCGGGCTTGGGGGCCGCTCCGGGTTCCAACATCGCTGCGGGCGTATCGGATTCGCCGAGCTGCTCCACCACGCGGTGGGCGGTACCGGTACCCGGGGTGACCACCGCGGCATACCCGCCGGTGGCCACGTGAGCCCGCAGCATCGCGAAGATCTCTTCGAGACTCTGCTGACTGCGGGCCGACGGAGACTGCCGCAGATCGAGCTCGCTGGCCTTGCCGTCAGGCAGCTGGCTCAGCGTCCACCACGGGTGACCACCGGCGACGGCGTCCTGGTGCGCCTGCTCGAACGGGACGAATCCGGATGCGCCCAGCGCCTCGACGTCGATCGGCGCATCGCCACCGACCGCGGCCACCGACCAGGAGGCCTCCAGGAACTCCCGCCCGGTCTTGATCAGATCGGCGGCCCGGGTCCGCACCTTCTCCGGGTCGCACAGCAGCACCGGGGCGCCCTCGGGCAGATGGTGCGTCAGCGTCGTGGGCTGCACCGGATGCAGCAGCGGCAGCAGCGCCTCCATCCCGTCGACCGGAATGCCCTCGGCGAGCTTGGCCAGCATGTCGGGCACGCTGCCCGGCACGCTGTTCTCGTGGGTGGGGTGCTCCTGGGCGAGCACCGCGGCACGCTCGCGCACATCGGGGGTCATCAACAGTTCGCGGCACGGCACGGCAACCACGTTCTGCACCGGGATCTCGGGGATCGAACGCTGATCGGCGATCGAGAACATCCGCATCTCGGAGATCTCGTCGCCCCAGAACTCGACGCGGACCGGATGCTCGGCCGTGGGCGGGAAGATGTCGAGGATGCCACCGCGCACGGCGAACTCCCCGCGTTTGCCGACCATGTCGACGCGGGTGTAGGCCAGGTCGACCAGGTTGGCGACGACGCTCTGGAACTCGGCCTCCGCACCGACGGTGAGAGTGACCGGTTCGGTACTCACCACATCGGGGGCCATCGGCTGCAGCAGCGAACGCGTGGTGGTGACGATCACCCGAAGCGGCGGGCCGAGCAGCTCGTCCTCCGGGTGGGCCAGCCGGCGCAACAGCAACAACCGGGCGGCCACCGTCTCGACACCTGGGGACAACCGCTCGTGCGGCAGCGTCTCCCAGGACGGGAACAGCGCGACCGCATCGCCGAGCACGCCGCGCAGCTCGGCGGTCAGATCGTCGGCCTCGCGGCCGGTGGCGGCGACCACCAGCAACGGGCCCTGCTGGGCCAGTCCGGCAGCCACCAGCACGCGGGCGCTGGGCGGCCCGACGAGCGAGAGATCGACGGGCCGGTCGGCGGCGCGGCGAAGCACGTCCTGCAGGGACGGATCGGTCAATGCCAGCTCGACGAGACCCGCGATCGGGGTCTGGACATGGTTGTGCCCCGGTGCGGTCATGATGAGGGCCATTCTACGGGGCGGGGAATTCGGCTCCGCCCCGATCTCTGCGGGGCGATCATGGACCGATGAAGCGTTGGGCGGCGGCGCTCGCGGTGGTGCTGACGGTGGCGCTCGCGATGATCTGGCTGACCAATCGGGAGACATCGCAGTCCACCCACGAGGCCATACCGACGCACCTAGGACCGGACGGTATCCCCGACTTCGCCGCCTACCCCGCCGTCGATCCGGCGCAGTACGTCCTGCGCGAGGGCCAGGGATTTCCGGTTCAGGGGTTCCGCACCCCCGACGGCTTCGTCTGCATGACCACCCAGCACCGCGCGATGTACGCCCTGGACTGCCGTGGGCCCTTCGTCGGTGCGCCCAACGATGCCAACCTGGCGCACCTGTTCAGTTACGGCACCACCAACGGCGCGATTCCGATGACCTTCACCCACACCGACACGCCACTCAGCCCGGTCGACGGCCTCACCGAGGACGAGGCGCCGATGCTGCCCGCCGGCCAACGGTTCGAGGCGGGCAACGCCACGTGCGTCCACACCGACGACATCCGGCTGGCCTGCCGGATGGCCGACCCCGTCAAGGGCAACGGGTTCATCGCCACCAGCACAGAGACGCGGTCGTTCGGCCGGAGTTAGGCCTGAGACCGTCAAGATTGAACCCGCCGGCGTCAAGGGATCGTCAAGCCCGCTGACAGCCCAGCCGCCGCGGTCCACGTTGAAGTCATGACCCTGCTGGACATCCTGCCTTCACTTCGCGGCGCCACCCGACCGCGGCTCGACCCGAACATCTGGCCGCTGACCACCGGCGTCGACGAGCAGGGCCGGATCACCGTCGGCCGGGTGGCCTTGACCGACATCGCCGACGAGTACCGCACCCCGGCCTATGTGCTGGACGAGACCGATTTTCGGACCCGTGCCCGGCGCTACCGGGCCGCCCTCGGCCAAACCGAGGTGGTCTACGCCGGAAAGTCGCTGTTGACCACGGCGGTCGCACGCTGGGCTGCCGAGGAAGGCCTGGGGGTGGATGTGTGTTCGGCAGTCGAGCTGGCGACGGCTTTGGCCGGCGGCGTCGACCCGAAGCGCATCGCGCTGCACGGCAACGCGAAGTCGTGCGACGAGCTGCGTGATGCGATCGACGTCGGGGTGGGCCGGATCGTGATCGACTGCCCGATGGAGATCACCTACCTGGCCGGGCTGGTGCGCCGGCCCCAGCAGGTGCTGATCCGGGTCACCCCCGACATCGACATCCACGGGCATCGAGCGGTCACCACGGGTGTGACCGATCAGAAGTTCGGCTTCGCGCTGGCCGATCGCCGGGCCGCCCGCGCCGCCGCCCGCATTCTGGCCACCCCCAACCTCGATCTGGTTGGGCTGCACTGCCATATCGGTTCGCAGATCACCGATCCCGCCCCCTACGGCGAGGCTGTGCACCGGTTGATCGGCGCGATGGCCGACATCCGCGCTGAACACGGCGTGTTGCTGACCGAGCTCAACATCGGTGGCGGGCACGGGGTTCCGTATGTCCGTGGGGACGCAGCCCTCGACACCGGCGCGTTCGCCGCCGTCGTCGACGACGCACTGACCACAGCGTGCGCTGCGGAGCGGTTTCCACGGCCGCGTCTGGTCGTCGAACCCGGCCGGGCCATCAGCGCCCGGGCCGGGGTGACGCTGTACCGGGTACACGGCGTGAAGTCCCAGCCCGGCGGCCGCACCTTCGTCGCGGTCGACGGCGGTATGAGCGACAACCCGCGGGTATCGCTCTACGGCGCGAAATACACTGTGGCCGTGGCGAATCGTCACGCGCTGGGGCCGACGATGGTGGCCACGGTGGTGGGCCGGCACTGCGAGGCGGGCGACGAGATCGTCCACGACGTCGAACTGCCCGCCGATATCCACGCCGGCGACCTGCTGGCCGTCGCCTGCACCGGGGCCTACCAACACAGCATGGCCTCGACCTACAACATGGTGGGCCGCCCACCCGTGGTGGCGGTGCGCGACGGCACGTCACGGGTGTTGGTGCGGCGGGAGACGACGGCGGACCTCCTATCGCGGGATGTGGGCTGACGGACCGTCAGCTTTCCCGCTCCACAGCGTCCTTGATCCTGGCAAGCCGGCGTTCCCAACCCGCGGCGATGCCGTCGAGCCGCCGCGCCACCTCACTGAGCCGAGCCCCCACCGCCTCGTACCTGATCTCTCTCCCGACCCGGGTGGCCGCCACCAGGCCGACATCGGTGAGCACTTTCAGATGTTTGGCGATGGCCTGGCGGCTGATCGGGAGTTCCTCGGCCAGGGACGACGCAGACGCGGGCCGACGGCCGAGGGCAACCAGAACCTGCCACCGGCTGTCGTCGGCAAGCGCAGCGAAAACCTGTACCGGCGAGGCATTTTCATGCATCGGCGGCGGCCCCCACCAGATGCTTCTGGGCGATGCCCAGCTCGACGGACCAGCCTCCACTGTGATCGTCGAACCGGGAGCGGCGGTTGGCCTCGGGCTCGTCGAGCGAGGCGAACCCGCTCTCGACGACCCGCAGCACCACGCCGGACGATGCCGGGGTGATCCAGAACTCCACGAGGGTGGATGAGCTGTCGAGGTCATCGGCGTCGATGTGCCACCGGAACGCCGCATAGCGCGGCTCGTCGAGTGTCACGGTTCGCAACGCGAACCTGCCATGCGTGGGGTCGGTGACGATGGCGACGTCGCCGTCACGCTCGATGCGGTGTTCGGTGATCCGTTCTTCGTTGATGTACCAACCTGGTTCGCTCACCAGGTCCCAGACGCGTTGTGCCGGTGCGTCGATGGTGATCTCGCGCTCGATGCGGTCGTAGTCGGTGGTCATGTGGGTGTTCCTTCCTGACGGGATTGTTGCAACCCAAGGGTTGCACATAACCACCCGATGCTGCAACCCATGGGTTGCAGTTGACCTACTCGTCGTGCAGGACCGGATCGGACTCCAGGTGGGTCAGGCCGTTCCACATCAGGTTGACCACATGGGCGGCCACCACTTCTTTCTTGGGCTCGCGCACGTCGAGCCACCACTGCGCCGTCATCGACACCGAACCGACCAGTGCCTGGGCATAAAGCGGCGCCAAGTCGGGGTCGAGCCCGCGTCGGGAGAAGTCCCCGGCCAGTATCGACGAGACCTGATTGACCGCATCGTTGAGCAACGTCGAATACGTGCCCGAGGTGATCGCGGCCGGCGAGTCCCGGATCAGGATCCGAAAGCCGTCGGTGCGTTCCTCGACATAGGTCAGCAGGGCCAACGCCACCCGTTCGACCCGCACCCGCGACCGGTTGTTGGTCAGCGACGAGGTGATGCCGTCCAGTAGGGCCGACATCTCCCGGTCGACGACGACGGCGTACAGGCCTTCCTTGCCGCCGAAGTGCTCGTAGACCACCGGTTTGGAGACGTTGGCGCGCTGGGCGATCTCCTCGATGGAGGTGCCCTCATATCCCCGTTCGGCAAACAGCGACTTGGCGATCTCGATGAGCTGTTGTCGTCGTTCGCTGCCGGTCATCCGGGCCCGGGGGGCCCGCACTTCCTTCTCGGGTGCTGCCACGTATATCAGGCTAGACCGTTCGACTAGAGTCTCTCCCGGACATTCCGTCGTGGTGTAATCGGCAGCACCTCTGATTTTGGTTCAGATAGTTCAGGTTCGAGTCCTGGCGACGGAGCAATCGGTGATGGCGAGCGTGCGCAAAATGCGCGCTTGCGACGGCGTGTCTCGAGCAGACGCGAACGTTCGCGGAATGGACGCGGAGAGAGGGGCACCTGTGTCGACCACCCAGGCCGCAGTCGTCGTACTGGCAGCAGGGGCCGGGACCCGAATGCGCTCGGACACCCCGAAGGTGCTGCACACGCTGGCGGGCCGCAGCATGCTCAGCCACGCGGTACACACCGTGGCCAACGCCGCCGCCCAACATCTGGTGGTCGTCCTCGGCCACGACCGTGAACGCATCGCACCCGCCGTCGGCGAACTCGCCGACAAGCTGGGCCGCACCATCGACGTCGCCATCCAAGACCAGCAGCTGGGCACCGGACACGCCGTGGCCTGCGGCCTGAGCTCACTACCCGACGAATTCGCCGGCACGGTCGTGGTGACCTCCGGAGATGTCCCACTGCTCGACGCCGCCACCCTGGCCGGTCTCATCGAAACGCACAGCGCTGCGACGGCCGCCGCCACGGTGCTCACCACCACCGTGCCCGACCCCACGGGTTACGGCCGCATCCTGCGCACCCAGGACAACGAAGTCATCGGCATCGTCGAGCAGGCCGACGCCACCGAATCGCAGCGGGCCATCCGCGAGGTCAACGCCGGGGTGTACGCCTTCGACATCGCGGACCTGCGCTCGGCGCTGAGCCGGTTGAGCTCGAACAACGCACAGCAGGAGCTGTACCTCACCGACGTGATCGCGATCGTGCGCCAGGACGGCCGGACCGTGCGGGCCATGCACGTCGACGACAGCGCGCTGGTCGCCGGCGTCAACGACCGGGTGCAGCTCGCCGATCTCGGTGCCGAACTAAACCGGCGGATCGTGGCCGATCACCAGCGTGCCGGCGTCACGATCGTCGACCCGGCCACCACCTGGATCGACGTCGACGTGACCATCGGCCGCGACACCGTCGTCCGCCCCGGCACCCAACTTCTCGGCACCACCGAGATCGGCGCCGGCTGTGAGATCGGTCCGGACTCCACGCTGAATGACGTCGAGGTGGGGGACGGCGCATCGGTGGTGCGTACGCACGGCCAGCTCGCCGTGATCGGTGCAGGCGCAACCGTCGGCCCGTTCACCTATCTGCGGCCAGGCACCGTCCTCGGGGCCAAGTCCAAGCTCGGCGCGTTCGTCGAGACCAAGAACTCCACCATCGGCACCGGCACCAAGGTGCCGCACCTGACCTACGTCGGCGACGCCGACATCGGCGATCACAGCAATATCGGCGCGTCCAGCGTGTTCGTCAACTACGACGGCGAGACCAAGAACCGCACCACCGTCGGCTCTCATGTGCGCACCGGGTCCGACACCATGTTCATCGCTCCGGTCACCGTCGGGGATGGCGCCTACACCGGCGCGGGCACCGTGCTGCGCGACGACGTCCCGCCCGGCGCGCTGGCCGTCTCGGACAACGCCCAACGCACCATCGAGGGCTGGGTGGAGCGCAAGCGTCCGGGCTCAGCCGCCGCGGAAGCCGCACGCAAAGCCCAGGACGAAGAGGCTTAGCCAGCGGCCGGTGGACAACCGGTAGTACCGAGGATTGCGGTCAATATCGAGCAGCAATCCTCGATGCTGATGGCTATCGGCTGCGACGCAAGCACGACTGAACCGACGTTTCGTGTTGGCAATCTGGTAACCCGGCTACGAACCACCAGAAACGCTACGTACGATTGCCCCGTATCGATCCCCAACCGCGAAGGCAGCCATAGTGGCCACGGACTGGACCGACAATCGAAAAAACCTGATGCTGTTCTCGGGGCGTGCGCACCCCGAGCTGGCGGAGCAGGTCGCCAAGGAACTCGACATCGAGGTGACCGCACAGACCGCCCGGGACTTTGCCAACGGCGAGATCTTCGTCCGGTTCGACGAGTCTGTACGCGGCTGCGACGCGTTCGTCCTGCAGAGTCATCCGGCGCCGCTCAACCAGTGGCTCATGGAACAGCTCATCATGATCGACGCACTCAAGCGGGGTAGCGCCAAGCGGATCACCGCGGTCCTGCCGTTCTACCCCTATGCGCGTCAGGACAAGAAGCACCGCGGCCGTGAGCCCATCTCGGCCCGCCTGGTCGCCGACCTGCTCAAGACCGCGGGCGCCGACCGCATCGTCTCGGTCGACCTGCACACCGACCAGATCCAGGGCTTTTTCGACGGCCCCGTGGACCACATGCGGGCGCAGTCGCTGCTATGCGGCTACATCGGCGATAAGTACGCCGACTCCGACGTGGTCGTGGTGTCGCCGGACTCCGGCCGTGTGCGCGTGGCCGAGAAATGGGCCGACGCGCTCGGCGGCGTCCCGCTGGCCTTCATCCACAAGACCCGTGACCCGCTGGTGCCCAACCAGGTCAAGGCCAACCGCGTCGTCGGCGAGGTCGCGGGCAAGACCTGCATCCTGACCGACGACATGATCGACACCGGCGGCACCATCGCCGGCGCGGTCAAGCTGCTGCGTGAGGACGGCGCCAAGGACGTGATCATCGCCGCCACCCACGGCGTGCTGTCCGATCCGGCCGCCCAGCGCCTGGCCGACTGCGGAGCCCGTGAGGTGATCGTCACCAACACGCTGCCGATCACCGACGACAAGAAGTTCCCGCAGCTGACCGTGCTGTCCATCGCACCGCTGCTGGCCAGCACCATCCGCGCGGTGTTCGACAACGGTTCGGTCACCGGACTGTTCGACGGGTCGGCCTAGATGGCTGCATCCGATGGGCGGCCCGCCGCCGTCATCTACCACAACCCCAAATGCTCCACCTCCCGCAAGACGCTGGATCTGTTGCGCGAGAACGGGATCGAACCTGAGGTTGTGCAGTATCTGAAGACGCCGCCGACGCGTGATGACATCGCCGCGCTGATCAAAGCCGCAGGAATCGACGTCCGCACGGCCGTGCGCAAGCGTGAATCCCTGTACGCCGAACTGGGTTTGGCCGATGCCTCCGACGACGAACTGCTCGATGCGATGGCCGCGAACCCGATCCTGATCGAGCGCCCGTTCGTCGTCACCGACAAGGGCACCCGGTTGGCCCGGCCGATCGATTCGGTGCGCGAGATTCTGTGAAGCGGCTGCTCGCCACGGCCGGCGCACTGGCGATGCTGGTCACCGGTTGCGGCGCCGAAACGCCTGACTACAAGTCGATCTGGACGACGAGTTCGACCCCTCCGCCCGCCCCTGCGGACAATCAGCCGGTGCCGCTCTGGCAGTACCTGGAGGACTCCGGTGTCGTCGGCGAGCCCATCGCGCCCGAGAAGATCCCGCATCTGACGGTGACCATGCCGAGCCCACCGGGGTGGCATCCGTACAACAATCCGAACCTGGCCCCGGGTACCCGGATGATCGCCAAAGGTGACACCTACCCCACCGCGATGATGCTCGCGTTCGCCTTGCACGGTGATTTCGACGTGCCCAAGGCCCTGAAGGACCACGGCTACGCCGACGCTCAGCTGTCGCAGAACTTCAAGCAGCTCAACGCATCCACCGCGGACTGGAAGGGCTTCCCGTCGGCGATGATCGAGGGCAGCTACGACCTCAACGACAAGCGCATGCAGAGCTACAACCGCGTGATCATCGCCAACGACGGGCTGCAGCCCCCGCAGCGTTATCTCATCCAGCTGACCGTCACGACCTACGCCGACGAAGCTGCAGCACAGGGTCCCGACATCGAATCGATCATCGCGGGCTTCAACGTCGCCAAGAAGTGATCGAGAGCCACCCGTAGGGTGGTCAACATGAGTGGATGGACCAGCGCCGACCTGCCCTCGTTTTCCGGCCGCAGGGTGATCGTCACCGGCGCCAACAGCGGGCTGGGGCTCGTCACCGCGCGTGAGCTCGCCCGCGTCGGCGCCAAGGTCACCGTTGCGGTCCGCAACCTGGAGAAGGGCACCGCAGCGGCCGAGACGATGACCGGTGGCATCGTCGAGGTACGCAAGCTCGATTTGCAGGACCTGGCCTCGGTACACGAGTTCGCCGACACCGTCGAGAGCGTCGACGTGCTGGTCAACAACGCCGGCATCATGGCGGTCCCGCTGAGCCGGACCGCCGACGGCTTCGAGAGCCAGATCGGCACCAATCACCTGGGTCATTTCGCCCTGACCAACCTGCTCCTGCCCAAGATCACCGATCGGGTGGTCTCGGTGTCGTCGTTGCTGCACTGGATGGGGAAGATCAGCCTGCACGATCTGAACTGGAAATCCCGGCCGTACTCGGCGTGGCTGGCCTATGGGCAGTCCAAGCTGGCCAACCTGATGTTCACCTCCGAGTTGCAGCGCCGGCTGACGGCCTCGGGCTCGCAGGTACGCGCACTGGCCGCCCACCCCGGCTATTCGGCCACCAACCTGCAAGGTCAGACGGGAAACAAGTTCGGCGAGCGGATGATGGCGACCGCCAACCGGGTGTTCGCCAGCGAGCCGTCGTTCGGCGCCCGTCAGACGCTGTTCGCCGTGTCCCAGGACCTGCCCGGAGACAGCTTCATCGGGCCGCGGTTCGGCCAGTTCGGCCCCAGCCAGCCCGTCGGGCGCAGCCCGCTGGCCCGTCGCGTGGACACCCAGAAGGCGCTCTGGGAGCTGTCCGAAGAGCTCACCAAGACCACGTATCCGCTGTAGGTCTCCCGGTCCGATTTTCGGCGGCGCCTCGGTCTTTGCTACCCTGACCTGGCGTCACGGCGAGGGTGGACCTTTTGGACCACCGTTATCGGCGGGAACTACTTCAAGTGTTGTGACCCTGCCGTGCTGACGATCTGACCGCAGTACCGCAATAGAGGAGCAACACGAAATGGCCAAGAACGCCCCCAACAAGCTGACCGCCGCCGTGCGTACCCGCACCGGCAAGGGCGCGTCGCGCCAGGCCCGCCGCGACGGCAAGGTGCCCACCGTGCTCTACGGCCACGGCACCGAGCCCCAGCACCTGGAGATCAACGCCCGCGACTTCGCCGCCGTGCTGCGCCACGCCGGCACCAACGCGGTGCTGACCCTCGACGTCGAAGGCACCGAGAAGCTCGCGCTGACCAAGGCCCTGGACATTCACCCCATCCGCCGCAACATCCAGCACGCCGACCTGCTCGTGGTGCGCCGCGGCGAGAAGGTCACCGTCGAGGTCACCGTGGTTCTCGAGGGCGACGCCGTCCCGGGCACCCTGGTCACCCAGGAGACCAACACCATCGAGATCGAGGTCGACGCGATGTCGATCCCCGAGCACCTCACCGTGTCGATCGAGGGCATCGAGGCCGGCACCCAGATTCTGGCCGGCCAGGTCAGCCTGGAAGCCGGTGTTTCGCTGGTTTCGGACCCCGAACTGCTGGTCGCCAACATCGTCGAGGCCCCGAGCGCCGAGGACCTCGAGGCCGAAGGCGGCGGCGAGGCTGCCGAGGCCCCGGCCGAGGAGCCGGCGGCCGAGGCTGCCGAAGCCTCCGAGTAAGCAACCCTCTCGATGGCCGAGCCGCTGCTGGTGGTGGGCCTGGGTAATCCCGGGCCCGCCTACGCCAAGACCCGGCACAATGTCGGGTTCATGGTGGCCGATGTGCTGGCCACCCGCATCGGCTCGGCCTTCAAGGTGCACAAGAAGTCCGGCGCCGAGGTGATCACCGGCCGGCTCGCAGGAGCCCCGGTGATACTGGCCAAACCTCGGTGCTACATGAACGAGTCCGGCCGTCAGGTCGGTCCGTTGGCCAAGTTCTATTCGGTGCCGCCGGGCCGGCTCGTGGTCATCCACGACGAGCTCGACATCGACTTCGGCCGGATCCGGCTCAAGGTCGGCGGCGGCGAGGGCGGCCACAACGGGCTGCGTTCGATTGCATCAGCCCTGGGCAGCAAGGACTTTCAGCGGGTCCGTATCGGGGTGGGACGCCCTCCGGGTCGTAAGGACCCGGCCGCGTTCGTGCTGGAGGCGTTCACCGCCGCCGAACGCACCGAGCTGCCGACGATCTGTGAACAGGCCGCCGATGCCACCGAGCTGTTGATCGCCCAGGGCCTGGAGCCGGCGCAGAACACCGTCCACGCCTGGTAATCCCCCTGTCGCCACCTCTGCGCGAGCAGACGCAAAACTGTCCTATTTCATGCGAAAAGGGGCAGTTTTATGTCTGCACGCGGGGGGAATCGCCTCCCGCTACCAACTGAACGGCCGGTCGAGGGTGAGCGTGCGCTCCGCCGGTGCATACCAACCCTGGGGCGCGTGCTGGCCGGTGTGCAGATAGCACTGCACCCGCACCTGCCGGCTGCCTGGGCGAAACGTCAGCAGCCGGCTGATCGGCAGGGTCGTGATCGGCATGTGATGGCGGCTCAGTGACGCCACGTTCATGAAATAGGTTCCACCCCAAGCCTGCTCGATATGGGTTTTCCCGCCGTGGGAATCGTCGGGGTTGGTGTGGGTATGCCCGGCCAGCCACAGCGCCACCGCACCCGGATGCTCGGTGAGATATCGCTCGAACGCCCCGGAATCCGGCTTGCCGCCAACCCAGTACAGGTAGGACGCGCCCTGCGGAGTCCCCTCCGGAAAGGGACGATGGTAGTGCTCGTAGAGTTTCCCGTCCGGACCCCGGCGCACTCCCTCCCACTCCCCTGACGCCACCGTGGTGTCCTTGAGCACGTAGTGGTGCACGGTGATGATGGTCGAATCATGGTTCTGCTCAACCATGTTCGCCCACCACTGAAATGTCTCGGCGGAGACCACGCCACCGGGGTTGCCGCCGAGCGTGCCCCGGCCCACATCCTGCGACGGTTCGTTGCGGTCGCTGAGCATCAGGAAGAGCAGGTTGCCCACCCGGAACGAGTACCGTTCCCAGGTCCCGGTAACCGGATACCGCCGGGCCCCGGCGTCGACGCCGGACTGTTCGGTGTGCGCGCCCAGCGGGTCGATCCACTTCTGCCACCACCAGGCGTCGGGTTCGGAAAGCCCACTGCGGTCATGATTTCCGCACACCGAATACACGTCCTCGCGTCGATGCTTGCGCATTGCGGAGAGTTGCCGGCGAACTTCCTGCCCCTCGGCGTCGTCGGGCAGGCTGTGATGCGCCCCGGACATGTCCCCGACGTCGACGGCGAGGTCCCAGTCGAACGGCGGGCCACCCTCGGCGCCACCGAATTCCGACTGCCGGATAGCGTCGGCCAGGCTCTCCCGGCCGAACTGCTTGTCGGTTCCGACGTGGGCATCGCCGAACGCCCAAAGCCGAAAGTCATCCTGCTGTGTCGCCATCGTCGCGAAACACTAGCCATCGCGGGGCGACTCGGTCCGGCATTGCGCTCAGGATGATTCGATTCCAGCCTCCGGTCAGACCCCCCGGATTCCGCTGTCGACTACTTTCACCGACTTGTGCGGAAACCGCTTCTCGGCGTGGGCCTTGGCCGCCGAGTTCGGCAGCACGTACAGCGTTTCCCGCTTGTCCTGCAAGGGTTTGAGCACCCGGTCCATGAACTCCTTGCGGTCATCGAGGTAGGGCTCGATCACGTCCTCCCCCGCCGGGCACACCGCCAGGCAGTAGGCCGCCTTGTAGTTGGCCTTGAACGACAGGCTCTGCCACATCGAGGCATTTTCCGAATCGCTGACCCGGGACCGGAATTCATCGGCGTCGCTGCTGTCGGCGATGGTCTGTGCCCAGTCGGTGAAACCACCCATGAACTCGCGGTAGTTGTGCACCGAGCAGGCGACGAAGTCGAACTCGCCGTCCTTCCCGATGGCCCCGACCGGGCAGGCCGCCACGCACAGCTTGCATTCCA
Organism: Mycobacterium sp. IDUB_9; assembly: GCF_055419505.1. Classification (NCBI taxonomy): domain Bacteria; kingdom Bacillati; phylum Actinomycetota; class Actinomycetes; order Mycobacteriales; family Mycobacteriaceae; genus Mycobacterium; species Mycobacterium sp. IDUB_9. Next base: position 167,713 of record NZ_JBVAXU010000004.1, on the reverse strand, counting down.
GACATGGCGAATAGTCCAGTGGCTCACCGTAACTGCTGATGGGTGTGCCCACCATGATGGTCGCCAGCAAGATGAAGTTGCCGAATCTCGGGTGGATCACATTGCGATGGATGCCCATCACACCCAGTCCCGAAGCCACCGCGACCGGCTTGTGCGCCACCACCCAGATCCGCCCGGGATATCTGTCCATCTCCATGGGGAATGTTGCCGACGGGTTCACCGCACGGTGGCCGGCGTCCTCCAGCGCCCGGGTGATCCGGTGGGCGGCCTCGTTGATGATCTCGCCGCTGCGGTGGAACTCCTGGTTGGCCACACTGCGGGTGGACGAGCGCACGTTGTCGCGGTTCATCTTCACCACCAGCGAGATGTAACTGCGCACCCCTGGCAGCGCTGCTTCGACGTGTTCGCGCTCGGAGGCCAGGTCGGGGTTGTCCACGCTGGCGAACGCGACGTCGTCGGCACCGGCATCGAGACACAACTGCCGCAGCCAGTCCGCATCGACCACGTCGGGAACCGCCGTATCGGCGCGGGCGCGTACTGCACGCACCGTCGGATGTTCGGCCAGGCGGGGCGAAAGCTTCGGGTTCATCGTGCTGAGTATAGCGAGCTATACCTAGGGTGCAAGGATCCGCCCGCCGGTCGTAAAGAAACCGTTCAGGCCAGGTGCGACCGTGCGCGCAGCGGGTACACCCGAGATATGGACGGCATCCGGCTACTCACCCCGCTCCTCGACGGCTCCCGGCAGTGGGGCTGCGTGCAGGTCCGGCCCGGCCGTTTCGGCATCACCTACTACCGACTGGTGGTCTATCCGCCCGGTCTGAGCACCCCGGAGCGCCGCCTGGTGCGGTTGGCCCGGGGCTGGCCGTTGTGGGGCATGCTCGTGTGGCTGTTGTGCCAGCTGTGGCTGGGCGGGCAGATGTCGCCCTGGCCGGCGTTCGGCGCGTCCACTGCGGTCTTCCTGGCCACCGGGGCCATCGCACTCGGCCTGTCCGGCGGTGCGTTCCACCGAGTTCGGACACTGTGCGCGACCACGATGGCCGGATGTGACGATCCGGGATCCCAGGTGGCCTGCGAGCGCCTCGTCGCGCTCGCGGCGACACTCCTGCAGGCCGATGAACGCCGCGACCGCGGTGAACTCACCGCCGTGGACCACGAGCTGATCTGGTGGCAGGTGTACAACCGGATGGACGCGCACCACGGCGCAAATACCAAGCAGGCCAGCTGATGTCGGACATGCTCGAGGTGGTGTCGATGATGGCGGCGCCGGTCGCGGTCCTGTTGACGTTGCGCGGCTACGTCATTCGGCAGAACCGGGTCGCCGACGCGGCCGAGCGCATCGCACGCTCGACGACTCCCTGACAACCACGAGCGGGCGCGTCACGAATGACACGCCCGCTCACGGATGTTCGGTTCTACGAGAAAATTGCTAGCGGCGACGGCCGGGCATCCCGAGCCACGGGAACACCGGGATGTTGGCAGGCGGCGCCGTTGTTCCGGGCCTCGCCTTGATGGACGTGCTGCCGTTGGTCGTGCAGATCGTCTTGGTGGCCGTGTCCTGACAGGTCGGCCGGGCTGACGCCATGGGCGCCGAAATCACCGATGCTGCAGCCAAACCCACCAACACGACGGCGAACTTACCGCGACCTTTCATCATGTCCTTCCCCTTCCGGGCTACGACCGCGATACCAGAATGGTCATGCGCTGAACGCGCCGGCATGCGCTCGCTCATCAGGGGCAGGCCGATACAACGACGTGGGAATCCGCATCGAGCGGGGTGTTGTTTGCCGCCGCCCGGTCGAACGCATCCTGGCGGGCAGCCTCCACCGTCGCCCCTGCTCCACCGGCCACCGCATGGTTGCTGGGGCTGGCCACGGACACGATGCAGAGGTTGTCGTTGGTCACCTCGTCAGCGGTGCATTCCACGCCACCGGCGCTCTGGCAGGCCGCGATCACCGCTGCGGAAGCCTCTTCACTGGTGTCGCCCGTCGCAGTGAAACCAGCCAGACTGTCGACGAATTCGCCGGTGCCAACGGCCGCAAATATGTCTTCGGGGTCTTCAACGTAGCCGCCGGGACCACCCGCCCACGCGGTGCCCGCGGTAATCCCGGCAGCGATAACGCCCGCGCCGAGGATCGCCGAAACCCATCGGGATTTGACCATGCCGGTCCTCTCGTCAAATTAGTTTCGGCGTCAGAATACACAGGTAACACTCAGTTCACCTGCGGTCCAACAAATGTTGGTATGTCGTTCTACGGCGAATGGAAGCGCGAATTGGAAGTCGGCACGCGTCGCGTTGCGGCAGAACACAACCCGACGGGTTTCATCTCCCCAGGCTGCGAGCGTGCGCAAAATGCTGCCCGCGAGCGGCATGTCGCGCAGCAGACACGCACGCTCGCGGTGAAAAAGGACCTAGGTGACCAGGGAAACCGAGTTGGCGCGACGCAGCTTGCCCGACGGGGTCTTCGGGATGCTGCCGGGCCCGAGCACCACGACATTGCGCGGACGCATATCGACCTCGGAGACCACCTCGTGGGCCACCTGGTGCTCGATCCGGCGTACCTCGGCCGGATCCTGCCAGGCGTTGGACTCCACGGCGACGGCGAAGGTCTCCCGCGAGTGCCCGGCGTCCAGGCGCACGGCGACGGCGCAGCCGGGGCGCACACCTTCCACTCGGCCCGCCGCGCGTTCAATGTCCGTCGGGTAGATGTTGCGCCCGGCCATGATGATCACGTCCTTGACGCGACCGCACACGATCACGTTGCCCTCTTCGGTGATGTAGCCGAGGTCGCCGGTGTCGTACCAGCCGTGCTCGTCCTGAGCCGGCAGAAAGCCGCCCATGGTGAGGTAGCCGGGCGTCAGCGATTCGCCGCGGAGCTCGATGACGCCGACACCGCGGGCCAGCATGACGTCGCCGTGCTCGTCGACGACGCGGGCCTCAAGGTCCTGCAGCAGCGGGCCGAGCGATGCCAGCCGGCGGGTGTTGCCCTTGGTGGCGGGCACGGCTTGACGCAGCGCGGCCAGCAGATCGGCGTCGACCTCGTCGACCACCAGGCCGGCGCCGCACGGAGAGAACGACACCGCCAGGCACGTCTCGGCCATGCCGTAGGCCGGCAGGATCGCGTGCGGGTCCAGACCGAACGGTTTGCCCGCGTCGAGCAGGTCCTCGACGTCGGCCGGCTCCACAGGCTCGGCGCCCGACAGCGCGAACCGCAGCGTGGACAGGTCGAAATCGCCGGGCTTGGCTTGGCGGCGCAACCGCTTCGCGAACAGCGCGTAGGCGAAGTTGGGCGCCGCGGTCATGGTGCCCTTGTACTTGTCGATGAGCTTGGCCCACAGCAGGGTGTCGCGCAGGAAGTCCATCGGCGTGACCTTGACGAGCTCGGCGCCGAAGTACATCGGGATGGTCAGGAAGCCGACCATGCCCATGTCATGGAAGCAGGGCAGCCAGCTGACCATGACGTCCTTGTCGACGTCGTACTGCGCGCCGACGAACATCGCCTCTGCGTTGGAGTGGATGTTGCGGTGCGTGATCTGCACTGCCTTCGGAGATCCGGTAGACCCCGACGTCAGCTGCATCAGCGCCAGATCGTCCTCGCCGGTTTCCACCGGGTCGATCGGGTCGGCGGCCAACAGGTCGGAGACCTTGACCACTTTGATGCCCTTTTCCTCCAGCACCGGGATGGCAACCAGGAACGGCTCGGAGACGATGACGGCGTCCGCCTCGATCATGCCGATCACGTTCATGGTGTCCTCGGCCCACACCGCCAGGTCGGTGCGCGGGGTCGGCTGGTGAAGCATCGTCAGGCTCGCGCCGCGCATCCACACGCCCTGCGCGGTCGGCGCGATCTCGACGGGGAAGCCGGCCAGCACGCCGACGGCGTCACCGTGACCGATGCCCGCGGCGGCCAGACCGCCCGCGATGCACCGGGCCCGCTCGTGAACCTCACCCCAGGTGTGGCGAACCGGCTCATGCGGCTCACCAGTCACCATGCCGCGCTTGCTCTCATGAGCATTGCGGAACATCTTCTCGGTGAATCTGCTCACGACGACCTCCTTGGGTTCCGCGGCCCCGGCACCGACGACAGTGCGCCAGGTGCAGTTGCCCGGTTATCCATGCTCCGCCCGGTGTACACCGCTTTTGGGTAGGCGCGCGCACACGATTGGGGAGCAGTTATGTCTCGAAAAGGTGATGCCCCAGAACCGGGTGTACGTCTGGGCGACCACCCACCGTCGTGGACGGCGGGCGCACAAGTCGCATCCGATGCAAGATCGCTAGCATTCACCGTCGATCATCTTAAGAGACCCTTAAGTAACTGCCAAACCCTCGCGTTAATTGAGGCCTGCGTCACATTCTCAGGCCGACGCCAGTTTGGACTGCGCCGTTTTCCACTCAGGGGTTGTTCCGGCACAAAGTTCGCGACCCTGGCGTCGAAAACGGCGGGGTGACGGCGGAGCAGCCTGACGGCCTGACCCGCCCGTCAGGCCGACGTCGACGGCTCCGGAACAACCCGGGCCCCGCTGACCGGACCGCTGGCCACCCGCACCGTCCGACACACACCGGCCCCGGCAAGTTCAGCACCCACGTCCACCGCAGAGGTCGACGACGAGCACAGGAACGCACACGTCGGGCCCGAACCGGACACGATGCCGGCCAAGGCGCCGGCCTCCACGCCGGCGCGCAATGTCCGGCGCAGATCCGGGTACAGGCTCAGCGCGGCCGGCTGCAGGTCATTGGCCAGCAGCGCGGCCAGTTCGGCCGGATCGCCGGAAGCCAGCGCGGCCAGCACGGGCTCGGGCTCCTCGGCCCGCGGCGGGCCCCCCGTCGAGGCATCTGCGCGCAGCCGATCCAGCTCGCCGAACACCTTCGGGGTGGACAGGCCCTTGTGTGCGAACGCCAGCACCCAGTGGAAGGTGCTGCGGGCCAGCACCGTGGCCAGCTCCTCACCGCGGCCGGTGCCCAGCGCAGTGCCGCCGTGCAGCGCGAACGGGACGTCACTGCCCAGCCGAGCCGCCAACGCGTGCAGATCCCGCCGGGGCACCCCGAGCTCCCACAGCGTGTTCATGGCCACCAGCACCGCGGCCGCGTCGGCGCTACCCCCGGCCATGCCACCGGCCACCGGAATCGACTTGTCGAGGCTGATCGCCACGTCCGGCGACCGGCCCACATGCTCGGCCAGCAGTTCGGCCGCGCGCCAGGCCAGGTTGCGCTCGTCGGTGGGCACCGACTCCACGCCCTCACCCGCGATCGTGAGCGACAGCATGTCGGCATTGCGCACCGTCACCTCATCCAGCAACGACACGGCATGGAACACCGTGGTCAGGTCGTGGTAGCCGTCGTCGCGCACATCACCGACGGCCAGGTACAGGTTCACCTTGCCGGGGACGCGTACGGTCACCGAACCGGTGGGAACCCACTCGGACGCGGTACTGCCGTCGGAAGCTGACACGGCCACGACACTATCGCCGCCCACCCCCGGTTGTCGGTGAACTTAGGCTGAGACGGTGCCCTCACCCGAGGTGGAAATAGCGGGATACACCGCGGCGAAAGTCGTGGGGACCGGCGGCTCCTCCGTCGTATATCAGGCACGCGACCCCGACGGGTCCATCGTCGCGCTCAAGATTCTCGATGATCGGCACCGCCGGCCCGCCCAACTGGACCGGCTGCAACGCGAGTTCGACTTCGCCCGTCAGCTCACCCATCCGCACATCGTCACGGTGTACGCGGCGGGCCCGGGCTGGCTGGCGATGGAGTTCCTCGACGGCGGCACGGTGAACAACCTGCCCGGCATCCCCGAGCGGCTCACCGCGCTGACCCAGATCGCCGGGGCACTCGATCTCGCTCACCGTCGCGGCATCGTGCACTGCGACGTCAAACCCGCCAATATCCTTGTCGATGACCCTTTTTCGAGAGCGGTGCTGATCGACTTCGGGGTGGCCCACTCGATGGCCGCGGACGTGGCCGCCAAGCTGGCCCAGGACCGGCATGTCCGGATGAGCCTCGACCCGGCCCGGCGCATCACCCGCCAGGCACCCCGACCGCATCCGGATATCCAAGCGTCACTGCCCTATTCGGCACCCGAGCTACTCAGTGGCCGGACGCCGGTGGCGGCGACGGACCAGTACGCGCTGGCCTGTACGACGGTTGAGCTGCTGACCGGATCACCGCCGTTCTCCGCGGACACCGCGATAGCCCTGATCGATCACCAGCTGTACAGCCGGCCGCCACGAATATCGCAGCGGTGCAACTGGATTCCACCCTCGGCAGACTCGATCATCGCCAGGGCGATGGCCAAGGAACCGGACCGGCGACACGACTCGTGTTCGGAGTTCGTCGGCCTGATCACCGAGGCGCTCACACCCCCGATGTGAAGAAGATCGCGAGATTATCGAACAATCTCGCGATCTTCTTCACATTGAGGACAAACCCTAGGCCTGCTGTGTCGCCTCGACTTCGGCCGCAGCGGCCTCGCCCTCGGCTTCCTTGGCCCGCTGCAGGAGCCGGACGAAGTCGGCGATGCCGAGGGTCTCGCCACGGCGCGACGGGTCGATGCTTGCGGCCAGCAGCCGCTCGGCCGACTCGTTGCCCGAACCCGCCCAATCCGCGAACGCGTTACGAGAGGTCTTGCGCCGTTGCGCGAATCCGATGTCGATGAGCTTGAACACCTCATCGCGGAACTCGGCGTCCGTCGGCCACGGCGATGTCTCGTACCGGTCGATGCGGACCAGCCCGGAGTACACCCGCGGGATGGGCCAGAACACCGTCGGCGACACCATCCCGTGCCTGCGCACGTTTCCGTAGAAACGCGCCTTGGCACTGGGGACGCCGTAGTCCTTGCCACCGGGATCGGCCGCCAGGCGCTCGGCCACCTCGGCCTGCACCATGACCATCACCGTCCGGATCGACGGGAACTCGGCCAACAGGTGCAGCAGTGCGGGCACCGCCACGTTGTACGGCAGGTTCGCCACGAGCGCGGTCGGCTGATCGGTCAGATCAGACGGCATCAGCGTCAGGATGTCCTGGTTGATCACCGTGAGCCGGTTGATCTCGCTGTGGGAATGATCGGCGACGGTGGCCGGCAATTGCTTGGCCAGCACCGGGTCGATCTCCACTGCGGTCACCCTGGCACCGCGGTCCAACAGGGGCAGAGTCAGCGACCCGAGACCGGGTCCGACTTCGAGCACATGGTCGTTCCGGTGGATCCCGGAAGCCGACACGATGCGCCGAACGGTGTTGGCATCATGAACGAAGTTCTGGCCAAAGGCCTTGCGTGGTCGAAAGTCGATTTCTTTCGCCAAGCGTCGTATCTCGGTCCGCCCGAGCAGTCGAATAGTCAGCGCGCCCCAATCCTCCCACTACACACTGGCCAAGCTCCCCAACCTTGCCGGGCCTGCGTCACCGTAGCAATCGCAATCTGCTCTTCTCTTGTCGCCAGATCGGCTCTCGGAGCATACCGCAGACCGCCCTGTCGCTCCCAGGTGTTTTGGTCGAATTGGACCCCGCCAAAAAATCCGTTACCAGTGTTAATCGCCCAGTTACCTCCGGCTTCGCACTGCGAAAGCGCGTCCCAGGCAGAGCCGTTGGTCACCGGCGGAACTTCGGTGCCGGGCTTTGCTCCGACCCTCAGCACGCCGTCGCGCGCCGGATCGATCACGACATTGGCTACTGGCAGCCTGCCGGTCTCCACACCGTTCACCTTGGCCACCGCATAGGTCACGTCCTGAGTACCCGGCGCACCCGGGTCCTCGACGACCTTGCGGCTCATGTTCATGGAGGCGTCTTCGATGCGCTTGTTGCCCGGGGCCAGCGCGACCCGCTCGGTGACCTTCTCGATGCGCATGCGGGTCACCTGAACCTGCATACCCTCGGTGACCGGGGTCGATGCGGCCGGAACGACCGTGTCGTTCTGCTCCAGCGGGCTCCCCGCCGCGGCCAGCAGTCCGGCCACGTTCGGGGCGGCCAGGTGCACCGTCTGCACGTTGCCGCCGTCGTCGATCCGGACCGTCTTGGCGCTCACCACGGGCAGCGCCATGCCACCCAGCGGCACCCTGCTGCCGCGGGACGCAGCGGCCGGCGCCTTGTCGGTCATCTTCAGCTGCGCCAGGGCCTCGTCGACGGTCGAGGCGGTGGTCCACACCTGCTTGCTGTCGTTGCCGTCCAACGACAGCTCCAGCGGCCTGCTGCGGCGCAGAACGATGGTGTCGGCCTGGTGCACGGACTCGTCGGCCGAGGGGTAAAGATCATCGCGATCGCCAACCGAGAAACCGTTCTCCTCGACCACATCGATCACCCGCGACTTCATCGTCGTCACGGTCAACGGCGCGCCGTCGACGCTCAGCGTGACGGTCTTGTGCGACTCGACTGCGTACCCGCCCGCCGCGGTGAGCGTGACGAGAAGGGCTCCGACCACGCCACGAAGCAGCGGCGATCGGGATTCATGAAGTTTGTTCAGCGCGTCCATATACCCGCATTTCGGCTCGGACGGCATAGATCACCGCCGGCGGTTGAGGTTTGATCACAAGACGGTAACGAACAGGCCTACTCTCGGCAACTCCCGTTAATTCCGTACACCCGCGCCGCAGTGGCTGCGGTCTCGGACGCGACCTCTTGGGCGGGCCGGTCCAGCAACTCTGCGAGTGCCCGCACAGTGTATGGCAGGCAGTACGGCTCGTTCGGCGCTCCGCGGAACGGATGCGGTGTCAGAAACGGCGCGTCGGTCTCGACCAACAGCTGGCCCGGCGGGATCAACCGCGCAGCTTCCCGCAGTTCAGCGGCATTGCGGAAGCTGACCGTGCCGGAAAGGCTGAGCACCCAGCCGGCATCGACACAGGTGTGAGCCATCTCAGGTCCCGACGAAAAACAGTGGAAGATCACTGTCTCCGGCGCCCCCTCGGCGCGCAGCACGTCGAGCACCTCGGTGTCGGCGTCCCGGTTGTGGATCATCAACGGCTTGCCCGTGCGCTTGGCCAGATCGATGTGCCACGCGAAGCCCTCGCGCTGCTCGGCCGGCGTCGCGCAGCCGTCCAGCCGGCCCGGCCAGTAGAGGTCCATCCCGGTCTCCCCCACCGCCACCACGCGCGGATGGGCGGCCAGCCGCTCCAACTCGGCCCTGGCCGCGTCGTCGAGCGCGTTGGCCCGGGTGGGATGCAACGCCACCGCCCCGTAGACCCGCTCGTCTGCCTCGATGGCCGTGGTCACCCAGCGTGCGGAGTCCATGTCGTCGGCGATGGTGACCGCCTGGCCCACCCCGACGGCGGCCGCCCGATCCATGATCGCGCGAACGTCCTCGGCGGTCTGCGCGCCGCAGGCGTCGAGGTGCGTATGCGCATCCACCAGCGGAGCCAACGGCTCCGGCGCCGGCGGCTTCTCCCTGGCTGAGCGTTTCGAACCCACCGCAACACAATAAGGTGGGGTCCAAATGAGTGAGCCTTTCTACATAACTACGGCCATCGCCTACCCGAACGGCGCGCCGCACATCGGGCACGCCTACGAGTACATCGCCACCGATGCGATCGCCCGGTTCAAGCGACTCGACGGCTTCGATGTGCGCTACCTGACCGGCACCGACGTGCACGGCCAGAAGATGGCCGAGACCGCCGCCGCCGAGGGCATCTCGGCAGCCGAGCTGGCCAACCGCAACTCAGACGTGTTCCAGCGGCTGCAGGAGAAGCTCAACATCTCCTTCGACCGGTTCATCCGCACCTCCGACGCCGACCACTTCGAGGCGTCCAAGGAGATCTGGCGCGCGATGAACGAGTCCGGCGACATCTACCTGGGCACCTACTCCGGCTGGTACTCGGTGCGCGACGAACGCTTCTTCGCCGAGGACGAGACCGCCGAGGAGCCCGACGGCACCCGTACCGCGATCGAGACGGGCACTCCGGTCACCTGGACCGAGGAGCAGACCTACTTCTTCCGGTTGTCGGCCTACACCGAGCGCCTGTTGGCCCACTATCAGGACCACCCCGAGTTCATCGGCCCCGATGTGCGCCGCAACGAAATCGTCAGCTTCGTCTCCGGCGGGCTGAAAGATCTGTCGATCTCGCGGACCACGTTCGACTGGGGTGTGCCGGTTCCCGGCCACCCCGACCACGTGATGTACGTGTGGGTGGACGCGCTGACCAACTACCTGACCGGGGTGGGATTCCCCGACACCGCGTCGGAGTCTTTCCGAAAGTACTGGCCCGCCAATCTGCACATGATCGGTAAGGACATCATCCGGTTCCACAGCGTGTACTGGCCGGCGTTCCTGATGTCGGCCGGGATCGCGCTGCCCGAACGGGTTTTCGCGCACGGCTTCATCAACGTCAAGGGCGAGAAGATGAGCAAGTCGGTCGGAAACGTGGTTGACCCGATCGCCCTCGTCGACACGTTCGGCCTCGACCAGGTGCGCTACTTCTTCCTGCGTGAGGTGTCCTTCGGCCAGGACGGCAGCTACAGCGAGGAAGCCATCATCGGGCGGATCAACGCCGATCTGGCCAACGAGCTGGGCAACCTGGCACAACGCTCGCTGTCGATGGTGGCCAAGAACCTCGACGGCGTGGTGCCCGATCCGGGGTCGTTCAACGACGACGACACCGCACTGCTCAAAGCGGCCGACAGCCTGCTCGACCAGGTGCGCGCGCACTACGATGTGCCGGCGATGCACCTCGCACTTGAATCGATCTGGTCGGTCCTGGGCGCGGCGAACCGCTATTTCTCCGCACAGGAGCCGTGGGTGCTGCGCAAGTCCGAAGCGCCTGCCGACCAACAGCGGTTCGGTACGGTGCTCTACACGACGCTCGAGGTGGTGCGAATCGCGGCGCTGCTGACGCAGCCGGTGATGCCGGACTCGATGGCCAAGCTGCTCGATCTGCTGGGCCAGACGACCGACGCACGTGACTTCGAATCCATCGGGATCCGACTCAAGCCGGGTACCGAATTGCCCGCGCCCACAGGGGTTTTCCCCCGTTACCAGATGGACTGAGATGGCTGTACTACACGAGAAATTGCAGGCGATCTACGAAGAGGTTGCGCAGCGCAACGCCGGCGAGAAGGAATTTCACCAAGCCGTCTACGAGGTCCTGACCAGCCTCGGGCCGGTGGTGGCCAAACACCCCGACTACGCCGACGGGGCCATCATCCGCAGGCTGTGTGAGCCCGAGCGGCAGATCATCTTCCGCGTGCCGTGGCTCGACGATTCCGGCACCGCGCAGATCAACCGGGGCTTCCGCGTCGAATTCAACTCGGCGCTCGGACCGTTCAAGGGCGGGCTGCGGTTCCACCCGTCGGTCTACCTCGGGATCGTCAAGTTCCTCGGGTTCGAGCAGATCTTCAAGAACTCGCTGACCGGCCTGCCGATCGGCGGGGGCAAGGGTGGATCGGACTTCGATCCCAAGGGCCGCTCCGACGCCGAGATCATGCGGTTCTGTCAGTCCTTCATGACCGAGCTGTACCGCCACATCGGCGAGTACACGGATGTTCCGGCCGGCGACATCGGCGTCGGAATGCGCGAAATCGGTTACCTGTTCGGCCAATACAAGCGGATCACCAACCGTTACGAGTCCGGCGTGCTCACCGGCAAGGGCCTGACCTGGGGCGGGTCGCAGGTCCGCACCGAGGCCACCGGTTACGGCACGGTGTTCTTCGTCGACGAGATCCTGCGATCCACCGGGCAGTCCTTCGAGGGCAAGCAGGTGGTCGTGTCCGGTTCGGGCAACGTGGCGATCTACGCGATCGAGAAAGTGCACTCGTTGGGCGGCACCGTGGTGGCCTGCTCGGACTCCGGCGGCTACGTGCGCGACGAGAAGGGCATCGACCTCGACCTACTCAAGGAAGTCAAGGAACTGCGCCGGGGCCGCGTCGAGGACTACGCCGAGGCCCGTGGCGGCGCCGCACATGTGGTGACCGGGCGCAGCGTCTGGGAAGTGCCGTGCGACATCGCGCTGCCCTGCGCCACCCAGAACGAGGTCTCCGGCGACGACGCAACGATGCTGATCAAATCCGGCTGCCAGATCGTGGCCGAGGGCGCCAACATGCCGTGTACGCCCGACGCGGTGAAGTACTTCGAGGAGGCCGGGGTGCGGTTCGCCCCGGGAAAGGCCGCCAACGCCGGCGGTGTGGCCACCAGCGCGCTGGAGATGCAGCAGAACGCCTCGCGGGACTCGTGGAACTTCAACGACACCGAGGCGCGGCTGGCCGAGATCATGCGGCGCATCCACGACCGGTGCCTGACCACGGCCGACGAGTACGGCCAGCCGGGCAACTACGTCGCCGGTGCCAACATCGCCGGCTTCATCCGGGTGGCCGACGCGATGCTGGCCCTGGGCCTGGTCTAGCTTCTCCGGTGATGTGGGTCACATAACCGAAGAGTCCTGTCACAAATCCGTGTTGCGCGGTGTCTTGAGGGCACAAGCCTTTTGAGAACAGGAGCCGTTCCCATGACCGAAATAACTGCACAGAACGCCCGAGTGATCGTGATCGGCGGAGGTTACGCCGGGGTGCTGGCGGCCAACCGGCTGCAGGGCACACCGGGCGTGGCTGTCACGCTGGTCAATCCGCGGCCCGAGTTCGTCGAGCGGATCCGGCTGCACCAGCTGGCGGCCGGTAACCACGACGCCACGGCCGCCTACGACACGTTGTTGGGCGACGGGGTGCGGCTGCTGGTCGACGGCGCCGAGTACATCGACGCCGACATCCGTCAGGTGCAGCTGAGGTCCGGCGAGGTGCTCGATTACGACTATCTGGTCTACGCTGTCGGCAGCACCGGCGGGGTGCCCGCCTCGGTGCCCGGCGCCGCGGAATTCGCTTATCCGCTTTCGGAATTGGAACAGGCCCAGCGGCTGCACGACCGGCTGCAGGACGTGCCGATGTCGGCACCGGTGGTTGTGGTCGGCGGCGGGCTGACGGGCATCGAGGCCGCCGCCGAGCTCGCCGAGGCGGGACGCAAGGTCACGCTCGTCACGGATGTGGTCGGCGCCTCGGTGGGCGCAGGCGCCCGTCGCTCGATCGTCAAGGCGTTGACCAAGCTCGGCGTCTCGATCATCGACGGACCCGAGATCCTGGTGTCCGGGGTCGAAGCGGACGCCATCACACTGGCCGACGGCAACCGCCTGCCCAGCGCGGTGACGGTGTGGACCACCGGGTTCGGGGTTCCCGGACTGGCCGCCGCGAGCGGACTGCGTACCGATGAGCTGGGCCGGTTGCTCACCGACGAAACCCTCACCAGCATCGACGACGCGCGCATCGTCGCCGCCGGTGACGCGGCCTCACCGTCGGGAATTCCGCTGCGGATGAGCTGCCAGTCGGCAGGCCCCTTGGGTGTCCAGGCGGCCGACACCGTGCTGGCCCGCATCGCGGGCGCCGAGCCCAAGGTCATCAACCAGGCCTTCGCCGGACAGTGCGTGAGTGTCGGCCGCAACGCCGGGACAGTGCAGCTGTGCCACTCGGACGACAGCCCGCGCCGGGTCTTCATCGGCGGCCGAACCGGCGCCTTCTTCAAGGAGCAGGTCTGCCGCGCAACCCTGACGTTCCTGCGCAAGGAAGGCGTGAAGCCAGGCTCCTACTTCTGGTTCAAGGGTGACAACCGGGCGCGCCAGCTGGCCGAGGCACAGCAGGAGACACCGGTCCGATGAACACCCCTGGCGCAGGTAACTCGAACGAACACGCCGAACGATTCACTCTGCTGAGGCCGTTGTTGTTCACCATCGCCTACGAGATCCTCGGGACGGCAACCGAATCCGATGACGTCTTGCAGGAGAGTTACCTGCGCTGGGCCGAGGTGGATCTGGACACGGTCCGCGACACCAAGGCGTTCCTGGCCCAGCTCGTCACCCGCCAGGCGCTCAATGCCCTTCGCGCCCAGTCGCGGCGGCGCGAGGAGTACGTGGGCCCATGGCTGCCCGAACCGCTGCTGTTGACGGCCGGGTCCGCTGGCGATCCAGCCGACCCCTTAGTGGATGTGGTACTGGCCGAGTCCGTTTCGATGGCCATGCTGGTCGTGCTCGAGACGCTGACCCCCGATGAGCGCGCAGTGTTCGTGCTGCGCGAGGTGTTCGGATTCAGTCACGACGAAATCGCTTCGGCGATCGGCAAATCCAGTGCATCGGTGCGTCAGATGGCGCACCGGGCCCGCAACCATGTGCAATCACGACGCAAGCGGTACGAACCGGTCGACCCGCAGGTGTCGTCCGAGATCACCCAGCGATTCTTCGCCGCCGCGACGACCGGCGACATGAACGTGCTGTTGGAGTTGCTCGCGCCGGACGTGGTGTGGACGGCCGACAGCGACGGCAAGCGCAGCGCCGCCCGCAGGCCGGTGACCGGGGCCCAGTCGGTGGCCAAGCTGGTGATCGGCCTCATGCGGTTCATCGAGCAGGGCGGCCGCTTCGAGCCGACGACATACAACAACGCCGCCGCGTTCAAGCTGTACCTCGAAGACAGCTTCGAGGGCGTGGTCACGGTCGAGGTCGCCGACGGCAAGATCACCCACTTCTACGCGATGCGCAATCCGGACAAGCTCGCCGGCATCGACATCCCGCGGGTGATCAGCCGCTGACGTTCTCCCGCGAGCAGACACAAAACTGCCCATTTTCCCGCGGAAATGGGCAGTTTTGCGTCTGCTCGCGGGAGGAAGCAAGCTAGCTGCATGCGGATCGAGCGGCTCGGCGCGCTGGGCGATGCCCCGGCGGTCCTGTGTGGCGTCGCCGCGGCCGCTCGGACCGCGGGCTTGGCGCCACCCGCGGCGCTGATCGGTGACTGGTTCTCCTCCCGCGCGGTGATCGCACCGTCGGTGGCGGTGGCCCCCGTTGCGCCGGCAAGCGCGTTCGAGGTGGCACAAGACTTTTCCGGGCCGGCCGGCGCGGTCGGGGGCGGATGGTTCGGCTACCTCGCCTACCCGGATCCCGGTGCCGACGGCACCCCGCCGCGCATCCCGGTGGCCGCCGGCGGCTGGTCGGACTGCGTGCTGCGCCAGGACTCCGGGGGCATCTGGTGGTTCGAAAGCCTCAGTGGTGCAGCACTTCCCACCTGGCTCACCGCCCTGCGGCCAGCGACACCGCACGCCTGCGCCATCGCGTGGGCGGCACCGGATCGCGACGATCACCGTCGCGGCGTACTGGCCTGTCTGGAGGCGATCGCCGCGGGCGAGGTCTATCAGGCTTGTGTGTGCACCCGCTTCACCGGCCGCCTCGATGGCGAGCCGATCGACTTCTTCAGCGAGGCGGTGGCCCGGACTGCACCGGCGCGGGCCGCGTATGTGGCCGGGGACTGGGGCGCAGTGGCCTCGCTGTCGCCGGAGTTGTTCCTGCGCCGGGCCGGTACGACGGTGGCCTCCAGTCCGATCAAGGGCACGCTGCCGTGCTCGGCCGACCCAGCGGATCTGCTGGCCTCGGTCAAGGATGTCGCCGAGAACGTCATGATCGTCGACCTGGTCCGCAACGACCTCGGACGGGTGGCGATGACGGGCAGCGTGACGGTGCCCGAACTGCTCGCGGTACATCCGGCGCCCGGAGTCTGGCATCTGGTCTCGACCGTCACCGCCGAGGTTCCCGTACGGCTGCCGATGAGCGCACTACTGGACGCCACATTCCCGCCCGCCTCCGTGACCGGCACCCCTAAGCGGCGGGCCCGCCAGCTACTGCGGCAGTGGGAACCGGCACGGCGCGGGATCTATTGCGGCACAGTCGGTTTAGCGTCGCCGATGGCGGGGTGTGAACTCAATGTGGCGATCCGCACCGTGGAGTTCGGCGCCGACGGGACGGCGGTGCTCGGCGTGGGCGGCGGCATCACCGCCGATTCGGACGTCGACGCGGAATGGGAAGAATGCCTCCACAAGGCAGCGTCGATAGTTCAGCCCCTCGCCCGCAGCACCGCGTCATAGAGCTCTCGCCGTGACGGCGCCCCGGGATTGGCGGCGATCACCTGGGCGCAGGCGTCCTTGACGCGGGCACCGTCGGCCACCAGTTCCTCGACCTCGGCTACCAGGACAGGCAGTTCGACAGTCGGGGTGCCACCGGCCAACACCACGGTGATCTCCCCCAGTACGCCGTCGGCGGCCCACTCGGCGAGCTCGGCCAGGCTGCCGCGGCGGACCTCCTCATGGGTCTTGGTCAGCTCGCGGCACACCACGGCACGCCGCTGTGGCCCGAGCACTTCGACCGCGTCGCGCAGGGTCTCTGGCAACCGGCGCGGGGATTCGAAGAACACGGTGGTTCGCGGTTCGGCGGCCAGGGTCTGCAGCCAGGCGAGCCGGGCTGCGTGTTTGCGCGGAGCGAAGCCCTCGAAGCAGAACCGGTCCGAGGCCAGCCCGGACACCGCCAGCGCCGTCGTCACCGCACTCGGCCCCGGCAGGCAGGAAACCGGCAGGTCCGCCTCGGCGCACGCTGCCACCAGGCGGTAGCCCGGGTCGTTGATCAACGGCATGCCGGCGTCACTGACCACCAGCACCGTCGCACCCGCGGCGATCTCCTCCACCAGACCCGGCACGCGGCTCGCCTCGTTCTGGTCGAAGAAGCTCAGGATCCGACCGCCCGGCTGCACGCCCAGCGACTGGGCCAGCCCACGGACGCGTCGGGTGTCTTCGGCCGCCACGATGTCAGCCGTCTGCAGCGCCTCGACCAGCCGCGCCGACGCGTCATCGGGCCGGCCCAGCGGCGTGGCGCCGATCAGTAGTTTGCCGGGTGTCACGACCGACAGCCTACGATCGCTTGCGTGACCGCCACCGCCACCGCCACCCCGACGGCAGGTCGCTCGGTCCCCCTCATCAGCCCCGCGCCGCTGATCCCGGCCCCGGATTTCGGCCCGACAGACCGGCTGCAGGGCTGGTTGATGACGGCCGTGATCACCGGGCTGGCCGCGATCAGCCGGTTCCTGAATCTGGGCTCGCCGACCGATGCCGGCACCCCGGTCTTCGACGAGAAGCACTACGCGCCGCAGGCCTGGCAGATGCTCTACAACCACGGGGTCGAGGACAACCCGGGCTACGGGCTCGTGGTGCACCCGCCCGTCGGCAAGCAGCTGATCTCGATCGGCGAGGCGCTGTTCGGCTACAACGGGCTGGGCTGGCGCTTCTCCGGGGCCCTGTGCGGGGTGGTGATCGTGCTGCTGGTGGTGCGGATCGCGCGCCGGATCAGCCGCTCCACCCTGGTAGGCGGTATCGCCGGGCTGCTCCTGATCGCCGACGGGGTCAGCTTCGTCTCGGCCAGAACCGCACTGCTGGACGTGTTCCTGGTGGTGTTCGTGGTGGCGGCGTTCGCCTGCCTGATGGTGGACCGCGACGACGTCCGCCAGCGCATGCACATGGCGTTCATGGAGGGCCGGATCACCGAGACTCCCTGGGGGCCGCGACTCGGCGTCCGGTGGTGGCGGTTCGGCGCCGGGGTGCTGCTCGGGCTGGCATGCGCGACCAAGTGGTCCGGGCTGTACTTCGTGGCGTTCTTCGGCGTCATGACGCTCGTGCTCGATGCGATCGCGCGCAAGCAGTACCACGTGCAGGCACCGTGGCGCGGCATGCTGCGCCGTGATGTGGGACCCGCCGCGTACGTATTCGGGCTGATCCCGATCGCCGTGTACCTGGCGTCCTACGGGCCGTGGTTCGCCTCCGAGACCGGCATCAACCGGTACGAGGCGGGCCAGTCCATCGGCGAGAACAGCATCATCCCGCTGCCCGACGCGCTGCGCTCGCTGTGGCATTACACCTACGCCGCCTACCATTTCCACGCCGGCCTGACCAACGCCGACGGCAACCACCACCCGTGGGAATCCAAACCCTGGACGTGGCCGATGTCGTTGCGGCCGGTGCTCTATGCGATCGACAACCACGATGTGGCCGGATGCGGCACGCAGTCCTGTGTGAAAGCCGTGATGCTGGTGGGCACTCCGGCGATGTGGTTCATCGCGGTGCCGGTGCTCGGCTGGGCCCTGTGGCGGGCCGTGGTGCGACGCGACTGGCGCTACGGCGTGGTTCTGGTCGGCTACTCGGCGGGTTTCCTGCCCTGGTTCTTCGACATCGACCGGCAGATGTATTTCTTCTACGCCACCGTGATGGCGCCGTTCCTGATTCTGGCGATCGCGCTGATCCTCGGCGACATCCTGTACCAGCCCAAGCAGAATCCCGAGCGTCGAACGTTGGGGCTGCTGGTGGTGTGCTTCTACGTGGCGCTGGTGATCGCGAACTTCGCGTGGCTGTACCCGGTCCTGACGGGCATTCCGATTGCCCAGTCGACCTGGAATCTGGAGATCTGGCTGCCTTCCTGGCGGTAGTTGTGCGCCGTGACTCTGCGCCGATTTCGCGGGCCCGACGCCGATTTCTACCTGTGGGCTGCAATAGCGAGTCACAACGACCCTCAGGTGGAAAGCGGCGAGCAAGGATGACCGGGCCGCGACCGTGGTGTAGAAAACGGCGCGTAGAAAACGGCGCGCGCAAACGGCGTTGCGGAAGCTAGAGCAGGTCCCGCGCTGCCGGGCACGACATGCAGCGGGGCCCGCCCCGCCCCGTGCCCAGCTCTGAAGCCTCGATCGACAGCACCTCGATACCCGAATCCGCCAGCCGGGCATTGGTTTCGGCGTTGCGCTCGTAGGCCACCACCACACCCGGCGCCAGGGCCAGGGTGTTGTTGCCGTCGTCCCATTGCTCACGTTCGGCCGTCACCGGGTCGAGCCCGGTATCGATCACCCGCAGCTGCTCGATGCCCATCGCCTCCGCGGCGGCCCGGACGAACGGCGCCTCGTCGTCGATCTGGATCTCACCGTCCGTACGGTGAATGGTGAACGCCGACAACGAGTCCACGATGTTCGGGTACATCACCACCGCGTCTACATCGACCATCGTGCACACGGTGTCCAGATGCATCTGGGCACGCTCCTGCCGGATCGGCACCGCGAGCACGGTGTGAGCCAGATCGTCGTCGAACAGGCTGCGCGCCAATGCTTCGGCACCCGCGGGCGTGGTCCGCTCCCCCACTCCGACCGCCACCACACCGGGCCCCAGCAGCAGCACGTCGCCGCCCTCGACGGGCGCCGAACGCGACTCGTACGCCCGCCGGACCCCGAGGAACCGCGGATGGTGGGCGTAGATCAGATCGGTCAGCGAGGTCTCGCGCACCCGGGCCGGCAGGGCAAGCGAGGTGATGGCCACCCGCGGCCCGATCCAGAACGACGAATCCCGGGTGAACAGAAGATTGGGCAGCGGCTCGATCACGAAATCCCCACCGTGGTGCATGAGGCGTACGAGCGACAGTTCGGCACCGTGGAAGGGCACCTCGTTGAAGGTCATGCCGGCCATCAGGATGTGCGCCAGATCGGCCGGCGGCAGCCCACGGAGATAGGCCGAAAGTTCCTGAGCGAGCGGCACACCGAGCCGTCGGGCGTCGACGGCGGCAGAGATGCCGTGCATACGGGCCGCACCGCTGGCCAGCGCCTCGGTCAGCAGATCCGCCAGGAGCAACACCTCGACGCCGCGGGAACGCAGCACCGCCGCGAAGGCGTCGTGCTCCCGTTGCGCCTTGGCCACCCACGGCAGGCCGTCGAACAGCAGGGCGTCGTTGTTGCGTGGCGTCAGGCGCTGCAACTCCGGGCCCGGCCGGTGCAGGATGACGGCGCGCAGAGTGCCGACCTCAGAGTTGGAACCGAACGCGGCAGTCTCCACCCCATGACGTTAACTCAACTATGGTTGAGGTGTATGGAGACGCACGAGCTAACTCCCGGAGAGATGTCGCTGCGCAGTGGCGTGGCGGTGTCCGCGCTCCACTTCTATGAGCGCGAGGGCCTGATCGCCAGCCGCCGCACCTCGGGAAACCAGCGGCGCTATGCACGCGAGACGCTGCGCCGCGTGGCCTTCATCCGGATGTCGCAACGCCTGGGCATTCCGCTGGCCCGCATCCGCGAGGCACTGGCCGGACTGCCCGCCGACCGGGTTCCGACCAGCAAGGACTGGGCCAAGCTGTCGGCCGGTTGGCGCCAGGACCTCGATGACCGCATCCTGCATCTACAACGGTTGCGCGACAACCTGACCGGCTGCATCGGCTGCGGCTGCCTGAGCCTCAAGACGTGCCTGCTGACCAACCCCGGCGACGTCCTCGCCGACCGGGGCCCCGGGGCCTCCCGCCTCTGACACAGTCGAACGCCTGTGCGATACACTCGCGCGCATGGAGCTGGCGTTGCAAGGCTCACTGTTCGAGCACGCTGAACGTCGTCGACTCGGCAACGACGCCTGGGTGGAACTGCGCTCGGGCTGGTTGCCCGACGCCGACTCACTGTTCGAAGAGTTGATGGACGGGATCCCCTGGCGGTCCGAGGAACGCGAGATGTACGACCGCGTGGTGGCGGTTCCGCGGCTGGTCAGCTTCCACCACCTGATCAACGATCCGGTGCCGCACCCCAGGCTCAAACAGATCCGCCGGAGGCTCAACGACACCTTCGGCGGCGAGCTCGGTGAACCGTTCACCACCGCAGGCTTGTGCCTGTACCGCGACGGCAACGACAGTGTCGCCTGGCACGGCGACACCATCGGCCGCAGCCGCACTGAAGACACCATGGTGGCCATCATCGGGCTCGGCGCGACAAGGGTTTTCGCATTACGCCCCCGCGGCGGCGGTCATGCGCTGCGGCTACAGCACCGCCACGGCGACCTGTTGGTGATGGGCGGGTCGTGTCAACGCACCTGGGAGCATTCGATACCCAAGACCACCAGCCTGGTCGGGCCGCGCATCAGCATCCAGTTCCGCCCGCACGACGTCCGCTGACCTTCGGAACTAGCCCCGTACCGCGGCGACCGCACTGGTGAGCAGGTCGCGGGCGCGCTTGTCGTCCACCGGCGACACCGGCTTGTCAGGCACCACCAGCGGGTTGGCGGTGACGATCACCATGAACGTGTCGAAACTGGCGACATAGTTGAACAACTCACCGGTGCGAGCCTGGCCGCCCATCTCGGTCTGCACGATGCGGTGCGTCCCCTTCGTGCGCGCCCCGTCGATCTGCGGTGCCTCGACCACATCGACCTGCCCACGGATCCCGGGACCGAGGAACTTCACCTGCTTGCACGCATCGCCGGGATCGTTCAGCGGGACCGGTTCAGAGGTTTCCAGCGCCATCACGATGAACCGGTTACCCGCACCTTCGGCCGTGGTGGCCGCCACGTTGCCCTTCAGCCCTTCAGGCAGGGACTGCCCCTCGGCGAACTTCGCACAATCGGCGGGTTCGACCTTCACCCCCGGCGGCATTTTGTGCGGCGCCAGTTTTTTCGGGTCGATCCCGGCCGGGGCGACGTCGGTGACTTTGAACTCCGGCCCGAAGTTGGAGCGCACCTTGGCGATGTTGGCGATGTCCGCGCCGGCGGACGTCGACTGATCCGATTGACCGCAGGCGACCAATCCGGTGGCGCAGGCAACAACGCCCGCGGCGGCGAGTAAGACGTTGCGGTTCTCCATCGCTGGATAACATACCTGGGCCCGTCGACATACCCGGGACGACCGACTCAGCCGCGCAACGCCGAAACCGATTTCACCAGGAGATCGGAGGTGAACGCGGGGGCCAGCGCGGGATTCGGCGATCCGGGATCAGTGACGACGGTGATGAACACGTGGTAGTCGACGCCCTCGGAATGCAGATCGGCGGTGAATGTGTCGGCGTGAGATCTGGTTTCGGTGCCGCCTTCGACGACGGTGGTGACGGCGGTGGACATCCCCGCGGTCACCGCGCCCTCGATCACCGGAGCAGCGGCCGGCGTCACGGTTCCGGTGGAGTGCCCGCCCGACACCTTCCACGGTTCGCACGCCGCGTCGGGGCCCGGTCCGGGCACGCCCGACCCCGCTTTCAACTTCGCCACCGCCGCGTACACGATGCCGCCCGGCCCCGAGGCCGACCAACCCCTCCCCGGTTCGGTTTCGGGGGCGGCAGCCGCTGCACACGGCGTCGGGTCGGCCGTCCAGTCCGGCCCGAATCCCCACAGCGACACCGGGGTCGCAAGCGGGTCGATGGCCACCACCTCGTAGCCGGGCGGCAGGTCCTGGCGCACCCGGTCGATGCGGGCCGGGTTCACCGTCGCCGCACTGCCGGTGGTCTGCGGCCCTGACGATGTCGGCGTCGGTTCCGGCGCCGACCGCGCCCCGCAAGCCGCGGTGCACACCAGGAGAACCGTCGCGACGGCGAAAAGGCGCACGGCGTTTTGATACCACAGCCGGGGTTTGCTGTCGAGGACGGCCACAGCGCACTTTGTCAACTTGTTTCTCCTGGGCTGCAGCACGACAAGTGTTGCGATACAGCGGAATTTAATTGTGGCAGCACTGGTTGGCACCAGCGGAGCGTCCACAACGACGAGGGGCAAAAGGTGTACGGACTGACTGGAGCTGTGCTTGCCGGCAGTGCGCTGTCGGCCCTGGCCCTGGGTTTTCCCGCCCCGACGCCGGCCTCACCGTCAGGGGTCAGGTCCGCGCAGGACACCGCCGACGAACTCGAACGCCAGGGTTTCGACGTCATCATCTACCGCGCCGGCACGGCTGCACTCGATCGGTGCACCGTCTCATCGATACGGCCGGCACAGATTCTGCGGCAGACGGTGTACCTGTCCGCGAAATGCTGAGCCCGGCTCGGCCGGCAATGTCACAGACCTTTCACTGTGCAAAAGATGGCGTACCAGGACTGCGGCTTCTGCCAGCTATTGCCCAGGAAAGCGTTTATCGTGCAAATCAGTTGCGCCTCGCCGGGGGCGTCCAACCGATTGGAGACCGATGACCACCTCAATGAGGGCCGGAGGAATCGCCATCGCCGCCGTCGCACTCGGGGTCACCCTGGCCGGCTGCGGCGACAAGACGATATCGGGCACCGCCACCGAGGCGACCGGGACCAGCACCAGCAATGAACCGACCAAGGCCGCCGACACGGACACGCACACGCCCACAGCCGGGCACCAATACACGATCGTGGACTACATCCGGGACAACAACATCACCGAAACCCCGGTGCACCGAGGCGATCCGGGCACACCCACACTGGACCTGCCGATTCCCGAAGGCTGGGCGGACGCGACCTCGTCGGCTCCCGAATGGTCCTGGGCCGCAATCGTATCCACCGACCCGGCGTTCACGGCAGATCCGCCGTCGATCATCGCGCTGATGTCCAAGCTGACCGGCGACGTCGACCCGGCCAAGATCCTGGAGTACGCACCGAACGAGATCAGGAACCTGCCGGGCTACGAGAACCAGGGCGACGGATCTGCTGACCAACTGAGCGGATTCGATGCGTATCAGATCGGTGGCACCTATGTGAAGGACGGCGCCACCC
The DNA here is from genome assembly GCF_055419505.1 of Mycobacterium sp. IDUB_9. Classification (NCBI taxonomy): domain Bacteria; kingdom Bacillati; phylum Actinomycetota; class Actinomycetes; order Mycobacteriales; family Mycobacteriaceae; genus Mycobacterium; species Mycobacterium sp. IDUB_9. The sequence continues at coordinate 144,459 of NZ_JBVAXU010000004.1, read as the reverse complement.
GGCTGATCGCCCAGAAGACAGTGGTGATCCCCGGATCCGACGGGCTGTTCGTGTTGCAGTTCAACGCCGACGGCACCGAGGATCAGATGGGTCCGCTGATGGATGCCACCTCGGCGATCGACGACCAGGCGGTCATCACGCCGTAGACGCCTGCCGGGAGAAGGCCGACGCCGCGGCCACTTGCTGCGGCGTCGGCCGCACTCCCGTATAACGCTCGAACTGTTCGGCGGCCTGTAGCGCGATCACCTCGGCGCCGGTGATCACCGGCACGCCGGCCGCCCGAGCCGCGATGATCAACGGGGTTTCGGCCGGCATCGCCACCACGTCGACGACGGCGCCGGCCGCCGCGATGGTGGCCGGTTCGAATGCACAGCGGTGTTCGTCGGGTCCGCCGGCCATCCCGATCGGGGTGACGTTGACCAGGATGGGTGCCGTCAGTGCGCCGACCTCGGGCGCATAGCCGTAGCCGAGTGTCTCGGCCAGTGCACTTCCGGCGTCGGGGTTGCGCGCTACGACCGTGCCGCTGCGAAATCCTTTGTCCCGCAATGCCGCACCGACGGCCTTCGCCATGCCGCCACTGCCCCGGATCAGCACCGCGTCGTCCGGGTTCAACCGCTCGACGAGTTGTTGCACCGCCAGGTAATCGGTGTTGGAGGCGACGAGACGGCCCCCATGCACCGACAGGTCGTTGACGATCGTGTTCACCGCATCGATCGCCAGGGCTGACGGTTCGACCTCGTCGACGAGGTCCATGACGGCCTTCTTGAACGGCATCGACACCGAACAACCTCGAATACCCAGGGCCCGCACGCCACCGATCGCCGCGGCGATATCGGTTGTGGTGAAAGCCTTGTAGAGGAAGTCCAGGCCGAGTTCGTCGTAGAGATAGTTGTGGAAACGCGTCCCGATGTTGCTGGGCCGGGCCGCCAATGAGATGCACACGGTCGTGTCTTTGTTGAGAACTGGCCTCACTGGCTCACCGCCCGGATCACCTGCCGGGTCGCGTCCTTGATCTTGGCCGCCAGTTCGGGTTCCAAACTGAGCGTGTCGACGGCCGGCACCGGGACGTCAGTGAGCACCACACCCAGATCCTCACGCTCCCACACCGCACCCAGCCGGTCCAGGATGCGCCGCATCGCGTAGTTGTCGCTCAACACACGTGCGGTAAAACGTTGAATCCCAAGGTAATCCGCGGACACCACCAGGGCATCCAACAGAAAAGTTCCGATCCCGCGGCCCTGATAATCGTCGCCGACGGTGAATGCCACCTCGGCTGTCGTCGCATCATGACCCTCGCGGACCACGCGGGCGTCGGCGACGACCGGTCCTAGGGCACCCTCGGTCATCACCCAGACGAAATGATCGGCGTAGTCGACCTCGAAGAGATACTCCAACAGGGCCTTCGTCGGCTTACGCACGGATTGGAAACGCCGGTAGAGGGTTTCGCTGGAGAACTCGACAGGCCCGTTGAGGGTCCGCTCGACGTCGCCGGGCAGTACCGGCCGTAGATAGAACCAGTCACCGTTGCGCACTTGCACCGGGATTGGCGTGATGAACCCGGCCAACCGCTGGCGAGCGATGCGCACCAGGCGGTCCAACATCCCCGGCAGGTGCAGGATGACCTCGAACGCCTCACGGTCACCGACCCAGCCCGTCACCGGCTCTACGGCAGTCACCGTGGCCGTGCGCGACGCGGCGCGCAGCAGCGCGATCTCACCGATGATCAGACCCGGTTCCAGATCGGCGACGACGGCCTGGCCATCGGGCACGTCATGGACCACCCGCGTGCGCCCGGAGGCGATCAGCATGAACGTCAGAGCCGGATCGCCCTGCCGGATCAGCACCTGGCCCGGTGCGACCGACAGTGGCCGCAGCAGGGCCGCCAACGGCGCCAGTACGGACGGCCGGCATCCGGCGAAGAATTCCAGCGCCGCCAGGTCGTCGGCACTGATCTCGGTCAGATCGGCCACGTCCTCAGGCTACGGCGCCGCCGTGGACCCGGTCAGGGCTTGGCGAATCCCGCCTTGGCGAGCGCCTTTTGCCCGGCCTCGCCGTTGACCAGGTCGACGAACTGGCGCGCCAGCCCGGCCTGCTCGGACTGTTTGAGCACCGCAACGGGGTAGGTGTTGACGGCCTGGCCCGCCTCCGGAAATGCCACGCTGGTGACCTTGTCCCCGGCCCCGGCAGCATCGGTGACGTAGACCAGACCGGCGTCGGCCTGCCCGCTGGTGACCTTGCCGAGCACGTCGGCGACCGAGGTCTCCTCGCTCACCGGGGACAGCGTCACCCCGGTGGCGTGCTCGACCTTTTCGGTGGCGCCGCCGCACGGCACCGGCGGGGCACACACCACAACACTGGTCCCAGGCTTGGCCAGATCGGCAAACGCCTTGACGCCCTTGGGGTTTCCTGGCGCTACGGCGATGGTCAGCGTATTGGTGGCGAAATTGACGGGGGCACCTTCGACGAGGCCGGCGGCCACCGCCTTGTCCATGTTCCGGGTATCGGCGGACGCGAACACATCGGCACCGGCACCCTGGGTCAGCTGGGTGACGAGATCCGAAGAACCGGCGAACGAGAACTCGACCGATGCGCCCGGGTTGTCGGTCTTGAACTGCTCACCGATCTCGGTGAATGCCGATTTCAGCGAGGCCGCGGCGAACACCGTGATCGAGCCGCCCGCCGCGGTGGAGGGTCCCGAGGCGTTGTCGGCCGAGGAGCAGCCGGCAATCAGGGCCGTCGCTGTCATCGCGGTCAGCGCCAGGGCGCACATCCGGGCTCGGGTCATGACTTTCCTCTCGGGGTTTCCACGATCACGGTCGTCGCCTTGACCACGGCGACGGCGACGCTGCCAGGGGCCAGGCCGAGCTCGCGCACCGACCGGCTGCTCATCAGCGAGACCACGGTGAACGGTCCGCACTGCATCTCGACCTCGGCCATCACCTCGTCGGCGATGACGTTGGTGACCAACCCGGTGAAACGGTTGCGCGCCGAGCTCCCGATGCCCAGCGGATCCTTGGGCGCCGCGGCGGCGTGGGCCCGCGCGAACACCGCCAATGCCGCGCCGTCGATCACCTTGCGCCCGGACCCGTCCAGGTGGGCAGGTAGGGATCCGTCGTCGATCCAACGTCGAACGGTGTCGTCACTGACCCCGAGCAGTTCGGCGGCATCGCGGACCCGGATGTCTGGCACCGCGCCAGCGTATCGACACCATAGGGGTTCAACAACCGCAATTGCCGAGCCATTGCCACGCTTGAGCCGCAGATGCGGGTCTTGACCGCCCCCTATTCGAATGCTAAGCAGATGCTCAGCATTAGCGACGACGAAGGGACCCCTATGGCACTGCAGACAGTTCTGGACGACCTCCGAACGCGGCCCGGCACCGGTGAGGTGATTCCGGTCATCGATCCCGCAACCGAGGAGCAGATCACCGAGTTCCGGGACTGCGGGCCGGAGGCTGTCAACGAGGCCGTCGCCGCAGCGAAAGCTGCCTACCAGTCCGGGATTTGGACCGACATTCCGGCCCGCCAGCGCGCCAAGGTGCTGTGGCAACTGGGCGATCTGATCGACGAGCACGCCAAGGAATTCGCCGAGCTGGAATCGCTGGACGCCGGCATGCCACCGATGCAGGCCGAGATGATCGTCTCCACCTGCGCCGAATTCTTCCGCTACTACGCGGGCTGGTGCACCAAGCTCAACGGCAGCAGCTACCAGGTGCAGATGGAGGGCGGCGTCAACAGCAATTACTCCAACCTGCACGCGTACACCACCAAGGAGCCGTACGGCGTGGTGGGCCTGATCTATCCGTGGAACGGCCCGCTGTTCAACGCCTGCGCCAAGATCGCCCCGGCCCTGGCCGCCGGCTGCTCCAGCGTCGTCAAGCCGGCCGAGGAGACCCCGTTGTCAGCGGTGCTGCTGGAGCGGCTGATCGGCGAGGCCGGCGTTCCGGACGGTGTGGCCAACTTCGTAATCGGCTACGGCGCCACGGCAGGTGCCGCGATCACCGCTCACCCCGACGTGGAGAAGGTCGCCTTCACCGGCTCCACCGAGGTCGGCAAGCAGATCATGCGGGACTCGGCGGACAACTTGAAGAAGGTGACCCTGGAACTGGGCGGCAAGTCACCGGTGCTGATCTACGAGGACGCCGACCTCGACATGGCGATCATGATGGCCTCGATGGGTATCTTCGTGCACTCCGGGCAGGGCTGCGTGTGCGGATCACGAATCTTCGTGCAGCGCAGCGTGTATGAGCGCGTTGTCGAAGGTATCTCGATGATCGGCGAGAACCTGGTGCTGGGCGGCCCCAAGGACGAGGGCGCCATGATCAGCCCGCTGGTCAGCCAGAAGCAACTCGACCGGGTGCTGGGCTACATCGACCAGGGCAAGCGCGACGGCGTCGAGATCGTTTCCGGCGGTTACCGATTGGACCGCAAGGGCTACTTCGTCAAGCCCACCGTCGTCACCGGCGTGGACCCGGCCACCAGCCGGCTCTACAAGGAAGAGATCTTCGGCCCGGTCGTCACCATCCTGCCGTTCGACGATGACGACGAGGCCATCGCGATGGCCAACGACACCAGCTACGGCCTGGCCGCCACCGTGTGGACCACCAATCTGGGCCGCGCGCACAGCCTGGGCAAGCGTCTGCAGGCCGGCATGGTGGGACTGAACTGTCAGCTGACCTTCGACCACAACGTGCCGTTCGGCGGCTACAAGCAGTCCGGTGTCGGCAAGGAATTCGGCTACGAAGGCATCGACGGCTACCTCAAGACCAAGTCGATCTGGGCACAGCTCTAGCGGAGCGTTCGGTCACACCGAGAACCTGACGGCAGCGAGCTCGAGGGCCTTGCCCTCGAGCCGCTGCCCCAGGTAGATCTCGGCCTGCATCAGCCGCTCGCAGTACCACCGAATATCTTCGGCATGCTCCCGTGACGCCGTGTAACGCGTCGCCATGGTCGTCACATCGATGCGCCGGGTATCGCGCACCTTCAGATCCTCGGCCACCTGGAAACCGTCGTCCTCGGCGGCGGTGATGGCCTCGAGCACCTGCCCCACGGCGAGGCGGATGTCCCGGCAGCCGTTCTCGGCGATCTCGGAGGCCTCACGCTGAATGTCGCCCTGCCTGCGGACCACGACAGCGTCCGCGCTGACCCGCTCTCCCGCGGCTTCGCTGGCTTCGCCGGACCACTCGGCACCACCGGGCGCGAACACGTTCTGCCGGTGCCACTCGAACAGCGCTTCCGACTCGGCGGCCAACTGCCGCCAGCGGGCGGCAGCTTCTGCCAGATACGTTGTGTCCCAACTCTCCAACTGAGAACGAGTCAGGGCCCCACTCGATGGGCCGGTGCCGGACGGATCATTCACATCAACTCCGCCAGGCCTCCGGCGTGTTGCTCATCGACCGCGTCGTATCTCAGCGCGGCCGCAGACAAATCCCCCGCCTGCGCGCTCACGCGACTCGACTGGGAGGTTCGCGCGGTGATCACCGCGCCGTCCATCGCGACGACGCCGGTGCTACTGGGGTAGCCCCCGGCATCCGGACGGGCCGGAGCCACCCTCAATTCGACAGCGATCATCCCGCTGCTAGTGGCCCCCGCCCGAAGCGCCCCCGGGTCCACTCTCAGATCGTTTGCCATAGCAATCCCCCAACTGGCCAATCTGCTCCCCGAGGCTAACCGAACTGGCTGGGTTGAGCCCAGGGGCTGAGCAAGTATGCCATTGCAAACTGGCGTCGACCAAGGGCGGGTTCGACGCCGGCCGGTCACCGGTTGGCCATCAACCGGCCATCGTCAAGCCTCCACTCACACTGAGGACTTGGCCAGTAATGAAGCTGGCATCGTCAGAAGCGAAGAAGAGCACTGCCTTGGCGACCTCGTCGGGTTGGGCGATCCTGCGGAACGGGATGGCCCTGATCAGTCCGTCGCGGACCTTGTCGGGAAGCGAATGAAACAACGGGGTGTCGGTCGGTCCAGGGCAAACACAGTTGACGTTGATCTGGTGACGGGCCATCTCTCGCGCCAGCGACTTGGTGAAAGCGATCACCCCACCCTTGGTCCCGGCATAGACGGTCTCCTCCAGACTGCCCACCCGCCCTGCATCGCTGGCAATGTTGACGATCTTTGCCGTACTTCCCTCTGCGAGGATGGTTTCCAGAAAGGCATGGGTGAGCCGGACCGGCCCGAGAAAGTTCACCGCGACCAACGACTGCCACAGTGCGTCGTCGTTGGACATGAACGGCTCGACCCGGTCGAAGCCGGCCGCGTTGACGATGACACCGGGCAGTCCGTGCGCGGCCACGACATCGTCGCGCAATGTGCTCACGGCCGCCGGATCCGCCAGATCGACCACGTGTGCGGTGGCGCCGGCACAGGTCTGCACGGTCTGGGTCAGGCCTGCCTCGTTGCGGTCGACGGCCGCGACGGTGGCGCCGTCCGCTGCCAAAGCAATCGCGATCGCCCGGCCGATTCCCGAGGCTGCACCCGTGACAACGGCGACTTTGTTGTCGAATCGCACTACCTGACCTCCCAATCTGCGGTGATGTGGACGCTACGGCCACTATCGGCTGACCAAGGCAATAAATCAACCGCATGGTCGATAATTGACTGACATGGTCGAAAAACCGTAACTTCGGTTGAACCCAGCGCCCGCCGAGAGTGCACGCAGACAGAAGGGACCATCCCCATGGATTTCTCTGACTACCAACAATTGACGCTGACCCGCCGGGACAACGGCGTCCTGCTGATCACGCTGAACCGGCCGGAGAAGTACAACGCCGCTGACGAGGGCATGCACACCGAACTGGCCAACATCTGGAAGGACGTCGCAGCCGACCCGCAGACCCGGGTCGCGGTGATCACCGGCGCGGGTAAGGCCTTCAGCGCCGGCGGCGACCTGGCCATGGTCGAGCGGATGGCCGGCGACTACGACCGGGTGTCACACATGCTCGGCGAGATGGGCGACCTGGTCTACAACATGATCAACTGCGACAAGCCGATCGTCTCGGCCATCAACGGTGTCGCCGTCGGCGCCGGCGCGGTGGCTGCCCTGCTCGCCGACATCGCGATCATCGCCGAGGACGCCCGGATCGGCGATGGCCACGTCAAACTCGGCGTGGCAGCCGGTGACCACGCCGCCATCATCTGGCCACTGCTGGCCGGCACGGCCAAGGCCAAGTACTACCTGATGACCGGTGAGATGATCGGTGGCATCGAGGCCGAGCGGATCGGCATGGTCGCCAAAGCCCTTCCGCGCGAGGAAGTTCTGGACGAGGCTCTGCGAATCGCCGACAATCTGGCCACCGGCGCACAACAGGCGATCCGGCTGACCAAGCGGGCACTCAACAACTGGTTGCGCAATGCGGGCCCGATCTTCGACCAGTCCGCGGCATACGAGATGTTGACCTTCCTGGGGCCGGACGTGGTGGAGGGCTACACCGCATTGCGCGAAAAACGCGCGCCGGACTTTCCGTCGGCGAAGCCGGCGAGACAGAACGGCTAGCCGAAGAGGCACAACGCACGGTCGACGATCGCGGCACGCAGCTCCGCCCGATTCTCGTCGTGCAGGCCCGGCCCGATCCACACCGAAGACTGGTTGAGGATGCCGTGCAGACACTGCAGGGCGACATTGACGTCGGGACAGGCGAATTCGCCGTCGGCCACACCGCGTTCCACCACCCGGCGGAATACCGCGTCGTGACGGCGACGCATGTCCTTCATCGGATCCTCGAAGATCTCCGGCCAACCGCGTGGCCAGGAGAACACCGCGGCCACCTCCGGCGCGGTCTCGGTGAGGATGCGGACCTGTTCATCGATCAGCGCCGCCAGATGCTGGCGAGCATCGACCGTTCCGAGCTCCTCCTCACGTGCCGCCAGGCGTTGCAGGACTTCCTGGGTGAGGGTCTCCAGCGCGGCGGCAACCAAGGCGTCCTTGGATGAAAAGTAGTGGTAGAGAGTGGCCTTGGCGATGTCGGTCTGCTCGGCGACATCTTCCAGACTCATGCCGCCATAGCCGGCCTCGGTCAGGATCCGGGTTGCCGTCTTAACGATCTCGGCCTTACGTCGGTCGCGACGGCGCGCCACACGACTTGAGCCCGGCGGCTGATCCTCCACGGCATCATCCTAGCCAGGCCCGGTCGGCTATTCGACCGGGTGGACGAATCACATCGCCGATGCACCGACCACCGAGAGCAACTGCAGCTTTTCGTAGCTCTCGCTGCCCGGCACCGCGGTGTAGACCAACAGGGAGTGGGACTGCGCGGGGTCCAGGAGGATCTGGCAGTTGAGTTCCAGGCTCCCGACCTCGGGATGTTGATAGCGCTTGATTTCCCTTGGCCTGATGCCGATCTCGTGCTGATCCCAGAGGACCCGGAACTCCTCGCTCTGGGTGGTGAGCAACTCTGCGAACCGCGCGGCCCTGGACCCCGGCCCACGCAGGGCCAGCACTCCTCTGAGCCCCGACACGTACATCCGCGAGTAGAACTCGTGGTCGTCGTGCGGGTAGATCTCACGCACCGCTGGATCGGTGAACCATCGGTACCCGATGCTCCGCGACGGACCCGAGTACCGGCACAGGTCCCCTACGAGTGCGACGCCGAGCGGAGTCTGCCGCAGGGTCTCCCCCAACTCGGTGACGATCTCCGCCGGGGTGTCGGTGAGCCTGTCGAAGATTCGCAGCATGCCGGGGCTGATGTGGTCGCTGCCCGAGCCACGTACCGGCGGTTGATGTCCGGCGAGGCGGAACAGGTGGTCACGCTCGTCAAGGGACAGGTGCAGCCCCTGTGCGATCGAGGCGATCATCTGTTCCGAGGGCTGGGGACCACGTTCCTGTTCCAGGCGTGAGTAGTAGTCGGTCGACATGTGACACAGCGCGGCGACCTCCTCCCGCCGCAGCCCACTCGTTCGGCGGCGTCGCCCACGCGGCAGTCCGAGGTCCTCCGGCTGCAACGCCCCTCGACGGCGGACGAGGAATTCCGCCAGTCCGGCTCGATCGATCATGGGTGCCATTTTCTCCCGGCCCCGATCGCTCAGCCACGGATCGTCAGACCGTGGATACAGCCGGGCGTGTCGGGAAGTCTCGAGCACATGCCACATGATTACGACATCACGATCGACGACCTATCGGGAAAGCGGGCGGTAGTCACCGGCGCGAGCGACGGCATCGGCCTCGGTATCGCGACGAGGCTGGCCGGTGCGGGCGCCGAGGTGATCATGCCGGTCCGGAATGCTCGCAAGGGCGAGGCGGCCGTCGCCACGATCCGCGCACGGCATCCGCAGGCGAACTTATCGCTGGAGGACCTCGACCTGTCGTCACTGACGTCGGTGGCCGCGCTCGGCCAGAAGATGCGCGCGGAGGGCGCTCCGATCCACGTTCTCGTCAACAACGCCGGGGTGATGACCCCGCCCGATCGGCAGGTCACCGCCGACGGATTCGAATTGCAGTTCGGCACGAACCATCTCGGCCACTTCGCGCTTACTGCCCATCTGCTGCCACTGCTCAAAGCCGGGCGCGCGCGGGTGACATCGCAGACCAGCGTCGCCGCCCGCAGTGGCGCCATCAACTGGGACGACTTGAACTGGGAGAACTCCTACGACGGCATGGCGGCCTACCGGCAGTCCAAGATCGCGGTCGGGTTGTTCGGCCTTGAGCTGTCCCGTCGGAGCACCGCCGCGGGCTGGGGAATCACCAGCAATATTGCCCATCCCGGTGTCGCCCCCACGAGCCTGCTGGCGGCACGCCCAGAAGTCGGGCGGGCCGAGGACACCATCGGCGTGCGCCTTATCCGCCGGCTTTCAGCATGTGCCCTGATCGTGGGGACCGTGGACAGCGCGAAGCTGCCTGCGCTTCTGGCCGCGGCCTCGCCGGAGGCCGACAACGGTGCGTTCTATGGGCCGCAGTGGCCGGGACATGTCGGCGGGCCGCCCGGTGAGCAGAAACTCTGGAAACCACTGCGAGACAGCGCGAACGCCTCACACGTGTGGGCGGTGTCGGAGGAACTCACGGGCGTCACCTTCCCGCGCGCTACTTCGTAGAAACGGCCCCCGGTGTCCACTTTCGCTGACACGCGGGACAACGAAACGTATCTCGTCACCCACCCTTGAGCGAGAACTCCCATGTGGCGCACTGTGCCGAATGTGCAGGATTTCGAGTCAGATTCACGATCTTGCGTTGATGAGCGACACGTTCGACACAGGGACCGTGGCCGGCACCGGAGGTGAGCACTAGGTTGGAGAAATCCTGGCGCGAGCCACCTGCGCCGCCCCGTTGCCGGTGATCAGCCAGAGTGTGGCGAGCTGCGCGATGAAGTCGTCGAGGGACAGGTCGACGCCTCCGTTGACGAACTCCAGGATGGCATCGGCGGTCCCGCCGACGATGAACGCCGGTGCCACCTTGGCCAGTGGATCTCGCTCCAGCTCGACGCCGTGCACTGTGCGCCCGTGGTCGATGAGGACGTCGGTCAGCCGGTGCATGACCGTGTTGCGGTGCGCATCGAGTTCGGGTGACGCCGCGACACCGCCGAGCAGCACACGGGCGCGTCGCGGGTCGTCGACGAGTGCCCGCACCGCGGCCGACACACTCGCCATCGCCTGGATCTCCAGCGGCTCCTGCGCGGCCGCGTCCGCAGCCGCCACGGTGGCGCTGCGCACGCCGTCGGCGATGTCGTCCACGACGGCAGCCGACAGAGCGTCGAGATCGGCGAAGCTCTCGTAGAAGTACCGCTTGTTGAGATTGGCTGCCGTGCAGAGCTTCTCGACCGTCACCGCCCGCCATTCGTTGCGCGTCATCACGTCCATGGCAGCGTCCAGGAGACGCTCGCGTCGTTGCCGGCGCCGAGCATCCGCGGATTGGCCGCCGTAGGCGCGATTGGTTGTTGACACCATCCGGACATTCTGGCACGGTTTTGTACCAGATGGTCGAGGAGGACCCATGGAACTTTGTTCGCCCGCGAGCGCGCACCGCCTCCAAACCTTGGGCGCCGCTGTCACCTCACGATTTCCGAGCGGCGAACGCCCATTGGCCACTCCCCCGCCGGGGTCCAATCTCAAGCCCGTCATGGGCAACTACGGTTTCCCGTTCCTCGGCCACGTGTTGAGCTCACTGGCCGACCCGCTGTCCTTCGCCCGGGACCGGTACGAGCGATACGGGCCCGTGTCGTGGGCCGGAGGCGTCGGCTTCCGCGTCGTCGGTCTCATGGGCCCTGACGCATTGGAAACCGCATGGGTCAACCGGGACAAGGTGTTCTCCAGCACCCGCGGATGGGCTCCGGTCATCGGACCGTTCTTCCACCGCGGAATCATGTTGCTCGACTTCGATGAACACCGCGACCACCGGCGGATCATGCAGCAGGCCTTCACCCGCAGCGCGTTGGACGGGTACCTGGAACTGATGCGGCCCAGTGTCGACCGCACGTTGCGCAATTGGCCGTCAACACAAGATTTTCCGTTCTACCCCTCCATCAAGCAGCTGCTGCTCGAACAGGCCGCAGAGGTCTTCGTCGGTACCCATCTCGGGCCCGAATCCGACCAACTGTCGGCGGATTTCCACGACACGGTCCGCGGCGGGCAGGCACTGCTGCGCGCGGACGTGCCCGGCGGGGTGTGGGCCAAGGGACTACGGGCCCGGGAGCGCCTCGAGCGCTACTTCGCCCAACAGGTTCCCGACCGCCAGCGCGGCGATGGCACCGACCTCTTCTCGATGTTGTGCCGAAGCGAAGACGAAGACGGCGCCCGGTTCACCCCTGCCGACATCGTCAACCACATGATCTTCCTGCTGATGGCTGCGCACGACACCACCGCCATCGCGTTGTCCATGCTGACCTACGAACTCGGCCGGAACAGGCAATGGCAGGACGCCTTGCGCGAGGAAGCGATCGGCCGGCCGAATGACACCCCGACGGTGCTCGACCTCGATGCCTACCCACTGCTCGATGCGGCGTTCAAGGAGATCCTCCGGATGTACGCGCCGGCGGGCGCGCTCTTCCGCCAAACCGTCCGCGACACCGAGATCCTCGGCCACTTCGTCCCACGCAAGACCCAGGTGGCCATCAATGTCTATGCCTCCATGCGGCTTTCTGACTGGTGGCCCGATCCCGACACGTTCAATCCGGCACGGTTCATGAACAACTCGGAGTCGCGCGCCGCGGTGAGCCGCTACGTGTTCGCCCCGTTCGGCGGCGGGGCGCACAAATGCATCGGCCAGCAGTTCGCCGACATGACTGTCAAGACCACCATGCACCAGATGCTGAGGCGGTTCGACTGGAGAGTCCCCGCGGACTACCGGCCACAGCTGACCTGGGGCACCGGGCCGATGCCGGCCGATGACCTTCCGATCGCCCTGCGGGTCCGCCGGTGAAACGGAAACGCGGCCCAGGACTGTCTCCTGAACCGCGTTGACCTGTTCAAACTTTGTGGAGCTAAGGGGAATCGAACCCCTGACCTTCTCGATGCGAACGAGACGCGCTACCAACTGCGCTATAGCCCCTGATACCGAAAGGAAAGGCTACCAGCACTGCGCCCGTCAAACGAAACCGGCCGCTCTACTGCCCGGAAGCGCGCGGTAGATCGTATTCGCGGGTCATCGACGTGTACGCCAGGTGCTCGAAGATGGGGTCCTCGTCGTCGATGTCGAGCACCACTGCGCCGGGCCTACGTAGCCGGGCAGGCACCACGTCGAGCTTGTGGTCATCGGTGCTCTCCACGCCCAGCCGGGACCGCGCCAGGCGTTGCGCCCGACGACGCCGCAGCTGTTCCTCGATACGGGTCTGGCGACGGAGGTAGGCGAGGTACAGCACGGTCAGTGTTCCCGCGCCGCCACACACCCACCAGGCCGACGGTGTCACCAGGAAGGCAGCACCCGCCGAGAAGAGCATCGCGACCGACAACACCGCGAGCATGCGCTTACGGAACCGGAACTTGCGGGCACTGACCTCCGCGGAGGTCTTTGACTCGAACCGGCGCTGCCGTGTTGCACTCAGCGATGCGACGGGCGTCTCGGACGATTCCTCTTCGGCCGGCTCGTCCTCGGCCTCGGGTTCCAGACCCGACGAGTCGTCGACGTACTCGTACTCGGCGTCGGTGAGGTCGTCGGGGTCCTCGATATCCTCGATATCCTCGGCGTCCTCGGCCTGCTCGGTCTCAGCGGTCTCGTCGAGATCCAGTGCGATCCGGTCGGTTTGCATCTCCGACTCGACGGCCTCGACCGGGGCAACGGGCTCGACAGGCTCCTCGACCGCGACGGGTTCGGGCTCCGCTTCCGGCTCAGGTTCGGTCTCGAACTCCAAGTCGAGTTCGGGTTCGGCCTCGGGCTCCTCGGCCACGGGCTCAGCCTCTGCCATCGAACCGACCGGCAGCGCACCGGAATCCTCGTCGACGACGTCGACATCGAGATAGTCGGGCTCAGGGGTCTCGACGCTCACCGCGGCCACCACCACGGTGCGCTGCACCGTGGCGTGCACGCGCACCTCGGCCGGCTCTTCATCCTCTTCGAAGTCTTCATCGAGCTTCTCGTCGAGGTGGTCGGTCGTGTGCTGCCAATGCGGATCGCTGTGATGCCCGGCGGCCGGGCCGCGCCGTAACCGTTGTGCGTTGCGGCCGCTGTTGAGCACTCGAGTCGCCAGGGCGACGTCGCTGGTGCGACGCACCGAGTCGCGCTTGCTGATCAACATTGGGACCAACACGAAAAGCCAGAGAACGACTAGGGAAATCCACAGCAGTGACTGGGGGATGCTTGGCATGACGCCTTTCCTTTCCCCTTCAGGCTAGGTCCGTGACCAGCGCATCCATGGATGACGCGCCGACACAATTACACACCTGTAATTCATCCGATACAAGCACCATCAGTCACACGTGTCACATTGGTAACAGCTGAGGAGGCCTATTTAGCCGAGATTGCTTCCAGGGCTGTGAATCCGGCGAAATCACGACCCTAGGCGCAGTTTCGGGACACGGCGCGCCGCAACTCAGACCGACCCGGAAATCAGCACCAACTGGCCCGGCCGGCCGAGACCAGCGCCTGGGACGCCGAATGTTTCAGCTCTTCCAACGTGACCGCTACCAGGAGATGGTCCCGCCAGGCGCCGTCCACCTCGAGATAACGGCGCAACAGGCCTTCCTCACGGAACCCCACCCGTGCCAGGACAGCCCGGCTCGCGGCGTTCTCCGGCCGCACCGTGGCCTCGACCCGGTGCAGCTGCACCCCGGTGAAGCAGTGGTCGAGCCCCAGAGCCAGCGCACCCGTCGCCACCCCGCCGCCGGTCTTGTCACTGGCCACCCAGTAACCGATCCAGGCTGACCGCAGGGCGCCGTGGGTGACGTTGCCGATCGTGAGCTGGCCGGCGAACTCCCCGTCGAGCTCGATCACATAGGGCAGCATCCGGCCGCGCCGGGCCTCGCTGCGCAAACCCGAGCAGATCGCAGGCCATGACGAAACCCCATGGCGGACACGCCAATCCACACCACTGACCGGCTCCCAGGGCTCGAGGTGAGCCTGGTCGGCCAGCCGGATCCGGCTCCACACCGCGGCGTCGCGCAGCCGCACCGGGCGTAGCCGCACCACGCCGGCCTGCACCCGCAACGGCCCGATCGGACCCGGCCAACCCGGGTGGAAGGCACTGGAGCGCAGCAGGCTCATCCACACCGTCGATTCGTCACACCATCATTCATCGAATGAAGTCTTATCAGCCGCGCTGAGCCAGGAATGCCACATCCACCGTTTCGCCGGTACGGACCTCGTCGACCTCGCTCGGAATCACCACCAGACAGTTCGCCTCGGCGAGGGTGGCCAGCAAATGCGTCGACGCCCCGGGCGCCCCGCCCAAGGCCTGCACCAGGTATTCGCCGGTGTCCTGGTCACGCATCAACTGCCCGCGCAGGTATCCCGTCCGCCCGGCCACCGAACTGATCGGCGCCAGCGTGCGGGCCTGCACCACGCGCCGCATCGGCTGGCGCTTGCCGAGTGACAGCCGGATCAGCGGGCGCACCATCACCTCGAACACCACCAGCGCGCTGACCGGGTTCGCGGGCAGCAGGAAGACCGGCACGCGGTCGCGGCCGAGCTGCCCGAAGCCCTGCACCGATCCCGGGTGCATCGCGATCCGCGCAACCTCCATCTCGCCGAGGTCGGCGAGCACGGTGCGCACCGACTCCGCGGCAGCCCCGCCCACGGCCCCCGCGATCACCACGATCTCATTCCGATTGACTTGGCCCTCAACGGTTTCCCGCAGTTCTCGCGGGTCGGTGCTGATGATGCCGACCCGGTTCACCTCCGCGCCCGCATCCCGGCCCGCCGCGGCCAGTGCGTAGGAGTTCACGTCGTACACCTGCCCGGTTCCCGGCGTGCGCGATACGTCGACGAGTTCGCCGCCCACGCACATCACCGACAGTCTGGGTCGTGGGTGCACCAGCACCCGGTCCCGTCCGACCGCGGCCAGCAGGCCCACCTGGGCCGGGCCGATGATGGTGCCGGCCCGCACCGCGACGTCACCGGGCTGCACGTCGTCTCCGGTACGCCGGACATAGGCGCCCGAACGCACGCTGCGCAGGATCCGGACCCGGCTCTCGCCACCGTCGGTCCACCGCAACGGAAGCACTGCGTCGGCCAGTGTCGGCATCGGCGCACCGGTCTGCACGCGGGCGGCCTGCCGGGGCTGCAACCGGCTCGGGGTCCGCGCCCCGGCCTCGACCGAGCCCATCACCGGCAGGCTGATCTCACCGGCACCGTCGCCCACGGACAACACGTCGACACTGCGCACCGCGTAGCCGTCGATCGCGGCCTGATCGAATCCCGGCATCGGCCGTTCGGTCACGACCTCTTCGGCACACATCAGACCCTGTGACTCGGCGATGGCCACTCGCACCGGCCGGGGCGCCACCGCGGCAGCCGCTATCCGAGCCTGCTGTTCCTCGACCGAACGCACAACACGCCTTCCTGTCCTACGGGCCCCGACGACCGGACAACGCGCGGCGTACGACCCGACGCGTTGCTAGCCTTCCTGTCCGGTCAGACCCAATCGTTCGACCAACCACCGCCGCAATTCGGGGCCGTAGTCGTCACGTTCCAACGCAAAGTCAACCGCAGCCTTCAGGTAGCCGCCGGGATTTCCCAGGTCGTGTCGGGCTCCGCGGTGTACGACCACGTGCACCGGATGACCCTCTTCGATCAGCAGGGCGATGGCGTCGGTCAGCTGGATCTCCCCGCCCACCCCGCGCGGAACGCGACGTAGCGCATCGAAGATCGCCCGGTCCAGAAGGTAGCGGCCGGCCGCGGCGTACGGGGACGGCGCGTCCTCGGACTTGGGCTTTTCCACCATGCCCTTGACCCTCAGCACGTTCGGGTTGGCCGCGTCGGGCACCGTCTCGACGTCGAAGACGCCGTAGGCACTGATCTCGTCGCCGGGGACCTCGATCGCGCACAGCACCGTTCCGCCGCGTTTGGCCCGCACCTTCGACATCGTCTCCAGCACACCGGTGGGCAACACCAGATCATCGGGCAGCAGCACCGCGACCGCATGTTCGTCCGCAGCCAGCGCGCCCTCGACGCAGCCGACGGCATGCCCGAGGCCCAGCGGCTCCGCCTGCACCACCGACTCGACCTTGATCAGCGCGGGAGCGCGGCGGACCTTCTCCAACATCGTCTTCTTGCCGCGGGCCTCCAGCGTGCCCTCGAGCACCAGGTCCTCGACGAAATGCGCGACGACGCCGTCCTTGCCTTCGGAGGTGACGATGATCAGCCGCTCGGCTCCGGCCTCGGCCGCCTCGGCCGCGACCAGCTCGATGCCCGGGGTGTCGACCACCGGCAGCAATTCCTTGGGAACCGTCTTGGTCGCCGGCAAAAAGCGCGTACCCAGGCCGGCTGCCGGCACGACGGCCGTGAAGGGAAACGGCACCTCAGGCGCCTTGGGGGACGTGCTCATCGTTCACACACTAACGCCCACTCTGAAATGGTGGAGGGCGTGACCCCGCCGACGAAGACCGAGTTGCGAGCTGGCGTTCTGCGTGCAAGACGGGCTCTGCCGGCCCACCTCCGCGATAGTGAGGCGCAGGCGCTGTGCCGCCGGCTGCCCGCCCTGGTGCGTCCCGGGCAAACGGTGTGCGCCTACGTTCCGATGGACTCCGAACCCGGCTCTCAGATGCTGTTGGACACCCTGGTGGAACTCGATGCGCGCGTACTGATTCCGGTCGCCCGCAACGATGCGGACGGCCGGGGAATGCCGATGCAGTGGGGCCCGTACGAAACGGGCACGTTGGTGGCCGCCGAGTTCGGTCTGCGCGAGCCCGCGCCGCCGTGGTTGCCCGCCGGATCGATCGCCGACGCCGAGGTGGTCCTGGTGCCCGCACTGGCCGTCGACCGCACCGGAAACCGGCTGGGCCGGGGTGCCGGGTTCTACGACCGCAGCCTCATCTATGCGGCACCGCAAGCGCGGCTGGTCGCGGTGGTGCGGGACGACGAACTGGTCGACGAGCTGCCCGCCGACCCTCACGACGTGCGGATGACACATGCGCTGACGCCGTCGGGCGGAATCGTGACGTTGCGGCATTGACCTGGTCCAGAATCGTCAGGTGTCCGATCCGGTGAGCGCTGACTTCAGTGTCCGCATGCAGCTGATCGTCGACGTGCTGGCCCAGACCCTGGACCGAGCCGTGTTGCTGGATGACGAGGAGCTGACTCCGATCACACACAGCCGCCAGCTCGGCGAGCTGGACGACGTGCGCGTCCACAGCGTGCTGCAACGTGAGACGCGCACGGAGGTCAAGGCGGCGTTGTTCGAATTCGGGATCGGCTCGGCGGACTCGGCGTTGTGGACCCCGGCATTTCCGCACCACGGCTTGATGCCGCGGTTCTGCGTGCCGGTGCGCTCGGCGTCCGAGCGGTTCGGCTACCTCTGGATCATCGCCCCGGATGGCTCACTGTCCGAGCATGATCAGCAGCTGGCCGAGCGGGCCGCCGGTGACTTGCTGGCCATCCTCGATCGCCGCAACGCGGCGCTGCGCGCCGAAGAGTCGGAGCGCCAGGGCCTCTTGATGCGGTTGATCGGCGCCGAAGATCCCGGGCAGGCCCAGGCGGTGGTCGCCGAACTGCACGCCAGGGCGATGGCCGAACCGCACGACGTGGTCCAGGTTTTCAGGTTCGAGCCGGGCGCTGAGGGCGCGGACGATTCGGTCGATCGGAGCTTGGCGCTGCGTCTCCGGTTGGCGGCAACCGACCGGACGCGCCGGTGGTACACCCTGGCAGGACCGCCGACGACGATCCTCGCGGTGTCACGTTCCGACGCCGGGTCTGCCACCACTGCCGAAACCGTGGTCCTGGCCGTCCGGGCCAGTTACGGAACCCGCCCAGCCATCGGCACATCCGGCGTCACCCTTCCGATAACGCAAGCGGCCCTTGGGTTCCGCCAGGCAAGCCTGGCGCTGACACTCGCACGGATCGGCGCGGGCAGCGCCCAGGTGGCCGATTGGTCCGCACTCGGCTCGTGGCGCACCCTCGCTTTACTGGGCCAGGCCTACGGTCCGGACCGGCTCGGCGAGCTGGTCCATCCCGGCATCGTCAGCCTGATCGAGCAGAACCGCGACGACCTCCTCCGCACGCTCGAGACATATCTGGCCAACGGCGGTGACGTCCGGCGCACCTCCGAGGACATGTATCTGCACCGGTCCACGCTGTACTACCGGCTGGAGAGGCTCACCGAGGCAGTCGACGGCGATCTCAGCGACGGTGAGACCCGGTTCAATCTGATGCTGAGCCTGCGGCTCGCTCGCCTGGCCGGGCTGTACCGCCCCGATTCGACAGCTGTCTGAACGAGCCGGGCGAGTTTCCTACAGTTTCAGCCCCATTTCGGCTCCGTCGACCGGTCGCCGGGCATAGCGTTCTCTTCTGGCCGCTTGTGACCTGAGTCACACATCATGGAGGAGTCGGTACTCAAATGGGTGAAACACCCGCATTGAAGAAGGCGCTCAGTCAGCGACAGTTGACGATGATCGCCATTGGCGGCGTGATCGGCGCCGGGCTGTTCGTGGGTTCGGGCGTGGTGATCGGTGATACCGGTCCCGGTGCGTTCATCACCTATGCACTAGCCGGGGTCCTGGTGATCATGGTGATGCGAATGCTCGCCGAGATGGCCGTGGCGAACCCGTCCACCGGATCGTTCGCCGACTACTCCCGCAACGCGCTCGGCAATTGGGCGGGGTTCTCGGTCGGATGGCTCTATTGGTATTTCTGGGTGATCGTCGTCGGCTTCGAGGCGATCGCCGGCGCCAAGATCATCCAGTACTGGATACCGGCGGCACCGATCTGGCTCACCGCGCTACTGCTGCTGATCGCCATGACAGCGACCAACCTCTTCTCGGTGTCGTCGTTCGGCGAGTTCGAATACTGGTTCGCCGGGATCAAGGTGGCGGCGATCATCGCCTTCATCGGCCTGGGTGCGCTGTACGTGATCGGGCTGTGGCCGCACAAGGACATGGACTTCTCGAACCTGACCTCGCACGGCGGGTTCTTCCCGGTGGGCGCGATGGCCATCACGGTCGGTGTGGTGACAGTGATCTTCTCGATGGTGGGCGCCGAGATCGCGACCATCGCGGCCGCGGAATCCTCGGATCCCGAACGGGCGGTGGCCAAGGCCGCCAACTCGGTGATCCTGCGCATCGCGGTGTTCTTCGTCGGCTCCGCGTTCCTGTTGGTGACCATCCTGCCGTGGAACAGCGACCAGGTCGCCGCGTCGCCGTTCGTCTCGGCGTTCACCGAGATGGGCATTCCGTACGCCGACCACATCATGAACGCCGTGGTGCTCACGGCCGTGCTGAGCTGCCTGAATTCCGGGATGTACACGGCGTCGCGGATGTTGTTCGTCCTGGCCGCCCGTCGCGAGGCGCCGCCGCAGTTGGTCGCGGTGACCCGGAGAGGGGTTCCGGCCCCGGCCATCCTGACCTCATCGGTGATCGGTTTCATCTGCGTGATCGCCGCGGCATTCTCGCCGAACACCATCTTCGCGTTCCTGTTGAACTCCAGCGGCGCTGTCATCCTGTTCGTCTATCTGCTGATCGCGATCTCGCAGATCGTGCTGCGCTACCGCGCCTCGGCCGACACCCTCAAGGTGAAGATGTGGCTGTTCCCGGTGCTCTCGATACTGACTGCGGTCGCGATCACCGCCATCCTGGTCCAGATGTTCGTCCAAGGCGGCGACAACCGGAAGGCATTGACCCTGAGCCTGCTGTCCTGGGCTGTGGTCATCGCACTGTTCCTGGCCAACCGCTGGTTCATCGGACGCAAACCCGAAGCACCCGAGATGGTCCCGGCGGCCGGGGCCCCGCATCCGCACCGAGTGTTGGTGCTGGCCAACGAGACTGTGGAATCCAGTGAACTACTCGCTGAGCTGCGCCGCATCGGCGCCGACCGCGATGCGGTCTATCACGTCGTGGTGCCGGCCAGCCCGATCGAGACCGGGGTGGCCGCCACCCACGGCCCGCTCGACATCTCCGAGGCCACCGCGCGCGCGGCCCAGCGCCGCCTCGACCAGACGCTGAACACACTGCGCGCCGAGGAGCTGCGGGCCGACGGCGAGTTGGGCGATTATCGTCCGCTGCGAGCCTTGGCCCACGCAGTAGAGGAGTTCCGGCCCGACCAGATCGTCATTTCGACTCTCCCGCCGGAGGATTCGGTGTGGCACCGTTTCGACGTCGTCGACCGGGCCCGCACCGAACATCAGATCCCGGTGACCCATGTGGTGTCACGAGCCCGCACCCAGGAGCATGCGTCGTGACCATCCTCGCCGCATTCAGTGCGAGCCGGCACAGCAGCGCACCGCTGAACCTGGCCATCCAGATCGCCCGCACCACAGGCGAGCAGGTGATCGCGGCGGCGGTGGTGGAACGGGTCTGGCCACCGCGTGAGGACCCGGTCGAGGGTGAGTATCTGGCCTACGTCCGCGCGCAGGCCACCCAGGCGTTACAGCGCGCGGTCGCGGTACTGCCCATCGATCTCGACGTCACCCCCGTGGTACACGAATCCACCTCGATACCAACGGGTTTGATTGAGCTCGCGGACACCCACCGGGCGACCATGGTGTCCGTCGGCTCATCGTCATCGGGGATGCTCGGCCGGGTCGCACTGGGCAGTGTCACCGAACGCCTGGTGCACACCGCCCGAGTGCCGGTGGTCTTCGCACCGCGTGGATACGCCCAGACCGACCCCGCGATCCGCCGCCTCACCGCGGCCTACGGCGGGGAAGCCGACGTCAACGGACTCATCCCGGCCACCGCCGAGCTGGCGGCGGATTGGAAGGCCAAGCTGCGCATCGTGTCGTTCACCGTTCGCAACACCGCGGCGTTCGCCGGCACCATCGAAACCTCTGCCGAGGAGTTGGTGGTCCAGCAGTGGTCACGGCGGACAATCGCCGAAATCACCAAGCAACTCAATGCCATTCGCGACCGGATGGCCGTTCCGGACGTCGACGTCGTCGTCGGCGCCGGCCACGATTGGAACAGCGCGGTGCAGAGCATCGGGTGGGACACCGGGGACATGCTGGTGCTCGGCTCGGGCGCGGCCGCGCCAAGCGCGCAGGTGTTCCTCGGCTCGGCCGCGGGCAAGATCCTGCGTCGCTCCCCGGTGCCGGTGATGATCGTGCCGCGTTACCGGACGTCGTGACCGCTACTGCTTGGCCATGGCGATGTTGAATCGATCCTCTGCCGTGATGAGGTGATCATTGCCGTCCTCGCCGATGTCGAGTTGTACCCACTCGATCTCGCCGGTGAATTTGTTTCCGGTCGGCCCGTAGTCGGGTGAGGCGGGCGATCCGGTGTCCGAACCCACATCGCACGCCTCGTCGGCCGAATAGCCCATCGGGATGGTCCGCTCGACCCTGCCCTTGCCGGCAGCCTCGCCGTCGTAGTACAGCGTGACGTCCCCGCCCTTGGCCAATCCCCCACCGTCGTAGGAGAATTCCATCCGCACCTGATGCTTGCCGGCTGGTATCGGCTTGTCCGCCGTGATGATGTAGTGCTCGATACCGAAGAAGTTGAAGCAGTACTTCAGCGTGCCCTCGTGCGCGTACAGCGACCATCCGCCGACGCTGCCGCCTTGAGTGACGATCACGCCGTTGACGCCCGATTCGGGCACCACGATGTTGGCGGTCACCGAGTGCGACTTGTTCTTGAGCGTCAGAACGGCCCACTCGCTGACCCGCATGCCCGGGAACAGCAACTGCGTGTTGCCACGTATGAGCTGCGGACGCCCGGCGATGTCGGGATTGATGCGCTCGAAACCGCGGTCATCCAGTGGGACGACGTTGTACTTGACTGCCTCGATGAGCCACAACCGTTGCAGCTCAGCGAGTTTCTTCGGATTCTCGGCGGCGAGGTCGCGCGACTGGGTCCAATCGTCGGGCCCGTAGAGCTCCCACACGTCGTCGTCGAATGCCGGCGGCGTGTCGGCCTTCCACGGCGTGCGGTGTTTGGTGACGGCAGTCCAGCCCTCATGGTAGATACCGCGGTTGCCCATCATCTCGAAGTACTGCACCACATGCGTCTCCGGCGCCGCGGCGTCACGCAGTGTGCCCAGCATGCTGACGCCCTCCAAAGGTGCCTGCGCGATACCGTTGACCAACGTGGGTGCGGGCAGACCCGCGGCCTCCAGAATCGTGGGCGCGACGTCGATGACGTGGTGGAACTGATTGCGCGTCTTGCCTTTGTCGGCCAACCCCTTCGGCCAGTGCACGATGGTGCCGTTGCGGGTACCACCCCAGTGCGAGGCGACTTGCTTGGTCCACTGGTACGGAGCGCACAAACCGTGCGCCCAGCCGACGGCGTAGTGGTTGTAGGCCTCCGGCGTACCGAAGTCGTCGATCTTGGAGAGCAGGAACTCCACGGTCTCGATTCCGGGCATGCCGTTGAGCGTGGTCATCTCGTTGAAGCAGCCGTTGAGTGTGCCCTCGGCCGAGGCACCGTTGTCGCCGATGATGTAGTAGACGAGCGTGTCGTCCAGTACCCCCAGATCGCCGATCGCCTCGACGAGGCGGCCCACCTCGTGGTCGGTCTGCTCGAGGAACCCGGCGTAGATCTCCATCTGCCGGGCCAGCACCGGCTTGAGTTCATCGGGCATGTCGTCCCAGGCGGGGATCTCGTCGTGCCTCTTGGTCAGTTCGGCATCGTCGGGCACCACACCCAGTTTCTTCTGCTGTTCGAGGATCTTCGCCCGCAACGCATCCCAGCCCTCGTCGAACTTGCCCTTGTACTTGTCCGACCACTCCCTGGGAACGTGGTGCGGGGCATGCGTGGCGCCCGGCGCGAAGTACATGAAGAACGGCTTGTCCGGCATCAACGCCTTCTGCTGGCGCACCCAGGTGATCGCGTGGTCGGCGAGATCCTCGGTAAGGGTGTAGCCCTCCTCGGGTGAGCGCGGCGGCTCGACCGCGGTGGTGCCCTCGTACAGCCCCGGGTAGTACTGGTTGGCCTCCCCACCGACGAACCCGTAGAAGTACTCGAAGCCGGAACCGGTGGGCCACTGATGGAACGGTCCTACCGGGGTGACTTCCCAGCCGGGCACCTCATGGCATTTCCCGAACTGCGCGGTGGAGTACCCGTTGAGCTTGAGGGTCTCGGCGATCGGCGCTTTCTCCTTGGGCCGGATGCTGTTGTTGCCCGGCGCCGAGGTTGCCATCTCGGTGATGGCACCCATTCCGACCGAGTGGTGGTTACGTCCGGTGAGCAGGGCCTGCCGGGTCGGCGAGCACAATGCTGTCGTGTGGAATCGGTTGAGTTTCAGCCCTTCCGCTGCCAGCCGCTCCGCGACCGGGGTGTGGCAGGGGCCACCGAAGGCCGATGAGGCGCCGAACCCCACGTCGTCGATGAGGACGATCAGCACGTTGGGTGCGCCCTTGGGCGGCCGCAACTCCTTGATCGGCGGATACTTGGTATGCGGGTCCTTGGCGTCGTAGGTCGTCAACCCGACGTGTTTGGGGTCCGGAATCGGGAGTTGCTCGCGCGCCAGGTGCGGCTCGGCGGTTCCCGCCTCGTTCGCCGTTCCTTTGACCATGATGTGTCCTTCCGGCTCAGCGCTGCTGTGAGTTCAATGACGCGCCCTGCTGCGGCCGATCTGGCCCGGGAATGCCGATTTCTGTTTGTATTCAACAAGGTTCATCGTCGCACCCCTTGCTCGTCGGGCGGGGCAACGCCAGCTTACGGGGGCGTAAGTGGTGTGTGTGGACCTTTGGCGGGCCGATCGCGAATCCGGCGGGCTAGCAGTTGTCGAGTACCGTCTCCATCGCCCGCTTTTCCTTCGCCGAGACCCACAGCTGGTAGGCGGCTTTCACCTCGACCTGGCGGGCCACGAACTCACAGCGGAACGCCACGTTGGGCGGCAGCCAACTGGCCGCGTCGCGGAATGCCTTGTCGAAGTTGGGCTGTGCGGCGACCGCGATCAGGTTGCCCGGATCGTTGGCGAAGTCCCTGCGCCGCTGGGGGTCCCAGGTACGCGCCCCCTTGTACCAGGCGTCCGACAGGGACACGAGATGGTCTATCTGCACCGTGCTGGAGGTGTCGGGCCCGCGGGTGAACGCGATCTCGACACCGGTGTAGGGGTCGCGCAGGACACCGGTGGCGGCGTAGCAGGTGCCGGGGCGGACCATCAGCTGAGCCAGGTCGCGGCGCAGGATGTCGTCCCGGGTGTTGCAGCCGTTGTGGCCGAACTCGACGTTGACGTCGTCACTCCAGGCCTCACCGAAGCGGGCGCGGGCGTAGTCGGTGTCGCGATCCCAGCCCTTGACCGGCAACCCCGCCAGCAGCGTGCGGGCCCGGGCGTAGGCGGGCGTCCGCGGCGCCGGCGCCTGACCGGTGGCCGGGGGCGCGGAGGGGTGCGCAGCGGAATCGTCGACCGGGGTTGCCGCGCGCATACGGGCCACCACCAGCACGGCCAGCACCGCCACGATTACCGTCACCACGAGCAGTACGGATAATCTTCCGGTGCGCCGGCGCCGGCGGCCCGCGGGAATGACATGGCCCACGTAGCGGTTCTAGCACTTGAGCCGGTAGAGTGCTAACAAGTTTGACCAACTCGGAGGGTTTTCGTGCCTACCTATTCCTACGCATGCACTGAGTGCGGCAATCGGTTCGACGCGGTGCAGGCCTTCAGCGACGATGCGCTGACCACCTGCCCCAAGTGCTCCGGCAAGCTGCGCAAGCTCTTTGGCTCGGTGGGCGTGGTGTTCAAGGGCAGCGGCTTCTACCGCACCGACAACCGCGAATCGGGCAAGAGCTCGGTCAACGGCTCGCCCGCCAAGAGTTCGGAAGGCAGCTCTTCGAGCTCGTCGTCCGACTCGTCGTCGTCTTCCTCCGACTCGTCGAGCAGTTCTTCGTCGAGCAGCTCCAGCGCCGCCCCCGCCGCGGCAGCCTCAAGCTAACTCCGGAAGTTATCCACAGGACGGCGAATACGTCGTTCTCACGGAGCCTTCGCGCGCCTAGCGTGGCGCCATGGCCCAATCACTCGACCCACCGGCTTGGCGTCGGCTGACGGCTGCCCGGCCCGATTGGACCCGCACAGTGGCCGCACGCCGTGCGGCCGCAGCCGGGTTGGTGCTTCTGGCAGCCATCGCGGCCCTGCGCTCCGATCCGCACGGCGAGTACACCGAGATCGCGGTCGCAGCGCACGACCTGTCCCCCGGCATCGCGTTGACCGCCGCCGACGTGCGCCTGGAACGACACAGCACGGCCACCCTGCCCGACGGCGCCCAGCGAGACATGGCACCGGTGATCGGGGCGACGCTGACGGCCCCGGCTCGTCGTGGCGAGGTGATCACCGATGTCCGGCTGCTCGGGTCGCGGCTGGCCGAAACGGCAGCGGGCCCAGAAGCCCGCATCGTGCCGATCAAACTCAGCGACACCGCCCTGCTGGATCTGATCCGACCCGGCGACGTGGTCGACGTGCTGACGGTGACCGCCGATCAGGACGACAAGGCACCGCCCCGGCCGGTCGTAGTGGCCTCGGGAGCCGTGGTGGTGCTCGTTTCAGAGAAGGCCCGTGGGGCCGGTGTAGGCAACGACCGGGTGGCACTGGTGGCGCTGCCGGCCCGCTCAGCCAATGATGTCGCGGCCACCAGCCTGGTGCAGGCCGTCACCCTGACCATCCATTGAGTCCGGGTTCCCTTGCCGGACAACATGGTTCACACATACCGAAGTTGTTGTCCCACAATCACCCAGCCGTTCGGCCAACTCCGTTACTGTTTGCTTGTCGCACCAACACACACCACTGCAGGGAGGGTCCGCAGCATGTTGAAGGGCTTCAAGGAGTTTTTATCTCGCGGCAACGTCATCGATCTTGCGGTTGCTGTGGTCATCGGCGCCGCCTTCACCGGGTTGGTCACCGCCTTCACGGAGAAGGTGATCCAGCCACTGATCGACCGCGTCGGCGCCGGCCCCGGCAAGGAGTACGGCCTGCTCAAGATCTCGCTCGGCGGCGATCCCGAGACGTTCGTGGACCTCAATGCCGTGCTGTCGGCCGCTATCAACTTCGTCCTGGTGGCCGCGGTGATCTACTTCGTCATCATGGTGCCTTACAAGAAGCTGCGTGAGCGCGGCGAAGTCGAGCAGGCCCAGGACACCGAGTTGAGCATTCTGACCGAGATCCGCGATCTGCTGGCCTCCAACGGCGACGCCGACAGCGGCAAGCATGTCAGTGGCCCCGGCACCGGCCCGAGCCCCGACACCGCCAAGCACACCAGCGCCGATCGCACCTGAGCGCGCGCCATTCCGGCACACAAAAACGGCCCCTGGAAGTTCCAGGGGCCGTTTTCAGCGGTGCTCAGAACGTAGGCGTTCAGAACGTGGCGCTCATGTGCTCAGTTCATATGCTCAGTTCATGTTCCAGGGCTCGCCGTAGGTGGTGACACTGTCACCGGTCGAGGCGATCAGACGGGCGAACGGACGCAGCAACACACCACCGGCAGCACCGGTCACCGTGCCGTGCGCGTTGGACACCGCCACACCACCGGCCGGACCCTTGACGTCCACCGAGAACGTGGCCACTTCCTGAATACCCGGGCCATTGCCCAGATCGGCACTGATCGACACACCCGGGAACAGGTTCGGGGTGATGACCGACTCCAAACCGAAGGGCGGGCCGGTGATGTCACCATCGTCGATCAGGATGTTGGGGGTCGTATAGGAGAAGTTGATCCCCACACCCAGCGACCAGGGGAAGCCGATCTGATAA
Organism: Mycobacterium sp. IDUB_9; assembly: GCF_055419505.1. Classification (NCBI taxonomy): domain Bacteria; kingdom Bacillati; phylum Actinomycetota; class Actinomycetes; order Mycobacteriales; family Mycobacteriaceae; genus Mycobacterium; species Mycobacterium sp. IDUB_9. Next base: position 117,276 of record NZ_JBVAXU010000004.1, on the reverse strand, counting down.
CCCAGCTCCAAGGTGCCCTCGAAGTCATCGGCCCCCGGGCCGGCCACCACGTACTTGGCGCGGCCGGAATGGAACCACTCACGGGTCAACCGGTTGCGGTCCAACGGGAACACACCATTGAGGAAGGTGTCCCACTGCTGAACAGTCAGAGTCCGATCCTGACCATCGACCAGGCTCAGCTCATTGTCCAGACCCGCATGAGAAATACCCGTGCTCGTAAACAACGCCGCGATGGCCGCCACCATCGCGACCAGCACCCGACTGAATGCCTTCATATTCTCCCTAGCTATATCGCCGGCGCTCCCGGAGGCCACCGTTTGTGGTTGACGTCCCGGCCCCCGCAGACCGTACCGCCGCGCAAGACCAACATGTGATGCGGATTAGGAACTCCACACGTCGCTCTTACTTAATGCTCATCGTTGACACGAGGAACATAACGGGAGGGCATCCGGGCGGCAACGCAAGCACATATCCGCAGTGCCGCATACGTTCGATCGATCAAAATTTGCTGAGAACCGACTGGGAGATGGCGCACAACGTCACGACGCTGCAAGTTGGCCCGCTGGGCAATGCTGTGACGCCGTTCGCCTTGATAGCAAGCTGAGGTCCAGACCACAGTCTCCAGCAGGGATTTCCCGGCCCTCACAAGCTGCTCACCTTCTCAGTGATGATGAGGCGGAATGTTGTTCCGCAACCACCGGTCACGGTCGGCATCATCGTCCGGCGAAGCGGTGTCGCGTTCGTCGGGAGCGATGTCCGGGAGGGCCTCACCGAAGATCTTGTTAACTGCGTGACGGGACCTTTTGTTCGCTTCCGGCATCGCGATTCCCCTTTGTGACGAAGCTCACATTCCAGGCCGCGTGGTCTGCAACATCCCGTTAACCTGCTCTTAACCAGCATGAACGATCGGCGCGACATTCACCAACAAAAAGAAACGGCGGCCCGTGGCCGCCGTCTCCGTTTGCGCTCAGATCTCCAAGCTTGATAACTGGCCGATCACCTGCGCAGCCAGCGGCCCGAGTGTGGCCATACCGTCGCGCACTGCGGCGCGTGACCCGGCGATGTTCACCACCAGCGTGCTGCCCGACACTCCGCACAGGCCGCGGGACAGCCCGGCATCCACGATGCCGGCCGACAGCCCCGAGGCCCGCAACGCCTCGGCGATGCCCAGCAGTTCGCGATCGAGGATGTCGAGGGTGGCCTCCGGCGTCACATCGCGCGGCGTGACTCCCGTCCCGCCCACGGACACCACCAGATCGACACCGCCGATCACCGCGGTGTTCAGCGCATTACGGATCTCGACTTCGTCTGCGGACACGACCACGACACCGTCGACGACGAATCCGGCCTCACCCAACAACTCCGTGACCAACGGACCGCTGTGGTCTTCCTCGCCGTGTGCAGTGCGATCATCCACGACGACGACGAGCGCCCGCCCCACCAACTCCCCTGGCTGTTCCATGCCTGCAACCGTATATCCGGCGGCAGACAACGGTGTAGCCAGACGCAGTGTGGCCATCCCGCCGGGCCCGGTCAGCGTGCTCACTGCTCGGCCCTGCCGAGCGTGACCTCGATGGTCTGCGGCTTGCCGCCCTGGTCGAGGTAGGTCAGCGTGACCTTGTCGCCGGGGGCCTTGGACCGCACCGCTGCTACGAGCGCGTCAGCACTGCCGATCACCCGGTCATCGACCTTGGTGACCACCACACCGCTGGGTAAACCTGCCGCTGCGGCAGCCCCGCCGTTGGTGACCTCGACGATCTTGGCGCCGTCGCTGGTGGTGTCATTGCTGACCTGCACCCCCAGCGAGGCGTGCGAGGCCGTCCCGTTCTGGATGAGCTCATCGGCGATCCGCTTGGCCTGATCGACCGGGATCGCGAAGCCCAGCCCGATCGAGCCGCTCTGCGCCTGAGGCGAATCCCCACCCAGGGTGGCGATCGCCGAGTTGATGCCCACGAGCTCGCCGTTCATGTTGACCAGCGCGCCACCGGAGTTACCCGGATTGATCGCGGCATCGGTCTGGATGGCGTCGAGCACGGTGTTCTGGTTGCGGGCGTCGCCACCGGCGGCGACCGGACGGTTCAGCGCGCTGACGATGCCGGTGGTGACGGTGCCTTCGAGTCCGAGGGGTGAACCGACCGCCACCACGTCCTGACCCACTCGCAGATTGGCCGACGAGCCGACCGTGATCGGGGTGAGGCCCGAGACGTCCTGCGCGCGCACCACCGCGATGTCACTGCTCGGATCGGTGCCCACCACGGTGAACGACTTGGTGGTCCCGTCGGAGAACGTCACCTTGGTTTGGGCGCCGGTCGGTGCCGGTGCGCCGCCGGGGGGTACCGGCGCGGGGCCGGGCCCGCCGGGCTTGGCGGCCTGCACGACGTGGTTGTTGGTCAGGATGAGGCCGTCGGCGGTGAGGATGATGCCGGAGCCCTCTTCGGACGCGCGGCCCAGGTCGGTTTCGAGCTTGACCACACTCGGCACCACCTTGGCCGCCACCTGCTCCACCGAGCCCGGCGGCAGGGCAGCCGCGGGGACGGTCGGCGCGGCACCAAGGCCCTGCGAGCCGAGGCGGGGGTGGTCGTCGCGCACGAGGGTGGCGACACCGCCACCGACACCGGCCGACATCACGGCCACCGCGAGCGCCCCGGCCACCAGGCCGGACCTGGACCGCTTCTTGGCCGGAACGGGCTGCGGGCTGGCCGGAATCCGGTAGGGGTCATACGGCGCGCGGTAAGCCTGCTGCGGCGGCTGGTGTTGCTGGCCTTGGTGTTGCTGGCCTTGGTGTTGCTGGCCCTGGTGTTGCTGCTGGTGGGGCTGCTGCTGCGGCGGCGGCAACTGCTGCTGGGGTTGTTGACGCGCATATCGCCAGTCGTAGGGCTGTGACTGGTAAGGATCAGGACGCGCACCGGCGTATCCGGGGGCGCCGCCGGGATGCTGCTCCGGCTGCTGGGAGTACCTCGGGTGGTTCGTCATTGTGCTGCGTGCTCTTCTCTTGTAAAAGGTCCGCCGGCCAGTCACGCCGATCCGGTCCGACCCGTATGTCCAACCCTCGTGTCCGTCACTTCGTCAAACGAAGTCAAGGTCACTCAGGTTGCCCAGATGGGCTGAGAATCCACTTAGAGATTTCTGATCCATCCATGACTGGTCCCCCGACCGACTCAACTGTCTCACTTTTTCTCCGCGCCGACGGTGTGGCCATCGCCGATCCGGTGCATGTGTGTCGCATCGGCATTCGGGATCGGCTGCCCCGGCAGCACCATGTGAAACGAAGCCCCCGGCGGGGTGCCGCCCGGCACGGTCTCGTCGATGCGCAGTGCGCCGCCGTGCTTGAGCACCACCTGCTGGACGATAGCCAATCCGAGGCCCGAACCCGGCATCGCCCTGGCGGCATCGGAACGGTAGAACCGCTCGAACACCAGCCCGCGTTCCTGCGGCGGGATGCCCGGACCGTGGTCGGAGACCACCAGCTCGGCGTGCGTCGGATCGGTCTGGTGCATCTGCACACTGACCCGTCCGCCGGCCGGACTCCACTTGGCGGCGTTGTCGAGCAGATTGAGCACTGCCCGGCCCAGTCCTGGTGCATCGCCGAACACCTGCCAGCCGATGACGTCGACGTCGAATTCGATGTCGTTGCGGCGCCGCCGGACCCGCTCAAGGCTGCGGTCGACGACCTCGGACATGTCGACCGCTTCGGGGGTGATTCCGCCGGCATCGTCGCGGGTGAGGTCGACGAGGTCACCGACCAGCGTCGAGAGCTCCTCGATCTGGGCGATCACATCGGTCTGCAGCCCGACCATCTCGTCCTTGGGCAACGGCGGCGCGCCGGGCGCCTGCGAGGCCATCAGCAGTTCGACGTTGGTGCGCAGCGAGGTCAGCGGCGTTCTCAACTCGTGGCCGGCGTCGGAGACCAGCCGGGCCTGACGTTCACGCGATTCGGCCAGCGCCCGCAACATCATGTTGAACGCCTCGGTGAGCCGGGCCAGCTCATCGCTGCCGACGACCGGGATGGGCCGCAGATCATCGGTGCGGGCCACCCGCTCGGCGGCTTCGGTGAGTCTGCCCACCGGTCTGAGCCCGGCCCGGGCCACCGCACCACCGGCCATGGCCGCCACTGCCACGCCGACACCGCCGACGATGAGCAGCACCGTGCCCAGACGTCTCAGCACTTGGACAGTGGGCGCCAGGCTCTTGGAGATCAGCAGGGAGCTGCCGTTGGCCAGGTGCACCGCGAGCACCCGCTGGTGGTTGGCGGTGCGCAGGGACATCAGCAGCTCGCCCGAGATGACGTCCTTCTCGGCCTTACCCAGCGGCAGCATCTGGCCCTGCTGGTTGGCCGTGTAGATCGAGCGGCCCGGGATCACCAGCATCGCGTTGACATCGGAGTATGCGGTGCCCTCGATCGCCTTGCCGGGGTCAGCCGCCAGCGATCCGCTCTCGATGAGCAGCCGGGCCCGGCTGTGCAGCTGGTTGTCCAGGTCGTCATAGAGCGCACGGGAGACCACGGCGTAGACGGCGACGGCCATCAGGACCACCACCATGGCCACCATCGACATCGCGAGCATCATGACGCGCCAGCGCAATGACAGCGAGCTGGTGTTCCGTAGGTTCGCGGCGGCGAGCCGCCCAGAGTCAGTGGCGGTTCGCCAAGTATTTGCGTTGAGCGCCATCAAATCAGGGGGGTGTTTCGCGCAGCACGTAACCGACGCCGCGCACGGTGTGGATCAGTCGGGGCTCGCCTTCGGCCTCGGTCTTCCGTCGCAGGTAGCCGATGTACACCTCGAGGGCGTTGCCCGACGTCGGGAAGTCGAAGCCCCACACCTCTTCGAGGATGCGGCTGCGGGTCAACACCCGGCGCGGGTTGGCGATCAGCATTTCCAGCAGCGAGAACTCGGTGCGAGTGAGACTGATCTGACGCTGCCCCCGGGTGACCTCGCGGGTCACCGGGTCCAGGGTCAGGTCGGAGAACTCCATCTTCTGCGAGTCGCCGTCGTCGCTGACCGTCCGGCGCAGCAACGCCCGCATCCGGGCCAGCAATTCTTCCAGCGCGAAAGGCTTGGGCAGGTAATCGTCAGCACCGGCGTCCAGCCCGGCGACCTTCTCGGAGGTGGTGTCGCGGGCGGTCAGCACCAGGATCGGCAGATCGTCTCCGGTGCTTCGCAGCTGCCGGCACACTTCCAGGCCGTCCATCCGCGGCATCATCACGTCCAGCACTACGGCGTCCGGTCGGTCATTGGTTATCGCTTCGAGGGCTTCGACCCCATCTTGGGCAAGCTCAACCGAATAGCCATTGAAGGAAAGCGACCGGCGCAGGGATTCGCGCACGGCGCGATCGTCGTCCACGACAAGTATGCGCACAGGCAACAGTCTCATCCCGCCGTCTGAGAGTGGGCTGAGAGGCGCGCCGCAAATTCACCCTGCGTTTTCACGTGGCCCCAAGCGACCCTGGGTACGACAAAAAGCGCTATCGCAAGCGATAGCGCTTTTTGAGAAAGTGTCAGCGGTTCTAGCGCTTGTCGAGGTCGACCAGGCCGAGACGAGCGGCCTTGAGCAGACGGCGCGGCACCTTGTGCTGCTGACCGGCGACATTGACGCCGACGAGACCGGTAGCCTCGGCCTTCCACTGCGCGCGCCGGCTACGGGTGTTCGCGCGCGACATTCTGCGCTTGGGCACAGCCATGACGTGCATCTCCTTGCTTTGGGGGTTGCCGCGCGCATGCAGCGGCAGACGACTGCCCTACAGAGTAGCGGTTGACCTGCGTCGGCTCCAAAACGCCCGGACGGGGCTGGGAACAGTTTGGTGTCGGCGTGAAGTACGACGGCCGCGTGATCGCCGAGGACGACATCACCGACATCCTCGCGCGGGTCGGGCAGGCGCTGCGCCGCCGCGGCTGGCATCCAGATTGCATTCAGGGACAAATCGCCGCCTGATCCCGTCCCTGGATGCAATCTGGGTGCGTGGACCCCGGGCCCGACACCCCTTGACGTGGGACCGGAGGTACCGGCTAACCTACCGGTTGGTTGGTCCCCATGTCAGCGTCGACGGGAGTGCGTGTGTCTTCAGGGACTGGTGCGGTTCGCATCGGCAACTGTTCGGGGTTTTACGGTGATCGGCTGTCCGCGATGCGCGACATGCTCTCCGACGGAGAGCTGGACTATCTGACCGGCGATTATCTCGCCGAGCTCACCATGCTGATCCTGGCGCGTGACCGGGCCAAGAATCCCGACCGCGGCTACGCCAAGACCTTCCTCATCCAGTTGGAGCAGTCACTCGGCCTCGCCCTCGACAAGGGCGTGAAGATCGTGGCCAACGCCGGCGGTCTGAATCCCGCGGGCCTGGCCGCCGCAGTTCGGGCACTGGCCGAGCGGCTGGGCCTCGACGTCAACGTCGCCCATGTCGAGGGTGACGACCTGGTAGGGCGGGCTTCCGAGCTCGGCCTCGGAGCCGCCCCGGCGGCGACATCCGGCTTGGGCACACCCCTTGCCGCCAACGCCTATCTGGGCGCGTGGGGCATCGTCGACTGTCTCAATTCCGGCGCCGACGTCGTGGTGACGGGCCGGGTGACGGACGCCTCGGTGATCGTCGGCCCTGCGGCCGCGCACTTCGGCTGGAAGACCACCGATTACGACGCGCTGGCCGGGGCGGTCGCCGCCGGTCATGTGATCGAGTGCGGCACTCAAGCCACCGGCGGCAATTACTCGTTCTTCGCAGAGATTCCGGATCTGGCCCGCCCGGGCTTTCCCATCGCCGAGATCTCCTCCGACGGCTCCTCGGTGATCACCAAACATGCGGGCACCGGCGGGCAGGTCAGCGTCGGCACGGTCACCGCACAACTGCTCTACGAGATCACGGGCGCGCGCTACGCCAATCCCGATGCGACCCTGCGCGTGGACTCTCTGCAGTTGAGCCAGGACGGCACCGACCGCGTCCGGATTTCCGGCGTGACGGGCGAGGCCCCGCCGCCGACGCTGAAGGTGTCATGCAACAGCATCGGCGGTTTCCGCAACGCCGCCACATTCGTGTTGACCGGCCTGGACATCGAGGCCAAGGCTGAGCTGGTGCGCGGCCAGTTGGAGGCCGGACTGAAAGTCCGCCCGGCCGAACTGGATTGGACGCTGGCCCGCACCGACCATCCGGATGCCGACACCGAGGAGACCGCCAGCGCGCTGCTGCACTGTGTGGTCCGCGATCCCGATCCCAACCTCGTCGGACGCCAATTCTCTTCGGCGGGAGTCGAACTCGCCCTGGCCAGCTATCCGGGCTTCACCACCACTGCACCGCCGGGGGACGGTCAGGTCTACGGCGTGTTCGTACCCGGCTACGTCGACGCCGCCGAGGTTCCCCACGTCGCCGTACATGCCGACGGCACCCGCGTCGACATCTCTCCCGCGACCGAGACCCTCGATCTGTCACCGGTTTCCGACCCGGACCTGCCCGGGCCACTTCCCGCGGGCCCCACTCGCCGGGTGCCGCTGGGCACCATCGCCGGCGCCCGCAGCGGCGACAAGGGCGGCTCAGCCAATGTCGGGGTGTGGGTGCGCACCGACGAGGCGTGGCGCTGGCTGGCCCACACACTGACCGTCGACAAGCTGCGTGAATTACTGCCCGAGGCAGCCGATCTGCCGGTCACCCGGCACCTGCTGCCGAACCTGCGGGCCGTGAACTTTGTGATCGAAGGCATTCTCGGCCAGGGCGTCGCCTATCAAGCCCGGTTCGATCCGCAGGCCAAAGGGCTGGGCGAATGGTTGCGCAGCCGTCATCTCGACATCCCGGAGGAACTCATCAAATGAGCACCTGGACTTCACCCGAGCGCGAGGCGTTGCGCAAGACCGTGCGCAGTTTCGCCGAGCGCGAGGTGCTGCCACACGCCGCCGAGTGGGAACGCACCGGTGAGCTGCCACGCGAGCTGCACCGCAAGGCCGGCGAGGCCGGCCTGCTCGGCGCCAATTTCCCCGAGTCGGCCGGCGGTGGCGGCGGTGACGGGGCCGACGCCGTGATCATCTGCGAGGAAATGCATTACGCGGGTTCGCCCGGCGGAGTGTTCGCGTCGCTGTTCACCTGCGGCATCGCCGTCCCGCACATGATCGCCTCCGGCGATGAACGCCTCATCGAGACGTACGTGAAGCCGACGCTGCGCGGAGACCTGATCGGATCGCTGGCCATCACCGAACCCGGCGGCGGCTCCGACGTCGGGCACCTGACCACAAAAGCCACCCGCGACGGGGATGACTACATCCTCAACGGCGCCAAGACCTACATCACCTCGGGTGTGCGAGCGGATTACGTCGTCACCGCATCTCGCACCGGCGGTCCCGGTGCGGCGGGCGTCTCCCTGATCGTGGTCGAGAAGAACGGACCGGGCTGCTCGCCTGGATTGCAAGTGACCCGCAAGCTCGACAAGATGGGTTGGCGCTCAAGCGATACCGCCGAGCTGTCCTACACCGATGTGCGGGTCCCGGTGGCCAACCTGATCGGCGCGGAGAACTCCGGCTTCTTCCAGATCGCGGCCGCGTTCGTTTCCGAGCGGGTGGGTTTGGCCGTGCAGGCCTACGCCAGCGCGCAGCGCTGCCTGGACCTGACCGTCGAGTGGTGCCGCAACCGCGAAACCTTCGGAAAGCCTTTGATCGCAAGGCAATCGGTACAGAACACGCTCGCCGAGATGGCCCGGCGAATCGATGTGGCCCGCGTGTACACGCGGCATGTGGTGGAGCGGCAGTTGGCCGGGGAACAGGGCCTGATCACCGAGGTGTGCTTCGCCAAGAACACCGCGGTGGAGACCGGCGAATGGGTGGCCAATCAAGCCGTGCAGTTGTTCGGCGGGATGGGCTATATGGCCGAATCCGAGGTCGAGCGCCAGTACCGTGACATGCGCATCCTGGGTATCGGCGGTGGCACCACCGAGATCCTGACCTCGTTGGCCGCCAAGACATTGGGGTTCCAGTCGTGAGCCGAGCAAGAAGCGGAGCGGATTGCGCATTATGAGTGTTCTGAAGTCCACCATCGACCCGGCCTCGCCCGGGTTCACCGACGCCGCCGAGGTGATGGCCACCAAGCTGGCCGAGCTCGACGCCGAGCACGCCAAGGCACTTGCCGGCGGCGGGTCCAAGTATGTGGACCGCCATCACGGCCGCGGCAAGCTCACTGCCCGCGAGCGTGTCGAGCTGCTGCTGGATCCGGACGCACCGTTCCTCGAGTTGAGCCCACTGGCCGCCTGGGGCAGTGATTTCACCGTGGGCGCCAGCGTCGTCTGTGGGATCGGCGCCGTCGAAGGGGTCGAGTGCCTGATCGTCGCCAATGATCCGACGGTCAAGGGCGGCACCAGCAACCCGTGGACGCTCAAGAAGATCCTGCGCGCCAACCAGATCGCGATGGAGAACCGGCTGCCGGTGATCTCCCTCGTGGAGTCCGGCGGCGCTGATCTGCCGACGCAGAAGGAGATCTTCATCCCGGGCGGGCAGATGTTCCGCGATCTGACCCGGCTGTCGGCGGCAGGCATCCCGACCATCGCTCTGGTGTTCGGCAACTCGACCGCCGGTGGCGCGTACGTGCCTGGCATGTCCGATCACGTGGTGATGATCAAGGAACGCTCCAAGGTGTTCTTGGCCGGGCCGCCGCTAGTCAAGATGGCCACCGGCGAGGAATCCGACGATGAGTCGCTGGGCGGGGCCGAGATGCATGCCCGCACTTCGGGTCTCGGTGACTACCTGGCCAATGACGAGCTCGACGCGATCCGGATCGGGCGGCGCATCGTGGCCCGGCTGAACTGGTGCAAGAAGGGACCCGTACCCGCGCCGGTGGTCGAGCCGCTGTTCGACGCAGAGGAGCTCATCGGCATCGTTCCCGGCGATCTGCGGATCCCGTTCGACCCGCGCGATGTGATCGCCCGCATCGTCGACGGTTCGGATTTCGACGAGTTCAAGCCGCTGTACGGGTCGTCGTTGGTGACGGGATGGGCCACGCTGTACGGCTACCCGATCGGGATCCTGGCCAATGCCCGCGGCGTGCTGTTCAGCGAGGAGTCACAGAAGGCCACGCAGTTCATCCAGCTGGCCAACCGGTCGGACACCCCACTTCTGTTCCTGCACAACACCACCGGCTACATGGTGGGTAAGCAGTACGAAGAGGGCGGCATGATCAAGCACGGATCGATGATGATCAACGCGGTGTCGAACTCCACGGTGCCGCACATCTCGCTGCTGCTCGGCGCCTCCTACGGCGCAGGTCATTACGGCATGTGCGGGCGAGCGTATGACCCGCGGTTCCTGTTCGCCTGGCCGTCGTCGAAGTCCGCGGTGATGGGCGGTGCCCAGCTGGCAGGCGTGCTGTCGATCGTCAGCCGGGCCGCCGCCGAGGCCCGGGGCCAGGCGGTCGACGAGGCCGCCGACGCCGCGCTGCGAGCAGCGGTCGAGGCGCAGATCGAAGCCGAGTCGCTGCCTATGTTCCTGTCCGGCCGGTTGTACGACGACGGGGTGATCGACCCCCGCGATACCCGCACCGTACTGGGAATGTGCCTGTCCGCCATCGCCAATGGCCCGATCGAGGGGACGTCGAACTTCGGCGTCTTCAGGATGTGAGCGCGACAATGATTACGAGAGTCCTCGTCGCCAACCGCGGCGAGATCGCCCGGAGGGTCTTCGAGACCTGCCGCCGCCTGGGTATCGGCACCGTCGCGGTCTACACCGCTCCTGACGCCGCGTCCCCGCACGTCGCCGAGGCTGACGCCCGCGTGCGGCTCGAGGGCAACAACGGCTACCTCGATTCTGCGCAGATAATCGCCGCCGCCAAGGCATCGGGCGCCGACGCCGTCCATCCCGGTTACGGATTCCTCTCGGAGAACTCCGATTTCGCGGCCGCAGTGATCGACGCCGGGCTGACCTGGATCGGTCCGCCGGTGAATGCCGTGCAGGCCATGGGCTCCAAGATCGAGGCCAAGAAGATGATGGCCGCAGCCGGCGTTCCGGTGCTGACCGAGCTCGACCCGTCGACCGTGACGGCCGATCAGCTGCCGGTGCTGGTGAAGGCCTCTGCGGGTGGCGGTGGCCGAGGCATGCGGGTGGTGCGCGAACTGGCGGATCTACCAAGCGAAGTCGCCGCGGCCCAGCGCGAAGCGCAGTCGGCGTTCGGTGATCCGACGGTGTTCTGCGAGCGCTACCTGGCCGCCGGCCACCACGTCGAGGTACAGGTCATGGCCGATCAGCACGGCACCGTGTGGGCGGTCGGCGAGCGCGAATGCTCGATTCAGCGTCGTCATCAGAAGGTCATCGAGGAGGCACCGTCGCCTCTGGTGGAACGCACCCCGGGCATGCGGGAGAAGTTGTTCGACGCAGCCCGGCTGGCCGCCGGGGCGATCGGCTACGCCGGTGCGGGGACGGTCGAGTTCATGGCGTCCGAGCGAGGTGACTTCTTCTTCCTGGAGATGAACACCCGTCTGCAGGTGGAACATCCGGTCACCGAGGCCACCACCGGACTCGATCTGGTCGAGCTGCAGATCCTCGTCGCCGACGGCGGCCGGCTGGACAGCAACCCCCCGTCGGCAAAAGGTTCGGCCATCGAGGCCCGGCTCTACGCCGAGGATCCGGCCAAGGGCTGGCAGCCGCAGGCCGGCACGGTGCACCGGTTCGCCGTTCCAGGGCAGGTCCGCGTCGACACCGGCATCGAGGACGGCTCGGTGGTATCGATCTTCTACGACCCCATGCTCGCCAAGGTCATCTCCTATGCACCGACGCGCCGTCAGGCCGCGACCGTGCTCGCCGACGCGTTGGCCCGCACCAGAATCCACGGCCTGCGCACCAACCGCGATCTGCTGGTGAACGTCCTGCGGCATCCGGCGTTCCTGGACGGCGCTACCGACACGGCGTTCTTCGACACGCACGGGCTCGACGCGTTGGCGGCACCGCTGGCCGATGCGGGGGTGGTGACGCTCTCGGCAATCGCAGCCGCATTGGCTGACGCCACGCACAATCGCCGCAGCGCAAAGGTTTTCGCCGCCGCGCCCAGCGGCTGGCGGAATCTGACCTCGGGCTACCAGTCCCGGACCTACCGCGATGCCGCGGGTGACGACGTCCCCGTGCGCTACCGGTTCACCCGCACCGGTGTCGAGCTACCCGACGATGACGGGGTTTCCCTGCTGTCCGCGACACCGGATCGGGTGGTCCTCGCCGTCAACGGTGTGGACCGCTCGTTCGAGGTGGCCCGGTACGGCGATCAGGTTTTCGTCGACTCCCCGCTCGGCCCCGTGCACCTCACCGCGCAGCCCCGCTTCCCCGATCCGGACGACGCGGTTGCACACGGCTCACTGCTGGCACCGATGCCCGGTTCGGTGGTGCGGGTCGGTGCTGCCGTCGGCGACACCGTCACGGCCGGGCAACCACTGATCTGGCTGGAAGCCATGAAGATGGAGCACACCATCGCCGCACCCGAAGACGGGGTGCTGGCCGAACTCAATGTCGCCGCGGGCCAACAGGTCGAGGTCGGCGCCGTACTTGCCCGAGTAGAGACAGCTGAAGGAGAACAATCATGAGTTTCATCGAGACCGAGGAACAGAAGGCCCTGCGCCAGGCGGTGGCCGCGATGGCCGCCAATTACGGGCAGGACTACTACCTGGAGAAGGCGCGCTCCGGCCAGCACACCACCGAATTGTGGAACGAGGCAGGCAAACTCGGCTTCATCGGGGTGAACCTGCCCGAGGAGTACGGTGGCGGCGGCGCCGGCATGTACGAGCTGTCCATGGTGATGGAAGAGATGTCGGCGGCCGGGTCGGCGCTGCTGATGATGGTGGTCTCCCCCGCGATCAACGGCACGATCATCTCCAAGTTCGGCACCGAGGAACAGAAGAAGCGCTGGATCCCCGGTATCGCCGATGGGTCGATCACCATGGCCTTCGCGATCACCGAGCCTGACGCGGGTTCCAACAGCCACCGCATCACCACGACGGCCCGCAAAGACGGCAGCGACTGGATCCTCAAGGGCCAGAAGACGTTCATCTCCGGTATCGACCAGGCCCAGGCCGTGCTCGTTGTCGGTCGCACCGAGGATCACAAGACCGGAAACCTCAAGCCGGCACTGTTCGTCATCCCGACGGACACCCCGGGCCTCAGCTGGACCAAGATCGAGATGGAGATCATCAGCCCGGAAAGCCAGTTCCAGGTGTTCCTCGACGACGTCCGGCTGCCCGCCGATGCGCTGGTGGGTTCCGAGGATGCCGCGATCGCCCAACTGTTCGCCGGGCTGAACCCCGAACGCATCATGGGTGCGGCCAGCGCGGTGGGCGTGGGTCGCTTCGCCATCGACAAGGCGGTCGACTATGTGAAGACCCGCCAGGTATGGAAAGTCCCAGTAGGTGCACATCAAGGTATCTCGCACCCCCTGGCGCAGAACCACATCGAGGTGGAACTGGCCAAGCTGATGATGCAGAAGGCTGCGACTTTATATGACGCCGGCGACGACTTCGGCGCGGCCGAGGCAGCCAACATGGCCAAGTACGCCGCGGGTGAGGCGTCGGTGCGGGCGGTCGATCAGGCCGTGCAGTCCCTCGGCGGCAACGGCCTGACCAAGGAGTACGGCATCGCCGCTGCGGTCACGGCGTCCAAACTGGCCCGCATCGCGCCGGTGAGCCGGGAGATGATCCTGAACTTCGTCGCGCAGACCTCGCTGGGCCTGCCTCGGTCCTACTGATGACCACGCTCGTTCACTACACGGTCGACGGCAACGTCGCCCGGTTGACGCTGGACTCCCCGCACAACCGCAACGCGTTGTCCACGGCGCTGGTCGAGCAGTTGCTTCAGGGCTTCTCCGATGCCACCGCCGAACCGGGAGTTCGCGTGGTGGTTCTGGGGCACACCGGCGGGACCTTCTGCGCCGGTGCCGATCTCAGCGAGGCCGCCGGTCAGGATCCCGGCGACATCGCTGTCGACCGGGCCCGCGAAATGACCAAGCTGTTGCGGGCCATTCTGGAGTTGCCGGTTCCGGTGATCGGCGCGATCGACGGGCACGTGCGGGCGGGCGGGATGGGTCTCGTCGGTGCTTGTGATCTCGTCGTCGCCGGTCCGCAGAGCACGTTCGCGCTGACCGAGGCGCGGATCGGCGTTGCGCCGTCGATTATTTCTTTGACACTGCTGCCAAAGATGTCACCGCGGGCAGCCGGACGCTACTTCGTCACCGGAGAGAAATTCGGCGCCGCCGAGGCAGCCGAGATCGGGCTGATCACACAGTCCGCTGACGACGTCGAAGCAGCCGTGGCCGCGCTGGCGGCCGAGATCGCGAAGGGTTCACCGCAGGGGCTGGCGACGTCAAAGGCCCTGACGACTGCGGCGATCCTGCGTGGGTTCGATGCGGACGCTGAATCGCTGACCCGGCAGTCGGCGCAGTTGTTCGTCTCCGATGAGGCACGCGAGGGCATGATGGCGTTCCTGCAGAAGCGCCCGCCGAGTTGGGTGACCGGCTGAGATTCAGCTCTCCGGCCACAGCTGGACGCGGATGACCGCGCGCGTTTGTGCCGCTCGCGTGAGGTCATCCGCGTCGAACTGTCCGTTCATGCTTCGCCGCACGTGGTGAAACCGCGCATCGCGTGGCCTGACTGCCAGAAAACTCTCGATCACCGGAATGTTGGCCCCACCGGTCGATGCCTCCGCATAGCCGCGAAATCGCTGCCGCTGCAACAACACCGTGACATCGGCACCACCGCGGAGGTTCTTCCACCAGGTGTTGCCGATCCCCGTGATACACGTGACTACGGCGCCGTCAGCGACGTAGCTGATCGGGATCTCGTAACTTCGGCCGGTCCGACGACCCGTCACGGTGAGGATCATCATCGTGTCGCTGATCCAGCCATGTGCCGGAGTCCGCAGCACAATCTTGACCAGTGGGGTGACAGCCTTGACCAGCAGCCGCAGATAGGCCGGTGGAGCAGAATGCTCGGTCATTCTCGGCGGGTCAACTGTCCCGTGCGGCGATGCCGTTGAGCAATCTCTCAAGGGCGGCAATCGAATCCCGGCTCTCCCGTACGGGATCCGCGGAGCGGGCAACTGTCATCGCCGCCTCGCACATCGCGCCGTGCAGGAGATGTGCGAGGGGCTCCACACGCTGCTCGGGTACGTGACCGTCGGCGATCACCTGCGCCAGGCCCAGCCGTAACAGCGACGTGACGTGCTCATCCTCGAGGTCCCGCATCGCCTCCCACCCGAGAACCGCGGGCGCGTCGATCAATGTGATGCGCTGAACCCCGGGATCGAGCACCGCGTCGAAGAACCCGCGACAGCCGCGGCGGAACCGCTGCCAGCTGTCCTTGGTGCCCCTTGCTGCGCGGTTCACCGCTTCACCGATAGCCCGCTGCTCGCTCTCGAACACTGCAGCAAAGAGGCCGCGCTTGCCCTCGAAATGGTGGTAGAGCGCGCCTTTGGTCATGCCGGCACGTTCGGCCACGTTGTCGACGAACGTGTTGTCGTAACCATCGGCCGCGAACCGATCGCGCGCCACCACCAGAATCTGGTCGATGGTCGCGCGCGTGCGTTCGGCCTGGGTGCGCGGTCCGGGCATGCCGCCAATCTACACGATTCATACTTGAAGTACATACTTCCAGTATGTTAATACTCGAGGTATGCAAGTTCAGCGGCACGTCTGCCCGCTGCCGACGGCACGGAGCTCGAGCCGCTGTCGGACACCGCGGTGCTCAACGGCATCTCGGTGCAGATCTGCCCCGCACCAGTGAGAGGACAATTCGATGAGCACTGATCAGGTCGATGTACTGCGCGCTTCCCTGCACAGTTACACCGAGGCCAAGAACCGGCATGACGTGGACGCCATCGTCTCCGCGTACGCCACCGCTGGCTGGTATCAGGATTCCGCTGTCCGCCAACCGATTTCCGGTCACGCCCAGTTGAGGACGTTCTACGAGGCGGTGTTCCGGTCTGTCCCCGATTATCGGGGGCAGTTCGACGGTGCGGCTTTCGGTGAAGACACCGCGGTGGTGTGGGGCCGGATGACCGGCACGGTGGGCGACGAACTTCTCGGGTTGCCCACGACTGCGGGGAACCGCATCGACATCCCCGTCACCTTCGTCTGCACCTTCCACGATGGTCAACTGGCCAGTGACACCGGATATTTCGACACCCGCCGCCTCCATCGCCAAGCAGGGATCCGCGCGTCGGACTCAGAGATCGAGACGTTCGTCGCGGGTTGGGCGCGGTTCTGGGCGGCACCCGGAGATGCCAGTGCGGTTCACGATCTCGTCACCGATGACGTGGTCCTGCACTGGCCGGGAGCTACCGAACCGCTCCGCGGACGTGACACGTATGCCGGCCAACTGGCCGCCGCGGTGCAGCTCATCCCGGATCTGACGCTGTCGGTGGTCGACTTTGCCCACCGCGACGGACTTCTCATGCTCGCGTGGGAAGGCCACGGGACGATCGACGGCGAGCTGCGCCACTGGCCGGGAGTCGACCGGTTCCGGCTAGACGGAAACCGAGCCGCCGAAACTACTGTCGTGTTCGATAGCCGGGCCGTCCTGCCCGCTGGAACCTCAACCCATCACTGACCGAGGAGGCATTCATGCGCGCCATCGTCCAGCACGAATGGGACGGCCCAGACTCCGTGCGCCTGGCCGAGATACCCGAACCTCATCCCGCTCCCACCGAGGTGAAGGTCCGGGTCCACTCCGCGGGAGTCAACCCCGTCGACTACTACACAAGCGGAGGCCTGGCCTACAACCGCGTGCTCGATCTGCCCTTCATCCACGGTTGGGACGTGGCCGGGGTGGTCGAAGAGGTCGGCTACGGCGTCAGTCGATTCCAAGTGGGCGATCGTGTCTTCGGCATGCCGTGGTTTCCCCGGCAGGCCGGTGGGTACGCCGAATTCGTCACCGCACCGTCCCGCCACTTCGCCTACATCCCAACCGGACTCAGCGTCGCCGAGGCAGCGGCGCTACCGCTGTCCGGGCTGACCGCGTGGCAGATGCTCATCGACGTGGCGCGCCTGACTCCCGGCCAGCGCGTGCTGATCTCCGCCGCCGCCGGGGGCGTGGGCCACCTCGCCGTGCAGATCGCCAAGGCGCGTGGCGCGTATGTCATCGGCACCGCACGCGCCGCCAAGCATGACTTCGTCCGCAGTATGGGCGCCGACGAAGTGGTGGACTACACCACGGTTCCGGTCCACGAAGTAGTCAGCGACGTGGATGTCGTGATCCAGATGTTCGGCGGCGCCGCCGGACGTGACGCCTTGCACTGCCTCCGCCCGGGTGGCGTCCTGGTCAGCGCTCAAGCCGCCTGGACGCCCGGCCTTTTCGACCGGGCGCGCGAGCTGGATGTCCACGCATACGGCTACCTCGTCGAGCCCGACGCGGCCGGCCTGCAGTCCATCGCAGCACTCGCGGCGGACGGACGATTACGTGTACACCTCGCCGCCCAGTACCCGTTATCCGAAGCGGCGCAGGCGCTGAAGGTGATCGGCGACGGCCGCACCAGCGGCAAGCTCGTGCTCACCGTCGAGCAGTAGAACTGACGAAAACGAGGGCAACCGCACTGGGCCGAAGCGATGCCATCTGGCGATGGCGGCGTCGGGAATGGCGCAGGTCAGCCGGTACACACGGCACCGTCGGTAATTGCCAGCGCCACCACACACCCCAGCGCGTCTGTCGGATCAGCGGCCGCAGCTCTACCGTTTCCTGTGCGGACGTTATCTGCCGTGCGGTGACCCCCCGAAAGGCCTGAATCATGGCCAATGACCAGAACAAGGCGATTTCCCGACGCGTGTGGGAGGTATTTGCCTCCGGCGACCTCAGCGAGCTGGACGATCTCGTCGCTCCAAGTGCCGCGTACCACGACACCCAGGATCCGTTCGGGGATCAGCGCGGCCCCCAGCACATGAGGAGCCTTATCGAGATGTATCGGAAGTCGTTCTCCAACATGAGATTCGACATCAAGATGCAAATCGCGGAGGGCGACTACGTGTGCACGCTCCTGGAGGCGCAGGGCGATAACACCGGTGAGATCATGGGACAGCCGGCCACCGGCAAGCACACCCGGATCAACCTGACCGACACCACGCGGATCGACGACGGCAAGATCGCCGAAAACTGGGTCACCTGGGACACCCTCGGCATGCTGCAGCAGCTCGGCCTGATCCCCGCAGGCGCGCAACAAGCAGCGCCCGCCTGAGCTGGTTGCAGTAAAGGGTCCAGGGCCGGCCGCGGCCCTGGACCCACCCGAGCAGTGCACGGACACGTCGACGCGCCGCACGCCCGGTGATCCAACGCTGCGGATGGTGCTACTCGTTGACTCCACACTGACCCGAATCAAGCATCGGGGGCGGAATCCGTTAAGTGCGGCCATTTTTGCCCACTCGAGTGCCCGCCCCTTGACGACCACCGATAAAGCGGTTGACATGCGAGGGTGACTTCAACGATAAGTTCGGAATCTACCCGCCTGCGGCACGCAGTGTCGTGGCGCCTATTTGGAGACCACAATGCCTCGCAGGCCGGGTGAGCGGCAAACTTGGGGTTGGGGCACGTGTTCAAGCTGTGGTGTCAGGCCACCCCGGTGCCGCTGGCTCTGCTTGGGGCGGCGTGTCGAGCACACTCATGAGGATTTGCGCTCGTTCGTCGACGTTATGGGGCATGGTGTCGCGGCACTGCTGTCGCCGCTGGACATAGTCTGGATCGCGCGGCGTGTGGGTAGTGTTTTCCAGGTCGCCCCAGTAGTTGTCCTGTGAGGCGCCGGTGATCTTCCAGTGCCCGAACACATCACCGATCGGTGCGGGATTCTTACCGGCCTGCGGTTGCCCGCTTCCGCCGCCATCGGGGTTATTTTTCAACTCGATCCGCCACAGCTTTACTGCACTCTCTTCGCGCTCCTGAAGGGTTCTTTTCGGAGAATCCGCGATCGAAGAATACTTTCCAGGATGCTCAACATCCGGGCGGAATATGTTGTATTTGCCGTCGCACACGTAGGCGAGGTAGCCGTCTGCGAGCAGGGAGAGTTCTAAAACGTGGAAGTATTGGTTGCCGAAGAATGGTCCGTCACCGAAATTGAGGTATTTGTCACTCCCGGGTATCATCCATTTCAACTCGAACGGCAATTTGCTCCAATCCGTATTCTCGGGATAGCCAGCCCGCCGATCGGGGAGTTTTGGTACGGCCCGCTGAAAGCCTGGGTAGGTGTTCGCCGAGGACTTTGTCATAATCCCAATCCAAAAGGATTCAAGGTAGGCGCGCACCGGAATCGCGGGGCCGGTGAGCAGATCGACGCCTGGTTGTGCTGTCCATCGGAATCGGAAGCCGTTCAGGCTGTTCGGCCAGTTCGGGTACATGGTTGTCGCTGCCCCCGGGGCAGAAGGCGATTCCTGGTGGTCGGAACATCCTGCGAGTACGCATACTGCAGCGGCGGCGACGGCAAATGTTTTCCTGGCCATTCGTAGCATCATGCGTGTGCTCAACTACTGACCAGCCTTGGGAGGATCATGCGGAAGGGTTGCCTGGTAGGTAACTTCCGATTTGGTGAGGTCTCCCGTAACCCTGTCGCCAAGGTACTTCTCCACGTTGTTTCGTACATCATCGCCACCGTACTCGGCTGCGTATTCGTCGTAGCTTGGGAAGCCGTTCGGGAATATGCTTTTGTCGCCGTAGTCTTCTGCGTACAGTTGTTGCGCAATGTGGTACTGGTTTGGTCCTGACTCTTGGAGAGGGATGTGCGGAGTATCGGGGGCTGTCGGTGCGTCACCTGCTCCGAACATGTCTTCTAAAAGGCCGTCCGCTCCGGGCACTTTACCGACGGCGTCGAGCGCATCGCTGACATGAGGGATGGAGCCGCCCACGGTCGTGAGGGCTTCCCATCGTGCGGCCTTCTGTTCATGCTCCAGTAGGTCTTGGGCGTATTCGTTGGCGGCTTGTTGTACGTTGCTTTCGCTCAATGCCACATCGTTCAATCCTTGTAGCCGACCGTCGGCTCGCAGCGCATCGACGTCAGGTGTGTCGTGATTGGCCAGGGAGTTGACGTAGTCTTCCTGGAACCCGAGATGATGCCCTTCTACCGCGCCTTTTAGCGTCGAGGCGGCGACCGGATCGGAATTGAGGGTACTCAGCAGGTCACGTGTCTTAGGCATGTTGGCATCACCCCTGTCAACCACCTTGCCGTCCGCGTCCGTCGTAGTTTCCAAATTGCCGAATCCGTGGGTGTTGTTGAGATCATGTTTCATCATGTCGTCCAGGAACGGCGCGTTCGCCTCAGCGAGAGCCCGTACGAGTTCTGGATGGGCTTTGCCAAATGTTTGGTCTCCCTGAACATCTGGTGTTCCAACCTCCCCCGGGGCCATGGGCACCCGATCAAACATATTGGTGAATTCTGTGGGGTGGTCGACGATGTACTTGTCGAAGGCGAACACGGTTTCACCAGCCCTGGTGGCAGCGTCGAGTTGCGTGGCATCAGTTGCGACGGGCGCCAGTCCCTGCACCAAGCTTGCTGCTGCCGCTCCACCGTCATCCCACTGGTGCCGAAGGGCATTGCTAATGAACTCATTGTTGGGCGACTTACCGTCGGAGCCGGCAACAAGGTCATGCACTGCCCAGTGATCCCGTCCGGCCGCTTCCAACAAGGGCTTGAGCGCAAGATCAGCAGAATGCTCCCACCCCTTCTCAAAGGTCCAGCCCGGCGCGCCCTTCAGTAACTGTTCGGTTTGCTTCAACACCGACCGGTCCAGATCGGTGCCGTGCATGAATTCCGGGCTGCCCTTCATCATGATCGCCGCCAGGTCCTGGCGATCGCCAACGTGAATGTTGCCCCGATCGTCGGGCAGACCTTGCGCGACGTTCTTGACTCCGTCGGGCAACCGATCCAGTCCGCCCTTCCAGTCGGCGCCAGCGGCTTTGACCTTCGGATCGGACAGCATTTGCATCGCGTTCATCAGATCGCGGCTGGCACCGGGATTGGTCTTGTCCAGGTTGTCCATCATCGCCCGGGTCTGCTGAATATTCATGCCGTCCATCGAACGGGCCAACGAATTCAGGTACTCCAGCTGACTGGCCGGCAGCACCAGATCACCGCGCGCCAACGCGTGCAGCTGCTCGGGTGTCAATGTGGCGTTTTCCTTCAGCCGGGCCACCTCTTCGGGCGTCAGCTGCCCGTCGCGCACCGAATGCCCGTCACCGGAGCCCTGCTCGGCCGGGGTTTGCGGATCGCCACCGGCCGCAGCCTGCATGACCTGTCCCAGATCGCTATCGGTTTCGGTCGCGGTCGCCAGCATCGCCACGATCCGGTCCTCGAGTTCGGCGTTGCTGTCCAAATCTAGCAGGCTCACAACCCCACCTGCTGCGACAATTTCTGCTGCGGAACCTTGCATGTTCGTTCTCCTGGCTAACGCTGGTGACCCATCATTCCGGACCCTTAGATCGCTCAACAGCCGCGAGAGCTTGATCGCGTGAAAAGCTCCCCCTGCGGTGCTGCAACTGCAACACCGCGGCGTTCGCCGGCACCATCACGCGCGATGACGCAACAAGACCTATCGTCGGGAGGCCCTATTTGTTTTTGCGTGCCCGTTGATTCATTTGCGCTTGCATAGCAGGAGCGGATATCGACGGGGCACCTTCGAGAACATCAGTGCCGAGCGCACGCCAGTCCTCAGGTTTGTCGTCACCGATGAGACTTACGTCGGAAAGCTGCTCCCACCTGTTTCCGAGCCGCTCTACAACGCCGCAATCTGCCCGCAGGTTCGCGCGTTCTCGGTATTCTTGCACCCCCCACATCGCTGCTGCGACTAGACCGATCGCCGTCACTACCGCGAGTGCCGCCGACCACCAACGCTTTCGACGCGAAACGGCCACCCTTCTACCTTCCCCTCGACACTGAGTCCTTCGGCGACAGTTCGACCATCCCACTCGGATTCAGCAGGTAGATCGTCAATCCTCCGTTCCTGGCCTGCGCCTGATAGATATCGGTGATGTCGATCCAGTACAGGCGGTATCGCCCTATAAGCGTCGTGGACCTCCATCAAGTGCCGGAGATCCAACCGCAGATGCGATCGCCGCAACTAGATCGACGTGCGGGGTCGAGCTCAGATCCAGGCAAACACCAGGGCAAAATGAATTGAAACACCCTGACCTCGCCTGCCTTACGGGCCGGCCGGCGGCCAGGCCCGTGGTCGAGCCTCTCGGAATGACGCGCATGATCATGGTTTGGGCAAATTTTCCACGAGGCAAATAACTGTTGTTAAAGTGTGCAAGCACTTTGTCGGTTACATCACACTCCAAAGGCGGCGCGCTTGATGTCACAGCCCATCCCTCCCCGTCTGCACAAAACCAAGGCAGCAGCCACCGCGGCGGCGATCGTCGCGACTACGGCGGCGTTGACCGCAGGCGTCGCGTCCTCCGCGCCAGAGGCGTTGGCAGCCCACAACCGCAGTGTGCAAGCGGAAGTCGAGCTGACCGCCGATGCCGGCCAGATCCCCGACATTGTCGGGCTCTACGGGGTGGGTCCGATCTTCTGGACGGCCCAAGCCCTCGGAATCACGCCCGAGAACGTGATCAAGGCCGCCGGAGGATTGACCGGTAACACCGAGCTGGCGAACGTCGCCATCACGCTCCTGAACGTTCTGGACAAGATTTCGCCGATCGAAGCCGGAATCAAGGGTCCGATGCCGGATGACGTCTTCAACTCGGTGAATGATCTGGACTACACCTTCACCGGGCTTTCTGCGATGTTCGGGCTCGGCGAGAACAATGCCTTTGTCAACTGGATCGTCAAACACGCACCCGTCCTGAACCAGCGCCGCGACATCATCCTGTCCGAGAGTTTGGGGGGGCTCACCACATCGCTGGCCTACCGCGACATGATCAATGCGGTGCAGTCCGACGACCCGGACTGGCGCGTCGGCGTCACGGGGCAGTGGCTCATCTTTGTCAACAACGTCAGTCGGCCGGGTGGCGGATTGTTCGCTTTGGCAACGCCTTTAACGAATCTGTTCGGCCTTGACCTCACCACACCGGATGCGGGCAGCTATACCAATGCCGACAAGACCAAGGTGCTCAACACCTCGATCCTCGACATCACCTGGGCCTACAACCCGCTCTCGGATGTACCCACCACACTGAGCCCTCTGGCCTGGGCCAACTCGGCTGCGGCGGGGGTGTTCCTCACCTACCTGCTCCCCGACGAGGACAACAACATCGGCAGCCATGTCCTGCCGAAGTTGATCACCGGCATCGGCGACGGTGTCAAGGTGATGCTCGACCCGACCGGTGGCCAAGGTCTGCAGATGATCCCGGTCTTCGGCGACCTGCTGAAGCTCTTCAACGTGAACTTCCTCGACTTCCCCGGCAACGCCACGTACATCACCTATGACTCGGGCAATCTTCCGTTGCTGGAACCGTTCCGGATGGTCCCGCACTTGGCCAATCTTGTTCCGGGCGTTCACATCCCGACCCCGTTGACCGACAGCATCGAGCCGGCCCTGCGCAAGCTCGTGAACATGGGTTACCAGGACGTGGACCCCAACACCCTGGAGCGCACGTTCAACGAGGCCGGCGACCAGGCGTACCTATGGCACTCCCCGCTCACCCCGACGCAGCAGCTGGCCGCCAATGAGATTGTGTTCGACGCGCTGATCGACGGCATTCAGGCCAATGCTCTGAATCCAGACGCCTGGGTCCCGGCCCTGCCGGGGACGACGGACTTCAAGCCGATCGTGAAGAACGCTGTGTCGGTGGCAGTCGCCAAGGCGCTGTCTGACGCCCTGGAGGCTGTGCAGAAGGGGGCCGACCCGGTCTTCGATGCCGTCGAGAAGGGTCTGGCCCCGGTCACCCATGCGCTCGACGACGCGAGTGCTCAGATGGAAACCGCCATCGACAACATGCTGAAGGTCAACGGCTCCGCGGCCAACAAGAAGGCGGGCACCCAGTCGATCAACTCACTCCCGTCGGCGGGCGCGCAGTTGAAGACGTTGAGCACCGAGGCGCCCGACACGAGCACCGATGCCAAGCCCACCCCGCTCAAGGACGCGCTCAACGAGCTTGGTCTGGGCCAGCGTTCGCCGAAGAACGCCGACGTCTCCAAGAAAATCGCGAAGCCCTCGGACTCCCTGAAGACGAGGGCCAAGGCCCGTCATGCCACCGACGGGAACAATCCGCTGAAGAAGTCGGTGAAGGAGACAGTCGCCAAGGTGCGTGAGGCCGCCGAGAACACCGTCGACAAGGTGGAGAAGGCAGGCAAGGACACCGTGAAGAATCTCGACAACGCGGCCGACGGCGCCAAGGCGAAGGTCAA
The DNA here is from genome assembly GCF_055419505.1 of Mycobacterium sp. IDUB_9. Lineage (NCBI taxonomy): Bacteria > Bacillati > Actinomycetota > Actinomycetes > Mycobacteriales > Mycobacteriaceae > Mycobacterium > Mycobacterium sp. IDUB_9. The sequence goes on along the minus strand of NZ_JBVAXU010000004.1, from coordinate 93,036 downwards.
GGAGTCGAAGAAGCAGGCCAAGAAGGCTCCGAAACACGCCGCTGCGTAAGACCCACCCGCCCGTAACCGCTGACAGCTCCGGTGACGCGTCGGTAGCGTGGCCAACATGCCACGCACTGTGCTCGTCACCGGGGCGAGCGGCACTCTCGGTCACCACGTCGTGCCCGAGGCGACCGATGCCGGTCATCAGGTCCGCGCGTTGAGCCGCCGGGAGCGGATCGGTTACACGGGCGTGCATTGGCACCAGGCCGATCTGCTGTCCCCCGGCGGTCTGGATGCCGCACTCGACGGGGTGGACGTCGTCGTCCATTGCGCCACGCAAGCCACCGGGAGCAAGGACGCACGGGCAGCCCGGAACCTGATCGAGGCCGTACGACGCAAGGGCGTCGGGCACCTCATCTATATCTCGATCGTCGGGATCGACGACATACCGCTTCCTTATTACAAGACCAAGTTGCGGGTCGAGCAGGCGCTCGAGACGTCCGGGGTGGGGCACACGATCCTGCGCGCGACGCAGTTCCACGAGCTAATTGAAAAGACGTTCTCGGCACAGCGATTTTCGCCCGTTCTGTGGGCGTTGCGCGACGTCCGGTTTCAGCCGATCGACACCCGGGATGTGGCCGCCCGACTGGTTGCATTGATCGATTCCGAGCCGGCCGGGCGGGTGCCCGACATCGGCGGCCCCGGCGTCCACAGTCACCCAGAATTGGGACAGATGTATCTGTCAGCACACAACAGCGTGCGCCGGGTGGCCAGATTCACCATCCCCGGCCGGATCGTCGCCGGTTACAGGTCCGGGGCCAATCTGACCCCGGAAAATGCAGTCGACGGCGTCTCGTTCCGGGACTATCTGGGTATCGGCGGTTAGATCACCGGCTCTGGGCATGGTCCACTGTCGCCACCCTGGCGACACAGTTTGGCTACTGGTCTTGCATGTGACAGCGATCGTCGTAGGCTCGACAGCGATGAGCACTTCAGCGCCGCAGGACAGGTCGATGCGGGCTGCCGACACCGACCGCATCCAGGTGGCGCAGCTGCTCACTGATGCTGCCGCCGCGGGCCGGCTGCCGATGGCCGAATACGAGGACCGGCTAGCAAAGGCTTACGCGGCGCAGACCTATGACGATCTGGCCCGCCTCAGCCGCGACCTTCCCGGCGCGGTGAACTGTTCGGCCAGCCAGTGTCGCCCCGCCCCCTCGACGCTGCTGTTGGCGATCATGAGCGGGTTCGAGCGCCGCGGCCGGTGGAACGTGCCGAAGAAGCTGACGACGTTCGCCCTCTTCGGTGGCGGAGTGGTCGATCTGCGCTACGCCGATTTCACCGCACCCGACGTCGATGTCCGCACCTATTCGATCTTCGGCGGGCAGACCATCCTGGTGCCACCCGAGGTGAATGTGGATGTCGATGGTGTGGGCGTGATGGGGAACTTCGATCACAGCGTCGACGGAGTCGGCACGTCCGGGGCACCGCGCGTCCACATCCGCGGTTTCTCCCTGTGGGGCAGCGTCAGCGTCAAACGCAAGAAGCGCCGCAACCAGACCGATTGACAGACAGAACGGGCGGGCCCGAAGGCCCGCCCGTCGTGTTATCCGGTGACTGTCAGCAGCTGGCTGCCTGTGCGCTCACCTTCATGCCGCCCGCCGCCACACAGTTGGACGGCTTGGCGGTGGAACCCGACTTGGCCGAGACGGTCGAGGTGTTGCCGCTGGCCAGCTTGGGCAGGACACCCGGCAGGTTCTTCTCGTCGGGAAGCGCGAGGCCGCGCGCCTGAAGATCGTCGTAGTAGTACTTGCCGGCGTTGACGTTCAGCTCGCCCTTGACGACGCCGTTGGTGCCGGGGTCAACCTTGCCCGTCTTGGGGTCGACGGCGCCCGTGCTCGTGGTCCCGTAATTCAGGTGGTAAACCTTGCCCAGATCGCTGTCATCGAGGGCCTTGTTGACCGGGGTCTTCTGGTTGAAGACCTGATCGCCGACCGCCTGCGTGACGCGGACGCCAGGGGCCGGGTTACCCAGATCGGGACGCCCCACGGCGTCGGCAGACGGGTTACCGGTGTTGGTGGGCACGGCGAGCGCCATCCCGGCCGGCCCAGTCATCGCCAGCGCACCGCCCGCGAGGATCCCACCTACCAAAGTCCGGCCCCGTACCGACCGCTCGGAGATCTTCCGATGTTTTGCCATGCCTGTAACCTCTCGTGATTGGCGTTGCGCCACAGCTGAATTGGAGCCACGCAGCTGAACATTGCCACTGGCCCGCCAGCGAACCTAAGGCACCGCGAGCAGGCAGGATAGGTACTGGCGACGTTGTTCATTTGCTGTTCGGCACACGATCATGAGAATTCACAGCGCGTACACAGGGCTGGCCGAAGAACGTGAAAACGCAACGGCCCCCTCCGTTTTGGAGGGGGCCGTTGTGTCGAGCCAGCTGCTACTTGTCGCTCTTCTTGTCTTTGTCGCCGGAGTCACCATTGGCGTCGGCGTGAGCGTTGGCGTTGCCGTCCTTGGCCTTCTCGTGCGAGTCCGCACCGGCCTTGGTCTTGGGCGTGGCCTTGAACGCCTTCTCCAGATTCTTCGTCGCGTTCTCGACGAACTTCTCGCCGGCCGACTTCTTGCGCTCGGTGGACTTGCGCTCGGGCTTGGCCACCAAGCTGTCGCGGACCAGCGAGCTGCCGGTGCCGGACTTGGTCTCGGCGCCGGTTCCGGATGTGCCCTTGGTCTCGGTGCCAGTGCCGGTGCCGGTGGCCGTGGTCGTGGCGGTCTCCGTCGAAGCCGCTGCCTCATCGGCGTCCACGGCCTCGATCTCGCGTTGCGGCAGCTTGATCTCCGGGAGCTTGACCTCGGGCAGCTTGAGCTCAGGAAGCTTGGGCGCCTTGACTTCTGGGGTCGCAGAGTTCGAAACCTCGACGACGGGCGTGACTGTCTCGGTGCCTCCCTCGGCGGTCTCGTCGACCGTGGTGTCCTCGGCCTTGAGGTCGAGCGTCTTGACGAGCTTGGACTCGGCGGGCGCTTCGAGCTTGTCCACAAGCTTCTTGAGAGGCGACTCGGCGTTCGTCGGCAGGCTGAGCAGCTTGCTGAGGTTCGGCAGTTTCGTGGACGTCACCGAATCCGGCTCGGCTTCCGTCTTGGCCGCGGTCTCCTCCTGCGCCGACAGGAGGCTGAAGGTGTCGCCCCCTTCAGATGGCGCCTCGGGAGTGAGCACCGCCCTCACGGTGTCGACGATGTAGGTGACGGCGGCGGTGATACCCGTGGCATCGCCGTACCCGAAGAAGAACGAGTTGCTGAGGTCCTGCGCGAAACTGCCATCGGGCAGGTTGTCGTTCAGAATGCTGCCGACGACCGTCGCGGCCCCGCCCCCGAAGAATTCGTCCACCCGCTTCGACAGCTGCAGACGTTGGGTCGGGTCGAATGCATCGACGATCGAGGCGGCGACGACTGAACCGAGATAGGCGAACTCGGTGGCGCCGGCCTCGAAGAAGATGTTGTCGAAGACGTCGAGCGGCAGGACGTTGTCGCTGAGGTAATAAGCCAGGCCGGTGAAACCGTCATGGCACATCGCGCCGGTGGCCGAGCAGTTGCCCGGGTCGTAGAAGTTCTCGTTGACCTTGTTGCCGGCCGCGTCGTAGAACTGGACGTTGCCCATGTCGCCGACGGTTGCCGCGACAAGATGCCCGTCCTCGTCGCGATAGAGAGGCTTTCCATCTGGACCGAAGAGAGGCGTGGAGTCCGGGGTGTCCTCCCCCGGATCAACGAGTTCGTTGTCCTCGTTGAGGACGTAGCCGGGGGTGGGGGCAGGAACATAGCCCTGGTAGTAGTACCCGCCGTAACCATCGAGGAAGGAACCCAAGGCTCCTTCCAGCGAAAGCGCCACCAGGCTGATCTGCGCGGCAGTCATGGTCCGGTGCGCAGGGGCTTCCGCGGTCGAGGCGGCAACCGTGATCTCGTCGCGGGGAACGAACAGCGCAGGAGTGCCGGCGACCAGCGCGCCTGCGCTGAGCAGGGCCACACCAGTGGTGACGAGTGGACGGACTGCCATGTGGGTGTGGCCCCTTATCTCAAGCGCGGGGACGGATTCCTGAGAATCCGTCCCGGTATGTGCGTACTACCTTAGAAGTCCTTGAGAAGGGTAATTCCCGTCACCACCTCCCGCAACCTCTCTCGACGCGGGACAGGAGCCGTCTGAGGCGCCGCCAGGGTGCGGCTTTTGCGGGACTACTCCGACAAATATTTCGTGGCCGAACGCGAAATTCCCGACCGATTCACTGCCAGCTAATTTCGAATATCGTTGCCGCTGCACCCGCCCGGCATATAAGTGCGGGTTGGCAGCTATGGAATCCGTGGCGCGACCACCGGAGGTCGCAGTCCGGCACACTCGTCCACCCGTCCGGTCAGCACGGCACGGCCCCCGCGGCAGGACCACCCATATTCCTAGGTCAGTGCGCATGATGCCGGTTACGGCCGTCCGCGATCCGCCGCGCGTCGGCGCCGGGGCAACCCGCCGTCACGGCTCATTCCCGGGCGGCACGGGCACGGCCGTCGGCGGGCCGAAAAATCGCCGCCGAACGCCGGCGGCCTCCCGTCGTAAAAAGCAGCAGCGGCCGCCAATGATTAGGTCGGTATTTCCATGATTGGCAACAGCGCCGGAAAACGCCGGCCAGGGTCGGACTTACGCAAAAGTCAATAAGCCCAGGTCACAGGCGCGAGCGAACATTCTGACTGTCGTCAGAACCTGAGAAACAACTGAGAGTGCACTCAGTTTCCCCTGCCGCGCGGCTACTTGTCGCCGCCGCTGTCGCTTCCGTTGTCCTTGTCGGCGCCGGTGGCGTTCTTGACGGCCTCGTCCAGTTTCTTCAGGAACTTGCTGCCGTTGGACTCGCCCTTCGGCTTGCCGTCGCCGAAGAGGATGGGTGGCGTGACCTTGTTGCCGGTCCTGGTGTCGACGCCCGCCTTCGTATCGTCTTCCGTCGCGGGTTCTTTGTCCTTGACCGTGCTCTTGGGCGTGATGTCGGGCGCCTTCAGCTCCGGCATCTTGAACTCGGGAATCTTCAGATCGGGCACCTTGAACTCGGGGCCCTTGGGGGGTTCGAACTTCGGAGCTTCCGGCGTGGGAATCTCACCGCCCAGCGGGATGGCTCCGATGCCTCCCTCGACCGGGCTGTCGGGCCCCTTCACCACGTCCTGTTCGGTGGCGTCAAGATCTGCAACGAGTTTGGTCTCATCTGCGGCGGGAGCCTTCAACGGCAATTGCATCAGGTTCTTCAGCGGCGACTCGAACTTCTTCGTCGACAAGTTCAACAGCGATCCCGGTTCGGGCACCGTGGTGGAGCTCAGGCTGGTGTCCTTCTTGGCCAGCAGCATGGTGTCGCTGTTGCTCTCTTCCTCCGTCGAGAACAAGGAAGGGCCGGAGTCGAGCGGGTTGATCAGATTCGGCGTGGGAGTCGAAGTGCCCTGAGCGATGGCATCGACCACGTAGGTGAACGCTGCGTAGATTCCGGAATTGTCGCCATACCCGAAGAAGAACGAGTTGGTCAGACCGTAGGCGTAGCCGTCCTGGGGCAGGTTGTCGAGCAGCAGATTGCCGACGAGTTGCGTTGCGCCGCCTTCGAAGAAGTCGTCGACACGCTTGGTCAGATCGAGCCGGCCGGTCGGATCGACCGAGTCGATGGCCGAAGCGACTGTACGGATGGCCACGTGTGCGAGTTCGGTGAAGCCACCCTCGAAGAAGATGTTGTCCACGTCGCCCAGCGGCAGGATGTTGTCACTGAGGTAATACGCGAGCCCGGTGAAGCCCTTCTGGCACACCGCTCCATCAGCGGTGCAGTCCCCGGGTGCATCGACCATCACCGGGTTCCCATCCGCGTCGGTGACGATTTCGCCGGTGACCGGATCGATCTCGGGAACCTGGCCCGGGGTGTAGATACCGCCGTAGCCCTGGGTGAACGACTGCCACGCGCCCTGCAGCGACAGCGCAAGCAGATCGACCTGCTCCTGCGTCAGCCGGGTCGGGGTCAGGGCCGAGGTCGGCGCGGCGACGGTGATCTGGTCACGGGGGACGAACAACGCCGGAGTCGCGGCGACGATGGCGCCGGCGCTGAGCAGTGCGGCACCAGTGGTGATGAGCGGACGTACAGCCATGCGGTGGACCCCTTGACTAGAGGACGAAACGGCCGTTCCCAGAATCCGCACCTGTGCCAGCGGCAACTTAGAAACTGCTGAGAATGCTAAGGGTCGGCCCACCCTCCTGCAACCGATAACGCAGGAAATTCATTTACCAATCCTGCTACCGCGATCCCCAATCAAGATCGACAGATTGTCATCCAATTGGGCGATACCGCCACCCAGTGGGTTGACGCATATATCTAGCCGGACGTCCGCCGTCCGGCACGGCGCCGCACCTCTCCGCCAACCACTCATTCCGCAGTTCAGAGCAACATCCTCACCCTGAGGACACGTAGACGGTCGACCACCGGCAGCCCATTTGATTGCCAATGCAATGAATTAAATTCGCCACTTCAGAACAGAAGAGGTAATTGTTGCGGTACGCAACAGTTGCATGGCCGAAGCATGGCCATGCCTCGCGGGCGGCCCGGCTTATTGCCAATGCAATGAAAGCAGTGCCGCAGTCAGATTCCGGGTAATTTGCGTCGGTGTTACGGCATTGTTCCGGGCAGGGTATTTCCTCGGCCGCGTTGAAGAGCCGTCGCCGCGATTCAGCGCGGCATCGCGATCCGCAAACCCGCCAGCATCACCTGCGCGTCGGCCATGAAGGTGGGATTGTTGGGCGCCGTGCTCTGCGCCAACGCCACGATGTTCCAGACCTTCGCCCCGAGCGGCACCATCACCGACACGGAGGTCACGTAGCTCGTCTTGCTGATCTTGTCATCGGGCGGGGTCGTGTAGTTGACCATCAACGCCGGGAAACCACAGATCTCGGACGGCACCTGGGTGATGTTCTCCGCACCGATGGATTGAAAGCCCTTGATGGTCTCATTCAGCAGGTCCTCGGGCGACCGGTTCCCGTCCGTCGCATCTCCGATCGACACCGAGATGGCCGGATTCGTCACACCGTCGGTGAGGGATTCATTGCGCAGCACCAATTTGACTGGGCCCTTGGCGAACTCAGGCACCGGCACCCAGCCCGGCGGTTGCGCGACTCGTACCCGCGGCTCGTCGGGTCCGGTCCCCGGAACTTCGATCCAGGCATCCGAGTGCAACTGCTCGCAGGTTTGGGCCTTGTAACCGGGCGCTCCCGACGACGCCCCTCCAGGTGGTTCGAACCCGGCGGTCGCGGTGCCGTCGGTCAGCTGCGTGCAGCCGCTGAGAGCCAGCCCGGCCGCCAACACGACCACACCCGCAACGCGCTTCTCGACCCCCATCGCTCCCAGAGACTACGCGAGCCCTCTGCACGCCGAGCGCGACGCAGGGGTCGGTTAGCTGCGTCGTCAGCGACGTTTGCGTCACTTTCAACGTGGTTGCCAGCCCCGGGCGAGCAGCGCGGTGCGGGCCTCGCCCACAATCTCGGCAGCGCGGTCTTCCTTGATGACGTGAAGAACGTGCCAGCCGAGCCTTCGCAGCGTCCGGTTGACCACCACGTCGAGCACGTACTGCCTGCGGTTCTTGAGGTGCTGCTCGCCGTCGTACTCTGCCCCGACCTTCCACCACTCGTCGGCGTGCAAGGTTTCCCGTCGTACGACCAGCCCGGGTTGTCGCCGTGTTGCTGTGATGAGCTCGATCGGAGCGTCGTCACCGACCCATTTCGCCCCGTACATCGCCGAAGCGGCCACTCCGGTGACCACCGCATTGGGTGCCGCGAGGTGTGCACCGAGAATGCGATCTCGAAGCGATGGCTCATGACGCCGCGGAACGTAAATTCCGCTGTAGATCTGCCGATACCGCGAGCGCAGCTGGCCTTTGGTCAGATGGCCCGCCGCGACGACATCCGCACCAACGAACGGAATCTGCATGTGTACTTGGACGCAGCCGCAGTCGGTGTGGCTCCCCACGGCGTCGAAAGTGACGCAAATGTCGTCAACAGCATCGCCGCACGACGTTTGCGTCGCAGTCGGCGCCAAATAGCTAGCGCCGACGCGAGTGCAGGTAGTCGCCGACGACGGCGGCACCCAGTCCGTCGAGATCGGGCACCACCACGCGGCCCTGCACGCGGCGGGCCACCTGGTCGATGAACCGGGCCAGGCCGGGATCAGAGCCGAGCCGGAAGATCGTCACCTGGGCGCCGAGCCTGGCCACCTCGTCAAACCCCCGAACCGTGTGGGCGATGGTGCGCGGGTGTGGAGGGTAGTCGAAAAACACTTCAGATCCGGCGCCGTCCCCGAAATCCTCCAGGTGCGCGGTGGGCTCGCCATCGGTCACCACGAGCACGACCGGTTGGGCATTGGGATGACGACGCAGATGCCGCGACGCCAGCGCCAGCGCATGGTGCAGGTTGGTGCCCTGCTCGTACACGCCCTCCAAGCCAGTCAACTCGCCGGCGGTCACGGTGCGCGCGTAGCGGCCAAAGGCGATGATCTGCAACTCATCTGAGCGGAATCGGGTGCTCACGAGGTGGTTCAGCGCCAGCGCCGTGCGCTTCATCGGCAGCCAGCGGTTCTCCATCACCATGGAGAAGCTGGTGTCCACCAAGAGCGCCACGCAAGCCTGGGTGCGGGTCTCGGTCTCGGAGATCTCCACGTCCTCGACGGCGAACCGGATGGGCCGCTCGGCGGTCCCGGTACCGGCCTGACGCAGCACCGCGTTGGTCACCGTGCGGGTGACGTTCCACGGCTCGGTGTCGCCGAACTGCCAGGGCCGGGTCGCCCCGGTCAACTCCCCCGCCGCACCGGCCCGACGCGTGTCCCGCTCGCCGTGCCGACCCGAAAGCTGTTGCGCCACATCACGCAACGCGGTCTGGCCGAGCTGACGCATGGCTTTGGGCGAAAGCCGCCACTGTCCGTCGGAGCCCCGGTCGATGAAGCCCTGATTCACCAGGGCCTTCTCCAACTCGGACAGGGTGCGGGCATCGACTGCCGCGTCCTCTCCGAGCTGACGAGCCAGCGCCTCAAGATCGACGTCGTCCATCGACGCCCCGGAATAGCTCTGCGACAACGCGTCGGCCAGCTGCTCCAACTCGCCGATGTCCGACAGCGCCTGGGCGCCCTCGCCCATGCCCAGCGGGTCGCCGCCCGAGAACCGCTCAGAACCGCTCCAGTCCTCGCCTGGTCGGGCGGCCTGCAGGTGCCCGTCGAGCCGGTTCAGCGCGTCCATCAACGACGGCGAACCAAAAGCCTGCTGCGCCAGGGAGTCCAGCTCGGCCCGCTGCTCGGCCGACAGGCTGTTGCGGAACCGCTGCGCGGCCGCGGCCCGCTTGGCCAACGAGTCCAGCAGCTCGTCGATGTTCTGCGGGTCTTCCGGGAAGAACTCCCCGTGCTTGCCCATGAATTCTTGGAAGTCCTCGGGCGAGTCATTCCCCTGGGCGTGCTTGTCCAGCAGAGCGTTGAGGTCATCGAGCATGTCGTTGACCCGCTGCCGGTCCTCGTCGGTGGCGTTCTCCAACGCCTCCTTCATGCCGGCGAAACGCTGATCCAGCATCTCGCGCCCCAGCAGATCCTTGATCTGCCCGTACTTCTCCCGCGCCTCGGGGCTGCGCCAGTCGTAATCGGCGAGCTCCTGCACGGCCTTGGCCGGTGACGGCGAGAGCGCCTCCATCTGCAGTTCACCGAACCGCGCGTCGTCGTCGAGGGCGCGGGCCAGCTCCTTGCGCTCGGCGAGCACGGCCTCGTCGAGCAGCTTCTTGATCTCCTGCAAGGTGCCGTCAAGGTTGTGCCGCTGCAACAACTCCCGCCGTTTGCGGTTGGCCTCGGCGGCCAGCCGGTCGGTGCCACGCATGCCCTCGGTGCCGCGCCGCATCAGCTCCGAGAGGGCGCGGCGGGGCGAGCTGCCCTCCATGACGCTCTGACCGATCTGCTCCAGAGCGTCGCGCAGATCGATCGGCGGTGCCAACGGGTCAGGGCCACCGGTGTATCGCGAATACCGCGAGGTGTGGCCGTGAACGCGGCCAGGATCAGCCATATACCGTCTCGCCCTCCCCGGACACCTTGTCCACACGCTTGGCCAGATACAGCGCCTCCAACGCCAATTCGACCGCAGCGGCCCGCTCACCGATCGATACCGCACCCACCCGGGATGCCAGTGCGTCGACGACAGCCAGATCGGGTAGCGCGGCCAGGACATCCTTGGCCGACACCCGCTCACCCGTGGTCACCGGCGAGCCCTCCTCGACCGCGGCCACCAACGGGGCGACGTCGATTCCGCCCAGCAGCCGCTGAGCAGTGTCGGCGGTGGCGCGGCGAAGCAGGTGCTCCAGCACCGCCTGCTCACGCCCCTCCTCACCGCTCTCGAATTCCAACTTGCCGCGCAGCACATCGATCACGGTCGCCAGATCGACCACCCGGGCCACCGGATCGTCCTCGCCGAGAATGGCGGAACGGTGCCGCGCCGAGGCCGCCACCGTCTCGGCGGCAGCGATCGCGAACCGGGCCGACACACCGGACCGCTGGTCGATCGAGCTCGATTCGCGCAGATTGCGGGCGAACCGGGCCAGCACAGCGATCAGGTACTCCGGGACCTCGGCGGCCAACTGAGCCTCCTGGCGGATCACCCCGACCTCGTCGTCGATCTCCAACGGGTAGTGCGTGCGGATCTCGGCACCGAACCGGTCCTTGAGCGGGGTGATGATCCGGCCGCGGTTCGTGTAGTCCTCGGGATTCGCGCTCGCGACGACGAGAACGTCGAGCGGCAGCCGCAACGTGTAGCCGCGGACCTGAATGTCGCGCTCCTCCATCACGTTGAGCATCGACACCTGAATCCGCTCGGCCAGGTCCGGCAGCTCGTTGACAGCCACGATGCCGCGATGGGCCCGCGGAATCAGCCCGTAGGCGATCGTTTCCGGGTCACCCAGGCTGCGCCCCTCGGCCACCTTGATCGGATCGATGTCGCCGACGAGATCGGCCACGCTGGTGTCCGGGGTGGCCAGCTTCTCCGTATACCGCTCACTGCGGTGGCGCCACTCGATCGGCAGATCGTCGCCGGAATCGGAGGCCCGGCGGATCGACTCCGGCGTGATCGGGCTGTATGGATGCTCACCCAGCTCAGACCCGGCGATCACCGGCGTCCACTCGTCGAGCAGCCCCGTCAACGCACGCAGCAGCCGCGTCTTGCCCTGGCCGCGTTCCCCGAGCAGCACCACGTCGTGGCCCGCGATCAAAGCCCGCTCCAGCTGCGGGATCACGGTGTCCTGGAAACCGAGAATCCCAGCCCAGGCATCGCGGCGGTCGGCGAGTGCGGACAGCAGATTCTCCCGAATTTCGGCTTTTACGCCCCGCTCGCGATGGCCGGAAGCGCGCAGCTCACCGACAGTACGAGGCAGATCCTTGGGTTGGCTCACCACTCCACGCTACGACTGAACCCGCCCGCGCACATCGCCACCCGGCAGAACTGGCGCCCGGCACGCGCGAGCCACTCCCCCGGCATAGTCGTTGCCCGAGCGTCGCTACCGGTAGTCTGCGCTCCATGCCGTTGGCTAGCGGTCAGGAATTCGCAGGGTTCACCATCGTTCGGTTGGTGGGCACTGGAGGCATGGGCGAGGTCTATTTGGCGTCCCACCCGCGGTTACCCCGCGAGGACGCTCTCAAAGTGCTGCCCATCAGCGTCAGCTCGGACAACGAATTCCGGCAGCGGTTCATCCGCGAGGCTGACATGGCGGCCACGCTGTGGCACCCACACATCGTCGGCGTGCATGACCGCGGCGAGTTCGAGGACCGGTTGTGGATCTCGATGGACTTCGTCGACGGGCACGATGCCGCCCGGCTTCTGCACGACCAGTACCCGAAGGGCATGCCGGCCGAAGACGTCATCGAGGTCGTCACCGCCGTCGGCGACGCACTGGACTATGCGCACCAGCGCAAGCTGCTGCACCGCGATGTCAAACCCGCCAACATCCTGCTCACCAGCAAACAGGGTTCCAAGCGTCGCATCATGCTGACCGACTTCGGCATCGCCCGCCGCGCCGACGAGGTCAACGGGCTCACCTCGACCAACATCACCGTGGGCTCGATGTCCTACACCGCACCCGAGCAGCTGATGGGGCAGCCGCTCGACGGCCGGGCCGACCAGTACTCGTTGGCCGCCACCGCCTACCGTCTGTTCACCGGCACCCCGCCGTTCGCCCACAGCAACCCGGCGGTGGTGATCAGCCACCACCTCAACTCGCCGCCGCCCAAGCTCGCCGACACGAAACCTGAACTGGCCGTGTTCGATTCGGTGATGGCCAAGGCGCTGTCCAAGGATGCCAAGGACCGCTACGACACGTGCCACGACTTCGCGGTCGCGCTGGCCGAGGCGGCCACCGGAACCACTCCCGAGGTGCGCACCCCGGTCCGGGCCCACGAGCCCGCGCCGCCCACCACCCCGCTGATCATCCCGAAACCGGTGAACCCGCCGCCGACGCCGCTCTCGCCGTCGAACCCGCGGCAGGCACCCCCGTCGGAACCACCGGTGTTCACCTCGTCGTGGGCAGGTAACGAGACCTCCTCCCGCAAACCCGTGGCGGGCAACACGCCGGTCGGCATGCAGGGCCTCGCCGGGCCGTCGGGGCCCCCCGGACCGGTCGGGCCGCCGCAGACCAACTTCGGGCCACCCCCGCTGCCGCACACCCCGATTCCGAAGAAGCAGAACAACCGGCGCAACCTCATCCTGGCGGCGGCCGCGATCGCCGGGGTGATCCTGCTCGTCGGCGGCATCGCCTTCGCAGTCGGCTCGGGAGGCGACGAAAACAACAACGCCGGCGGCGAGACCACGTCGGCGGTCGCCACCGATACATCCGGCGAGACGACCACGACCTCACCCAAGCCGGCCGGACACGCCTTCACCATCGCCGACTACATCAAGAAGAGCGGCATCGTCGAAACGCCGGTTCATCGCGGCGATCCGGGCGCGCCGGTGTTCAATTGGCCGATTCCGCCCGGATGGATCGACGCCGGCACCCGCACCCCAGCGTGGGCCTACTCGGCGATGGTCAACGACCCGACCAACCCGCCGGATCCTCCGTCGGTCATCTCGTTGATCTCCAAGCTGACCGGTGACGTCGATCCCAACAAGCTGCTTGAGTACGCTCCCAACGAATTGCAGAACCTGGCGGACTACCAGCCGAACGGTGACGTGACCCGCGGGGAGATCAGCGGGTTCCCCTCGGTCCACCTGGCCGGCTCCTATGCCAAGGGCGAACAGCGCCGCGCAATCACCCAGACCACCATCGTGATCCAGGGACCCGGCGCCGTGTACGTGCTGCAGATCAACGCCGACGCGCTGGATCGCGACAAGGGGGCGCTGACCGACATCAACAAGGCGATCGAGGCCCAGGCCACCGTCGCCCTGCCCTGAGCCGATCGCTTTCAGGTACCCGGTACCCTGGGTATCGTGAATTCGCTCGATTGGCGTAGCCGGCCGGCCACCGTGCACTTCGGCCCCGCATCCCTGCAGTCCAGAGCACTAGGCTGGACCACCGCGATCTTCGTCCGTCCATTGCTGGGTCTGCTGACCCTGATCGGAATGGGCATCAACCGCGTCGCCCCTGCACTGCTGCAGCGCGCACATCTCGACGTCATCGACCGGCCCCTGCGGTTCATCAAGCCGCTGCCCGGCACCGAGGTGACACCAGTGGCGCTGCCGAACTGCCCGGCCGAATGGGTGACCGCCCCCGAAGCCCGCGACTCCGATCGGGTGATCGTCTATCTGCACGGCTCGGCACTGGTGACCCTCGGCCTGAACTCGCACCGCCGCTTCGTGTCGAAGCTGTCCGCCGCTACCGGGGCACGTGTCCTCAACATCGGCTACCGGCTGGCCCCACAGGCCGACTTCGAGGCCGCGGTGACCGACGGGCTTGACGGCTACCGCCTGGCGCTGTCGCTCGGGTTCACGCCCGATCGGATTGTCCTGGCCGGTGATTCGGCCGGCGGGCTGTTCGCCGCAGACACCGCGATCGCCGCACGCGATGCCGGGCTGCCGGTGCCCGCCGGACAGGTGTTGCTCTCACCGCTCACCTCGTCCGACATGGATCTGAAATACCGTGCACTGCAAGAACATCGCGATGTGATGTTCCCGTTCATGACGGTGAAGTTCATCTACGACGTCTTCGCCACGGTCAACGGCACCCGCCCTACACCGGTGATGCCACCCGAAGCAGACCTGCACGGGCTCGGCCCGTTCCTGCTGCAGGTCGGCACCCACGAGATGCTGCTCAACGACACGTTCGTGCTGGCCGACAAGCTTCAGGCCAGCGGTGTTCCGGTGTGGGTTCAGGTGTGGGACAGGGCAATGCACATGTTCCAGCTCAGCTTCGACATCAACCCCGATGCCCGTCACGCGGTCGAGGAGATCACGTCGTTCATCACGTACGCGACCGCCGAGGCCGAGGATGAGGTGAGCGCTTAGGGGCTCTGCGGGTGTGCGGTGGGCGCGCCTGCACCTCTGCGGTGGGCTCGCCTGCGCCTCTGCGCCGTTTTCTACCCCTGGGCTGTTGATCGCGTGGTTTAGCGACCCCTGGGTGGAAAACGGTGAGCCGCCGCGGCCGGCATGCTCGCCGCTTTCCACGTGGGGGCTGTGACGGCCGCACCGTAACGACCCTGGGGTAGAAAACGTCGTCGCGCCGCTTGATCCACAGCGCATGGTTCATCCCCAATCCCAGCAGGGGTACACGTGAGCGCCGTCAATCCGTCAGTCGCGATGCTGATCGTCGGGTCCATGAGCATCCCAATCATCGGACCAGAAGCGCTCGCAGCGGGAAGCCTCACCCGGGGCCAACTGCGATGGCGATACGCCTCGGCGCATCCACGCGTCTACCTCGTGAGGGAGGCCGTCCGAACCATGCAGGCCAACACCATGGCCGCGTGGCTGTGGACTGGTCGTCGCGGGATCATCGCCGGCCGAGCCGCCGCAGCTCTGCACGGCGCACAGTGGATCGACGACGATGCGCCGGTGGAACTGATCACCGAGCACGGGCGTCGTCGGCCCGGCATCATCGTGCGCGAGGAACGCATCAGGCCCGACGAGATTTGCCGGATCGGCGATTTCGCTGTCACCTCGCCGCTGCGGACAGCACTCGATCTGGCGCGTTTCCTTCCCCGCGACGAGGCGGTGGCACATCTGGATGCGCTGGCCATCGCGACGGGTATCGAAGCCGGACAGGTGCTCGAACTGGCTGCTCGGTATCGCGGGCTCCGTGGAATCCGGAGTGCTCGAACAGCACTCGACCTGATGGATCCGGGCGGGCAATCTCCGAAGGAGACGTGGCTGCGGCTGCTTCTCATCGATGCAGGTTTCCGACGCCCGCGCACGCAGATCCGGGTGAGCGACGGTTTCAACGAGGCGTTCATCGACATGGGTTACGACGACGTCAAGGTGGGCCTGGACTACGAAGGGAAACACCACGCCACGGATCGGCCGCGCTATGTGCACGACATCGGCCGCAACGAGCTCATCGAACGCGAGGGCTGGATTGACATCCGCGTCGTCGCCGAACACAGCAGGGCATTCATCCTGCACCGGGTCCGTGAGGCATTTGCCCGGCGTGGTGCTTCACCGTTTTCCACCTCTGGGTCGTGATCGTGAACTCGCCACAACCCAGGCGTGGAAAGCGACGCGGGCACACTCGGCAATGGTGCGCCGTTTTCTACCTGGGGGTCGCCAACCCACGCGATCCACAGCCCAGGTGTAGAAAACGGCGAACCAAAGCGAAGAAACGGCACCGCCGACTAGTGCGCGAAATGCCTTGCGCCGGTGAGGTACAGCGTGATGCCCGCGGCCTCGGCGGCTGCGGTCACCTCGGCGTCACGCACCGACCCGCCCGGGTGCACGATGGCCTTGACGCCGGCGTTCGTCAGCGTCTCCAAGCCGTCGGGGAACGGGAAGAACGCATCGGAGGCACCGACCGAACCGGGCACGCGGTCGCCGGCACGCTGCACGGCCAGCCCCGCCGCATCGACGCGATTCACCTGTCCCATACCGACACCCACGGTGGCGCCGTCCTTGGCGACCACGATCGCGTTGGACTTCACCGCGCGGCAGGCCCGCCAGGCGAACACCAGATCGCTCAGGGTCTGCGGGTCGGCCGGCTCACCGGTGGCCAGCGTCCAGTTGGCCGGATCGTCGCCCTCGGCGTCGAGCGCATCGCGCTGCTGCAGCAGCACCCCGCCACTGATCTGGCGCAACTCGATACCACCGATCAGCGGCTCGGACGCCACCAGGATCCGGATGTTCTTCTTGCGCGCCAGGATTTCCACCGCCCCGGCCTCGTATGCCGGGGCGATGATGACCTCAGTGAAGATGTCGGCGACCGTCTCGGCCATCTCGACACTGACCTCGGTGTTGGAGGCGATCACGCCACCGAACGCGCTCAGCGGATCGCACTCGTGGGCCTTGCGGTGCGCGTCGGCCACCGACTCCGAGGAGATCGCGATGCCACACGGGTTGGCGTGCTTGATGATCGCCACGCAGATCTCTTCGTGGTCGAACGCCGCCCGCCACGCCGCGTCGGCGTCGGTGTAGTTGTTGTAGGACATCTCCTTGCCGTGCAACTGCTCGGCCTGAGCCAGCCCCGGCCACGCGGAGTCGTCGCGGTACACCGCAGCCTGCTGATGCGGGTTCTCGCCGTAGCGCAGCACCGCATTGCGCTGCCAGGTGCCGGCGAACCAGGCCGGCAGCGGCTGCTTGGGCTCTTCGGGCGCCAGGGTGGAACCCATCCAGCTCGCGACCGCCACGTCGTACTCGGCCGTATGCCGGAACGCCAACGACGCCAGCTTCTTCCGCTCATCGAGGGTGAATCCACCGGCCCGGACCGCGGCCAGCACACCGTCATAGCCCAGCGGATCCACCACCACGGCCACACTCGGATGGTTCTTGGCGGCCGCACGCACCATCGACGGCCCGCCGATATCGATCTGCTCGACACACTCGTCCACCGATGCGCCGGACTCCACAGTCTCGGAGAACGGGTAGAGGTTCACCACCACGAGTTCGAACGCCTCGACGTTGAGTTCCTGCAGCGCCGCAACATGTTCGGGCTTGCGGGTATCGGCCAGCAGGCCGGCATGGACGCGCGGGTGCAAGGTCTTCACCCGACCGTCGAGCACCTCGGGGAAACCCGTCACCTCTTCCACCGGCGTAACCGGAACACCGGCGGCAGCAATGGTTTTGGCGGTCGACCCAGTGGAGACGATGGCCACGCCCGCCTCGTGCAGACCGCGGGCCAGATCAGCCAGGCCGGTCTTGTCATAGACACTGATCAGCGCTCGCCGGATCGGTTTCTTCTCGCTCACCCTATGGTCGCCTTTCGTCCAGTCCAGGTCACGCCGCGGATTGCCAGCGCGGCCAACACATCCACGAGCAGTCGACGTTCGACCACCTTGATGCGCTCATGCAAAGTCTCTTCAGTGTCATCATCGAGCACCTCGACGGCCTGCTGGGCCAGAATCGGCCCGGTATCCATCCCGGAGTCCACGAGATGCACCGTGCAGCCCGTCACCCGCACCCCGTACGCCAGCGCCTCGGGCACCGCATGCGCGCCGGGAAAAGCGGGCAGTAACGCCGGATGCGTGTTGACGACGCGACCGGGGAAACAGGAAAGGAACTGGCCGCCGAGAATTTTCATGAACCCGGCCGAGACCACCAGGTCGGGTTGGTGTTCGGCAGTGGCCGCGGTGAGCGCGGCATCCCAGGCGTCGCGGTCCGGGTAGTCGCCCAGCCGGACGGTGTAGGACGGCAATCCTGCCCCTGCCGCGATGTCCATCGCGGCACACTTCCGGTCGGTTCCGACCGCGACAACTCGCGCCGGGTAGTCGTCGGCGGCGGCGGCCAGTAGCGAGGCGAGCAACGACCCGGTCCCCGAAGCCAGCACTACCAGCCGTGCCGGTGCACTCGGAGGCACTTGTAGCGGTTGCTGCACGCGCAGCAGCCTAGTCGCCCGCGCGGCGCGGCTGATCGCCGGTCGCTGGGTCGCCGGGGATGTCGTCGACGATGAAGTGGTCCTCGGGATCGTCATCGAGGTCTTCATGGTGCCGGGGGCGAGGTTCGTAGACGGTTTCCTGCACTTCTTCGTATTCGACGTACCTGTCGACGTACTCGACGGGCTCGACGGGCTCGTCGACCGCCGGCTCCTCGGCTGCGGGCTCCTCGGCTGCGGGCTCCTCGGCCGACCAGGACACCAGAGGTTCGTCGGGTTCGAGCTCGGGCTCGGCGTCTGGTTCGTCGTACTCGATGTCGCCCTCGTCGACGGGCACGTCGTCAACCTCTGGCTCGGACTCAACCTCGGGCTCGGGTACGGGTACGGGCTCGGGCCGCGGGGCCACCGGCCGTGGCTTGCGCGTCAGGCCGCCCGACATCGCCACCGTCAGCCCGCCGATCCCGACGAACCACAGGAACACCGCGGGCGCAAACGTCGCCTGGTCCACCCCGACGGAACCGAAATTGCCCAGCCGTCCGCCACCGGCGAACCCGGCCAGTGCCATCGTCACCGCGGCCAGCGTCGAGGCCACCAGCAACTTCCCGGTGGCCGGCCCGATCGGAAGCGGGCGTCGTGCACACTGCTGACCCACCGCCACTGCCGAGGCCGCCCCCACGATCAGGAGTGCCACCCAGATCGGGCCCAGCGGCGGAGTGGGTACTGCGGCGAGAACCGGCACGGCGGGGATGTCGCCGCCGAACACGGTGAACGAACTGAACGCGGCCAACCCGACATGGGCACTGGATCCGACCGCGATGGCCGAGGCGCCCACGATCACGTTGGGGATATAGAGGATCGACAACAGAGTCAAGCTGAGCTGGCCGAACAGACTGTCGGTTATCGCGAACAGATCGTGCATCGTGCCCCAATGCACCACCAGGGACACGGCCGTCACCGCACCGGAAAGCCCGAACAGCGCGAGCACACCGGCGGTGGCGGCCCGAAAAGCGTCTGGCAGCCAATCCGGCAATGGCGTGGCGGCCCGTGACGTGGTCAGCATTCGCCGGCCCACCTTGGAACCGACGCCGATCAGTGCCCCGATCACATGCACGACCAGCACGCTGCAGAACGCACGCAGTGCACTGGGGGTCTGCAGTTCGCTGATCACCGAGGCTGCGTCGTGAATGACGGCCAACAGGACGGCTGCGATCAGGATGGGTCCGCCGAGCGCCGAGGCGACGACCCAGCGCGTGACGAACCAGGAAGAATTCGGGGCGGTGGCCGCGGCTGTCGTGCGGGCGGTGCCCCAGATCATCGCCATCACCGGCAGCAGCGGCATCACGCCCAGCTCGCGGCCGCCGATCGATACCGGCACCTGGTGCACGCCCAGCCACATGCTGGCGATCGCACCGAACGCGCCCGTCATGTCGCTGTTGGCGATCAGCAGTTGCAACAACACAACCGCCGCGATGATCACCAGTGCGACGGCGGACGGCCCGAACGCGACCCGGAGCAACTCACGTGCCTGGCGGGTGCCGACTGGCCGGTTACTCACTTGGTGGGCTGCTCCTCGCAATGATCGGCGCGTGCGCGGGAAGCGCACGCGCCGATCAGCTTACGACGGCGCAGGGCCAGATTGCTGTGAAGGCGGCTGCTGTGCCGGGCCGGCAGAGGGCGCCGAAGAGCCCGACTGCTGCGGCTGGCCATAGGTGGGGTAGCCGGTCGGAGGCGTCGGCGGGCCGCTCGGCTGCTGACCCTGCGGGGGCTGAACCGGGAAACCACCGGTGTTCTGCCCACCGGAGTAGCCGCCGTACTGCGACGGGTAGCCGGGCTGCTGCGGCTGAGCCTGCTGGTAGGACTGGCCACCGTGCTGCGGCTGGTGCTGCTGACCGTAGTACTGCGACGGGCCACCGTACTGGCCGTACTGCGGCTGCTGATCGAACTGCGGCTTGGGGGCCGGAGGCGTGATGATTCCCGCTTCGAACAGCAGCGCTGCGATCGCGGCGCCGGCCTGGATCAGGGTGAGGACCAGCATGGCGTACAGCGCCCAATCCGATTCGCCACCAGGCGCGGCCAGCACGACCGGGATCGAGAGCAGGAACGCGACGGTGGACAGCACAACAGCCGCGGTGACGCGGGTCTTCTGCTTGGGCAGCACGCTCACTCCGGCCACGAGCGCGCCGGCCAACGCCAGCGGTACGACCCAGGTGCCGACCACGATCGTGATGTCGAGGGCAAAGCTGACGAAGTAGGTGAGCAGACCGGCAACGGCCACCACGGCCAGCAGGATCTCGGGCAGCTTGTTCTCGCCGGGCGCCGCAGCGGCCGAGCCGGCCGACGGGGCTGACGGAGCCGGAGCGGGAACCGCCTTGGCGAACTGCTGGGTCGCATCGAACTGCGAACCCGATTGCGGGGCCGGCGGGTATCCGGGATTACTGGGCGGGTAGGTCATGACCTCTCCTGTGCTATCGAGCTTCGCGACGTGTGTTCACGCAGGCATGAATACCGACCACGTGAGCGATTCGAGCTTCCACGCTAGCGCACCCGGCCGGGAGCCGGGCGCGCGTGCGTGGTGTCAGAGCGGTCTCAAGCCGATACCAGGACCGGTGTGTCGGCGGAATCTGTTTCGGCTGCCTCGATTTCGCGGACCAGCGGCAGCACGTTGGCGCCGAAATACTCGATTTCCTCTTGGAAATGCAGGAATCCGCCGAGGATCAGATCCACGCCACGTTTGCGGTAGTCGGCGATGCGTTCGGCGATCTGCTCGGGTGTGCCGATCAACCCGGTGCGGAAGCCGTCGTTGTACTGGACCAGATCCTCGAAACTGGAATCGGCCCACATGCCCTTCTTGTCCCCGGTGGAGTTGCCGGCCTGCTGCACCGCGCTACGGAAGCCTTCGACGGCCGGCTTGTTGGCCTTCGCGACGATCTCCCTGAGTGTGTCCTTTGCCTCTTTTTCTGTGTCCCGGGCGATGATGAAGCCGTTCAGCCCGACCTTCACCTCACGGCCTGCGCCACGAGCATGGTCGCGTACCTCGACAAGCTGTTCGGTGAGGCCGTCGAAGTCTTTGCCGTTGGAGAAGTACCAGTCCGCGTAGAGGCCGCCGTTGCGCCGGGCCGCGGTGGAGTTGCCGCCCTGGAACAACTCGGGGTTGGGACGCTCGGGAGTGTTGAGCGGCTTGGGTTTGAGCGTGAAATCGTGGATGCGGTAGAAGTCGCCGCGGAATTCCACAGGGTCGTCGTTCGTCCAAATAGCGCGGAGTACCTGGAGAAATTCTGCGCTTCGCCGATAGCGCTCGTCGTGCTCGAGCCACGGCTCGCCCAGATGGGTGAACTCGTCTTTGAACCAGCCCGAGACGACGTTGACGGCGAAGCGGCCATTGCTGAGATGGTCGGCGGTGGCGCCCAGCTTGGCCAGCACCGCCGGTTGCCACAGCCCCGGATGGACAGCGGCGATCACTTTGAGCCTCTGCGTCGCCAGCAACAGGGCGAGACTGAAGCTGGTGGACTCGTGCTGGTACTCCGCGCCGTAGCTGGCCTCATAGCGAACCTGCGACAGGGCGTACTCGAAGCCATTGTTCTCCGCGGTCTGCGCGAGCTTCTTGTTGTATTCGAAGTTCCAGTCGGTGCGCTGCTCGATATCGCTGGTGACCAGGCCGCCGCTGACATTAGGCACCCAGTAGGCGAATTTGACGTGGTCGGCGATGCGTTCAGTCGTCATGCGGGGAATCCCAGCAAACCCAGAGGCGGGCGTCGCGGGTATCGCTCGCGATGAAGTTTTCTTCGGTCCGACCCACCTAACGAGACGGACCGTCTTGCTACTAGGACTGAAACACGTTCTAATTCTGGTCATGGACTACGGGCTTGTTCTCTTCACCAGTGACCGCGGCATCGCCCCGGCCAAGGCCGCCAAACTCGCCGACGATCACGGCTTCACGACGTTCTACGTCCCCGAGCACACCCACATCCCGATCAAGCGCGAGGCCGCCCACCCCACCACGGGTGACGAGTCTCTGCCCGACGACCGCTATATGCGCACCCTCGATCCGTGGGTGTCGCTGGGCACCGCGTGCGCAGTGACCTCGCGGGTGCGGCTGTCGACGGCCGTCGCCCTGCCCGTCGAGCATGACCCGATCACCCTGGCCAAATCCATCGCCACCCTGGATCACCTGTCCGGCGGGCGGGTGAGCCTCGGCGTCGGATTCGGTTGGAACACCGACGAACTCGCCGATCACAAGGTTCCCCCAGGCCGCCGTCGCACCATGCTGCGCGAGTACCTGGAAGCCATGCGGGCGCTGTGGACCGAGGAAGAAGCCTCGTACGACGGCGAATTCGTGAATTTCGGGCCGTCCTGGGCTTGGCCCAAGCCCGTGCAGCCGCACATCCCGATTCTGGTGGGCGCGGCCGGCAACGAGAAGAACTTCAAGTGGATCGCCAAGTCGGCCGACGGCTGGATCACCACGCCTCGCGACTTCAACATCGACGAGCCGGTCAAGCTGTTGCAGGACACCTGGGCCGCCGCGGGGCGCGACGGTGCCCCGCAGATCGTGGCGCTGGACTTCAAGCCGGACCCTGAGAAGCTCGCGCACTGGCGCGAACTGGGCGTCACCGAGGTGCTGTTCGGGCTGCCCGACAAGTCCGAGGCCGAGGTGTCGGCCTATGTGGAGCGGCTCGCCGGCAAGCTGGCTTCGCTCGTCTAGTCCTTCGCGCGAGCAGGCGCAAAACTGCCCTTTTTCCATGGAAATTGGGCAGTTTTGCGTCTGCTCGGCAGGAGCCTGGGCTACGCCAGCGTGGCGGTGTTCCGCTTCTCGCTTGATTTCACGACGATCGACGCGCCCAGTGGCTCACCGTCGGTCAGCAACGCCACCAGAGCCTCGTCCGTCGTCGTCGCCAAGAAGCGACTGCCGTCGGAGTCCAGGCGCCCGATGATGATGCCGGTGCGCGGTGTCCAGTCATAGCGCACCGTGTAAGTCTCTATTGACGCTGAGCCGTCGGCCTTTTCGGTGATGGCGACACGCTCCTGCGTGTTGAACTCCTCCTGCAGAGCGGCACAGCCGTCGGCCACCCAATCGGCAGGCTCAGTGGAGTAGATGCCGACCGAGTACTTGCTCGCGATCCCGCCGTTGCCACCGACAAGGGCGAATCGCCCCGGCTTGTCACGCATTTCACTGACAGCCTCGGCAATGCCGTGCATGGAGTAGTTGTTGCCCGGGCCACCGAAGAAGGGCAGGCCGCCCGTGAGCGTCAGGCCCCGCTCGTCGTCGGGCGCCAAACCGGTGCCGTCGCAGATGTTGAACACCGGGAACGGGAAGCAGCTGTACAGATCAAAGGCCGCGATGTCGTCAAGGCTGATGCCGGCGATCCGCAGCGCCTCGTTCACCGCGATCACCGCAGCATCGCTGTAACCGAGTTCGGTGCGCTCGAGCAGCTTGATTTCCTTCATGTCGGCATGCCCGCGCAGGTACACCCACTTCTCCTCGGGCACACCGAGTTTCCGTGCGGCCTCCACTGACATCAGCAACACCGCAGCGCCCTGGTTGACCTGATCGCGAGCCACCATCATGCGCGGGTACGGGTCACAGATCATCCGGTTGCTCTCGGTGACGGTGGCCAGCTCCTCCACCGAGCGCTCCACCGGAGACGACGAATATGGGTTCTTGGCAGCCACTTTCGAGAAGGGTGCGAACAGCTCGGCCATCGCCTGCCGATAGTCGGCCACCGACAGTCCGAGCCGGGCCCGTCGCGCATTCTCCAGGAGGCCGTACTGCACCGGGGCGCCGATCAGCCCATGCTTGACCGTGTACTCGTCGAAGATGCCGTCGTAACCGAAGCCGCGGTCGTCCAACTGACCGTCGACGGTCTCGGAGTGGTCCGGCTTGTCGTCGCGCTTGGAGAAGTGACGCAGCGTGGAGGTGTTCTCCGAGCCGAACAGCATCACCACGTCTGCCTCGCCTGCGGCGATGGCAGCAGAGAATTCGGTGACCAGATGCTGCGGGCTCTGGCCGCCGATCACCTCGAGGATGGCGCGGGCCGGCTCAGCACCGACGTTGCGTGCCACCGAGCGCGGATAGTTGTTGGAGATGCCCAGGGATGGCGTCTGCGGGCCGGAGATCTCGAACTGCCGAGTACCCGCCACGGTGTCGATTGACTGCGCCACGGCAGCAGCGTCAGCCCCGCAATCGTGCAAGGCCGCCTTGGCAGCCTCGGTGGCCAGCTCGACCGAGGACATACCGCGGTAGCCATCCAGATCGATGCGCTCGGTGAACTGTCCGACGCCGACGATGACGGGGGTGCGCGGATCGACCATGACAATCTCCTTGACGGGTGTTAATTCGCGAGGCTAACCGATTCATGTTTGGAGAGTGAAATCGGTGCCCATCTGCCCTTATCAGGGGCATTAGGGTGGACGGGTGACGCCGCCGTTGAGGGTCGATGCCGCAGCGCCGAAAGGGGCTGCCCGAGAGCCGGCCGCGTTCAGCGTGCAGCCCTCTGGCAGGTGGACGTTCTGATGCGCGTTGCCTCGGCGATCGCCGCTGCGGCGCTGATGGCCACGTCACTCTGCGGATGCACGTCAACACTTGAGGGCCAGGCGGTTTCGGGCCCAGCTGCGTATCCGTCTCCCCCGCCCGGCACCTTTCCCGATCTCGCGGTGTTCAAAGTGGCCGACCTCGCCGCATACACAAGCACCAACTGGCACCGCGACACCCTCGTCTCGTTCACAGCAAAAGACGTGACTTGCCTGGCCAACGTGTACGGCCAGACGACAGGGGCCGACGGGCTGGGGATGATCGACTGCCGCGCCTCACGCCTGCCCGGTTTCCCGAAGGATGCCGGCAGGCAAGGCCTTCCCGGACAGGCGCCGGCCTGGGAGACCGTCATGCAATCCGTGAGCCAAACCTCGGATGGTCGCTTCGAGTTCACGTATGCGGGCGGCGGACAGTGGAGCACGGACCACCAACTCCGAGAACTGCCCACAGGACACAAGCTCGTGGTCAACGATTCCGGCTGCGCGGCCGGCGACGACTTCGTGGCCTGTTACACGGCCTACCGCCATGGCTTCGTGATCTCACCGCGCGGGAGCTGGGCTTTCTAGCCGTCTCGCGTCACCGCTTTCTGCACCTGGGTCGTTGGCCGCGAGGTAGAGCGACCCTGGTGTGGAAAACCGCGCGCCCGAAACCCGTCTTCACCGGGAAGCCGCCACCGCTTTCCACACCTGGGTCGTTGAAGGCGTGCGGAACAACCCTGGTGTGGAAACCGGAGCCGGCGGGAGACCAGCCAACCAGCCAAACCGGCGCTCACCAGCACACCTTGACGTCTCTGTCACTTAGTGACAAAGTGGAGCTGTCACTAAGTGACAAGTTCTGGAGGTGAGAGCAATCGGCGAGAAGCAGGATCAGGCGCGTCTCGCCGTGTCGCGACATGCCTGCAAGTTGTTCTGGGAACGCGGCGTCACCGGCACCAGCGGTGACGAGATCGCCGCGGCGGCAGGGCTTTCGACGCGCACGATCTGGCGCTACTTCCGCGCGAAGGAAAGTTGTGTCGAACCGGTGCTGGCCAAATCCGCGGACCGGTTCATCGACATTCTCAACCGCTGGCCACACGATCTCTCGTTGGCCGAACATCTTGCCGCCGACGGAATTTCGCATCCAATGACGCCGCAGGACGTCGAGGATGAGATCAGCGCGATGCGAATCGCGACCATGACCTCGTCTGAACCCGCCCTTCGGACGGCCTATCTGATGGTTCACGACCGGATGGAGCAGGGCTTCATCCCGGTGATCGCCGAGCGCCTGGGTCTGCCGGAAACAGATCTCACCGTCCGGTTGTGCGCCGCGGCCGTCACCGGTGCGTTCCGCGTCGTCGACGAAGACGTCAGCATCGCAGTGATCGTCGAAGGCAAGAAAGTCACCGAAGAGCAGGCGCTGTCGCTCATCGATCGAGCAATCCGCGACGCGACCAACGGGCGTCTCGGCGGACCCGTCGTTCCCTGAACAACCCCGAAAGAGCTTGTCCACAAACAACAAAGGAGCGTCATGGCGTTGCCTGAACTCATCTCGGTAGAGGATTTCTTCAGCCCGCCCGAGCGCGCAGGAGCCAAGATCTCGCCCGACGGAACCAAGATCGCCTACCTGGCGCCGTGGAAGAACCGACTCAACGTGTGGGTTCAGGACCTCGACGGCGATTCCCCGCCTCGGTGCGTGACCGCAGACGAGACCCGCAGCGTGTACATCTACTCCTGGACCGACGATCCCCGGTGGCTGCTCTATATGCAGGACACCGGCGGGGACGAGAACTTCCACGTGTATCGCATCGACCTGGACAACCCCGACGCTGCCGCAGTGGATCTCACACCGTTTCCAGGCGCCAGAGCGAGTTTCGACCTGCCCAAGGGCCGGCCCGGAAAAGCGATCGTGCAGACCAACAACCGCAATCCTCAGCTGGTCGATGCGTACGAACTCGACATCGCCACTGGAGAACTGACCCTGTTGGCGGAAAACCCCGGCAACGTGATCACCTGGCTGTGCGCCCCCAACGGTGATCTGTTCACCAATACGCTGACCGTGGACGGCGATGTCGAGATATCTCAATGGGACTCGGCCACAGCATCATTGCGCTCCATCAAGGTGTACGACGGCACCGATTACCCGTTGGGCATCTACCCGGTCGTCATCTCTCCGGACGGTACGGGCATCTGGCTCGGATCGAACGAGGGCAGTGACCGCGCCCGGCTGGCCCGCCTCGATGTGGTCACCGGCACCGAGACCGAGGTGGACAGCCACCCGACATTCGATCTCGGCAATCAGATGGTGTTGCCTTCGCCTTTCATCCTCAGCGAGCGCACGGGAGAACTGATCGGCGCCAGGTATTACGGTGAGCGCCAGGTGATCCATGCCCTGGACCCGAATTTCGGCGCGGTGCTGGAGACTCTCACGAAGCTCTCCGATGGGGACCTCGCCGGCATCTCGTCGGACGATTCCGGTCAGCGGTGGGTCGTCAACTTCACCCACGACCGCGAACCGGGCGTCACCTACTTCTACGACCACGCCACCGGGGAAAGCCGGATGCTGTTCCGGCCATATCCGAATCTGAATTCAGATTCACTCGCACCGATGACCCCGGTGACCATCCCTTCGCGCGACGGGTTGGAACTGCACTCGTACCTGACCCTGCCGGTCGGAATCGAGGCCACCGACCTGCCGATGGTGTTACTGGTGCACGGCGGCCCGTGGTCACGGGACTGCTGGAGCTTTCAACCCGATGCGCAGATGCTGGCCAACCGCGGATATGCGGTGTTGCAGGTCAACTTTCGTGGCTCAACGGGCTACGGCAAGGCTTTCACCAAAGCGGCGATCGGTGAGTTCGCCGGCAAGATGCACGATGACCTGATCGATGCGGTGGACTGGGCGGTCAAGCAGGGCTACGCCGACCGGGACAAGGTGGCGATCTTCGGCGGTTCGTACGGTGGATACGCCGCGCTCGTCGGCGTCACGTTCACCCCGGACGTGTTCGCGGCGGCCATCGATTACGTCGGCATCTCCAGCCTGGCCAATTTCATGCGCACGCTGCCGAATGTGGCGCGTCCGTTCCTGGCCACGAACTGGCATCTATATGTAGGGAACCACAACGATCCGGCGCAGGAAGCCGACATGCTGGCCCGCTCCCCCATCACGCGAGTGGATCAGATCCGCACACCGCTGCTGGTAATCCAGGGCGCCAACGATTCTCGCGTGGTGCAGGCCGAATCCGACAACCTCGTCGAAGCGTTACGCGGCCGCGGCGTCGAGGTCGAGTACATGGTCAAGGCCGACGAGGGACACGGATTTCTCAACCCGGACAACCAGATCGACATGTACCACGCTGTCGAGCGGTTCCTGGCCCAGCATCTGGGCGGCCGCGCCTAACTGCCCAGCAGACGCAAATGTCCCCGACACGCCGTGCGTGCGGGGACATTTGCGTCTGCTCGCGCAGAAAAGAGCTCGCGCAGAGAGAGAGCTACAGGTTCGCGAGAAGCTCGCGCGCCTTCGCGGCCGTCTCGGACGGCGTCTTGCCGACCTTCACGCCGGCGGCCTCCAGGGCCTCCTGCTTACCGGCCGCAGTACCCGCGCCGTCGGACACGATGGCGCCGGCGTGGCCCATCGTCTTGCCCTCGGGAGCGGTGAAACCCGCGACGTAGCCGACGACCGGCTTGGTCACGTTGGCCTGGATGTAGGCCGCGGCCTTCTCTTCGGCGTCGCCACCGATCTCACCGATCATCACGATCAGCTTGGTCTCCGGATCCTTCTCGAACGCCTCGATGGCGTCGATGTGGGTGGTACCGATGACCGGGTCGCCGCCGATGCCGATGGCGGTGGAGAAGCCGAGATCGCGCAGCTCGTACATCATCTGGTAGGTCAGGGTGCCGGATTTGGAGACCAGTCCGATCGGGCCCTTGCCGGTGATGTTGTTCGGCGTGATGCCGACCAGCGACTCGCCAGGGGTGATGATGCCGGGGCAGTTCGGCCCGATGATGCGGGTCTTCTCGCCCTTGTCGACGTTATAGGCCCACGCGTAAGCGCTGTCCTGCACCGGGATTCCCTCGGTGATGACAACCAGCAGCGGGATCTCGGCGTCGATGGCCTCGATGATGGCGTCCTTGGAGAACGCCGGCGGCACGAAGGCGATCGACACGTCAGCGCCGGTCTCCTTCATGGCCTCGGCGACCGAGCCGAACACGGGCAACTCGACGTCGTTGCCGTCTTTATCAACGTGCGACACCTTGGTGCCGGCCTTGCGCGCATTCACGCCACCGACGACCTGGGTGCCGGCCTTGAGCATCAGCGCGGTGTGCTTGGTGCCCTCACCACCGGTGATGCCCTGGACGATGACCTTGGAGTTTTTGTTCAGGAAGATAGACATGGGTCATGAATCCTTAATTACTTGTTCGCCAGCTCGGCGGCCTTGTCGGCACCGGCGTCCATGGTCTCGGCCTGGACAACGAGGGGATGGTTGGCCTCGGCGAGAATCCGCCGGCCCTCTTCGACGTTGTTGCCGTCCAGGCGGACGACGAGCGGCTTGTTGGCCTCGTCACCGAGGATCTTCAGTGCCTGCACGATGCCGTTGGCCACCGCGTCACAGGCGGTGATTCCGCCGAACACGTTGACGAACACGCTCTTGACCTGGCTGTCGTTCAGGATGACGTCGAGGCCGTTGGCCATGACCTCAGCCGAAGCGCCACCGCCGATGTCGAGGAAGTTGGCCGGCTTCACGCCGCCGTGCTTCTCCCCCGCGTAGGCGACCACGTCCAGCGTCGACATGACCAGGCCGGCACCGTTACCGATGATGCCCACCTCGCCGTCGAGCTTGACGTAGTTGAGGTCGTTCTCCTTGGCCTTGAGCTCGAGGGGATCGGTGGCGTCCTTGTCCTCGAACTCAGCGTGGCCGGGCTGCCGGAAGTCGGCGTTGGCGTCCAGGGTGACCTTGCCGTCCAGGGCCAGGATCTGGTCGTCGGGCGTGCGCACCAACGGGTTGACCTCAACCAGGGTGGCGTCCTCACCGACGAACACCTCCCACAGTTTCTGGATGGTCACTGCGGCGGCGTCGAGCACTTCGGCGGGCAGGTGACCCTGCTCGGCGATCGACCGGGCGAAGGCCAGGTCGACACCCTTGACCGCGTCGACGGGCACCTTGGCGAGCCGCTCGGGCTTGGTGGCGGCGACCTCCTCGATCTCCATGCCACCCTCAACCGAGCACATGGCCAGGTAAGTGCGGTTGGAACGGTCGAGCAGGAACGAGATGTAGTACTCCTCGGCGATGTCGCTCGCCTCGGCCACCAGCAACTTTTTGACGACGTGACCCTTGATGTCGAGACCCAGGATGTTGGTCGCGTGGGTCAGGGCGTCGTCGGGGGTGGCTGCGTACTTCACGCCGCCGGCCTTACCGCGGCCGCCGACCTTCACCTGCGCCTTGATCATCACGGGCTTGCCGATTTCGGTGGCGATCGCCTTGGCGTCCTCGGCCGAGTCGGTCACGCGGCCCGGGGTCGTGGGGACGTTGTGCTTGGCGAACAGCTCTTTTGCCTGATATTCGAAGAGATCCATGTGCTTCCTAGATAGGCGTTGTCTGTCTGCTTGGCTTCTATTGCGCTTCGAAGCTGCCCGGTCCGCGTACCTCTGACGGGCCCGCTGGCACTTTATCCATCACCGAGTGATGGGTTAGCATCGCCTCCGGCTCATGTGGTAGATCTCACCGCCCGTGAGAGGTGATACGGATCACATTCCGGCGCGGAATAGACCCATAAGTTGCCACCATCATTGGGATTTGGTTAACGTGCCTCTGGTCCAGATAACGTTCAGGTCACGACGAAGAAGGATTCCCGAGTCTTGCCGCAGCATCGTTCGTCCGCAGCTCCCCGTGGAGTGCCGACGGACGCGCGCCGCCACAGGCGCCGGGTTTCTCCCGAAGAACTGGACGCTGCGGAGATCACCGACGTCATCCCGTTCAGCGCCTTCGAAGCGTTCGATGACCACTCGGACCTGGATGATCGCGGATCGCACGACCACGAATCCGACTTGATCTTCGCCCCCGAACTCGACGACATGGACGACACCGACGATCTGGTGCCCGTCCGTCTTGCCGTCCCTTCACGCTTCCGCCCCGAGACCAGCGGTGAGCGCGGCTCCCGTTACGCATACCGGGACAGCCACACCGACGTGAGCGACGGCATCGCCGCCACCGACGTGATCAACCTGTCCGGCCGGCGCGGTGCCCACCGCAAGGAGCACGCCGGGGCCGTCAAGAGCCGCCTGATGATCGCCGCCATGGCCGCGGGTGCCACCGCTGCGGGCGCCTATTCGTTGAGTAACCCCACCGAGACCAACGCTGACGACACGATCCTGGCCTCCGAGGGCAACCACATCGAAGGTGCCTCCGTCACCGGCTCGGTCGACGGCATGCAGATCGTCTCGGTCTCCTCGACCGCCGACACCTCGGTCCACGCCGAAGAGATCACCAAGGCCGCCGCCTTCGCCCAGGAACGCGCCGAACGCGAGGCTCGGCTGTCACGCCCGCTGTTCGTCATGCCCACCAAGGGTTACGTCTGGACCTCGAACTTCGGCTACCGCTGGGGCGTTCTGCACGCAGGCATCGACCTCGCGAGCCCGATCGGTACCCCGATCGTGGCGGTATCCGACGGCGTTGTCATCGCCTCGGGCCCGACGGCGGGCTACGGCGCATGGGTCAAGCTGCGTCACGCCGACGGCACCGTCACGCTCTACGGTCACATCAACACGTGGCTCGTCAGCGTGGGCGACCGGGTGATGGCCGGAGATCAGATCGCCACCGTCGGAAATCGGGGCTACTCCACCGGCCCCCACCTGCACTTCGAGGTTTTACAGAACGGGACCAGCCGCATCGATCCGGTGCCGTGGCTGTCCAAGCGAGGCCTCAGCCTCGGCAGCTATGTTGGCTGAGTGAGCGACGACGGACCAGCCGATCACCCCGACGAAGACGACGACCACACCCGCATCATCCGGCGCCAGCCTCAGGCCCCGATTTCCAGGCCCGTCCCGGTGCCCGACGAACCGCATACGAGCATCATCCGGCGTCATCCCACCGGCGCCATTCCCACCGCGAGTAGCGCGGAGCCTCAGACGAGCCTGATCGGCCGTGCGGACGACGACGCCAGTACGAGCTATGTGCCCCGCGCCCGGCCGATGATCGTCCCGCACACCCCGGCGGGTGCGAACCCGCGTACGGCCATCGTGGCGGCCACATCGGCCATCCTCAGCGGCTGGGCCACCGGTGTCATCGCGACCGATCTGATCGCCGGCTGGTGGCGCACCGACCGATTGTTCTGTGTGGCCATCGGTTTCCTGGCGGCGATCTCGGCCGCAGCAACCATCGGCGGACTCGTCGCATTGTTGCTGCGGCGCCGGATGGGCCGGCTCCTGGTCGTCGTCGGCGCGGTCATCGGCCTGCTGATCTTCGGCAGCCTGTTCATCGCCGGGGCCAGACTTCACCCCGTCGTCTACGCGATGCCGGCCCTACCCTTGGCCACCATCGTGCTCACCGTGTTGCCCTCGACCGCGCGCTGGAGCGCCCGCCGATAGGTGCACTCACAGCGTTCTTCCAGATCAGCCTGAGCCAAACCGTCGACCCCAAATCGGGGCCGGGAGTCTACTGGGGCGGATTCGCGTGTGTGCTCACGCATTGACACCTTCGGAGGACCGCTCCCATGTTGAACCGCCTGCTGCGCACCGCCTTTGCGCTCACCGTCATCACCACCGCAATCTCCTGCAGCGCCGACGACAACAACGCCGACGGCTACACCCTGCGTGTCGGGGCGACCTCGGTGACGGGAACTCCGGCGGGCTCCCTGGGCTGGGGCGACCGCGAGGGCATCCTCACCGAGCAGCTGAAATCCGCCGGGGTCGGCAAGATCGAGTATTCGTTCTTCCAGTCCGGAAGCGATGTCGCCTCAGCCCTGTTCGCCGGCGCGATCGACGTCGCCGCCATCGGCGACAACCCCGGGTTGCGGGCGCGCAGCCGTGACCCGAAAGTAGTTCTGTTGTCGCTTGATTCGATCAACGGCGACGCGTGGCTGGTGGGCGCCAAGGGTGGGCCCACCGACATCAAGGGCCTGGTGGGCAAGGACGTCACTGCCCCGCAGGGCACCATCCGAGACCGCGCCGCCCGCCAGCTCATCGACGCCGCGGGCCTCAACGGTCAGATCCACGTGCGCGACGTGCCGACGCCCGAGTCCATCGCCGGGCTGAGTTCGGGCAAGATCGATGCGGCCATCCTGACCGGCGCCAGCGCGGCCGAGCTGGAATCCAAGGGCTTCCCGATCATCGACAGCCTGTCGCGGCACGGCTTCGGCAGCACCGGTACCAACATCGCGTTGCGTTCGTTCACCGACGCCCACCCCGAGTTCATCGGCGCCTGGCAGCAGGCGGTCACCACCGTCAACCGCGACATCACCGAGAACTTCGACGACTACCTGGCCTGGGTCGCGAAAACCGACGACACCGACCTGAAGTTCGTCCAGAAGTCCACGCAGGCTGATGAGTTCAACACCGAACCGTTCCCCCAGGTCGGTGTGGAACAGCTCGAGGCCGCCTACGAGTTCCTCAACGCCGACGGGTCGTTCGACCACGAGTACTCGGTTCGCGAATGGGCCGGGGC
Organism: Mycobacterium sp. IDUB_9; assembly: GCF_055419505.1. NCBI lineage: Bacteria > Bacillati > Actinomycetota > Actinomycetes > Mycobacteriales > Mycobacteriaceae > Mycobacterium > Mycobacterium sp. IDUB_9. The sequence goes on along the minus strand of NZ_JBVAXU010000004.1, from coordinate 59,892 downwards.
GAAGTCGTGACCACCGCAGTGAGTGCCGCGTCCGCCGTCCGGCCCCCGGCCTTGCATCCCGAACTCATCGAGATCGTCGGCGGCCGAGGCCGGCGAAACGGCCTGTGGGCACGGCTCCCTCGGCCCGTGCGCCGTCTGGTGAGCCCCGCGCTGATCCTGGCGATCTGGAGCGTCGGATCTGCCACCGCGCTGCTCAACACCGATCTCTTTCCACCGCCGGCCCAGGTGGCTGCCACCGCGTGGCGCCTGCTCGGTGACGGGCAACTCGCCACCCACGTCGGCGCATCGGGCGTCCGGGTGCTGACCGGCACGGTGCTGGGCATCATCATCGGGGTCGTGCTCGCGGTACTCGCCGGGCTCACACGCACCGGTGAAGACCTGCTCGACTGGACGATGCAGATCCTCAAGGCGGTACCGAATTTCGCATTGACCCCACTGCTGATCATCTGGATGGGCATCGGCGAAGGCCCCAAGATCGTATTGATCACCACGGGCGTGGCGATCGCGATCTACATCAACACCTATTCCGGAATCCGCGGTGTGGACCGGCAACTCGTGGAGATGGCGCAAACCCTCGAAGCGCCACGCCACACCTTGATCACCCAGGTGATCCTGCCCGGGGCGATGCCCAATTTCCTGGTCGGCCTGCGGTTGGGGCTCTCCAGTGCGTGGCTGAGCCTGATCTTCGCAGAGATGATCAACACCACTCAGGGCATCGGCTACCTGATGTCACGCGCCCAGACCAACCTGCAGTTCGACGTGTCACTGCTGGTGATCGTCATCTACGCGGTCGCGGGCCTGCTGTCCTACACGCTGGTACGGGTGCTGGAACGGCTATTGCTGTCCTGGCGCAACGGTTTCGAGGGACTCGGAGCGCCGGCATGAGCTCGGCGGTGGTCGAGGTACGCGGCCTGCGCCGGGCGTTCGGCGATCAGCAGGTGCTCGAAGATCTCGAATTGCAGATCGGTGACGGCGAATTCGTCGCGATGCTGGGCCGGTCCGGCTCCGGGAAGAGCACCCTGCTGCGCGTGCTGGCCGGGCTCGACAACCAGGTCACCGGCTCGGTGAAGGTGCCGCGCTCGCGGGCGGTGGTGTTCCAGAACCCTCGGCTCCTGCCGTGGCGGCGTGCCCTGTCCAACGTCACCTTCGCACTTCCCGACGCCGGACCCGACGCACCCAGCCGGGCCGCTCGCGGACGGGCCGCCCTTGAGGAAGTCGGCCTTACCGAGAAGGCGAGGGCATGGCCGTTGTCGCTGTCCGGCGGTGAAGCGCAACGGGTTTCCCTGGCGCGCGCCCTGGTCCGCGAACCCGACCTGTTGCTGCTCGACGAGCCGTTCGGCGCACTCGACGCGCTCACCCGGCTCAAGATGTACGGACTGTTGCACGATCTGTGGTCCCGCAGGCACATGGCAGTCCTGCACGTCACCCATGACGTCGACGAGGCGATCCTGCTGGCCGACCGGGTCGTGGTGCTCTCCGGTAGCCGGATATCCCTGGACCGTCGTGTCGAACTGCCCTTCCCACGCACCCGCAGCGACGACGGCTTCGATGATTTGCGCCGCGCGCTGCTGGCCGAACTCGGCGTCCGAGAGGAGGTAGGACATGACCGCTCCCGCTGATCCCGGTGTACTGAGCACCGATGTCCTGGTGATCGGCGGCGGCCCCGCAGCCACCTGGGCCGCCATCTCGGCCACCGAATCCGGTGCCCGGGTCGTCCTGGTGGACAAGGGCTATTGCGGTACCAGCGGGGCGACCGCCGCCGGCGGCAACAACCTGTGGGCGATCGGTCCGGGGCCGCGGCGCGAGGATTCGGTGCGCGAACGTGAGCTGGCCGCTGGACGAATCACCGACTCCGAGTGGATGTTCCGGGTGCTCGCCACCTCGTGGGACCGGCTCGGGCAGCTCTCCGAGTGGGGTTATCCGTTCCCGGTGGGTGCCGACGGCCAGGAGATGCGCAGCAGTCTGCAGGGCCCGGAGTACATGCGCCGGATGCGCCGCAAGGCTCATCGCAGTGGAGTACTGATCCTCGACCACCACCCGGCGCTGCAGCTGACCGCCGACCGAGACGGCGTCGTCACGGGCGCCACCGGCATCGCCCGCCAGGACGGCGGCCGGCCCTGGCAGATCACTTCGGGTGCCGTCGTGTTGGCCACCGGCGGAACCGCTTTCCTGTCCGGAACCTTCGGCACCAACGTCGACACGGGCGAGGGCCTGCTGATGGCGGCCGAACACGGCGCGCACCTTTCCGGCATGGAGTTCTGCACCGCCTATGCACTGGCCCCCGAGTGGGGCGTACACACGAAGGGCCGAATGCTGCAGTGGGGCAGCTTCTATGACGAGCACGGCCGGCCTTTCACCACGCAACGTGGGCTGAGCGGCCGCCAGGATGCCCAACGGGCACTGGCCCGCGGCGAGCGGGTGTTCACCCGACTGGACCGCGCGCCCGAACACCTCCGCCAGACCATGCGCGACGCTCAGCCGAACTACTTCCTGCCGCTGGACAAGGCCGGAGTCGACCCGTTCACCACGGCCTACCCGGTCCGGATGGTCTACGAGGGATCGGTGCGCGGCACCGGCGGCCTGCGACTGGTCGGGCCGGATTGTGCGACGACGGTTCCCGGACTGTATGTGGCAGGAGATGCCGCGACCCGCGAGCTCATCACCGGGTCGCTCTCCGGCGGCGGCAGCCGCAATGGCTCCTGGGCCATCGCCTCGGGTACGTTCGCCGGCCGGGGTGCCGCGGAGTTCAGCCGAACCCGACGAATGCACACGGCGCCGGCACCGCCCACCCGGCCGTCACGCTCGGGCGCGCCCACTGTCGAAGAGGTGGTGGCCGTGGCTCAGTCGCATGTCCTGCCGCCGCAGCGTAGCTATGTGAAGTCAGCCGAGCGGCTTCATGAGTCAGCCGATGTGCTGGACACCGTGTGGCGCGACATCGCCGACGGCCTGGCCCCCGTGGCGGCGCGCGATGTCTACAAACAGCGTCAAGCAGTCGCCATGGTGGCTGCGGCGCGCTGGATCACAGCAGCATCCCTGGCCCGGCCCGAGACCCGCGGCCTGCACCGCCGCGAGGATCAGCCCGAATCGGACCACCGCTTCGACCATCGCATCCTGGTCGGCGGCCTCGACGACATCTGGACCGCCCCCGATCCCATTGCCCCGCAACTCATCTCTTCGGAGGCCGTGGCGTGATCGAGATAGTCAGTGCCACCGCGTGCATCAAGTGCGACGTCTGCGTCAAGGTGTGCCCCACCGACGTCTTCGACCGTGTAAGCGACGGGGTACCCGTCATCGCGCGCCAGTCCGACTGCCAGACCTGCTTCATGTGCGAGGCGTACTGCCCCACCGATGCGCTCTACGTCTCCCCTGTGTCCACCCCCGTCGAGGCCGACAGCCCGCACGCGTCCGAATCCGCGGTCAGCCGGGCCGGACTGCTCGGCGGCTACCGGGAGATGGTCGGCTGGGGCCAGGGCCGTACCCCGGGATCCCGTCTGGACCAGAACCCGGTGCTGACATCGATTCCACCCCTGGCCGAGTCACGGCTGGGGGCCCCTGCGGCGCTGGCTGATGGGCCCTGGAATCATCCCGGGCGCGACGCGACGCCGAGATCGACGTCAAGGTCGTAGTTCGTCACGTTTCACGACCCTCAGGTAGATCTCGCGGTGTTGCAGCGCCGCGGGCCGTCAGACATCCTTGACCCATGTCTGACGAGCACCACGAACCCGGCAACCAGCGATTGCTCTACGCCGCAACCTTTTTCGCCCGGATCGCGCTGGCCTCGGCATTCCTGTCCGCCGTCGCCGATCGATTCGGCCTGTGGGGATCGCCTGGAACGCCGAATGTCGGCTGGGGGAACTTCGAAGCCTTCACCGCCTACGTCCACGTGCTGGCGCCCTACCTTTCCGGCGCGTTGCTCCACATCGTCGCGTGGGGAGCGACGATCGTCGAGATCCTCCTCGGCGTAGCGCTCCTGTTGGGAGTTGCCTTGCGGTGGGCGTCATTTGCCAGCGCGGCGACACTGATCGTCTTCGGCGTCTCGATGTTCGTGTTCGCCGGATTCGAAACACCGTTCAGTGCATCGGTCTTCACCGCCGCCGCGGCTGCCCTGCTGCTCGGACTGGCCCCGGACAGCAGCCACGCCCTGCGAATCAGAGCTTCTGCACCGGCGCGTGATTGTGCATGAGCTTGACGCGGCCAGCACTGCCGAAGTCGATCAGTGACATCGCCGTTTCGCCCATTCCCGACACTTCCTCGACGCGACCCAGCCCGTACTTGTCGTGGGTGACCCGGTCGCCCGGTTCAAGCGTGATCACCGGACGGTTGCGGGCGGGCGCCGGCCGTGACGGCGACGGACGGGGACTCCCGTAGCGACCGGCGTTTCCTACCGGCGCACTCAGCGACGACGACGGTTGCTCGACGCGCCGCCAATTGATCAGGTCCTCCGGAATCTCGCGCAGGAACCGCGATTCCGGGTTGAGCATGGGCTGCCCCCACGAGGACCGCACCTTGGCCCGGCTCAGGTACAACCGCTTGCGTGCCCGGGTGATGCCGACATACGCCAGGCGTCGCTCCTCGGACAGCTCGTTGGGATCACCCAGCGCCCGCATGTGCGGGAACATGCCGTCCTCCCAGCCGGTGACGAACACCGCCGGGAACTCCAGCCCCTTGGCGGTGTGCAGGGTCATCATCGTCACCACGCCCGCACCGTCTTCGGGGATCTCGTCGGCGTCGGCCACCAGCGACACCCGCTCCAAGAACTGGGCCAGCACCCCGGTGTCGGGGATGTCCTCGTCGACCGGCTCACCCTCGCCCTGTTCGGCCAAGGCTCGGGCATTGGCCAGGTCGATGCTGAATTCGTGTGCGACACTGACCAATTCGTTGAGGTTGTCCAGCCGGGCCAGATCCTGCGGATCGCTGGAGGCTTCCAGCTCCCGGCGGTAGCCGGTCCGTTCCAGCACCGCCTCGACCAGGTCTCCCAGCTCGTCATCGAGCTTGCCGCGCAGCTGGTCGAGCATCAGGACAAACGAGGCGATGGCCTTCTCCGAGCGGGAGTTGAGCATCGGCACCCGACCCTCGGCGGCGGCCTGCAACGCATCGTTGAAGCTGCCCCCGGTGTTCTCGGCGTACACCGCGACGCAGGCCTCGGCCCGGTCACCGATGCCGCGGCGCGGGGTGTTGAGGATGCGACGCATGCTGACCGCATCTCCTGGATTGTCCAGGACCCTCAGGTAGGCGACGATGTCGCGGATCTCGCGGCGCTCGTAGAACCGCACCCCGCCGACGACCTTGTACGGGATGCCGGCGCGGATGAACACTTCCTCCAGCGCGCGCGACGAGTTGTTGGTGCGGTAGAACACCGCGACATCTGAATATTTCAGGCCTTCGCTGTCACTGAGCGAGTCGATCTCCGAGGCGACGAACCGGGCCTCGTCATGTTCGTTGTCGGCCACATAGCCGACGATCAGCTCGCCCTCGCCTTCTTCGGTCCACAGCCGCTTCTCCCGGCGGCCCGTGTTGCGGGCGATCACCGAGTTGGCCGCGTTCAGGATGGTCTGGGTGGAGCGGTAATTCTGTTCCAGCAGGATGGTCGTCGCGTCCGGGTAGTCGCGCTCGAAGTCCTCGATGTTGCGGATCGTCGCGCCGCGGAACGCGTAGATGGACTGATCGGCGTCACCCACCACGCACAGCTCCGACGCCGCCACCCCGTCGTTCTCGTCGAGGTGATGCCCCACCAACTCGCGCACCAACACGTACTGCGCGTGGTTGGTGTCCTGGTACTCGTCGACCAGAATGTGGCGGAATCGGCGCCGGTAGTACTGGGCGATCTGCGGGAAGGCCTGCAGGATCCCGACCGTCTCGCCGATCAGATCGTCGAAGTCCAGGGCATTGGCCGCGCGCAGCCTGCGCTGATACTCGCCATAGACCTGGGCCACGATGCCGGCCATCTCCTCGGCCGCCTCCGAGGCCTCAGCCGCCGCCTGCTCGGGGCCGATCAGCTCGTTCTTCAGGTTCGAGATGCCGTTGGCCAGCAGCCGCGGCGAATACCGCTTGGTGTCCAACCCCATGTCCTTGCCGATCATCATCAGCAGGCGCCGGGAATCGTCCGAGTCGTAGATCGAGAAATTGGAATTCAGCCCCGGGAGCAGCGAAGCCTGGTTGCGCAGGATCCGCACGCACGTGGAGTGGAACGTCGACACCCACATGTTGCGGGCCCGCGGGCCCACGAGCTGAACCACCCGCTCGCGCATCTCCGCAGCGGCCTTGTTGGTGAACGTGATGGCCAGGATCTGCCCCACACCCACGTCACGGGCGGCCAGCAGATAGGCGATACGCCTGGTCAGCACGGCTGTCTTACCTGACCCCGCGCCCGCGACGATCAGCAACGGCGACCCTTGGTGCAGCACCGCTTGGCGCTGCTGCGGGTTCAAGCCGTCAAGAAGTTCATCAACATCTGCAGCAGCTGGGGAGGCGACGGGCGAAGTGGTCATCTTGCGTTCAAACTTACCGCCGAGCGGGGACAGTTTTGCGCTGGCACGGGCCGACTGGGACTATCAGCGTGTGCCTGAGATCGATGACCTGCGTCGGGAGATCGACGAACTCGACGCCACCATCCTCGCCGCAATCCAGCGCCGCGCCGAGGTCTCCAAAATGATCGGCAAAGCCCGGATGGCCTCCGGTGGCACCCGCCTGGTGCACAGCCGTGAAATGCAGGTGATCGAGCGCTACAGCGTGCTGGGCCCCGAGGGCAAAGACCTGGCCATCCTCATACTGCAACTCGGCCGCGGCCGACTGGGGCACTGACGGTCAGCCCGCGGGCCGCGCCGGCTTCTTGAGCGAGTCGAGCAGCCACGGCGTCAACCACTGCACCGCCTCGGACGTCGGGTGCACGCCGTCGCTGCGCATCCGGACCCCGTTGATCTTCGCGGTGTACTTGCCGTCCGGGTTGAGCTTGGCGTTGAAATCCAGCACTGACACGTTCGGCCGTTGCCCGGCCACGGTCCGCAGCATGGTGTTCCACGCCTGCACCCGGCCCGGCTGATCCTCGGGATAAAGCGTGCCATCCGACCGCTCACCGCGCCGGTTGTACGGCGCCGTGGTCACCACGACGCGAGCCCCGGTCGCGCTGAGGATGTCCAGCGCGCGCTGCAGCTCACCTTTGAGATAGGCGTCGTATGCGTCGTTGCCGACGTGCATCCACCGCCCGTGCCAGGTCCGGTCCACAACCTCCCAGCGCCCGATCATCAACAGCACGGTGTCCGGCCGGTCATGGGCCATCCGCTGGGCCCAGCGCTCCGGCCATGAATCGCATTCCGGCTTCTGGTTCAGCGTCTCGCCGGCCGACCGGTACGGGCCACCGCGGGCGATGCCGCAGCCGATGGTCGTGTAGTCGCTGAAATGAAAACCCGGCGTGACGGGCAGGTACCGCATCAAGGTCCACGCCACCGAGTCGCCGAACACCGCGACGGTCCGCGTGCCCGGTGGCAGCGCCGGTGCCGGTCCCACCGGGACGGCCCGCTCCGCGCCGATGTCCTGCTCGGACGCGGCGGCGGCCATCACGTCCGGGCCCGCCGGGCGGGTCGGGACACCGACCGGGACGACCGTCATCGTCACCACCGCGGCGGTCGCCACCGTGGCCGCCGCCAGCCGCAGCATCGGGACGTGCTGCGGGCGCCAGTGCCGGACCGGCTGCTCGATGGCCCACCACGACACCCATGACACCGCGATCGTCACCGCACACCGCAGCGCCAGCAGTGACCAGCCCTGCAGGCCGGTCCGCTCGCCGTTGAGAATCTGGAAGATCGGCCAGTGCCACAGGTAGACCCCGTAGGAGATGACACCGAGGGTGACCAGCGGGTACCAGGCCAGGGCCCGGGCGACGTAACCGTCCTGATCCAGCGCCACGGGCGCGACGACGAGCACCGCGCCCAGCGCCACCGCGATCAGCAGTCCGTGGTGGAACTCGTCGGCGCTGCCGGTCGCCAGGTGTGCGGCCGCCGCCAGCACCGCGACTCCGATCACCGGCAAGGTCCAGGCGACCCAGCGTCGCCACCGAGCCCGGATCAACGTGCCCGACATCGTCAGCGACGACCAGTCGCGCACCAACAGCGCCGCGGCCGCCGCACCGATCAGCAGCGCCTGCGCCCGGGTGTCGGTGCCGAAGTAGACGCGGTTGAGCTCACCGGCGTCGCCGGACATCAGGACCGATGCGACGGCCGAGCCGATCATCCCGAGAACGGCCAGCACGAAAACCACCACCCGAACCGCACCGGTCGAGCGGCGCCGCACCAGCAGCGCGGCGGCCAGCACCAGTAGTGGCCAGACGACGTAGTACTGCTCCTCCACCGCCAGCGACCAGGTGTGCTGCAACGGCGACGGCGGAGCGCCCTGGCTGAAGTAGTCGGTATCGGAAGCCACGAAAACCCAGTTGGCCATCCAGAAGAACGCCGCCACCGCATCCTCGCGAAGCGTGGTGACCGCATCCGACGGGAACAAGGGCCGGGCAATCACCACGGCCAAGGTCATGAGCACCATTGCCGGCAGCAGGCGCTTCGCGCGGCGAATCCAGAACCCTTTGAGGTCGATACGCTCGGTGCGCCGGAACTCGTCGAGCAGCAGTGAGGTGATCAGGAATCCGCTGAGCACGAAGAAGACGTCGACGCCGATGAACCCTCCGGCCACACCGGGCACCCCGCCGTGACCGGCCAGCACCAGGGCCACCGCGATCGCGCGGATTCCGTCGAGTGCGGGGATGTCACGCCGGATGGAGGCACGCCGACGCCGGCTGGCAGCACGGACTGGCGCCGCGGTCACGTCATGCACTCCCGTCTTGGCTTCCGAGCCCCGAAGTTTAAGGGGCATCAGGCGCCGAATCGGGAAGGCGCGACGAGGCGCTAACGGGTTAGCGCAATATATTTCGTGTCGAGGTATTCCTCGATGCCCTCGGTGCCGCCTTCACGCCCGAAGCCGGACTCCTTGATACCGCCGAACGGTGCGGCCGCATCCGAGATGACACCGCGGTTGATGCCGACCATGCCGGATTGGATGCCCTCGGAGACCCGCAACGCGCGGTCCAGCGACTGGGTGTAAACGTAAGCAGCCAAGCCGTATTCGGTGTTGTTGGCGGCCTCGATCCCTTCTTCCTCGGTGTCGAAGCCCGTGATCGGGGCAACCGGGCCGAAGATCTCCTCCTTGAGGATGCGGGCGTCGGCGGGCACGTCGGCGAGCACCGTGGCCGGGTAGAAGTTGCCGGGGCCTCCGGGGGCGACACCGCCGACCGCGACGGTCGCACCCTTGGACACCGCGTCGGAGACCAGATCGGTGACGGTGGCGACCTGCTTGGAGTTGATGAGGGGGCCCAACGTGGACGCGGGGTCGATGCCCTTGCCGAGGGTGAACTCGCTCATCCGCTTGACGAGCTTGTCGGTGAACTCCTCGCGCACCGAGTTGGCCACGTGGAAGCGGTTGGCGGCGGTGCAGGCCTCACCACCGTTGCGCATCTTGGCCAGGATTGCGCCGTCGACCGCCGCGTCCACGTCGGCATCGTCGAACACGATGAACGGGGCGTTGCCGCCCAACTCCATCGAGGTGCGCAGCAGCTTGTCGGCGGATTGCTTCACGAGTGCTTTGCCCACCCCGGTCGAGCCGGTGAAGGTGAGCTTGCGCAGCCGGCCGTCATCGACCAGCGCGGAGGTTACCCCGCCCGGGTTACTGGTCGGCAGCACCGAGAGCACGCCCTTGGGCAGACCGGCCTCATCCATCAGCTTGGCCAGCAGCAGCATGGTCAGCGGCGTTTCCTGCGCGGGTTTGACGATCATGGTGCAGCCCGCGGCGAAGGCGGGCCCCATCTTGCGCGTGCCCATGGCCAGCGGGAAGTTCCACGGCGTGATGGCGTAGCACGGGCCGACAGCCTGCTTGGTGACTAGAATTCGTCCGGTTCCGGCCGGTGCCGGGGTGTAGCGACCGGCGATGCGCACCGCTTCTTCGGAGAACCAGCGGAAGAACTCGGCGCCGTAGGCGACTTCGCCCTTGCTCTCGGCGAGGACCTTGCCCATCTCCAGGGTCATCAGCGCGGCGATGTCATCGGCACGTTCGGTGATCTTCTCGAACACCGAACGAAGGATCTCGCCTCGCTTGCGCGGCGCGGTTGCGGCCCATTCGGCCTGCACCGCACACGCGGCGTCCAGTGCGGCGACGGCGTCGGCGGCGGTCGCATCGGCAACGGTGGCCAGCACCTGATCGTCGCTCGGATCGAGCACATTGAACGACGACGCGGCCTGGCGTTCCTCGCCACCGATCCAAAGACCCGTGGGCACGGATGAAATCAAGTCTTCAATGGCCATACATCAATCATGTACACCTTCAAATCGAGCGCCGCACTAAGGTCGGGAGAATGAGTGCTGACATCACCGCAACCCCCGCCTGGCAGGCTTTGTCTAAGCACTACGACGAGATCCGCGACATCCATCTGACGGAGCTTTTCGCCGAAGATCCGACCCGCGGGACCGAACTGGTGTTGACCGTCGGCGATCTCTACATCGATTACAGCAAGCACCGCGTCACCCGTCGGACGCTGGAATTGCTGACGGACCTGGCGCGCGCCGCGGGGCTGGAGACCCGACGCGATGCGATGTTCGCCGGAGCGCACATCAACACCTCCGAGGACCGCGCGGTACTGCACACGGCGCTCAGGCTGCCTGCCGATGCGTCGTTGACTGTTGACGGCCAGGACGTGGTGGCGGACGTGCATTCCGTGCTGGACCGGATGGGCGATTTCACCGACCGGCTGCGCAGCGGCGAGTGGTCCGGCGCCACCGGTGAGCGCATCAAGGCCGTGGTCAACATCGGCATCGGCGGTTCCGACCTGGGCCCGGTGATGGTGTACGACGCACTGCGCCACTACGCCGACGCCGGCATCAGTGCCCGCTTCGTGTCGAACGTCGACCCCGCCGACCTGGTTGCGACACTGGCCGATTTAGACCCGGCCACAACGCTTTTCATCGTCGCATCCAAGACGTTCTCCACGTTGGAGACGCTGACAAATGCCACCGCCGCGCGCCGTTGGCTGGTCGATGCTCTCGGCGAAGATGCCGTCGCCAAGCATTTCGTGGCGGTTTCCACCAACGCGAAGCTGGTGCAGGAGTTCGGCATCGACACCGACAACATGTTCGGGTTCTGGGACTGGGTCGGGGGCCGGTACTCGGTGGACTCGGCGATCGGGCTGTCAGTGATGGCCGTGATCGGCCGCGAGCGGTTCGCCGAATTCCTCGCCGGCTTCCACCTCGTCGACGAGCACTTCCGCACCGCACCGCTGTCCGGGAACGCTCCGGCACTGCTGGGGCTGATCGGTCTGTGGTATTCGGATTTCTTTGGTGCGCAATCGCGGGCGGTACTGCCGTACTCCAACGACCTGTCCCGGTTTGCCGCATACCTGCAGCAGTTGACCATGGAGTCCAACGGCAAGTCGGTGCGTGCCGACGGCACCGCCGTCACCACCGATACCGGTGAGATCTTCTGGGGCGAGCCGGGAACCAACGGTCAGCACGCGTTCTATCAGCTGCTGCACCAGGGCACCCGGCTGGTGCCGGCCGACTTCATCGGATTCTCGCAACCCACCGACGATCTGCCCACTGCCGACGGCACCGGCAGCATGCACGACCTGTTGATGAGCAACTTCTTCGCCCAGACTCAGGTCCTGGCCTTCGGCAAGACGGCCGAAGCCATTGCGGCAGAAGGGACTCCGGCTTCTGTGGTGCCGCACAAGGTGATGCCCGGAAACCGACCGACGACGTCAATCCTGGCAACCAGGTTGACGCCGTCGGTCGTCGGCCAGCTCATCGCACTCTACGAACACCAGGTGTTCACCGAGGGAGTGGTGTGGGGGATCGACTCCTTCGATCAATGGGGCGTCGAGCTTGGCAAGACCCAGGCCAAGGCGCTACTGCCGGTCATCACCGACTCGCAGTCACCGGGCACGCAGTCGGACTCGTCCACCGATGCGCTGGTGCGCCGGTATCGAGCCGAGCGCGGGCGCTCGATCTGATCGGAGTGCGCGGGCACTCGACCTAGCGCATCCCCGGGACCGTCGCGCAGCCCACGTTCGGGATGCAGCCGCTGGCTCCGCCCGGGCCGGCCGTGCCGCCGGGACCACCGGGAATCGCGCCGGTAGCGCCACCCGGGCCTGCCGTACCACCAGGTCCGCCCGGAATTTCGCCGGTAGCGCCGCCGGGTCCGGCTGTGCCGCCGGGACCACCGGGGATGGCGCCGGTAGCGCCGCCTGGTCCGGCGGTGCCCAGGTCGGCGCAGGCCGTCCCGTCGGCGTTGACGCACGGGGGCGGGGGCGGCGGGTCAGCCATGGCGACCGGGCCGAAAGCAACAGCCCCAGCCGCAGCGCCTGCAAAGAACATCGAGGCAATCAATTTTGAGGTCATGACGGTGGTCTACCCAGCCGCACCGGGTCTCGAAACCCGGTGCGGATCGGGCGGCACGGCCACCGGGCCATCCGATGTGTCGCAGGAGCTGCCGTGCGTGCCGCGCACCGGACGGACGTGCTGACAGGCGGGCACATCGCTATCGCCCGAGAATCCGAGCCTGGCGTGACGCCTGTGACTAGGCGAAACGCTTCGTGTACTTCGGCGGCAGCAGCCGCATCACCTGAGTCAGCGGTGCCCACGGCCAGCGCGGCACGACCGCCCGGCCCTTCTCTTTCTCGATCGCCTCAACCATCGCGCGCACGCCGGTCTCGTTGTCGACCATGAGCATCGTGGTCGCCGACTTGGCGGTCATCTCCGACTCGATGTAGCCCGGCTCGATCACCGTCACCCGGATCGGGCCCTTGTCGTACTCGGCACGCAGCGACTCGCCCAGCGATGTCATCCCCGCTTTCGACGCGCAGTAGGCGGCCTTGCCACCGGGCACACCGGTGTTGCCCAGCACCGACGAGATCAACACCAGGTGACCGCTGCCCGACTTCTTGAACATCTCCAGGGCCGTCTCGATCTGCACCAGACCGGCGATCAGGTTGGTCTCGATGGTGGCCTTGTTGGCCCACGGCTTGCCCTCGCCCAGCGGCCAGCCCTTGCCGATCCCCGCATTGACGATCACGCGATCGATGCCACCGAGTTCCTCGGACAACTCGCCGAACACCCGCGGCACAGCCTCATGGTCGTTGACGTCCAACGCAGCGACCGCGACCTTGACGTAGGGGTGCCGGGCGGCCAGCTCGGCCTTGAGCTCATCGAGCCGCTCGGTGCGACGGGCACACAGCGCCAGGTCCCGGCCCTTGGCCGCGAATTGACGGGCCATGCCCGCGCCCAGTCCGGAGCTGGCACCGGTGATGAGGATCTTCTGACGGGTCATCGCAGCAGGATAACCGAGTTAGACAACTGTCAAAAATGCGGCCGCTTACTTGAGCAGCTTGGACATCCGTCGGTCGGCCAGGACCTTGCCACCGGTCTGACACGTCGGGCAGTACTGGAACGACTTGTCGGCGAAGGACACCTCCCGCACGGTGTCCCCGCACACCGGGCACGGCAACCCCGTGCGGGCATGCACGCGCAGACCGGACCGCTTCTCCCCCTTGAGCGTCGCAGCCTGCTGCCCCACCGATCGCGTCACCGCATCGGTGAGCACCGAGATCATCGCATCGTGCAGTGCGCCGAGCTGGGCATCGGTCAGCTTCCCCGCGGTCGCGAACGGCGACAGCTTGGCCACGTGCAAGATCTCGTCGCTGTAGGCGTTACCGATCCCCGCGATCACCTTCTGATCGGTGATCACCGTCTTGATCCGCCCGCCGTGGGCGGCCAGCACACCCGCCAGGCCGGCCGAATCCAGCGACAGCGCATCAGGCCCGAGCGCCGCGATCTGCGGCACGTCGAGCGGATCGGCAACCACCCACACGGCCAACCGTTTCTGGGTTCCGGCCTCGGTCAGGTCGAATCCGATCCCCTCGCCCAGATGGACGCGCAACGCAATAGGTCCCTTGCCCGGCTTGAGCGGCGTCGTCGCAAGCTTGTCCGACCAACGCAGCCAACCCGCGCGCGACAGGTGTGTGATGAGGTGCCAGGGACCAACCTCGAGACCGAGGTATTTACCCCAACGATTGGCGCCGATGACCGTCTGGCCGTGCAACGCCGTCGTCGGCGGATCGAACGTCTTGAGGACCGACAAGGCGGCCACGTCGATCCGGGTGACCACCCGGCCCGTCGCATTCCGGCGTAGGTGATCGGCCAGCGCCTCCACTTCGGGCAGTTCAGGCATGGCTCCAGTGTGTCAGCGAAACGCCGCGCATGCTGTAGACATGTCCAACCGGCCTGCTCCCCGAGCGACCAACCCGTTGCGGCACATCTTAGTGATCAACAGCGTGCCGCGCCGGTGGCCGTTCGCCTTGCGCGCCGGAATCTGTATGGCCGTACCGGTTCTGGTGGGCTGGCTCGCGGGTGACACCACGGCCGGCCTGATCGCGACAATCGGCGGATTCACGTCGCTATATGGCAGTGGCCGGCCCTACCTCAATCGCGGTGGATACCTCGCCGTGGTCGTCGTGTGCTTCGCCGCCGCGGTGGCACTCGGGGACTGGGCGTCGTCCACGCCGTGGCTGGGCGTGCTGACCGTGACGATGATCGCCGCGGTGGCCACGCTGGTCTGCCATGCCCTGAGCATCGGACCGCCAGGCGCCTACATGCTGGTGCTGGCGTGCGCAGCCGGTACCGGCACCCCGGCGACACTGCATCTGAGCCCGGGCCATCACGCCGCGCTCGTTCTGGCCGGCGGCGCGTTCGCCTGGCTGGTGCACATGTCCGGTGCGCTGATCAGACCGCGCGGACCGGAGAAAGCGGCGGTGGCCGCGGCAGCCGCTGCCGTCGCGGACTACACCGAGAATCCTGCAGCCGAGACTCGACACCGGGCCGCGCTCCTGCTGCACACCGCGTGGGTCACGCTGGTCACTTATCAACCGGTCCAACCGAAACCGGACCAGGCGCTGTATCGGTTGCGAGTCGTCAACCGTCGGCTGCACGGGCTTTTCGCCGAGGCCATGCGGGCCGCTGACCGGGGTGAGCCGCCCTCAGAAGACAGCGCGGCCCTGGCACGGCACCTGGCCACCGTGCCCGCGGACGCCGTCACCGATGAGCATGGCGCCGAAGGGATTCCGCTCGGCCGGCCGAGCGCGCTGCAACTATTGCGCAGGGCGGTGACGCCCGGCTCGGTGTCGCTGCAGCTGGCCGGACGGGTGGGCATCGCGGTCGCCGTCTCGGGCGTGATCGCCGTGCTGATCTCGCAGGCCCTGACGATGTCGCATGCGTACTGGGCGATGGCCGCCGCGGTGCTGATGCTGCATCAGGGCTTCGACTGGCAACGCACGGTGGTCCGCGGTGTCGAGCGGACCCTGGGCACCTGGCTGGGCCTCGGTGTGGCCGGGGCGATTCTCGCGTTGCACCCGCAAGGTCTGTGGCTGGCACTGGTGATCGGGGCGTTGCAGTTCGTCATCGAGATGTACGTGGTGCGCAACTACACCCTGGCCGTCGTGTTCATCACGCCCGCCGCCCTCACCATCGCCTCCGGCGGCCAACCCGTCGACAACCTCGGCGAGCTACTACTGACCCGCGGCATGGACACCCTGATCGGCTGCGCGGTGGCCCTGGCCGTGTACTGGGCCACCCAACGTCTGCGCCACCCGACCGGCCTGCGCCACGCGATCACGGCCACGCTCGAGGCGGTCACCGTGACCCTGCCTCACCTGGCGGCCGACGACGCCACCTCACCGGCGGCCCGTACCCATCGGCGCGATCTGCAGTTGCGCGCCATGGAGTTGCTGCCGGCGTATGACGCGAGCATCGGCGGATCACCCGCGCAACGGCTTGGCGCCGAACGGATGTGGCCGACAGTCGTGGCCACCGAACAACTCGCCTACCGCACGCTGGCGGCGTGCTGGGGCGCCGAGCGTGATCGTGACACCCAGGCCGGCGCCGATGCAGCCGCCGACACCGCGGCGGCGCTGACCGAACAGGCGTGCGACCTACGCGAGGGCCTTGACGAACGACAGTAGCCAGCTCACCAGCGACAGCACGATTGCCGCCCAGATGGCGGTCCACCAGAACTGGTCGATGTGCAGACCCCAACCCGTGGTGTTGTCGGTGATCCACGAGGTGATCCAGAGCATCAGCGCATTGATCACGATGTGGATCAGGCCAAGGGTGAGGATGTAGAGCGGGATCGACAGGATCTGCACGATCGGCTTGATGAACGCGTTGACCAGACCGAAGATCACCGCGACGACGAAGATGATGCCGACCCTGGCGATGGTCGAGTCACCGCCGATGAAGTAGATCCCCGGCACGACGAGAGTGACGACCCAGAGCGCGAATCCGGTTATCGCGGCGCGCAGGAGAAATGAGCTCATGGCGGTCTAGTCTGCCGAGCGCAGCAGGTACGTGTCCATGATCCAGCCGTGACGGGCCCTCGCCTCGGCACGCGCAGCAACGATCTCGTCGCCGATCTCTCCGACGGTTCCCGCATACAGCAACTCATCAGGCGTGCCCAGGTAGGCGCCCCACCAGATGCGGGTCTGTGGCGGGCATTGCGTAAACGTGCATTCGGCGTCCAGCATCACCACGGCGCTTCCGGTCAGCCCGTGCTCACGGAGCTGACGGCCCGTGGTGATGAGCACCGGTTCGCCCACGTCGTTGAGCGGGATGCGGTGGCGCGCGGTCAGCACCTGGATCGCGGTGATGCCGGGGATGACGTCGTACTCGAATTCGACGTGCTCGCCCACCATCTCGAGAATTCGCAGAGTGCTGTCGTACAGCGACGCGTCCCCCCAGGCCAGAAACGCCCCGACGCCGTCGGCGTCGAGTTCGGTCTCGATGGCTGCCGCCCAGATTCGCGCCCGTTCAGCATGCCAGTCCGCCACAGCCTGGCGGTACCCCGGTGCATCACCGGAGCCGGCGCGCGGCGGGTCGACCAATTCGACGAAGCGGTAGCCGGGTTCGGTGATGAAACGGTCGCAGATCTGCTTGCGCACGGCGATGAGATCGTCAGCTGAGCCCCGGCGGAGCCCCTTGTCCATCGCGAAGAACACCTGGGTGTCATTGAGCGCGGAAATGGCCTGAGCCGTGACGAAGTCCGGATCACCGGCTCCGATTCCGATGACATGGATGCGACGCACAGTCGAAGGTTAACCGAACCGAAACCGGGGACCCCAAGTATCCGGTACCCGGGGTATTGACATCATGCATTGTCGGTACCTACCGTCGGACAGAGGGGACCACAAACGAAGGGAACGTCAACGGTGACAACTTCGGTCAGACCCGGCGAAGGCTCGGCCAACGCCGCGCGGCGGGACGCGTTCTCCGAACGCCTGCTCAAGGGTTCGGTTCGCAAGTCGTACGCGCCGGTGGTGGACATCGACTGGCAGGCGCCGATCGATCCGGACAAGTTCTTCCTGCCGCCGACGATCGTGTCCCTGTACGGAACTCCGTTGTGGGACAGCATGTCCCGCGAAGAGCAGATCGAGCTGTCACGCGAGGAGCTGGCCAATACACTCTCGGCGGGCATCTGGTTCGAGAACATCCTCAACCAGGCACTGCTGCGCAAGATGATGCACCAGGACCCCACCTCGAATTCCACACACTACGAGCTCACCGAACTCGGCGACGAGACCCGGCACATGGTGATGTTCGGCAAGGCCATCGAAAAGATCGGCGCCAAACCGGTGCGGCCGCGGCTGTACCAGCGCATGATCATCAACTCGCTGCCGTTCTTCTTCCGCGGCTCGGTGCTGTGGGTGGCCGCGCTGATCGGTGAAGAGATCTTCGACTCGCTTCAGCGGCAGATGATGGACGACCCCGAATTGCAGCCGATGGTGCAGCGCCTCATGCGCATTCACGTCACCGAGGAAGCCCGCCACATCCAGTTCGCACGTGACGGCCTGCGCGGGCGTACTCCGTCGATGCGCTGGTACCAGCGCGTGTGGGTGGCCAACCTCAACGGGATCGGCGGGTTCTTCTTCCGCTATCTGTTCACCAACAAGGTGCAGTACGCGCGCGTCGGCCTGAACGCCCGGGCCGCCCGCCGGATGGCCCGGGCCAGCGCGCACCGCCGCGAGGTGCAGATCTCCGGATTCGCCCCGCTGGCAGCATTCCTCGAAGAGGTCGGGTTGATGGGCCGGATCGGGCGCCGGATGTGGCGGCGTTCGGGCTTCCTTCCGGCGAAGGCCCCGCGTGGCATCACCGGGTCAGCGGGTACTCGCGAGATCTCCGGGACCGGCATCACCGAAGAGGTGTTCGACGGGCTCGCCATCCTCGACACCGGTGACGGCGATCGACGGGTGAATGTGCGGCTGACCGGCCATCTGGATCCGATCGACGGGAAGTACCACTGGCGCGGAACGATTCTCGATGCGCCGAGCACCGTCGCCCCGGGTGCGGTGCGGCTGAGCATCGGCACCCGAACCGTCGACGCCCGCATCACCGAGCGCACCTCGCAGGGCACGCATTCAATCGCCGGCGTCGGTGAACCGCCCTTCGAACTGGACGGCGCCAACGGAACCGAGGTCAGCGTCGCCGGGTAAGTACCGCGCGGCCGAGCAATCCGACCGCGAACACTGCCCCGCCGATCCCGGAGATCAACAGCGGCAGCTGGCCGGGCTGACCTGGAACAGCGCTCCAGAGCAGCCCGGCCCACACACCGGCGCCCAGCACGGCAAATCCGCTGAGCCCCTGGAAGACTCCCTGCGCACTGCCCTGGAGGTCGGAGCCGACCAACGAGGACACCCAGGCCTTGCTGACCCCGTCGGTGCAGCCGGTGAACAGGCCGTAGGCCCCGATCAGCAGCCAGGCCAGCAGCGGATCTGACGTCATCCCCAGCCCGGCGTAGCCGATCGCGAAGAAGACCAGGCCGATGCCGAACACCGGCAGCCGGCCGATCCGGTCGGCCAGCAGCCCGGCCGGGAAACTGGAGATGGCATACACCGCGTTGTAGGTGACGTACGCCAGGATCACCTCGAC
Source organism: Mycobacterium sp. IDUB_9 (assembly GCF_055419505.1). Taxonomy (NCBI): domain Bacteria; kingdom Bacillati; phylum Actinomycetota; class Actinomycetes; order Mycobacteriales; family Mycobacteriaceae; genus Mycobacterium; species Mycobacterium sp. IDUB_9. The sequence continues at coordinate 40,891 of NZ_JBVAXU010000004.1, read as the reverse complement.
AACCGAGAAGCCGATCTCGTTGAGCCGCAACAACAGCAGCGCGTCGGGGAAATTCACCAGGCCGAAGGCCACCAGCACGGCCGTCACCCGCCAGTACCGCCCGGGAAGGTCGCGCATACGGGAGAAGACCGGCTGACGCTGTTTGACCGGCTCGGACTTCTCGGTCCGCTTCCCGCTGCCTCTTTCGGAGACGAGGAACACCAGCGCCACACTCAGCACCGCGGGCACCACGGCCACCCACAGCAGCGGCGCGATCTGATGGTCGAGCAGCTCATAGCCGGCCAACCCCAGCAGGGGCCCGACGACAGCGCCCATGGTGTCCATCGCCCGGTGGAATCCGAAGACCCGGCCGCGGGCGGCGTCGTCGACATCGGCAACCAGCAGGGCGTCCCGCGGCGCACCACGGACCCCCTTGCCGAGCCGGTCCACCACGCGACCCGCGAGCACACCCGACCACCCGCTCGCCGCCGCGACCATGACCTTGCCCAGGGCTGCCATGCCGTAGCCGGTCGCTATCAGAGGCCGTTTGGCGAATCGGTCACCGAGCGGTCCCGCGGCCAGCTTGGTCATCGCGGCGGCGCCTTCGGCGGCACCCTCCACCGCACCGACCACCGCGGGAGGGGCACCGAGCACGGCCGTCAGATAGATCGGCAGGAGCGGATAGAGCAGCTCACTCGCAGCGTCCTGCAGAAAGGACACCGCCGACAGCACCCGGACGTTGCGGGTCAGCCAGGCAGGCACCCGGTCATCATGCCTGCCCGATCCGCCCCACAGAACTAGAACACGTTCTAGTGTGTACGGCATGCGGTTCACCTACGCCGAAGCCATGACCGATCCCACCTACTACATCCCGCTGGCCCAGGCTGCCGAGGCGGCCGGCTATCACGCCATGACGATTGCCGACAGCGTCGCCTATCCCTTCGAATCCGACTCCAAATACCCGTACACCCCTGACGGCAACCGGGAGTTCCTGGACGGCAAACCGTTCATCGAAGCGTTCGTGATGGCCTCGGCCCTGTGTGCAGTCACCACCACGCTGAAGTTCAACTTCTTCGTGCTCAAGCTGCCGATCCGGCCACCGGCCCTGGTGGCCAAGCAGGTCGGGTCACTCAACGCGCTGTTCGACAACCGGCTGGGGCTGGGGGTCGGCACCAGCCCCTGGCCCGAGGACTATGAGTTGATGGGCGTGCCGTTCGCGCGGCGCGGCAAGCGCATGGACGAGTGCGTCGACATCATCCGCGGACTCACCAGCGGCGACTACTTCGAATACCACGGCGAGTTCTACGACATCCCGAAAACCAAGATGACGCCGGCGCCATCGAAGCCGGTCTCCATTCTCGTCGGCGGGCACGCCGAGGCGGCTCTGCGCCGAGCGGCGCGCAATGACGGCTGGATGCACGGCGGCGGCACCGACGATCTCGATGTCCTCCTCAAGCGGCTCAACGAGATCCGGGCAGAAGAAGGCCAGACCGGGCCATTCGAGGTCCACGTGATCTCGGCCGACGCGTACACGCCCGACGGCATCAAACGACTCGAGGACAAGGGCGTCACCGATGTGATCGTCGGTTTCCGCCTGCCCTACATCAAGGGCGACGACCCCGAGCCGCTCGACCGCAAGATCCGCCACCTGGAGAAGTTCGCCGAGAACGTCATCGCCAAGGTCTAGCCGGGTCCCGGCGAGCTTTCCGTGCGCCGCTTTCCACACCTGGGTCGTGCCCGGCGTCTGCCAACAGCCCAGGTGCAGAAAGCGGCGCACTTCGAGCTGCCGTTTGAGGGAACACTCGCCGCGCCGTTAGCGTTGCACCCGCCGTTCTCGCCCAACGCTGTCCGAGAGCTCAAGTCCGGTGTCCCCGGATCCGCGAAACTCGGAAAGCCAGAGAATGACGACCTCCCTCGAACGCGCGCGCTCCATCGTCGCGCCCGACCCCACCGTGCGCATGCTCGCGGTGTTCGCCCTGGCCCTGGGCGGCTTCGGCATCGGCACCACCGAGTTCGTCGCGATGGGGCTGCTGCCCGACATCGCGACGGGCTTCGGCATCACCGAGCCCACCGCGGGTCACGTCATCTCCGCCTATGCGCTGGGCGTCGTCGTCGGCGCGCCCGTGATCGCCGCGCTCACCGCGCGGTGGCCACGCAAGGCCCTGCTGCTCACGCTGATGGCGATCTTCACCCTCGGCAACGTCGCCAGCATGCTGGCGCCGACCTACCCGACCCTGGTCATCGCCCGGTTCGTCGCCGGGCTGCCGCACGGCGCATTCTTCGGGATCGCCGCGCTGGCGGCCGCCCACCTGATGGGTCCGCAGAACCGGGCGAAGGCCGTGGCCTATGTGCTGTGTGGCCTCACCGTCGCGACCGTGCTGGGTGTCCCGCTGGCGTCCTGGCTCGGCCAGGCACTCGGCTGGCGCAGCGCGTTCGGTCTGGTCGTGGGCGTCGGCCTGATCACGCTGGCCGCTCAGTGGCGGTGGCTGCCCACACATCTGCGTTCCATGCACGTCAGCAGCCCGCTGACCGAACTCGGTGCGCTGCGCCGCCCCCAGGTGTGGCTCGCGGTGCTGGTCGGCATGATCGGCTTCGGGGGCATGTTCGCGGTCTACACCTACATCAGCACCACGATGACCGATGTGACCGGACTGCCGCGGTCGCTGGTTCCCGTGGCTCTCATGGTGTTCGGTCTCGGCATGGTGGTCGGCAACCTGATCGGTGGCCGGTTGGCCGACATCTCGGTGATACGGGCGCTGTACGTGTCCCTGGGCTCCCTGGCGGTGCTGCTGGCCGCGTTCTCGCTGGGTTCGCACAGCCCGTGGACTGCACTGCCGCTGCTGTTCGGCGTCGGCATGGCCGGCTCGGCCGTCGGCCCGGCGTTGCAGACCCGGCTGATGGACGTCGCCCACGATGCACAGACGCTGGCCGCCGCGCTCAACCATTCCGCGCTCAACATCGGCAACGCCACCGGCGCCTGGGTGGGCGGCCTGGTGATCGCGGCCGGTCTCGGTTACACCGCCCCCGCCGCGGCAGGGGCATTGCTGGCCGTCGGCGGGCTGCTGGTGTTCACCGTGTCGGTGGCGTCAGAACGACGGACCACCGTCCGGCGATGACTGCGGGATGATGTGGACCGCTGCCTCTTCGGCGGACGCCGCACCACCGTCGATGCCGACGTCAGTCCCGAGCAGCTCCGCCTCGTCGTCCGTGCCGAAGCCGGCGTTGGGGGCAACCAACCGACCTGACCGCCGGTCCCCGACCTCGTCATCACCACCCTGCTCGTCGAGGTCGTCGGAATCGTCGAGTTGCATCGCGGGATCGGGCTCTTCCTCTGCCAGCAGCTCGTCGAGGGTCTCGTGGTCACGCGGTTCCCGCCAGCGATCGGGCGGCGAGTAGCCCTCGTCGAGTAAGTCGTCGACACCCCGATCGAGCAGGGTGTCCTCCTGCGTCAACTGGTCGTCGTCATCGACGCTGTACCCGTCACTACTCATCCTTCAACGATGGCACAGGTCGAGCCTCTGAGCCCGGGTTCGCAGCCGAATATCTGCCCCGAGAGGGCCATGCCGCCCCACCCTCACGAAGTCCGGGCAGAGCTGAACTTCCATCCTGAGAAATTCCGCAATTTCAGCTGAGAATTGTGGAATTTTCGAACCCGATTCCCAATTAGACGTAATAGGTCACAACCCGAAAGTAGTGGGACTTTCGGTGCGGCCTACAACGGAGGGTTGGGAAATGAAGTCATATACCATCGCCACATTAACCGCCGGCGCGCTGGCCGCCGGCACATTCCTCGGGGGCGTCGCTGCCGCCGCTCCGACCGGACAGTCGGCCGAGCAGACCGTGAAAAGCCTTCAGACCAGTGGTTATCACGTGATCGTCAACCGCACCGGCGCGGCGCCACTGGCCAACTGCACCGTGCTCGGGGTTCGCCAGGGCCAGACCATCGCCACCAACGACTCGAGGGGCGGAAGTTCGATCAATACCACCGTCATTTCAAAGACGGCATACGTCGACGTCGCCTGCTGAGCGGGGAACAAAACGGGGCACTGATTTGTTATAGGGCCAAACCGGAATTACCGGTTCGGGCGAAATTGAATGCCCACAGTCGGCCGCACAATGTTGTGCGGCCGATTGTTTTGGGTCCGCCTGTCCCGCGCGATCGCTGGGCTTGTCGGTGGGGCGGCGTACGGTTCCGAACATGAGTTCGATATTGGTTTCCGAGAGGGACATCGAGCGGACGGTCGTCGGTGATGCCCTCGATCACCTGAACGCCGCTTGCAAAGAGATAGACGCACTGGCGGTGCATGCCTTGTCGCGGGCGGAGCTCCACGAGGTTCTGAGCCGGCTCGACGCCGGCGAGAAACGACTGGCGACCGCTCAACAACGGCTGCTGGGGCGGATGGTCGCCACCGACAACGCGTCGCCGCCACGTTTCGACCCAGCCGGGGTGCTCGCCCGGAGGCTCCGCATCTCTCCGGCCGAAGCCCGCCGGCGAATTGCTGACGCCGGCCAGACGTCGGGCTGAGGTCCACGAGTTCGGCGGCATCCACAGCGGGTATCCCACCCGCGTGGCATTCGACATCACTCCTACCGTTGCTCAGCACGACCTGGCCCGCCGGACACACGAATTTGCCGAACAGGTGATCCGTCCGGTCGCCGCGGACTACGACCGGCGGCAGGAGTTTCCGTGGCCGGTGTTGGAGGAAGCGGCCAGTCAGGGGTTCTACAGCCCACTGTTCTACCGCGACCTGATCGGCGACCCCACCGGGCTGTCCCTTCCGATGTTCATGGAGGAACTGTTCTGGGGCTGCGCAGGGATCGGGTTGGCCATCGTCATGCCGGCACTGGCACTGTCGGCGATCGGCCAGGCCGCTTCACCTGAACAGATGCTGCGGTGGGCTCCCGAATGCTTCGGCACCCCGGGTGACCTCAAGCTGGCAGCGTTGGCAATCTCAGAGCCCGAGGGTGGCAGTGATGTGCGCAACCTGCGCACCCACGCCGTCCGTAGTGGACCCGGAGCGGACGCGGACTGGATCATCGACGGCCACAAGATGTGGATCGGCAACGGCGGCATCGCCAATGTGCACGTGGTCAACGCAGTCGTCGACCAGGAACTCGGCCACAAGGGACAAGCGCTGTTCGTCGTCGAGGGCGGCACACCGGGGCTGGAGATGGTGCGCAAACTCGACAAGCTCGGCTGCCGGGCCTCACACACCGCCGAGCTCAAGTTCGACAGCGTCCGAGTTCCTGCCGACAATCTGCTCGGTGGTCAGGACAAGCTCGAGCACAAGCTGGCGCGCGCCCGCGAGCTCGTCGCAGGTGCCCGGAACTCCGGCTCCGCCACACTCGGGACCTTCGAACAGACCCGGCCGATGGTGGCTGCACAGGCCCTCGGGATCGCCAGGGCCGCACTGGAATACGTCACCGAATACGCGAACCGCCGGATTGCCTTCGGCGCGCCCATCATCGACAACCAGGGCATCGCATTTCCACTCGCCGATCTGGCCACCCAGATCGATGCCGCCCGGCTGCTCACGTGGCGGGCATCCTGGATGGCCGCTGCCGGGGTGCCGTTCGACCGCGGCGAGGGCTCGATGTCGAAGTTGGCCGCAAGCGAGGTGGCGGTCCGCGCCACCGAGCAGGCCATCCAGACGATGGGCGGCTGGGGCTACGTCACCGACCATCCCGTCGAGAAGTGGTACCGGGATGCCAAGCTGTACACGATCTTTGAGGGCACCAGCGAGATCCAGCGCATCGTCATCGCGCATGCTCTCGGCGCCGCCGACGGTAAGCCGCCGCTGCACGTGGACCTGGAGCCGTCCGGCGGGCCGTTGAACCGGTGGTTCGGTCGCGGCACGGCGCTGCGCACCCGGGCGGCCGACGCCGCACTGTCCGCCAAGGACCACGTGCCGGAGCCCGTCATGCGCCTGGCGATGAAAGCCTTACGGCCGCCACGCAAGTGACCGTGGGCAGCTAGATTCGACGTCCATGACCGTCACCGTCGACGAACTCGAAGTCGCTGACCCGCCCGACGCCTGGACGCAGGCGGGGTTCAGTGTCGATCCCGGCGGAGACGCCGGCCCGGTCTGCCGGGTCGGCGGCGTGCGCATCCGACTGGTCGGGCGTGACCACGGCCGTGGCATCGCCGGGTGGGCGTTGCGTGGCCTCCCGACGAACGGCGCGGTGGAAGACCTCGACGGCATCCCGACAGCGCGGTCGACCGCCGCCACCGCCCGGGCCGCCATCCACGCGAACGGCGTCACCGCGATCGATCACATCGTGTTGCTATCCCGCGACCTGGGGCGGACGGTCGCCTCGATGGCGGCCATCGGCGTGGAGCCGCGCCGGGAACGCGACACCGAACTCGGCGGACGTCGGATGCGTCAGATCTTCTTCCGCTTCGGAGAGGTGATCATCGAGGTCGTCGGTTCGCCCGAGACGGCGACTGACGGCCCCTCGTCACTGTGGGGAATCACGTTCACAGTGACCGACATCGACGCGGCGGCGGCGTTCTTCGGCGACCGCACCGGGCCGGTCAAGGACGCCGTCCAGCCGGGACGGCGGATCACCACGCTGCGGCACCGCGACCTCGGCATGTCGGTGCACACGGCGGTGATCTCGACGACTCTGCGGTCTTGACGTGTGTCGGGGCGCCGGTCGCTCGATGCGGTTGCCTATCCTCAGCGCATGACCGACCCAGCTGATCGCGGCCCCGTCTTCGACGGCATCGGGATCGGCCGACCCGCGACCGGCGCGCTCATCGACGCCGGGTACCGAGTGCTCGCAGATCTGCCCGCGGATCTCGATGAGCTTCTCGCCCTTCACGGTGTCGGCCCCAGGGCGGTACGTCTGCTTCGTGAGGCATTGGAGAAGTGATGGACAGCGAGGTAGTCGTCATCCACACCGACGGCGGGTGCCGGCCGAACCCCGGGCCCGGTGGATGGGGCGCGGTGCTGCGGCACCGCGAACACGTCCGTGAGATGTACGGCGGGGACCCGGGTAGCACGAGCAACAACCGGATGGAGCTGATGGCGCCCATCATGGCGCTCGAAGCGCTCACGAGATCCGTGGTGGTGCACCTGCACACCGACAGCACGTATGTCCGCAACGGCATCACCAAGTGGGTGCTCGGCTGGGAACGTAACGGCTGGCTGACCGCCGCCAAGCAACCGGTGAAGAACGTCGACCTCTGGCAGCGGCTGCAGGCCGCCTGCGCGCGGCATGAGGTCGAGTGGTTCTGGGTGAAGGGGCACTCGGGTGTCGCCGACAACGAGTTGGCCGACGAGCTCGCGACCCGGGGGCTGCGGGAAGCGCTCGACGGTTCGGGCGACCTAGTGCACTGACTCCCAGACCACCTCATCCGGCGACTTGTCCGGGCGCAGACCACGCCAACTGGGTTGGCGCAGCCGGTGATCCGCGGTGCGCTCGCTGTAACGCACCTCCCCGACCAGCTCGGGCCGCACGAACGTGACCCCTTTGGCGTCGAGCTTCGGCAGTGGCTTGTCAAAGGGGGATTCCTCGGTGTGCAGAGGTTTGAGCATGCCCTTGAGCTTGGCCAGTTCCTTGTCGGTGAACCCAGTGCCGACCCGGCCAGCGAATTGAAGTCCGCTGGGGCCCGGGACACCGAGCAGCAGCGCACCGATGCCGCTGCTGCGCCCACCCTCGCCCTGACGCCAGCCGCCGATCACCGCCTCCTGGGTGTTCCAGATCTTGTCCTTGATCCACGACGCCGACCGCCGGCCCGGCTGATAGGTCGAGTCGCGCTTCTTGGCGACGACGCCTTCGAACCGGTGCTCACGGGCATGTTCCATGGCCTCCGGGCCGTCACCGGGCAGCGGCTCGGGCACGATGAGGCCACCACCGGAAGCCAACGCGTCCAACAACTTTCGTCGGTCGGAGTACTTGGCGCGTAGCAAGGAGCGCCCGTCCAGCCAAAGGATGTCGAAGGCCCAGAATTCGACGCGGGTGGAGCGGGCCCGGTTCTGCATCTCGCCGAAGCTGGGCACCCCAGAATCGTCGAGTGCCACCACCTCGCCGTCGAGCACCACGTGGTGGTCGGCGAGATCGGCGGCCAGCGCCTCCAATTGCGGGTATTCGCCGGTGACGTCACGCCCGCGGCGGGAACGCAGTTGCAGGCGGCCGTGGTCGGCGTCCACCAGCAGCCGGTAGCCGTCCCACTTGCCCTCGAATGCCCACTGGCCGGCCTTGAGTTTGGCCACCGAGCCCTCGGTGGCCAGCATCGGCGCGAAGTCCTGCGGCTCGGGCATGGCCGACTTCTGGTCCTTCATCCGGTGCGCCAGCCAGTTCTTGCCCTCGGTCTGGATCAGCGCGTAACGGCCGTCGATACGGTTGCCGCTCAGGGTGAAGATGACCTCACCGTTGCGGGCCTCGGGATCGTCGCTGACCCGGAACTTCTCCGCCTCGTAGGTACCGGTGTCCCAGATGACCATGTTCCCCGCGCCGTACTCCCCCTTGGGGATCGAGCCGTGAAAGGTCAGGTACTCGATCGGGTGGTCTTCGGTATGCACGGCAAGGTGATTCACCGCGGTGGTCTCGGGCAGATTCTTGGGGACCGCCCAACTCACCAGTACGCCATCGCGTTCCAGCCTCAGGTCGTAATGCAACCTCCGGGCGTGATGCTCCTGGATCACGAACCGGTCGTTGTTTCCGGTCGCAGGAACATCTCGGGGCACCGGCTCGGGTGTCTTGCCCGCATCGCGCATACTGCGGTAGGTGGTGAGTTTGTCGAGTCGGGGTGCGCCCTCGTCGAGCCCGGCGAGCAGGTCGCCGTCATCGGAAACCCTTTGCAACACTTCATCGAATCGCAAGTGGCGCAGATCCGGGTCGGAGATCTCGTCCCAGGTGCGGGGCGCGGCAACGGTCGGGTGCTCACGCCCACGCAGCGAGTAGGGGGCGATTGTGGTCTTGGCCCCGTTGTTCTGGCTCCAGTCCAGAAATATCTTCTGCGCGCGCACACTGCGGGTCATGGTGGCGGTGACGAGTTCGGGCATCGACTGTTCCAGCTGTACAGCCACCCGTTTGGCCAGCACCGAGGCACCACGGGAGCTGATCGGCTCGGCCAGAGGCACATACAGATGCAGGCCCTTGCTGCCGCTGGTGAGCGGATACGTCGTCAGCCCGATGTCACCCATGAGTTCGCGGACCGCCTGGGCCACCTCGCACAGCCGCGGCATCGTGACGCCCTCACCCGGATCGAGGTCGAACACGATACGGGTGGCCGGGCCTTGGTTGCCGTCGGCGGAGAACCGCCATTGCGGCACATGCACTTCCAATGCGGCCTGTTGGGCGATCCAGGCCAGGCCTTCGCGGGTATTGATGATCGGGTACGTGGTCGTCCCGGACTTGTGCACGATACTGCCCCGCTCCAGCCAGCTCGGAGCCGAAGAAGCCAACTGCTTTTCGAAGAAAGACGTTTCCGCCACCCCGTTGGGCCAACGCTTTCGGGTCACCGGGCGGCCGGCCATGTGGGGAAGCATTACCTCGGCGATGCTCAGGTAATAGTCGAACACCTCGGCTTTGGTGGTACCGGTGGCGGGATAGAGCACCTTGTCGGGGTTCGTCAGCCGAACCCGTTCATAGCGCTCCATCTTTCCAACTTATACGCGGACATCAAGAATCAAATGCCTATCAGTCATCCTTCCGGGGACACCTGTTTCGCGGTCATCACCTGGCATCAACCGCCATACGATGATCCCGATCGGCATAATCGACGTGACGGTTCGTGGGGACGTCGCGCAGGCCGAGCTCACCCGGTCCGATCCACCGCTGCAGGGGGCGCTGTACTTCCTCAAAGAGGATGGGACCTGGAAGCTGTGCGACAGCGTCTCGAAGCAGTTCGGCGATGAACCAAGCTGATGTGCCGTCAAAATGTGAACATGGGCTGATGTCGCTGAACACCGCAGTCCTCCGGTCGGCCATCGCTGTATCGATTGCGACGGCCGTTCTCATTAGCCCGGCACCCGCGGCATCGGCCGACCAGTGCTCGGACGTCGAGGTGGTCTTCGCGCGCGGCACCGGCGAGGCGCCCGGGATCGGGCGGGTGGGCCAGGCGCTCGTCGACCAACTCGGGCCGAGGATCGCGCCACGCAGCCTGGGCGTGTACGCGGTGAACTATCCGGCCGGGCTCAACTTCCTGACCACCGCAGTCGGCGCGAATGACGCGGCCGGACACATCGCCTGGCTGGCTGATCAATGCCCGGGTACCGAAGTGGTGCTCGGTGGATTCTCACAAGGTGCAGCGGCAGTTTCGATGCTGGCGGGCGTGCCCCCGATCGGCGACCGGATCGGCACGATCGGCTCGGCTCCCGCATTGCCGCCCTACAGCGCCGACCGGGTCTCTGCTGTCGCGGTGTTCGGCAACCCCGGCAACCGGTTCGGCACGCCGCTGTCGAGCACCGGTCTGTTCGCCGGGCGGGCCATCGACCTGTGCAGCGCCGGTGATCCGATCTGTGTCGAGGGTGGTCGCACCCGCGCGGCGCACAGCGCGTATGAGCTCCCGCCATATCCCGATCAGGCGGCTGGGTTCATCGCCGGACGGCTCTAGCCCAAGCGACCTACCATGGAGCCATGAGCCGGGCCCTGGTGATCGGCGAGGCCTTGATCGACATCGTCGAGCGAGGCCACGAGCGAGCATCCGGTACAGCGCGGGGTGACCGCACGGAATACGTCGGCGGCAGCCCCCTCAACGTCGCCGTCGGTCTCGGCCGGCTGGGCCGTGACGTCGACTTCCTCACCCACATCGCCGATGACGACCGCGGCAAGCGCATCGTCGATTACGTGGAAAGATCTGGGGTGCAACTGGTTTCAGGCAGCACCAGCGCCAGCCGGACACCCACCGCACTAGCCACGCTGACCGACACAGGATCGGCTCACTACCAATTCGACATCGATTGGCAGCTGACCGGCACTCCCGAGGTGGCGACCCCGCTGCTGGTGCACACCGGTTCGATCGCGACCGTGCTGGAGCCAGGGTGCCGCGCAACCGCCGCACTGCTCGATGCCTACCGGATGTCGGCGACCCTCACCTTCGACCCGAATGTCCGCCCGGACGTGATCCGGGACGACGACATCGCACGCGGACGCATCGACCGACTTGTCGAACGCGCCGACATCGTGAAGACGTCCGAGGAGGACCTGCGCTGGCTGGACCCCCGGCACTCCCCCGAGCAGATCGCGCGGGCGTGGCTGGAGGTCGGCCCGTCCATCGTCGCGGTGACGTCGGGTGAGCGTGGTGCGTTCGCCGTGTGCCGGGCCGGTTCGGTGTCGGTCCCGGCCCGGTCGGTCGAGGTGGTGGACACCGTCGGGGCCGGCGACGCTTTCATGACGGGCCTGCTCGACGCGGTGTGGTCATTGGGCCTGCTCGGCGCCGACCACCGCCGCGACCTGTCCCGGATCGGCACTGAGACGCTCGAAGGTGTCCTGAGGTCCGCTGTGCTGTCCGCGGCGTTGACGGTGGCTCGCCCCGGCGCCGACCTGCCGGATCGTGCGGCACGAGACGCTGCCGCGCAGTCCTGAGCGGCGGTCACGGTTGACGGATCGCGTCCGCGATGAGCCCGGCCACGGCATCGGTCCGAGTCTCGGGCAGACGCGCGTATCCGCACACCAGGCCCCGGGCTGTGGCAGCGCCCGAGAAGAACCCTGACAGCGGCGATACGGTGACACCCCGGCCACGGAGCGTCGCAGCTACCGCGAGGTCGTCGGTCCCGTCGGGCAGCCGCACCACCACGTGCAGACCCGCCTCGACGCCCTCCAGCCGAGTGCCCGCGCTTCGTCGTCCAAGCGCACTGACGAGCGCCGCCCGCCGCGCCGAGTAGGTGCGTCCCGCCCTGGCGAGGTGACGGGTCAGCGCACCCGACTCGATGAACCGGGCCAACGCGAGAGTGGTGACCCCACATACGGATTCACCGCTGCGTTCCAGCACGTCGGCGACGGCATCCCGGAGCCTCGGCGGCGGTAGCATCCAGGCGACCCGCAGCGTGGGCGTGAGGATTTTCGACGCCGTCCCGATGTAGGCCACGTAGTCGCGCCCGCCGGCGATGCCGTGCAGCGCGGGCAACGCAGACACGTCGTAGCGAAACTCGCCGTCGTAGTCGTCCTCGATCAGCAAGCTGCCGGCCCGGGCGGCCCACTGTACGAGCTGGGCACGTCGCGATACCGGCAGCCGTGCCCCGAGCGGATACTGATGTGCCGGAGTGCAATACACGGCCGCATCGGAATTGCGCAGCGAGCCAGGATCGAGGCCGTCACCGTCTACCGGCACGGCACGCGTTCGGGCGCCGGACATCTCGAACACCTCCCGCGCCTCGGCGTAGCCCGGTTCCTCGAAGGCGATGTCGCGCCCGGCCAGCCCGGCCGCCTGGGTGATGGTGCGCAACGCGGAGGCCACGCCGGGCACGATGATCAGCTCGCTCGGATCGGCGACGATTCCCCGGGTCCGACGCAGATGCCCGGCCAGGGCGCCGCGGAGTTCGGAGTGCCCGTCCGGCCCCGCAGCCGCGGAGGATATCGGGGCAGCGGCGGCCCCTCTCCAGGCGCGGCGCCAGTCCGTCGTCGAGATCAGGCCCGGATCAGGGTGTCCAGGCATGAGGTCCCAAGCCGGCGGCTGGTCACCCGGGGCACGGCGCGCCACAGGCGTGACGCCGCTCGCGGTCACGTGTGAGGCCGCGCCGGCGAGGGCCGCGGCGTCGGCCCCGGCGGCGATCCTCGTGCCCGATCCGGGCAGCGCGGTGGTGTAGCCGGCGGCGGCGAGCTCGTCGTACGCGTCGACGACCGATGAGCGGGCGACGGCGAGTTCCGCAGCCAGGCTGCGGGTCGACGGCAGCGCGTCGCCAGGACCGAGCCGGCCCAGCCGGATCTGCTCGATGACGGCCGTAGCGATGCGCTGCCGCAGCGGCGCCGGGCCGGCGGGGAGCTGCAAGTCCAAGTGCAGGTCGGGTGCATGGCGGGCCATGCCGTCTCACGTTAGTGGTCTGTACATATCCACTTATTCTGGACCTTCTGAGCAGGCCGGAATGTCCGCAGAATCTGACCCGTGAAGCAGATCAGAAGAGAACATCACCTGGCCCGCACCGACCGGGCCGCCCTCGACTCGGTGCTCGATGCCGCCGCGGTGGGCACCCTCGCGACGGTGGTGGACGGACTCCCGTGGGTCGTGCCGATGCTCTATGCCCGCGACGGCGACCGGGTTGTACTGCACGGCTCGACGGGAGCCGGCGCACTGCGACATGCCGCGGCCGGGGCGCCCGCCGCGTTCTGCGTGACGCTGCTCGACGGAATCGTGGTGGCGGAAACGCTTTTCGACTCAACCGCCAACTACCGGTCCGCCGTGGTGCGAGGAAACCTGACCGCCATCGACCCACGCGATGCGGCGTACGCACTGGACCTGATGAGCGATTCGCTGATCCCCGGCCGCAGCAGCGAGGTGCGCTCCAGCACGAAGAAGGAACTCGCCGCCACACTGGCGGTCGCCCTCCCGATCGAGCCCGAGTGCTGGACCGTCAAAGTCCGCGACGCACCGCCAGGGCGCCCCGAGGCGCAGACCGACTTCGGCGGCTGGGCCGGCGTGGTGCCGCTACGCACGGTGGCCGGCGATCCGATTCCGGCGCCTTGGGTGGACACCGAGATCGACCCGCCCGAATCGGTGTACCGCCTGGTCAAGGGCACCTGATCGGGCGCCGCGCGCACGAGGTTCTTCGCACCTGCGCCGATATCAAGCCATACTGGGCAAATGCGATCCATCTGGAAGGGTTCGATCGCCTTCGGCCTGGTGAACGTGCCGGTCAAGGTCTACAGCGCCACCGAGGACCACGACATCAAGTTCCACCAGGTCCATGCCAAGGACAACGGGCGCATCCGCTACAAGCGGGTCTGCGAAGTGTGCGGCGAGGTCGTCGAGTTCCGAGACATCAACAAGGCGTTCGAGTCGGATGACGGGCAGATGGTGGTGATCACCGACGAGGACATCGCCACGCTGCCCGAAGAACGCAGCCGCGAAATCGAAGTTGTCGAGTTCATTCCGGCCGACCAACTCGACCCGTTGATGTACGACAAGAGCTATTTCTTGGAGCCCGACTCCAAGTCGTCCAAGTCCTATGTGCTGTTGGCCAAGACCCTTGCCGAGTCCGAACGCGTGGCCATCGTGCACTTCTCGTTGCGCAACAAGACACGGCTGGCCGCGTTGCGGGTGAAGGACTTCAGCAAGCGGAACGTGATGATGATCCACACCTTGCTGTGGCCCGACGAGATCCGCGATCCCGACTTCCCGGTGCTGGACAAGGAAGTCGAGATCAAGCCGGCCGAGTTGAAGATGGCCGGGCAGGTCGTGGAGTCGATGACCGACGACTTCAAGCCGGACCAGTTCCGCGACGACTATCAGGAACAACTGCACGAGCTTGTCCAGGCCAAACTCGAAGGTGGAGAGGCTTTCTCGGTCGAAGAGCAACCCACCGAGCTCGACGAGACCGAGGATGTGTCCGATCTGCTGGCCAAGCTCGAAGCCAGCGTGAAGGCCCGTGGCAGCTCAGCGAAAGAGCCGGCCAAGAAAGCCCCGGCGAAAAAGGCGCCTGCCAAGAAAGCGGCCAAGAAGGCTGCCGCCAAGAAATAGCTCAACGTCGACAATCAAGATCCACGTACACCGTCGTGTACTGCAGATTCTGCCCCGGGTTGAACGACGTGATGCTCGCCGCTCCGGCCGGTACCTGCGGGCCGGTGACAGAGCGCCCTTGACGGACGGCACTCACCGTGCAGTCGTCGATGGCTTTGGTGCCGACCTTGCTCAAGATCACCCGGTAGCCCTGACTTTGGAGGTCACTGATGGTTTGGCTCGCCGTCGACTCGGTGGGTGCGGCAGCGGCCGGCACCGCCATCGCTGTCCCCAGCGCACACAGCCCGGCACCGGCAACACACACGCTTCTCAAGTTCCGTTCCACTGGGTTCAACCCGCCCTTCGGTTTCGGTGAAGTGGGCTAAACCGTAAGTCGCCGAATTCCGTTGTCCGACATACTCATACCGAACCCATACGGGTTAATGTGCAGCCAACACCGCCGAAACATGGCGTTAACATCGCCCCGCCCGAAGCGTCGCTACACACTCACATCGACGCGCAAGGCCTCGTGTTCGTCCAGGATCCGCCGCAGTGCCGCATCCATGGGATGGGCGGATTCGAGATCGTGGCTGCACCGGCGATCGACCGCGACCACTGCGCCCGGACTCAGCGGGGTGCACTCGATCTGGTCGACGAACGCATCGAACATCGCACGTGGGGTGGCGAGGTAATAGAGGCCGTGACGGGCGTCGGCGAAACGGGCGCCGTACATCAGGCCGCACTGCGTGATGACGAACAGTTCCGACGCGGGATGCACATGGCCGGGGTGACCCAACTCCTCCTCGCCCCACGCCTCTGCAGCCAGCCGGGCCTGAGCCAACCGGTCCTGCAGGTCGTCGGTGCAGGCGAGAAGGCTGTGGACGAGCGCACCGGCCGTCGAGGGGTACTCATCGATCCCGGGTTTGAAGTACCGCGCGAAAACATCGCCGAAGAAGTCGTATCGCTGCTGGGTCATCGCCGCTCCCCACCTTGGACTGACCCCTCAATTGTGCGCCTGACGACGCCGCCGCGGGGGGCTTTGAGTCGCCGGACGACACACGGCAGCGACCAGACCATAAATGCGCCGGGGTTCCGGAGATTCGGATAGCCCCTACTTGTTTTCAGCGCCTCTTATCGCCGGGGACCCGGCAAATTGACATTCGGCGGATTCACATTGATGTTCGGCGGGTTGACGTTAATGTTGCCCGGGATGCCGGGCACGTTGCAGTTGCCTTGGAGGTCGAGGTCGCACCGCGGATCAAGGGGAACATTCTGAACGGCGGGATGCGCGCTGAGCTGGACATTCGCCGAACTGGCCATTGGAGTGGCAGCTAGAGTCGCCGCCACAGCGGCGGGAACCGCCGCGAGCATCGCTGTGAGGTAGATCTGACGTATTCGCATTTCACCGAATCCTTTCGATTATCTGATGCTATGTCTGAAAAAGATGACCGGGGATAGGAACAACGCTTCTTTTCTCCATTTCCCTGCAAACGAGAATATTGACTGAGCACAGAATTTGCGGTCCCGGGCGGGCGGGAACGACCGGAGCCGTTCTGAAAGCCCTAGCGGGTGTTGCCGTCGGTGAAGTACATGTCGCCCACGACCTGCGCAGGGCACCGCAGAACGAACTAGAACGTGTTTCAGAAACACCCCACGGCCGCCGTCTCACCCTGCTAGCGTGGCGCCGAGCAAGCGAACGGAGTGCACGTGATTCTGGACAGATTCCGACTGGATGACAAGGTTGCGATCGTCACCGGAGCCGGCCGTGGATTGGGCGCAGCCACCGCCCTGGCATTCGCGGAAGCCGGTGCGGACGTGGTCATCGCGGCCCGTACCCAGGCCCAACTCGACGAGGTTGCCGAGCAGGTCGCCGCCACCGGGCGGCGGGCCCACGTCGTCGTCGCCGACCTCGCCCACCCCGAGGCCACCGCCGAGCTCGCGGCCACCGCCGTGGAGGCGTTCGGGAAACTAGACATCGTCGTCAACAACGTCGGCGGCACCATGCCGGCCCCTTTGTTGAACACCTCCACCAAGGATCTGCGCGATGCCTTCACCTTCAATGTGTCGACCGCGCACGCGCTGACCTGTGCAGCGGTGCCGCTGATGCTCGAACACTCCGGCGGCGGCAGCATCATCAACATCACCTCCACGGTGGGGCGTCTGGCCGGGCGCGGGTTCGCCGCCTACGGCACGGCGAAGGCTGCACTCGCGCACTACACGCGGCTGTCTGCGCTGGACCTGTGCCCACGCATCCGGGTCAACGCGATCGCACCCGGCTCGATCCTGACCTCAGCCCTCGACATCGTGGCCTCCAATGACGCGCTGCGCGATCCGATGGAGAAGGCCACCCCGCTGCGCCGACTCGGCGATCCGGCCGACATCGCGGCCGCCGCGGTGTACCTGTCCTCACCTGCGGGCAGCTACCTGACCGGCAAGGTGCTCGAGGTCGACGGAGGCCTCAACATGCCAAATCTCGACCTGCCCATCCCTGACCTCTGAGGAGAAGAATGGCCATTCGCGTTGCGGCGATCGGTACCGGAAACGTCGGCAAGCATGCGCTCAAGCAACTTGTCACCAATCCGGACTACGAACTCACCGGCGTGTGGGTGTCTTCGTCAGCCAAAGCCGGGAAGGATGCCGGAGAGCTTGCCGGCCTTGACGTTTCGACAGGGATCCTGGCCACCGACGATCTCGACGCGATCCTGGCCGACAAGCCGGACTGCGTGGCCTACACCGCTCTTGCCGACAACCGGCTGCCCGAGGCCCTGGAGGACTACCGGCGCATCCTGGCGGCCGGGGTCAACGTGGTGGCCAGCTCCGCGGTGTTTCTGCAGTACCCGTGGGAGGTGCTGCCGGCCGAGTTGATCGAGCCCATTGCCAGTGCCGCCGAGGCGGGCGGAGCCAGCATCTTTGTCAATGGCATCGACCCCGGTTTCGCCAACGATCTTCTGCCCCTTGCCCTTGCGGGCACCTGCCAGCAGATCGAACAGATCCGATGCATGGAGATCGTCGACTACGCCACCTATGACAGCGCGGCCGTGATGTTCGACGTGATGGGCTTCGGCAAGCCGATCGACGAAACCCCGATGCTGTTGCAACCCGGTGTGCTGAGTCTGGCCTGGGGTTCGGTGGTGCGGCAGCTGGCCGCCGGGCTCGGCATCGAACTCGATGAGGTGACCGAGGAACACACCCGGGTACCGGCGCCCGAGGACTTCGATATCGCCGCCGGGCACATCCCGGTGGGCACCACGGCCGCACTGCGTTTCGAGGTGCGCGGCATGCGCGATGGCAAGGCTGCCGTGGTGCTGGAGCACGTGACGCGGCTGCGCGATGATTTGTGCCCCGAGTGGCCGCAGCCCGCGCAGGAAGGCGGCTCGTACCGGGTCGTGGTGACCGGTGAACCGTCGTACACCCTGGACTTGTGTCTGAGCAGCCCGAACGGTGACCACAACCACGCGGGTCTGGTCGCCACGGCGGCGCGGGTGGTCAACGCGATCCCGGCCGTGGTCG
The DNA here is from genome assembly GCF_055419505.1 of Mycobacterium sp. IDUB_9. Taxonomy (NCBI): domain Bacteria; kingdom Bacillati; phylum Actinomycetota; class Actinomycetes; order Mycobacteriales; family Mycobacteriaceae; genus Mycobacterium; species Mycobacterium sp. IDUB_9. The sequence continues at coordinate 22,800 of NZ_JBVAXU010000004.1, read as the reverse complement.
ACGCCGAACCGGGTATCCGCACCACTCTCGATCTGCCCCTGATCACGGGTAAGGGTCTGTACGCTCCCGGGTAAACCCTGCTTGGAAGGATCGCCGCGATGAAGTTTCGCCTGACTACGCTCACCGGTTGCCTCATGGTGGGCGGCGCTTCCGCGGCGATCGCCCTGGCGCCGCTGGCCTCGGCCGAACCCAGCGCCCCCAGCGAACCTCGCCTGCTGCCCCAGTGCGAGGTGACTGGCGGCAGCTCGGTCGAGGGTGGCCAGACCACCGAATGCGCGACCGAAGGCAACGTGCAGATCGACTCGACCCCGCCACAGCCCGGCTATGGGATGTTCCCGTGGGACGACGATTTTTTCGTTCTCTGACCAGCGCTGACAGCACCGTTGCGACGTAGACTTGCTCCATCGATCGGAGTAGGTCATGAGCAACATCGTTCGGTACGTGGCCGCGTTGCTGGTGGTGCCGTATTTGGCGATTCTCACCGCCCCGGCCGGCGCAGCAGCACCGAAATGCACCACCACCTCGCTCAATACCACGCAATGCCAGACCAATGGCAGCACTGCGATCGTGACCTCTCCGCCGGCCATGAATTACGGCCCCTGGTACGGCGGGGTATTCGGCTTCGGCGGCATCTCCGTCGGTCGGTGACACCCCTTTGACCACCCCCGACATTGGCTTCGCCGAGAGGTTTCGGCTACCCTAACTTTTCTATTCGCAGACCCGGATAGGGAGCTGGGCAGTTGTTGGAGGACACCAAGGCGCGCACGACGCCGAGCTGGATGCTGCTCGGCCCGGCATTCGTCGCCGCGATTGCCTACGTCGATCCGGGCAACGTCGCCGCCAACGTCAGTGCGGGAGCACAGTTCGGCTACCTCCTGGTCTGGGTGATCGTGGTGGCCAACGTGATGGCCGGGCTGGTGCAGTACCTCTCGGCCAAACTCGGCCTGGTCACGGGCCGCTCGCTACCCGAGGTGATTGCCGATCACACCCGCACGCCGACCCGCATCGCTTACTGGATACAGGCCGAACTGGTCGCCGTCGCAACCGATCTCGCCGAGGTGGTGGGTGGCGCCATCGCCCTGTACCTGCTCTTCGACCTGCCGCTGCTGCTGGGCGGAGTCATCACCGGGGTGGTTTCACTTCTTCTGTTGAGCCTGCAGAATCACCGCGGCCAGCGGGTATTCGAGCGGGTGATCACCGGACTGCTGATGATCATCGCGATCGGCTTTCTCACCAGCCTGTTCGTCGAGGCTCCCCCGGCGGCCGAGGTCGCGGCCGGGCTCATCCCCCGGTTCCAGGGCACCGAAAGCCTGCTGTTGGCCACCGCGATGCTCGGCGCGACGGTGATGCCGCATGCGGTCTACCTGCACTCCGGCCTGGCCCGCGACCGTCACGGCCACCCCGAACCGGGCGCCCCGCGGCGGCGCCTGCTGCGGGTCACCCGCTACGACGTCGGGCTGGCCATGCTGGTCGCCGGCGCGGTGAACCTGGCCATGCTGCTGGTCGCCGCCACCAACCTGCAGGGACGCGACAACACCGACTCCATCGAGGGCGCCCACGCCGCGGTCCGCGACACCCTGGGCCCGACGGTGGCGCTGCTTTTCGCCATCGGACTGCTGGCGTCGGGGCTGGCGTCCACGTCGGTCGGTGCGTATGCGGGCGCGATGATCATGCAGGGGCTGCTGCGCCGCTCCTACCCCCTGCTGTTGCGCCGGGTGGTCACCCTGATCCCGGCCCTGGCCATCCTGGCGATCGGCGTCGACCCCAGCCGGGCCCTGGTCCTCTCGCAGGTCGTGCTCTCTTTCGGCATTCCCCTGGCGCTGATCCCGCTGGTGCGGTTGACCAGCAACGCAACCCTGATGGGCGACGACGTCAACCACCGTCTCACCACGACGCTCGGCTGGGGTGTGGCCGGATTGATTAGTGTGCTCAACGTGGTGCTGATCTATCTGACCGTCACGGGCTGAATGCTTCACCCGTACTTCGCCTACGGCTCCAATCTGTGCGTGGCACAGATGGCCCGGCGCTGTCCGGGCGCGATCGATCCCCGGCCGGCCCGGCTGGACGACCACAGCTGGCTGATCAACCAGCGCGGCGTGGCCACCATCGAACCGGTGGGCGCATCGCAGGTGCACGGCGTGCTGTGGCAGGTCACCGACCACGACCTGGCCGCGCTCGACAGTGCGGAGGGCGTGCCGGTGCGCTACCGCCGGGACCGATTGACCGTGCACACCGCAGGCGGGCCCGAGCCGGCCTGGGTCTACATCGATCACCGCATCGAGCCCGGGCCACCGCGCCCCGGCTATCTGGAACGCATCCTGGACGGCGCGACGCATCACGACCTGCCGAACGTCTGGATCGAGTTTCTGCGTCGCTGGGCGAGTTAGTCGCTGGTCACAGCAGACGCCAATTCGCTTATCACATCTGCGATTTCACCCCGGCGTCGCCAGGCCCGACGCTGCCGGATCGCGCCGTTGCCCTCGGCTACGACGCGAGCGAGCTCGGCTCGCACCATCTCGTAGTCGTCCAGCGCCACCAAGGCCGGCCGCACAGTCTCGACGAAGCGACCGAGCAGGTCCACCACCGGGATCGTCGACTGCTCCCCCAGCAGATCGATACCGTCGCCCTGCAGACCGTCGTGTGCGGCCTTCCAATGAGCTGCCCGGATTTGGTAATCCGCGAAGCGCTCCATCGATTCGCCTTCGTCATACGCGCGCAGCGCCGTCATCACCCCGGCACGAATCAGCGTGGCGAGCAACACCGTCTCGGCCACCGTCGCCGGCACATCGCACACCCGGACCTCCACGGTCGGGAAGCTCGCCGACGGCCGGACATCCCAATAGATCATGCCGTCGTCGAGTGCAGCACCGGCCTGCTCCAGCATGGCCACGGCAGCGTCGTACTGGGCCACTGAGTCAAAATGTGGCGGAGGTCCCGAACTCGGCCATCGCGACCACAGCACGCTACGGAAGCTGGCATAGCCGCTGTCGGTGTTGCGGTAGATCGCCGAGTTGGCGGTCAGCGCCAACAGCGCATGCAGCCACGGCCGCAACCAGTTGCTGACGTGAATCGCGGCGTCCCGGTCCGGTACCGCGACATGGACATGGCAGCCACAGATGCCCTGCTCGTGGGCGATCATGCCGAATTTGTGTGCAATCCTGCGGTATCGCGCGGTCGGTGTCACCGGGAATTTGTGCGGCACGGTCGGTGGCAGGCCGACGGCCAGCAGCTGCGCCCCGTCGGCCGCGGCGGCCTGGGCGGCAATCCGGCGCAACCGGGTCAGTTCGCAGCGCAACGCGGTGCTGGTGTCCATCACATCCGTGGTCGTTTCGACCTGGCAGCTGGTCAGCTCCAGTTGCAGGTCTACCCCGTGCTCGGCGGCAGCGGCGGCGACCTGTTTGTTGCGGGCGATCGGTTCGCCGCGCTGTGGGTCGATGAGCAGGAATTCTTCCTCCACGCCCACCGTCGGGTGACTCGTCACGGCTCAGAATTGCCCGCCGCAGACGCCGCCAAACATGCACCCGCCGTGCCTAAGATCGGGTGATGCCCAACGATTTCCGCTTTGGCGTCAGCCTGCGTGTTGCCGAATCCCAGTCGCAGATCGCCGACGAGGCCCGGCGTGCCGAAGACCTCGGCTTCGACGTACTCAACGTTCCCGACCATCTCGGTGCCCCCGCGCCGTTCCCGACGCTGACCGCGATCGCCGCGGCGACCAGCACGCTGCGCGTCGGGACGTTCGTGCTCAATGCCGCCTTCTACAAACCGGCGCTGCTGGCGCGCGACGCCACCGCCCTGCGGGATCTCTCCGGAGGCCGATTCGATCTAGGGCTCGGTGCCGGCTACGTGCGCGAGGAGTTCGAGGCCGCCGAACTGCCGTTCCCGACCGCACGCGAGCGCATCGACTACCTGCGCCACACCACCGAATACCTCAAAGAACACGCACCCGACATTCCGATCCTCATCGCGGGCAACGGCGACCGGCTGCTGACAGTGGCCGCCCAGACCGCCGATATCATCGGACTCACCGGCGGCGATCACGTCGACGGAGATCCATTGGCCGACCGAATTTCCTTCCTGCGCAACGCCGCCGGTGACCGGTTCGACCAGCTTGAACTCAACATCGCGGTCACCGCGATGCCCGCCCCCGGCAGTGAGATGCCCATCCTCAATGTCCCCCGTCATTTCCTGCCGGGGCTCAGCGACGAAGAGCTTCTGCGCCATCCCGGCGTGCTGTCCGGCTCGGTCAGCGCCATGGCCGACCACATTCGCGGTCTGCGCGAGAAGTACGGCATCACCTACGTCATCGTCCAGATCGCCCATGCCGAGGCCTTCGGGAAGGTGATCGCCGAACTCCGCTAGAGCTCATCCCATCCGGGGCGGGTCCGGCTCCGAATACCGGGTGTGGAACACATTCATCCTGGCGGGCGTGCCGTTGCGGTGATAGGCAGCGGTGTCGCCGGCCTGACCGCGGCGTATGCCCTGTCGGCACGTGACCGTGTCACGCTGCTGGAAGCCGACACCCGCTTCGGCGGACATGCCCATACCCAGCACATCGTCGAAGAGGGACGCATCGTCGCGCTCGATACGGCGTTCCTCGTGCACAATGACCGCACATATCCGACCCTGTGCCGGTTGTTCGACGAACTCGGGATCCGCACGCAGGACACAGATATGTCGATGTCCGTACGCGATGACGGCACAGGTCTGGAGTACGCCGGCGCTCGCGGCCTGGGTGGATTGTTCCCCACCTGGTCCAACATGGGCCGGCCGCGATATCTGTTGATGCTGGGCGAGATCGGCCGGTTTCACCGCCTGGCGACGCAATTGCTGCGGCGCGCGGCACCCGGGCACGAGGAAACGCTCGACGAGTTTCTGCACCGGCACGGGTTCTCCCGGTATTTCATCGACCGATTCATGACCCCGCTGGTAGCCGCGGTGTGGTCATGTCCACCAGGTGAAGCACTGCGCTACCCGGCGCGCTACTTGTTCGTCTTCCTGCAACACCATGGCATGCTGTCGGTCTTCGGCTCGCCGGCGTGGCGCACCGTGGTCGGCGGGTCAGCCAACTACGTCGACGCCATCGTGGCTCGACTGCCCGAGGCGGTGACCGACGCGCGCGTGCGATCCGTGCGCCGGTGTGCCGATGGAGTTCTGGTCACCGTCGGCGGACAGCCGCCCCGGCGGTTCGATGCCGCTGTCATCGCCACTCATCCCAACCAGGCGCTGCTGATGCTGGACCACCCGAGCGAGGCGGAACGGCGCATCCTCGGGGCCATCCCCTACAGCCTCAATCAGGCTCAGTTGCACACGGACGAGTCGGTACTGCCACGTCTGCCGAGAGCGCGCGCTTCCTGGAACTATCTGATCGACCCCGTTGATCGCGCCGTCACCGTCACATACGACATCACCAGACTGATGAGGTTGAGTGGCAGCCGGCGCTACCTGGTGACCCTGGGTGGGGCCCATCAAGTGGACCCGTCGAAGGTGTTGGCCGAGATGGTCTATGCCCATCCGGCCTACACCACCGAATCGGTGGCCGCACAACAACTCCTGCCACATCTCAACGACGATAGGGTCGTCTTCGCGGGGGCCTACCACGGCTGGGGATTCCATGAGGACGGCGCCGCATCGGGATTGCGCGCCGCGGAGCGGCTAGGGGCCCGATGGGCCGACGGCACGGTTGCGGAACCGCTGGCATGCTGACCCCCACGCTGTACCGCACCAGGATCGCCCACATCCGCCGCGCCCCTGTGCATCATCGCTTCAGCTACCGCGGATACAGCTGGTACGTCGATCTCGATCGAATGCCGCGCTTACCTCGCTGGCTCGGATCGTTCGCCCGATTCGACGTCGACGACCATTTCGCAGGCGGTCCGAAAGACTCACTGCGCCAACGTGTCGACGCATTTCTGTTTTCGCACGACGTGGATCTCGGCGGCGGCAGGGTCACTGCTCTGCTGCAGGCTAGGGTGCTGGGATATGTGTTCAATCCACTGAGTCTGTACTGGTGCCACGACGCCACCGGTGACCTACGTTTCGTGGTCGCCGAGGTCCACAACACCTACGGCCAGCGGCATGCCTACCTGCTGCCCGCCGGGGAGCCCGCGCGCGTGCCAAAGCGCATGTACGTCTCACCGTTCAATGCCGTCGACGGGCACTACAGGGTGTGGGCACCAGAACCGGACGAATGCCTAGCCGTGACCATTTCCCTTCACCGTCAAGGACATCCGCCCTTCGTCGCTTCCATGCGCGGTGAACGCAGACCGGCGAACACGTGGGAGATCCTTCGCCTGCAACTGACCGCGCCGCTGGCTCCGCTGGCCGGAGCCCTCGCCATCCGGATGGAGGGGATCAAGTTGTGGCTGCGCCGGGTTCCGGTGGTACCGCGCCTTCCCAACGAATCGGCCGAAACTCCCACCGACCACCAAGGAAGTCTGCTGTGAGCATCGGGACCGAGACCCATTCCGTCATCGATTCGGCCCGGTGGCCCGACGTGGCACGTCCGCCCGGCGGACCGGTGGCCGTCATCACCGGGGCCGTAGCCGAGCGGTTACTGAGACGGGCCGCGGCGAGGTTGCCGATCCGGATGGCGTTGCCCGACGGAGCCGTGATCGGGGCGGCCGATCCGACCTTGCCCACCATGGTCATCGAACGGCCGGAGGCACTGGCCCGGCGGATCGGCTGCCACGGCTTGATCGGGTTCGGTGAGTCGTATATGGCAGGCGAATGGAATTCCACCGATCTCGTCGGGTTGCTCACCGAGTTCGGCAGATCGTTGGGCGATCTGGTTCCTGCTGCCCTGCAACGGTTCCGGACCGTGACGCTGCCACGATCCCCGCGTTCCGCGGACAATGACCCTGCCCAGTCCCGACGCAACATCGCGGCCCACTACGACCTGTCGAACGAGCTGTTCGCGGAGTTTCTCGATGAGACGATGACGTACTCGAGTGCGCTGTTCGCGCAGCTGCCGGGAACGGCGGCCGGGCTGGCCGACGCCCAACGCCGGAAGATCGACCGACTGCTCGACGCGACCGCTGTGGGGCCGGGCAGCCGAGTACTCGAGATCGGTACCGGCTGGGGTGAACTCTGCATCCGTGCCGCGGAGCGCGGCGCCCAGGTCCGATCGATCACCCTGTCGGCCGAGCAACAACGGCTCGCGCGGCAACGGGTCGCGGCGGCCGGCTTGTCGCACCAGGTCGGTATCGACCTGCTCGACTACCGCGATGTCGACGGCTGCTACGACGCGGTCGTGTCGGTCGAAATGGTGGAAGCCGTGGGATACCGTCTGTGGTCCAACTATTTCCAAGCGCTGGACCGGCTCGTCACGCCGGGAGGCCGAGTGTCCATTCAGGCGATCACCATGCCGCACGATCGCATGCTGGCCTCGCGCGACACCCACACTTGGATCCAGAAGTACATCTTTCCGGGCGGGCTGCTGCCGTCGACAGAGGCGATCATCGGTCTCACTGAGCGGCATACCCGGCTGCGTACCGTCGACATGATGTCGCTGCGGCCGCACTACGCGGAGACCCTGCGATTGTGGCGGGAGCGTTTCGTTTCGCGACGCGACGCAGTGGCAGCGCTCGGTTTCGACGATGTCTTCGCCCGCATGTGGGAGTTGTACCTGGCGTACTCGGAGGCCGGATTCGCCTCGGGCTATCTGGACGTCTACCAGTGGACTTTCGCACCGACAGGAGGACACCGGTGAACCTGCTCATCGTGACCGCGGTGTCGCTCGCCGCAATCGCCGCGGTGCACGGGGCGACGTTCTTGATCGGCCGAAACCTCGGACGGTACAACGTCGTCGACGTGGCGTGGGGCGTCGGGTTCATCGTGGTGGCCGCGGTCAGCGCTCTTCTCGGTACCGGCGATCCCTTCCGGCGCATCCTGCTGTTGGTGTTGATCACCCTGTGGGCAGGCCGACTGTCCTGGCACATGGTCCTCAAGTCCGCGGGCAAGGGTGAGGATCCGCGCTATCAGGAATTGCTGGATGGCGACTACTCGGCTGGTCACGTACTGCGGAAGGTGTTCGTGATCCAGGGTGCGGCGACCTGGTTCGTTTCCCTGCCGGTGCAGCTGTCATCGACTTTGGGACCGACGCCGGCCGGCCTGCGACCGGTTCTGATCGTGGGCATATTGGTCTGGGCGGTCGGGATGGCGTTCGAGGCGGTCGGGGACCATCAGCTGCGCCGATTCAAATCCGACCCGGCCAATCGGGGAGCCATCATGGACCGCGGGTTGTGGACATGGACCCGCCACCCCAACTATTTCGGCGACAGCTGCGTGTGGTGGGGGCTGTGGCTGTCGAGCATCTGCGGCTGGCTGTCGCTCGCGACGGTGCTGTCCCCGGTCTTGATGACGTACTTCCTGGTGTACGCAACCGGTGCCCGACTGGCAGAGAAGCACATGGCAGGCCGGCCGGGGTTCGCGGAATATTGTTCGCGCACTTCGTTTTTCATACCGATGCCACCGAGATCTGGATAAAGATGACGGCGCGGTCCCCGGTAGCTAGGCTGCTGTGGGTGACCGCCGAACTCGACGCGTTGCTGCGGCGGGTCGCCCGACGCGACATCGACGCCTTCGCCGAGCTGTACGACCAGACCCGGTCGCGGGTGTTCGGCCTGGTCGCCAAGGTTTTGCGGGACCCTGGCTACAGCGAGGAAACCACCCAGGACATCTACCTCCAGGTGTGGCGCAACGCGGACGGCTACGACCCGACGGCCGGCTCCGCGATGGCCTGGCTGATGACGCTCGCACACCGACGGGCAGTGGACCGGGTGCGCGCCGAACAAGCTGCCAGCCAACGTGAGTCCCGCTACGGCGCGTCCAGCCTGGAGCCGCCCGCCGATCATGTCGCCGACTCAGTGATCACCCAGGACGAGCAGCGGCGGGTCGCCGAATGCCTGTCCGCGCTGACTGATGCCCAGCGCGAGTGCATCCACCTCGCCTACTACGACGGCCTGACCTACAGCCAGGTCTCTCAACGGCTGGCGGCAAACCTCGCCACCATCAAATCGCGGATCCGCGACGCCCTCCGCGGCTTGCGCAACTGCCTGGGGGCCGCATGACCCAGCCCGCTGACCACGACCTGATGGAGTGGGCTGCCGCGTATGCGCTGCACGCGGTGTCCGAGGGTGAGCGTGCTGACATCGAACAGCGCCTGGCAGCGGCCCCGCCCGAGGTCGCGGCCCAGTTCACGAGCGAGGTTCGGGACGTGCGGGAAACCATGGCTCGGGTCTCGGCGAGCACGGCGGTCGAGCCACCGGCGCATCTGCGGGAGCAGTTGCTGGCAGCAGTGAACTCAGAAACGGTACGTGAGCTGCGACCCACGTCGCGCTGGCGGAACGCGGCCCTGGCGGCCGCGGCGGCCGTCGTCATTGCCCTCGCCGGTGTCGGTGTCGGCATCGCGCTGCGGCCCGGCCCGCAGACGACGACCGCCGAGCAGATCTTCGCCGCACCCGACGTACGCACAGTATCCGGGGATATCCCCACCGGCGGTACCGCGACCGTGGTGTTCTCGCGTGCGCGCAACGCCGGAGTGCTGGTGATGAACGGCGTCACGCCGCCACAAACCGGCACGGTCTATCAGATGTGGCTGCTGCGTGGGGGCGGTGCACAGTCGGCGGGCACCATGGACTCCGCCGCCGTCGCGCCGTCCACCACGGCGGTGCTGCCGGACCTCGGCGACGCATCGGCGTTGGCCTTCACCGTCGAGCCGGGCGGTGGTTCGACGACGCCAACCACGCCGATCTTTGCCGAGCTGCCATTGCGGTGACACGTATGAAGGGGCCGTGCATCAGGACCGCCGCCTGCTCACCGGCGACAGCCCACTGGCCTCCGATGCGCTGGGCAAACTGTCCGTCAACGCCCTACTCGACGCGCTCGGTATGGAGAGTCGAACCTGAGTTCTCGCGCTGCGGCGGCGCCGGATCGGGAATCCGCCGCTTCAGACGCGCGCTCCGCAGTATCTGCATCGCCATGTTGGTCGAGGTGAGCATCGGGAAAACGCCGAGAAACGTTCGCTCTGACGGGGTGTGCCCGTGCAACTGCTCGAGGCTGCCGAAGACATAGAAGCATCCGATGGAGAACAGCGTGGCGGGAACCGCGAGCGCCAGAACGCTGCCGCGGTCGGCGAGGACCTGTCGCGCGAGAGCCAGTTCGTCGTCGGTGAGTGCTTCGCGTTTACGGACCTTGCGCAACGTGGCCGGCAGGGTGCCGATGGCGAGCTTCGACGTGACGTGCGCGTGACCCCTCATCCGCCTGGTGAACACGAATGCCACGACGGCGAACACCCAGATCAGTGCGAAGAAGACGATCGACAGGATGCCGTACAGAGTCGATGTCGTCATGTCACACCTCCGCCTGCTGCTGCAGCGGCTGCCGCTGGCGGAGCGGTCGCTGCCGGATGAATGTCGGCCACCAGAACCACGGGCCGAGGAAGCGCAACAGACACGGCACCACGAACGAGCGGACGATCAGGGTGTCGAGCAGCAGACCGATACACACCGTCGACCCCACCTGGCCGATCGTGCGCAGGTCGCTGATCAGCATGGCCAGCATGGTGAACGCGAACACCAGGCCCGCCGAGGTCACCACGCCACCGGTGCTCCCGAGCGCGCGGATCAGCCCGGTGTTCAACCCCGCACCGGACTCCTCCTTGACCCGGGAGATCAGCAGCAGGTTGTAGTCGGAGCCGACCGCGACCAGGATGATGAAGGTCAGCGGCAGCACCAGCCAGTGCAGGTGTAGGCCGATCAGGTGCTGCCACACCAGGATTGACAGTCCGAACGCGCCGGCGTACGAGAACGCCACCGTGCCGGGAATGACCATCGCCGCCACTAGACTCCGGGTCAGATACAGCATGATCAGGAAGATCAGCACGAACGCGGCGATGGCCACGATGAGCAGATCCGACGCAGCATAGGCCTTGATGTCCTTGTTGTTGGACCCCGCGCCGCCGATGTAGATCTTGGACCCGGCCAGCGAGGTTTCCTTGAGTGCCGCCTTGATCGCGTCCGGGAACTGTTCGACGTGATCGATTCCCTCCGGCCCCATCGCATTGCCCTCGTGCGTGACGATGAACCGGGCGGCCTTCCCATCGGGCGACATCATCAACTGCATGCCGGTCTTGACGTCCTCGTTGTCGAACGCCTCTCGCGGAATGTAGAAGAAGTCGTCGCTGCGGGACTGGTCAAAGTCGTTGCCCACGTTGATCAGGTCGTAGTACGTCTGATCGGTCTGCGTGGTCTGCAGATGGGCCGGACCGTAGTTGTTGGTGATGACACCGAGCAGCGACTGACTGTCGGACATCATCCGTTCCAGCTGCGAGATCATCTGCGGCAGCAGCCGGTCGACGGCTTCGAACGAGGTGACCGCATCGGCAATCTCCGCATCGAGGCTGTCGATACCGTCGAGCGAATCGAACAGCGATCGCATCGCCCAGCACGCCGGAATGTCGAAACAGTGTGGCTCCCAGTAGAAGTAGCTCTTCAAAGGTCGCAGGAAGTCGTCGAGATTGGAGATTCCGGCGTTCATGTCGTCGGTGACCTGTTTGAGGTTTTCCAACGTCAGCACGGTGGAATGGAATTCGTCGGACAACTGCTGGGTCAGCCCGATCACCTGCTGCAGCACCTGGACCGAGCGTGCCTGGATCTCGGCCTGCCTGTCGGTGTTCTCGTTCTGCTGCTCATTGAATGGCAACTGCTGGCCGCTTCCGCTGCCCTGGGTCGTGAACAGGTAGGGAATCGTGGCGTGCTCCAACGGCCGTCCCAAAGGTCGGGTGATGCTCTGGACCATGGCGACGCCGGGAAGCCGGATGAGGCTTTTCGCGACGCGGTCGAGAGAGATGAAGTCGGCCGAGTTGCGCATGTCGTGGTCGCTCTCGACCATCAACATCTCGCTGAACAACTTGCTCTGCGAGAAGTGCCGATCCGAGGCCTCGAAACCGAGATTGGCTGAGCCATCGGCAGGTTGGTAGGCGCGGTCGTCGTAGCTGACCTTGAAGGTGGGGACGAACACCGCGCCGATCATCACGACCGCGGTACTTGCGACGAAGACGGGTTTCGGCCAGCGCACCACGCTGGTCGCGATCCGCCGGTACAGATGTCCCTTGGTCATGCGCTTCGGGTCGAACAGACCGAAGAGACTGCCCAGTGTCAGCAGCGCGGGCGCGAGCGTGAGCGCGGCAGCGATGGTGAACAGCATGCTGATGGCCACCGCCGGCCCCATCGTGTGGAAGTAATCGAGCCGGGCCAGACTCAGGCAGTAACACGCGCCGGCGATCGTCAGGCCCGAGCCGATGATGATCGGGGCGACGCTGCGGTAGGCGGTGTAGAACGCGTCTTCGCGGCTCTCGCCGTCCTGTCTGGCCTCCTGATAACGGCCCATCAGGAAGATGCCGTAGTCGGTTCCGGCCCCCAGGGTCAGGGCGACGACGATGTTCACCGCGAACGACGACAGTGGGATGACGCCGAAGTGCCCGAGCGTCGCGATGACGCCCTTGGCGACAAGCATTTCGATCAGCACGCTGACGAGCGGCACCAGCACGTTGGCGACCGACCGGTAGACCACCAGCAGCATGATCACGATGAGGATGATCGTCAGGATCGTGATGTTGTTGAGGCTGGAGTTGGCGATGGTGAGGGTGTCCGCTGCCAGCGGCGCGGCGCCGCTGACATAGACCTTGACGCCCGGTGGTGGGGTGTCGTCGGCGATGATGTCCCGGACGGCGTTCACGGACTCGTTCGCCTGGAGCTGTCCGATGTTTCCGGCCAGCCGCAGCAGCACGAAAGTCGCCTTGCCGTCGACACTTTGGGCTCCGGCCGCGGTGATCGGTTTGCCCCACAGGTCCATCACGTACTGCACGTGCTCGGGGTCCTGCTTGAGCCGGTTCATCAGGTCGTCGTAATACCGGTGATCGCCGTCGTCGAGCGGGCGATCGGCTTCGAACACCAGCATGGTGAGGCTGGTGGAGGTGGACTCCTGGAACTTCTCCCCGATGCGCAGCATCGCGACCTGCGACGGCGCATAGCTCGGGATCATGGACCCCGCGAGTTGCTCGGCGACCCGTTCGACCTGCGGGATGAACGTGTTGGTGGTGACGGCGAGAAGCGCCCAGAACACGATGATGGGCACCGCCAGGATGCGCACCGACCGTGCGACGACGGGGCGGTTGGCCCGATGTGTGCTCATGCGGACTTCACCCGGCAGGTGACGTCGGCCTCGGTATGGGTGGACGATTGTTCGTCGCGCACAACGCCGTTGACCAGCATTCGGCATCCGACTTCGCCACCGTTGACCTGCACTGAGATGCTGCCGGAGACCACGGTGAGGGTCGTCGTCTCGGTATGTGTCCAGGGCAGCTCGGTGACATCGACCTTGTGTGGGTGCCCGTCGATGTCGACGTAGCTCAGCATCCCACCGTCGCCGACGGAGCCGAACACCTCGTAGGTGAGTTGCTTGGGGGTGAACTGCTCCGGTGCCTGCGCGGCCAGGACGGTGGGCACAGGGCCGGGTTCGGACATCTGGTGCACCTTCCAGACTCCCAAGGCTCCGATGCCGACCACGATGGCGGTGACGACGGGGAGCCAGCCGTTCTGCAGGATCGTTCGGCTTCGTGGTCTGCGGCCACCTCGACGATCCGCTCGATCGCCACGTTCGCGCGCAGGTTGCTCCCCGATCATGATCGATATATATATCGCATATATGAATTAAATCTCAAGCGTTGAGCTGGCACTGCGCGCAGGTTTACAGCAATCTGACAGCTGACAGCGATCATTCGCGGAGTGCAGGCATCAACCCTCGAAATATTCCTTCCTATCAGTGATATAAATGAGCTGTGAGCAGTCAGCCGGCCACCGGCAGCGTGGAAGCCGTCTCGGAGTTGCTGGTGTCGAGCGCTGATCTGATGTGGCGGCATCTGGCTGATCGCAAAGGATTGAGCGCGAGCGCGACACTGGTGCTGGTTCGCCTCAACCGCGAGGGGCCGATGCGCGTCACCGCACTCGCCGAGGCGGAGGGCGCGAGCCAGTCGGGCATGACACAGCTTGTACAGCGCCTGGAAAATCAGGGGCTGGTCGAGCGTTGTAGCGACCCCGACGACGGCCGCGCTTGCCTGGTCAAAGTCGGCGAGGGCGGCCGGCGCCTGTGGGATGAGCGGGCCGTGGTGCGCAAGCAGCGCATCGCCGACCTGCTGGCGAGCTTGCCGGAGGACGACCAGACGGCGCTGTGGCTCGCCGCCAAGGTCGCAGCACGGCTCATCGACCAGATGCGCGAGATCGCCGACACCGGCGCACCCGCCGATCCTTAGCGTGGCCCGGGAAACGCTCACGCGTCGACGATCACACGGCCGCGGGGCGCTACGAACCCCTGGAAACCCGTAGTCCCGGTCCGCCCCGGTGTTACGTTGACGCCATTGCCCCGAGGAGGCGGACCCCATGTCCATGGAAGGCTCAGCAACCGTACGCATGTCCGCACCGGCGGATCGCATCTGGGATCTCATCGCCGATGTGCGCAACACCGGGAAGTTCTCGCCGGAGGTCATGGAAGCCGAGTGGCTCGGCGGTGCCACCGGTCCTGCCCTCGGCGCGCGGTTCCGGGGACACGTCAAACGGAACGAGATCGGTCCCATCTACTGGACGACGTGCAAGGTGACGGCCTGCGATCCCGGGCGTGAGTTCGGTTTCGCGGTCCTGGTGGGCGACCGAGCAGTGAACAACTGGCACTACCGCCTGGAGCCGGCCGGAACCGAGACCGACGTCACCGAATCCTTCCGGATGACGCCGGGAGCTTTCACCACTGTGTTCTCACTGCTCGGCGGGCAACTCCGTCAGCGCCGCAACATCCGCGACATGCGCAAGACCCTCGAGCGGATCAAGGCCGTCGTGGAGACCGGCGAGCAATAGCCGCAAACCCAGCCTTCCTGTGAATTCCTGTGCGACAGCTATGGGTTGATGAGAATCTCGCGCGATGCTGGCATCCGTCATGGGAATAAATAAAATTTAGTTGCACTTAGCAGTTGTGGTAGGCATTACCTACCGGCAGAACCACGTCAGTGCACCGGGACATCTGTATCCGCGCGGTCGGGAGCGGCGCGAGCACGGCCATCGGCCGTAGTTGAGGAGGGCGGCATGACGATTCTCGGGCCCCGACCGGTCCGCGAGAATGTTGTAGAGCTTCCCGAGCCTCCGCCGAGGCGGCGAAGGCTCGTACCCGGCTCACGCCGAGCCAAAGCAACTGTCGCCGCCGCAATGGTCGGAGTTCTCGTCGTTGGCCTACTCGGCGCGGCCTATGAGACCTCACCCGGAGGTGCTCTGTGGGGCGTTGCACGGACGGTTTTTCCCGGCCACGCTCAAGACGTCGCCTTGACCGCTGTCGTAGATGATCTGAAGAAGGCGCAGGACATTCTCGGCAGTGGACAGCAACCCACCGCCGATGAGCTGACCGACGCCCGCACCGCGCTCAATCAAGCCAAGCAGGACCTGGACTTCGTGTCGCCGTCAACTGAGCGCACCAGCCTGCAAAACCTCTATCTCCAACTGACACAACAACTGCTGCAGTACACACCCGATACGGTGCTCCAACTCGCGCCGTTGCCCGCACCGCCTCCGGCGGCGCCGCCGGCCCCCGACCTGCAGCAGGACGATGTGGCACTGACCAGCGCGGCCGCGCCGACCTGGGGATACGGCGCACCCGACGACTACGTCCCAGCGCCGCCCGGCGTTCCAGACGCCCCGATGGCCGACTGGCCTCAGCCGATTGACCCGCCGGTGACACCCAACCTGGGAAACCTGGGTTACTACGACCCGTCCTGGGGACAGCTCTACGGCTATGACTCCGGCAGCTGGTACAACTACGACCTCAGTGGCTACAACCAGTACGGTTACGACTTCGTCGGCTTCGACCGGTGGGGATATGACCGGTGGGGATATGACCGGTGGGGCTACGACCGCTGGGGCTACAACTGGGCGGGCTATAACTGGGCCGGCTACGACCGCCACGGCTGGGACCGCAATGGCTGCAACGAATGGGGCCAGCACCGCGACCGCCCCTGGGAGGGCCGCAACCAGGGCTGGTACGACCGTCATCATCCATACCAGCAGTACTACCGGTGGAAGTTCCGAAACTACGACCCGGTGTACCGCCGTACACACTGGGATCGGGCCCACGGCTTCGACCCGCACCTGTACCAGAACTGGAACAGGAACCGAGACTGGCACAATCCGCGCAACCGCGATTGGGCACCGCCGGCCGTCAGGGTGGGCACGAACATCAACATCCACGTTTCGTCGCCCGTGGTGAACCTGAATGCCTCACTGACACAGTTCATCTCGAATGACAAGGTGACACGTACCGCCCGTCCCCTGATGAAGGAGCTCGGGGACAAGTCCGCACGCGACTTCGCCAGGGACCTCACGCCGGACACCAAGACGCTTCGCGGGTGGCAGCCGCCGTCGACATTCGGGCAACGACCCGATGCCCATGAGGAACGCCACCAACCATCGGTTGCGCCAGCGTCGTTGACCGCACCACCGGCATTGGCGGCACCCGCACCGGCTGCGCCGCCGTCGAAAGTGTCGCCCGGGTTCAACGCACCCAAGCTGTCGCCGGTACCTGCCTACACGCCGCCGACGATCGACAAACCGCGGGGAAAGCCGGACACTGCACCGGCGCCCGAAGCAGGCCTGAATCCTTCCCCGGGGCTGCCGGAGACGCCACCGCGGGCTGACCGGCCGAACCCGGCCGCGGCGTCGCCAGACCAGCCGGAACCGGAGAGCCCACCCAGCCCGGCGCTGGATCGACCCCGCGAGGCCCCCGCGCCGCGCCAGACCGCTCCTGATCCGCAGGCGCCGGCTTCGGAGCCGCAGGGCCCCCAAGAAGCACCGAGACAACAGGAGCCTCCGCAGCAGCGGAATACACCGGAAGAGCCTCCGGCGCAGAGTGATCCGGCGCCCAAGGTCCAGGTACCCGAGCCCGAGGCACCGGCCCCCACCCAGGCCCCTGAGCGCGAGGCGCCGGTGTGGCAGGAACCAGCGCCCGAGCGCGAGGCCCCCGCTCCCAAGGAGGCCCCGGCTCCCACGTATCAGGCTCCTGAGCGCCAGGCACCGGTCTGGCAGGAACCCGCCCGGCAGGCACCTCCGCAAGAGGCACCTGCTCGGCAACGACCTCCTCGGGAGGCGCCCGCTCGACAGGAACCGCCGGTCCGCGAGGCCCCGGCGCAGCGGCAAGCTCCTCAGCAACGTTCGGAACAGCCGCGATCGGAGCCGGCGTCACCGAAGGGCCCGAAGTGCCCGCCTCCGATGTGCGGTCACGGGTAACCCCGGCGGAGTCGTCTGGCAGATCGGATTTTTCGGGTCAGCCGCCGATCAACGTGTGTCCTCGGCGCCCGGCGGGCCGGCAGGCCCGAAGGGCGCGAGGAGGAATTCGTCGACGAACCTGGCGAATGTCTCGTCGACGAAGGTCGGGTCGGGCGCGGTGAAGTATTCGATGATCAAGCCTTGGAAGGTTGCCAGCGCGATGCGCGAGCGGGTCTCGGCGACGCGGGCAGGCATCCCAAGTGCGAGAAGACGAGCCTTGGAGTTGCGCGTCAGCAGCGACAGGGTGTCCCAGGTGTATTCGCGGTAGGGACTGTCGACGCCGCACGCCGCGCCGAAGATCTGCAGCACGATGCGCAGGCTGTCACGACGCTCGCCGCGCGTGCATTCATACCAGTCTTCGAAACACCATTCACGATGTGCCGCAATCGACTCCGGTAGGACCAGGTTCTCCGTCTCCGGTATGGCCGCGCGCTGCTGGCGATTCAACACTTCAAGCATGAGTTGCTCTTTTGTGCCGAAGTAGTACACCAACATCCGAGCGCTGGTCCCCATCTGGGATGCGAGCTCACGCAGCGAGGTGTCGACAACTCCGGTGCGCGCCAAAATCGCGCCCGCGGTGGCCAATACTTCTTCGCGTTTGTCGCGGTCGAACGGTCGCGGCACGCTTGACTGTAACACTCGCTTCAGATACTGATGATGCGGTGCGCGCGAACACGAGGGCGAGGGACGCTCGGTGAGCCTGGTCGAGGACGTCGCCTCTGCGTCCGGAGACGGGCTCTCGGAGGCGCCCGCAGCACGCAGCCGCCGACCGTTGCCGGTGACGCGATGGGTTGCAATCATCGCCGGGTTGGTGGGGTTCGTGGCCAGCGCACTGATCCCGGTGTTGCCGGTGGTGCAGACCACCGCGTCGCTGCAGTGGCCGCAGGATGGGCGGCTGGGCAGTGTGACCGCACCGTTGGTCGCACTGACCCCGGTGTCCTTGGATGCGTCGTTACCGTGCACCGTGTTTCGCGATATGCCTGCCTCGGGCGGGCTGGTGTTGAGCACGGTGCCGACGGCCGGCAAGCAGGCAATGCTCAACGGACTGTTCGTCACGGCCACGGCGCAAAGAGTCGACGTGATCGCCCGCAACGTGGTGGTCCTCAGCGTGCCGCGCAGCCGACTGAGCGACCCGCAGTGTCAGCGGCTGCAGCTGTCCTCCTCGATCGCAGGCACGTTCGCCGCGGTCGAAGGGCTGATCGATACGGATACCGGCGGGCCGTTGCGCGGCGGCTTTGGTGATGCGAACTTGCGGCCCCAGATCGTCGGCGTGTTCACCGACCTGAGCGGTCCCGCCCCGGCCGGACTGTCGTTCTCCGCGACCATCGACACCCGTTACACCAGCTCCCCGTCACCGCTGAAGACCGCCGCGATGATCGCCGGCATCCTCGGCACGATCGTCGCGCTGTTGGCGTTGTGGCGACTTGACCGCCTCGACGGGCGGCGCGCGCGGCGCCTCGTTCCGACCCGTTGGCGCACCTTCACCGCGGTGGATGCCACCGTCATCGTGGTATCGGTGGTCTGGTTTGTCGTCGGTGCCGGATCATCCGATGACGGTTACCAATTCGGCATGGCCAACGCCTCCAGCCATGCCGGCTACATGGCCAACTACTTCCGTTGGTACGGCAGCCCCGAGGATCCCTTCGGCTGGTACTACGAGCTGATCGCGGCGATGACCCACGTCAGTCACGCCAGCCTGTGGTTGCGCCTGCCGGACTTGATCTGCGCGCTGGTGTGTTGGCTACTGCTCTCCCGGGAAGTTCTGCCCCGGCTCGGACGAGCGGTGGTGAGAAACCGTGCCGCGGTGTGGGCAGCGGCGCTGGTGTTCATCGCGGCGTGGATGCCGTTCAACAACGGATTGCGGCCTGAAGGTCAGATCGCCACCGGTGCCCTCATCACCTATGTCCTTGTCGAGCGGGCCATTGCGACACGGCGGGCCACACCCGTCGGGCTGGCGATCGTCGTGGCCGCGTTCACACTCGGCATCCAGCCCACCGGGATCATCGCCGTGGCGGTTCTGCTGGCCGGTGGCCGTCCGATCGTGCGAATCATCGTCGCCCGCGCGAAATCGGTGGGGATCTGGCCGGTGTTGCTGCCCCTGGCCGCAGCCGGCTTTGTGGTCCTCACGGTGATCTTCGCCGACCAAACCTTGGCAGCGGTGCGCGAAGCCACCACAGTGCGCACTGCGATCGGGCCCGCGCAGCCCTGGTACACCGAAAATCTGCGCTATTTCTACCTCTTCTTGCAGACCACCGACGCCGCCTTGTCCCGCCGCTTCGGCATCTTGATCACCATGGCCTGCCTGTTCGCCTCGATGCTGCTGTTGTTGCGCCGCAAGCGAATACCCGGGCTCGCAGTCGGACCGGTGTGGCGACTGATGGGGGTTATCTTCGCCACCATCTTCCTGCTGACGTTCGCCCCGACCAAGTGGATCCACCATTTCGGGCTGTTCGCCGCCGCCGGCGCGGCGATGGCAGCAGTGGCCACCGTGCTCTTCGGTCCGACGGTGCTGCGCTCACGACGCAACCAGACGGCGTTTCTCGCCATCGTGCTGTTGGTTCTCGCCCTGTGCTTCGCCTCTACCAACGGGTTTTGGTACGTCTCCAGCTACGGGGTGCCGTTCAACGACAGCAGCCCGCACTGGGGTCCGGTCACCGCGAGCGCCGTGTTCCTCTGGCTGTGTCTGGCGGCCGCTGCCTACGCCGGCTGGCTGCACCTGGTCCCACCGCGGCGACCTCCCGCGCGGCTGACCCGGATGCTGACCTCGGCACCGGTGCCCGTGGCAGCCGGGCTGATGGTGGTGGTGTGCACCGGATCGATGCTGACCGGAGCGGTCAAGCAGTACCCCAGCTACTCCAACGGCTGGGCCAACCTGCGCGAGCTGGCCGGTGGATGCGGGCTGGCCGACGATGTTCTCGTCGAGCCCGACGTCAATACCGGATTCCTCGCGCCGGTGCCCGGACGCTACGGCACCCTGGGGCCATTGGGCGGTGCCGAGCCGATCGGCTTCGACCCGAATGGCGCACCTGAACACACACTGGCAGAGGCTATTTGGCAGAGCCAGGCGAAATCCGGAACCGACTACGACTGGGATGCGCCAACCGCCCTGGATCAGCCCGGGGTCAACGGTTCCAGCGTCGTGTTGCCCTACGGACTTGATCCCGCCCGCGTCCCGGTGGCGGGCAGCTTCACCACCGGCCCTCAGCAAGTCAGCACGCTCACTTCCGGGTGGTACCGGCTTCCGGCCGCGGACGCGGCCCACCCGCTCGTGGTGATCACCGCAGCCGGGACCATCACCGGCGACAGCGTCCTCTCCGGCCACACCGCCGCTCAAACCGTCGCCCTGGAATACGGCACACCCGGACCCGACGGCGCACCCGTACCCGGCGGGCGACTCCTCCCGTACGACATCGGCCCGCAACCAGCCTGGCGCAATCTGCGTTTCCCGCGCGCCGCCATCCCCGCCGACGCCTCCTACGTCCGAATTGTCGCCGACGACCGCTCACTGGATCCGGGAGATTGGGTCGCCGTCACCCCGCCGCGCGTACCTGAGCTCCGATCGATGCAGGAATACCTCGGCTCCACACAGCCGGTGCTACTGGATTGGGCGGTGGGACTGGTATTTCCGTGCCAGCAGCCCATGTTGCACGCCAACGGCGTCACCCAGCTACCCCACTACCGAATCTCACCGGATTACCCCGCAAAGATCGAAATGCCAGACACCTGGCAATCCGGCGAAAACGGCGGCCCGTTGGGTGTCACCGATCTGATACTGCGGGCTCAGGTGATGCCCACGTACCTGTCCCGGGACTGGGGCCGCGACTGGGGCTCCCTGCGCCGTTTCACACCCGTCGTCGATGCTCCCGAAGCCCATTTGCAGCTCGGGACGGCCGTTCGAAGTGGGCTCTGGAGCCCCGGCCCGATCCGCATCGGACCGTGAGTATTCACCCAGTCCTCAGGCTCCGACAGCCGTCAACCACTCGCCGTAGAAGAGCGCGACTCCGAGGCCGCTGGCGATTGCCGCAATCAGCCAGAACCGTATCGTCAGTGCGCTTTCCGGCCAGTCCATCAGCTCGAAGTGGTGGTGAAGCGGGGTCAATCGAAAGACCCGTCGTCCGGTGGTGCGGAACGCCACGACTTGGATGACGACGGAGGTCACCTCGGCCACGAACAGGGCACCGAGGATGACGGCCAGGAGCTCGGTGCGGCTGACGACCGATAGGCCGGCAATGATGCCGCCCAACGCGAGCGAACCCGTGTCACCCATGATGATCTTGGCGGGTGCGGCATTCCACCATAGGAATCCGATACAGGCGCCGGCGGTGGCAGCGGCGACGAGGGCCAGATCGAGGGGGTCGCGGACGTGGTAGCAACCGTCCTCCTGGGTGAGGGCACATGCGTTTCGGAACTGCCAGAAGGTGATGAGCACGTAGGCGGCACTCACCATCGCCATGGTCCCCGCGGCTAGCCCATCGAGACCGTCAGTGAGGTTGACGGCATTCGACCACGCAGAGACCACGACGATGCAGAACAGGACGAACACCACAGCCGGCATGGCAAACGCAGCGATTTCACGGACGTAGGACAATTCGGTGCCTGCCGGTGTGAGGCCGTCAGCGTTACGGAACTGCAGCGCGAGTACGGCGAAAAGGACTGCCGCGACCAATTGCCCAGCGGACTTGGCTCGCTTGTTCAGGCCGAGATTGCGTACGCGCCGCAACTTGATGTAGTCGTCTGTGAAGCCGACCGCGCCCAGTGCCGTGGCCAGTCCGAGAACCAGCAGGCCAGATGCTGACGGGCCGCCTCCCCCGAGTGCGAGCCCAATGAGGTTGGTGCTCAGGTAGCTTGCCCAGATCGCGGTGAGGATGGCCAGACCGCCCATTGTCGGGGTGCCACGTTTGCGTTGGTGGGTCTGTGGGGCGTCGTCGCGGATTTCCTGACCGAACCCCAACCGGGTGAACATCCGGATCAGCACGGGGGTCAGCAGAAGCGCGACCAACATGGCTATGCCCGCGGCGAACAGTATCTGGCTCATCGGCGACGCCGGCCGCTACCGCGTGATCCGGTCGACAACTGCACCCGATTGAAACCCCATCCCCCCATCGGGCCAGTATGGCCGATCCGCTGTTACGCGAGCGCCGGCGACATTCGCCCGGCCAAGCTCCTCGCGGCTTCCGGCCGACATGAACACCGCCTCGCGACAACCCCGATGCCGCTGATCGGCGCTTCGCCAACTAAGATGAGTCGTCCCTTAGGGTTGTAGAACACCTATTTCGATAGGTCCCGAGCCCCCGTAGCTCAGGGGATAGAGCACGGCTCTCCTAAAGCCGGTGTCGCAGGTTCGAATCCTGCCGGGGGCACTCACGTTTTTGTATGACGTCGGGTGATGGCTGACATTTCAATGTCGGGTGATGGCTGACAGTGTTTCGGCTGATGCTTTACACCT